>NZ_QRLV01000029.1 GCF_003472385.1 Sutterella sp. AM11-39 | reverse complement strand
CGAAACTGCGCTTGACGCGGTCGATTGCGCTTATCCGTGCACGTGCATGACGGGCACTCGCAACTCGTATAAGCCGCGGGAACGGCAACTACATAGCCGCCAAATTTGTATTGCTGCCATTCAATCGCTTGCCGCATACCAAAAAAGCCCGTCCTCAGAATCGCCCGATTCAATCCGGATTTCTGTTTGACGTTTTTACCCGGATTGTCAATCGTTCCCTTGGCACTCTTTGTCATATTGCGCGTCTTCAGATCTTCCACGTACACGCAGCCATACTCCTGCGCGAGCGTGTGCGCGGTCTTCATCTGAAAGTCACGGCGAATATTTCGAACTCGTCTGTGCAGCTTCTGCAGTTTTTCCAACAATCTTCTGCGTTTGCGGCTCGGCTTCGTTTTATCGAACGCTTCTGCCCGTCCTTCCTTTGCAAGCTTCAGCCGCGAGGATCTGTTTAACGCCAATTTTCGTTGATAGCGAGCAATCTCTTTTTCGAGCTCTTTGATTCTGCCCGTATTGAGATCGAAGAACTGACCGTCGCTCGTAGCCACCGCATGAACCACGCCCAGATCAATGCCGACATCGAGTGCCTTTGGATCCGGCATCTCAATGTCAAATTCCGTCGTGAAGACCACAAACCAATGACCGCAATCCTTCTTGATGTGAATCTGCCTGACCGTGCCGGACTTCATGGAACCATCGGCACATTTGAATGCAAGCGGACGGCTTTTGCGGTAGCGCATCCAGCCGATCTTGGGCAACTTCACGCGGCCGTTAGCATCATCGATATGTTCAGGCCTGAACTGCGGAATACGAAAACCGTCTCCAATATCTTTTGTTTTGAATTTCGGCCATTCTTTACGGGCAGGATCACTCTTAGGACGAAAACTGTCGGCAATGGCTCGATCGAGGTCCTTGAGCGCCTGCTGCAG
>NZ_QRLV01000028.1 GCF_003472385.1 Sutterella sp. AM11-39 | reverse complement strand
GCTTGCCGCATACCAAAAAAGCCCGTCCTCAGAATCGCCCGATTCAATCCGGATTTCTGTTTGACGTTTTTACCCGGATTGTCAATCGTTCCCTTGGCACTCTTTGTCATATTGCGCGTCTTCAGATCTTCCACGTACACGCAGCCATACTCCTGCGCGAGCGTGTGCGCGGTCTTCATCTGAAAGTCACGGCGAATATTTCGAACTCGTCTGTGCAGCTTCTGCAGTTTTTCCAACAATCTTCTGCGTTTGCGGCTCGGCTTCGTTTTATCGAACGCTTCTGCCCGTCCTTCCTTTGCAAGCTTCAGCCGCGAGGATCTGTTTAACGCCAATTTTCGTTGATAGCGAGCAATCTCTTTTTCGAGCTCTTTGATTCTGCCCGTATTGAGATCGAAGAACTGACCGTCGCTCGTAGCCACCGCATGAACCACGCCCAGATCAATGCCGACATCGAGTGCCTTTGGATCCGGCATCTCAATGTCAAATTCCGTCGTGAAGACCACAAACCAATGACCGCAATCCTTCTTGATGTGAATCTGCCTGACCGTGCCGGACTTCATGAAACCATCGGCACATTTGAATGCAAGCGGACGGCTTTTGCGGTAGCGCATCCAGCCGATCTTGGGCAACTTCACGCGGCCGTTAGCATCATCGATATGTTCAGGCCTGAACTGCGGAATACGAAAACCGTCTCCAATATCTTTTGTTTTGAATTTCGGCCATTCTTTACGGGCAGGATCACTCTTAGGACGAAAACTGTCGGCAATGGCTCGATCGAGGTCCTTGAGCGCCTGCTGCAGAGGTTGGGACATTGCCTCTCTGAGAAAAACAGTCTTTTCCTCTTTCTTCCATTTGACAAGCTCGAGGCATAGCTCTTTGTAGCGCAAGAGAGAAAGACCGTTTTTCTTGCGTTCGTTTTGCAGCTCCAGAGCTTTGTTGAACACGAAACGACGACAGCCGGCGTTTCTGCTCAATGCAGAACG
>NZ_QRLV01000027.1 GCF_003472385.1 Sutterella sp. AM11-39 | reverse complement strand
GCACAAAGACCGTGGTTGTCTCAGGTGCCCTCGGCAATTCTGGGTATCGGTGCTTTCCGTTTTTGTCAGGCCTCAAAAAGAGCGGCAACCGGACTGGCTGCTCGTCCCAAGTTGCGCGCCATCAAAGACGCCGATCGTCATCTGCTGCTGACGCGAGCCTACTTTACGATTAAACCTACAAGTCGCGCAGGTTGGTATGAACTGCGATTCGGATCCGCACGCATTCCGGGCGGAACGATTCTGTTTCGGGCACACCGTGAGTTTGTCGTGCCGGCAATGGTCAGCGTGACGCTGACAAGCAAGGCGCTCTTTGTTTCCATGAGCTACGAGGAGACAGAACAAAAGCAATTTCCGGAAACAGAAAAGGAAATGCTTGAGCGTCTGCGGCAATACTCCGAAGAGGAACTCATTGCCTGCGGAAACGGGATTGACCGAGGTGTCGTGCGTCCGGTTCAAACGAGTAACGATCCCGAGCCTTATGCGCTGACAGAAGATCAGCTGGAAAGAATCCGCCGCAAAGAACGTCAGCGCAAGCATTATCAGAAGCGCATGGCTCGTTGCGAAAAAGGCAGCCGTAACAGGGCAAAAATGCGTCGGAAAGTGGCACGGACGTTTGACTATCGCAAAAACGTCATCAACGACTTTGCGCATCAGACCTCTCACGCCTTGGTCAGTGACGACAAAGTGCAGTTTTTTGTACTTGAGGACTTGAGAGTCAAAAACATGACCAAAAGGCCTGAGCCGAAATACGATGACAACGCAAAAGCATTGCCTAACGGAGCACGAGCCAAGGCAGGACTGAACCGAGCCATCCTCTCAAGCGGTTGGGGGAAGACGGAAGAATATTTGAAGTACAAAGCAAAAAAGGCGGGCAAACTTGTCATAAAGGTTGAGCCGGCCTACACCTCTCAGCGATGCCCGAAATGCGGTCGGGTGGAGCGGAAGAACCGACCATCGCAGTCGGAGTTCCGTTGTGTGAGCTGCGGATTTGAGTCGGCGAACGCGGA
>NZ_QRLV01000026.1 GCF_003472385.1 Sutterella sp. AM11-39 | reverse complement strand
ATGGCAAAGGGTAAGTTTGAACGTACCAAGCCCCATGTGAACGTGGGCACCATCGGTCACGTTGACCACGGCAAGACCACGCTGACGGCTGCCATCTGCACGGTTCTCGCTACGAAGTTCGGCGGCGAAGCCAAGGCATACGATCAGATTGACGCGGCTCCCGAAGAAAAGGCCCGCGGCATCACCATCAACACGGCTCACGTTGAGTACGAAACGGAACACCGTCACTACGCACACGTTGACTGCCCGGGGCACGCCGACTACGTGAAGAACATGATTACCGGTGCTGCCCAGATGGACGGCGCCATTCTGGTGGTTTCCGCCGCTGACGGTCCGATGCCCCAGACGCGCGAACACATTCTGCTCGCCCGTCAGGTTGGCGTTCCCTACATCATCGTCTACCTGAACAAGTGCGACATGGTTGACGATCCGGAACTGCTCGAACTCGTGGAAATGGAAGTTCGTGAACTTCTGAGCAACTACAACTTCCCGGGCGACGACATTCCGATCATCAAGGGTTCGGCCAAGCTGGCACTGGAAGGCGACAAGGGTGAACTCGGCGAACAGTCGATCATGAAGCTGGCCGAAACGCTCGACAGCTACATTCCGACGCCGGAACGTGCTCTTGACCAGCCGTTCCTGATGCCGATCGAAGACGTGTTCTCGATTTCCGGCCGCGGTACCGTGGTGACGGGTCGTGTTGAACGCGGCATCATCCACGTTGGCGACGAAATCGAAATCGTTGGCATTCGTCCGACGGCCAAGACGACCTGCACGGGCGTTGAAATGTTCCGCAAGCTGCTCGACCAGGGCGAAGCCGGCGACAACATCGGCGTTCTGCTGCGCGGCACGAAGCGTGAAGAAGTTGAACGCGGTCAGGTTCTGGCCAAGCCGGGTTCCATCACGCCGCACACGAAGTTCAGCGCAGAAGTGTACGTGCTGACGAAGGAAGAAGGCGGCCGTCACACGCCGTTCTTCAAGGGCTATCGTCCGCAGTTCTACTTCCGCACGACGGACGTGACCGGCACGATCGAGCTGCCCGAAGGCGTTGAAATGGTGATGCCTGGCGACAACATTTCGATGACGGTTCAGCTGATCTGCCCGATCGCCATGCAGGAAGGTCTGCGCTTCGCTATTCGTGAAGGCGGCCACACCGTCGGCGCCGGCGTCGTTGCCAAGATCATCGA
>NZ_QRLV01000025.1 GCF_003472385.1 Sutterella sp. AM11-39 | reverse complement strand
TCCCGAACTCCCGGTTAACTGATCCACATAACGTTTGAACTGGATCAATAAACCATGCTTTAGTCTGCCTAACCCCATGATTTTGTTAGAAATAAAGTTGTGGGGTTTTTCTTTTTCATGTAAAATGATCCCTATCTAATTACTGGTGATCTTTCATCATGAGAACCGCAAACAACGACCGTTGGCACTTCACTGTACAAACGAGCTCACAAGGCAACTCCTACGTCTATGCTTATCAAACAAAGTGGGATCCCGTCAGCAAAACTTCCCGTCGTTGCTCCAAGCGCTACGTCGGGCGCTTGACCAACGATGGTCGTGTCAACATCAGCGATAAATTTGCGAAAGATTTTCCGGAATATTCACAGGGAGACTTCTATTACGGAGCCGACAAGGAACTTGTTGATGAAGCCACTTATCGACATGATTTCCCGGCAAAAAACGTTTCGGATAAAACTGAGGACAACGCTGAAGACGACACGCGCAGCGCCGGTCTGACTTGGGCTATTGAACAGATTGCCATTGACAGCGGCTTGCTCGAAGATCTCACCGCCGTCTTCAAACAAGACGCCCGAGATCTTTTGCATTTGGCGATTTATAAACTCGATGGCGGACGTTCCATGGCTGCCTATGACGATTGGCGTCGCAGTGTTTATTTGCGCCAGGCTCGTTGTCTGAGCAGCCAACGTATCAGCGAAATTTTGAGTCGGGTAACGCAAAAACAATTCGAAGACTTCTTTTGTCTGCGCCACAAACGGAAGCTTGGTGAAACTGATTCAGCCGTCCATTACGCCCTGGACAACACCTCGATTTCAACTTACTCGGAGACGATCGAAGATGCGGCCTTCGGACATGCCAAGCGTGATCCACAACTCAAGCAGATCAACTACACGTTCGTGAGCGATCAAAAAACAGGCGACATTGTGTTTGCAAACACCTATGAAGGCTCCATCAACGATGTCGTGGCTTTAAAGGAAGTGCTCTACCACATGCAAAGCGCCGGCCTCGATTTGGAAAAAGTCGTTCTGGTGACCGATCGAGGATATTGCAGTCTGCTCAATGTTCAGAAGATGCTCAACTTGAATTTGAAGTTTATTCAAGGCGTGCGCCTGACCGAAGACAGCATCAAACGTAATTTGGATCGCTATCGCGAAGCTCTCCGAGATGTCAGTTTCTATGACGCTGACTTGAATGTCTATGCTCGTTCAATCAAAGAGCCTTGGACCCAAAATGCGGACACCGGGCGAGTGTATTGCGATGTTTTTCAGCACCTCTATCGCTTCCCCGGCGAAGACGAAGCAGCCATGCGCAGCATTGTCACGGAAGTCAATGCTGTTCTGGATACTTTGGCCAAAGGAAATGGTGTTGCTCCCGATACTTGGCGCAATTGTCAGCGTTTCCTTCGTTGTTCCAAAGATAAGAAAACCTGGACAAGAAACGATGAGGCAATCCGTCGAGCGATTCGATATGCCGGGACTTTTGTCATTCGAAGCAATGTGCAGGCCGATCCGTTCAGGGCACTTGAGGCTTATCGGATGCGCAGCGTTGTTGAGATGGATTTTGGGCAGTTCAAAAACTGGGTCGACGGTGACCGACTGAGATGTACCCAGAGTTCTTATTTGGGCAAACTCTTTATTTGTACTATTGCTACGTCACTGCGTTTGATGATGCTCAGGCGTGCTCATGACAACGAATCGGCTGGGGTAAAAATTCCTTTCAACTCAATGGATTGTCTGATGGCAAAACTGCGCTCCCTGAAGGCCGATAAGCGCAGAACGGCCAATGCCTGGATTCTGAGAGCCATAAGCAAAAAGCAACGAGAGTTGCTCTCGTTGCTTTCTGTTGCTCTCCCCCCGAAAGTCCTCCGTTAGGGATCATTTGATCGGAAGTTCGGGCT
>NZ_QRLV01000024.1 GCF_003472385.1 Sutterella sp. AM11-39 | reverse complement strand
CTTTGCGTAAGATTCGGGCACATCCACTACCCACAGATATGCCCGAAGCCTCATTTTTTTTATTTCAGCTTCCGACTGCAGTTTTTGGAACTTTCAAAATTCTGGTTAGGTGGAGGGCGTTTTGTGAAGTTCAATTAACCTCTTTAGATTCAATCGATATGCCGATAGGTTAGGAAAATTTTAGAGAGGACAGAGAGTCTTTGTTAAATCAAATATTGTGCCACTGTGTTGATAAGAAAAAAGAGCGCAGGCACTGCAACCGTGTTCTGCGCTCCTCTTTCCCATCTCAATAGCTGAGCGTTTGAGAAGGTGCTTTTGTGGTCTTAGAAGTTATATCGGAAACCAACATTGAACAGATAAGGATTATCAATGTCGCCGCCCGAGGTGCGTTCAAGTTCGCCATACGCAAAGGCGTTGTCGCCCAAACGGAACTGTGCACCAATGCCGTAACTCACCCAGCCGCCACCAAGGTCTTCGCGCAAGGCGACTGACTCATAACCGTTGCCAGTCGTGCCAGATGCTGTGCCGTCAGCGTCGCCCAGGAAGTCATACGAGTAGGAAAGCATCGCGTAGATCGTGCCAGCTTTTTCCGGGAAGTCAAAGCCAGTACGAACGCCCACGCGCGTAATCAGGTTCTGGTAGTCATCCTGTTCGATGCGAACATCGTTGGCGGCTGTTGCATCATCACCAGCCACAAATCCGTAGGTCAATTCAATCTGCGGTTCGATATAGGCGCGGTCTTCCATGAAGCGGAACATGTGGCCGCCTTCCAGGGAAACGCTAAAGGCATTGTTGCTTGTATCCAGGATCATGTTGCCGGCTGTGATGTCATTCTTGAGATATCCGTAGCGGGCAATCATGTCGAGGTAGGAACCGTTGTCAGCCATGTATGTGGCATAGGCAGCAAGACTGTAGGATTCACCTTCGGCCTGACCATTTACAAGATCGGCATCCGAATCCGTGTAGGAGAAAGCGGCACCGACGATCCAGTTCGGATTGACGCGGTAATCGCCGCCAACCTGAATCGTGGTGTGGTCCATTTCGATAGCACTGTTTTCACCCCACTCGGAAGCGCCGCCGTAAACGCGAGCCCATGCGCCGATGGTGGATTCAGAGGCACGAATATCGCCCAAGCGCTTGGTGAGATGGTTGATCTCGTTGCGCCACTGAACCAAAGACATGGCACTTATTGAGCTGAAGTCGGCGAGCTTCGTGTTTTCGGTATAGGAGCCAGCACCTTCGCCGTTATTACGAGTCCAAGCTCCTTTGAGATCGCCTTCCTTGACAGTTTCAACAGTTTGGAGATGCGATTCTTCGCCTCCCGTAGAATCAACTGTTACCGCGCTGAGGTTCTTTACATTATCTTCAGTGAGCTCATCTGATGTGACTCCCTGATAGCTGACGCTCATCGTAGGCGTTTGATCTCCTTCGAGCTTCGTAACGGTTCCTATTTCGATTTTGGCAGAAGACAGATTACCAACTTCGTCTTTTGTGACGACCGAATTGATAGTGCCGCCAGTGCCACTCAGCTTCTCGACTTTAACAACTTGGGAGCTATTTTCCGTAAGGTTGATAATGCCGTTGTTAAGCGTCAAATTATTAAGAGCTTGATATTTTTTATGTACTTGTACGCCTTGACCCGTAGTTTGGTCGGATTCATTGATGGTTCTAGGTGTCCATTGAGCGCCATTCGCAAGAGTAACCTTTAGATTCGAAGACGAAACTAAAGCGGGATTATCCTTGCCATCCGACTCCGCATCTTTCGGATAGAGTGCATAGACGTTGCCATTCCACTCGGAGTCTGAACCATTGAGGTACACATTAACGTACGCATCAATGATCGTTCCACTATTCTCATGTTTGCCGGGTGTTTCAAACCCGATGTCTCCATTGATGATTACAGTTGAGGTCTCATTGCCAATGTTTACTGTTGAGTAACCACGAACATCAATCGCTGTTCCTTTGCCCTCATTCGCAGTCAGCTCGATGCGATTTGCATTCAAGTTAACAGTACTGTTTGAAAAAGCAATAATTGACGAACCTGCAGAGTTTATTGAAATATTATCTGCTGTAATCGAAACGGTTGCAGCATCTACAGGAGCTTGAACCTCTTGAGTATTTGATTGAGCCCAAATACCAACGCTGCTTGATGTAATCTGTACTGAGTTTTGAGCTTTAATTTCAACAAGATTACCCTGACCGCTACGACCGTTAGGGGTAAAAGCACTGATTGCATCAGAGGTCGCAGTTGAATTAATGACGACATTTTGTGTTTGATCGTTACCAATGTATACTTTGCCGCCTTTCGTGGCTAATACAGCGTCTCCCACAGAGTCATCAACATTAATTACAATCTCTTGTCCTTCGACTCTTTTTACTTTATTATCATCAGATGAACCGTCTGCCAAAATTTGCGATTTTATCGGCTCGGCAGAAACGGCAGGGGTAAAAGCTATTGATACTACGGCTGCTGCAAGAGCTGCGATTGGTTTCATGTACATGAGGTACCTCTCTTTTGGTCATACACTGTTGGAAAGCGCCTTAAAGTTGAAAACATAAACTTTGTGCGCGCGGCTATTGTGCCCCCCCTCCGAGGTCCTGTCAAATTTTGGCTCTTCGTGCATAAGTGTGGGTAAACACCTCGAGAATCTACCTCCCCACGGGACTGTCTAGCGACACCACGGGGCGGTTCGGTAGCGGGATATCCACGTTCGAGCAAATCAG
>NZ_QRLV01000023.1 GCF_003472385.1 Sutterella sp. AM11-39 | reverse complement strand
CCAAACCCGCTATGAAGCAGGAAGCCCCTCATTTCAATGAGGGGAGAAGTCACATCACCAATCCGTGTTTTGCAGCGAGCGATCCTTCCGTGAGCTTGAGTTTGAGCCGTTCTCAGTCCTCCGTGAAATGCTACATGGCCGATACGGGCTTGCTCTGCGCTTTGGCCTTGGCAAACGGTGCAACCACTGCCGAGGCGCTCTACCGCAACGTTTTGCTCGGCAACGTGGCCATCAACGAAGGCATGCTGGTCGAAAATTTTGTTGCACAAACGTTAGCAAGCAAAGGCGACAAGCTCTTTTTCTATGCGCAGACGAGTTCCAAGAAAGGCTGCGAGCGCATGGAAGTCGACTTCCTCATTGTGCGGCCGTTTGCCGATGCAGGTGGAAAGCCTCGCGTCGTACCGATCGAGGTCAAGTCCGGCAACAAATACCGTACGACTTCTCTGGATCGTTTTTCACAGAAGTTTGCGTCCAAGGTCGGAACAGAAATCGTGCTGCATCCTGGGCAGTTGCGAAAAGAAGGCAAGCGGCTCTTTGTTCCGCTTTATCTCACGCACCTGCCCTGACAAATCAATTCTCGGCGCTCTTGCGGCGGTGCACCCAAATCCAAACAACAAGGCCAAGCAAGAAAACAGGAAGACTCAGCCATTGGCCTCTGGACAGGCCGAAAAGTCCCAGTCCGAGATAGCTGTCGGGTTCGCGGAAATATTCCACGATGAAACGTACCAGACCGTAGCCCATGCAAAAGAGCGAGCCAACGGCGCCGGCCACGCGCGGCTTGCTGGAGAACCACCACAGCACGGTGAAAAGAAGCGCCCCTTCCAGGAAAGCCTCATAGAGCTGCGAGGGATGCCTTGGCACCAGCGTGCCCGAGTTCTTGAAAATCATGGCCCAAGGCACGTCGGAGCCGGCCGCCCTGCCCCACAGCTCCCCGTTGATGAAGTTGCCGATGCGCCCGAACATCAAGCCCAGCGGCACAAGCGGCGCTACAAAGTCAGCCACCTCAAAAAACGTTTTTCCCTTGATGCGGGCAAACGCACAGATCGCCAAGATGGACCCGATGATGCCGCCGTGCGCACTCATACCGCCCTGCCACACCTTGAAGATGTCCAAGGGATGCGACAGGTACCACTCAGGCTGGTAGAAAAGACAAAAACCCAAACGTCCGCCGAGAATGACCCCGAGCACGCCGTAAAAGAGAATGTCTTCCACGTCGTTGGCGGTCATCTGACGCCACGGATCCTTCGCGCGCAACCGTCCCAACGCCCAGAAGAAGGCGAATCCTAAGAGATACATCAGACCGTACCAGTGCACGGCAAGGGGACCGATCGAAAAAGCGATGGGATTGAATTCCGGCGCGAACATACGAGCAGAATGCAAATGTTAGAAGTCAGAAGCGTTCGTTGTCTTTGAGATAACGCCATTTGCCGGGCGGCAAAGCCCCCAGGCGTACACGACCCACGCGTACGCGCTTTAGACGCAGCACTTTAAAGCCGACGGCAGCACACATACGGCGAATCTGGCGTTTCTTGCCTTCTTTCAGAACAAAACGAAGCTCATCGTCGTTTAAAACTTCAACTTGAGCAGGCAACAGCGCCTTGCCGTCAAGCGACAGACCGTGACGAAGAAGCGCCAACGTTTGCGCCGCAAATTTCGGCGCTTGACCGGTTTGCGCATCGGCAACGCGCACGATGTACTCTTTTTCGATCGTGCTGTGTTCGCCGATGATGGCCTTGGCAACGCGTCCGTCCTGCGTAAGCACGAGAAGGCCCACGGAGTCGATGTCCAGGCGCCCTGCGGGAACCAGGCTTCTCAATTGGGCGCTGCTCCAGCGAAGCGTCGAATCGTCACCGGCCCAGCGATTTTCCGGCGTGATCAAAGTCTTGGCGGGTTTGTAGCCGTCCTCAGCCTGTCCGCTCACGTAACCGACAGGTTTGTTGAGAAGCACCGTCACCTGCTGCTTTTGACTGTAGCTGGCCTGCGCCTTGAGTTCGATGCGCGCGCCGGGGCCCACTTTTTGCCCGAGCTGCGCCACCTTGCCGTCGACCAGCACCCAGCCCTTTTCGATAAAAGCGTCCGCCTCGCGGCGACTCGCGAGTCCCAGTTCGCTCATGCGCTTGGACAAGCGAACAAGTTCCGGCGCACCTATCGATGCACCGGAATCTTCCTGAAGGCGAGCGGTCGGTTTACGGTTATTGCCCATCAGGCTTTGCTCGAAGCGTTAAGGCAGAACTCCATGATGCCCTTTTGAGCATGCAGGCGATTTTCCGCTTCGTCCCACACAACGGACTGCGGGCCGTCGATCACTTCGGCCGTCACCTCTTCGCCGCGATGCGCGGGCAAGCAGTGCATGAAGAGAGCACCGGGGTTGGCAGCCGCCATCACGGCGCTGTTGACCTGATAGTTGGCAAAGTCGCGACGGCGCTTTTCGTTTTCTTCTTCAAAACCCATGGAGGTCCAAACATCGGTTGTCACCAAATCGGCACCCTTGGCGGCTTCGATCGGATCGCGGAACACGGTGTAGTAGTCGTCTCCTTCCGGGATCAGCGAAATATCGAGCGGGTAACCTTCGGGAATCGCCAGATTAATGTGAAAGCCCAGAATCTTGGCCGCTTCCAGCCACGAGTAGCTCATGTTGTTGGCGTCGCCCACCCAGCAAACAGTACGGCCTTCGATGGAGCCTTTGTGTTCCATGAAGGTAAGAATGTCGGTCATGATCTGTACCGGATGGTATTCATCCGTAAGACCGTTGATCACGGGCACGCGGCTATTGTTGGCAAACGCTTCCAGACGATCCTGGCCGAACGTGCGGATCATCACGAGATCGCACATGCGGCTCACCACACGTGCCGTGTCTTCGATGGATTCCGAGCGGCCTAGCTGCGATCCCTGGCTAGAGAGATGAATCACGTTGCCGCCCAACTGATAGAAGCCTGACTCAAAGGAGACGCGCGTACGGGTGCTTGCCTTTTCAAAGATCATCACCAACACCTTGCCGCCGAAGGGAACGTAGGGCGTGCCTGCCTTTTGCAGCGCTTTGATTTCCGCTGCGCGGCGCAACATCGTGTTGAGTTCGTCTTTGGTGAAGTCCGCGAGCTTCAGAAAGTGTCGGATTGCCATTTTTTGTCTCCCTATTTTTTGTTCCGCGACGCAGCCTGTGCCGAGCCGCACAAATTGCTTCATTGTAGTCGGTTGGAAGTAGCCGCGAAACGAACTTGCCACAGAATTGCGTGCCGCCGGTGCAACGGATTTGCACGCCTCTTCAAAGAAATCCCGCAGGAATCCCCTGTATTCATACAGGGGAGGAATGCGGCTCTAAAACCCCGAAGCTATTTTTTGGGGAGGCAGGCAACAAATAGATGAATGTTGTCTGTACACTGCGTTCCTCGTGAAAGGAACCCTATGCTCACCGGACGCAAATTTGCCGCCAGGTTTAAGAATTCATCTGCACGCGAGGCCTACCTCACCTGGTCGGCCGGGCAGATGTTTATCTACAACGAATGCGTTCTGGAACAGAGGTTCTTTGACAGCCTCAGCCGACTGATAGCGGAAACTGAACGGCATAAGCAACCAATTCGCAATGAATGCCGCATTACGCGGCCCAAGCCCGATCAGAAGTACGCGCATTTTGTTGATAAGGCACAAAGACCGTGGTTGTCTCAGGTGCCCTC
>NZ_QRLV01000022.1:325-5630 GCF_003472385.1 Sutterella sp. AM11-39 | reverse complement strand
AAACCCCCGAAGGAGAGACTCCAACGGGGGTTCGCTTTAATGATTTAGCCTGGCAGTGACCTACTTTCACTGGAAATACAACCAACTATCATCGGCCCTGAAGCGTTTCACTGTCCTGTTCGGAATGGGAAGGAGTGGGACCACTTCGGTATGGCCGCCAGGCAAAGGCTTTGACTCGTTGATCCTGTCCGATCAACTCGTCGAATTCTTTGGCTAAGAAGCAAAGCTTCGGGCTCGCAATCACTTTTCTTTTTCGAGCTCCAATCCTTTCTCTTCATCTACTCGAGTTCGTCCTTGCAAACTTCAAGCAGCACGGTTATAGGATCAAGCCTCACGAGCAATTAGTATCGGTTAGCTAAACGTCTCACAACGCTTACACACCCGACCTATCAACGTCCTGGTCTCGAACGACTCTTCAGGGAGGTCTAGCCTCCGGGAAGACTTATCTTCAGGCAAGTTTCCCGCTTAGATGCTTTCAGCGGTTATCTCTTCCGCACATAGCTACCCGGCGATGCCACTGGCGTGACAACCGGTACACCAGAGGTGCGTCCACTCCGGTCCTCTCGTACTAGGAGCAGCCCCCGTCAATCTTCCAGCGCCCACGGCAGATAGGGACCAAACTGTCTCACGACGTTTTAAACCCAGCTCACGTACCTCTTTAAATGGCGAACAGCCATACCCTTGGGACCGGCTACAGCCCCAGGATGAGATGAGCCGACATCGAGGTGCCAAACACCGCCGTCGATATGAACTCTTGGGCGGTATCAGCCTGTTATCCCCAGAGTACCTTTTATCCGTTGAGCGATGGCCCTTCCATACAGAGCCACCGGATCACTAAGACCTGCTTTCGCATCTGCTCGACTTGTCGGTCTCGCAGTCAAGCACGCTTTTGCCTTTGCACTATCAGCACGATTTCCGACCGTACCTAGCGTACCTTTGTACTCCTCCGTTACCCTTTAGGAGGAGACCGCCCCAGTCAAACTGCCTGCCATGCACGGTCCCGGACCCGGCTTACGGGTCGCGGTTAGAACCTCAAACAAATCAGGGCGGTATTTCAACGTCGGCTCCGGCACAACTGGCGTTGCGCTTTCTCTGCCTCCCGCCTATCCTACACAAATCGGTTCAAAGTCCAATGCAAAGCTACAGTAAAGGTTCATGGGGTCTTTCCGTCTAGCCGCGGGGAGATTGCATCATCACAAACATTTCAACTTCACTGAGTCTCGGGAGGAGACAGTGTGGCCATCATTATGCCATTCGTGCAGGTCGGAACTTACCCGACAAGGAATTTCGCTACCTTAGGACCGTTATAGTTACGGCCGCCGTTTACTGGGACTTCGATCAGGAGCTCTCACCCCATCACTTAATCTTCCAGCACCGGGCAGGCATCACACCCTATACGTCGACTTTCGTCTTTGCAGAGTGCTGTGTTTTTAATAAACAGTTGCAGCCACCGATTCTCTGAGGCCTCTTCACGCTCCGAGTGTTTCTCTCTTCACGCTACAAAGGCACACCTTATCCCGAAGTTACGGTGTCAATTTGCCGAGTTCCTTCTCCCGAGTTCTCTCAAGCGCCTGAGTATATTCAACTCGCCCACCAGTGTCGGTTTACGGTACGGTCATGTACAAGCTGAAGCTTAGAGGCTTTTCCTGGAAGCACTTCCGATCACTTCGGTTCCGTAGAACCTCGATGCTTTGTCTCGAAGATCCGCCGACGGATTTGCCTGTCGGCCTTCTACACTCACAAACCGGGACATCCAACACCCGGATGATCTTTCGCACTCCGTCCCCCCATCGCACTTGCACATGGTGCAGAAATATTAATCTGCTTCCCATCGACTACGCTTCTCAGCCTGGCCTTAGGGGCCGACTCACCCTGCTCCGATGAACGTAGAGCAGGAAACCTTGGGCTTACGGCGAGCGGGCTTTTCACCCGCTTTAACGTTACTCATGTCAGCATTCGCACTTCTGATACCTCCAGCAGCCCTCTCGAACTACCTTCGCAGGCTTACAGAACGCTCCCCTACCACTTGCATTTTCATGCAAATCCGCGCTTTCGGTTATTGACTTAGCCCCGTTACATCTTCCGCGCATGAGGACTCGATCAGTGAGCTATTACGCTTTCTTTGAAGGATGGCTGCTTCTAAGCCAACTTCCTGACTGTCTTAGCCTTCACACTTCGTTTTCCACTTAGTCAATATTTGGGACCTTAAACGGCGGTCTGGGTTGTTTCCCTCTTGAGTCCGGACGTTAGCACCCGGTGCTCTGTCTCCCGTGCTCTTACTTCCAAGTATTCGGAGTTTGCCATGGTTTGGTAAGACGCCATGTCCCCCTAGCCATAACAGTGCTCTACCCCCTGGAGCAATACACGAGGCACTACCTCAATAGTTTTCGGGGAGAACCAGCTATCTCCAGATTTGTTAAGCCTTTCACCCCTATCCACAGCTCATCCGCTAATTTTGCAACACTAGTCGGTTCGGTCCTCCAGTGTGTGTTACCACACCTTCAACCTGGCCATGGATAGCTCATCTGGTTTCGGGTCTACGCCTTGAGACTCTTCGCTCTATTCGAACTCGCTTTCGCTACGCCTCCCCTACTCGGTTAAGCTCGCCACAAAACGTAAGTCGCTGACCCATTATGCAAAAGGTACGCAGTCACCCCACTGCAGGGGCTCCTACTGTTTGTATGTATGCGGTTTCAGGTTCTATTTCACTCCCCTCCCGGGGTTCTTTTCGCCTTTCCTTCACAGTACTGGTTCACTATCGGTCGATCACGAGTATTTAGCCTTGGAGGATGGTCCCCCCATCTTCAGACAGGATGTCACGTGTCCCGCCCTACTTATCGGTTCCTTAGTACCACACGTCCGATTTCGCATACGGGGCTATCACCCTCTGTAGCGGGCCTTTCCAGACCCTTCTGCTGTCGTTCGTGCTATCAGAACACTGGGCTGCTGCAATTTCGCTCGCCGCTACTTTCGCAATCTCGGTTGATTTCTTTTCCTGGAGCTACTTAGATGTTTCAGTTCGCTCCGTTCGCCTCACGCACCTATGTATTCAGTGCGTGATACCGACCTACGTCGGTGGGTTCCCCCATTCGGAAATCTGCGGATCAAAGCCCGTTTGCCGGCTCCCCGCAGCTTATCGCAAGCTACTACGTCCTTCATCGCCTGTGATCGCCAAGGCATCCACCACATACACTTAGTCACTTGATCCTATAACCCTGCAGCCTTTTGCCTGCAAGATTCTCCAGTGACAGTAACGCGCTGTTTCTCTTGAGTTTGTTTTCTCGTTCAATGAAGATCGATTTGAAACTCTTTTGAATGCAATCACAACCCGTTCCAATCAACGTTACGCTCGCCCGTGTCTCATCAACACCGGCAAACCGTTGACTGAACGCTTTACTTCTTTTCCAAATTTTTAAAGAACAAAAAACACACAGCGAAAAATGCTGCGCGCTCGCAGAAACTCTTTATTTTAAAAGAATTTTTGTAAACGCGCAAGTGCTTGGTGGAGACTAACGGGATCGAACCGTTGACCCCCTGCTTGCAAAGCAGGTGCTCTCCCAGCTGAGCTAAGCCCCCGTTTTTTCTGTGGTGGGTCTTGATGGACTCGAACCATCGACCCCCGCCTTATCAAGACGATGCTCTAACCAACTGAGCTAAAGACCCGGCCGCACTCTTTAATTGCTGCTAACAACAAACCGATAAGCGTAAGCGCGATTCGAAAAGTTCCTGCAAAACTCTTCGTCTCTTTTTCTCTTAAAGGAGGTGATCCAGCCGCACCTTCCGGTACGGCTACCTTGTTACGACTTCACCCCAGTCATGAAACCCACCGTGGCCGCCGCCCTCCTTGCGGTTAGGCAAACGTCTTCTGGTGAACCCCACTCCCATGGTGTGACGGGCGGTGTGTACAAGACCCGGGAACGTATTCACCGCGGCATGCTGATCCGCGATTACTAGCGATTCCGACTTCATGCAGTCGAGTTGCAGACTGCAATCCGGACTACGATCGGTTTTCTGGGATTTGCTCCACCTCGCGGTTTCGCTGCCCTCTGTTCCGACCATTGTATGACGTGTGAGGCCCTAGCCATAAGGGCCATGAGGACTTGACATCATCCCCACCTTCCTCCGGTTTGTCACCGGCAGTCTCACTAGAGTGCTCTGTTACGTAGCAACTAGTGACAAGGGTTGCGCTCGTTGCGGGACTTAACCCAACATCTCACGACACGAGCTGACGACAGCCATGCAGCACCTGTGCTCAGGTTCCCTTGCGGGCACCGCCCCATCTCCGGAGCGTTCCTGACATGTCAAGGCTAGGTAAGGTTTTTCGCGTTGCATCGAATTAATCCACATCATCCACCGCTTGTGCGGGTCCCCGTCAATTCCTTTGAGTTTTAATCTTGCGACCGTACTCCCCAGGCGGTCTACTTCACGCGTTAGCTTCGTTACTGAAGGTTTTACCCTCCAACAACCAGTAGACATCGTTTAGGGCGTGGACTACCAGGGTATCTAATCCTGTTTGCTCCCCACGCTTTCGTGCATGAGCGTCAGTTTTGCCCCAGGGGGCTGCCTTCGCCATCGGTGTTCTTCCAAATATCTACGCATTTCACTGCTACACTTGGAATTCCACCCCCCTCTGACATACTCCAGTCGGACAGTCACAAATGCAGTTCCCAGGTTAAGCCCGGGGATTTCACATCTGTCTTACCCAACCGCCTGCGCACGCTTTACGCCCAGTAATTCCGATTAACGCTCGCACCCTACGTATTACCGCGGCTGCTGGCACGTAGTTAGCCGGTGCTTATTCTTCAGGTACCGTCATCAGTGCTAGCTCTTAACCCGCACCTTTTCGTCCCTGACAAAAGCGGTTTACAACCCGAAGGCCTTCTTCCCGCACGCGGCATGGCTGGATCAGGGTTGCCCCCATTGTCCAAAATTCCCCACTGCTGCCTCCCGTAGGAGTCTGGACCGTGTCTCAGTTCCAGTGTGGCTGGTCGTCCTCTCAGACCAGCTACTGATCGTCGCCTTGGTGGGCCTTTACCCCGCCAACCAGCTAATCAGTCATCGGCCGCTCCGTTCGCGCCAGGCCTTGCGGTCCCCGGCTTTCACCCTCAGGTCTTATGCGGTATTAGCCACCCTTTCGGGTGGTTGTCCCCCACAAACGGACACGTTCCGATGTATTACTCACCCGTTCGCCACTCGCCATCAGAGAGCAAGCTCTCTATGCTGCCGTTCGACTTGCATGTGTAAAGCATGCCGCCAGCGTTCAATCTGAGCCAGGATCAAACTCTTCAGTTCAATCTCTGTTTTT
>NZ_QRLV01000022.1:0-315 GCF_003472385.1 Sutterella sp. AM11-39 | reverse complement strand
CAGTTCAATCTCTGTTTTTTCGCCCCTTCGTGAAAAGGGACCGGTTTGCTCATTACTCTCGCCGGAATTGATCAGGCTCTTCTTGTAGCCTTCTCAATCTTCCTTTGCTTTAAGCCATGAGCACGGGACAAATTCGCTTTGTCTCGTTTGTTTTTGAGACCACTGCCTTGCAGTTTTCGCTTCTCTCACCGCGCTCACGCTTATCGGTTCGTTGCCTAGTTTTTAAAGAACTTTTCGTTGCTGCCGTAGCAGCGACAAGATCGAAATTCTATAAAACTTCATTTCGTCTTGTCAAGAGCTTTTCGAAAATTTTTT
>NZ_QRLV01000021.1 GCF_003472385.1 Sutterella sp. AM11-39 | reverse complement strand
TTTTTTGGTATGCGGCAAGCGATTGAATGGCAGCAATACAAAGCCGGAGGCTATGTGGTTGCCGTTTCCGCGGCTTATACGAGTTGCGAGTGTCCGTCATGCACGTGCACGGATAAGCGCAATCGACCGCGTCAAGCGCAGTTTCGCTGCATCGGTTGCGGGTACGAAAACAATGCCGACATTGTCGGCGCAATAAACGTGAGGAGGAAGGGCCGGACAGGTCCGAGCGCACACGATAAAAAGCGCATCGCTCGTGAAGTGAGCACAGGAGCCGACGTGCCTTTTGCACGAAACTGTGGCGCCAACAGCGAGAACCAGCCTCTTGGAGTTGCGTAAGCAACTCCGAAGGAATCCTCTGATTTCAATTAGGGGAGGACGTCAATTCAATGCGGTTTCACAAAGGCACGCGAGAGGAATTCCTCGAAGACATGCAGCCGGAATTTGCGTATGCATCTTTGCGCACCGAACTCACGAAATACCAAGAGCGATTCGTGCGCCGATACTGTTCGCAGTTCACGACGCCGACGGTTGTCTGTTATTGCCACTATTGTCCGGAGGGACTGCTGCAGGGCGGCGTGGACGGCAGACATTTGGCGGACTTGGTTTTTTCCGTAAGAAAGGAAGAAGTCTGTCGTTTTTTTCTAAAGCAATGTGCCTACTTAATCTGATATCGGCCAAGATTTGTGCGGATTGGGTTTGAACAACGCCGGGTTTGTCTGTCTGGTGAGTGATAATCCAAGGAGTTTGTGTCGTTTTTCGCCGCAGGAAAGCTCGCCATGGATTCTCTCGTTCGAAACAGTGCCTCCATCAATGAAATGCTCACGCGTTACGGCGTTAAATTCGGGCTTTACAAAAACGGCAGTTTTCACGAGCAGATCTTTCCTTTTGATCCGATTGCCAGAACCATTGAAGCCGACGAGTGGAAGGAACTTTCAACCGGTTTGGCTCAACGTGTTCGAGCGCTCAACGCGTTTTTGCAGGACATTTATGGACAAAAGAGAATCATCACGGACGGCGTGATCCCTCCCGAATTCGTGTTTTCTTCTCCGGGCTTTTTAAAAGCCTGCGACGGCGTTACACCACCGGGAGGCGTATACACGCACATTGCCGGCATCGATCTGGTCCAGGCTCGTGATAAGAGCTGGTACGTTCTGGAAGACAATCTGAGAATTCCGTCCGGAGCATCCTATCCGCTGATTGCTCGCGAGATTTGCCGACGCGCTTCACCTCAGACCTTCAGAACGGCAAACATCATCGATAACCGCCGATATCCCGAGATGCTCTCTCGCATGATGCAGAGCGTGGCTTGCGACGGCATCTGCGTCGTCATGACGCCGGGACGCTACAACGCAGCCTTTTTCGAGCACAGTTATCTGTCGGAAAAGACCGGCTTTGCGTTGGCTGTCAACGACGATCTCTTTGTGGAAGACAACTGCCTCTACTATCGAGATTGCGCTCAAGGAAAAGTTCGTGTGGGAGCGGTTTATCGCCGCATTTCCGACGAGTATCTTGATCCGCTTACGTTCCTGCCGGAAAGCCTCATCGGCGTGCCGGGCATTATGGATGCCTATCGAGCGGGCAATGTGGCGATCATCAACGCGCCCGGCAACGGCGTGGCCGACGATAAAGGCATTTATTACTTCGTTCCCAAAATGGTCGAATACTATTTGGGTGAAAAAGCGATCCTGAAAAATGCGCCCACCTATCTGCCATTCTTTGAAAAAGATCGGGAGTACGTGCTGTCCAACATTGAAAAGCTCGTCATTAAGGACGTGGCGGAAGCCGGAGGATACGGTGTTGTGTTCGGACGCGATATGGACAGCGAAACGCTTGCGGACTGGCGTGATCGCATACGCAAGGAGCCGCGGCGCTTCATCGTGCAGGAAGTGATCGATTTTGTTGATTTGCCGGTGATGGACGGCGACGAAACGGCGTATCGAAAAGCGGACCTGCGTGCCTTCGTGCTGACCGGGAAGGATTCGGTTGAAGTTTGGCCGAGCGGACTGACGCGTTTTTCCCGCGTTGCCGACAGTTTTGTCGTGAATTCCTCGCAAGGCGGAGGTTTTAAGGACACATGGGTTAAGGCTTCATGAAATCGGGCGGAAATCAAGGGACAGGATAAAGTGAGGATTCAGATGACTTCGAAACCGATGCTGATAGCCATTTCTGCCGAGCAGGCCGACCGCCTGTATTGGCTTGGGCGGTATGTGGAGCGCGTGTTTTCAACGGTTCGCATTTTCAATCAATCGCTTGATCGAATGATTGATCAGGACGGAGAGGACTACGTGGCGTTCTGCAAGCGCTTGTCGATTCCGTCGGATATCTATCGGGATGCCGCCGATTTTGAAGTCAAATACTTGTTTGATGCGACCAATCCGGATTCGATTTATTCCAATCTTTCACGGGCTTATGACAACGCCATCGTACTGAGAAACTTCATCACCACCGAAACGATGGCCTTCATTCAGTTGGCCCTGGATCGGTTGGAACAGGGCAGCATCGCTGAGTCCGCTTTTCTGGAAACGCAGCGCGTGAGCGATCTGTTGCTTGCGTTTTGGGGATCGGTAGACGATCGCGTTGTCGATGTCGAGCGACGCGACCTTTTGAAAGTCGGGAAGTATTCCGAACGATTGGATCTGATGATCCGACTCAATTGTCAGGAATACGCCATCGATGAACTTCTCATCCGCATGCTTTCCCATACGAGACGTGTGGAGCCGCTCCTCAATCGTGAGATTCTGCAGGAACTGCGCAGCATGAAAGAGCCGGCGCTCGAAAGCAACCGAGCACACCTGTTGCACCTTATCAACGCTTTGCACTGAGTCAGTAGAGTTTTGCCTTGAAGTGCCGTTTCACCTTTACCACGGCGTATCGGTTTTCTGCCCCCGTTTCCGGACACGTGTTTCATATTAGGGCGTTTCCCTCGGATACGCCCGGACAAAGAGTCCTGGAAACGCATCTTACGACGAGTCTGCCTCAGCCTCCGGCTTCGGTTTTTGATTCCGTTTGCGGCAATTTGACTCTGACCGGACGCATGGACGAACCCCACGACGAGTTGTTTTTTGAATCTTCGGGCATTGTCCGAACCTGCCTTGACGACAATCGAAGCGACTATCCCGCAGCCCCTTACTTTGTCTATCCGACGCGGCTCACAACGCCGGGTCCGAGCATTGTCAATCTTTGGGAGCGTATCAAAGGGACTTTGACCGGAGACGTGCAGGCTGATGCCCTTCTTCTGATGCATGCGGCTCACGCGAGCCTTGTCTATATGCCGGGAGTCACGAATGTCGGCACAACGGCTGAGCAGGCGCTGTCATGCGGAAAGGGAGTTTGTCAGGATTATTCGCACGTCTTGCTTTCACTTCTCAGACTTGCTTCAGTTCCTTCCTTATATGTTGCCGGATTGATGGCAGGCGAAGGCGCCACACATGCCTGGGTGCAGGCATGGGTCAACAACAGGTGGACGGCGCTCGATCCGACGCATGACTGTTTGGCTCAGGGAGCTTATATTGCTTTAGCCAGAGGGTGCGATTTTGAAGACGCAGCTCTTGAGCGAGGCATTTTCTTGGGAAGTGCCCGGCAGTCTGTTCAATCGTCTGCCGTGGTTGAAGTTGTCGAATAACATATAACATGATCAAAAACGTCGTATCGATTCGTCTGCCGGTAGCCGAAAAGGCGGTGATTCGCAAAAACCGCATTCTGCCGGCCGGACTTTCAGAAAAAGAGGCCGAAAGCCGTCAATTGCCCCGTATCTGCGTGGTGACGGGCACGCACGGAGACGAGTTGGAAGGTCAATATGTGTGTTTTCGATTAAACCGGATATTGGCTGAAAATCCTCAGTTCGTGAGCGGTATTGTCGACATTTATCCTGCTGTCAATCCTTTGGGCATTGATTCGATCACGCGGGGTATTCCGCGTTTTGATCTGGATATGAACCGCATTTTCCCGGGAGACGCAAAAGGCACCACGGAAGAGGTGATTGCAGCCAAGATCATTTCCGACATGAAGGGGGCCGCCTGCGCCGTTGACATTCATGCGTCGAATATCTTTCTGCGGGAGATTCCTCAGGTTCGTGTCAACATCAACACGGCCGAAAAACTGGTGCCCCTGGCTAAGGAACTCAACTGCGATTTCATCTGGGTTCATGCGGCGGCCACCGTTTTGGAAAGTACGCTTGCCTGGTCGCTCAACAGAATCGGAGTGCCTTGTCTGGTGATTGAGGCCGGCGTCGGAATGCGCATTACGCAGGAGTATGGCGAGAGAATCACTGTCGGTCTGTTGCGCTTGATGAAGCGTCTGGGTATTTGGTCAGGCCCCGTCCAGGAGGTGGCGGAGCCGATTGTTTCAACCGACGGTCGGGTGAAATTTATCAATGCGGACTATCCCGGCGTTTTCATACCGAAGGTGCGGCACTGGATGAATCTCCACGAAGGCGATTCGTTGGGACTGATCACTGATTCGATTGACGGCACGGTTCTCCAGGATGTGAAGAGTCCCTGCAACGGACTGGTTTTTACGCTTCGCGAGTATCCGGTCGTCAATCCCGGTTCACTCGTCGCTCGCGTTTTGGCCGTCAGCGAATCTGGAAAAGACAAAAAAGGAGCGGCCAAATGAGGCGCATCAGGATTTTTGAGATGCCGTCGCTTTACCGCGAGCCGATGGTTATTACGGGGTACCGCTTTGGCAAAGGTGAAAAATCGGCTGCGATTGTGGGGGCCATGAGAGGCAACGAAATTCAGCAGCTCTACATTTGCTCTCAGCTGGTGCGTCGGCTCAAGATGCTTGAGAAAGAAGGCTTGTTGACAGCAGGGCACGCCGTCGAAGTCATTCCCTGCGTCAACCCGTCTTCCGTGAACATCGGAAAGCGCTTCTGGGCGATGGACGACACCGACGTCAATCGCATGTTTCCCGGCTATGACAAGGGCGAGACGACGCAGCGCATTGCCTCCGGTTTGTTTCAGCATCTGATTGGGTGGAAATGGGGCATTCAGTTCGCTTCCTTTTATATACGAGGCGATTTTGTGCCGCACGTGCGAATGATGAGCACCGATTGGAGTGATGCGCAGACAGCATGTGACTTTGGGCTTCCTTACGTTTTCGTACGCGATCCGCTTCCGATCGATACGACGACACTCAATTACAACTGGCAGATCTGGGATACCCGGGCTTATACGATTTTCACGAGTGAAACGGACCGCATTGATGTTGTGTCGGCCGAAATTGCCGTCAACGCCGTGTTGCGCTTTTTGGTTCGGCGTGGTGTTCTGTCCTGCCAAGTTCAAAAGGGCGTTTCTTCTGAGCAACTGCGCGACGATGACATTGTGAACGCCCATGCCGCGGCCGCCGGCATTTTCAGATGTTTGGTGAAGCCGGGAGACCTTGTCCGCAAAGACGATCTGTTGGGTGAGATCCTTGATCCAGGCGAAGGACATGTGCTCAGAGAAGTTCGCAGCCCTGGACAGGGGTGCGTCTTTTTTGCGTGCCGCGATGCCCTGGTGATGCAACGGCAGATCCTTTTCGGACTGAAGTTGTCTGCGGATCAGGCTGCGGAATAGTTTTTGTCGGTTCTACGAAGATGATTGTCTTCTGACATCTCGTTGTGTCGGCGTCCGATGAAGACGGAGTTTTCTACAAGTGGCATCAGGATTTTTGCAGACATCCGAGATGCCGGCGATTAAAACATTACAAATAAAGTTTAAACTCCTCAAAAACTTCATATTTAATGTGTAAAGACGATAAAAGTAGCCGACGCAAAACCAAAATCTCTTAAAAAAGCTCCGCCGCAAGGAAATGAGAGGAATTCAGGGCGAAACTCAGGACGGATAGAGAGCTAAGACTGCTTTCAGTCAGGGGATATAAGGCCGATCGTGCACCGCACGATAAAAAAAACAGGCAATACTGGCGCGTATACAAAATTTCAGGCATGATTCCCTGATCATGAAAATCATCTGCGGTTTCCAGTTTGAACTCCATACGACAGACGAGCAGCGTTCTGCATTGAGCAGAAACGCCGGCTG
>NZ_QRLV01000020.1 GCF_003472385.1 Sutterella sp. AM11-39 | reverse complement strand
GCTCTCCCCCCGAAAGTCCTCCGTTAGGGATCATTTGATCGGAAGTTCGGGCTTTATTCATGCAGAGTGCGTCAAGAAATTAGTTCTTGTGGCACATCGTGCAGTTGTTGTGCATGGCGTCAGCCTTCTTTTCGCCCTTGACCCAGTGGTCGGCCGGCATAGCCATCGGCTGGCCCTTCACCTTGGCGGCGCCCATCTTGGACTGATCGCCGTGGCACATGATGCAGGGGTTGTTGGCGTCCGTGATCTTGTAGGCGTCAATCGGATGCGGGATCTTGGAGGGCATGCCGCCGGCAGCCTGAGCGGCGGCGCAGATCATCATGGAGGCAGCTGCAACAACGCAGGAAACCGTGAACTTGCTCATCTTGTTCTCCTTTTACGGGGTGTTTTGTATGTCGTAAATGAATTCGGTTGAACTTCTCATCAGGCACGAGAAGTTCCGCGGGTGAATTTTTAATACGATTTTAAGGTTGGCGCAATAAGCCGCTCGAACTAGTTCCGAAAATTTCAAAAATTTCTGTAAAAATTTTTCTCCGCATCTTCCTCCCGACGATTTTTTTCGACAGCCGTGAAAGCACAAACTAAAATGGCGACTCCCGGGAGAATCAATACGAATGACTATCACACTCAATCAACTTGACGTCGGTCAATCCGCCACCGTTGAAGTGGTCGGCGGCAGCGGCGCGCTTCGCCAACATTTTTTGGACATGGGGCTGATCCCTCAGGCCACGGTAACGCTGATCAAGCGAGCTCCGATGGGCGACCCCATTGAGGTCCGAATCCGCAGTTACGAACTGACTTTGCGCGTAGCCGAAGCCAATGAGATTTTTGTGAAAAATGTCCGCAAAGGGGAGCCGACAAAGCAAACGCATCCCAAGCCGATAGAAATGGATCATCCCGGCTACGCGGAAGCCGGAAAAAATCAGGTGATCAAACGTGAGCAACCCCTGATGACGGCCGAAACCGTCCGCATCGCGCTCGTGGGCAATCAAAACTGCGGCAAGACAACGCTTTTTAACAAATTGACGGGGTCCAATCAGCACGTAGGCAACTTTCCCGGCGTTACGGTCGATCGCAAGGACGGCCGTATCGTAGGCCACGAAGAGGCGCTTGTCACCGAC
Organism: Sutterella sp. AM11-39; assembly: GCF_003472385.1. GTDB lineage: Bacteria > Pseudomonadota > Gammaproteobacteria > Burkholderiales > Burkholderiaceae_F > Duodenibacillus > Duodenibacillus intestinigallinarum. The sequence continues at coordinate 8,583 of NZ_QRLV01000020.1, read as the reverse complement.
TTGCCAGGCATCTATTCCTTATCGCCATACACCAACGAAGAGATCGTCTCGCGCGAGTTCATCCTTCGCGACGATCCTCACGTCATCATCAACATCGTCGACGCCACCAACATCGAGCGCAACATGTATCTCACGCTGCAGCTCATGGAACTCGGCCGTCCCATGGTTCTGGCCTTGAACATGATGGATGAGGTGGCTGCCAATGGCGGTTCCGTTCGCGTCAATGAAATGGAAGCGTTGTTGGGCATTCCGGTCGTGCCGATTTCGGCGAGTCGAGGAGAGGGCATCGAAGAGCTCGTTGAGCACGCCCTGCATGCCGCTCGGTTTGTCGAGACACCGGCAGTCCACGACTTCTGTTCGACCGACGATCATGGTGGGGCGGTACATCGCTGTCTGCACAGCCTGATGTTTCTCATTGAGGATCATGCTCAGCAAGCCGGCATTCCGCTTCGTTTTGCCGCAAGCAAAATCGCCGAGGGAGATGCGCTCATTACCGAACAGCTTCATCTTGACGTTAATGAAAAGCGCACGATCGAGCACATCCTTAAGCAGCTTGAAGCCGAACGAGGGTTGGACCGCGCCGCGGCCATCGCCGACATGCGCTTCAGTTTCATCGACAACGTCTGTGCGCAAACCGTCGTTAAGCCTCACACCAGCAAAGAACATTTGCGCAGCCTTGAAATCGACCGCATTCTGACCGGCAAATACACCGCCATTCCGGCTTTCGTCGCTATCATGGCTCTGGTGTTCTGGATGACGTTCAATGTCGTCGGCGCGTGGCTTACCGACGGCCTCGACTGGGTTATCGGTTTGGCAACCGACAAGGTCGATGCCTTGCTCACGAGTCTCAGTGTCAACGAGTCGATTCATTCGCTCATCATTGACGGCATATTCAATGGTGTGGGCAGCGTTGTGAGTTTCGTACCGACCATTGTCGTCCTCTTTTTCTTCCTGTCATTCCTTGAAGACAGCGGATACATGGCCCGCGTCGCGTTTGTGATGGATGTCTTTCTGAGACGCATCGGCCTGTCCGGGCGCAGCATCGTGCCGATGCTGATCGGTTTCGGCTGCACGGTGCCCGCCGTGATGGCAAGTCGCACGTTGCCGTCCGAACGCGACCGCAAAATGACGATTCTTCTCACACCCTTCATGAGCTGCTCGGCAAAGCTTCCGATCTACGCATTTTTTGTAGCAGCCTTTTTCCCGGGCCAAGGCGCTTTGGTAATGATCGGGCTGTACCTCCTCGGCATTGTCACGGCCATTGCACTCGGTCTGGTCATGCGGCGAACCATGTTCAAAGGGGAAGCCATGCCGTTTGTCATGGAGCTTCCGAACTATCGACTGCCGGGTGCACGCAATGTCGCCTTGCTTTTGTGGGACAAGGCCAAGGATTTTCTGCAGCGCGCCTTTACCGTCATTTTTGTGGCGACCATCGTCATCTGGTTCCTGCAGTCCTTTGATTTCCGCATCAATCCCGTTGAAGATCCTCAGCTTTCCATGTTGGCCGTCGTGTCGGGCTGGATCTCACCTTTGTTCGAACCGCTGGGTTTCGGTGATTGGCGCATCAGCACCGCTTTGATCAGCGGATTTATGGCTAAGGAGAGCGTCGTGAGCAGCCTTTCGGTGACATTTGGTTCTACCGAAGCATTGACGGCGGCATTAAGCGGCCTGACAGCCATCAGTTTATTGGTCTTCTGCCTGCTCTATACGCCCTGCGTGGCCGCCATCGCGACAATCAAGCGAGAGCTGGGAGGCCTCTGGGCGACGGGCGTTGCCGTTTTCCAATGTGCGGTGGCCTGGGTTGTGGCTTTTGTGGTCTATACGGGCGGCAGCATGCTTGGCCTGAGCTAAAAAGGAGGAGCGCCGTGAATGCCGCCAGTTGGATCGCTCTGTTCATAATCGCCGTCGCATTTGCCCTGGCTGTGCTGCGCATCTTTAAAGGTAAGCACTCGGGGTGTTGCGGCGGCTGCAACGGGTGCAACAAAACCGCTTGCGCAAAGTCAGGTTGCACCAAGTGCCGGACTTGACCGCCCGGTCGTTTATTTCGTTAACGAATCAGCCGTTGTGAACTCAGTCACTGAGCAGCTCAGCTTCAGGTTGACGGCCGAACCACTTCTCAAAGATTTTCGCAAACTCACCGTTTTGCTTGATGGTGGCTAGACCGCGGTTGATGCGCTTGAGAAGTTCCTTGTTGCCCTTCTTGACGGCAATGCCCAGGTCTTCACGGGTCAGAGCCACCGGCAACGCTTTCACCTTGCCGCGGCCTGCGGTGACAACGTAGTAGTCGTTGGTCGGGATGTCGTTGAGCACGGCGTCCACTCCGCGGTTGCGAAGTTCCAGATAGCACTCTGTGAGCTGGTTGAAGACTCGAACCTCGGCGTTTTTGACCTTGCGGGCAGCGGCTTCGCCGGTCGAACCGATCGATACAGCCAAACGCTTGCCTTCGAGGTCTTCGGCCTTGGTGATCGTCGTATTGTCGGCATTGACGACAATGCCTAGCCCGGCAATGTAGTAGCGGTTGGAGAAATCGACGCTTTTTGCACGCTCGGGCGTAATCGTGATGTCGTTGATGGCAATGTCGATGTTGCCGGTCTTCAAGGCAGGTATCAGACCGTCAAAGGCGAGGTTCCTCAATTCCACGTCAAAGCCTTCGGCCTTGCCGATCGCACGAATGATGTCAACGTCGTAGCCCACATACTGGCGCGTCTCGGAATCCTGAGAACCAAAAGGCGGATAAGTCGCGTCCATGCCGACAATCAGCGTGCGCTTAGGATGTTGGTTTGCCCAGGCAGGAACTACAGACAGCGCAACTGCGGCCGTCACGACGGATAAAAAGGTTCTTTTCTGCATTATTGGTTTCAGGAAGCCGGTGTCGATCCATACCGCCGGATTGCGGTAATAAGCTTTAAATTTTAAGGTCATTTGGGTTGATGAAGCCAACCACCGGACAAACTCCCGTGTAGGTATTGCGATTTGCCTCAAATCAGCCGACAAAAGCAATCGGCGCCAAAGCGTTGGCACAACACAAGTCTTCGCAGTCGTATCAACCGAGAAACCACTTCCGGTGATTTGTATTTTTGTTAAGCTCTTTGCCACAACGCAACCCGGGAGGAAACCAAATGGCGCAGCACCTTTTAGCCGATTTAATCCGTCAGAGCGGTTCCGTCGTGATTGACGGCGCCATGTCCACAGCACTTGAAAAGGCAGGTTGTGACCTCAACGACAAGCTCTGGAGTGCGCGCGTACTCATTGAAGAACCGGACAAGATTCGACAGGTGCACGCTGATTATTTCGAAGCGGGAGCCAACGTTGCCATTACCGCAAGCTACCAAGCGACCGAGGCTGGATTCAAAGAGCGCGGAATTGACTCTCAGAAAGCATATGGGCTTATCGCTCAATCTGTGACGCTGGCTCGTGAAGCTCGCGATGATTTTTTGATTCGTCATCCGGAACGAGAGCCGAAAACTCTTTTGATCGCGGGTGCCGTCGGCCCTTATGGTGCTTATCTTGCCAACGGTGCCGAATATACGGGCGACTATCACCTTTCGGACGGTCAATACCGTACCTTTCACCAATTGCGCATGAAGGCTCTGACAGAAGCCGGAGCGGATTTTTTCGCCGTTGAGACGCAGGCAAGGCTCGACGAGGTCAGGGTCATTCTCTCGATGATGGAAGAGCTCGACATGACTGCCTGGGTAACCTTTACATTGAAGGACAGCGGTCATATCGCTGACGGAACGCCGATCGAAGAGGTTGCCGAAGTGTGCGGCAAGCATCCGTTGGTTGACGCCGTCGGCGTCAACTGCGTCAAGCGTGAAATGGTGGCTGACGCATTGCAGCGCATTTCGTCCGTCACAGACAAGCCAATGATCGTTTATCCCAATTCGGGCGAAACGTATGATCCGACGACAAAGACCTGGCATCATCCGGTCTCGGGGCCGGGCTGGGCGGACTTCGTGTCCAAATGGAAAGCTATGGGAGCCGTTTGTCTGGGTGGCTGCTGCAGAACGTTGCCCTCGGATATTGTTCAGATTGCTGAGCTGATGAAGGCTTGCCGCTGAGGAAGGACTTGCCCGGTATTCGGCGCAAACTCCTCGGAGCAAAGAGCGGTTTGGAGATTGTTCGGGATGCGATCCGGGAAACCTTGTTGTCCTATTAATTTCCGGTCAACTGCTCAATCGTCTGAGGCGTTGTGAAGCTGCTTGATGTCACGCAGCGGAGGCAAGCCGAAAAGTTCCTTATAGTCCCGAACGAACTGAGCCAGGCTTTCGTAGCCGACGGCAAAAGCCGCCGAGGTGACGTTTGTTTCTCGAGCGACTAATAGACGGCGGGCTTCAAACAGCCGGACGCGCTTGCGAAACTGGACGGGCGAAAATCCGGTGACTTGTCGGAATTTACGGTGGAACGTTGCATTTGACATGTTGGTTTTCCTTGCCAGCTCCTCCACCGAACAATCTGTCGCATAGTTACGCCGGATCCAACTGACGGTTTTTAGAACGGCATGGCCTTCGGATCCGGCACTCGCAAGTGCTCTGAGTTCTGCTCCGCAGGATGAATCCAGAAGCAGAGCATGCAGTTCTCTTAGTATCAACGGTGCACACACCGCAATCAGTTTGGGACGGTCCAATATTTTCAGCAGTCGCAGGAACACGTCACGCAAATCCTCGTCCGGACGAATGACGAATACACCGCCGGGCATTTCTGAAAATTCTCCGGAATGATGCCGATCGGACAAAGCATCGGCATATTCCATCAAAATCGACGCATCGAGCGACACGGAAAGCGCAAGGAAGGGATTGTCTCGCGAAGCATCGAGCGTGTGAAATTCACTCGGCGAGGCAATTCCGCACACCAGACTTTCTCCGGCACCGTACTCCAGCATCTTCCCGCCGATCGCAGTGGTTTTGCGACCGCGCACGATAAAGGTCGTCATGATTTCACCTGCCGTGCGTTCGATAAATGCATTGGATTCAATGCGATAGAGCGTCAGTCCGGGAACCAATGTGGGAAATACGCCGTGATGCGGTACATGTCGGACAATGATTTGAGCTGCGGACTCGAGCAAAGCGTCGAACATAAGGGTCTCTTGCGAAGAACTGAGACTGAAGACATCCCATTATAGGAAAGCGGAAATTCATCTCGTCTGAAATAGATAGAAAAAAGCAAAGATTTGACATGATGGACCATGAAAAATATCGCCGATGATTGAAAAATGTAAAAGGCAGTTCAATACGTCCGGTCTGATATTTCGAAAGAATGGAGCAATCATGCAAAAAATTCTCGTCATCAACGGCCATCCGAATCCTGAAGCCTCCGTTGCCGGCAAAGCCGTGCTCAATGCGCTTGAATCATCCCGTTGCGAGATGCAAATCAGAACGTTGGCGCAGTTGTGCGGTCCCAACGGTTTCGATGTGACTGCGGAACAAGAGGCTTTACGGCGCGCCGATGTGATCGTGTGGCATTTTCCGTTTTATTGGTACTCGGTTCCGGCGATTCTCAAGAAATGGATCGATGATGTGCTGACGCGCGGTTTTGCCCACGGCGCCGGAGGAACAGCTTTACACGGCAAAAAGCTTCTTTTGTCGTTTACGACCGGTGCGGCGGCTCAGGAGTATGCAAAGGGACGTGCAATGAACTGGCCGGTGGAGGCATTCCTTCCGCCGCTTTTGCAGACTGCTTACTTGTGCGGCATGAAGACATTGGCTCCCGTGTGGTCAAACGGCATGATTTTTATTCCCGGCGTCCACACTGAGGCCGACCGCGAACGAATCCTCAAGCAAGCCGAAGAACATGCCGCGCGGCTTCTCGATGAAATTAAAGCCTGCGCTGAAAACTAGATTGGGGAGATAGCAATGAAATTTCTGGTCGACGTGCGTATTACCGATCGTGAGGCGGCAAAACCGTATCTGCCGGCACATCTGGAATATCTGAACCGTCATTTTGAAAACGGTGACTTTCTTCTTTTCGGCGCCTACGTTCATGGCGAGGGAGGAATGCTGATTGCTCAAAGCGAATCGATTGACTCGCTGAATTTGCTTTTGCAAGCCGATCCCCTGAAAAAAGGAAACTGCGCAACCTGGGAGACACTTGAATTTCGTGTGGCCCGCGCAGTGACGAAACTAGCGGACTAACTAAGGATTCATGCCAGCAACAGGAGACTCATCATGAAAAGGAGGCAGCTTTTACAGTCCACCTTGGCGTTTGGGACCTTGTCGAGCGTTGCGTTGGCCTCGCCAGCAGATATGGCTGACAAACCGAAAGCCGACATGTCGACCGATGTTGTGATCGTCGGAGGCGGTTTTGCGGGTTTGACTGCCGCTGTGATGGCCTCACGTGCCGGAGCCAAAGTCGTGGTTCTGGAAAAGCGAAGCTATTGCGGCGGCGACGGCGTATTATCGGCCGGCGTCATCGCGTCGGCCTATTCGGAAGTCCATAAGGCGCAGGGCTTCAAAGGGAAAGCGGATCTTGACTCGTATTGGCAACTGATCGAGGAGGGACACACGGATGAACCTCTGTCAAAAGTGCGCGACAACATGCCCAACTCGCCGATTTACTCGGGCATAGCCAAACATGATCCGAACGTTTTGCGGCGTTCAGCAGAAATGTCTCCTGCAGTAGCGGCCTTCGTCATGTCATACGGCATTGATTTTTTGCCGATCAATCCGCAGCAGCCTTTTTTGTTACCGTCCAAGCCGGGATCCATGCCGAAATTTGCGCAGGCCATGCTCGATGAACTTCAAAAGCGCGGTGTCTCCGTCTTGCTCGATAGCGCAGTGACAGGACTTGAAACACAAACCGAAGATAAAGGTCAAAATCGCGTCACTGGCGTTCGATTTGTGCGGGATGGCAAAACACAATTTATCCGTGCTCGATCCGTGGTGCTTGCCACTGGCGGTTTTTCGGACAACCGGCAAATGATGCGCCGATATAAACGTGTGTGGGCCAATATTTCCAAAGGATTCACGGCTATCGGCGAAGGCGTTCCGCCGGGTCACGACGGCGACGGCATCACACTGGGAAGACTTGTCGGTGGCGCCATCGAAGACATGGAGTCCATGCCAAAACTCTTTGCGGCCCCCAAACCGGGTGACCGAAGTCCGTCGTGGATTCTTTTTGATACGGATACGGCTTACCTAGTCGACAAATTCGGCAGACGATTTTGCAATGAGCACGAAAGCCGCTACGCAGGCTGTGCACTGGCCTGCTTTAGGCAAAACATTGACGGCGCCTACGTTGTCTTGGACGAAGCCACGGTGACGGGACCGAACAAGGAACGTTGGCGCTACGCCGATTTATTGTCGGCAAAGGCCCTTTTCAAAGGGCAGACCATCGAAGAAGCAGCTACAAAAGCCGGTGTTGATCCCAAGGGGCTGCAAAGGACGCTGCAGAGAATTGCAGATGATGCCGCAGCGGGAAAAGGGGACACGGAATTCGGACGTAAAGACAAGCTATTCCGTGCTCTTAAAGGACCTTTTTATGTGTCAACGCCGAGTTGGCCGGTTCGTTTCAAAACGGAAGGCGGATTGGAAGTCAATCCAAACTTTCAGGTATTGAGGGCCGCCGACGATACGCCGATCCCCGGTCTTTATGCCATTGGCGCAACGTGCGGTTCCATTTCGACCCGCTTGTGCGATGTGATTGCCAGCGGATTGATTGTCGGACCGATTGCCGCAGCGGGTGCATGAGGGCAGTACCGTCTGCGGTTAAACCTCAACCATAATCAAGGATTAGCAATGATCAAAGTTCTTTCATTGGTAGCGACGTGTATGGCTGTTATCTCATTTTCCGGCTTTGCCGCCGAGGCACCCTCGACTGCAGCAGCAAATCCCTACGAACAAAACGTTGTGCGACTCTCCAAAATCACGGTTGCGCCCGAATATCTTGATCAATACAAGGCATTTGCCGCCGAAGTGGGGCGTGAATCAATGAAGCGTGAACCCGGCGTTCGCGTCCTGTACAGCATGCAGGAAAAAAAGAACCCCACGCGGTTTGCCATTCTCGAAATCTATGCAAATCAAGAGGCTTACCAACATCATATCCAGACGCCTCACTTCAGGAAGTACAAGGAAGGAACATTGCATATGGTGACGTCGTTGGAGCTCATTGACTGCGACGCTCTCGTTCCGGAAGCGCTTATAAAGCCATAGCAATATTTGATACGGATACTCAAACAGCCTCCTCCGGAGGCTGTTTTGCCGCAGTATCAATTCAAGCGTTTTTCTCTCAAAATCGTTTGATTTTGATCGGATTGTCTTTCAAAGGCGTTTCTCTCGATTTCCAAATCTCCTTTCACCCAAAGGGCGGCATGCTTCATGGCTTCCTGTTCTGTCAAAAAGCCTTTGCCCAGACTCAACATGGCTTTAAGTGACTGTCTTGACAAAAACGCCATCGGAATGTGGGCTGCAAGCAGCAAACAGGCAAGACCGAAAGCGCCGGAATGGACGCATAACGCCAATCGGTAAGCACTGCTCTGTACCTCCTGCGGTTGGTGCAGTGCGAACAAAGCAAAACCGGAAGCGAGCAAAAGAATGGCTCTTCGTGCATAAGTGTGGGTAAACGCACCGAGAATCTACCTCCCCACGG
>NZ_QRLV01000002.1 GCF_003472385.1 Sutterella sp. AM11-39 | reverse complement strand
ATTCGTGAAGGCGGCCACACCGTCGGCGCCGGCGTCGTTGCCAAGATCATCGAATAATTGCCAAAAATTGTTCGAACATACTGAAAGAAAATAAAATTTTTTTCAGTGACCCTTGACAGGGGAAAGGGGGCGTGGTTATACTGCGCCCCCTTAGTTCTTTTATTGTTCTTTTTCTTAGGAAAATCAGACAAATGCAGTCTCAGCGCATCCGCATTCGCCTCAAGGCGTTTGATTACAAGCTGATCGATCAGTCGGCTCTCGAAATCGTCGACACCGCAAAGCGCACCGGCGCTGTTGTTCGCGGTCCCGTTCCGCTTCCCACCCGCATCCAGCGTTTCGACATCCTGCGTTCGCCGCACGTCAACAAGACCAGCCGCGATCAGCTCGAAATTCGCACCCATCAGCGCCTGATGGACATCATCGATCCGACCGACAAGACCGTTGACGCTCTGATGAAGCTCGACCTGCCGGCTGGCGTTGACGTCAAGATCAAGGTCAACAACAAGCAGTAATTGCACAAGTTTTTCTCGTTTGTGTTCCGAAGGAAGCCCGAAGAACACAAGCGAATATGCGTCACTTCTGGCCTTCGAGGCGCTCGATCGGCGTTACGAAGCGAAGATAACTTCGAAATTCGAACCTCCCGTCGTGAAGTGATTTCTTTAAAAGTACGGTCCCGTCCAATCGTAGACGGGGTGGAGTAAAAATAAATGAGTGAAAAGCTCGGCTTAGTCGGCCGTAAGATCGGCATGACGCGCATCTTTGAAGAGGACGGTAAGTCCGTTCCCGTGACGGTGCTCGACGTGTCCGGCAACCGTGTTGCCTGCGTCAAGACGGTTGAATCCGACGGCTACAACGCTGTTCAAGTCGCGTTCGGCTCGAAGAAGCCCTCGCGCGTCAACAAGGCACTCGCCGGCCAGTTTGCTAAGGCTGGCATCGAAGCAGCTGCCACGTTGAAAGAGTTCCATATCGACGAAGACAAGGTTGCCGAATTCAAGCCCGGCACCGTGCTCAGCGCCGACATGTTCACGGCCGGCCAGAAGGTCGACGTGACCGGCACCACCATCGGTAAGGGTTTCGCAGGCGCCATCAAGCGTCACCACTTCTCCTCGAACCGCGCCAGCCACGGTAACTCCGTGACGACCCGCGCTCCCGGTTCCATCGGTAATCGCCAGGACCCGGGCCGCGTGTTCCCCGGCAAGCGCATGGCTGGTCACCTCGGTGCAGCCCAGCGCACCACGCAGAATCTCGTGGTTGCCCGTGTCGATGCTGAACGTGGTCTTCTGCTCGTTCGCGGTGCCGTTCCCGGCTCCAAGGGCGGTGAAGTCATTGTGCGTCCCGCCGTGAAGGCCTAATCCAGGAGCGATCAATGGAACTGAATGTAATCAATGAACTCGGTCAGGAAGCGGGCAAAGCCGCTGCCTCTGACGCCGTGTTCGGCCGCGAATACAACGAAGCTCTGGTGCACCAGCTCGTGGTTGCCTACCAGGCTAACGCCCGTCAGGGTACGCGCGCTCAGCTCAGCCGTGAGTTCGTGCGCCACACGACCCGTAAGCCCTGGAACCAGAAGGGTACCGGTCGCGCCCGCTCGGGTATGTCCTCCTCGCCGCTGTGGCGTGGTGGTGGCCGTGCTTTCCCGAACACGCCCAACGAAAACTTCAGCCACAAGATGAACAAGAAGGCTTATCGTGCTGCCATGGCTTCGATCCTTTCGAAGCTCGCCGCCGACGGCCGCCTCGTTGTGGTTGATTCGATCAGCGCCGAATCCCCGAAGACGAAGGAATTCGCCGCCAAGCTCAAGACGCTTGGTCTTGATCACGTGATGATCATCACCGAGTCGGTCGACGACAACCTCTATCTGGCCAGCCGCAACCTCAAGAACGTTCTCGTGGTTGAGCCGCGCTACGCCGACCCGCTCTCCCTGATCTACTACAACAAGATCGTTGTCACGAAGGCTGCGGTCGCCAAGCTCGAGGAGATGCTCGGATGAAACAAGAACGTTTGTTGAAGGTCCTCGTCGGTCCGGTTATCTCCGAAAAGAGCACCCGACTCGAAGAATACAAGGACAAGCAGTACGCTTTCGTCGTCACCCCGTGTGCGACGAAGCCGGAAGTGAAGGCTGCCGTCGAACTGTGCTTCAAGGTGCAGGTTGAAAGCGTGCAGATTCTGACCACCAAGGGCAAGCAGAAGCGCTTTGGCCGCGGTATGGGCAAGCGCAGCGATGTTCGCAAGGCTTATGTCCGTCTCAAGGAAGGTCAGAGCATCAACTTCGTGCAGGAGGTTAAGTAATGGCTCTCGTCAAACTCAAGCCGACGTCCCCCGGCCGCCGTCATGCGGTCAAAGTGGTGACTCCGGGCCTGCACAAGGGCAAGCCCTTCGCAGCTCTGCTGGAAAAGAAGAATCGCGGTTCCGGCCGCAACAACAACGGTCACATTACGTGCCGTCACAAGGGTGGTGGCTCCAAGCGTCACTATCGCGTTATCGACTTCCTGCGTAACAAGGACGGCGTTCCCGCCCGCGTTGAACGCATCGAATACGATCCGAACCGTTCCGCTCACATCGCGCTCGTGCTGTATGCCGACGGCGAACGTCGCTACATCATCTGCCCGAAGGGCCTGAACGTCGGTGACACGATCATGAGCGGTCAGGAAGCCCCGATCAAGGTTGGCAACGCTCTGCCGCTGCGCAACATTCCGGTCGGTTCCACCATTCACTGCATCGAAATGCTCCCGGGCAAGGGTGCCCAGCTGGTTCGCTCCGCTGGTGCCTATGCTCAGCTGATCGCCCGTGAAGGTGCTTACGCTCAGGTGCGTATGCGTTCCGGCGAAGTGCGCCGCATCCTCATCGAATGCCGCGCCACGATCGGTACGGTCGGCAACGAAGAAAACAGCCTGCGTGAACTCGGCAAGGCCGGTGCCACCCGTTGGCGCGGCATCCGCCCGACCGTTCGCGGTAAGGTGATGAACCCGGTTGATCACCCGCATGGTGGTGGTGAAGGCCGCACCGGTACCGGTCGCGCTCCTGTCACGCCGTGGGGCCAGCTCACCAAGGGCTATCGTACCCGCAACTCCAAGCGCACGGATTCCATGATCATCCAGCGCCGTTACGACAAATAAGGGGGCCAGTAAATGTCTCGTTCGTTAAAGAAAGGGCCGTTTGTTGACGGTTCCCTGCTCAAGAAGGTTGAAGCCGCTCAGGCCGGTCGCGACAAGCGCCCGATCAAGACCTGGTCGCGTCGCTCCACCATTCTTCCTGAGTTCATCGGTCTGACGATCGCCGTTCACAACGGCCGTCAGCACGTTCCGGTGTACATCAATGAAAACATGGTCGGCCACAAGCTCGGTGAGTTTGCGCTGACTCGCACCTTCCACGGCCACGCTGCCGACAGCAAGAAGGTCAAGGGGTAATCAAATGGAAACTACTGCAATCGTTCGCGGCGTTCGCCTTTCGGCTCAGAAGGGCCGTTTGGTGGCCGACCTGGTTCGCGGTAAGCCCGTGGACAAGGCCCTCAACATCCTGCGCTTCACGCAGAAGCGCGCTGCCGGCATCATCCTCAAGGCGCTCGAATCCGCGATCGCCAACGCCGAACACAACGACGGCGCTGACGTGGATGAACTGTTCGTTAAGAAGATCTACGTGGAAAAGGCCACGACGCTGCGCCGCTTTGGTGCTCGCGCCAAGGGTCGCGGTACGCGTATCGGCAAGCAGACGGCTCACATCTTCGTGACCGTCGGCGACAAGTAAAAGGTGAACCATGGGTCAGAAAATTAATCCTACCGGCTTCCGCCTTCCCGTTACGCGCAACTGGACGTCGCGCTGGTATGCGGTCGGCCGTAACTTTTCCCGCACGCTCGGCGAAGACCTCCGCGTCCGTGCTTTCCTTCGTGAAAAGCTGAAGAACGCCAGCGTCTCGCGCATTCTGATCGAACGTCCGGCCAACAATGCTCGCATCACGATCTTCTCGGCTCGTCCCGGTGTCGTGATCGGCAAGCAGGGTGCTGACATCGAAATGCTCAAGGCAGAAGTTCAGAAGATGGTCGGTGTGCCCGTGCACATCAACATCGAAGAAATCCGCCGTCCGGATCTCGACGCTCAGCTTATCGCTGACAACATCTGCCAGCAGCTCGAAAAGCGCGTGATGTTCCGCCGCGCCATGAAGCGCTCCATGCAGAACGCCATGCGTCTGGGTGCTCAGGGCATTAAGATCATGAGCTCTGGTCGTTTGAACGGTGCCGAAATCGCCCGTACCGAATGGTACCGCGAAGGCCGCGTGCCTCTTCACACGCTGCGTGCCGACATCGACTACGCAGTTGCCGAAGCCAACACGACCTACGGCGTGATCGGCGTTAAGGTTTGGGTTTACAAGGGTGACAATCTCGGTCGCGAAGACGTGGTCGAAGCTGCCGCTCCCGCCGAACGCGAAGATCGTCGTCGTCCGGCTCGTCGCCAGCGCCGTGACGGCGAAGGCGCAGCCCGCCGTCCGCGTCGTGCACCCGCTGCCGCCGCTGACAAGAAAGACGGAGAATAACGATGCTGCAACCGAATCGTACTAAGTACCGCAAGGACCAGAAGGGCCGTAACTACGGCCTCGCTCAGCGCGGCGCTAACGTGAGCTTTGGCGAATTCGGCCTCAAGGTGGTCGAACGCGGCCGCCTGACGGCCCGCCAGATCGAAGCTGCGCGTCGTGCTCTTACCCGCCACATCAAGCGCGGCGGCCGTGTATGGATCCGTGTCTTCCCGGACAAGCCCATTTCCAGCAAGCCCGCTGAAGTGCGTATGGGTAACGGTAAGGGTAATCCGGAATACTGGGTTGCTCTCGTTCAGCCCGGTCGCGTGATCTATGAAATGGACGGCGTCGATGAACAGCTCGCCCGCGAAGCTTTCGCTCTCGCGGCTGCCAAGCTGCCTCTGAAGACGAAGTTCGTTGTCCGCCAGATCGGCATGTAAGGAGACGGACATGAAGGCAAAAGACTTGCGCGCCATGGATGAGGCCGCGCTCAACAAGGAGCTCAACGACCTTCTCACCACGCACTTCAAGCTGCGCGTTCAGAAGGCTACGCAACAACTCCAGAACACGAACCAGCTGCGCGCCACGCGTCGCGACATCGCCCGCGTGCGCACGGTTCTCGCTCAGAAGGCGGCTGCGAAATGACGAATACTGAAACTGCAAAGCTCACCCGCACCCTCACCGGTACGGTGACGAGCGACAAGATGGACAAGACCGTGACCGTTCTGGTCGAACGTCGTGTCAAGCACCCCCTCTACGGCAAGTACGTCGTTGAAAGCAAGAAGTATCATGCTCACGACGAAGCCAATGAGTGCGGTGTCGGTGACAAGGTCGAAATCGCGGAAACCCGTCCGCTTTCCAAGACGAAGTCCTGGAAGGTGACCCGTATCCTCGAGAAGGCCGTGATCATCTAAGTCTTTAAAAAGACTTGAAAAGATACTTGCAAGTTTTACGCGTTATGCGTATACTTGCGAACTCGCGCAAATGCCGGACCTTTCGGGGTACGGCATTTGCGTTGATATCTGCGGACTGTGTGCCGTTGATTTCTGCCCGGCTTAAGGGGAAAGAGCTTCTTTCCAGCCAGCTGGTTTTTCTTTGGAAATCAACGAGTTGCAGTCTTTCTCCCTGACGGGACCAATACTATCCGCATTGAGCGGAATAAGTTGGATATATAAACAACCATGATTCAGATGCAATCCAGACTGGACGTCGCCGATAACACCGGTGCTCGTTCAGTGATGTGTTTTAAGGTGTTGGGCGGCTCCAAGCGCCGCTATGCAAACATCGGCGACGTCGTGAAGGTGACGGTGAAAGAAGCCGCTCCTCGCGGTCGTGTTAAGAAGGGCGAAATCTACAACGCCGTCGTGGTCCGCACCGCCAAGGGTGTGCGCCGCGCCGACGGTTCTTTGATTCGCTTCGACGGCAATGCCGTCGTTCTGCTTAACTCCAAGCTCGAGCCCGTGGGCACTCGTATCTTCGGACCGGTCACGCGCGAACTGCGTACCGAAAAGTTCATGAAGATCGTCTCCCTGGCTCCTGAAGTTATTTAAGGAGGCCGATAAGATGCAGCGCATCCGTAAAGGTGACGAAGTTATCGTCATCACCGGCAAGGATAAGGGCAAGAAGGGTATCGTTTCTGCCCGTATCGATGACCGCCGTATCACCGTCGAAGGTGTCAATGTTGCCCGCAAGGCTGTTCGTCCCAACCCGATGACCGGCGCTGAAGGCGGCATTCAGGACAAGACCCTTCCGATCGATCAGTCCAATGTCATGCTCTTTAACCCTGCCACCGGCAAGGGTGACCGCGTCGGCTTCAAGGAAGTTGACGGCAAGAAGGTTCGCGTGTTCAAGAGCAACGGTGCCGTGGTCGGCGCCAAGGCCTAAGGAGCAACGACAAAATGTCTCGTTTCCAGACTCTTTATCATGAAACCATCGTGCCCGAACTGATCAAGAAGTTCGGCTACAAGACGGTCATGCAGGTTCCTCGCATCACCAAGATCACCCTCAACATGGGTGTCGGTGAAGCCGTCAACGACAAGAAGCTCGTCGACAACGCTGTCGGCGATCTCACCAAGATTGCCGGCCAGAAGCCTGCCATCACCCGCACCCGCAAGGCTATCGCGAACTTCAAGATCCGCGAAAACATGCCCATCGGCTGCATGGTGACCCTGCGCGGCGAACGCATGTACGACTTCCTCGATCGCCTCGTGACGATCGCTTTCCCGCGCGTCCGCGACTTCCGCGGCGTGTCCGGTCGTGCTTTCGATGGCCGTGGCAACTACAACATCGGCCTGCGTGAACAGATCATCTTCCCGGAAATTGAGTACGACAAGATCGATGCTGTGCGCGGTTTGAACATTTCCATCACGACGACGGCGAAGACCGACGAAGAAGCCAAGGCTCTTCTGGCTGGTTTCCGCTTCCCGTTCCGCAACTGAGATAGGTGCAAGGAAAATGGCAAAGTTATCTCTGATTAACCGTGAACTTAAGCGCGAAGCTACCGTTGCTAAGTTTGCAGCCAAGCGCGCCGAACTCAAGGCGATTATCAACGACGCTACCCGCTCCATGGAAGAACGTATGGACGCTCGTCTCGCGCTGCAGGCTCTGCCGCGCAATGCAAGCCCCGTGCGTCTGCGCAACCGTTGCGGCCTGACCGGCCGTCCGCGCGGCACCTTCCGTAAGTTTGGCCTCGCTCGCGGCATGATCCGTGACGCGGCCATGCGTGGTGACATTCCCGGCCTCATCAAGGCCAGCTGGTAAGAGCGAGGAGATTACTAAATGAGTATGAGTGATCCGATCGCCGATATGCTGACCCGTATCCGTAACGGTCAGATCGTCGACAAGACCGAAGTCGTGATGCCGAGCTCCAAGCTCAAGGTTGCTATCGCGCAGGTTCTCAAGGACGAAGGCTACATTGACGGCTTTAATGTTGTGACCGTTGATGGCAAGGCCCAGTTGCATATCGGTTTGAAGTACTACGCCGGCCGTCCGGTTATCGAACGCATCGAACGCGTTTCGCGCCCCGGCCTGCGCATCTATAAGAACCACGAGTCCATCCCGCAGGTCATGAATGGCCTCGGCATCGCGATCGTTTCCACCCCGAAGGGTGTGATGACCGATCGCAAGGCTCGCGCTGCCGGCATCGGCGGTGAAGTTCTCTGCTACGTCGCTTAATTTGGGAGGTTTTCAATATGTCTCGTATTGGCAAGCATCCCGTTGAGCTCGCCCAGGGCGTGAGCGCCACGCTCGCCGACGGCTTCATCACCGTCAAGGGCCCGAAGGGTGAAGTGCGTATGCACGTTCTTCCCAAGATTGCTATCGAACAGGACGGCAACGTTCTTTCGTTCAAGCAGCTTGAAGAAACCCGTGAATCCAACGCTAACGTCGGCACGATGCGTGCTCTCGTGGCGGACATGAACAAGGGTGTGTCCGTGGGCTTTGAAAAGAAGCTCACTCTGGTTGGCGTGGGCTACCGAGCTCAGGCTCAGGGCGACAAGCTGAACCTCCAGCTCGGCTTCTCTCACCCGGTCGTGCACCAGATGCCCGCAGGCGTGACCTGCGAAACGCCCACCCCGACGGAAATCGTCATCAAGGGCGCTGACAAGCAGAAGGTCGGCCAGACCGCCGCAGTCGTGCGCAGCTACCGCGCTCCCGAACCCTACAAGGGCAAGGGCATCCGCTATGCTGACGAACACGTCATCATCAAGGAAACCAAGAAGAAGTAAAGCGGGGTTCTGAGAAATGATTAACAAAAAGGAAAACCGCCTGCGCCGTGCCGGTGCGACCCGCGCCCGCATCAAGCTGCAGAAGGTGAATCGTCTTACGGTGCACCGCACCAACCTGCACATCTACGCCAGCATCATTTCCGCTTCCGGCGACCGCGTTCTCGTGAGCGCCTCCACGGCTGAAGCTGAAGTTCGCGCCATGGTCAATGGCAACGGCGGCAACATCGCCGCTGCCAAGATCGTCGGCACCCGTCTGGCTGAGAAGGCGAAGGCTGCCGGTATCGAAACCTGCGCTTTCGACCGTTCCGGTTATCGTTACCACGGCCGCGTTGCCGCGCTGGCCGAGGCCGCGCGCGAAGCCGGCCTCAAGTTCTAATAGGAATCGAGGCTTATGGCTAAGGTTGACAAGAAGAACGCCGTCGAAGAGATCGATGACGGCATTCGCGAAAAGATGATCGCGGTGAACCGCGTCACCAAGGTTGTTAAGGGCGGCCGCATTCTTGCTTTCGCTGCTCTGACCGTTGCCGGCGACGGCAAGGGTTCCGTGGGTATGGGCACCGGCAAGAGCCGTGAAGTCCCGGCTTCCGTGAGCAAGGCTATGGAACGCGCCCGCAAGAGCATGAAGAAGGTGCCGCTCAACAACGGCACGATCTTCCACGCTGTTGAAGGCCACCACGGCGCTTCCCGCGTCCTGTTGATGCCCGCCGCCGAAGGCACCGGCGTGATCGCCGGCGGCCCGATGCGTGCCGTGATGGATGCCGTCGGCATCCGCAACGTGCTTGCTAAGGCATACGGCTCGACCAATCCCTACAACATGGTCCGCGCTACGCTCAATGCGCTTGCGAACCTGCACTCGCCCGAAGATATTGCTGCCAAGCGCGGCAAGACGGTCGAAGAGCTCACGGCGTAATGCGTCTCGGAGGATATTGAGAAATGTCTGAAACGAAGAAGACCGTCAAGGTCACGCTCGTCAAGAGCCCGATCGGCACCGGTGCCAAGCACCGTGCAACGCTTCTGGGTCTCGGTCTGAAGAAGCTTCATCAGACCCGCGAGCTCGAGGATACGCCCGCCGTGCGCGGTATGATCACCAAGGTCGCATTCCTTGTGCGCGTCGAATGATCTGAGGTAACAGTCAAATGCGTTTGAATACCATTAAGCCCAATGAGGGCGCCAAGAGCCAGGCACACCGCGTCGGTCGCGGCGTGGGCTCCGGCTGGGGCAAGACCGCCGGCCGTGGCCACAAGGGTCAGAAGTCCCGTGCCGGCGGCTTCCACAAGGTCGGCTTCGAAGGCGGCCAGATGCCCCTGCATCGTCGTCTGCCGAAGCGCGGTTTCACTTCGCTCACCCGCCGCTACATCGAAGTGGTGCGTCTGAACGAACTGCAGGCCATGCCGGTTGACGAAATCGACTTGGCTGCTCTGAAGTCCGCTAACGTTGTTTCGATCCTCGCACAGGGTGCGCGCGTGATCCTCTCGGGTGAAATCACCCGTGCGGTTACCGTTCGCGGCCTGGGCGTGACCAAGGGTGCCAAGGCCGCTATCGAAGCTGCCGGCGGCTCCGTGGTTGAAGCCTAATTCGAACCGAAACTAACAACGCTTTAAGGTAAGGACACAGACGTGGCGAATAGCCCCAGCACAAAACCGACGGGGTGGGCGAAGTACGGCGACCTTAAGGGCCGCCTGATCTTCCTGTTGCTCGCTCTTGTCGTTTACCGTATCGGCGCTCACGTGCCGGTTCCCGGTATCGATCCCGACATGCTGCGCCAGCTCTTCAATGAGCAGCAAGGCGGCATCCTCGGGCTGTTCAACATGTTCTCCGGTGGCGCTTTATCGCGCTTCTCGGTGTTCGCGCTCGGCATCATGCCCTACATTTCTGCATCGATTATCATGCAGATGCTGTCGTACGTGCTGCCGAGCCTTGAAGCTTTGCGTAAAGAAGGCGAGCAGGGCCGCCGCAAGATCACCCAGTACACGCGCTACGGCACGTTGGCGCTGGGCTTCTTCCAGGCGGTCGGCATCGCAGTCGCTCTGGAAACGCAAGCCGGGCTTGTCATCAATCCTGGCATGATGTTCCGCTTTACCTGCGCCGTGAGCTTGGTGACGGGTACGATGTTCCTGATGTGGCTCGGTGAACAGATCACCGAACGCGGTCTGGGCAACGGTATCTCGATCATCATCTTCGCCGGTATCGTGGCAGGTCTGCCGAGCGCCGCAAGCGGTTTGTTCCAGCTTGTGAGCACCGGCGCCATCTCCCCGCTCGCTGCGATCTTCGTGATCGCCGTCGTTGTGGTCGTGACGGCCTTCGTGGTCTTCATCGAACGCGGCCAGCGCCGCATCACGGTGAACTACGCTCGCCGCCAGATCGGCAACCGAATCTACGGCGGCCAGGCTTCCTACCTGCCGCTCAAGATGAACATGTCGGGTGTTATTCCCCCGATCTTTGCTTCGTCTCTGATTCTGTTCCCGGCTACGCTCGCGGGTTGGTTCACGACGGGCGACTCCACTCGTTGGATTCGCGATCTGGCAGCGGCTCTGAGCCCCGGCCAGCCGCTCTACACTCTTCTTTATGCTGCTTTGATCATCTTCTTTGCTTTCTTCTACACGGCATTGGTTTTCAATCCGAAGGAAACTGCAGAGAATCTGAAAAAGAGTGGTGCGTTTGTTCCGGGCATTCGTCCGGGCGAACAGACTTCCCGCTACATCGACAAGGTGCTCGTGCGCCTGACGTTGGGCGGTGCAGCCTACCTGACATTTGTTTGCTTGGTTCCGGAATTCCTGAACCTTCGCTTTAACGTCCCGTTCTACTTCGGCGGTACCTCGCTGTTGATCGTGGTCGTTGTGACGATGGACTTCATGAACCAGGTCCAGGCCTACATGATGTCTCACCAGTATGAGAACTTGCTCAAGAAGACCAACTTCAAGGGCTTCGGCTCCGGTCTCTGATCGGATGCCTTTTAAAACCAAGGTGCCACCCGCGCCTCTGACCGGAGGGCTTCAAGCGGGAAACCTGAAAAAAAATTAAGTCGCAAAATTTAAATGCCGTCTGCAGCAGATGTTGTAGACGGCGCGACCGAGAGTCCCAAACTTCGGGGGTGCAGACCAGTCACTACACTGAGTCCTGCGGCAAGCCCCCGAGTTTGTGACTTGTTTTTTTGGGAAAAACAAGTAAAATCATGCGTCTTTCCCCTGTGTTGGCACCAACTAAGTATGCCCGCCGATTCCCGGACGGGCTGGAGATTAAGAATGAAGGTTAACGCTTCAGTCAAGAAAATGTGCCGCAAGTGCAAGATCATCAAGCGCAAGGGTATTGTGCGAGTGATCTGCGAAGACCCGCGTCACAAGCAGCGTCAAGGCTAATTGAGGTAAACACAAATGGCTCGTATTGCCGGTATTAACATTCCGCCGCAGCAGCACGCCGTGATCGGTCTGACTGCCATCTATGGCATCGGTCGTTCGCGCTCGATGCAGATTCTGGATGCCTGCGGCATCGAACATTCCAAGAAGGTCAAGGATCTGACCGATGCGGAACTTGAACGCATCCGCGACGCCGTCAGCAAGTACACCGTCGAAGGTGACCTGCGCCGCGAAGTTCAGCTCTCGATCAAGCGTCTGATTGACTTGGGCACGTACCGTGGCTTCCGCCACCGTCGCGGCCTGCCTGTGCGCGGTCAGCGCACCCGCACCAACGCTCGCACCCGCAAGGGCCCGCGTAAGGCCGGCGTTGCTCTCAAGAAGTAATCAGGAGTAAGAATAGTTATGGCACCCAAATCTCAGCAGGCCGCCCGCGGCCGCAAGAAGGTGAAGAAGGTTGTGACCGAAGGCATCGCCCACGTGCATGCTTCCTTCAACAACACGATCATCACCATTACCGACCGTCAGGGTAATGCCGTCGCCGCCAGCTCCGCCGGCGCTCAGGGCTTCAAGGGCTCCCGCAAGAGCACTCCCTTTGCCGCTCAGGTTGCTGCCGAACACGCTGGCAAGATTGCCCAGGAATTCGGTCTGAAGAACGTTGAAGTGCGCATCATGGGCCCCGGCCCCGGTCGCGAATCCTCCGTTCGTGCTCTCAATGCCCTCGGCATTCGTGTCACGAGCATCCAGGACGTCACTCCGGTTCCGCACAACGGTGTTCGCCCGTCCAAGCGCCGTCGCGTTTAATTCAACAAAATTTTTTAATTCGTATCCTGCGTTTGCGTGATCTATCGTTAAACGCAAACTGAATGCGGTCTACGCCGCAGGATAGAAGAGGTAACAAATAAAATGGCACGATATCTCGGTCCCAAGTTGAAGCTCTCGCGCCGCGAGGGTTCCGACCTCAATCTGAAGAGCGCCCGCCGTTCCTTTGACTCCAAGGTCAAGAGCGCAGAGGTGAAGCCCGGCCAGCACGGCAAGACCTCCGGCCAGCGCCTTTCGGACTACGGTACGCAGCTGCGTGAAAAGCAGAAGATGAAGCGTACCTACGGCGTTCTCGAACGCCAGTTCCGCCGCTACTACGCAGAAGCAAGCCGCCGCACCGGCAACACCGGCGAAATCCTGTTTGCTCTGCTGGAAAGCCGCCTCGACAACGTTGTTTACCGCATGGGCTTCGGCTCTACGCGTGCTGAAGCTCGTCAGCTCGTGAGCCACTGCGCCATTCTCGTTAACGGCAAGAAGTGCAATATCCCGTCCTACTCCGTGAAGGCCGGTGATGTGATCTCCGTTCGCGAGTCCGCCAAGAAGCAGGTTCGTATTATCGAAGCTCTCGAACTCGCCGGCCAGAACGGTTTCCCGGGCTGGGTGAGCGTTGATGCCAAGAAGATGGAAGGTACGTTCAAGAACGCACCGGCCCGCGACGAAATCGCTCCGGACATCAACGAAGCTCTCGTTATCGAACACTACTCGCGTTAATCCGGTTGCTGAATTCGGTTTGGCCCCGCTCTGTAGTGAGGGTCGAGGTCAAACCGGGTACACAGGGAAAAGAAGCGCTCGGGCACGGTTTTCGTGCTTCGGGCGCCAATGCTTTTCAAGGGGTTTGATAAAATCAAAACTCGCGAACCTCTTGAAAAGCATTGCTGAAGTCTCGGCAGTGCTCCTTTTGTGCGTCCCTGTTGTTTCGGGCGGCCCCTGAAACAACGATGTGCTTTCTCGCGCGTTCACGGGACTTTCTTGAAAGTAACCGTCAGCCTTATCGGTGTAACGAGCCGAGGGTATTGAATAGGAATCTTTACACAATGGCCAATACTGCGCTCCTGAAGCCGACCACGGTCGAAGCCGTCGTCGACGAACAGAATCCCAACCTTGCCGTCATCACGCTCGAGCCGTTTGAACGCGGCTACGGCCACACGCTCGGCAACGCCCTTCGCCGCATTCTTCTGTCCTCCATGGTCGGCTACGCTCCGACCGAAGCTCAGATCGTGGGCGTCGTGCACGAATACTCCCAGATTGACGGCGTCATCGAAGACGTTGTGGACATCCTCCTGAACCTCAAGGGAGTCGTCTTCAAGCTCGAAGGCGGCCGTGAAGATGTCATGCTGCGCCTACAGAAGTCCGGCATGGGTCCCGTGACTGCCGGCGACTTCGATCTGCCGCACGACGTGACCGTTCTCAACCCCGACCACGTGATTGCCAACCTCTCCGGTGGCAAGCTCGACTTGCAGGTTCGCGTTGAAACCGGCCGCGGCTACCAGCCGGGTGACGTTCGCGCCTTCCGCGACGACTACTCCAAGCAGACCATCGGTCGCATCATCATGGACGCCAGCTTCTCGCCGGTCCGCCGTGTGGCTTACTCCGTGTCTGCCGCTCGCGTGGCTCAGCGCACCGACCTCGACAAGCTCGAGATGACCATCGAAACCAACGGCGTGATCAGCCCGGAAGATGCACTGCGCAACGCTGTGCACATTCTGCAGGATCAGCTTTCCGTGTTCGGTGCCATCAAGACCAACATCGAAGTTGATCAGCAGCCGCAGGAAGAAACCCCGCCGCCGCTCGATCCGATTCTGATGCGTCCGGTTGACGACCTCGAACTCACGGTTCGCAGCGCCAACTGCCTGAAGGCCGAAAACGTGTACTACATCGGCGATCTGATTCAGCGCACCGAAAACGAACTGCTCAAGACCCCGAATCTGGGCCGCAAGTCCTTGAACGAAATCAAGGAAGTTCTTGCTTCCCACGGTCTGACGCTCGGTATGCGTCTGGAAAACTGGCCGCCTGCCAACCTCTAATTTTTTTTTCATTGCCCGCATTGCGCAGGAAGGAAAATTTCCTGTAAAATGCGGGCCTTACGTTTTTTCAACTTAAACCCGCCCGCCTTTGCCACGGCAAGGGATCGAAGAGCCGGGGGAGCGATTCCGGATTCCGGGTTCGCTCAATAGACTCAATAAGGAATTCAAAATGCGCCATCGTTCTGGTCTGCGTAAACTCAATCGCACGAGCGCCCACCGCCTCGCCATGCTCCGTAACATGATGAATTCGCTGCTCGAGCACGAAGCCATCAAGACCACCGTGCCGAAGGCTAAGGAACTGCGCCGCGTCGTCGAACCGATGATCACGCTTGCCAAGGTTGACACCGTTGCCAACCGTCGTCTGGCTTTCAACCGCTTGCGTAACCGCGCCATCGTGACCAAGCTCTTTGAAGTGCTCGGCCCGCGCTTTGCCAACCGCAACGGCGGCTACACCCGCATTCTCAAGATGGGTTTCCGCGTTGGTGACAATGCTCCCATGGCTTACATGGAACTCACCGAACGTGCTGAAGCCGTCGAAGAAGTTAAGGAAGAAAAGGCCGCTGAATAATCGGTTTCTTGCTTGAACTTTCCCCCGGTGCCTTTGGCGCCGGGCAAAAAAGAACCGCTGTCGGAATTGCTCCTTCAGCGGTTTTTTCGTGGTCGGCTTATTTTGCTTGGGTGTGCATCCGCTCGAATTTCCAGCTGCTCGAGCACATCTCCGCGATGCCGTACTGCGCCTTCCATCCCAGTAGCTTTTCGGCCTTGTCCGGACAGCACCAGTTGGCGGCAATGTCTCCGGCGCGCCGCTGCAGCACCTTGTAGGGCAGTTTCTTGCCGCAAGCCTTTTCAAAAGCTGCAATCACTTCCAGTACGCTCGAGCCGCGTCCGGTACCCAGATTGATAGCCTCCCAACCGGCGTGGTTTTCGGCGTAGGTGAGCGCATCCACGTGACCTCGGGCAAGGTCCACCACATGAATGTAGTCGCGCACACCCGTGCCGTCGGGCGTTGGGTAGTCGTCGCCGAATACGCGTACGTATTCGAGCTTGCCAGAGGCAACACGTGCTACATAGGGTAGTAGATTGTTGGGTATCCCATTGGGATCCTCTCCGATTAGGCCTGAATCGTGTGCGCCGATCGGATTGAAGTAGCGCAAACACACGGCGGCAAACTCGGGCTGCGCCTCGCACAGGTCTCGCAGGATCTCTTCGATCATGAGCTTGGTGCGACCATAGGGATTCGTGGGCGTTCCCGTCGGCATGTCTTCGGTGAGCGGCAGCGACACAGGTGTGCCGTAGACGGTCGAAGAGCTCGAGAAGATAAGCTTGTTGACGCCGCACTCCTTCATGGCCTGCAGCAGCGTCACCGTACCCGCGATGTTATTGTCGTAGTAGAGAAGCGGTTTTTCGACCGATTCGCCGACGGCCTTGAGCCCCGCAAAGTGGATCACGGCATCGATTTCGTAGGCCTTGAGCGTTTCCACGAGCTTTGCCCCATCGCGGATGTCACCTTCCACAAATGCAGGACGCGCGCCGGTGATCGTTTCGATGGCGTCGACCACTTCGGGCTTGCTGTTGGATAGATTGTCGTAGAGAACCGCCGTATGGCCCGATTCAATCAGACATACGGCCGTATGCGAGCCGATGAAGCCCGTGCCGCCCGTCAAAAGAACTTTCATTCGAAACTTCGACGCCGAAGCTTGTCGCAATGTGCGACAGCCAAAAGCATCGCCTCCATCGTTGTGGAATTAAGAAACTATTCGGGTAGCAAGTATACGGAGGAAATGCCTGCCTCTTGCAAAACGGCCGCCGTGGGGCCGTTTTGCGTGGGCGTCGGGGTACCGGCTATTTTTCAAGGCCGATCAAGTAGGCCGGGGTGTCACTCAGCATAGATTTCAGACAAGCCGCGCTGAATCCCGCCTTGAGCAATTCATTGCGGGCCTGGCGCATGCCTGCCACGGGGCGGGGCATGCCGACCTGACCCAGGTCGGTGGTGATGAAGGTGCGCTCCGGTGCAACACGCAGGATTTCGGTTGCTTCCTGCAGGCTTTGACGCGGGTACGTCGGCATGGCCGAATCCTCACCCCAGAAGCGGCCCAGATAGCAGAATTCGATCCAGGCGCCGAGCGAGGCTGCCCGTTCGAGCTGCGCGGGCGACATCTTCCAGATGAGCGCGTTGGGGTGCGTGATGATGCACTTTTTGAATCCCATGTCGTGTGCGGCCTGAGCCATCAGAAGCGACTCTGTCGGGGAACTGTGGCCGGTGGCAAAGGCAACGTCGGCTTGCGCGCATAGTTCCATGATGTGCAGCGTCTCTGGGAGCAGCTTGCCGTTGCCGTCGGAGACGCGAATGAACGGTGTGTTTTGCTTGAAGGTTCGGACGGCGTATTCGGCATCAAGCGTCGGCATCCACACGGTGCGGCAGAGGTTTCCGGTGGTGGCAAGCGCCTTTTCGACGGCATAGGTGTTGAGCGTGGCGCCGGTGGCGCGGTTTAACACGATCGAGCCGAAGAGTTCGATACCGGGGACAGCCTGACGCAGCAGATAGGCGCGGTCGTGACAGGAAAAGTCGTTGGATTTGAAAAGAACGGCGCGATAACCTGCGGCTTTAGCTTCCTGAGCCATGTCGTATTCCGACAGACTTCTGGCTTTGGAGTCGGGCGCCGCATGCAGATGAATATCGCAAACGCCAGCAAGGTCGGATCGTGGAGCGGATGCACCAGCAGGTTTGACTGCGGTTATTCCAGAAGCGGCGTAGGCGGCAGTGGCAGCTGCGAGAAATTGTCTTCTGTCCATGATTTCTTTACAGATTGATTCGGGTGTAGCGACGTCCTTTGACGCCGAGCTTTTCAAGGTACTCGAGCTGCAGAAAGCCGCGTTCGATCTTGACGTCTTCGGGATAGGCGTCGTATTGCGCGGGAGTGAGCCCGTAGATAAGGTCAAGCGCCGCCTGGTCGGCTGCGGCCATGCTGAGGGAGCCCACGATGCCGAGCGTGCCGGTTCGCACCGATGCGCCCTTTAACGGGGTGATCTTCATTTTCGAGAGCACGTTGATGTAAAGGAGTTTTCCTTTCATCGCTTCGTCAATGCCTTTGGCAGCGTCTGCCAAACGCCGGAAAAAGCCCGCGTTCTTTCTGAAGCCCTCTCCATGCACTGCGGTTTTGCCGAAGGCGCCGGCAAGACCGATGCCCACGTTTTTCATGGCGCCCGAATAGCCCGCAAAGCTCGGGATCTTGAAATTGGCGGCAACGACTACGGCACCGTATTCGTCCAGAAGCGCCTTTGAGACGGACACTTCCTTTAGTTCCGCGCCCAAGTGAATCGGTACCATGCGATAGGCGCCGTCTCGGTCGAGAATGTCGATCTGTTCGCGGGGAACGCCTTGTGAGGCGATCGCATCCAGATTACCCTGCGTGTTGCCTCGCCCGGAGGTGTAGGTTGAGGCCCAATTGCCTTCAACGTAGAAGCTTCCGGGCAGATTCGCCTGCAGCGCCTGCCACAGTGCGCGGTTGACGTGCACCTCGTCGCCGTGCAGCTTGATGCCGATGCGTCCTTTGACGGATGTAAGGCCCGCTTCGGCTCTCAACCTTTCAAAAACGGCAACAAAGTTTTCCGCGGTGACGTTTTTGGCGTAGTAGACGCGGGGTAAAGCAGGTTCGGCCGCGCGGATGGAGGAAAGGGGCAGAAACTGTGCGGCGATTGCGCCCGAATAGAGCGCAAACTGTCGGCGGGTGAGCCCGGTACCCGGCGTTTGACGAGAGCGTTCATTCTTCATCTTGCAGCCTTTTCCGACAATGTGATTGAGTGTTTGCAAAAAGCGTAGCGGCAGAGCACGCCCGCTGTCCAATGCCGAATCGTTACGCGGCGCGATGCCGAATTCTTATACAAGACCGATCGGGCCGTCACACGGGATCGGCAGCGGCCCGTGCCGGAGAGATCAGTTCGAGTTGATCTGGTTTTGTTGTTCGGCGGGGTAACGGTCGCCGACGATGTCAACGGCAGCCACTTGCTTTTCCAGTTCGGTCCACTCAGTACGGCTTACCTTGAAGTCGAGCGAGCGCAGGTTTTCCTCCAGGTGCGAAAGTTTTGTGGTGCCCGGAATAGGAACGATCCAGTCGGCCTTGTCGAGCATCCACAGCAGGGCGATTTGCGAGGAGGTCATGCCGTGCGTACGACCGAAGTGATTGAGCACTTCGACGATGCGGTAGTTGGCGCGCAGAGCCTGCGGAGTAAAGCGCGGCAGCGTGTGACGGTTGTCGTTGGTGACGTCAAACTGCGTGTACTCGTTGACGGTACCGCCCAGAAAGCCTCGATTGAGCGGGCTGTAGGGCACAAAGCCGATGCCGAGCTCCTGCAGCACGGGGAACACTTTGGTTTCGGGCTCGCGCCACATGAGGTGATATTCGCTCTGAATAGCCGTCACCGGGCATTCCTTATGCGCAGCGCGGATTGTGTTGGGACCCACTTCACACATGCCGAAGTGCTTTACCTTGCCTTCCTTGATGAGGTCGGCGACGGTACCCGCAACGTCCTCGACCGGAACGGCCGGGTCGAATCGGTGCTGGTAGAAGAGATCGATGGCCTCAATGCCGAGGTTTTTCAGGGACTCTTCACAGACACGACGGATGTTTTCAGGGCGGCTGTCAAAGCGTCCTTCGATTTTCTTTTCGTGCTCATCGAACACGAAGCCGAACTTGGAGGCGACCTGAATGCGGTTCTTAAACGGCGCGATCGCTTGTCCCACGAATTTTTCGTTTTGGGCGCGCACGCGGCCGTAGACCTGGGCGGTATCAAAGAAGTTGACGCCGAGATCGTAGGCTTGGGCCACCACGCGTTTGAGCATGGTCGCATCGGGTGTTTCGCTGCGGTGATAGCTCATGCCCATACAGCCGAAGCCAAGAGCCGTGACGTGCATGGCCGCGGCACCTGACCCGAGCGTGCGCATCTGTACGATGTCGGGGATGTCGACGACGCGGGGCTTTTGGCCGGAAGCAGCCTGTGCGGACGGAACAAACGCCGTGGCGGCAAGTGCTCCGAGGCCGCCCAACAGGTGGCGACGACTTGTAGTGGCAGTCATGAGAAACTCCTTTGCAACAGTGAAATCAATGGGTTGCAAAAAAGTATCTCCCGAAACAAAAAGCTATGTCAAAGACTAATTTTCAATGATTTTTCATGCATAAATTGCATGAAATCAGAGGTCGTGATTTTGCAACTGAGACCAGAAGATTTCGCCGGCTTTGGAAAGCCGATGGTTCTTGCGCCGCACGAACTTGTGGCGCGCCAGACGTTCCGGAGCGAGCGGCACGAACCGAAGGCCCGGAGTGGGGCGGATGCCGTAGGAACCTTCCACGCATAAAAGCGCGTCACCGATGCCGGAGCGGATGAAATGCAGTGACAGACTCGGCAGGTTGTGGTACATCACCACGGTCTCATCCTTGACGAGCTCTGAAAACCACGTTTTGATCTCGGTTCGAACGATTGCGCGGCGCGGCAAGATCATACGCAGAGAGGAAATCGTCTGGCCGTTGGCGAAGGGATGCGATGCAACGGGTGAGTCGTCGCGCACCACGATGCCCCAGCGGTCGGCGACCGGCAGATCAATGGCATCGTATTTGGCTGCTTCAACAGGTTCGAGAAGAATGCCCATGTCAATGCGGTCGTGATCGAGCGCGCTACGGATGTCGTCGCCGTCGGCCGAATAAAGCTCAAACTGCACCTGCGGATAGGAGGCGCGAAACGCCTGGAACTTGTCCGCAAGAAAGCGCACGGCACTTGATTCGACGCAGCCGATGCGCAGTTCTCCTGAAAGAAACCCCGAGTTCTCGCGCAGTTCCTTTTTGGTGCGCTCATCGAGATTGAGAATTTCCTGCGCGCGTTGCTGCAGCAGAAAACCGCTTTCGGTGAGTGATAGCTGGCGCTTGGATCGGTCGAAAAGCTTGCAACCGAGCTCCTCTTCGAGGTCCTGGATCTGACGGCTTAACGCGGGCTGAGAGATATAAAGCAGCTGCGCGGCCTTGGTGATGCTGCCGACGCGGCAGATCGTCAGAAACGTTTTCAGCACCTTTGTGTTCATGATCGAGCTCCAACGGAAGCGAATATGTCATTTTTGCATGAAAAAGCATCCTAAATAAGTATTGGATATTGGCGACGGCTGCAGGCACAATTGAAAACACAAAGTTTTCCTAAGAAAAACAAGGAGATAGCAATGTTGAAGGTTTCTCTCGCTCTGGCTTGCGCAGTTTTGATGGCCGGTTCTGCGGCAGCGGCCGATATCCCGGAAGGCTCTCAGCTGGTGACACGCGCCAAGGACTTGGCGGTGGTTGACGGCGGCAACAAGGTCTTTACGGGCAAGGTGAAGATTCAGGCGCTTTCGGATCAGCTTCCGGGCATGCCGGTGGCGGGGGCCTACGTGATTTTTGAGCCCGGTGCCCGTTCCTTCTGGCACACCCATCCGACCGGTCAGGTGCTCATCATCGCCGAGGGCGAGGGTCGCTCTGGCGTGTACGGCCAGAAGGTGAGCGTTCTCAAGAAGGGTGACGTGGTCGTCTGCCCCAAGGGCGTCAAGCACTTCCACGGTGCCGCTCCGGATCAGCGTATGGTTCAGATGACGATCACGGGATATGACCCGCAGGGCAAGAACGTCAACTGGATGGAACCCGTGACCGATGAGCAGTATCTCAACGTTGAAACGGTCAAGTAAGTCCGACAAGTTGGCCTGAAATGAAGAAAGCCATTCTCGGCGGAAGTTCGAGAATGGCCTTCAGACTTTTGTGGCAGAGAAATTTAGTCCAGATTGGGCTTGCGTCCTTCGAGGAAGGCCGCACAGGCTTCTTTGGCAGCGGGTGTGGCGGCCGCCGCTTCAAAGGCTGAGGCTTCGCGTTCGCGCACAGCTTCAATGCACTTGTTCATGGCCAGACGCAGGAGCTCTTTGGAGGAGCGCACGGCAACGGGCGAAAGCTTGGCCAGGCGCTGAGCGCGGGCGAGCGTCTGCGCGCGCACTGCATCGTCTTCAAAGACGCCGCTTACCATTCCCATCTGAAGTGCTTCCTGTGCGGTAATGGGTTCGGAGAGCAGGATCTTTTCGGCGGCCTTGTGCAGCCCTGCAGCGGCCACGGCGAGGTACGACACGCCGAAGCGCGGCGTGAGGCCGAGTGCTGTAAAGGGCAGGGAAAAGAGGCTGCTTGCGCCGGCGTAGACGAGGTCGCAGTAATAAAGAATCGTGGTGCCGAAACCCACGCACGGTCCCTCGACGCAGGCCATCATGGGCTTGGTCATCGTTTGCAGTTGCGTGATGAAGCGGCCGGCAGGAGAGTCGGACGAAGCGCTCGGGTTTTCAAGCTGCTCCTTGAGGTCTCCGCCCGCACAGAAGATGCCGGGCTGGGCCGTGATGACAATCACTCGCACGTTGTCGTCAGCTTCGGCATTGGCCAGAAGTGCGGTGAATTCTTCCAGCGTTTTGGCGTCGAGCGTATTGCGTTTTTCCGGGCGCGAGATTTCAACGGTGAGAACACGCTGTTCAAGAACTTGATTCAAAGGCATGAAAAGAAATCCTTTCGTGGGCTTGGGGTGGTTTTATCTGTTCGATCCGAGTTCGAGCGAATAAATGAGCATTGAGGCGTCTTCCGGACAATCTGCCGCGCGATAGCCGCGGCGGCTCATAAGCCCCGCCATGGCGTCGTTGCCCTTGAGAACCCACCCCGAGAGGAGGCGAGCGCCGCGGCTACGGGCCTCGTTTTCTAGCTGTTGCATCAGGATGGCTCCAAAACCGGCGCGCTGGAATTTGTCTTCCACCACGATGCCGAATTCGGCCGTGTCGGAATCGGGGGCTTTTGTGAGGCGACCGACGGCGTGAATTTCAGGCTTTTCAATGGAAGCGCCTGCGTCGGTGATGACGAAAGCTGCTTCACGTTCGCGATCGAAGTCCGTAAAGCCGATGATTTCGTTGTCAGTGACATCGGTCGCGTCCTTGTGAAAGCGCAGATAAGCGCTCTTTTGCGAGAGTCGTTGCAGCAGGCGCTTTTCGGCGGCGAAGTCTTCAGGACGGATGCTGCGGATGCGCATCAGACCGCCGCGGCTTGTGAATTCTTCGCCAGAAGTGATCGGTGCAGGCTGCATCAGCATATGCGAGTATCGTGCGTCGGGCTCGTCGCTGCGGGCGCACAGCGCCACGCCGGCGTCGAGCGACACCGCCAGTTGATCGTCGATAACGAGCGGATTGACGGTGATTTCAGCCACGGCCGGAATTTCGCACATCAGAGCGGAAATCTTAAGAAGTGTCGCTACGAGTGCGTCTTCGTTGGCTGCGGGCATGCCGCGGAAGTCGCCCAACGCTTTGTAGACCGGGTGACGTCGGATCATGCGACGTGCCTGAGGTTCGGTAAGCGGCGCAAGTTCCACCGTACGTTCCGTGAAAATCTCGCCGGTGCGGCCGCCGGCCGAGAAACTGATCGCAGCGCCGAGTACGGGGTCGGTGGCAGCGCGGATGCACACTTCGCGCAGACGTTCGCTATGGGCCATCTTCTGCACAAATACGCCCTTAAAGAGTGCCATGGGAGCGCGTTGAGCACAGCGATCACGCACGGTGTTGAACGCTTCGCGCACTTCGGACTCTGACATCAGGTTGAGAATGACTCCGCCCGTATCGGTCTTGTGCGCAATGCCCTCGGCCGAAATCTTGACGGCTACGGGAAAGCCGATACGTCGCGCGGCGGCGGCCGCCTCGTTCTCGCCAGGTGCGAAAGTGCAGGCCAGAGAAGTGATCCCGAAGCTTTGCAGCAGTTCGGTCGTTTCGTTGTCCGAGAGAATGAAGCGCTGTTGAGCCTTAGCTTGCTTGACGATGCGTCGCGCGGCGGCAAGATCGGGTTTGCCCGCAGTGAGCGTTTCGGAAGGCGGCTGCAGGCGTTGCTTTTTGAGATTCTCGTAACGGGCCAGATTGGCAAAGGCGCGCACGGCGAGCTGCGGCGTTGCTACGCACGGCAGGCCGCAGCGCTTGAAGCTCGAATGCATCAGGCTTTCGGCAAAGGGCGCGGCCCAGCACACAACGACGGGCTTAAAGGAAGCCTTGGCGGCATTGGCTAAAAGCTGCGTGGTACGCGGTGTGGCGTTAGCGGCCGTGGGGGAAAGGGTGACCACGACGCCGTCGACGTTGTCGTCGTCGAGGCACGCCGTGAGCGCTTGCGCGAAGAATTCTGCATCGGCGTCGGCGGCTATTGCCAGAGGGTTAGTGACGCCGAGCTTGGCGTTGCAGATTTTGGCAAGGGTTTTTTCCGTCTGCATCGAGAAGTTGGCAAAGGCAATGCCTTCGGCGTCGGCCGCATCGGCCGTGAGCAGCGCAAAGCCCAGGCCCGTGCCGAGCATTGCCAGGCGCCCTTGTCGCGGATTCTTGTCCGTGCAGAACACTTCGAGTGTGGTGACGAACTCTTCGAGCTTGTCGCAACGGATGGCGCCCACGCGCGCAATGGCCGCGTCAAAGACGGCTTCGTCGCTGGCGGCCGTGGCAAGGCGTGCGCACGCCAGGCGCCGAGCGTTGGTGCCTCGGCCGGCCTTGAGTACGATTACCGGCTTTTGACGCACGGCATTTTTAAGCGCGGAGAAGAAACTTCTCGGGTGACGCAGTGCTTCGACGTGAAGCGCAATGATTTCGGTTTGTGGGTCTGCCACCAAAAAGTCAATCATTTCCGCGAGCGACACTTCGCTTTCAAGGCCCGAGGAAATGACGGTGGAAAAGCCGATGCCGGAGCGCTCGGCGTACTCGAGTACGGATGCCGTGACGGCGCCCGACTGGCAAAGCAGCCCGATGGAGCCGGTCTGCGCAAGACGCGGCCAATAACTGACGTTCAAGCCGATGCTCGGGCGCATGATGCCCATCGAATCGGGGCCGATGATGCGAATGCCGGCCTCTCGTGCCATTTGCGCGATGTGTTCGCGCCAGCGACGGTCGGCTGTGAGCTCTTCATCGCCGGGGGTGATCAGTACGTTGGGAATGCCCAGCTTTTTGCACTCTTTGAGCAACCCTTCGATCTTGGACGAGGGCGTGGCGATGACGGCCAGATCAATCTTGGCGGGGACTTCAGAAAGAGAAGGCCAACACGACGTCACACCGATGTACTTGTACTTCGGGTTGACGGGATAGGCTTCGTGCACTCGTCTGCCGTTCATCACGCCGCTCCAAACAAAAGAGCCTCGGCTGCCGGGGCGGTCGCTTGCGCCGACGACGGCGACGGCTTTCGGATTAAAGGCGGAGGTCAGACTGTGCAGGATATCCATGGCAAGACACAAAGACGAAAGAAAGGCGCGACTTGGCGACAAAGCACAACGCGCCGCAATTTCCTATCATTTACAGATGTCTGATTTTAACCGCGCGGCGACGGTTGCTTGTGTCGAATCGAGCGATGGCCGGGGACCGACGCGCATCGGAAAACAAAATTTTTGTCAGCAAATGCATCAGAAGGAAGAACTGACCACGGCGCCGCCCGAGCGCTGGCTCAAAGCCGACGGCAGCACCGTCTCTTGCACGGAAAAGGTAAAGGTGCTCGAAGAAAACTGGGAGGAGGTGAAAGCGCTGCTGCAGGATGTGCTCGACGACGCCGTCCTGATGGGATGCACCGAGCAGCAGGTCAAGGCCGAATACAAGCGCTTGATCGATGCGCTTCAATGCGGATTTGAGGAGCAGAAAAGCTGAGAATTTCGCACGCGTGTTTGCACGTTTTGTGCAATGCGGGCTGCCGCTGGCGGTTCGATAATGGTGCAATGGAAGTTTCTGTTTCGGAGGCTACTGACATGAGCCGATACGCATGTTGTGACAAACACGGGCTATCGCGACGCGATTTGCTCAAAGGCGTTGCGGCCGGTGCCGTGACGGCAGCTTCGCCGTTGGCGGCAACGGCGGCAAAGGAAGGTAAGAAGATGACAACGACTGAAACGATGGGCCAGGCCCCGGTGGCGGCCTGCAAGAAGGTTGCGGCCGATGCGCCGGGCGCAAAAGCCAAGGTGTATTTCTCGCGCAAGATCGACGCGCAGACGCTGATCGATCTCTATGAACGCATCAACGAAGGCATCTACGGCAAGGTGGCCATTAAGCTGCACACCGGCGAAAAGAACGGTCCCAACATTCTGCCCCGAGACATGGTGAAGGCGTTCCAGGCCACGGTGCCTGACTCCGTGATCGTGGAAACCAACACGCTTTACGAAGGCGACCGCTTTACGACCGAACAGCATCTTGAAACGCTCAAGGTCAATGGCTGGACGTTCTGCCCGGTTGACATCATGGACGCCGAGGGCACGGTTAATTTGCCGGTGCGTGGCGGCAAGCACTTCAAGGAAGTCTCCATGGGCGGGCATATCGTCAATTACGACTCCATGATCGTGCTCACGCACTTCAAGGGTCATGCGATGGGCGGCTTCGGCGGCTCGATGAAGAACATCGCCATCGGTTGCGCCGACGGCCGCATTGGCAAGGCGCAGGTGCATGCGATTGACGACGTCTCCAAGCCCTGGGATCAGTGGCCCGCCAAGGAACGGTTGATGGAAACGATGGCTGAATCGGCCAAGGCCGTGATTGACTATTTCGGCAAGCATATCGTTTATATCAACGTGATGCGCCGTATGTCTGTGGACTGCGACTGCGCGGGCACTGCTGCAGCCGAGCCAACCATCGAGGACGTGGGCATTCTTGCTTCGACCGATATTCTCGCCATTGACCAGGCTTGCGTTGATCTGGTTTACGCCACGCCGCACAACCACGATCTGGTCGAACGCATCGAGTCGCGCGTGGGTATGCATCAGCTCACCGCCATGCGCGAACTGAAGATGGGTAGCGACCGATACACGCTTATCGAAGTCTGACGAGAACGATAAGAGACCCGTATAAGCAAAAACGCCCGAAACCGGGCGTTTTTGCATTGCGACGCTGTCATTGCAGCGCTTTGCGTTGTCGAATCAAGCTGCCGAGGCTTCCGAAGCTTTCGTGCGGCGCGTCGTGCGACGGGCTACAGCGGGCTTGGCGGCGCTCTTTTCGTCGGAGACTGCCTTGGCCTTCGTGGACTTGGGCTTACCGGCAGCAGCGGCGGCGCGCTTTTGCACCAGCGACTTTTCCGGCCGCGTCGGGCGCAGAATCTTCTTGTTTTCAGCGGCAAGACGTTCGGCCTCGGCCTTGGCGGCGGCTTCGGCCTGTTCGTCTTCGGCCGTTCTCATGGAAATGCGAACGACAGGAGGAGCCACTGCGGCTTCCTCTTCCTTGACGCCCCACATGGCGAGAATTTCAGACTGCGAGGGAGCGGCCTGACGTTCGCGGCGGGCGACGACGCTTGCGCGCACGATCTTTTCGATATCGGGAAGCGGAAGACGATTGAGATCCGTAAACTCGATGAGGCTGTGTTCGGCATCGATGCCCTTCAGAGTCGGGACGAAGGGTTCGATGACGGACTTTTCGGCAATGTAAAGCGTGAGCGACTTTTCGCGGGATTCAAGACCGAAGAGCGGTCCCCCGTTGAGTTCATAAAAAACAAGACCGAAACGCTTGCTCTCACGCACGCCGCGTGCAGCACGGCGAATCAGACTTGCAACTCGGGCCATAGCGACGCGACGATCCGGCGGCAATCCTTGAAGGAAAACGCCCAAAACCGTAGCTCCAACCATAAAACCTCCCAAAATCACACATGCCGGTGCGGAAAAATTTTCCGCACAAAGAAACACTTAATTTTACCCGATTTGGGAACTGTTTTCACGATGTCAATTTGTCCAATTGTGCGGCGGCGATAAGGGAAGTCTTTGATTTTTCAGGATTTTGTCAGCGGTTGCGATAGAAGGTGTAAGTCGCCGTGAAGGGCACTTTGAGCGTGGCCCCCAATTGAGACGGCGAACAGCGCGTGAGCGGTACGCCGCCTTTGCCGTCGGTGCGCTTGACGTGAGTGATCCCTGTGAGCATGCCTTCCTTGCCGCGCGAGGTAGTGCGGTAAACGAGGTCTCGCAGATTGCCCGGTGTTGCCTTGTCGGCGTGCTTTTCAATCTTGGCGGCCAGAATGGAGCCGTCTTTGGCAAAAAAGCTTCCTTCAGAGCCCTGGCGAGCAACGACGCGCCCCTTGCCGTCTGTGAGTTCGGCCTGCGGGGTGATGAATTTCCAGTAACGACCGTTGGCGTCTGCCGTGCACTGAAACTGCTGCACGCCCTTGGCTGTGAGTACGAAAGCGGCCGAACTGTCGGCGCCGGGAGACAAGGGATCGAAAATGTTCTGGATGGTCGAGCAGCCAGCAAGAACGAACGAAAGAGCAAGCGGAAGAAGACGGCGATAGGACATGGTTTGCAACAAGGTCAACGAGAAAGCGACAGGCATGAAATTTTAGTGCCTGCGGCTCCTCTTTTCGGCTGAAGAAAAAAGTCGTGCGGATCGATAGGCTATCGGTATGAAGAACAACGAGAAAAACTCAAAATTTGCGGCGTGCAAATCGTCAAAGTTTTGGCAGAATTCTTAACAATGTTGTTTACCCCCATGCACGGGCGTTTCGGGAAGCGAAAACGCCCGCGCGGTTTCGCGCGCGTCCGGCGACAAATGAGAAGCGGGAGCGTGCAACGGCACATGGAGAATACGTCGTGTATCAGATCAGAATCCACGGCCGCGGAGGGCAGGGCGTCGTTACCGCCGCCGAAATGCTCAGCGTGGCGGCCTTTACTGAAGGCCATTGGGCGCAGGCGTTCCCGAGCTTCGGCTCCGAACGCACCGGCGCGCCCGTGGTTGCCTTCGCCCGCATTGATGAAAAAGAAATCCGCCTGCGTGAACCGATTCAGGAGCCCGATGTGGTGCTCGTGCAGGACCGCACGCTTTTGGAAAGCGAAGACGTCTTCGGCGGCATTCGTCCCGACGGCTACGTCCTGATCAACAGCTCCTCGACGCCTGAAGAACTCGGACTCGGCGAGCTCATCGCCCGACTTCCCAAGGGACATGTCCAGACGGTGCCCGCCACGCGTTTTGCCATTGAAAACATCGGGCGGCCGTTACCCGGCGCAGGCATGCTCGCAGGCTTTGCCGCCATGACGGGCGCCATCACGCTCGAAAATGTTCAGGCGGCTTACAACGCGCGATTCGGCGGCAAGATTGCCGAAGCCAATGCCAAGGTCGCTCAGGCAGCCTGGGATCACGTCAAAGCCCAATTGAAGTAAGCGGAGGAAAACTGATGCTCAAGCAAATCGAAGGCAGTCAGGGCGTTGCGCAGGCTGTTGCGCTGTGCCGACCCGAAGTGATCTGCGCGTATCCGATTTCGCCGCAGACCCATATTGTGGAAGCGCTCGGCACGATGACCCGCAAGGGGCTGATCCCTAACTGCGAATACATTAACGTCGAAAGCGAATTTGCCGCCATGTCAGTGGCCATCGGCGCCAGCGTGGGCGGCGCCCGCGCCTACACCGCGACGGCCTCTCAGGGCCTGCTCTACATGGTCGAAGCTGTCTACAACGCTTCCGGTCTGGGCCTACCCATCGTAATGACCGTTGCCAATCGCGCCATCGGCGCGCCGATCAACATCTGGAACGACCATTCGGACTCGATGAGCCAGCGCGACAGCGGCTGGATTCAGATCTTTGCCGAAACGAACCAGGAAGCGGCCGACCTTCACATTCAGGCTTTCCGCATCGCCGAAGAGCTCTCGCTGCCGGTGATGGTCTGCATGGACGGCTTTGTGCTCACGCACGCCTTTGAACGCATTGACATTCCCTCTCAGGAAGAAGTCGACAAGTTCCTGCCGCCCTATTCACCCCGCCAAGAACTCGACCCGAGCGATCCGATCTCCATCGGTGCTATGGTCGGTCCCGAGGCCTTTACCGAAGTGCGTTATCTTGCGCACGTCAAACAGCGCCAGGCGCTTGAACTTATCCCGCAGGTGGCTGCCGAATTCAAGGAAGTGTTCGGACGCAGCTCGGGCGGCCTCGTGCACACCTATCGCTGCGAAGATGCCGATATCCGCATCGTTGCCATGGGATCGTGCCTGGGCACGATCAAGGACGCCGTCGACGAACTGCGCGAAGAGTCGGATCTCAAGATCGGCGTCGTGGGTGTCAAGTGCTTCCGCCCGTTCCCGGTCGAAGTGATGGGCGAAGCCCTTGAAGGCGCCAAGACTGTGGTCGTGCTCGAACGTACGCTTGCCGTGGGTTCGGGCGGCGTGCTGAGCCGTGACATCATGGTGTCGCTCAAGGATCCGAACGTTGCCCGCTACACGGTTATCGCCGGTCTGGGCGGCCGCGCCATCACGAAGGCTTCCCTCAAGAAGATGCTAAAGGATGCAGCGGCGCATCAACTCGAAGCGCTTACCTTTATGGATCTCAACAAGGAACTCGTTGAGCGTCAGCTGGAACGCGAGCGCAAGACCCGCAAGTCCGGCCCCGTGCCCGAAGCATTGATCCGCGATGCGGCGATGCACCAGTAACGTCAAAAGAGGCAATACCAAATGCAGGAATCAGCAATCCGCTTTTATCAAACGGGCACCTGGACGGTCGGCAATCGCCTCCTTGACCCGACGGATCGTACCGTTCAGTCTTCTCAGGAGCGTCACAACGCTCTGAATTCCGGTCACCGCGCCTGCCAGGGGTGCGGCGAAGCACTCGGCGCACGCTACGCAGTTGACGCGGCCTTTGCCGCCACCAACGGCCAGATCATTGCTACCAACGCCACGGGCTGCCTGGAAGTCTTCTCCACGCCGTATCCCGAAAGCGCCTGGCAGCTGCCGTGGTTCCATTCGCTTTTCGGCAATACGGCGGCCGTTGCGACCGGTCTGGCCGCTGCCGCGCGCGTCAAGGCTCGCAAGAAGGGCGGCGAAGCCGTCCGCATCCTTGCTCTGGGCGGTGACGGCGGCACCACCGACATCGGCTTCGGTTGCCTCTCTGGCATGTTCGAGCGCAACGACGACGTGCTCTATATCTGCTTTGACAACGAGGCCTACATGAACACCGGCGTGCAGCGTTCCTCGGCAACGCCTCCGGCGGCCCGTACGGCGACGACGATGCCGACGCCCGATTTCCCGGGCAACAGTTTCGGTCAGGGCAAGAACGTGCCCGCCATCGCCATGGCGCACGGCATTCCCTACGTGGCAACTGCCACCGTGGCCGATCTGCACGATCTGGAACGCAAGGTGCGTTATGCAATGAGTTTTCACGGCGCGCGCTATATCCACATTCTCGTTCCATGCCCGCTTGGCTGGGGCGCTCCGTCGGCCAAGACGATTGAACTCGCGCGTCTTGCACACGAAACCGGTTTGTTCCCGGTCTTTGAAGCCGAATACGGTGAGGTGACCAATGTTTCCAAGATCCGTCGCAAGCAGCCCGTCGAGAAGTATCTGATGCTGCAGAAGCGCTTTGCACACTTGTTCGGCAAGAAGGGCAATCCGGAAATCGTGCAGCGCATGCAGGCGCTTGCCGATCGCAACATCGCCCGCTACGGCTTGCTCGGCGACGAGCAGGGCGACGATATTCCGGTGCCCGAACAGGCCGAAGAACGTCATCATGTGATTTGATCCGCTGTCAAAGCGACTGACTGTGAGCGGAAGTTAAGAAAATGACTCAGAAAAATACTCCTTTTGCCATTACGCTCGATGTGGGCAGTTCTCTGGAAAACCGCACGGGCTCTTGGCGTACCGTTAAGCCGACCTATGTCAACCGACTGCCGCCGTGCAACGCCAAGTGCCCTGCCGGCGAAAAGTGCCAGGCGTGGTTGTATGCGGCCGAGTCGGGCAACTACGAAGAAGCCTGGAAGCGCATCACGGCCGACAATCCGTTCCCGGCCTGCATGGGCCGCGTGTGCTATCACACCTGTGAAACGGCCTGCAACCGCGGCGGACTCGACGAATCCGTGGGTATCAATTCGGTGGAGCGATTCCTGGGCGACAATGCGCTTGCCAAGGGGTGGGATCTGCCCAAGCCTCAGCAGGAAACCGGCAAGCGCGTGCTCGTGGTGGGCGCCGGTCCCGCCGGCTTGAGCGCCGCATACCATCTGCGGCAGGCCGGACACACCGTGCATGTTGTCGAAGGTGCACAGGCCGGCGGCGGCATGATGCGTTACGGCATTCCGAAGTATCGTTTGCCCCGCGAAGTGCTTGACGCGGAAATCGAGCGCATTGTGCGTACGGGCGTGACGATCGAATACGGTCGTGAAGTGACCGATCTCGCGCAGGAAATGAAGGACGGAAAGTACGACGCCGTATTCCTGGGCGTGGGCGCACATTTGGCCCGCCGCACCTATATCCCCGCTGGCGACGCCTCGCGCGTTCTGGACGCCGTGAGCGTTCTTAAGGATGTTGCCGAGGATGAAAAGCCGATGCTCGGCCGCCGCGTGGCCATTTACGGCGGCGGCAACACCGCCATTGACGTGGCCCGCACCGTGCGCCGCATGGGAGCAGAACCTCTTGTGGTGTATCGCCGCACGCGCGATCGCGCGCCGGCGCATCAGACCGAAATTCAGGAGGCCATTGAGGAAGGCGTCAACATGAAGTGGCTTTCTACCATTCGTGAGGCGCAGGGCGGCGAAATCAAGATCGAGAAGATGGAGCTTGACGAAAACGGCAAGCCGCGCGGCACGGGCGTCTACGAAAACATCGCCGTCGATACGGTGGTGCTTGCGCTCGGTCAGCAGACCAATCTCGGTTTTCTTGCCAACTTCCCCGGTCTGCAGGCTCAGGACGACGAACTCGTGGTCGACGAAGCCATGATGACGTCGGTGCCCGGCATCTTTGCGGGCGGCGACATGGTCAAGGGCGACAAGAACGTGACGGTGGCCATCGGCCACGGCAAGAAGGCCGCACGCGCCATTTCCGCCTACCTCAAGGGCGAGAAGTACGTCGAACCCCCGAAAGCGCCTCTGGCAAGCTTCGATCGACTGCATACCTGGTACTACGCAGACGCTCCGAAGACGGTGCGTCCGATGCTTGACCTCGCACGTCGTACGACGACCTTTGACGAAGTGCAGCACGGACTGACCGAAGAAAACGCTCTTTTTGAAGCGCGTCGCTGCATGAGCTGCGGCAATTGCTTCGAATGCGACAACTGCTACGGCGTGTGTCCCGACAACGCGGTCATCAAGCTCGGACCCGGCAAGAAGTTCAAGTTCAACTACGACTACTGCAAGGGCTGTGGCATCTGTGCCAACGAATGCCCGTGCGGTGCCATCGACATGGTGAGCGAAGACATCTGACGGTACCCGAAACCTGAAATCCGGCTTTGCGCGGGCGGACGATCGACTGCGGCCGCCTGCGCGGAGTGAGGGTTTCTTTTTTTTGCTTTTGAGTTCAAATTACAATTAGAATTCAAACAGATAAATTCGAAAAGGATTACAGATATGGCGTCCAAAAAAATCGTGGCGGCGGTCTTGGCGTTGTGCGTGGCGGCTGGTTTGGGCTACGTCTATGTTTCCAATCGCCAAGCGGCCGGCGATGCGCTGAAAATCTATGGCAGCGTCGACATGCGCACGGTGGATTTGGCGTTTGAGGAATCCGGACGCATCGGGCAGGTGTCGGTTGAAGAGGGAGATACAGTCAAGGCGGGCGATGTGCTTGCCAAGCTTGACGACGAGCGTTACGCCATTGCGCTTGAAAACGCCCGCGCCACGCTGCAGGTGCGTCAGAAAGAACTCGATTTGCTGCTTGCGGGATCCCGCGTTGAAGAAATCGATGCGGCTCGGGCGACTTACAAGGCCAATGCCGCTTCGGCCGATTTGGCGCAGCGCATCTGCGAGCGCGAACAAAAGCTTGGCCAGGCGACGACCGAACAGATGGTCGATCAGGCCTGCTCGCAGGCGCGCGTGTCTCGGGCCCAGGCGTTGGCCGCCAAAAAGAATCTCGATTTATTGCTTGCGGGCACGCGTATTGAACAGATTGATGTGGCGCGAGCCAATGTGGCGTTGGCTAGGACCGGACTTGACGATGCCGCCCGCGCGTTGCGCAACTGTGAACTTAAGGCTCCTTCCGACGGCGTCGTGCGTAGTCGTCTGAAGGAAAAGGGAGACATGGTCTCTGCGTCCGCTCCGGTCTACGAAATCGCGCTGATGGACCCCATGTGGGTGCGCGCCTGGATTGATGAGATCAACCTCGGAAAGATCTCCGTGGGGCAGAAAGTGAAGGTTTATTCCGACAGCTACCCGCGGGAACCGTTTGACGGCACGGTGGGCTTTGTCTCGACCGTTGCGGAATTCACGCCCAAGACGGTGCAGACCGAAGCTCTGAGAACTGCGTTGGTCTACGAAGTTCGTGTGACCGTTCAGGATCCCGACCACCGACTGCGGCTGGGAATGCCAGCCACGGTTCAGTTGAGCGAGTGACGGAAGCGACGCTATGACGGACGCGGCGATTGGCTTGACTTCGGACAAAGGGCGGGACTGTGCACTTGCCTTTGAATCCGTGAGCCGCTCGGAGAAAGGAGCGGGTGAAATTCTAAGCGGCATCACGGCGCGCTTTGCCTCGTCGCGCCTGGTGGCGCTCGTAGGGGCTGACGGCGCGGGCAAGACGACGCTGATGCGCATTGCGGCGGGCATTCTGCAACCAACGGCCGGACGCGTGACGGTGT
The DNA here is from genome assembly GCF_003472385.1 of Sutterella sp. AM11-39. GTDB lineage: Bacteria > Pseudomonadota > Gammaproteobacteria > Burkholderiales > Burkholderiaceae_F > Duodenibacillus > Duodenibacillus intestinigallinarum. The sequence continues at coordinate 234,216 of NZ_QRLV01000002.1, read as the reverse complement.
TCGGCGAGCGGCTCTATGGCAAAAATCTTGCACGACTGCAAAAGCAGTGCGGCTATATGCCGCAGAAGTTCGGGCTCTATGAAGACTTGAGCGTTGCGGAAAACTTCAAGCTCTATGCCGATTTGTTCGGACTTTCCGAAAACGACCGAAAGGAGCGCACCCGAGAGCTTCTTGAGATGACGGCGCTTACCGCGTTTACCGAGCGGCCGGCAGGAAAACTTTCGGGCGGCATGAAGCAAAAGCTGGGTTTGGCCTGTGCGCTCTTAAACCGTCCCCGTATCTTGCTTTTGGACGAGCCGACGGTTGGTGTCGACCCTCTTTCGCGCCGCGATTTGTGGCGCATCCTGCGCGAAAATGCGGCCGCGCGTGACATGCTTATCGTGGTGGCGACCACATACATGGACGAAGCGGCGCTTTGCGACGACGTGATCGTTCTTGAAGAAGGACACATGCGCGTGGCCGGTACGCCCGAGTCGATTGCCCGACACGCCAAGGGTTGCACTTTTTTTGCCGAGCAGGAAAAAAGCGGTTTGCCGGTGCGCCTGCTGCAGGATCGTCTCATTGCCGATACGGAGCATCTGCTGGACGCGGTGCCGGAGGCGGCCGGCGTCCGACTTCTGACAAACGGAGCAAGCGACACGCAGCAGCTGCAGGCTCTTTATCCCGGTGTGCGTTTCACCGAGCGTCCGAGCACGCTTGAAGACGGTTATCTGGTGCTGCGAAAGGGATTTTTGGGCGACTGGCGTCTTGAAGCTGAAGAAAGCCTGTCGCTTTTTGAATCGTCGGGTGCTTCTGTTGACGAAAAGGTTCTTGAGGGCGATCCAGGCAGCGTGATTCACGCCAAGGGGCTGGTACGGCGTTTCGGCACCTTTGTGGCGGTTGACAAGACCGATTTTGATGTAGCTCGCGGCGAGATTTTCGGGTTGCTCGGGCCCAACGGCGCGGGTAAGACGACGACCTTCAAGATGCTGTGCGGATTGTTGGAAGTCTCAGAAGGTGAACTGTGCGTCGCGGGCGTCGATGTGCGCCACGCCCGGGAAAAGGCTCGTGAGCTTCTGGGCTACATGTCGCAAAAGTTTTCGCTTTACCCCGGGTTGTCCGTTTTGGAAAACCTGACTTTTTTTGCCGGTGCCTACGGGCTTACGGGTTCTCGTGGCAAAAAGCGCATAGCTCAGGTGATGCAGGCTTTCGGTCTCGAGCCGTTTGCCGATCGGCCTGCCGGTACGTTACCGGGCGGCTACAAGCAGCGCCTGTCGATGGCCACGGCGCTTTTGCACCGGCCGCAGATTCTCTTTTTGGATGAGCCCACGAGCGGAGCCGACATCCCGACTCGACGTCGTTTCTGGCGCTGGGTGACGGCGCTTGCGCGCAGCGGCACCACGGTGGTGGTGACGACGCACTTTATGGAAGAGGCGCTCTACTGTGACCGCATCCTGATTCAGGATGCAGGCAAAAGTCTGATTCTGGGTACGCCCGAGGCGGTGCGTGCAGGCTGTGCGACGATGAACGAAGCATTTATCCGCGTGGTGACGCAGGCGCGCCGTGAAGAGGCTGATCGTCGAAAGGAGGCTGCATGAACGCCTTCTCCTTGTGGCTGACGCACGCCGCCGCGCTCACGCTCAAAGAAACGCGCCAGATTCTGCGCGACAAGAGCGCCATTTTGCTCGGCGTTTTCATGCCCCTGATGCTGATCATTCTGTTTGGCTACGGCCTTTCATTCGATGTGCGCAATATTCGGCTGGGAGTGGTCGATATGGCGCGCACCGAGCAAACCGAGCGCATCACGGCAAGCCTTGTTTCCAGCGAGTCGTTTAAGACAATTGTCTACGCTGCCCGCGGCGAGGCGCTCAAGGCGTTAGAAAACTTCGAAATCGAGGCACTGGCGGTCTTTGAAAAGCAAAACACCTCGACCGTTTCGCGTCAGATCGTGGTTGACGGCATCGATGCGCCGCGCGCCACCATGATCGTTAATGCCGTGTCAGGCGCCGCCGGCATTGCGATGGCGGGGGAATCCGACGGTGCTGGCATCATCGTGGTGCCACGCATTTGGTTTAACGAATCGGTCATCAGTACGTGGTACTTGGTGCCGGGTCTTTTCGTGATCGTGCTTACGCTCACGGGCTGCATGATGACGAGTCTGGTATTGGCGCGCGAGTGGGAGCGCGGCACGATGGAGGCGATGATTGCAACGCCTGCTTCGCCCTCGGCCATCCTGGTGAGCAAGACTTTTCCGTACTTTTGCCTGGGCATGCTCGGCTGGGCGCTGTGCATGTCGGCGGCCTATTTCCTTTACGAAGTGCCGGTGCGCGGCAGCTTCTGGATCATTTTGGGTTCTTCGGCTTTGTACCTGTTGATGGGGCTGGGACTGGGACTGATGATTTCCGGCGTGACCCGTTCGCAGTTTCTGGCTTCTCAGGTCACGGTTTTGGTGAGCTTTTTGCCTGCCGTGATTCTGTCGGGTTTTATCTTTGATCTGCGTTCGGCGCCGGCCTGGGCCGACGTGATGGCGCATTGCCTGCCGCCTGCGTACTACCTTGAGGTGCTCAAGGTGGGATTCCTCACCGGCGGCATGGAAGATCTGGTGCTCAAGAACTTGGTGATTCTGTCGCTTTTTGCGGCGGTGGCTTTTGCTGCTTCTTACCGTCTGTGTCAGAAGAGGTTGCGAAAATGACGAACCCATTGCGCGTGATGCTTGACCGCAGCGCCCGTTTTCGCGCGTTGCTGCACAAGGAGATGCTGACGACGCTGAAGGATCGCACGAGCCGCATGATTCTCGTGGGGCCGTTGATCCTTTACGTCATTTTGTTCGGCTACGTCGCCACATTCAATCTCGACTACGCTCCGTATGCGCTGCTTGATATGTCCAAAACCCGACAGAGCGCCGAGCTGATCCGCGCCGTCGATCAGAGCGCGGTCTTTGATCGGGTGATGACACTGCAAAACACGGCCCAGATTGCGCCGGCGATTGATTCGGGCAAAGCGTTGGTGGTGATGGTGATCGGGCAGGACTATGCCGAGAATCTGGCCGAAGGCAAACCGGCGCAGGTGCAGGTGATCATCGACGGGCGCAACTCTACGACGGCACAGCTGGCTGCCGGGTACCTTTCGATCATTGCGGGCAACGTATCGGGTGCCGGGACTGTTTTTGAGAGCATTCGGTACCTCTATAACCCGAACAATCTCACGCAATGGTTCATATTGCCGGCCCTCATCATGATGTTGTCGATGCTGCAGATCATGGTCCTTTCGGCATTGTCCGTCGCCCGCGAGCGTGAAATGGGAACCTTCGAGCAACTTTTGGTGACCCCCTTTACGACCGGGGAACTGCTCGCCTCCAAAGCGGTGGTGCCGATTTTGATCGGTATTTTCCAGGGGACGTTGATTTTCCTGATTTCGGTCTTCTGGTTTGAGGTGCCACTTATGGGCAGTATCCTCAAAATCTATGCCGTGATGGCGGTGTTTGTGCTTGCCGTCGTGGGCCTGGGGTTGGCGATTTCAGCTTACAGCAAGACGATGCAGCAGGGGCTTTTGATCGCTTTTGTGACGCTGGTGCCGATGGTGCTTTTGTCCGGGCTTTTTACGCCGGTGGACAATATGCCTGCTTGGGTACAGGCGATCACGTGGGCCGATCCGCTGCGCTTTGCCCTTTTGAGCGTGCGGCGCATCTATCTGGCTGACGCAAGTTGGCTGCATATTGCACAAACCATGATTCCGACGGCTGCTGTAGCGGCTGTCACTCTTCCCTTTGCATACCACTACTTCAAAAAGCGACTATGAGAAAAGAAACAGCAAAAGCACGAATTGACGGGCAGGCGACGCGACAGGCGCTCATTGATGCCGCAGGCATTTTGGCTGCGCGCTACGGATGGGCGTCGGTACACGCCAAGGACGTGTGCGAGCTTGCAGGAGTGAGCGCGGCAAGCGTGAACTACTGGTTTGGCAGCCGCGACGAGCTCTACCGTGAGGTGGTGCGGCAGATTCCCGACGGAATCGTTGACAGCAAGCTCGAGGCGTATTTTCGCAGCGATGCCGATCCGCTTGATAAGGTCCGCAAGGTGCTCGAGACGGTGGTGATGGCTCCGCGCGGCCGCAGTCAGTGGCATCTGGCTCTGTGGGCACGTGAAGTCTTTACTGGTCCGTCGGAGGAATTCATCAGCGTGGTTCGCTCGCGCGGTACCCGTCGTGTGATGTCCATACGACAGGTGATTGCAAGCTACCTCGGCATTCCTGAAGAAGGCTCGAGAATCGAGATCATTGTGATGGCGCTCACCTCGCCCTGCCTGCTGATGACGGCTTCATCGCCCGATGTTGTGCGCGAGATCTATCCGAGTCTGATCAGCACGAAGGGCAAGCAGAATGCGGTGGATCAGCTGCTGCAGATGATCGTTGCTCTTAAAAAGCAGATGTCTGAGCAGGATCAGACCGAAGAAAAGCCGCAAGTCTGATCTTGATCAGTCTTCGAGGAAGTCTTCGGTTTCGCGGCGCTCTTCAGCCAAAAGTTTGCGGCTTGCAGCGGCAAAGACCGCAAGCGCGCACAGGCACAGCGCCGCCGCACCGAAGAAGGGAAGGCCCGCGAGCGGATCGTCGGCGTGGTGGCCTGCTACCATCAGCATAGGCGTGGTAAAAGCCGGGGCGATGGCCCCCATGAGCGAGTGCACGGAACTTACCGTTCCCATCGTGGCCCCCTGCACGCTCATGGGCATGCGACGGCTCACGGTGCCTGATAAAAGCGGTGTCACGGAAGCCGAGAGCGCATAGAGGCAGAAGCACAGGCTCGCAATCAAGCCGGTGGGGCTCAGTGCAACCCCGATCAAGAGTCCTACACCCAAACCAAGGCTCGTGAGAGTGAGTTTGACGGGTGAAATGTAGAGCAACAGTCGCTGCAGACAGTAGCCTTGCACGACGGCGATGCCCAGACTCAAGCCGAAGATGGTGAGGCCGATTTCTCTGGGCGTAAAGCCGTATCGAAACTCGGTGTATAGCGCCCAGGAATACTGCATCAGACTGTTGGCCAGACTAAAGAGCGCGAGCGTGAGAACAAAGACGCGAATTTGAGGCAGCTTGAGCAGATGCGCAAGACTGCCGAAGGCGTTGTTCTTGCGCAGGCTGATGGGCTCGGTGCTGCGTTGCGCCAACGACTCAGGCAGCACAAGCAGGCCGTAGCCGAAATTGAGAAGCGTGACAACGCTTGCGACGATAAAGGGTATCTGCGGGTCGTTGCCGCCAAGAAGACCGCCCAACGCAGGGCCGACCAGAAAGCCCGCGCCGAACACGGCGCCGATCCGGCCGAAGGCGGCCGCGCGTTCATAACCCGTGGTGACGTCGGCAATATAAGCCTGAGCAACGGAAATATTGGCCGAAAGGAGTCCGCCTAAAATGCGGCTTGCGAGAATAGCTGTGAGGGAAGTGCTGACGGCGGGCACCGCGAACATGATGCCTAGGCCGCAGATGCCGCTTAACAAAACCGGACGACGGCCGATGCGATCCGACAGGGCTCCCAGAAAGGGGGAGGCAAGAAACTGCATGACGCCGTAGCTCAGCATGATCGTGCCGTACCACCACATCTGCTCGTCGCGCGTGTCGGTGAGTACGCCGATCAGGCGGGGCAATACGGGAATGATGAGGCCGATGCCCACAGCATCCAGAAAGATGCAGGCATAGATGAACCTCAGTCGGGACGGCAGTTTCATGCAGAAAAAACGAAGCGGTACGGCACCGGCGGCGCTTGGTCGAAAACACACCGATATTAACGAAAAGCACCGCGGATAGTATGCAAACAACGCGGTATAGAAACAAAAACCGCAACGAAATGCAGAGCAATGCCTGAGCCGGACGCCGGATTTTCTCGTAGCATGTCTAAGAGCTTTCAAAAAGGGGAAAGAGACCGTGATTCGAAGTGAAAACAATCAATCGGTGCTGCCGCAAATCACTCGGTATTGGGATCAGCGCGCGCAGGGCTACGCGCTTCAGGTTGATGACGAATTCAAGGAATCGCTTCAGGACGTGTATCTGCCATGGTTTGAATCGGTTGTTCCCGAGGGGTCGGTGCTTGACGTTGGTTGCGGACCGGGTTTTTTCTCGGTGTTGCTCGCCAAGGCGGGGTTTGCCGTCACGGCTTTTGACGCAAGCGCCGAGATGCTCAAAAAGGCCCGAGAGCGAGCAAACGTTATGGGCGCGTACATTGATGCGGTACTCGGCGACGCGCAGATTCTTCCCTTTGCCGATAACACGTTTGACTGTGTCTGCTCGCGCAATCTCGTCTGGAATCTCGAGATGCCTCAAACGGCATACAGAGAGTGGCTGCGCGTGTTAAAACCTGGCGGCTTATTGCTTATCTTTGACGGCAATCACTACCGTTATCTTTTCGATGAACGTTACGCGCGGGTACACAAAGCCTGGGAAGAGCGAAGCGATCATCAGATGCTCGGAGTGGACGCCCGCGTGATCGACGATATTGCGGCAAGGCTTCCGCTGAGCTGCCGGATGCGTCCGGATTGGGATGTCAAAACGCTTTCCGAACTGGGGGCACAGACGCAGAGCACGGTCCTGAAGACACTTGCGGATCCGAAAACCGGCGAGATTTTGGTGACCGATTTTGTTGTGCGGGCAGTCAAAGCGGATTGAAACGCAGATAAAAAGTGCAATCGATTGATACGAAATGAGCCGTTTGAGACTTATTGCTTAGAGCCTTTTTGTCTTCGAATTGTCACAATACGGAAACAAATATTTGCTGGGAGTCTTTCGAATGAATTCAAAACCTCGACGTCTGATGCATCGAGCCATGCCGCTGATCCTGGGTGGCAGTTTGGTTAAGCAAATCGTGATTGCTTTGGTGCTTGGCATCCTTCTGGCCCTCGTTGCTCCGGGCGCAGCTAAGTCCGTGGGCATTCTGGGGGGCCTTTTTGTGTCGGCCTTGAAGGCCGTGGCCCCGGTGCTCGTCTTCGTTCTTGTTGCGGCTGCCATTGCCAACCATCAGTCGGGCACGGCGGCACACATGCGTCCGATTCTGGTGCTCTATCTTGTAGGTACCTTCGCTGCTGCCACCACGGCCGTGATCTCCTTCTTCCTGTTTCCTGTGTCGGTGAACCTGATTTCGGACGCCAAGGAAGTGGCGACCCCCGGAGGCATCGGCGAAGTGCTTCAGAATTTGGTCTATAGCGTGGTGGACAATCCCGTGAAGGCGTTGATGCAGGGTAACTACATCTGCATCCTCTTCTGGGCTATCGGTCTGGGCATTGCCATCCGTAAGGCAAGCGATACGACACGTCTGGTGATGAACGACATCTCCGACGGCGTGGAATTCATCGTGCGCATTGTGATCCGCTGCGCGCCGATCGGCATCTTCGGTTTGGTGGCGAGCACCTTCGCGACCGAGGGTCTCGGATTGCTTGTGAACTACGCGCAGCTTCTGGTTTTGCTCGTGGGCAGCATGCTCTTTGTGGCGTTGGTACTCAATCCTCTGATCGTTTGGGTCTGCATCCGCAAAAACCCGTACCCGCTTACTTTCCAGACGCTTCGCGAGTCTGGCATCACGGCGTTCTTTACGCGCTCTTCTGCGGCCAACATCCCCGTCAACATCAATCTTTGCAAGCGCTTGGGTCTTGACGAAAGCATCTATCTGCTTTCGATTCCGCTCGGCGCCACGATCAATATGGCCGGTGCGGCCATCACGATTACGATTTTGAGTCTGTCGGCGGCCTACACGATGGGCGTGTCGGTGGACATTCCCACCGCCATCCTTTTGTGCGTGGTTGCGAGCCTTTGTGCCTGCGGCGCAGCGGGTGTGCCCGGGGGTTCTCTCATGCTCATTCCGCTTGCCTGCTCGCTCTTTGGTCTGGACAGTACCATCGCCATGCAGGTGGTGGCTGTGGGCTTTGTGATTGGCGTGGTGCAGGACTCCTGCGAAACGGCGCTCAATTCCTCTTCGGACGTGCTCTTTACGGCCGCGGCCTGCATGCGCTATGAGCGATTCAAGGAGCAGCGCCAGGCCGAAGTGCAGGAAGCACTGAAGGACATCTGACGAGCGCAAAACGCTAAAATCCGCAGCTGTTAGCGATTCGTGCGGCACGACTCGATACGGGACGTGCCGCTTTTTGTGGTGAGACGGTTTTGGCTGATTCGGTGAGCTCAACCTTAACGTGCGCTCAGGACATTCTTCATAGGGTGTTCGGGCTACATGACTTTCGCGGCTTTCAGGCCGACGTGATCGAAACGCTGGCGCAGGGGCGCGATGCGCTTGTTCTGATGCCCACGGGCGGCGGAAAGAGCTTGTGCTATCAGATTCCGGCACTCATGCGTGAGGGCGTGACGATCGTCGTGTCTCCTCTGATCGCGCTTATGGCCGATCAGGTTGCCGGACTCGAAGAGTTGGGCATTTCGGCAGCCTATCTCAATTCCGCACTGAGCTGGCCTCAGCAGCGCGATGTGCAGCGCCAGCTTGCCGCAGGAAGCATCAAGCTTCTTTATGTTGCTCCCGAACGCTTGGTGATGCCCGCAACGATCGAACTCTTAAAGCGCATCAAGATCGGGCTTTTTGCGATTGACGAAGCGCATTGCGTCTCGATGTGGGGGCACGACTTTCGCCCAGAATACGGCGCGCTCTCGATTCTGCGCGAACTATGGCCCGAAGTGCCGCGCGTGGCGCTCACGGCCACGGCCGACCTTAATACGCGCCGCGAAATCGTCGAAAAGCTTTTGATCGACCCCAAGGAATTCGTCGCGAGTTTCGATCGCCCCAACATCCGTTACCGCGTGGCCGAAAAGGGCAAGCCCGCCGAGACGCTTCGCGAGCTTGTCGACTTCATCAAGGAAGAGCACGCCGGCGACACGGGCATTGTCTACTGCATGTACCGCGCAACGACCGAGGATGTGGCCAATACGCTGTGCAATCACGGCATTCGTGCGCTCGCATATCACGGCGGCATGAGTCATGAGGATCGCACTGCCAATCTCGAAACGTTTCTGCGTGAAGACGGCGTGGTGATGGTGGCAACGATTGCCTTTGGCATGGGCATCGACAAGCCCGACGTGCGTTTCGTGGCGCACCTGGATATGCCCAAAAGCATTGAAAACTACTTCCAGGAAACGGGACGCGCCGGGCGGGATGGAAAACCGGCCGACGCGTGGATGGCCTACGGTTTGATCGACGCGGTCAATCAGCGCCGACTCATGGAGATGGGCGGAGGCGACGAAATGTACGCGCGGCTTACCCGCACCAAGCTTGAGGCAATGCTGGCACTGGCAGAAACCGCAGGCTGCCGGCGTCAGATGATTCTGAGATATTTTGGCGAGGAATCCGGCCCCTGCGGCAACTGCGACAACTGTCTGGAGCCGCCCAAGATGCACGAAGTCACCGAAGACGCCAAGCGTTTGGTGAGCTGCATTTGGCGCGTCAATCAGGCGGGCGGCACGGCTTTCGGCGCCAACTACATCGTGCAGGTGCTCCAAGGCGAAGCCACCGACCGCATTCTGTTAAACGGCCACGACAAGCTTTCAACCTTCGGCATCGGCAAGCATCTTTCGGCCGAGGAGTGGCGGCGCATTCTGCGCCAGCTCATCGCCCGCGACATCGTGCGCGTGGAAGCGCTGAACATGGGCGGACTGACGCTCGGACAGGCAAGAGGACTTTTGAAAGGCGAAGAACAGATTTTCATTCGCAGCACGCAGAAAGCGACTAAGCGGCGCCGCCGCATCTTTGAGGAACTCACGGGCGAAGACCTGGTGATTTTCGAGCGCCTAAAGCAGTGGCGACGGGAAAAAGCCAACGAAACCGGCAAACTGCCTTATCAGGTTTTTAATGATGCGACGCTCGAAGACATCGTTCGTCTGCGTCCGATCAACAGCGGGCAGCTCGCACAAGCCTCGGGCGTGGGGGAAGTGAAGCTCGCGCGTTACGGCCGCGAAGTGCTTCAAATCATTCGCGAATATGTTGCCCCCGGAAAGAGCGCGTAGGCGTTTGTTTCGGTAGCATAGTCGGCGTATCGAATACAAGGAAAACTTATGAGCGACTCGATCGATTACAAGCAGGCCGGGCCTGCAACGGTTCTGGTGCATGCCGGGCGGCATCGCAACAAGGAACACCGCTTCGTCAATCCTCCGATTGTGAAAGGCTCGACCGTGCTGCATGAATCTGTCAAGGACATGATCGAGCGTGAAGAGCACCGTAATCAGTTGATCGAGGATGTGCCTACGTACGGCATCTGGGGCACGGAAACGCACAAGGCTTTTTACGATGCGATGAAAACGCTCGAGGGCGCGGCAGGCGTCTGGGCGTTCGCTTCGGGGTTGGCGAGCACGACCACGCCGCTTTTTGCGTTTGTGCATTCGGGCTGCCATGCGCTTTTCATGGACACCATTTACGGCCCCACGCGTGACTTTGCCGAAAAGATTCTCACGAAGATGGGCGTGGAAGTGGAATTTTTCGACCCCTATATCGGTGCGGCCATTGAGGAGAAATTCAAATCCAACACGACCTTGCTGGTGATGGAAACACCGGGTTCGCACAGCTTTGAATTGCCCGACGTGCCGGCAATCGCCGCCAAGTGCAAGGAGCATGGCGTCTGGAGCGTGATCGACAACACGTGGGCAACGCCGCTTTACTTCAAGCCTTTGGCTGTTGGCGTCGATGTTGTCGTGCATGCCGCCACCAAATACATCGCAGGCCATTCCGACATCCTGATGGGCGTGGTGTGCTGCAACGAGAAGGCTTGGCCCAAGGTGTTTGATGCCGTGACGACGATGGGACAAACCGCAACGCCCGACGATGTGTATGTAGCCTACCGCGGACTGCATACGATGAAGGCGCGCATTGAAGCAGCGTTTGAAAACGCCAAGCTGGTGGTCGACTGGCTTCAGAATCGTCCTGAAGTCGAAAGGGTGCTCTGGCCGGTGTTGGAAAGCCATCCGGATCATGCGATTTTCAAGCGTGACTTTACGGGCGGCACGACGCTCTTTTCGGTGGTCTTCAAACCCGAATACGACGGCAAGCTTGCGCCTATGATCGATGCGCTCAAAATTTTCGGCCGCGGCTATTCCTGGGGCGGCTTCGAGAGTTTGCTGATTCCCGGTTACGGCAAGCGGACCGAACGAAACTCTCCTTTCAATCGCATGGTTCGCGTGGCCGTAGGTCTAGAAGATCCTAAAGACTTGATTGCCGACTTGCAGCAGGCTTTTGAAAAGCTCGCGAACTGAGAGTCTGTGTCAAAAAAGCCTCACAGAGGGGGTCGCGTTGGATTTTTGGCGTGAAATTTCATGCGATGCCCGTATGCTCGGCGGTCGTGGTGTAGACTCAAACAGATGACCTGCGCTTAAAGGAAAGTGCGGGTGCTTTTGACGTGGATTGAGGGCAGATCCTGCAAACCGAGGAGATAAAGATGATTTTGCAGAAGATCAGAGGTTTTTTTGAATGGCTTGGCAAACGAAGCATGGCAAAAAGCCGCAAGGCGCTCAATTACGAATGGACAACGATGCGGCCCGAAGGTGAAGCGCCGGTCAAGACAGTGAATATTGACGAGCCGCCGGCCCCCGAACGCCCCGCTCCCGTCAAGGCCGTGGATGTGCCCGCAACCAAGTCCGATGCTGCAGTTTCCGCACCGACGCCTGCAGAACCCGATGTTGAAAAACAAATGGCTGCCATTCTTAAGGAATTCACCGTCAGCGCCGCCATTCAGTTGTTGCAGGGCAAGTTTGAGAAAGCCGCGGACGTGCGCCGCAGTCGTATGGCGCTCTTTACTTTCCTGAAGGATAACCCGGAAGCGGTTGCGTTCCTGCAGGAACAGGCAAAGCAGAAGAAGGCGGCAAAGAAACCCGCAAAGAAGACCACGACGGCAAAGAAGACGGCTCGCCGCACGGCTATCAAGCAGGCTGCAGCGGAATCCTCCGCAGAAGGAAAAACGGAGAAACCTGTTGCGAAAAAGCCTGCTGCGAAAAAGGCCGCACCTAAGAAATCGGCGACCAAGCCTGTCGAATCGAAAGAGGTAGTGCAGAGCGCGGTCGAAAAACCCGTTGACGCAAATCAGAAGACCGAAGAACCGGCACCTGCCGTCAAGCCCGCACCTCGCAAAACCACGGTAAAACGCACTGCGGCGAAAAAGACGGTTAGTGCTGCCGAAACGCAGCAAGCGGCTTCCGCAAAGAAACCTGCGGCACGCAAGACGGCCGTTAAAAAGCCGGCTGTGCGCAGGGCTGCTCCCAAGACGACCGAAGAGAGCAAGCCTGCAGAACCGGCTCCTGATGCGGAAAAGACTTCCGCGTAAGCGTAATTTGGAATCAAGGAAAAGGCGCCTTCGGACGCCTTTTCCTTTTAGTGGTGCACGCTGATGCCCAAGGCTTTAAGCGAGGTGCCAACTTCCAGCGAGAAATACGCCGTGGAGATGACGATCATGGCTACCGATGCGAGCAGGAAAACGTGCTTGGCAGTGTCGAGATCGAGATCGAAAATGGCGCCAAGCGTGCTTGTCAGCACGAGTAGCCCCGCACAGGCGGCCGACAGCACCACAAAAAGAATCGCCTTGCGGAGCAATTCCGCGCGGTGAAAGATGAGCTCGATGGCTTCGGCCAGGTGCGGGTCGGTGCCGCCCGTCATTTCATCGGCGTGCAGAAGCTGACGAACGCGTGCGGTCGTGTGGTCGTAGCGGGCCGACATCGTCAAAAGCAAAAGACCGACACCCGAGATGAGCGTGATCGGCGTAAGGGCCGAGCTGAGGATCAGCGTAAAGTCGATGTGATTCATGGCAAATCGGGCAAATTAGTTGGTGAAACGACGGCGGCGGATGGCGCTTTCCTGTTCTTTGCGCAGAGCCAACGCTTTGAGAGACGTGGTCACTTCAAGCGCAAAGAAGATGGTGGAGATGACGATCAGGCCGACGCAGCACAGCAGCAGAATGTGTTTGGCGACCAGAAGGTCGACTCCGAACATGCCTTCGAGCGTCGAAGCCAGAATGAGCAGGCCGGAACTGGCTGCCGAAAGAACCACGAAGAGAATCGCCTTGCGGAGCAGTTCGGCACGGTGATAGTTGAGGATCAGACGTTCTTCGATTCCCGGATCAAAGTCAGGTGAACGACCTTGCTGGCGAAGATTTTCTCGGACGCGGTCGCAAGCTTGCGCGTAGCGGGCCGACATGGCCATAAGCAATAGCCCCACGCCAGAAATTAAGGTAATGGGAGTGAGCGCCGAGCTCAGGATGGAAGCAAAATCAATGTGCGGCATTTGACACTGAAAAGAGAATTTGACGCCCCTTCGAGGAATTTCGAAAGGGGCGGAAATTCTAAGCAATTTCAGTGGCTTCGGAAGCTTTGATGAAAGAAATTTCTTTTGGAGCCACGATGCGGTGGAAGTCTTCCGTATTGATGATGATGGAGACGTCACGCGCGCCGGCGTTGAAGGCGAGCTCTCCGTAACGAGTAAAGAGAGTAGGGTCGGCTACGTTGAGAAGTTTTTCGTGCAATGCGACCGGAGGTACGGCTCCCAGGATGCAGCCGGTGAGGTCCAGCACTTCTTCAGGACTGCAAAGGCCTGCTCGGGTAGCGCCCAGAGCTTGCGCGAGCTTTTTAAGGTCGGCTTGCTGATCGGCCGGCAGCACCGCCAGGACGTACTGCTTGACGCCGTTACCTTTGGCCATGCATACCAACGCCTTAGCGCCTTGTCCTACCTCGGTACCACGCACTTTGGCAACCGATTCGCTGGATCGATCGCCCGCGGGGTGGTGAACGACGCGGTAGCGGGCTTGCCCCGCATCGAATTTTTCGCAGAGTTTCTGAAGAACGTTTTCAACCATGATGTGTCTTCTCACAAACATAAACGGAAAAACAGTCTCATGATAAACGCAACGGGCCAAACCAAATTGACATCCTCCCACCGACTCACGTCGGGGGGCCTGCTGGCAGGCATTGCCTGCTGCAGATAGGTTTCTGTTGCTGATCTCTAACGGGATTCACTTCACAGACGATCCGAGCCCGCCCGGCTCTTCCTCAAAATATTCCCTGAGCGCATCAGTTCGCGGTCAAGATCCTTGAGTGTCTGCTGCAAAGTCTGGGCCGGTGATTCAGACAACCAAAGACTGGAATCGTCCTTCTTCCAGCCAACCAACATCCGCCAGCTCACGCAGGCGGTCTTCTGGCGGTCAGATAAAATGAAGGGCCTTGGGCCGCTACGGCGGTCATTGTCAATGATGAATTGAAAATATGGTTGAAGGCACCGTTTTAGGGTTTGATTTCGGTGAAAAGCGGATCGGGGTGGCCGTCGGTTCAACGCTCACGGGCTCGGCGCGGCCGCTGTGCATCATTCAGGCCGCAGCCGGAAAGGATGCCAAATGGCAGGCTGTTGCGGATCTGGTGGCTCAGTGGGAGCCGTCGGCTTTCGTTGTGGGACTGCCCACACAGCGAGACGGATCCTCAGAGCCTGCTACGCGCATGGCTTTGAATTTTGCCAAGCGCCTCTACGGTCGAACGAAACTTCCGGTTTATATGACCGATGAACGCTTTTCGTCGGTTGTGGTTGATGACGGAACGGGGGCGTTTGACGACAAGTCGGCCGCCGTCATTCTTCAGCAGTGGTTTGACGAAGGTTCGCCCGAGCGTCAGCCGCAGGACATTGAAATTCCGTAAAGGTACAAAAAGATGCAAGTGCTGATCGGTGCGGCCCGCTTTGCCGCCGTCTTTGTATACATCGTGTGCTGCTTTGTCCTCATTTTCGGGGTGTTTCCGTTTTCGACTCCCGAGGGTAAAGGCCGCATCATTCGGCGTTGGTCGGCCCGCATTCTGCGATGGCTCGGTGTCAAGGTCGACGTTTTCGGACAGTACAACGGGGACGCGCGCGTTCGGGACAGCGGACGCACACCCGGCCAGATCGGGCGCCTGATCGTGGCCAACCACGTTTCGTTTTTGGATATCTTTGCTCTCAATTGCGTGTTCCCTTCCGCTTTTGTGGCCAAAGCCGAAATTGCGCGTTGGCCCGTGTTCGGGTTTATTGCCAAATCCGTTGATACGGTGTTTATCGAGCGCGGCAATCGCCGTTCTCTCATCAACACGGCCGAAGCCATGGCTAAGGCACTGGACGAAGGACGAAATCTTTTGATGTTTCCGGAAGGAACGACCTCCGATGGTACCGGGCTCAAAAAAATGCACGGCAATCTGATGGAAGGCGCCGTGCGCCGGCATGCCGAGGTGATCCCCGTGGTGCTGCGATACAAAACGAAGGGACAGGTGACGACGACGCCCGCCTACGTCGGCGACGTCGGACTCTTCGAGTGCTTGTGGAAGGTGGTGACGATGGAGGATCTTCATCTGGAAATTCACATTCTCGAGCCGCTTCGCGGTGAAAATCGCCACGCGTTATGCCGCCAGGTGAGTGCTGATATGTGCGCTTTGATCGGTTGTGCGGATCCGCTAGCGGATTTGGAGACAGCATCAATTCAGACTCCCGCCGCGGTTGTCGAAAAAGAAAAAGCAGGTGCGTGATGTTTGATGGAATTACTAAGTTTGAGGTTCAAGTCAAGCCTGAGGACCTTGACGAACTCAACCACGTCAACAATGTCGTCTACATGCGCTGGCTTGAAATGGCCGCGCGCGAGGGCAGCGCGGACGCGGGCTGGCCCACCGAGCGCTATTTCAGGGAAGGCCTGGGCGCCTGGGTCGTGCGCAAGCACTGGATCGAATATCTTCGTGACTGCAAACTGGGTGACATCATTGAGGTCTATACCTGGGTGCAGGAGTTTTCTGTAAGCACCAGTCTGCGCCGTTATGCCATGAAGGTGAACGGCAAATTGTGTTGCGTGGCAGCAACGGAATGGGTTTATATCGACTTGAAGACGCGCCGCGCAAGCGAGCTGCCCGAACAGGTCGAATCGTGCTTCAGGATCGTGCCCGCCGATGATCCGCGCCTTAAGGAACTCGGCATTGCGCGGCCCGTTCGCTATTTGCCCACGGCGATGCGAACAACGCACGGCGCATGAGGAAATCGTTCCTGATCTTTGAAGATTGAAGCCCGAGCAAGGGGTTTCATTCGTGCAATAATCACCTGTGCTTTTGTTAATGAACGCAGGTTCAGGGCTTTGTGCGCTCTTTTTTCAGCCGGTTACTATGTCTTTATCCGATCCGTTTTTAAGCATTGAGGACGTGACGTTTAGCTACGGCAACGGTCGCGTGATTCTCAACGATGTGACGCTCCGATTCGGGAGAGGTCAGGTTGTGGCCATCATGGGCGGTTCGGGCATGGGCAAAACGACGCTGTTAAAGCTCATCGGCGGTTTGATCCGGCCCCAGAAGGGGCGCATCCTCTTTGACGGCACCGATGTGGCGACGGCCGATACGCAAGCCTTGTACCGCGCGCGACGCAAGATGGGCATGCTGTTTCAGTTCGGCGCTCTCTTTACTGATATGTCGGTATTCGAAAACGTGGCTTTTCCGCTGCGCGAGCAAACTGACTTCGATGAGGAAATGATTCGCGATCTGGTACTCATGAAGCTCGATGCCGTGGGGCTTCGCGGTGCCGCCGATCTGATGCCGAGCGCCATTTCGGGTGGTATGGCCCGCCGCGTTGCTCTGGCGCGCGCCATTGCTCTGGATCCCGCACTCATCATGTACGACGAGCCATTTGCCGGTTTGGATCCGATTTCGATGGGCATCACTGCGCAGCTCATCCGTAAGCTCACGGACGCGCTGCAGGCCACGGCCATTATCGTGACGCACGACGTGGCCGAAACGTTTGAGATTGCCGACTACGTCTATATGGTCAACGCCGGTCGCATTGCTGCGCAGGGAACGCCCGAGGAACTCACGGCTTCGACCGATCCATACGTTTGCCAGTTCCTCAAGGGATTGCCCGACGGTCCGGTGGCGTTTCACTATCCGGCCAAGTCGGTTGAAGAAGAATTCGGGGTGCGTTCATGAACATCTTGATGAGATTTTTCTGCTGGCTCGGCCGCTACTCGATTCGCCAGATTCGAGCGATCGGTCGTTTGGCGCTTTTTTCGTTTCACGTCTTTCGCAATATTCCGGGTGCGCTCTCGCGCTTTTATCTGATTGCGCAGCAGACGCACTTCATCGGTAACTATTCGCTGTCGATCATTTCGGTTTCGGGCCTGTTCGTGGGCTTCGTGCTAGGGCTGCAGGGCTACTACGTACTGGTGCGCTACGGCAGTGATCAGGCGCTCGGCGTGATGGTGGCGCTCTCATTGATGCGTGAATTGGGGCCTGTGGTGGCGGCGCTGTTGTTTGCCGGCCGCGCAGGGACGTCGCTTACGGCCGAAATCGGTCTGATGCGCTCAGGCGAACAGTTGGCGGCCATGGAGATGATGGGGGTCGATCCGATTCGTCGCATTGTTGTGCCGCGTTTCTTGGGCACGGTGATCTCGATGCCACTGCTTGCCATTATCTTCTCGGCCGTTGGCATCATCGGTGCCTGGATCGTGGGTGTCGGGCTGATTGGAACCGATAACGGCGCCTTCTGGTCTCAGATGCAGGACGGCGTGGACTTTTTCTCGGATGTGGTCAACGGCGTGATCAAAAGCGTGGTCTTCGGCATTGCTGTCGGGTTGATCGCACTGTTTCAGGGTTATATTGCGCGCCCGACGCCCGAAGGGGTTTCGCAGGCGACGACGCGTACCGTGGTGGTGAGTTCGCTCCTGGTCTTGGGGCTCGACTTCATCATGACGGCCTTTATGTTCTCTTAATCGATAAACGGTTTTGCCACGGACTTCGGTGAAAACTATGGAACGCAAGACAGTTGAATTTTGTGTGGGACTTTTCGTACTGCTGGGGTTTTTGGCCTTGATTTTCGTGTCGCTGCAGGCGGCGAATCTGGGAAACTTCAGCTGGAACGCGAAAACGTATGAGCTCAATGCCAACTTCGACAACATCGGCGGACTGAAGCCGCGTGCTCCCGTCAAAAGTGCCGGTGTTGTGGTGGGACGCGTCAAAGAGATCAAGTTTGATCAGGCCTCCTTCCAGGCCACCGTCGTGCTCAACATCGAGTCGCAGTACAAGTTCCCTGCCGACAGTTCGGCGCAGATTCTGACATCGGGCCTGCTCGGCGAACAGTACATCGGTATCTCTGCGGGCGGAGCCGATGAAGACATGGCTCCGGGTGCACGTTTCGAGCAGACTCAGTCGGCTGTCGTACTCGAAAACCTGATCAGTCAGTTCATGTTGCAGTTTGCTGAAAAAGGCGGCTCCGACAAATAATTCATCCTTATGACAACAGACATTCGCAAAGTAGAAGCAGGATAAAAATGAAAACTTTGCCAAAGTTCGCTCTCGTGCTTGCGGCCGTTGCTTCCTTGGCCGGGTGTGTTTCCGTGCCTGACAATGCCGGACAAGATCCGTCCGATCCTTGGGAGACAATGAACCGAAATACGTTTGCGTTCAACCAGAAGCTCGATACGTATGTGTACCGTCCGGTGGCCAAGGGCTATGAATTTGTCGTTCCGGAATACGCGCGCGAACGCATCGGCAACATCTACGTGAACCTCAATGAGCCGGCCAATGCGATCAACAACGCACTGCAGGGCAAGGGCGAGGGAGCTCTAGTAAGCTTGTTCCGCCTGATGATCAATACGACGCTGGGTCTGGGCGGTATGTACGACGTTGCCGGTACTGCAGCCAACCAGCCCACGCGCCGAGAGGACTTTGGGCAAACGCTAGCCGTTTGGGGCGTCGGCAACGGTCCCTATTTCGTGATTCCGTTCTTAGGACCGTCGACCTTGCGCGATGCGCCGAGTTTGGGCGTTGACTATCTGACAGCTCCACAGACGTGGATGGACGGTGGTTGGGCCGAATGGGCGGCCTGGGGTGTGTTTGCGATGGACTATCGCCTGCGCATGATGCCCGCCACCGATCTTCTCGAGGGCGCGGTCGATCCTTATCTGATGGCTCGCGAAGCCTATCTGTCGACTCGCCGCAACGCGGTCTACGACGGCAATCCTCCGCTGGAATTCCCGGAAGATGAATTCGAAGACGAGCTTGAAGACGAAGCAACCGATACTGCAGAAGCGCCGCAGCAGCCGGCCGCTGAAGCAAAGGAGTAAAAAGCCATGCTGGATATGATGATCGGTAAGCGCCGTTTGCTGACGGCAATGGGGGCGGCGGTTGTTTTGGCTGCCATTACGGGCCCTGCAGCATGGGCTGCCGACGCCAAGGGCGATCCGGAACAGTGGATTGTGGAGATCAGCAACAAGATCCTTGAAGACATTCGTACGGACGCTCAGTTGAGTCAGGCCGATCCTGCACGCGTGCGTCGCTTCGTCGATGAACAGATCATGCCGGTGGTTGACTTTGAGCGCATGACACGCACGGCTGTTGGCCCGAAGTGGCGTCAGGCTACCAAGGAGCAACGCAAGGAGCTCATGGACTTGTTCCGCGAACAGCTCATCCGCGTGTATTCCGGTGCGTTGGCCACCGTCAAGGATCAGACGTTTAAGCTTGCGCCCAATCGAGTAAAGCCCACGGCGACCGACGCGATTGTTCGTACGCTGCTTGTGTCTCCGGGTAAGCCCGATATGCGCATCAACTACCGACTGAAGAAAGTAAAGGGCGAATGGCGCATCATTGACGTGGACGTGGAAGGCATTTGGATTGTGGACAACTACCGCACGCAGTTTGCGAGCGTGGCCAATCAGTCCGGTATCGATGGCCTGATTAAGACGCTGCGCGAGAAGAACGAACAGGCGGCTCAAAATGCGTCTAAGTGAGGAAAAGATCACGCGAGGCAACGCCGTTGCCGTGAAGGCGGCGGTGTTGGCTTCGGCGCAGGCGGGAGACACTGTTCTTGATTTTTCCAATGTCAAGAGTGTGGATTCGACGTCCGTGTCGATTCTGATGTCGTGGGTGCGTACGCTTCAGTCCTTGCAGCGCACGCCGGAAATCCGTTGCGTGCCGGAAAAAATGCTCTCTCTGATGCGGCTCTACGGTGTGAACGATCTGCTTGCGCCGTACTTCAAGTGAGGCAAAAGAAAAAAATTTCGGAAACCCCCTTGACAAGTGCAAGAGGCTTTGGAATAATGCCGATCTCTCGGCGCATTAGCTCAGTCGGTTAGAGCAGAGGAATCATAATCCTTGTGTCCGCGGTTCGAGTCCGTGATGCGCCACCAAATTTTTATGCAGCGTTCAAACGAACGAGGCAGAACAAAAAGTCGCATTCCCTGCAATAATACGGGTTTGCGGCTTTTTTGTTTTTGTCGCACGATTTTCACATGCGCACGCGCGCAAGGGGAGGGCCGAATGGCCGATCATGAGCTTGTCAGCACGCAACTTCCCGATCATGATGTTTCGGGGGTTTTGTCGGCATTGGCCGATGTGATAGAGTCCCGCAAGGGCAGCGATCCTCAGAAAAGCTATGTGGCCAAGCTCTTTTCCAAGGCTCCCGACGGCGTCCTGAAAAAAATCGGCGAAGAGGCGGTCGAGTGCGTGATGGCAGCTAAGGACGAGAACAAAAAGGACATCATTTACGAAACGGCAGACCTGTGGTTTCACTCCCTCGTCATGCTTTCGCAGTACGGCCTGCGTCCGGAGCACGTGCTCGCGGAGCTTGAGCGCCGCGAAGGCTTGAGCGGACTGGAAGAGAAGCGTCGTCGTTTCGATCCGTTGAAGTAAGAGGTAAGAAAATGGACTGCATCTTCTGCAAGATCGCTCACCGTGAAATCGCCACGCCGCTCATCTACGAAGACGACGACGTGGTCGCCTTCAACGACATCAATCCGAAGGCTCCGATTCACTTTTTGATCATTCCGAAAAAACACATCGTTTCTCTTGCCGAAGCCGGTACCGAAGATGCCGCACTTCTGGGTAAAATGATCAACCTTGTTCCCGTTCTGGCAAAGAAGATGGGCTGCGAAGGCGGCTTCAGGACGGTGATCAATACCGGCCGCGACGGCGGTCAGGAGGTGCCGCACCTGCACATTCACGTGCTCGGCGGTCCGCAGCCGTGGAAGTAATCGCTTCTTTCGGGCAAAATTTGCGAACTTGAACAAATTGAACCTTAACCACTAGGAGTTAACAAATGGGTTCCCTTTCGATTTGGCACTGGCTCATCGTTCTCGTCATTGTTGTGCTGGTTTTCGGTACCGGCAAGCTCAAGAATATGGGCAAGGATCTGGGCGGCGCCATCAAGGGCTTTAAGGAAGGTATGAAGGAAGGCGATGCCGACCCGAAGGCTTCCGCTGAAGCGCCCAAGCAGGTGGCTTCCGAGAAGACGGCCGAAACGATTGACGTCAAGGCCACGGAAAAGAAAGAAGCCTAATTGGCTTGCGGGTCTTGAGCCCGCTCGATTCCTGGAATAGATCAGCGCCTGGAGCCGTATGCGTCGACTCCGGCGTTGTTGAGCTGTCTTTTTAGCCTGCGTTCGGCGTTGAGCAATGCGTCGGGCGGTTTCTTTTCGGAAACAACACAATGTTTGATTTCGGCTTTTCCGAGTTGATGGTCATCGGTGCGGTTGCGCTTGTGGTGCTGGGCCCCGAGCGTCTGCCGACGGTTGCCCGCACCGCCGGCGAATGGCTCGGCAAGGCGCAGCGCCTCGTGCAGCAGGTAAAGAGTGATATTGAACGCGAAGCCGAACTTTCCGAGCTGAAAAAGATTCAGCAGGAAGCCAAGAGCGTCGCCGACGATCTCAACAAGACCGTCAAAGGACAGGTCGATCAGATCAATTCCGAAATCAAGGATCTGGAAAGTTCGGTCAATAACGTTGGCGACGAGCTCTCGGCAAGTTTTGACAAGGCTGCCAAAGAGGGCTTCGGCGAAAAGCCTGCGCTTGACGCCGCCGACAGCGCAAGCGATATCGTAGGAGACACGGGTACGGTTGACACGACCTCCTCGGATGCCGCGAGTCCCGTCGACGACTTCTACGGTTGGTACGGCAATCAAAACAACTACGTTGACGAGGACGACAACAGCAAAGTCTTCGAAAAGCGCTATAAATCCGGTCCTTCCATTGACGATCTGGCCGAACAGATCGAACGCTTGAAAGCCGAGTTGGGTGACCGTTCGCCTCAGCTTGGCGGCAACAACAGACGCTATGCCATGCGAGCTCGCTCCAACCGCGTGCGCATTTACCGCTGACGGAAATTCATAAAAGATGGCTCAGGAACCTCAACGCCTCGAAGGGCCCGAAGACCCCGCCAACGAGCAGCCGTTGGTCTCGCACTTGATTGAGCTGCGCAACCGTACTGTGCGTGCGGCTCTGGCGGTGCTCATTATCTTCGCTTGCTTGTCGCCCTTCATGAAGCAGATTTTTGACTTCTTGTCGCAGCCGCTCATGGTGGCGCTGCCGCAAGGCGTCAAGCTTTTGGCCACCGGCGTGGTGGCACCCTTTATGGTGCCGCTGAAGGTCACGCTTTTTGTGGCGTTTGTGATCGCGCTTCCCTTCGTGCTCTATCAGATGTGGGCCTACATTGCGCCCGCGCTGTACCGCAATGAAAAGCGACTGGTGCTGCCCGTTATCGTTTCGGGCGTGACGATGTTTGCTGTGGGTATGGCCTATTGCTACTTCATCGTCTTCGGCATGGTTTTCAAGTTCATTGCAGGGTTCTCGCCCGAGTCTGTGAACTTTGCCCCCGACATCGACAGCTATTTCAGCTTCGTGCTGCGCATGTTCTTTGCCTTCGGCATCACGTTTGAGGTGCCGATTCTCGTGATAGTACTCAACCGTCTGGGGTTGGCTGACGTCAAAAAGCTCGTGCACGTGCGCCCCTATGTGATTGTCGGTGCCTTCGTGATTGCCGCTATCTTCACTCCGCCCGATGTGCTCTCGCAGCTTCTGTTGGCCGTGCCGCTTGTGGTGCTTTATGAAGCCGGCATCATCTGCGTGCGGATCTTCGGCAAGAAGATTGAGGACGAAGAGGAAAAAACGGAAGAGGAAAAGCAAAGCGCCTGATGCGCTGCTGATCTTTAGTAGTCGAAAGCCCGCGAAGAGTGATTTCCCGCGGGCTTTTTGTCTGCCGTTCTGCGTCGGCTCCGGCGCTAGTCCCGAGGACGCAGCACAACGGTGGTGACAAGCACTGAGGCCATGGCAAGAAGCAGCGTCAGACCGAAGATGTGTAGCGCCGGCGTTGAGGATAAGGCAAGAAGTCCAAAAGCCAACAACGTGCTTGAGGCGGCCAGGAAAACCGAATTGCGGGCGGCAACGGCGTTGTCCTCGCTGTAAAGCACGATGGCGTAATCAACGCCGAGCCCCACAACCAGCACCAGCGGCAGAACGGAAAAAAGCGAGAGGGGAATGCCGGCAAAGCCGCACAAACCAAACGTCAGCGCAATCGAGAGAGCCGTCGGTGCCCAGAAGTCAATGAATCTCCGCCGCATGCTGAACGCGAGAATTGCGCCGATGACGCCCAGAGCAATGAGCAGAGCGTATAAAACGCCGTTGCGATAGGTCGCAAGGCTGTCTGCCACTTCAGCCGTGGTGTTCACGAAGCGAACACCGTTGATTTCATCGGCAACCTTTTGCAGATGCGGCAACGACTCTGCCGTGACGCCGGAAAGAGGCACCAAAAGGCTTGTATCCGATAACCAGAAGTGCGTCAGAGATTGCGGCGCGATGGTTTTGAAGGCAGAAAGTGTCAAAAGCAAATCGTCTGCCGATGGAGCGGGAAAATCACTTTTAAGCGTTTCCTTAGTTAGTGTCAGAGCGCGGTGGGTTGCCGGTTTCGTCAGCGTGCGCGCCTGTTGCTGTGATTTTCGGGAAGGTAGCAAGGCAGTCGGGTTGGGGGCAGTGCCGATCACGCCGTTGGCAGCCAACTGCGCGAGATGTTTTTGCAGTAGCTCGTGGGCTTGCAGCACAGCTTCGGTGTCATTGCCCTGGATTACGAACAGCTGTCCGGGACTGACAGGCGACAGAGCTTTGCCGACAAATTGCATATCAGCCATCAGGTGTGCCGGGATTCGATTGAGGAGCGCGAGTTCGTTTTGTGTTTTGAGTTGCAGGGCACCGAACACCGAGACTATCAGCAAACAAACAACGAACGCCGCCTTTGCTATGCCCTTGGCTCGCGGCAGTTGCGCAAAGCCTCGAGAGAATGCGGCAGCGGCACGCGTGGGTATATCGGCGCGCAAAAAACTGCCTGCCACAAACAGCATGTTGCAGTAGGCGGCCATAAGGCCCGCGATGCAAAAGACGGCCATTTGACGCAAGCCCGGCATGGGAGAAAAGATCATCACGGCGTAGCCGATGCCGGTGGTGAGAAGCGAAAGTGACAGGGGCTTGAGAAGCTTTGCTCCGGCCTCGGGGCCGGACAGACCCGTAGCCGTTGCGCACAGCATATGAAAGACGTAGTCAACGCATATACCCAAAAGAGTGGCGCCGAACACCAACGTTAAGATGTGAACTTCGCCGAAAAGAACCACCACGCTTGAGGCGGCAAAAATAAGACTGGCGGCAAGGACAACCAGCGTGAGCAATAGCGGCGCCACGCGCGCAAAGAAGATGATCACCAGCAAAATGATTGCCGCAGCGGATATGGCGCCGATGAGTGTGGCTTCCGAAGAGGCGGTTGAAGCGGCTTCTTCGCTGATGAGGGTTACACCGGCGCTATGGATGCGCGCATCGGAATCAGCTGCAAGAACGGCTTGTCGGGCTGTGTCCAATGCCTTGGTGACCGGCATGTCGTCAACCGCTCCCATCGATTCACTGCTGCGAATGCTGAGTGCGCAGTAGTTCAGACCGTCTGGGGAAGTGCGAAGGCTGACGCAAGGACCCGAAAATTGAAAAGGCGACTGAGCGGCGCTTTTCAGAAG
The DNA here is from genome assembly GCF_003472385.1 of Sutterella sp. AM11-39. Lineage (GTDB taxonomy): Bacteria > Pseudomonadota > Gammaproteobacteria > Burkholderiales > Burkholderiaceae_F > Duodenibacillus > Duodenibacillus intestinigallinarum. The sequence continues at coordinate 209,499 of NZ_QRLV01000002.1, read as the reverse complement.
AGCATTTTCGAAGGTACCCAGGGGATCGTCCTGAAACGGCGCAAAAGAAGCTGCAAAGGGACGGTAGAGAAGCGCAAGGCTGCGCCTCAGGAGATCCTCGTCCTTGGCTGCGGCTAGAAACGCCTGATCATCTGGTGAAAGGAACCCACCGCGGTACGGCAACAACGCTTTGGCAAAGGCCTTAACGTCAAAAGCTTCTGAAGGCTGAGAGGCTTGCAGTCCCTCTTGAGCTAGCGTCTGCGTGATTATGTTTGCGGCGATGGCGGCCCTTTCTATTGTTTTGGAGCCGACCAAGACCCAGATGTCGCGGGAGGCTTGCGTGCTGTGCGCGAGAATTTTGTCGGCCGATGCCGAATCGGTTGACGTCGGAAGCAGGGCTCGAATGTCGGTGTGGATGTTCGAGGGCGAAAACTGCACCACGCCCATAAGCACCACGGCTACAAAGAACAGGAGCCACAGCTTGCCGATGAGCTTCATGGTGCGGTTACCTCACGCGGGCAAAAAAAGCGTCGTCCCGTGCCGCAGCTTCGGCCGGAAGCTTCACGTTGTCAAACTGAAGACGCGTGATCGTGCCGTCGGTTTGAGTGATGGTAGCGTGCGTGACCTTGCCGTCCTGAGCGGCAAGTGCAAATTCCGTCAGATAGTTGGCAAGCGTTCCGTTTTTGGGCGACAGGATGAGCGAATACGCGTTGTCTTTTTTCGAACAGGAAACGAAAAAAGAGCGGTTCAGGAGCATGATGAGTTCTTCGGATGACCGAGAAGTCAGATCACTCATGAAATCGGCGGCTTGATGCTCATGCACTCTCAGCTCGCCCTTTTCGTCGGTTACGGCATAGTATTTTTTGCCGAATACGCGGACATGCTGCAACGGAAAGGTGGTTTCCCAGATCAGACCGTCAACGGGGTCGGACACCACGCGTCCTTTGCCCGGTAATGGGCGGGTAACGCCCGGCACGAACTTCTGCATCCGGAAGTCGGCCGTCAACCGAGCCTGTGGTTGCAAAACTTCCGCGATGTTGCGCAAGCAGGCTTCGGATTCAGAGGAGGACTGACCGAACGCTGGGATGCTTGCAATCAGGAGACAGGGCAGGACGAAACGAAGACGCATGGAACTGGATAAAGAGAGTAGCCTCGACGAAAGTCGGGCACATTGTAGCCTGCCGGAAACAAATAACCCGCAGCATCTTTCGATGCTACGGGTTGGAATATGGTGGGAGCGCAGAGACTCGAACTCTGGACCGACGGATTAAGAGTCCGCTGCTCTACCAACTGAGCTACGCTCCCAGGCGATTAATCGAAGTGGTGGGTCGTGCGAGATTCGAACTCACGACCAACGGATTAAAAGTCCGCTGCTCTACCGACTGAGCTAACGACCCCCGTATCAGGCGGTCTGCCTTAGTTCTGAGAGGAACGACGATCAACCGAGAACCGCATTATGAAGAACCCAAAAATGCTTGTCAAGGGGCAGAAGCAAAATTTTTTTCTGACTTGAGTGGATCATAGATATTTTTATTTTTCAAAACTTTGAGCCTGTCTCATTAGTCTGGGTAAACCCTAACAAAATTGACCTAAAATTGTCTCGCATTTCTGAAAAATTTCGTGCATTATGCGCAGTAACGATGCGAAATGTTTTTTGATGTTATCGGCTTCGTTATTGGGTTTGTGGATCTTTGTCGATCTGAAATGATCAAATGTTGATCCTCAGAACAAAGGGAATAGAGTGCAGGGAATTGGTGATAGAAAATATCTATCGATATTTTTTGAAAAACCAATTCCTAAACAAAAGGAAATAGAGAGATGGCTGAGAAGAAAAAGAATACGAGCGCGGAAACGCGAGTTGAGCGCGTCAATGATGCGGATGAACGCAAAAAGGCGCTGGCCGCGGCCTTGTCCTACATTGAAAAGGAATTTGGTAAGGGCTCGATCATGCGTATGGGCGAGGGTACCCAGACCGAGGATGTTGAGGTGGTGAGCACCGGTTCTCTGGGCCTTGACCTGGCTTTGGGCGTGGGCGGTTTGCCGCGCGGACGTATCGTCGAGATCTACGGTCCGGAAAGTTCCGGTAAGACGACGCTTACGCTGCACATCATTGCCGAAATGCAGAAAATTGGTGGCACGTGCGCCTTCATTGACGCCGAACATGCTTTGGACGTTTCGTATGCTCAGCACTTAGGTGTCAAGCTTGACGATCTGCTGCTGTCGCAGCCCGACACCGGCGAACAGGCTTTGGAAATCACGGACGCGCTGGTGCGTTCCGGTTCGGTTGATCTGGTGGTGATCGACTCGGTGGCTGCACTCACGCCGCGCAGTGAAATCGAAGGCGATATGGGTGAGGCGCTTCCCGGCCTTCAGGCCCGTCTGATGAGCCAGGCTCTTCGTAAGCTCACGGGTTCCATCAAGAAGACCAAGACGCTGGTGATCTTCATTAACCAGATCCGTATGAAGATCGGCGTTTCCTACGGCAACCCCGAAACGACGACAGGCGGTAACGCACTCAAGTTCTACAGTACCGTTCGTGTGGATATTCGCCGCAAGACCAACCTTAAGAAGGGAGAAGAAATCTACGGTGCCGAAACGGTCGTCAAGGTCGTCAAGAATAAGGTGGCACCTCCTTTCAAGAAGGCAAGCTTCGATATTCTCTACGGTGAAGGTATCTCGCGTGAAGGCGAACTTCTCGATTTGGGTGTGGAACTTGAAGTAGTCGGCAAATCGGGTGCTTGGTACAGCTACGAAGGAACGCGCATCGGCCAGGGCAAGGACAAGGCCCGCGAATGGCTGATAGCTAATCCGGAAAAAGCGCTTGAAATCGAAAACAAAATTCGTGAACTGCGCGGCATGAAGGGGCGTCCGACGTCGCTTACTCCTGGAGAACCGGCTCCCAAGCCCGAAGCTCCGAAGGCAGCCAAGAGCAGCAAGGCAACGCCCGTGCGTGAACCCTCTCCGGATGAGGATTTGCTCGAACCCGAAGACTTCTACGAATAACCCAAACACATGACAACGGACACGAAACGTCCGGCCAACGAGAATCAGCCCCGCAGCCTTATGGCGCGGGGCATTGACGCTTTATCGCGCCGGGAATATTCGCGCAAGGAACTGCGGGAAAAGCTGGTTCATGCTCTGGAAGAAGGACAATCAGCTGCTGAAGTAGATGATGTGCTCGATGCGCTCGAAAGTAAGAACTACCTGAGCGACGAGCGATATGCCAGAAGCCGCGTGCGGATGCGAAGCGCCCGCTATGGGAACAGACGCCTGGCTTACGAATTGTCCATGCAGGGAATTGGAGCCGAGGAGGTCCAAGAGGCCTTACAGGAAGCAGGCGACGAGTTTGAACGGGCCTGGGTCGTTTGGAGTCGACGTTACGGGAATCCTCCCGAAGACTACAAAGAGAAGACAAGACAGGCGAGATTTTTAGCCGCCCGTGGGTTTGGCTTTGATATGATTGAACGAGTCTTTGATAAAGCTCGCGAAGAAGCTTGCAAAGACGAGGATGACTAATGCGCCATCAAATCAAAGGAACCTGCGGTCGAAATCCTGTTGGGCAGTAAGTGCCTCCCGAAACTTAGACCGTAGTGTTTCATCCTCGAAACCACAATCACAATAAAAAACGGTCAGTTTCATATGTCAGGTAGCACCAAACAGACAAATTTCGGATCACGCCTGGGATTTATTTTGGCTTCGGCGGGTTCGGCCGTCGGGCTTGGGGCCATTTGGAAGTTCCCCTACATGGCCGGCACCAACGGCGGCGCCGTGTTCATGCTTCCTTATATCTTCTTTACCGTCACGGTCGGCATGGCGCTCTTGCTTGCTGAATTCGCGATGGGGCGCGCCGGTCGCAGCGGCCCGGTGGGTAGCCTTAACAACGTTTGCGGCAAGCCCTGGGGCATTTTCGGCGGCATCGGCGTTTTTACTGTCTTCTTGATTCTTTCTTTCTATTCGATCGTAGGCGGCTGGTGTCTGAAGTACACCGCCGATGCGGCAACCGGCGCCGGTCTCAAGATCGCGCCCGAGCAGCTGGGGGCTTATTTCGGGGCTTTCGTCTCCGATGGCGTGAGCTCCTATCTGATGCTGCTGCTTTTCCTGTTCATCACGGCCATTGTCGTGTTGCGCGGCATCGACAAGGGGGTGGAGCGCTTTGCCAAGGTGCTGATGCCGGCGCTTTTCGTTTTGATGATCGTGCTCATTATTCGCGGCGTCACGTTGCCCGGCGGTTGGGAAGGCGTGAAATTTCTCTTTATGCCCCGCTGGGAAGACTTCAGCGGTTCGGCGCTCTTTAACGCCATGGGCTTTTGCTTTTTCTCGCTGTCGCTTGGCGCCGGTACCATGATCACCTACGGTACGTATCTGTCCGACAAGGCCAATCTTCCCGGCAGTGTCGGTTGGGTGGCGGTGCTTGCCATCCTCTCCTCTCTGCTGGGAGGCCTGATGGTGATGCCCGCCGTGTTTGCCTTCGGGCTCGATCCGGCCGCTGGTCCCGGGCTCACGTTCGTGACGATGCCCGCCATCTTCAGCAAGATGCCGATGGGGCAGCTTTTTGCAGTGTTCTTCTATGTGTGCCTTGTCGTGGCGGCCCTGACGAGCTCGGTGTCGATGCTTGAAGCCTGCACCGCTTTACTCAGTAAGGAATTCAATCTGCCGCGCCGCACCGCTATCTTCACGACTGTTGCCGGAGCCGCCGTTGTCGGCTTGATTGCCAACCTTTCCTTCGGTGCGTGGTCTGACGTGAAGTTCTTCGGCAAGAACATTTTCGATCTGCTTGACTTCGTCACGAGTAACGTCGGCATGCCTTTGTCGACCTTCGGCATCGCAATTGCTGCAGCTTGGGTGGCTTGGCCCGTGATGCGCAATCAGCTCAATTACGAAGGAGGCGTTTCGGACTCGTGGCTTAAGGCCGCACGCATTCTGATTGGCGTTATTTCGCCCTTGTTCGTGCTGATCGTCGCCCTCGGCGGCCTGTTCGGCTAAGCAATAGATTTTTTGACAGGGAGTGGAACCGGCAGAGTGGGAGCTCGATGCGTTGTAAAACGGATCATGTGCCGGTTCCTGAATAAAAATGAAAATTCATGAGTATCAAGCCAAGGCGCTTTTTGCGGCGGCAGGGATTCCTGTCGCCGCCGGGCGTCCGGCGTTTTCCGTCGAAGAGGCGGTGGAGGCGGCCGAGCAAATCGGCGGCAGCTGTTGGGCAGTCAAGGCTCAGATTCACGCGGGCGGCCGCGGCAAGGCGGGCGGCGTCAAAATTGCCCGTTCCTTGGAAGAAGTTAGAGCGGCAGCTTCCGACATTCTGGGAAAGGTGTTGGTTACGCCGCAGACCGGACCGCAGGGTAAGCGTGTCGAGCGTCTGTATATCGAAGCGGCGGCCGACATCGCAGCTGAGTTCTATGCCGCTGTGCTCGTTGATCGCGTCACGCAGACGATTTGCCTGATGGCAAGCTGCAGTGGCGGGATGGACATCGAAGAGGTCGCCAAGACCAAGCCCGAAACTCTTTTGAAGCTTGCCGTTGATCCTGGCATCGGCCTGACCGACGAAGCCTCGCTGGCACTTGCTAAGGTGTTGGGCTTTGCCGGCGAGACTGTGGAGAAGGCTGCCGATTTCTTCCGACGGCTCTATCGCGTGTTTGTTGACAACGATGCCTCTCTCGTTGAGGTCAATCCTTTTGCGCTGCTTGCTGACGGCTCGCTTCAGGCGCTCGACGCCAAGATGACGTTCGACGACAATGCTCTGTGGCGCCATCCGGAGTTTGAGGCTTTGCGTGATCCGAGTGAAGAGGATCCGCTGGAGATGCGAGCTAAGGCAAGTCAGCTGAGCTATATCGCACTCGACGGCAACATTGCCTGCATGGTCAACGGCGCAGGTCTTGCTATGGCCACAATGGATGCCATCAAGCTTTACGGAGGCGAACCTGCCAACTTCCTTGACGTCGGCGGCAGCGCAACGGTCGAGAAGGTGACGTCGGCTTTCGAAATCATGCTGTCCAATCCGAAGGTGAGCACGGTGCTCGTTAATATTTTCGGCGGCATCATGCGCTGCGACACGATTGCCGAGGGCATCGTGGAGGCGTGCCGCCGCGCCAAGCTCTCCGTTCCGATGGTGATCCGCATGAACGGAACCAACGAGGAGATCGGCCGCAAGATTCTTGCCGAAAGCGGCCTGTCGATCATCATGGCCGACAACATGGCGCAGGCGGCGCATAAAGCCGTGGAAGCCGCGCAAGGAGGTGCGAAATGAGCATTCTTGTCAACAGCTCCACGCGCGTGATCACGCAGGGCATGACCGGCAAGACGGGGGCATTTCACACTCGAGCCTGTCGCGCCTACGCCAACCCCGACAACTTTGTGGCCGGCGTCAATCCCCGCAAGGCGGGCACCGATATGGACGGCATTCCGATCTACGGCACGGTTGCCGAGGCTAAAGCCGCCACCGGCGCCAATGCGTCCGTGATTTACGTGCCGCCGGCGGGCGCAGCTGCAGCGATTCTTGAAGCTGTGGAAGCTGAGCTTGATCTGGTCGTTTGCATCACGGAAGGCATTCCGGTGCTTGATATGCTTCGCGTGAAAAGCCGTATGCGCGAACTCGGCAGTAAGACGCTTCTGCTGGGGCCGAACTGCCCGGGTCTGATCACGCCCGAAGAAATGAAGATCGGCATCATGCCAGGGCATATTTGCCGCAAGGGCCGCATTGGTGTGGTAAGCCGCTCCGGCACGCTTACGTACGAAGCAGTGGCGCAGCTTACCGACCTTGGACTGGGCCAGTCGACGGCCGTGGGTATCGGAGGTGATCCGGTCAACGGTTTAAAGCACGTCGATGTGCTCAAACTCTTTAATGAGGATCCGGAAACAGACGCAGTGGTCATGATCGGTGAGATCGGTGGTAGCGACGAGGAAATTGCGGCGCAGTGGGCACGCGACAACATGACCAAGCCCGTTGTTGGCTTCATTGCCGGTGTGACGGCCCCGGTCGGTAAGCGCATGGGGCATGCAGGTGCCATCATTGACGCGGGCCGAGGAACGGCCGAAGAAAAGATCCGAGTCCTCAACGATTGCGGTATCCGTACAACGAGAGATCCGTCGGAAATTGGCAAACTGCTTGCCTCCGTCCTCTGAAAAACCCGCAAAAGCCCGCACAAACAAAGACAAGGCTAATTTTGTTGAGATAGGATAAGCAAACTTGGCGCGCCGATCCGATGTGAGCCGGTCTGCGCACAACATCCGTAAATCAAAAAATCAGGAGCAATTTCCACCATGGAATGGCTGTGGGATCTATTGGTTAATCTTCATTGGGGTGCCGTCGGTCAGATCATCATGATCGACATTCTCCTCGGCGGCGACAATGCGGTCGTTATTGCGCTCGCTTGCCGCAATCTGCCGCACGAACAGCGCCTGAAGGGCGTGTTTTGGGGTACGTTCGGCGCGATTGCGCTGCGCGTGATCCTCATCACGTTTGCCGTCATGCTGCTCGATCTGCCCTTCCTAAAGATGGTGGGTGCGGCGCTTCTCGTGTGGATCGGTGTCAAGCTTTTGGTGCCTGAAGACGAACACGAAAGCGAAAAGATTGAGGGCTCGGCCAAGCTCTTGGGGGCTATTAAGACGATTATTGTGGCCGACTTCGTGATGAGTCTCGACAACGTGATTGCCATTGCGGGCGCCGCTCAGCAGGCTCACGATGACCATCAGACGATGTTGGTGATCTTCGGTCTTCTGGTTTCCGTGCCCTTTATTGTGTTCGGCAGCCAGATCGTTCTTCGACTGCTTGATCGCTTCCCCGTGATCGTGTGGATCGGCGGCGGTCTGTTGGGCTGGATCGGCGGCGGTCTGGTGACTTCCGACGGCTTTGTTGTCAAGCACTTCCCGGATGCGGCGGCCTATCACTATCCTGCCGCGGTGGTCGGTGCCATTCTGGTGGTGCTGTTGGGCTGGATCTTTGCCCGACGCGCCAAGGAAAGAGCCAAGGGACGTCCGGCGCATCAGGTGGGCGGTGGTACGACGTCCTAAGAGGCAATAAGCACTCTAAGCAAAACGGCAGAGCAGCTTTTCGGGCGGCTCTGCCGTTTGTTCAAGCGGACTGCGGAAAGACTCAGAGGCCGAGTTCGGCCACCGCCGTGGCAAGCGAACGGGAGACGCCGGTGCCGGCATCGGTTGTTTGCGGTGCTTCAAGACCGTCCTTGCCGAGCAGAATGCGGCGGGGAATGCCTGCGGCCTGCGCGGCCTTCATGTCGCTTTCCTTGTCGCCGAATAGAATGCTTTGCGACAGATCGATGGCCATCTCTTCGGCGGCTCGCAGAATCATGCCGGGCTGAGGCTTGCGGCAGGTACAAGCGACCTTGTATTGGCCGAGCGCTTTTTCCGGATGGTGCGGGCAGAAGTAGATGCCGGCCAAAGGGGCTCCTGCTTCCTCAAACATCCGACACATGTAGACGTTGAGCGCCTCGAAATCGGTCTCCGTGTAGTAGCCGCGGCCGATGCCCGACTGGTTGGTCACGACCACGAGCGCGTAGCCCGCTTCGTAAAGCTTGCGAGCGGCGTCCAAAACACCTTCAACCCACTCGAAATCCTCGCGACGGCACACGTAGGCGTGATCGATGTTGATCACGCCGTCGCGATCGAGAAAAGCGGCTTTGCGCATCGTCAGGCACGCTCTCCCGTGGGATAGGTTTCGCTCAGATACTGCATGTACTTGGCCGTACCCTGCTGCACGGTGTGCAGTTCGCCTTCATAACCCGCTGCGCGCAGGTTGGTGAGATCCGCTTGGGTGTAAGCCTGATACTTGCCCTTAAGAGCTTCGGGGAAGGGAATATATTCGATCAGTCCCTTGGAAACGGCTTCCTCAAGCGTATAGTCAGTGCCCGAAAGCGAATTGACCACCGTAAGGGCCACGTCGTTGAAGGGCTGAGCGCGGCCTGAGCCGCAGTTGAAGATGCCCGATTTGCCCGCCGTCATGAAGTACATGGCGATGTCGATGACGTCTTCGACAAAGACGAAGTCGCGCATCTGGCAGCCGTTGCCGTAGCCGAGGCAGCCTTCAAAGAGCTTGACGCGCCCTTCTTTCTTGAACTGGAAATACTGGTGAAAGGCAACGGAGGCCATGCGGCCCTTGTGCTGTTCGTGCGGACCGTAGACATTGAAATAACGCATGCCGGCGACGGGAGCCGTAAGCGACTTCATGTTGGCGCGCAGCACCTGATCGAACAAGTACTTCGAGTAGCCGTAGACGTTAAGCGGACCTTCGTAGGCGACGTCCTCGACGAAAACCTGCGAGGCGCCGTACGTGGCCGCGGAACTCGCGTAGATGAAAGGAACGCGGTGCTTCTGAGCCCAGTTAAAGAGGTCGAGCGTGTAGCGGTAGTTGTTCTCCATCATGTAGCGGCCGTCGGTTTCCATCGTGTCCGAGCAGGCACCCTGATGAAAGATCACTTCGGGAACGGGCAGCTCATCGCGGCGAACGCGTTCGATGAAGTCGTTCTTGTCGAAATAGTCGCTGATCGAGCATTTGGCCAGATTCAGAAACTTTTCGCTCTTGGTGAGATTGTCTACGGCAATGACGTCCTTATAGCCGCGGCGGTTGAGTTCGAGCACGTTGTTGCAGCCGATGAAGCCGGCCGCGCCGGTAACCAGAATGGACATTAGTGTTCCCCTTCGAAAAGTTCTTTGTAGCTCACGGAAGCGGTGCCGAGCTTGCCCACGACAATGCCGCCGGCGCGGTTGGCGATGCGAACGGCTTCCTGTAGGTCGGCACCTGCGGCAAGCATGGCGGCCGTGACGGCAATCACGGTGTCGCCGGCGCCCGAGACGTCGAACACTTCGCGCGCCTGGGCGGGAACGGTGAGTTCACCGTCGGCCGAGTAAAGCGTCATGCCTTCTTCGCTGCGGGTCAGAAGCAGAGCCTTTAGGTCGAGCTCTTCGCGCAGGCGCTGTGCCTTGTTGCGCAATTCTTCTTCAGACGACCAACTGCCGGTGACCATAGCGAGTTCCGCTCGGTTGGGCGTGATGAGCGTGGCGCCCTTGTAGCGGCTATAGTCGCTTCCCTTGGGATCAATCAAAACGGGGACGCCGACTTGACGGGCGTGTTCGATCATCTGGCGAATGTGATTGAGGCCGCCCTTGCCGTAGTCGGAGAGAACCACGGCATCGGCGCGTTCGACCTGCTCGTTGAACGAACCGAGAATGGCTGCCAGAACTTCTCGCGTTGGCGCGTCTTCAAAGTCGGCGCGCAACATCTGTTGCTGGCGCGCAATGATGCGCAGCTTGACGGTCGTTTTGATCGAAGGATCGGTCTGAAGCAGCGATTCAATGCCGGAAGCTTCCAGAAGCGAACGTAGCGTGTGGCCGGCTTCATCCTCTCCGGCAACGCTCATAAGAGAAGCTTTGGCGCCGAGTGTGGTGATGTTGAGCGCGACATTGGCGGCGCCGCCCAAACGGGCGTCGGTGCGCAGTACTCGCACAACGGGAACCGGCGCTTCGGGAGAAATGCGCTCGGCGTCGCCAAACCAATACTGATCGAGCATGCAGTCGCCGACCACGAGAACGCGTTTGTCGGCAAGAACGGATGAATCCATGAATTTCCTTTCAAATATCAAAAGCGCGACGGCTTGGAGCCGGTGAAAATTCGCGCTTTAAGCTCGCCGCCCATTTTAACGAAAGGCCGCGGAATTCCGCATGTGTCAGTGAGAGGTGAATTTACTCGGAAAGGTCGGCGTTGTTTGCAGTTGATTGGTTTTGCTGTGCCTGAGGACGTCGACTTTTCTGCGCCAGTCGACTTTGCGCAGGATGCCAGAAGTCAAAGAAGTTGAACCAGTCGTAGGGACTTTTTAAAAGTCGGGATTCCAGCGTCCGTACCCAGGCATTGGCCATGGCCGAAAGCGTTTGCGAGCGTTTGGCACGAGCAACAGGGACGCCGTCGTAGATGCGCGTAAACGAGACGCGGTAGCGCGCCGCGCTTTGAGGTTCCGTTTCCCGTGTGCAGATCATGCTCCAGGCCGAACATTTCAGAAGTGTGGCGAGCAGAAACGGGCCGAGCGCCAAGGGGGCTTCTTCTCCCAAAAAGGGAACGCGTACGCAGGCTGAAGAACCGATCGGAGTGCGGTCAGCGACGATCACGATCCAATGACCGGCTTCGATGATTTCAGACATTTGTACGGCCGTCTGAGGGCCCACATCGGTCACCTGAAGATGACGTACGGCAAATTTAGGATTGAGTTTGGAGACAACTTCGGTAAAACGCGCAGCGTGTGCTGTATGCGTGAGCACGTAGACTAAACGATTTTTGGTGGCTTCGCTTTTTTCCAGTTCAGTTTCGCCGATGAATTGACAGAGCTCCTGACAGCCAGTGTGTGCTGTGATGATGATTGCTCCTCTGGGGTCGGCGAGGAGTTCGGGGACGCCTTCAACAGCTAGGTCTTTTGCAGTAAAAAAGCCCGAGACAGCCAGCAGTTTGTCGAGAATCGTGTCGGCAAAGCGCCAGATGTGCTTGAGTGTCGCCAAACAGCTCGGACGCGGTTCTTTTTTTGTGCGCGCGACGTGATCAAGATAGAGTCGGCTTGCGCGTCGCGCCGTGGGACTCACGAGCCAGTAAAAAACGATGACGGGCCACAGACTGAGGTGAAAAAGCGTGCGTCCGCCGAGGCGAAAAACGGTAAGAAGCAGCGAAATGCCTGCCGTGTTCGTCTTTTCCTGTGTTTCGGACCAATGCTTGGCAGCCATGGTTACTTTGCCAGTCCCATGCGGCGCAACAGCATGGTGCAGAAGTGCCCAGCGTGCAAGCGACTGATGCGCATGTTGTCCGAGAAGCCTCGGAAGTGAGAAATGCCGTCCTTGGGATAGGTGACGCGCACCGGTCGGTTGATGACCGGGACACCGGCCCAAAGCAGGCGAACGGCGATGTCGGGATCAAAATCCATGCGCCGAGTCCTAACGGAAGGCAAAACGGGTAGCGTTTGCGCAATCGGATAGACGCGAAAACCGCACATGGCATCTTTGAGCGCCTTCGAGCGCGTGTTGACATGCACCCAAAAGTTGGTGAGTTCTCGACCCCAAAGACGAGCTAAGGGGACCGTCTGATCGTAAACGGGATAGCCGCAGACAAGTGCCTGCGGGTTGTGGCGAGCTTGATCCAAAAAGTCGGTGACGGCAGCGAGATCGTGCTGCCCGTCGGCGTCAATTTGGATCGCGTGCGTGAAGTTCATGTTGTCGGCAACGTATAGTCCGGCAATCACCGCCGCTCCCTTGCCGCCGTTTTTCGCAAGGCGCACGAGACTTGCCTTCCGATGCGATGCAGCAGAAACGTCCAGCGAGCGGGCGCATAGATCGTTGCTGCCGTCATCGACGAGAATAACGGGTAAGTCGAGAGCCTCCAGCGCATCGAGCAGTTCGTCAATGACTTGATAATGGTTGTAGGCCGGAATCAGGGCTACGGGGCGAAATGTGTTCAGGCTCATTTCTCCGTCTCCATCACGAGCGTACCGCGCGAAAGCGTACTGCCGTCGGGCTTTTGGTAGACGAAGGCGACGCCGGCAGCGCTGCGGGAGAGCTTGAGTATGACGGTGTCGTCGGGACGAATCGGAGACATGAATTTGAGCGCCTTCACGCCGAGAAGGTTGGCTTCAAGATTCCAATACCGGCACGCAATGTCTTTAGCCCACTGTACCTGCACTACACCGGGGAGCAGAGCAAATTCCGGGAAGTGACCTTCAAAGTAAGGAGAATCGGCGGGTACCGAAAGCACCATGTCGGCGGCATCGGCATTGGACGCTACCAGCAGAACAGCCTGCGGTGCCTGATGCGAAAAGAGCATATCGGCGGCCTGCGTTGTTGCCTTTCCGAGTGCGTTTTGCGGCAGTGCCCAGGTAAAACGCCACTGGCGCGGCAGACAAACGCGTTCGATGTGCTTGAGAAGTTCCGCACGCAGCGTGTCGACCAAGGCGCGCTTTCCTGCGCGCAGAATCAGGCGACTTGCTTCGGGAGTTGTGACGGCGGCAACAGCGATGCGCTCGACCGTGCTCTGAGCGTTGGTTTTGCGGCTGAACGCCTTGACTTCGGAAACGAGCCCGGTGGCTAGAAGTGCGTTTTCTACCGTTTTGAGCGACACGCGCTTACCCTCGATCTTGACGATGCGATCGGCGCGGCCTAGCAGCGTGAACGTTTCGCCGTCGGCGTTGAGCGAGACCATGTCGGCCGTGGTCTCCCAGTCGTTCGTTGAGAGCTGCGGACTTTTAATAACCAAAAGCGAGTTTTCAATCCGAATTTGCGTGGCGGGAAGCGGACGATATCCGGTGCCGATGATGCGGCCGTCGGCTTCAACGGATCGCTTACGCCAGGCGATACCGCCGGATTCGGAACTGCCGAGAAGTTCGACGGGAGCGATGCCGGTGCGAAGAAGCGTCGTTTTAAGCCCTTCGTCGCTTAAGGGGCCGCCGCTTGAGTAGATGGCGCGCAAAAGCGGGCGCACTTTTGCCCAGAGCGGATGCTCGGGCAGGCGGTTTAAATGCGCGGGACTGGCAATCCAAGCGGCTTCGTTGACCTTGCAGATGTGTCCGAGCAGTTCTTCGGGATAGAGAATGCGGGTGTGCCAGACGGCTCGGCCCGAACGCAGCGGCCACAGCAATGCAAAGAGCAGTCCGTAGATGTGCTGCTGCGACACGGTAGAGAAGACCACCGTGTTTTCGGTGAGTTCTTTTTCCTGGCCGTGACCGCGCGCATTGATGCTCTCGATTTCACAGAAAAGCTGGCTTAAGCGTTTGACCACCATGGTGGGCGTGCCCGTCGAGCCGGACGTGAAAAGAGCCACGAGCGGCTTGGATGCATCGATGACGTCGCGGCACGGTTCGCTTGCTTGCTGACAGGTGAGCGAAGCAATGGGGCAGCCGACTGGAAATTCGCCTGCCACAGCCTGCACTTCGGCCTTCAATCGTTCAACAAGCGCTTCGGACGTATCTGCGGGCAGCACGGCTCGAACACCTGCCGCCCAGCAGCCGAAAAGCGCAGCGGCGGAGTCGAAGATGTCGGAAAAATAGAGAGCCACGGCTTTGGCGCCGCTGGCTTGCACGGCAGCCTTCCAGCCGGCGGCCGCTAACGCAAAGTCGCGGCGCGTGCGTACGCCGGCGTCTGAAACGGTAAAGGCACGATTGTCGTCGGCTGCCTCTGGCAGCACGCGGGAGCAGTCAGTCAAGGCGTTTCTCCGGAAGCTTCGTGTTTTCGCTGTACGTACATTCGCACGGCGAATTCTGCGGCAAAAAGCATTGCGATCAGCACGTAGCTGACAGCGCCATTGTATAAGGCCCACCAGGCGTCGCTGCGAAAGATCGCCGAATCGAGTGCGACAAGTCCGTTGACAATGAAAAAGACGCACCACACGACGGTGACGCGGCGACAGTAGACAACGGCGTGAGCGGGCAGATTTTTATGCCGAAGTCGCGCAAAGGTTTCCACCATGGGAGTGCCTCTGAGAGAAGCGGCAAAGACAGTAAACAGTGCGGCGTTGACGAAAACGGGATAGAGCTTGAGCGCGTTTTGCATGTCGAGCACGCCCGCGCAAAACGCAAGAACCAGAGCGCAGGCCACGCATATAAAGCCGATGGGGGAACGTTTGATACAGGCGCTCAAGAGGGCGGCGACGGCCAGAAAAAGCGCCGCGCTCGCAATCATGCCGCGCTCAAGGAGCTGCCAGACGGCAAAGGGATAAATCAGAAGAACGAGGACGGCAAAGATTCGGACAATCATGAGTCGCTAAAAGTCGGCCGCCCTCCGGGAAAGTGTTGTCGGCGGGAAGCGTCGCGCTTTCCTTCCGGTCGCCGGATAGTGGCGTTAGTCGTTGAGGATCTGATCCAGGACTTTGACGAGGTCTCCCACAGTACGCACCTGTTTGAAGTCGTTGGGGGAGATGTTTCGGTCGCCGACGAAGGGGCGCAACTTTACGAGAAGATCCACTGCGTCGATCGAGTCGAGATCCAAATCGTCGTAGAGTTTGGCTTCGGGCACAACGTCTTCGGGATTGATTTCAAAGGTTTCTACAAGCACACGCTTGAGTTCGTCGAAAATTTGTTGTTCGGTCACCATGGCAGTTGTCAAGGATCAAAAAGGTTAGGAGGCGTCGGCTTTGTGGGCGGCGATGAAGTCGGCAAGAGCGGCAACGCTGGCAAAGTGCTTCTTGTTTTCTTCATTTTCGGCAGACATGGTGATGCCGTATTTCTTTTTGATGGCCAGACCGAGTTCGAGCGCATCAATCGAGTCCAGACCGAGACCGTCGACAAACAAGGGGGCGTCGGTTTCGATGTCTTCGGGCTTGATGTCTTCAAGGCCAAGCGCGGAGACGATCAAGGCCTTGAGTTCGATCTGCAGTTCTTCTTTCGTCATTTGTATTGGGGGCGAGTCGTTTTATCGGGCCTGTGCAAAGAGTCGGTTTTTGAGTTCTTGCGTCAGACGGCGCACCGCAATCGGTCGGCCGAGATCTTTTTCAGCTTCCAAGAAAGGCTCGATCCCGATGTCGGGGGCTGCGCGCACAGAAATGCACATTTTACGCTCAGGAACCTGATACCACGAAATTCCCTTCATGAGGGCCGGGGGCGTGCAGGTGATGCACACGGGCGTGATGTTGTGATGGGAAGCTAAGGCAATGGCCGCCGCGCCGTGATGTAGCTTGGGTTCTTTTCCCGGCACCGAACGGGTGCCCTCAGGAAAAACGACGAGCGTGTCGCCGCGCGCAAGGCTTGCTGCACAGGCTTCGATCAGTTCGGGGCCCGAGTCGTTGGCAATGTAGCTGGCTGCCCTGACGGGAGAACTCAGGGCAAACGATTCGCGCAATGCTGCCTTGACGATGCAATTGGCGTTTTCAATGAGGCTGTGCAGGATGACGACGTCGATGAGCGTCGGGTGGGAGGCACAGATAAAAAGGCTCTCCGTGGCAAGCCTCTTTTTGAGTTGCGGGTCGACTTCAAGCTTGAGAACCTGCAAAAAGCGCATCATGCGAACGAAACCTGAGAAACTGGCTTGCACGACTTTTCGCGCGCGCAATTCTCGTCGGCGTTGATCCGAAATGAAAGTGTTCAGGGACGGGAAGACTAATAACCGAAAGAGAATGCCGCCCGTAAAAAAGGCCAGAAAGCAAAAGCCGGTTGCGGGTATTCGCCACAGTTTGCTCAAAAATGCGGTCACAGGCGCCCCCAGTGCCAGGCTCTTACCCCGTCAGACTCGGCGTAAGCATCCGTGCCGTTTATGAGAAAGCGGATTTCGTCGAGGATATGGCAGGCGCTTTTTTCCACGTTTGCCGCATCAACGGTTTTCAGCTTGATCGTTTGAGCGTTCGGTGCCGAAGTCAGGCGAAGCGCCCAGGCGCAGGGCAGCGGAGCGCTGTCGCTGTCGTTATTACGCCAGAGTTCGGGCATCGATTCTTCATAACGCACGACGAGAACAGAAGGGCTTGATTGCAGTTTCAAAAATGCTTCGAGCAGTGCACACGAGGCCGTGACAGGACCGGCGGCCACAGCCGAAGTCGAGGCGTGATTTTTGAGCCAAATCGCCGCTTGGGCGCCCACGGCGTTGTGTACGCTCAGGGCAAAGTCGGCCGGACTCATGTCTTCGTGCTGCGAAAGCGTTTGTGTGAGCTTGAATGTGCGGGAAATGTCTCCCCAGCTTGAGGCCCAGACGGTCGGTTCGTCGGCTTGGGGCTTCAAAGAAGCCAGAGCCGAGAGCGCGCAGCGGCCTAGAGGCGACAGACGACGGCGCACGCCGGCGGGAATCGCGGCGTAGCTCGTCGTCGTTTCGGCAAGGGGAGCCGGTGCGGAAGTTTGCGCCCAGGCCCGCCAAAGTGCCGGATTGTCGCACCGGGAGCTTACGACGGAGACGTCGGACACATGGAGTCGAATCGCAGTCATTTAGCGGCCGTCGGTTTGAGAATGTAGAGCGTGTGGCTGACGCCCACGTTATCGCGACAATATTCGACATCAAGTCCCGCGTTCTTGAATACCGAGAGCAAGTCATTGCGGCGGTAGAAGCGCGAGTTGCCGTTGGCCATCGTCGTAAAGTAAAGCGACACGGCAGCAAGCGAAAAACCGGCTGCCGGGAACTTCTGACCGTCAACTAGACATTCAAGAACGGCAAAGCGACCGCGTTCAGACAAAAGGGGCTTGCACCGTTGCAGGATGCTAACGGCTTCTTCGGGCGAGAAGCAGTCGAGGAATTGGCTCATCCAGATCACGTCGGCCTTGTGCCCAACGGAGGGAAAGCAATCGGGCTTGAGCCAGTCGACTTCAGCCGCGGAGAATCGGTCGGCAAAGGGAGCCAGAATCGAATTGGAGCACGCCGTGGCGCACTGCTGCGGCAGATCAATCAGCGTGACTCGAGTCTGCGGCATGGCTTTGAGGCAGGCGGCCGCAAACTTGCCGGTGTTGCCGCCTACGTCGAAAAGTGTCTGCGGGTTGAGTCGATCTCTCAACTCCTCGGCGAGCATCACAAAGTAACGGTCTGAATAGTAGTGGTCAAACGCAAACCAGCTTTCGCGCGCCGGGTGCGGCAACTGAGAAATTGCCGGATAGATCGTTTCCCAGTCGCCAAGTTCCTTGAGCCCGGCGGGTTTACCCTCGGTGAGCGCTTCGGTGAGGTGATCCATGCCGCGGTAGCAGACGTCGGCCGTGAAATTGAAGTTCACGCGGGTCATTTCGTCAAGAAGCAGGCACTGACCGGTCTTGGTGAGCGCCAGTTTGCCGTCGGCGGCTTTGGTGAGAACATCGCCTGCGATCAGTACGTCAACGAGTACGCCGACGGCGTATGCCGTCAGTCCACAGGCACGGGCGGCTTCGTCTTCGGTGTCTTGCGCTTCTGAAATATGTGATAGAAGCCCAGTGGCAAGCGCCGAACGAACGGCCTGAAAGAGCACCGGCCCAAATGCGATGCGCTGCGCCTTGTTAAGCGCTTCGATGATGGATTGATCCGGTTTGCGTTTGACAGGCATCGGACTACTCCTTGTATCGGCCGAAGATGAGCGACGTGTTGATGCCGCCGAAGGCAAAATTGTTGCTCATGATGTAGTTGGTGTTCAATTCCAGCGGTTGATTACGGATATAAGCGAGATCACTGCAGTCTTCAGCCACATCTTCCAGATTGATGGTCGGCGCGAACCATCCCTCATTCATCATCATGATCGACATCCAGGCTTCAAGTGACCCGCAGGCGCCGAGCGTGTGTCCCATGTAGCTCTTGAGGGTTGATACGGGGGTTTTATTGCCGAAAACGGCGGCCATGGCTTGTGATTCGGCACTGTCACCGCGATCGGTGGCCGTGCCGTGAGCATTGATGTAGCCGATGTCTTCGGCGCTGAGCTCCGCATCAGCAAGCGCCAGACGCATCGCCTGCGCCATTTGGTCGGATTGGGGACTGGTAATGTGCGTGCCGTCGGAGTTGGTGCCGAAACCCAGAACTTCGGCATAAATCTTGGCGCCGCGCGCTTTGGCGAATTCAAGTTCTTCGAGAATCAAGGTGCAGCCACCCTCGCCGATCACCAAACCGTCGCGCTTGGCATCGAAGGGACGCGGAGACAGCTCCGGATGGTCGTTGTAGTTAGTGCTTGTAGCAAAAAGCGTATCGAAAATGGCGGCGTCGGAAGCGTCAAGCTCTTCGCTGCCGCCTGCGATCATGGCTTTGGCGCGGCCTGCGAGAATCGATTCGTAGGCGTATCCGATGGCCTGCGAGGACGAGGTGCAGGCCGAACTCGTCGTGATGATGCGGCCCTTGATCTTGAAGAACACGCCGATGTTGACCGCCGCCGTGTGCGACATCATGCGCACGTAAGTGTTGGCGTTCATGTCGGACGTGGAGCGCTTCAAAATGAGGCTTGCGATGTCGGCGACGGCCGAGGGCGTACCCGCACTCGAACCGTAGGCGATGCCGAGATCTCCCGAACTCAGAAACGCCTGATTGTCCAGAAGTCCCGCATCTGCCAGTGCTACTTCCGTGGCGCGAACGCCCAAAAGTCCTACGCGGCCCATGCTGCGGGTGCTTTTGCGGTTGTACTTGCCAGGATCGAGTTCAAAGGGGGCGGCGGGGCACCCCAAGCGCGTATGTAACCCTTTGATGTCGGACCATTCCTGCATCACCTGCACGGCGTTGGTGCAGCTTTTGAGTTTTGCAGAAACAGACTCCCAATCGTTGCCAAGCGGGCTGATGGCGCCGAAACCGGTGACGACAACGCGTTTTCTCATGCCAGACCTCCGTTAACACCGATGACCTGACGGGTCACATAAGATGCCGCTTCGCTCATCAGGAAAGAGACGACGCCTGCGACTTCCTCGGGTTTGCCTATGCGACGCATCGGGATGAGTTGCATGGCGTGTTCGAGCACTTCTTCGGTAACCATTTCGGTTTCGATCAGCCCCGGTGCTACAGCGTTAACGGTAATCGAACGGCTCGCGAGTTCCGTGGCAAGCGCCTTGGCCGCGCCGATAAGGCCGGCTTTGGCGGCTGAGTAGTTCACTTGGCCTCGGTTTCCCACCACGCCCGAAACGGAGCTGATGACGACGATGCGCCCCGGTTTGCGGCGGCGCACCATAGGCATCACCATCGGCTGCACGACGTTGTAGAAGCCTGTGAGGTCAGTATGAATCACGCTGTCCCAGTCCTCGGAGGGCATGGCCGCGAACGTGCCGTCGCGGGCGATGCCGGCGTTGGCGACAATGCCGTAGTAGGCGCCGTTTGCTTCCACATCGGCCAGCAGCGCCTGTTGAGCGGCCTCTCGGTCGCGGACGTCGAAGGTAAGCGAGCGTGCTTTGCCGCCGGCTTGAGTGATCAGCCCGAGCGTTTCGTCAAGTGCGGCCGACGGTTTGGACCCGTGCACGACAACACAAAAACCGTCGCGGGCCAATTGCAGAGCAATGGCGCGGCCGATGCCGCGGGAGGCGCCGGTAACAAGAACGGTAAGGTTGGTTGAAGAAGTCATTGTTATGCAAAGTTTGTTCGAACGAATTCTTGAAGGTCGCGAGGGCGGTAAACCGTGAGGACGGCGCTGGCCACTTCGGTGTTGTTTTCGAGCACGCGGCACTCGAATTGGCTTGGAAGTTCTTCTTGTCCGAAAAAGAGGCAGCGCGTATCAATGTCAAAGACGTCGCCTTCGGCAAGCTTTTTTTTGTGCAGTTGCACTTTGCGCGAGCCCAACAAAAATCCTACGCGAGGGCCGATGCCCGACTCGCTGTCTCGGATGCCTGCAAAAACGCCCACCGTCTGCGCCATGAATTCGATGAAGAGACTGTTGGGATACGAGCCGTCGGCTTGACGAAATAGGGAGCATTGCTCGCTGACGGTCACGCGGCAGCGAGTCGTTTCGGCATCTGCCGCCAACACGCGGTCAATGAGCAGCATCGGAGTGCGATGCGGCAGGTAACGGGAAGGATCGCAGCAAAAGGAACTCATGGCGAAACTCGACTGAAAACAGCGCTAGCGTTGGAGCCTCCGAAAGCAAAGGCGTTGGCAACGATGTGACGAATCTCCCGACCAAGGACGCGAGTCTGCGTGAGCACATGAGCCGGCGCAAGTGCGGGATCGGTTGTTTCGATTCCTGCACTTGGCGGCAACACACCGTCGGGATTGTCGGTTAAAAGAGCGGCGGCAATGGCGGCCTGAAGCGCTCCCGCACCGGCCAGGGTGTGCCCGGAAAGAGCCTTGTACGAAGCGCAAGGTGTGGTTGAGCCGAAAACGGCTTCAATGGCTTTGGCTTCCATGCTGTCGTTTAATGGCGTACCGGTACCGTGCGCAAGCACAAGATCAACGTCGGTCGGAGCAATGCCGGCCGCAACCAGCGCCAGACGCATGGCTTCGGCGGCTTGAATGCCTTCGGGCTCTGGGGCCGACAGATGGTGGGCGTCGGTTGTCAGCCCGGCGCCGCCGTAGGCCAGAAGCGCCTCGGAGGTTTGACGGGACATGGCCACCAGCGCTCCGCCTTCGCCCAGGTTGATGCCTTTGCGACTTTCGGCAAAGGGAGTGCAGGGTTCGGAACTGACGGCCGAAAGCGCAGAAAAGCCTGCGTTTGTGAACTGACAGAAGCCGTCGCAGCCGCCGGCAATTACCAGATCAGCCAGATCGGCACAAAGAAGTTGAGCGGCGCTTTCAAGAGCCAACAGGCCGGAGGCGCAGGCGTTGCTGACCGTGTAGACGGGGCCGAGCGCCCCGATTTTGTCGGCGACAAAGCGGGCGGGTTCAAAAAGATTGAGATTCCGGATGGAAAAATTTTTCGGCAGTTGTTGTGTGCGAACGTACTCGGACATGTCTTCTTCGATGCAATGCATGCCTGAAGTGCAGGCACCGAGCACAACGGCGACGCGATCGGGGGCAACGGTTCGGAGTAACTCGTGAAGTTCGGGCATCTGCTTCAAGCAGAGCTCGAGAAGCAATGCTGTTCGATTGCTGTCGTTTGTCGGCTTCAGATCGGAGAGAAATCCGCAGAAAAAGGCTTTGTTCGGATCGGGGGCCAGTCCGTTGTGAAAGCGCATAGCCGAGGAACGTTGACCGAGCAAGGTCTGGCGAAGCTGTTGCAAGCCGATGCCGGCGGCCGAAACGGTTCCAAGACTGTGGATGTAGAGCGCTGACCGGGACATGGGATCGACTTGTAGCGATGACGGAAGTTTGACGAAATGCCTGAGGCAAGAAGGCGGAGCCGATCGGTCAAATCCTTTAGCGGCAGAGCGTTCGTGCCATAGGAGGAGTCATTATAAAGGGCGGGATTTGGCAAAAAATGAGATTTCTAGTTTCTGAGATCTGGAGAGAAAGAGAGCAAGGAACCAAAACACGCAGCCGCATACGGACGGTAAACTTTCGCTGACATTGCCGAACAGATCCGGAAGTTGCAAACAACGGTTTGTGACGGTGGGTTGCAGTCGGTTCGGTGGCATTGGAGAGAAAAACATGAAGAGAAGAGCATTGATGGCCGCTGCAACGGCGGCGTTTTTGATGGGAGTGTGCGGCATGCTGCAGGCTGCTCCCGTTGCCGAAGTCATTTCGTACGACCAGAGTGGACTTAAAGCTTCGGATGCGCGCATTCATGAAGCAATCAAGCAGGCCGCGCAGATGCGCAAGTGGGGCATCGTTTCGGATAAGCCCGGCAAGGTGCTTTTGGTGTATCCGACCAACAACCGTTCGTTGCACTATCAGGCAACAGTGAGCGTCACCTACGGAAAAGGTTCCTACAAAGTTGAATACGTCAAGAGCCGCGGTCTGGATGAAAAGCGCAATGGTTGCTACGGCAAGGAAGGCGTGGTGTGTGTGCACCGCAACGTCAATCGCTGGATTGCCAATCTTGGCAAGGATCTCAATCGCATCCTGAGTCAGAGCTATTGACAGGTTTGCGTGAAAAAACCGCGAGCTGAAAGGTGTCCTCCGGATTGCGGCGGACGCCTTTTTTTATTCTCTATGGTCGAAAAATCCATAAAAAATTATGAGATTTATATAAAAATTTCTATAAAATAATCGGCATGACCATACATCCTGTTCTTCGACCGTATGTTGGCGTTGCCGACCTTCTTGTACGCACATTCGCCCATTGCGAGGTGGTGCTCCATGACCTCACTGTTCCTCAGCGCTCGGTTGTGTACGTTGCCAATCCGGTGGTGACCGGTCGCAAAGTCGGCGAAAGTTTCGAGCATTTGATAGAGGAGGCTATTAAAGCCGGCAATCCTGAGGACGGCATTCTCGCCAACTACTATTTTGAGAAGAACGGTCGTTTGATCCGTTCCTCGACGCTTTTGATTCGAGACGATTCGGAGCGACTGGTCGGAGCTTTGTGCATCAACTTGGATACCCGAGCCGCCACGCAAGCGATGGACTATTTGGCGTCATTGTTGCCGGGACTACCCCCGAGCGGCAAACACCTGTCGACATCTGCATCAATTGCAACGATGCCGCACAAAATCGCTCGAGAGCTTCCCGAACAAGGTGTCCAGGATTTCGTAGCCGATTTTGTGGATCGAATTGTGCAGGAAGATGCGTGCGGCGAACGACTCTCACGCGAAGCTCGTCTGCGAATGCTCGAGTTCATGGATCGCCGCGGCGTGTTCCTTGTTAAAGGCTCGATTGAGCTTGTAGCGCAGAAATTAAATTTGGCCAAAGCGACGCTTTACGGCGACTTGGATGCCGTTCGAGAACGGCGCAAAACGGACAAAAACTGAACTGAAACAGTTTTATTGACGGAGGTTTCTGATGGAATTCATTTGCACAAAGTGTGGCAAGCGCACGCCCGTGACGACGATGCAGCCGACGTGCGAATGCGGCGGTTTGTTCGAGCTTGACTTCACGCCCGAGGCATGGGATCCGGAACTCATCGACGATAAAGAATGGAGTCAGTTCCGGTACCGCCGCTTCATGGCGCTTGAAGGTGACGCCTGGCGCGATGTGACGCTTGGCGAAGGCCACACGCCGATCGTTCGGTTTGACGATGACGTGCTTTTCAAGATGGACTACATGATGCCGACCCTTTCATTTAAGGATCGCGGAGCAGCAACGCTTGTGGCGCACATGAAGGCTATCGGTGTGAAGTCCTGTGTGCAGGACTCGAGCGGTAATGCGGGTAATGCTGTCGCAGCTTATGCGGCGAGAGCCGGCATCAAGTGCGAAATCTTCGTTCCCGAAGGCACGAGTCCCTCAAAAATTCGCATGATTGAATCGCACGGCGCCAAAGTCAATGTGGTACCGGGCACGCGTGATCATTGTGCTGACGTTTGCCGCGCCAAGGTACGCGATGAAGGTGCTTACTACGCCAACCATGTCTATAACCCATTCTTCTACGAGGGCATGAAGGCGTACATCTACGAAACGCTTGAGCAGCTCGGGCGCATTCCGGCGCACATCGTCGTGCCGGTAGGCAACGGCACGCTCTTTATCGGTGTGGTCAAGGCGCTCGAACATCTCGAGAAATCCGGTGCAATCGATAAGTTTCCGCAGATCATCGCGCTGCAAAGCGAAAACTGCGATCCGCTTTATCGTGCAGTCAAAACGCATGACGCGCATCCGGCTTCGATTGTTCCGAAGCCCACGATGGCCGAAGGCATTGCGATCGGCGTGCCGATGCGTGGCGATGAGTTGCTCGACATGAGCTATCGCCATAACATCGCGTTTGTTCGTGCGCCGGAAGAAAAAATTTTGGAAGCCCGCGCCAAGATCGCCGCCCGCGGCATTTACTGTGAGCACACGACGGCGGCCAATTACGCGGCTTATCTGGCCTACTGCGAGGAGCATGGTCCCACGCCCGACACCTTGATCACGATGTGCGGCGCCGGTATTAAGTCCGACCACTGATTTTCGACAAGTCCTGACGACTGGGAGAGCTCGGAGACATGCGTTTTCGGGCTCTTTTTGCGTCCGGATTTCGGGAGACGTTTGCCGAAATTTTGTTTGGATGCGTGCAAGCAAAGTTTTCCAAACCTTGCAGAGGACGCTTTTTGCTCAACGCTTGGCTACACTCTCCAGATGTGGCGCCTGCAATCCAGATGCGGGCAACCGATGAACAACAGAAGATAAAAACATGGCTTCCAACACCGTTCCGTTTTTGCGCGACACACTTTCTCGAACCACTTTTCCCGCCTGCGGACTGAGGCTTGACATCGGGCGGCAGCGTATGACGGAAGCCGACTTCAATTCGCTTTTGGAAATCGCCCGCGAAAAGGGCGTTCTGGGAGCAAATGCGGCGATGCGAGAAGGCCAGATTGTCAATGCCAGCGAGGGCCGTGCCGCGTTGCACACCGCGTTGCGCGATCCGGCCGTAGGTGCGCCTTTTCACAAGGAAGTGCAAGAGGCGCTCGAACACATGTGCGCCTTTGCCGACGATGTTCGATCGGGACGCCGCCGCGGTTGCCGTGGCGATACGATCACCGATGTGATCAATGTGGGTATCGGCGGCTCCGAAGTGGGTCCCAAGACGGTTTACCAGGCGCTTCGCACGACCCGCGAACAGGTGCGGCTGCACTTTCTGGCTGCAGCCGACGGCGTGTCGTTTGACCGTATCGTGGGCGACCTCAATCCCTTCAAGACGCTCGTGATTGTCTCATCCAAGAGCTTTACGACCCGCGAAACTGCAGTCAACGCCGCCGCCATCGATCAGTGGCTTTTGGAAGCCGGCATTTCGGGTGAGGACCGCGCACGTCATATGGTGGTGGTCTCGGCCAACAAGAATGCCGCCCGCGAAATGAATCTGCCAGAAGAAAACTTCTTCCCGATTTGGGAGTGGGTGGGCGGCAGATTCTCGGTGTGGTCCGCCATAGGTCTGGCCGATGCCGTGGCGCTCGGTTCGGATACGTTCCGAGCGCTGCTCGACGGCGCGCATGCCATGGACGTGCATGTGGCGCAGGCTCCTGCCGGTGAAAATTTGCCGCTGTTGCTTGCCCTGATCTCCTACTGGAATTCGACTCGCCTGGGTATCGGGCAGCATTGCTTCCTGCCTTACGACGAACGTCTGCGCACCATGGTGATGTGGCTGCAGCAGCTTGAAATGGAAAGCCTCGGCAAGCACGTGGGCTCTGACGGCGCGCTCATTGAAGGGGCGACGGGGCAGGCCATCTGGGGCGGTCACGGCAACGAATCGCAGCATTCGTTCTATCAGTGGTTGCGCGAAGGCACTGGATCGACCTCAATTGATCTCCTGTGGTGCGAAAAGCCCGGTCACCGTCACGCCGACCTGCACCGCGTACTGATTGCCAACGCCAAGGCTCAGGCCGAAGCGCTGATCACGCGTGAAGAAACTGACTGCTTCAATGCTGTATCCACGATCAGCATTGATCAGCTTGATGCGGCTCGTCTGGGGGCGCTGATGGCACTCTACGAACACAAGACCACGATGCTCGGTACTCTCTACGGCATCAATCCGTTTGACCAGCCCGGCGTCGAATTTGGCAAGAAGCTTTCGCGCCACGCCGAAGCGACGGTCATCTGAGACTGCCCGAAACAATCCGGCTTGGGGCGGCAGTTCGCCGCCTTGCGCTCTTTGATTTACGAATAAACAGCGGATATGCCTAAAAAGATTCTCATCATCAAGTCTTCGTCAATGGGTGACATCGTGCACGCGCTGCCGGTGGCCTACGACATCAAGAAGCACTTTCCCGATTGCGAATTGAGTTGGGTGGTCGAGGAGAGCTTAACTGACATTCCGAAGCTTTCGCCTTATGTGGACAAGCTTGTAGTGACGGCTTTCCGGCGTTGGCGCAAGCACATTTTTTCTGCGTCTGTGCGAGGCGAGATCATTGCCGTTCGTCGGGCGCTCGCAGAAGCCAAGTACGACATTGTCATCGACTTGCAGGGGCTGATCCGTACGGCCGTTGTGGCGCGTTGGGCCGGTGTCGAGAGCGTTGGCTATTCGAAGGAAAACATCAAGGAACCTCTGGCGGCACGCTTTTACAGCCGTACGTTGCCGGTATCTAACAAACTGGTGCCGGTGGTTCGCTACCGCACTATGGCCGCGCAGGCATTGGGGTACACGCTGCAAGACGAGGATCTTCACTACGGGCTTGACGTCAAGCCGATGACGCCGACTGGCGTCAGAACGCCCTACGCCGCGCTGACCGTGAATACGAGCCGAGCTGAAAAGCTGTGGCCCAAGAGCCGTTGGACGGAGGTGGCTCGCGAATTGGCCGAAGACGGGGTCATGAGCGTGCTTTTCTGGGGCAACGACAAGGAAAGAGCTTATTGCGAAGAGATTGCCTCGAGCGTGCCGGGACAGGTGGTTGTTCTGCCGCGCCTGAGCCTCAGAGCCATTGCGGAAGTGATTGCCGGAGCGCGTTGTCTGCTTGGTGTTGATACGGGGCTTACGCATCTGGGCGCGGCGCTTGGCATCCCTTCCGTGGGCATCATTGTTGGGACGAGTGCCGAGCTCTTTTCGTTGGTTTCCGAGAGTGCCTGCGCAACTGTGGGCGACAAGGGCGTGATTCCCCAGCCCGAAGAAGTGCTAGCGGCCATGCATTCTGTCCTGGCCCAGGCGGCCGACTCCTAACTGAATTTTTTAAAGGCGCATGCGATGCTGATTTCGACGCTTTACCGAGGGTTGACCTACTGCGCATTGCCGCTGGCAAAGTGCTATCTCCGAAAGAGGGCCCGCAAGCAGCCCGACTATCTCAAGCACTGGGATGAACGTTTCGGTTGGTGCCGTTACCCGGCTCCCGAAAAGCCACGCCTGTGGCTACACGCTGTGAGCGTCGGCGAAACCGCCGCGGCACGTACGCTGATCGATGCCTTTTTGACGGAAAATTCGGAAGCTGAAATTTTGCTGACCTGCATGACTCCGACGGGGCGCGATACGGGTGCCAAGATCGCCGAGCACTATCCGGGACGGATTGTGCAGTGCTACCTGCCTTACGACAATCCGCGCCTCATGGCTAAATTTTTCGACGAAACGAAGCCCGTGATGGGTGTCGTGATGGAAACGGAAGTCTGGCCCAACATGATGCAAGAGGCCGTCAAGCGCCGCATTCCCGTGGTGCTTGCCAACGCGCGTGAATCGGAAAAAAGCGCGGGGCAGGCAAGATTGGTCGCTTCGCTGATGGGGCCGGCATTTGCTTCCTTCACCGCCGTGCTTGCGCAGAGCCAAGAGGATGCCGAGCGACTTAAGGCCTTGGGCGCGAACAACATCCACGTTTGCGGGTCAGTGAAGTTTGACATCCGCCCGGATCCCAAACAGGTTGAGCTTGCCGCAAAGATCAAGAGTGCCTTCAAGAAGAAGGTCATTTTGCTGGCTAGTACGCGCGAGGGCGAAGAGGCGATGTTTTCGCCGCATATCGCCGAGCACCTCGAAGAGGCTATTTTTCTGGTCGTGCCTCGTCACCCGCAGCGTTTTGATGAAGTGGCCGACATTTTCAAGCGCTCGGGTTGCCGCGTGATTCGCAGAAGCGAAGATCCCGAGTTTGCGGGGCTTGCCGAAGGGCCTGCGGTGCTTCTCGGCGACACGATGGGGGAGATGAGCCTTTATTGCGCTCTGTCCGACGTTTGTATCATGGGCGGAAGTTTCGGACAGTTCGGTTGCCAGAATCTGATTGAGCCGGCCGCTTCCGGTTCGCCCGTGCTGGTGGGCTCGAGCACGTTTAATTTTGCAAAGGCGGTGGCCGATGCGCTGGCTGAGGGCGGAGCCGTGCACGCGGCGCATCCCCGTGATGCTGTGGAAACGGCGCTTTCCTGGTTTGTCGATGGAACGTTGGCCGAACGAAGTCGCCGCGCGTTGGTATTTGCGTCGCTTTATACAGGCGCCACGCAGCGTCAGATGCAGTTTGTGAGAGGAATATGGGCGCAAGAAACATCAAAAATGTCTTGACGATTGCAGGCGTCGACCCTTCCGGCGGCGCCGGTGTTTTGGCCGACGTCAAGGTGATGTCGGCGCTGGGAACGTTTGCAACCGGTGTCATCGCCGCTTTGACGGCTCAAAACACGAAGGCCGTGACGGGTGTGATGCCTGTCCCCGCTGCATTCGTAAAGGAACAGATTGATACCCTTTTTGCCGACGTGCGTATTGATGCCGTCAAGATTGGCATGTTGGGCGCTCAGGACGTAATGGCTGCCGTGGCTCAGGCTTTGCGTGCGCACGAGGCGCCTAAGATCGTGCTCGATACGGTGATGGTGGCCAAAAGTGGCGATCGTCTGATGCCGGACGACGCCGTGGCTTTCTTTAAGGAAGAGTTGCTGCCGTTGGCCGACGTGATTACGCCCAATTTGCCGGAAGCGTCCGTTCTGCTCGGTCATAACGTGCGAGACATGAAGGATATGTACGCAGCCGCGCAGGAGCTCTGGGACATGTGCGGCGGCAAGACTGCCGTGTACCTCAAAGGCGGACACAGTGTGGAAGAAACGCTGCGCGACGTCTTCTACGACGGGAAGGCTTTCATTGACCTTGACGGCCCTCGCGTGCACACGAAAAACACGCATGGCACAGGCTGTTCTCTGTCTTCGGCCATTGCGGCACTCTGGGCGCGTACCGAAGATCTGCCGCAGGCCGTGCGTTTGGCTCGCCGCTATATCGAAGAGGCCATCACGGCCTCGGACGATCTGACAGTGGGAAGCGGCCACGGTCCGATTCATCATTTCGTGCGCTTCGAGTCGCTTTTTTCCTGAGAAACACGGTTTCTTTCATGACCTAGCTCGAGCTTGAATGCCTCTTTGCACACAAGGCGTTGAAATGCTGAATCTGTGCTAAGAAAAGGCGTTGGCACCGCGGTATGAGGCAAGACCACTGCGGTAAAATCAAAAGCTCGGACGTAAGTTTCCGAGAGCCTGGCGCGTTTGCCGGCGTAATGATCAAGAATGGATACGGAGATATGCAGAAACTCAGAATTGTCGGCGGTCGTCGCCTTGTCGGACAAGTAAAGGCATCTGGTGCCAAAAACGCCGCGTTGCCGATCATTGCCGCGGCGCTTTTAACGGCCGACGATGTGGTGCTGCACAACGTTCCGGATCTCGCTGACGTGCGCACAATGGCCAAACTTCTCGAGGGCATGGGCGTGACGTTCGAAGAGCTGGGCAACGGCTCGGTTCGCATCAATGCGGGCAATCTCACCTCCACGCAGGCTCCGTACGAGCTCGTCAAGACAATGCGTGCTTCCGTTGTGGTGCTCGGACCTCTGACGACGCGTTTCGGCAACGCACGAGTTTCTCTACCGGGTGGCTGCTCGATCGGCGCGCGACCGGTCGATCAACACATTAAGGCGCTCAAGATGATGGGCGCGGAAATCGAAATCGATCATGGTTACATGCAGGCTCGCGCCGGCCGCCTGAAGGGTTGCCGCATCGTGCCCGACATGGTCACGGTGACCGGCACCGAGAACATCATGATGGCCGCGGCACTTGCCGAAGGTACGACCGTGATTGAAAACGCGGCGCGCGAACCCGAAGTCATGGATTTGGCCGAATGTCTCAATAAGATGGGCGCAAAGATCACGGGTGCGGGTACGTCTCAGATTGTGATCGAAGGTGTGGAAAAACTTCACGGCTGCGAACACTCCGTCATCGCCGATCGCATCGAAACTGGCACGTTCCTGTGTGCGGCGCTGGCCACCGGCGGCGATGTGATGGTGACCGATACGGTGCCTTGGGCGATGGAAGCGGTTATCGGCAAGCTGCGCGAAGCGGGCGGCGACGTGGAGGTCGGCGAGGATTGGATCCGCGCCAAGATTTCGGGACGTCCCAAGGCCGTGGACGTGCGCACTATTCCGCATCCTGGCTTTCCGACGGACATGCAGGCGCAGTTTATGGCGCTCGATGCCGTTGCCCAGGGCACGGGCCGCATCGTGGAAACCATTTTCGAAAATCGCTTCATGCACGTGCCCGAGTTGCAGCGCATGGGAGCGGACATTCACGTCGACGGTCACACGGCCGTAGTGCAGGGCGTTGAAAAGCTCGACGCGGCCAATGTGATGGCCACCGATCTGCGCGCTTCGGCGTGTCTTGTCATTGCGGCATTGGCAGCACAGGGCGAGTCTGTCATTGAACGCATCTACCATCTGGATCGTGGTTACGAACACATTGAAGCCAAGCTTTCTGCGTTGGGAGCGCAGATCGAACGGTTAAACTAGATCCAAAACCAAAAAAGAAAACAATAAGGCGCAGAAATGATTACGCTTGCTCTATCGAAAGGACGAATCTTTGAGGAGGTGTTGCCGTTTCTGGCCGCCGCCGGCATTCGTCCGCTGGAAAATCCGGAAGACTCGCGCAAGCTCATGATCGGAACGAATCGGGAGGATCTCCGCATCGTGGTGCTTCGTGCAACCGATGTGCCGACGTACGTGCAGTACGGCGCGGCAGACCTTGGCGTTGCCGGCTGGGATTCGCTCTATGAGCACGGCGGCAACGGCCTGTACGTGCCCGTGGACTTGGGCATCGCCCGCTGCCGCATGAGCGTGGCCGCTCCCCGCGGCTTTGACTGGGAGACCAATGTTCGCCGCGGCAGCCGCATTCGCGTGGCGACCAAGTACATCAAGTGGTCGCGAGACTACTTCGCCCGCGAAGGCGTTCACGTTGACCTCATCAAGCTATACGGTTCCATGGAGCTTGCCCCGATTGCCGGACTGGCCGACGCCATCGTTGATCTGGTGAGTACTGGGGCGACACTCAAAGCCAACAATATGGTGGAGATTAAGACGATTGCGCCGATTTCATCGCGCCTCATCGTCAATCAGGCTGCCATGAAGCTCAAGCGTGAAGAACTGATGCCGATCATGGACGCCATGCGCTCGGTTGCCGAAGAGCGCCGTCGAAAGGAATAAGAACGCAAGATTTGTAGGGAGGAAATAATGCAGATTCGTCGTTTGTCGTCTGCCGAGGCAGACTTCCAAAAGAAATTCAGTGAATTGGTGGCCGTTGACGCGAGTGTTGATCCGGAGATCACGCGTCGGGCCGAAGCGATTGTCGATGATGTGCGTGAGCGTGGCGATGCGGCCGTGCTCGAATACACGGCGCGCTTTGACCGACTGCCCGCAGAAAAGCTTTCCGATCTGGTGATCTCGGCCGAAGAGATGCGTCAAGCGCTCGAAACGCTGCCTGAAGATCAGCGTACGGCTCTGGAAGAAGCGGCTCGCCGCATCCGCGTGTTCCACGAAAACGAACTCGAAAAGAGCTTCACGGTTTGCGACGAATACGGCAACAAGTTGGGGCAGCGTGTCACGCCCGTCGACTCGGTCGGTCTGTATGTCCCGGGCGGTCTGGCGGCCTATCCGAGTTCCGTTCTGATGAACGCGATGCCGGCTCTGGTCGCAGGCGTCAAGCGTATCGAAATGGTAGTGCCCACTCCTGGCGGACAGAAGAATCAATTGGTTCTGGCTGCTGCAAGTCTGGCCGGCGTGTCCCGCGCCTTTACGATCGGCGGCGCGCAAGCTGTGGCAGCTCTTGCTTACGGTACCGAAACGATCGAGCCGGTCGACAAGATCGTGGGCCCGGGCAACGCTTATGTGGCGGCAGCTAAACGTAAGGTGTTCGGTCGCGTGGGTATCGACATGATCGCCGGCCCCTCCGAGATTCTCGTCATTTGCGACGGCAAGACCGATCCGGACTGGATTGCGATGGATCTTTTCAGTCAGGCTGAGCACGACGTGCTCGCGCAGGCGGTGTTGCTCACGCCCGACGCGGCTTTTGCCGATGCGGTCGAAGCCTCGATGGATCGTCAGATCGAATCGATGCCGCGCAAGGACATCATCCGTCAGTCGCTTGCCAACCGCGGCGCCATTATCGTCACTCGCGATTTGGAGGAAGCCTGTCGCATTGCCGATACGATCGCTCCTGAACATTTGGAAATGAGCACGGACGATCCGGAAAAGTGGGCAGATCTGATTCACCACGCGGGCGCCATTTTCCTGGGCCGCTACTCGTCCGAAGCACTTGGCGACTACTGCGCTGGTCCCAACCACGTGCTGCCGACGAGCCGCACGGCCCGCTTCTCTTCGCCGTTAGGCGTTTATGACTTCCAGAAACGTACGAGCATGATTTACGTGCAACAGCAGGGCGTTACGCCTCTGGCACGCATAGCCGAATGCCTGGGTAAGGGCGAGTCGCTTTATGCTCACGCCGCTAGTGCCCACTACCGTATTCAGGACGAAAAGTAATCGGCATAAACCTGTAGCACGGGCGTGGCCGAGGCCGGCGCCCGCTCGGGTTCAATCAACGATGTTAGGGAGTATCCGTTGATGCGTACCGCAGCCATTTCGCGCAACACGAAAGAAACGCAAATCAAGGTGCGTCTGAATTTGGACGGCACCGGTCGTTGCGCCGTGAACACGGGCATCGGTTTTTTTGATCACATGCTTGAGCAGATCGCCCGCCATGGATTGATGGACCTGGAAGCGCAGGTCGAGGGCGACCTCTACGTTGACGGCCATCACACGGTCGAAGATGCTGGCATTGTGTTCGGTCAGGCGCTCAAGGAAGCGCTCGGCGACAAAAAGGGCATCGTGCGCTACGGTCAGGCATGCATACCGCTCGACGAATCGTTGTCGCGCGTTGTGCTTGATCTTTCCGGGCGCCCGGGGTTGTATTTCTCGTGTGACTTCGCCGCGCCGATGATCGGCGCACTCGACTCGCAGCTTGTGCGCGAGTTTTTCCAAGCGGTTTCCAATCATGCCGGCATGACGCTTCACATCGATAATCTCAAGGGAGAGAACGCTCACCATCAGGCCGAGTCGATCTTTAAGGCGTTTGCGCGTGCGTTGCGTGCCGCGGTGGCAACCGATGCGCGCGCAGCCGATGTGATTCCGAGCACGAAGGGTGCGCTATGAAAATAGCCATTGTGGATTACGGCACCGGTAATCTGCGTAGTGTCGGTCAAGCGGTCAAGGCCGTGGCCGACGGTGCCGATGTGTTGGTTACGCAAAGCGCGGCCGAAATTGATGCGGCCGACCGCGTCATCTTTCCGGGACAGGGAGCGATGGGTGACTGCATGCGCTGTCTTGGAGAATCGGGATTGAAGGACGCCGTCTTGCGGGCTTTGGCTTCCAAACCCGTTTTGGCCGTCTGCATCGGCATGCAGATGCTCTTTGAGCGCAGCGATGAAAACGACTGCGCGGGTCTGGGTCTCATGGCAGGCAAAGTCATTCGCTTCCCGGAAGCTGCGCTGGTACGCGCCAACGGCGAACGACTGAAAGTGCCCCAGATGGGGTGGAACACCGTCACGCAACGCATGGCACATCCCTTGTGGAACGGCATTGCTGACAAGAGCTGGTTTTATTTCGTGCACAGCTATTTCGTGGCGCCTGAAGACGATGCGCTTGCGGCCGGTACCTCGAGCTACGGTCTGCCCTTTGTCTGCGCCGTTGCCAGAGACAATATTTTTGCAACCCAGTTTCACCCGGAAAAGAGCGCCGCAAGCGGTTTGAAGATCTTTTCCAATTTCGTGCACTGGAACATTTGAACATTCGTTTGCGCCTCGGAGAGGTCTTCGGGGTGATCTTCCGGCTTAAAGGAAAGCCTTTTTTCAAAACAATCGGGTTTCATCATGCTTTTAATTCCTGCAATCGATCTGCAAAAGGGGCGTTGCGTGCGTCTGCGTCAGGGCGATTTGGAAAACAACATCACGGTTTACAACGAAGACGCGGTTGATCAGGCCTGTCAGTGGGCGGATTTGGGTGCCGAGCGCATCCATATCGTGGATTTGGACGGTGCCAAGACGGGTAAGCCCGTGAATGCGCCGCTCATTCGTGAGATGATCGAAGAAATCGGAGAGGACGCCGAAATTGAAGTGGGCGGCGGCATCCGTACGCTTGATCAGATCGAAGCATATCTTGATGCGGGTGTGCGTTATGCCGTGATCGGCACGGCTGCCGTGAAGACTCCGGGTTTTCTGAAGGAAGCCTGCGCCGTCTTTACCGACAGCATCATCGTGGCTCTGGATGCCAAGGACGGTATCGTGGCCACCGACGGATGGGTGAAGAGCACCGGGCACGATGTCATTGATCTGGCTAAGCGTTTTGAAGACTACGGTGTCTCAGCGTTCCTTTATACGGACATCACCCGCGACGGCATGCTCTCGGGCGTGAATGTGGAAGCGACCGCCGCGCTTGCCCGCGCTGTTTCCGTGCCTGTGATTGCTTCGGGCGGCATGCATACGCTCGAGGACGTGCGCGCGCTTTTGAAGGTCGAAGGCGATGGCGTCATGGGAGCGGTGCTCGGCCGCAGTCTCTACGAGGGCACCATTGATTTTGCCGAAGCTCAAAAGCTCGTCGGCATCGAATGACTGAACTCATTAAAGGACGCGAACCATGCTTGCCAAACGCATCATCCCGTGCTTGGACGTGACCGCAGGGCGCGTCGTCAAGGGCGTTAACTTTGTTTCGCTGCGCGATGCCGGCGACCCCGTGGAAATCGCCCGCCGCTACAACGAAGAAGGGGCCGATGAGTTGACCTTTCTCGACATCACGGCCTCCAGTGATCAGCGCGACATCATTTTGTCAGTGATCGAGGCCGTGGCCGGCCAGGTGTTCATTCCGCTTACGGTGGGCGGCGGCGTGCGCAAGGTCTCAGACATTCGCCGGCTATTGAATGCCGGCGCCGACAAAATTTCGATCAATACGGCAGGTGTCAACAATCCCGATCTGATCGGAGAGTCGGCCGCGCTGCACGGCTCTCAGTGCATTGTGGTGGCCATTGATGCCAGACGACGCGACAAGGCCGATCCTAGCAAGGGGTGGGAGGTCTACACCCACGGCGGACGTACGGCAACGGGACTTGATGCCGTCGAATGGGCCAAGAAGGTCACGGCTCTCGGCGCGGGAGAAATTCTGCTCACGAGCATGGACTGCGACGGCACCAAGCAGGGGTTTGATTTGGAACTCACCCGTACGGTTTCGGAGGCGGTTTCCGTTCCCGTAATCGCTTCGGGCGGCGTCGGCAATCTCGATCATCTGGTCGAGGGCGTCACGATCGGTAAGGCTGATGCTGTTTTGGCTGCTTCGATTTTTCACTTCGGCGAATATTCCGTGCGTCAAGCCAAGGAATACATGGCCGAAAAAGGCATCACGGTGCGGCTGTGACAAAGGATTGGATCGACGAAGTGAAGTTCAACGCCGACGGGCTCGTTCCCGTGGTGGCGCAAGACTTTCAAAGCGGACGCGTGCTGATGCTCGCCTGGGCCAACGCCGAGGCGTTGCGGGAAGCGTGCTCGACCGGTCGCGGCGTGTACTTCTCACGCTCGCGCGGCAGACTTTGGCGTAAGGGCGAAGAGTCGGGAAACGTGCAGAAGCTGCACGAAATTCGGCTTGACTGTGACGGCGACAGCGTGCTCTACGTTGTCACTCAAGTGGGAGGTATGGCTTGCCACACCGGACGAGAGAGCTGCTTTTACCGCAGGCTTGAAAACGACGAATGGCATACCACCGACCCGGTCATTGTTTCGCCGGATCGGCTCTATGCCAAGCACTAAAGACAATGTATCGGGCCGCCTTCGGGCGGCTCTTTGTCAGGGTACCTTAAAGCCGAAGGTGTGGCACTGGTCGCAGAAGTTGACCGGCTCTTCGTGCATGTAGTGACAGTTGACGCAGTCGAGCTGATCCTGATAGTGCGGCGAGACGTGCGGATTGGTCGGCTTGATGTTTTTGGTCTTTTCAACCAAGGCTTTGATGTCGTGGCAGGTCTTGCAGTTGTCGATGGTCGGCAGCTGCGGGTTGGCCTTGTCGGGACCGTGGCAGATCTCACATTTCACGCCTTTGGCAACGTGCCGTTCGGCTCCGGTGGCCGCGTAGCCGCTCGTAGTGGCGGCGCACAGCAGAATGGTGCTCAGAGCGACGAGTTTGGCAAAACGCATAAACAATGCCTTTGTGGAGGAAATCAAAACAAAACGCGGCGAAACGGTTTGTGTAAATCGTTTCGCCGCAATCAATCGGAAGTCACCTTGCGCTTCGGCGCGAGGCCGTCAGCGCAACGGTTCGTTCAGATTTAGGCCTTAGCGGCTTCCTGGCCGGCGATACGACCGTTGACCAGGCAGTCAAGGATGGCGCAGGAACCCAGACGGACGGCACCGTGCACGCCGGAGGTTGCTTCGCCGGCGGCGAACAACCCCGGAACCGGCTTGCTCGTGGAGATGTCCATCACGCGGCACTGCATATCGGTCACCAGACCGCCCATGCAGTGGTGAACCTTCGGGCTCATTTCGGCAGCGTACCAAGGACCGTCAACCAGCGGAACCTGTTCGGGGTTCATGATGCGGTTGAATTCCGGATCCTTGCGATCCTTCACGGCCTTGTTGAAGGTTTCGACCGTCTTGGCGAGCACATCAGCCGGCATCTTGTAGTCGGCGGCAATGTCGGCTAAGGTCTTGTACTGCTTCACAACGCCGGATTCGAGCAACTTTTTGAGCATGCCCGGACGAGCCACGTTGTAGGACTTCAGGTTGGCTTCCGTGCAGATGGCCACGGCGCGCAGACCCTTGTTTTGTTCAACCATGATGGCGTCGGCACGAACCTTGCGGTTGGCGAGTTCGTCGACGAAGCGCTTGCCGGCCGTGTTGACCCACAGACCGAATTCGGCAGCGCCAGACTGGGAGAACGTCCAGCCCAGACCCATGCCCTTTTCCTTCGGGCTGTTCCACGGCGTGCACTGGATCCAGTCGTTCTGAACCTGTGCGCAACCGATGCGGCTCGTTTCACGCCACAGTTCGGCCGTTGCACCGGGCTGGTTGGTGGAGTCGAGCTTGGCGACAAGCTTCGGGTCCTGCATCATGCGGTAGTCAACGTCACGCGAGAAGCCGCCGTAGCAGAGCACCAAGCCCTTCTTAACGCCAATGGTCTTGACCTTGCCGGAACCGGCCTTCGGGAAGCGATAGCCGTCGCGAACCTGAATGCCGACCACACGACCGCTGTCGTCACGGAAGATACGTTCGACATAGCAGCGC
Organism: Sutterella sp. AM11-39; assembly: GCF_003472385.1. Lineage (GTDB taxonomy): Bacteria > Pseudomonadota > Gammaproteobacteria > Burkholderiales > Burkholderiaceae_F > Duodenibacillus > Duodenibacillus intestinigallinarum. The sequence goes on along the minus strand of NZ_QRLV01000002.1, from coordinate 172,202 downwards.
AGACGCACCGGAACGCCCATCTTCTTGAGTTTCTCGAGTTCCTTGGTAACGATGCCGGAGCCCGAACCGTTCTTCGTGAAGACGTAGCGCGGAACGCTGTGACCGCCTTCCTGGCCGATGGCTTCGAGGTTGTATTCAACGCCGAGCTCCTTGACCGTCCATTCGTAGTTCGACAGAGCGCTCTTGGCAACGAGCTTCACCTTTTCAGGCTGGTTCATGTACAGACCGGCGGCGAGCATGTCGGAAGCGAGCAGTTCGGGCGAGTCCTTGATGCCGTGCTTGAGCTGCTGCGGGCATCCGGTAGCCGTCAGAATGCCGCCGTTGATGATGGAGTTGCCGCCTGCGGTAGGCATCTTTTCAAGAACGACCGTGTCGGCGCCTGCCTTCTTAGCTTCGATAGCGGCAGCCAGACCGGCAAAACCGGAACCGATCACGACGACGTCATGGGTTTCGTCCCACTTTGCAGGAACTTTCGTGGAAGCCTGAGCGGCCGTTCCGAACAGTGCGGTAACGCCTGCAGCCACGGAACCTTTGATCAGGGAACGGCGATTAAGATCCAACATTTTTATTTTTCTCCTCTCTCTGTCAGGCTGAACGACGTCAAGCAACTTCGTCTCGGAGTTTTGATGGCGCACAACCGGACTTTATGTATCAGAAGCGGCGAAATGTCGTTTCTACGTTTAGGATGATACGCTCAATGGCGTAGTTCGGCTCAGTCAAATTGATTAAATGGGAAAAAATTAAACACTTTTTGATGGAGTTTAAATTTTTAGAGAAACATACCGACGAGCGGCAACATCTAGACCGTTGAAAATAAATAAAAATTCTGTGTTTTAGGTTTTCCTTGAAGGTGTTTGAATGTTGCGAAAGAGCAACATTAAATCGTTTAAATGATAGTTTAAAAAGCTTTTTCTGAAGAAGAAAAAATACTTTTAGTAAATACGGGTTTTGTCTCTTGCTAAAGGCAAGAAAAAGTGCGCTCGTGGAAAACGAAGGCGACACTGTGGCTAAATCGCGTAATTCCAATTGGGATTTGATCCAATATAAAAGGTGCGGACGCGCAGCCATATAGCACTGTAGGAAAGGACGAGGGTTTCCGAAAAGGTCCTCGTCCGGTGTGACATAGCGATTTAATGCGAGCGAAGCGTCCGACCGCATGAAGATAGTGTGCGGCGGCACTCCGCTCAGAAGGAGTGAAGATCATGTCTGCAATGCTTCCGCGTTTGTTTGATGACAGTGTTTTTGATGTATTTGATCCGTTTGCCGATTTCGGCCGCGGCCACAACCGCGTGTTCGGCAAGCACGCCTCGCATCTGATGAAAACCGACATTCGCGAGACGGATTCGTCCTACAAGTTCAGCATCGATTTGCCGGGCTTCAAGAAGGAAGACGTTTCAGCCGAGTTGAAGGACGGCTACCTGACGGTGACGGCGGTCAAGAGCCATCAGGACGAAGAAAAGAACGAGGAAGGTAAGCTGATTCGCCAGGAACGCTACAGCGGCAGCTGCAGCCGCACGTTTTACGTGGGCGAAAGCGTGGATGAGAAAGACTGCAAGGCTGGCTTTGAAGACGGCATTCTGACGATCGAAGTGCCCAAGCAGCCCGAGCATCAGGAACCTGCCAAGCGCATGATCACGATCGCCTGATCGGCAAGCGCTTTGCAAATGAAAACCCCGACGGGACGAAGCCTCGCCGGGGCTTTTTTTGAGGGTGCGGGGAAATTCAGATGCGCACGAAGACGAGATCCCATACGCCGTGGCCGAGTCGTTCGCCTCGGGCCTGGAACTTGGTGCAGGGACGCTCGCACAAGGGATTGGCCATCACCGGAGAGAAGCCTTCCGGATGAAGGTTTTTCAGAAGCGGTTCGGACGAGAGCACTTCGAGCATTTGTTCGGCGTAGTTTTCCCAGTCGGTGGCACAGTGGATATAGGCGCCGGGCTGCAGGCGGGAGGCGAGCAGCGAAACGATTTCCGGACGGATCAGACGGCGCTTGTGGTGACGGGCCTTGCGCCAGGGATCGGGGAAGTAGACGTGGATGCCCGAGAGTGAATCGGGTGCGAGCATGTCACGGACCACTTCCACGGCGTCGTGACGCGCGATGCGGATGTTCTCAAGACCCATTTCATCGATACGCTTGCTGAGCGCGCCGACGCCGGCGACGAACACTTCGCAGCCCAGGAAGTTGACTTCCGGATGAGCCTGAGCGATGGCGGCCGTCGTTTCGCCCATGCCGCAGCCGATTTCAAGAACCAACGGCGCTTTGCGGCCGAAGGCGGCCTCGTCGTCAAAGGGTTTGGCCTCGTACTTGACTTCGTATTTCGGGAAGATTTCCTCGAAAGCGCGCTCCTGGGCGACGGAAATGTGGCCGCGGCGCAGCACGAAACTGCGGATATGACGGTTCTTGAGCTCCTCGAGCTCTTCAGGTGTGAGTTCTTTGCCGGACATGCTGAAAAAAGGAGGACAGTAGATAGCCAAAACGGACCGTTGTCAAAAGCGGTCCGTTTCGTCGAATCTTGGAGCGGGCGAAGGGAATCGAACCCTCGTATAAAGCTTGGGAAGCTTTCGTTCTGCCATTGAACTACGCCCGCATGAGTCGCTAATTATGCCCAAAACTCACAAGGAAACCAAGAGCTTGGAAGAATTTCAGCGCCTCTCGGAGTGCTTAAACGTAGAACTCGTTGGGCTTGTGTCCGCCCAACAGCGGCGACAGGCGGGCCGTAATAAAGGCTTTGGCGGCAGCGGGCTGCGCTTTGGCCCCTGAGGCGCAGCTTGCGGCGCAACGCATGCAGTTGATGCACAAGTTAATGTCCGTCTTGGAGGGATCCTGCGCGTCAATCGCCCCCGTCGGGCAGGCGGCGACGCACACGCCGCATTTGCGGCACATGGCCGTGTCGGTTTCGGGGACGAAAGCAGCTTTATAGGCGGGGCGATAGGGCCGGTTGCCGGGAACGATCACGGGCGTGGTTTCGCCCTTGGCATATTTTTCGCAGACGCGGCGGCCGAAGTCTTTGATTTCGGCGAAATCGTTCGCATCGGGGCGGCCGCGTTCGAGATCTGGTACAAAAACGTGTGCGGCAATCGTTGCTGCGCTTGCCAGAACCGTGGCGCCCGCTTTTTCGCACAGATCGTTGAGTTCCAGAAGCGCATCTTCGTAGGCACGTCCGCCGTACACCGCAAAGGTGACGACCTTGACGCCTTCTAGACGAGCGCGCGCGAGCTTGTCGGCCATCGGCGTCGGAATGCGACCGGCATAAACGGGGGCTGCCACGACGGCAACGGAACCGGCAGGAATTTCCGGGACTTCGGTTTCGCGATCGGTAAGGTTCACCTCAATGGCGGCGTTTTGCGAGATGGCGCGGCAGAAGGCGTACGTCGTATCATAAGTGCTCGAGCACGGCGAAAAATAGAGATGGTAGACAGGCATGGCGATATCAGGCTTTTGCAACAAGGGAGCGGGCGCGTGGCAAGGAAAGTCGAGCGCCGACAGCAATAAGGATATTCCAAAGCAAAACGCCGCGCGAGTGCGCGGCGTTATCTTCAGGGTGAAATACCTTATTTGTGGCTCATGCGACGCACCAGCCAGTCGCCGAAGCTTTGCATGGCTTGCACGAACACAATGAGGATCACCACCACGGCGAGCATCACATCGGGCATGAAGCGCTGATAGCCGTACCGAATGCCCATGTCGCCCAGACCTCCCCCGCCGATGGCGCCGGCCATGGCGGAGTAGCCCACCAGACTCACGAGGCTGATAGTGAGACCTGCCACAATGCCGGGCATGGCTTCGGGCAGAAGCACCTTCATGACGATCTGCAGATTGGTGGCGCCCATGGCCTGAGCGGCCTCAATAAGGCCCTTGTCTACTTCTCGCAGGCTCGTTTCCACCAGACGCGCGATAAAGGGTGCGACGGCGATCGTCAGCGGCACAACGGCAGCGGCTGTACCGATGGAGGTGCCGGCGATGACGCGCGTAAGCGGAATGATTGCCACGAGCAAAATGATGAACGGAGTGGAACGCACGGCATTGATAATCCAGCCGAGCACTTTGTTAAAGATCGGCATCGGGTGCACGCCGCCGTTGTCGGTGACATGTAGCAGAATGCCCAGCGGGATGCCGAAGACGGAGCCGATGAAGCCCGACAAGCCCACCATGATGACGGTCTCGACGAACGAGTCCCATAGCATGAGCATCAAATCAGAGGACATGGCTTGTGACCTCCTCGACGGTGACGTTATGCTTGCGCAGATATTCGAGCAGCTGAGAGAAGGTGTCCGTGTTGCAACTCGTCAGAATCGTGAGCGTGCCGAAGCCCTTACCCTGCACTTCGTCGACCTGACCCAACAGGATGTTGACGTCAATGTTGAACATTCGGCTGGCTTCGGAAATCACCGGGCGCGTCACTTCGCTGCCCACGAAGCTCAGGCGCAGGATGTGCACCGAATCCTTATCGAGGCCTGCCACTTGTTCGCGCACACGCTCGAGCATGGAGCCGGGTAGTTCCTGAGCCATGATGTTGCCGATGAGGGCTTTGGTGGTTTCGGTCTGGGGACGACGGAAAACGTCGATCACCGAACCTTCTTCCACGACGATGCCCTTGTTCATGACGGCGACGCGGTCGCAGATTTGCTTTACCACGTCCATCTGATGGGTAATCATGACGATCGTGAGGCCGAGCTCCTTGTTGATGCGCTTCAGAAGTTCGAGCGTGGCGATGGTGGTTTCGGGGTCAAGAGCGCTCGTGGCTTCGTCCGAGAGCAAAACGCGCGGGTCGTTGGCAAGCGCTCTGGCGATGCCCACGCGCTGCTTCTGACCGCCCGAGAGCTGGGCCGGATACTTGTTGCGGTGTTCGGTAAGCCCCACAAGATCGAGCAGCGGGTCCACCTTGGCCTTGATCTTGGCCTTGTCCATGCCAATCAGTTCGAGCGGGAAAGCGGCGTTGTCGAACACCGTACGAGAACTCAGCAGGTTGAAGTGCTGAAAGATCATGCCGATGTTGCGGCGCGAAGCGCGCAGTTCGGCTTCCGTCATGGTGTTGAGGCATTTGCCGTCGACGGTGACCGTGCCTTCGCTCGGACGGTTAAGGAAGTTGATGCAGCGCACAAGCGTGGATTTGCCTGCCCCGGAGCGGCCGATAATGCCGAAGATTTCGCCTTGTTCAATGTGCAGCGAAACGTCTTTGAGAGCGTAAAAAACTCCGCCTTCGGGAGTGGGATAGCGCTGCGTGATGTGTTGTAGATCAATCATCGCGCAAGTTCGGAAAAAAGGACGCCGTATCAAAAAGGAACGGCGCCTGAGTGTAATCCGCGCATTCTATCGGTTTTTGCCTTGTTTTTCTTGAGTATTTTGGCGTAGGCCGTGGTCGGGGAGGTGCTCAGGACGCATTCGTCGTTTCTTCGGAGTGCAGTGCCTGCGTCCAGCGACACCCTTTTTTGCACTTTTTGGCGATGCGCTCGAGAAAGGCTTCGTGTTCTGCCAGTTCGTCGGCAGGCACTTCGGCTCGAACAAACAGACTCTTGTCCGGAATTTGAAAGCCCTTTTCTCCTGCCTCGTAAGTGTCTCCCAGCAATTCGCCCTGCTTGCGGGTCATGGCGAGATACACTTCGGCCAAAAGTCGCGCATCGAGCAAGGCGCCGTGCAGGGTACGGGCCGAACGATCGATTTCATAGCGCGTGCAGAGTACGTCAAGGTTGTTGCGAAGCCCCGGGAACATGTCGGAAGCCATTTTCAGGCTGTCAGTCACCTTCAGGCAATAGTCTTCGATGCGGCCTTTACCCAGACGTCCGAGCTCCATATTGAGAAAGCCCACGTCGAAGCTTGCGTTATGGATGATGAGTTCGGCGCCTTCGATGAACTTCAGAAAATCGTCAACGATGTCGGCAAAGACAGGCTTGTCGGCCAAAAAGGCGTTGTCAAGACCGTGCACGTTCACTGCCTCAATAGGCACGTCGCGCTCGGGATTGATGTAGCGGTGGAAAAACGCCTCGGGTCGGTCGCTGAGGGTTCGGCCGACAATTTCCGCGCAGCCGACTTCCACGATTCGATCATCTTTATCGGCGTAAAGTCCCGTGGTTTCCGTATCCAAACAAATTTGACGCATGATGAATTCTCGTGTCGGTTACTCGGCAAATTGCGCCGCACCCATATTGGCCAGCTCATCGGCGCGTTCGTTTCCGGGGTCTCCGGCATGGCCTTTAACCCAGCGCCAGTCAATGTCGAATTTTCCGGCAAGCAAATCGAGCTGCTGCCAAAGTTCGACGTTTTTGACCGGTTTGCCGTCGGACGTCCGCCAGCCTTTTTTCTTCCAGCCGTGGATCCAGCCGGTGATGCCGTTGCGTACATAGCTCGAGTCTAGATGCAGGACGATCGGCACGGGACGCTTGACGGCGCTCAAGGCCTCAATAACGGCGGTGAGTTCCATTCGGTTGTTGGTGGTTTGGGCTTCTCCCCCGTAGAGCTCGTGCGAGTGAGCGCCAAAACGCATCAAAACACCCCAGCCGCCGGGGCCGGGGTTTCCTTTGCAGGCGCCGTCGGTCCAGATTTCAAGAACAGTCTGCTGCGTCATTGGAGATCTTCAAAGATTCGGAATTTTTCAGTGTGGCCGAGACGGTTTTTCCGGATTTGGCGGCCGCGAAATTGACTTTGCCGACAAGCGTTGTTTTGACGGTCACCTTGCGGGCCGACAGCAAAATGACGTTGCTTAAGGTTGGCCACCAACGGTCTCCGGCCTTATCAAGCCAGCCCGGCAGACGCACATTGGCGGAGTTCTTGTCGGGACTGACGGCATAGACGCCGAAGTTGCCGCCTTCGAGCGAAAGTCCCGCTTTTTGAATGGCCGCCTTGATGGACAGGATCGGAATGCAGGCCGAACCGTTGGGCAGAATTTTTCGCGAAGGGAAAACTTTTTCTCGCAGTGTCCAGCTTCCCATCGCGTTGAAAAAAAGAGCAATGAGAAGGCCGTTGGGGGCAAGCACGCGTGCGGCTTCGTTTACCGTAGCCTGCAACTTTTCGGGGTGTCGATCGAACGTATGCGCGAGCACGATCGCATCGCAGCATTCGTCGCACAGTGGCAGTGCGTCGGCTTGCGCAAGCACGCGGTCTCGAAAATCACTCTCGCTGGCGTGCGCATGCACTACGTCGTCAATGAGAATGCGGTGTGTGATCGGGCTGGCGGCAAAGGGGTTCAATGCGCCGAAACCGATCTGAAGGGCCCGATTCCCCGATTTGTTGGCAAGAAACCGTGCGCAGGCCCCTTCCTCCCAGGCCAATACGGTGCGGCCTGCGGGGGAGGCGAGAAACGATTCCCAGGTGACCGAGCGCATGACCGTCGTACGCTCAACGGCGTCCGAAGCCGCCGAAACGGCCGCCCAATTGACCGAGCGCGCGCATCATCTTGACCATGCCGCCCTTTTGCATGTGCTTCATCACGTCGCGGGTCTGCTCGAACTGCTTGAGCAGACGGTTGACTTCCTGCACGGTGACGCCCGCACCCGCTGCAATGCGGCGCTTGCGGCTCGCTTTGATGATTTCAGGGTTGCGGCGTTCCTTGGGCGTCATCGAATTGATGATACCTTCGGTACGGCGGATCTGCTTGGCGGCGTCCTTGTCGTTGACGTGTGCGGCAGCTTGCTGGAACTGAGCCGGGAGCTTTTCGATGATGCCCGAGATCGGTCCCATGTTCTTCATCTGGGAGATCTGTCCCTTGAAGTCTTCCAGGTCGAACTTGTCGCCGGACTTGATCTTCTTGGCGAGCTTCTCGACGGTCTTTTGGTCGACCGACTTCTGCACGTCCTTGACGAGGGAGACGATGTCGCCCATGCCGAGGATGCGGCCGGCCATCTGTTCGGGGTTAAAGAGCTCAAAGCCGTCGAGCTTTTCACCCAGACCCACAAACTTGATCGGTTTGCCCGTGACCATGCGCACCGACAAGGCCGCACCGCCGCGGCTGTCACCGTCGAGCTTGGTGAGCACAACGCCGGTAAGCGTCAGACGTTCATTGAAGGCGCGGGCCGTGTTGACGGCGTCCTGACCGAGCATTGCATCGATCACAAAGAGCGTTTCGGCGGGGTTGAGGAAGTCGGCGAGGTCGCTCACTTCCTGCATCATGGCTTCGTCGATGGCCAGACGTCCGGCCGTATCGACGATGAGCACGTCGTAGAAGTGACGCTTGGCATGGTCGAGCGCCATGCGGGCGATGTCAAGCGGTTTCTGATCCGGTGTGGATTCGAAGAAGTCGGCGCCGGCCTGCGCGGAAACGGTCTTCAACTGATCAATAGCGGCGGGACGGTACACGTCGGCCGAGACGGTGAGAACCTTTTTCTTAAGATTTTCCTTGAGCCACTTGGCGATCTTGGCCGCACTCGTGGTTTTACCCGAACCCTGAAGACCGGCCAGGAGAATTACGGCAGGCGGCTGAACGGAGAGGTTGATCTGGCGATCTTTTTCGGGAACGTCGCCGCCGATGACTGCGGTGAGTTCGCGTTCCACAACACCTACCAGAGCCTGACCGGGGTTGAGATTGCCGACAACTTCTTCGCCGAGCGCTTTTTCCTTGATGCGGGCGGTGAGTTCGCGCACCACGGGAAGGGCGACGTCGGCCTCAAGCAGCGCAAGGCGTACTTCGCGCAGCATATCGCGCGTATTTTGTTCGGTCAGGCGGGCCTGTCCGCGCATGGTTTTGACGATGCGCGAAAGGCGGGAACTCAGATTCTCAAGCATGAAAAAACGGCTGGAAAAAGCGAAAAAATGGAAATTACCTTGAGTGAAAGCCCAAACGCAATGCAAAGCAGACCGCTCTTAAGGTTCCTGCGGGGCAGGCTCGACTAGAATCGCATAAAAAAGAGAGGCTGTTTGATCAGTGAGCGGACCGTTTTTCAATCCGAAAGACGACGGCTCGCCAGTCTGCGGCAGACACGCGGTCGGATATTTTAAAGCACTGCGCCGTCTGTTTCCGTGTTTGAAAAACATCCTTTCAGACGTGCTGTTTTTCTTTTTGGGATTACTCTCAGATGGCTCTGAGCGAAATTTTGCTTGTGATTGCCGCCCTGGCCTACCTTGTCTGCGGCGTTGGCATTGTGAAGGTTTTGAACGCACCCGAAGCGGTGGCGCCTGCCTGGCTTCGCACCGTGGGCTTTGTGGGCTTTGCCGCGCACGCCGTGGGCGTTCTGATGAACATGTTTGCTCCCGGGGCGATTCGCTTCGGTTTCGGCATGGCTGTCTCGGCTCTGCTGTGCATCTCCGTGGCGATCGTTCTCGTTGAAAGTCTCGTGCACCGCATCAACGGTTTGATGGGCATCGTGATCGTGGTGTCTGCCTTCGGTACGGCCCTGCCCGTGGTGTTTCAGGGTGAGCTTTTCCCGGCGCAGGAATGGTCGATTCTTTTTCGCGTCCATCTTCTGATGGCGCTTGCGGCCTACAGCTTCATGACGATTGCCGTCGTGCAGGCGATTTTGCTTACTCGCAAGGAACGCGAAGTGGCTAACCCCGCTACGCTCAATAGGGGCGGTCTTTTGTCGAGCATGCCGAGTCTGTTGGCGATGGAACGCATTCTTTTCCGCATCGTGGCCTGTGGCTTTGCCTGCCTGACCTGCGTGCTGCTTCTGGGTGCGATGGCCACCTACGAACTGCACCAGACCTACTTCATATTCGAGCACAAGACGATTCTGACGTGGTTGTCCTGGATCGTGTTTGCCGTGCTTCTGGCAGGCCGCTATTTCCTCGGCTGGCGCAAAAAGAAGGCTCTTGCTTGGTTCTGGGCCGGCATCGTCTTCCTGGCGGTTGCTTATCTCGTGTATCGCTTCATCCTTGACGCGATGATCCACTAGCGAGTCAATCATGGGAAGAATTCTGTTTTGGGTGATTCTGATTGTCGCCATTTATGCCGCCTTTGTGTTTGCGCGCAGCCGCCGCACCAAGGGTGACTCACACAAGCAGGTTGACGGCAAGAAATCGAAGTTTCCGACGGCCATGATCGAGTGTCCGGAATGCGGCGCATACTTTCCTGAAGATGAGGCGGTGCTGGGCGACGGAAAGGCATATTGCTCGGAGCGCTGCCGCAAGAAGGCGCGCGCTCACAAGGCCTGAGATGGCGCAGGATCTCGTCATTGACCCCGAGGGCTGGCTTGTCGCGGCAGAGCGGCACGAGAGTCCGCATTACAACGAACGCCCGGACGAAGATGCCGAGCCGCATGTCGTCGTACTGCATAACATTTCTTTGCCTCCGAATCGGTTTGGGACGGGGCTTGTGCGGGATCTCTTCATGGGAGAGCTCGACACCAAGACCCACCCTGATCTGACAGACCTCGAAGGGCTGCGGGTTTCGAGTCACTTTTTTATTGCGCGCGACGGGCGCATCGAGCAGTTCGTAAGTTGCGCAAAGCGGGCGTGGCACGCCGGTGTGAGCCGTTTTAACGGGCGCGACAACTGCAACGATTTTTCCATCGGCATCGAACTGGAAGGAACCGATTTCGTGGCCTTCGAAGAGGCTCAGTATCAGGCGCTGGTAAAGCTTTTGGGCGCCATTGACGCCCGATATGGTCTTTCGTATATTGTGGGACACAGCGATATTGCACCGGGTCGAAAAACCGATCCGGGCCCGCACTTTGACTGGGTGCGCTTAAACGGCTCCCGATCGGCGTTCGGCAGTCCGCAGTTTGCGGGCGCCGCCGCGCGACTGCAGTTGAGCATTCTCGAACAATCCTTCGCGCGCGCTTGAGTTTTCTAAAGCCGCGACGCTTTCATCCTTAACGGGCCTGCTTTTGCCAAAGCTCGGCCAATAGCTATGTACACGATTTTTTCTTTTCTGACCGGACTGATCGGAAGTCTTCTATTACTGCGTGCCTGGTGCTGGACGCTTGCCATCACGCCGCGAGATCCGGTGGTGGGTTTCATTTGGAAGGCCACCAATTGGCTCGTGACGCCTTTCGGCTTTGTGGTCCGTCCGCGCGGCGATTGGGATTTGCCAACGCTGGCCGCAACGATCTTTGTGGCATTGGTGCAGGTTTGGGCCGGACGCGAATTGATGGGCATGCCCGAGACGGCGACGGCCTTCATCGTAGCGATTATCGCCATGGCGCTGCGCTGGCTCGTCAATCTCCTGATCTGGGGCACCATCATCTACTGCATCATGTCGTTCTTTGCTAACCGCTGGTCGGGATACATGGCGCTTTTGGGGACGCTGCTTGATCCGTTCCTGCGTCCCTTCCGCTGTCTTTTGCCGCCGATCAAAGGGTTTGATCTGTCGCCGATTCTCTTCTTTTTGCTTCTGAATTTGGCGCTGCGCTTTCTGGTTCCTGCCAGCATGGGTCTGTACGTTTTCTAAGAGCACGAAGGGGGTAACAAGATGACGACAACAACGAATCTGCCCGCCGATGCGGACAACGTGCTCGCCAACGCAGGACAGGCGGTGATCCACACTTCGGAAACGCTCATTGGTGACATCGTGGCGCTTTTTACCGGCACCACGCACGGCTACGTGATTCTTGCGCAGGTTGCAGCCATCGTGCTGGCGGTTTTTGCCGGGCTGGTGGTGCATAAGATTGCAGGCGCGCACATCAAGGCGCTGACGTTGCGCATCGGGCGCAAGACATGGAAGGCCAAAGCTCTCGAGCTGTGCCTCAATACGATCAATGACATATTGTTCTCGGCAACGGCCGCAGCTCTTTTGTCGCTGTGCGTGTGGGGAATCACGGAAACCGGCTTTTTAAGCGACCGTAGCGAACTTGTGCTCGTGCGCGTGGCCTACCAGATCTTCTATGCCTGGGCAATCCTGCTGGTGCTGATGCAGTTTTTCACGGTGCTGCTGGGCGAGCGCATGTTCGGCAAAGGTCTGCGGCACGCCGTGCGCATCGCCTTCTGGGTGCTTGCGATTTTGCAAATCATCGACGTGCTGCCGGTGATTGTTGACTGGATGCGAGCCTGTCAGCTGCCGATCGGTACAGACAAACTGACCGTCTGGGCTCTCATCGTCGGCTTTCTCACGCTGTTCTTGGCCTTGGGCATTGCCTCCCGCATTTCCGGTTTGTGCGAAGCGGCCATCATGAACATGCGCGAGATGGAGATGAATTCCCGCGTCGTTCTGGCGCGTTTGTGCCGTGTGGGCTTTTTAATTCTCGGCGTTCTGGTCGGCTTGTCGAGCGCGGGCATTGATCTGACGGTGCTCTCGGTCTTCGGCGGAGCGCTCGGCGTCGGCATCGGCTTCGGTATGCAGAAAATTGCCTCGAACTACATTTCGGGTTTCATCATTTTGTGCGACAAGTCAATCAAGATCGGCGACATGGTCAACGCTGCGGGATTTACCGGCATCATCACTCAGATCAACACTCGCTATTCGGTGCTGCGCAACACTTCGGGCGAAGAAATGATCGTGCCCAACGAAAACTTCGTTACCGGCAGCGTCATGAACTACTCGCACACGGATACGGCAACGCTTGTCACTCTTGACGTTTCGTGTGCTTACGAAAGCAACGTCGACGAGGCACTGCGTATTCTCTCCGAATGTGTTCTTGCCCAGCCGCGCGTGTTGCACGATCCCGGTCACAAGCCCTGGTTTGCCGTAACCGAGTTTGCCGCAAGCGGCATCAATCTGCGCGCAGCATTCTGGATTGCCGATCCCCGCGACGGGACAGTGGTACTCAAGAGCAATATTTTCCGAGCCGTTCTCAAGGCATACAACGAGGCGGGCATTGAAATTCCTTACGACAAGCTCGAAGTGACGCTCAAAGGTACGGGGGCAGCTGAAGAGGCTCCCGCGGCATAGCCGGGCAATCGACGGCATTCAGACGTAAAAAAGCGGCCCGAGTCGGCCGCTTTTTTACTGCATCTGAGGCACGATGATGACGTTTAGCCGAAACGACCGTTGACGTAGTCGCGGGTACGGACGTTGGCGGCGTTATTAAAGATCGTGTCTGTATCGTCGAACTCAATGAGCTTGCCCATGAAGAAGAACGCGGTCTTATCCGACACGCGGGCGGCCTGCTGCATGTTGTGAGTCACGATGACGATGCACAGGGACTGCTTGAGTTCCAGGATGCTTTCTTCCACGCGTTGCGTGGCAATCGGGTCCAGAGCGCTGCATGGTTCGTCCATCAGGAGCACTTCGGGTTCCACGGCCAGGGCGCGGGCGATGCAAAGACGCTGTTGTTGGCCGCCCGAAAGGCCCAGGGCACTCTCATTGAGGCGATCCTTGACTTCTTCCCAAAGCGCGGCACGGCGCAGACTTTCTTCGACCTTTTCGGCCAGAATCGAACGGCTGCTGATGCCCGCAACGCGCAGGCCGTAGGCGACGTTTTCAAAGATGGACTTTGGAAACGGCGTGGGCTTCTGAAAGACCATGCCCACGCGCTGGCGCAGCTGCACCACATCGTAGTTGGGAGCGTAGATGTCTTCTCCGTCCAGAAGAATCTTTCCTTTGAGCGTGGTGTCACAGATGAGTTCGTTCATGCGCGAGAGCGTGCGCAGGAAGGTCGACTTGCCGCAGCCCGAAGGACCGATCAGTGCGGTGACCTCGTGATTGCGGAATTCCAGGTTGATATCAAACAGCGTTTGGGTGTTTTCGTAGCTGAAATCGACGTGTTCGGCACGGATTTTGATTTCGTTTTTGGGTTCGGAAACGTTCATTTTTTTCAATTCGTATGGGCAGAAGAAATACGCAGAGGGCGGACGAGAGGTTGCACTCTGTCGAGGCGCGCGAAGCACTTTCTTTCTTGCGCGGCAGGCGGATCGTAGGCAGGAAACGTGACTGTTTGATTCGTTTTTGATGACAGTTTGATGACAAGGACAAAAAAGATTTCGCTGTCATCAAATCGTCATAAAACGTTCGCTTGTTTGTCACAAACGACGTTCAGCATTGCGGTTCTGAAAAGCGCCGAAGAGAAAATTTTCGAAGGTCAGACTTCCGTTGACGTTGGGGCGCTGACAAATCAGGAAGTCAAAGCAGACCTTCACTCATTGAATTGCAATGAAGGAAAAAACGCAAATGTTCAAGAAACTCTGCCTTACCGCTGCGATGGTTGCCGCTGCGGCCACCTCTTTTGCCGGTGATCTGGTCATCAACGGTTCCACGACGGTTCTGCCCGTGGTTCAGAAGGCCACCGAAGCCTTTGCTAAGACCAATCCGGATGTGCACATCGCTCTTTCGGGCGGCGGCTCCGGCAACGGCGTCAAGGCACTAATTGACGGTCTCACCAACATCGCCATGAGTTCGCGCGATATCAAGGCGAGCGAAGTCAAGCTTGCCGAACAGCGCGGCGTCAAGCCCTATCGTACGGCCGTTGCAGTTGACGCTATCGTCCCGGTTGTCAACAACGCCAACACGGTGAAGGATCTTACGCAGGAACAACTCAAGGCCGTTTTCGAAGGCAAGATCCGCAACTGGAAGGAAGTCGGCGGCAAGGACGCCCCGATCGTTGTGGTGAGCCGCGACTCGAGCTCGGGCACGTTTGAAACCTGGGAATCCCTCGTGATGAAGGGTGCACGTGTGACCCCGCGCGCTCTGCTGCAGACCTCCAACGGCACGGTGGTGCAGACGGTGGCTAAGAACGTGAACGCCATCGGTTATATCGGCATCGGCTACCTCGACAAGCAGACCAAGCCTCTGACGCTCGGCGGCAAGGTCGCTACGGCTGAAGCCGCCAAGACCAAGGAATGGCCGCTTTCCCGCGAACTGTACTTCTTCACCAACGGTGCTCCGAATGGTGATGCCAAGGCCTTTACAGACTTCGTCGTGTCTCCTGCCGGCCAGAAGATTGTTCAGGAAACCGGGTTCGTTCCTCTGAAGTAATTTAGAAATGAACATCGTCTGCCGGCCTCGAACGTGCGGCAACAGCTCACCTGGAGTTGCCGCACGAAAGAAGCCGGCGGTTTATAAAGAGGCCCATAATGCGTTATGACTTTAGAGAAAAGGCTGTCGAAGGCGGATTAGCCGCTTTGGCCTTGCTCTCGCTTGCCGTGCTCGCAGGCATTGTGTTTTATCTGTTTCGTGAAGGCCTTCCGGTGTTTGCCAGCACCGGCTTTCTCGACTTCGTCTTCGGAACCGATTGGTATCCGGTCGGCGATCAGCCCGACTTTGAAATCGGTTCTCTGATTGCCGGTTCGCTTGCCGTGACCTTCCTGGCAAGCCTGTTTGCGGTTCCGCTCGGATTGATGACGGCCGCCTACCTCTCGGAAGTGGCTGCCAATACTACGCGCCGTATCATCAAGCCTTTTATTGAACTGCTTGCTGCGTTGCCCTCTGTCGTGATCGGCTTCATCGGCATGGTGCTCGTTGCGCCCTGGCTGCAGAACACGCTCGGCATCGCCACTGGTTTGAATCTTTTCAATGCGGCATTGATGCTCGCCTTCATGGCTGTTCCCACGATCTGCTCGATTGCGGAAGACGCTCTGCACGCTGTGCCTCGTTCACTGAAGGACGCTTCTCTTGCTCTCGGTGCTACGCCCTGGGAAACGCTCAAGAACGTGACCTTCCCGTATGCACTCTCGGGCGTCGGTACCGCCGTGATGCTCGGCATGTCCCGCGCGCTCGGTGAAACGATGGTCGTATTGATGGTCGCGGGCGGCGCTGCCATTGTGCCCGAATCGATCTTTGACCCGATCCGTCCGATGCCCGCTTCGATTGCCGCCGAAATGGCAGAAGCTCCCTTCGGCAGTCCCCATTACCACGCTTTGTTTGCAACCGGCATTGCGCTTTTCGTGATGACCTTCATCTTCAACGCGATCGCCTTCCGCCTAGCGCAGAAGTACAAGACGCCCGCCGTGTGATGCATTTGAATTAAGGAAAAGCAAAAAATGAATCAGCAACAAAGCATTTGCAGTCAGGCTCGCGAAAAGACTCGCGCCAAGCGCGCGGCCACGCAGGTTTTCTCTTTCTTCACGTTGCGTGCGGCCGCCTTCGTTAATTGCGCTGCTCTCGTGATCGCCTGCGTCTTTCTGTTTGTCAACGGCATCGGCGCGCTCGACATTGAGTTCGTGCTCGATTCGCCGCGTGAAATGATGACTTCGGGCGGCGTGTTCCCGTGCCTTGTGGGTACTTTCCTGCTTGCTGCCGGTGCCATTGCCATTGCATTGCCCTTTGGGGTGGCTTGCGCCGTGTGGCTTAACGAATACGGCAAGCAAGGTCCTGTGGTCGATATCGTTCGTCTGTCGGTTGCCAACCTTGCCGGCGTTCCTTCGATTGTGTTCGGTCTGTTCGGTTTGGCCTTCTTCGTGACGGCCCTGGGCTTTAACGTGAGTCTGCTCTCCGGCATCCTCACACTGGCTGTTCTTACTCTGCCCGTGATCATCAACACAACCGAAGAAGCCCTCAAGCAGGTGCCGCGCTCCTGGCGCGACGCGAGTCTTGCATTGGGCGCCACCAAGAGCCAGACGATCGGCCGCATCGTGCTGCCCTCGGCTCTGCCCGGCATCCTTACCGGTGCCATTCTGGCTGTGGCTCGTGCCGCGGGCGAAACCAGTGCCGTGATGTTTACCGCTGCTGTTTTCTATACGCCGAAGCTGCCTGAGAGCGTTTGGAGCTCGGTGATGGCGTTGCCCTACCACATGTACGTGCTTGCAACGGCCGGTACCGAAATCGAAAAGACTCGCCCGATGCAGTACGGTACGGGGCTGCTCTTGGTTGTCCTCGTGTTTGCCATGAACCTGATTGCCATCTTGATCCGCGACAAGATGCAGAAAAAGCGCCTGGCCTAATTCGACACAGACGCTTGACGTAAAGAACACCTGTTTGAGCACGGGTGCCCGGCCGGACGGAAGCTTTTATGGGCAGCTTCTGTCCGGCCACTTTTTTGGCTTTTAGGCGGGCATTTCTTCGCCGTAGGTCGCCTTGTAGCGATCGGCAATCTGCTCCTTGGTTGGAGCGTAGTTCTGAGCGCCTGTCTTTTCGACCTTGAACGAGCCCATGACGGAAGCCAGACGCAACGTCTGTTCCCAGCTCCAGCCCTTGGAAAGACCGTAGAGCAGACCGCCGCGGTAGGCGTCACCCGCACCGACCGGGTCCACAGCGTTGGGCACGCGGCAGGCGGGAACCGTGATTTCCTTGCCTTCGGTCCAGACCGTTGATCCCTTTTCTCCGTAGGTGACGATCAGAGCCTTGACGAGATCAGCGATTTCGTCGGTGGTCAGAAGCGTGGCGCGCTTAATGAGTTCAAGCTCATAAGCCGAGGCGGCCAGATATGTGGTCTTGCTGATTAGTTCACGGATTTCGTCGCCAGAGAGAATCGAGATGGCCTGGCCGATGTCGAAGATCACCGGAATGTTGCGCGAGAAGCATTCGTTCATGCGCTGAATCACGGCTTCCTTGCCGTCGGGAGCAACGAGAGCCAAACCGATCTCGCCTTCAGGGAAAGCCGCTTCATGAGAGCGGGACATGGCGCCCGGGTTAAACGTAGCAAGCTGCGAACCGGTCTTGTCGGTTGTTACAAAGCACTGAGCCGTAAAGACATCGTTGAATTTGGCCACCGAGGTTTCGATTTCCAGCTGTTCGAAACGGTAAAGATAGTCGGAACCGTCGGTACCCACGGCGCCGGTGACGACGGGATGGCCGCCGAGCAACTTGAGCGCATACGCGATGTTGGCGGCGCATCCGCCGTAGTTGCGCGTCATGGAGTCGGTGACGAAGGTGAGATTGATGTGGTCAAGACTTTCGCGTACGAGGTGATCGCTGAAGCGTCCGCCATAGGAAAGAATGTTGTCGTAAGCGATCGAGCCGCTGATCATGATGCGCATGATGAACCTCGAGATTTCTAAGTTTTCAAATAAAAAGCAAAGGCGCGAAAAGGCGCGTCTGTATTGGATTTCACTGATTCTAGCAAGGCCTCTCAGCATTGCAGGTTTTTTCCCAGTGACAACAAGGCATCGATAACGGAGAAACGACTTGTTTTTCGGGTGGCGCCGGCCGTCCGACGCAGACAAAGACAACAAAAGGCAACACGGTCGCGCGTGTTGCCTTTTGCAAACGGACTGTGCAAGACCGGACGGTCTATATCTCGAAACGCGTAATGTGTCAGGCGTGTCGCTGTCCTGCGATACAAACCCAGCCGTCTTCTTCTCTCCAAACGGAAAGTTCGATGTTCGGATCCGTCTTGCGGTACACCTCAATCACTTCCTCGGCCTGACGGGCCAGAACGCCCGAGAGCACGAGACGGCCGCCGGGTGCCACGCGGCCAAGCAGGGCCGGAGCGAGTACCTTGAGAGGGTTGGAAAGGATGTTGGCGACAACCAAGGAATAGCGACCGGCGGGCAAATCCCCCGGCAACACAAACTTGGCCGTCACTTCGTTGTGTTCGGCGTTGAAGGCTGCGCTTTCGACGGCCTGCGGATCAATGTCGGTACCGGTGACATTGGCTGCGCCGAGTTTGGCGGCGGCGATGGCGAGAATACCTGTGCCGCAGCCGTAGTCAAGGACCGTATCGGTGCTCGTGACGTGAGTATCGAGCCACTGCAGACAAAGATGCGTCGTCGGATGAGAGCCCGTACCGAAGGCCACGCCCGGATCGAGTCGGATATTGATGGCTTCGCTTGAGGGGGGCTCATGCCAGCTCGGAACGATCCAGAGTCGGTCGCTTACCTTTACCGGGGAGAACTGAGCCTGCGTGATGCGCACCCAGTCTTCGTCGGGTACCGTCGTATCGGACTTCACGACCGGTGTTTCGATGCCGAGCGCCTTAGCGGCGATGGCGGCGGCCTGAGAGGCGTCGAACGTATCGTCGGCAAGCACGGAAACGATGGAGCGGTTCCAGGCGAAAGTATCGGGTTCGGTGCCCGGTTCGCCGTAAAGCGGCTTCTCATCGGGGCTGCCAAGATCGGCATCCTCGATCGAAACGCTCATGGCGCCCGCATCCATCATCATGTCGGCGAAGTCTTCGGCCGAGCGCTCCAGACACAGAAACTTAATTTCACGCAGCATTTTTGATGTCCTTGTCTTTGTGCATTGCAACCCACTCGGCCATGCGCTCTTCCAAGTAATGGATGCTGGTGCCGCCTTGATTGAAGCGACTGTCGCTCATGATCAGACGGTGCAGATCGATGTTGGTATTGATGCCTTCGACAAGAGTTTCCGAAAGAGCCACGCGCATGCGGGCCAGCGCTTCGTCACGCGTTTCACCGTAGGCGATGAGCTTGCCGATCATGCTGTCGTAGTACGGGGGCACCGTGTAGCCGGCGTAGACGTGGCTGTCGAGACGGATGCCGGGGCCGCCGGGCATATGCCAGCGAGTCACCTTGCCGGGAGACGGACGGAAGGTAAAGCCGTCTTCGGCGTTGATGCGGCATTCGATGGCAGCGCCTTTAAGAACGATGTCGCGCTGCTTGAGGCGCAGACGTTCGCCTGCGGCGATGCGGATCTGTTCGGCGATGATGTCAACGCCCGTCACCCATTCGGTCACGGGGTGCTCAACTTGGACACGGGTGTTCATTTCGATGAAATAGAACTCGCCGTTTTCGTACAGAAATTCGAACGTACCGGCGCCGCGATAGCCGATGCGGCGACAGGCTTCCGTGCAGCGCGCACCGAGTTTTTCGATGAGCTTGCGAGGAATGCCGGGGGCGGGAGACTCTTCCACAACCTTCTGATTACGGCGCTGCATGGAGCAGTCGCGTTCGCCCAGATAGATGGCGTTCTGGAAGTTGTCCGAGAGCACTTGAATTTCGATGTGGCGCGGATTTTCCAAGAACTTTTCCAGATAGACCTTGTCCGAGCCGAATGCGGCATTGGCCTCCGTCTTCGTCATGTTGACCGAGGTCAGCAGCGCGGCTTCGGTACGCACCACGCGCATGCCGCGACCGCCGCCGCCCGCGCTCGCCTTGATGAGCACGGGGTAGCCGACTTCGCGGGCAATGCGAAGAATTTCCTTCGGATCATCGGGCAGAGCACCGTCGCTGCCGGGAACGCAGGGAACGCCCGCATCGATCATCGCCTTTTTGGCGTTGACCTTGTCGCCCATCAGACGGATCGTGTCGCCGCGCGGACCGATGAAGGCAAAGCCGCTTTTCTCAACGCGATCGGCAAAGTCGGCGTTTTCCGACAGAAAGCCGTAACCGGGGTGAATGGCTTCAGCGTCCGTGACTTCGGCTGCAGAAATGATAGCCGGGATGTTGAGATAGCTTTGGGAGGACTGAGCCGGGCCGATGCAGACGCTTTCGTCGGCAAGGCGCACGTACATGGCATCAGCGTCGGCCGTCGAATGCACGACGACCGTCTTGATGCCCATGGCGCGGCAGGCCCGCTGAATGCGCAGGGCGATTTCCCCGCGATTTGCGATAAGTATTTTTCCGAACATGGTTCAGGCGTCAGAAGCAGGATTATCAAGCGATCACAAAAAGCGGCTGGCCGAATTCAACCGGCTGACCGTTTTCGACGAGGATTTCCTTGATGACGCCGTCGTATTCGGTTTCGATTTCGTTGAGAAGCTTCATGGCTTCGATGATGCAAACCGTGTCGCCGGCTTTGACCTTCTGGCCAACGTCGGCAAAGGGCTTGGCACCGGGGCTCGGTGCGCGATAGAACGTGCCGACCATAGGCGAATTGATGGTGCGGGTGTCTTCAGCGGCAACAGGAGCGGCGGCAGGTTCGGCTGCGACAGCCGGAGCCGGAGCGGCTGCGGGAGCAGCGGAGGCAACCACAGGCGTGGCAATCACGGCGGGAGCGGCTGCGGCCACGGGGGCGGCACCGACGCGGTTGACGATTTTGACGCGATCGTCGCCTTCGGTGATTTCGAGTTCGGCAACGCCGCTTTCGCTAACGAGATCAATCAGTGTTTTAAGTTTGCGAAGATCCATGATGTACGCTCAGGATAGATAAAACGGTGAGAAGCAGGAAGTTCGAAAATACAGTGCTTAAAGCGTTTCCTGCGGCAAACAAGCTCTGATTTAGTAGCCTATTTGCGGATTATGCGCCCAATTGCGCTTAATTCCTACTAGTTTTAAGGCATCTTGGGCTATCTTTTTGCCCAGGTTGGTACCGCATTGTAGAAAGAAAAAGATCAAAGAAGCGAAAAATCATCCTCACGGATGATCCTCGGTTACGAATTTGCACGATTTTGGAGTACTTTTTGAAGATTTTCGGCGCTGATGCGTCCTTCGGCTTCCCAATCGGCCTGATATTCGTCCTTTTCGCCGCGAGCGGGGTTGCTGCGGGACAAATGGGGTTCCAGAACGTCAATGCGAATGGCTTCCATGGCACCCTGCCATGGAATGACAAACCCCATCGACTCGTTGGCGCGTGCAAAGGCGCTTACCTGCGGGTCGAGCGCTTCGAGCTCATATCCCTCATCCATCAAGACAGCCAACAGAGACTTAACGTCGTCGGTAAAGACTTCCAGGCAGATCGGAGAGTCTTCCGTGGCCGCCCCGTTTAAAACTGAGCCGGTGAGGTAGGCTTCAAACCCCCGGAGGCTTTCGAGAACCGAAAGGGCAAGTTTGCGTTTGCAAAAAAGCGTTTGTGCGTGGCCTTCGGGATCAAAAAGCGCAAAATGCGCGCGCACGGCCGTTTCAATCTCATCGGAAGCGGGAAGTGCGTTGCCCGGAAGCGATCTCGGGCCTCCACACTCCTCAATGGCGCGGGATCGAGCGGCTGACCACGACATGCCTGAGTCGACGATGTGTGCGGCTATACGCTGAGCGAGTTCAATGCGTGTGCGCGAAGCCTCGTTGGCAAACTCAAAGACCATGTTATTTGGCGTATACGGGCGTGACGATGCAACGGGCCGGCGTCACATTGGTCTGCATGCTGAAGCGCACCGTGATTGAACGGTCAGCGGCAAGACTGGCCGGAGGCGGGTTGCTCAGATATTCGGCCGGCGTGAGCGTCTTGTGCATCAGCGTCGTGTCGGCATCGTCCACGAGTTCAATGTCAAGCGACGGAATGGCCTGCGGCATGTCCGAGCCGTTGATGAGAGTGATCTCCAACTGATAATTGCCCGATTCGTCGAGCGCACGCAGATTGGTCTTGCTCACCACAAAAGCCGAAATGTCCGAGAGGAAAAATCCCGGGCAGGGAACTTTGCCGCACACATTGTGAAAGATCGACGTCGTTTGCGGAAACGCTGCGATGATCTTTTGATTGAAGATCACGGCAAGTGCGGCCGCAAGGATCATCAGCAGCAAAAAGGCGGTAAAGACGCTTGCAAAAGCGCCCGTTCGGGCACGAGGACGAGGTGCGGGATCCGTGAGTGTTTCGGCTACGCGGATTTTGTGGGCCTGGGTTGCTTGCGGCTTGTTCTTGGCCGGAATGATTCTGGCAAGCGATGCGTTGGGCTTGCTCACCTGAAGCTCTTCGCCGGGCGTCATGCCGTGCAGACGCAACAGTTGATCGCTTGCGGCAGGCGTTTCGTTTTTCAGAGGAGCAGCCTGCGTCTGAGATTCGGCCACTGTTACCGACGGTTCGATCTGAGGCGCTTGTGTGCCTGCGGGTGCTGCGGCAGGAACGACTGCGTCCGGTTCTTCCGCAGGCTTTTCAGACGGCTTTGCGGCGGCAGGCTTCTCTTGTGATTGTTCGTTCACAAGAATGGCGGAGGGAAGTTCCGAGGGAGTCGGATCGGTCGGCTTTTGCTGAACAGCCGGAGTCGATTTCATTTCGACTGCGACAGGTTCGGCAGCGGGAGTCGGTGCAGGTTTTTCGCTTTCAACGGCGAAAACGGGGGCCGGCGGAAGATCAGGGAAGCGGTCCTGAGGAACTTCAAGCAGGTGACAGGTGGCATCGAAACTGTGCTGGCAGGCAGAACAGCGCACCGGGCCGCGCTCTGCAGTATCCCGGTCGGGAAGACGCCAGACAGCGCCGCAATACGGGCAACGAGTGACAAATGCCGTGGTCATATCAAAAAAACGAATGAACAGTAGAAAAGAGTGTTGTTGAAGAGCGGTAAGTGTTCCGACGTCAAGCCGAACGATTGTACAGAAACTTGCCGACAAGCCTCGAAGCCTCGCTTTGAGATTCTTCCTTTCGGTCTCCTCAAAGAAAGGCTGCGGCAAAAGCTAAAATTCGAGACAGTGTTGCATCGTTGTCTTGGGGCAGCGGTGCTTTTTTGGAAAGGCTTTCGTCTTTATGCACATTCATATTCTCGGTATTTGCGGTACCTTCATGGCCGGCGTTGCGCGTCTGGCCGCTGCCGCAGGCCACAAAGTGACTGGCAGCGACGCCAACGTCTACCCGCCGATGAGCGATCAGCTCAAGGATGCCGGCATTGAGCTTACCCAGGGGTACAACGCCGAAGATATCTCCGTTGCTCCCGATCTGTGGGTGATCGGCAACGCCATCGGCCGCGGCAATCCGCTTCTGGAAGAAATTCTCGATCGTGGCTTGCCCTATACGTCGGGTCCCCAGTGGTTGAGCGAAAACGTACTCAGAGACCGGCACGTGCTGGCCGTTGCGGGTACGCACGGAAAGACCACCACAAGTTCAATGCTCCTGCATATTCTTTCCAAGGCGGGTTTGGAGCCCGGCTGGCTGATCGGCGGAGTACCGTTTGGCACGCACGCCTCGGCTGGCTTGGGAAAGAGCAAGTATTTCGTGATCGAAGCCGACGAATACGATACGGCCTTTTTCGACAAGCGCAGCAAGTTTGTGCACTATCGTCCGTCGACGGCGATTCTCAACAATCTCGAGTACGACCACGCCGACATCTTTGAAAATCTGGCTGCCATCGAAAAGCAGTTCCATCACTTGGTGCGCACCATTGCCCGCAATGGTCTTGTGATTGTCAATGCCAAGAGCGAAGCGCTCGAGCGCGTGCTGGGCATGGGATGCTGGAGCCGAGTTGAAGAGTTCAATTCGACCTCGGGTTGGAGCGTGGACGACGATCGAGTTGTGCGTTTGGGCGCGACCGTGCAGGGCTCGTTGGCCGAGATGCCGGCCGCAGGCATGCACAACGCGCAAAATGCGCTGGCTGCCGTTGCCGCTGCGCATGACGTCGGGGTCGACCCCAAGCAGGCTATTGAATCGCTCAAGAGCTTTGAGGGCGTGGCTCGTCGTCTGGAAGTCAAGGGCATGCAAAACGGCGTGACGGTCATTGATGACTTTGCTCACCATCCAAGCGCCATCGAGGCTACGATTGCGGCTTTGCGCGGCAAAGTCGGGCGCGATGCACGCATTCTGGCGGTGTTTGAGCCGCGCAGCAACACGATGAAGCTGGGCACCATGAAGGATCGCCTGGCCGGAAGCCTCAAGGATGCCGATCGCGTATTTTGCTACAAGGGCAAGGGTGTCAACTGGGATCCGGCCGGAGCGCTGCTTCCTTTGGGTGGCAAGGCAAGTACGTTTTCGGGTGAGATTGACGCCTTGGCCCAGTTGGTCGCGAGCGACGCCAAACCCGGCGATACCGTCCTTTGCATGAGCAACGGAAGCTTCGGCGGCATCTGCGGACGAATCCTTGAGCATTTGAAGATAAACGGAGAAGCCCGTTGATGCAGACCGTTTTGTATCTGCATGGCTTTTTGTCGGGGCCCGGCTCGAAAAAGGCCTGCGTGCTGCGCGACTTGTGCGAAGCTGAGGGCGCAAACTATGTGGCGCCCGACCTTAATATGTCGCCCGAAGATGCTGCCGCTCTGATCTGGTCGGAGTACGAGAAGGCGGCCGCCGTCGGGACGGTGGCCGTGGCCGGCGCCAGTCTCGGTGGCTTTTATGCCGCTTGGCTTGCCGGACGAACTGGCATCCGTGCCGTGCTCTTGAATCCGGCGGTCGAACCTTGGGATATCGTCAAGCTCTATAACGGTGAGTACAAGTCGTTTACGGGCGACAAGATCGTGCGCGTGACGCCCGACTATGCCGATCAGCTGCGAGCGCTTGATGCCAAGTCCTTTGCCGATCCGGCACGCGTTCTCATGGTGCTTTGTACGGGAGACGAAGTGCTCGACTGGAGACGCGCCGCAAAACGTTTTTCCGATGTGCAGAGCATTGTGATTGACGGTAGCGACCATCGGATCTCGTGTTTTGAAGAGTATGCGGTCGGCGTGCGTGACTTCCTGCTTGCCGGTTCCGACCGGTCCTGAATCAGACATAAGAATTTAAGAAAGCCAACTCGATGTATTTGTTTTTTGAAGAGGCCGGAGACTTCAAGGCCGGAACAGTTCTGAAAAAAGACGGAGCCAACTATCAAGTCGAACTTACGACGGGACGTCGCTGCAAGGTTAAGGCCAATCACGTTTTTTTCGAATTCGAATCTCCCTCGGCCGCGACCTTTTTAACCCAGGCGCAGGAAACTGCCGCTGAGATGGATCCCATGTTCCTGTGGGAGGTGGCTCCCGAAGAGGAATTCGGCTACGAATCGATTGCAGCTGATTACTTTTCTTCGGTGACGGCAGTGGAAAAGGGCGCCGCGTTGATTGCGCTGCACTCCAATCCAGTTTACTTTTACCGCAAGGGCCGGGGCAACTATAAAAAGGCTCCCGAAGATATCCTGCAGCGCGCGTTGCAGGCGGTCGAACGCAAGCGGCTCGAAGAAGAGCGCCGCAAGAATTTGTCCGCACAGATGATTGCCGGAGAATTGCCGCAGGAGATTGCCTGTCGCGTTTACGAACTGCTCCTGAGGCCCGACAAGAACAGCACGGAGTGGAAGGCGCTCAACGATGCCGCTAGCGAAGTTCGCATGAGTCCGCTGCGCCTGATGATGAAGCTCGGCGCCGTGCCCGACGCCTTTACCTGGCACGTCGAGAGCTTCTATCGCACGAATTTCCCCAAGGGCAAGGGGTTTACTCAGGCTGCCAGTGAAGTGCCCGCGGCACCTGACGATCTTCCAGAGGCAGCCGTCGAGGCGTTTTCCGTTGACGATTCGTCGACCACGGAAATTGACGATGCGGCCAGCGTCACACACCTTGAAGGCGGCAAGAGCCGCATCGGTATTCACATCGCGGCGCCCGCACTGATCATGCCTCGCGGAAGCGTTGCCGACGAGTCGGCCCGCAGTCGCATGTCAACGGTCTATGCTCCTGGCATGAAGACGACGATGCTTCCGGAAAGCTGGATCGAACGCACCAGCCTTGACGAAGGCAAATGCGTGCCCTGTGTGTCGCTGTATGTGACGGTCGACGACGAAACGATGGCTGTTCAGGCCACCGAAACGCGCGTGGAGAAAATCACCGTCAAGCACAATCTGCGCTACGACCTGATTCACGAGAAAGTCACTGCTGAAGCGATCGAGGACGGTACGCTTGAGGTGCCTTGTGCTCACGAGATCGGATTTCTGTGGCGTTTTGCCAAGGCGCGGCTGGCAGAGCGAGAAGAGCGCCGCGGCCGTCCCGAGCCGACGGGCCGCATTGATTGGTACCTGGAACTTGAAGGCGAGGGCGAGAACCTGCGCATCATCCGAAAGGGACGCGCGCGCGGCGAACCGTTGGATTTGATGGTGGCCGAGCTGATGATTTTTGCCAACAGCACCTGGGGGCTGTGGCTTGAGGAATGCAAGACCGCAGGCATATACCGCAGTCAGCGCATGGGGCGTGTGCGCATGAGCACGAGTCCTGGTCCGCACGATGGTTTGGGTGTCGTGCGTTACGCCTGGTCGACTTCACCGTTGCGCCGGTATGTGGACTTGGTCAACCAGCGGCAGATCATTTGTGCGGCGGCGGGAACGGCACCTGCTTACATGGGCAACGATTCGGACTTCTATACCATCGTGAGCCAGTTCGAGTCCGTTTATGAAATCTACGGCGAATTCCAACGCAAGATGGAGCGCTTCTGGTCGCTCAAGTGGATCGAGCAGGAAGGCTTGAAGGAAATCGAGGCCGTGGTGATCAAGGGCGATCTGGTTCGCGTGGAAGGATTGCCGTTGGTGCAGCGCATTCCCGGAATGCCGGAACTTGACCGCGGCAGAAAGGTGCTCTTGGGTGTTCTCGGTTTCGACTACATTGACGTGCTCTTTGAGGGCAAACTGCTGGCCGTTCTGGACGAAACCGATGAGGAAGCGCTTGAAGAAGGTGACGGACTTGAGGAAGAAAGCGAAGCTGTTGTAGAGCCGCAGGCCGCCGAGGCGACCGAGCAGAATGCACAGGTAACAGAACAGTCGCCCGAAACTGTCGGCGGCGAAGCGCCAAGCGTTTAAAATCGAGGAAAGGACTCGTGATTTGCAGTTCTTATGAGATTGTCTACCTGCGGGAGGTTGTATGGATAAATATTTTGTGATCGGTCATCCGGTTAAGCACTCGCTGTCGCCAGAAATCCACAAGATGTTTGCCGCGCAGTTTGACATCGAGATGAGCTACGAGACTCGAGATTTCGAACCTGGCGGCTTCATCGAAGGTATGGCAGTTCTTCGCCGCGAGGATTCTCCCAAGGGCGCCAACGTGACGCATCCCTTCAAGATGGACGCTTATCAGTACTGTGACGAAGTGACGCCGCGTGCGCGCAAATGCGAAGCGGTCAACACGCTCATTTTCGACGGTAATCGTGTTCTGGGCGACACCACCGACGGTAAGGGCTTTGTGAACGACGTGACGCAGCGTTGCGGCGCTTCCTTGACCGGTGCTCGTGTGCTTATCCTGGGGGCTGGCGGTGCCGGCCGCGGTTTGGCGGCAGCTCTTCAGGAAGAAGGGTGTGCGCGTATCTATATCGCCAACCGTACTCCTGAGAGAGCGCACTCCGCTGGTGCGGCGCTCGGCTGTGCGTCGGGCAGTTTCGTGGATTTGATCAGCGAGAAATTCGACATCATCGTCAATGCGACGAGTGCCGCATTCTCCGGGGCGGCCCCGGCTGTTCCAAATTGCGTCTTCTCCGAATGCTCGCTTGCGGTGGATCTGACGTATGCGGCTTTGCCGACGCCCTTCATGCAATTGGCGAAAGAATCCGGGGCTGTTCGCGTTGAAGACGGCTTGGGCATGTTGGTTGCTCAGGCGGCTGAAAGCTTCGCACTTTGGACGGGCCGCATGCCGGACACCAAGCCTGTGTACGAAAAGTTGCGTGCAGCATTTGATGCCAGCGTAGCGCTCTGATTGCCGGTATTTGGCGAAAAATTGAACGGCGGGTTTCTTTTGCGGAGGCTCGCCGTTGTTTTGTTGTGGCAACGGGTGGTTCGTTTTTCGACTTGATAGGCAACTGCATGCCATACAGTTCGGCTGTCTTGTTGCGGAGGAACCTTTGTCATCTTCGAGTTGTGTTTTTGCCTAACTTCTGAAGAAGTAGCGGCGGCAGACGCTGATCTCGGCGTACAATGCCGCCCGTAAGCTTTTTTCAAGATGCGCCGACTGTCTGACCGTGCAGGCGGCGTTGCGCCCATACTGTTTAAGCGCTTACGGTCATTGATTCAAGAAGGCACGCCTTTCGAACTTCCCCGTCAACCATTTTTCGCGGCATCCGCAGGGAGAAACGCAGTGACAGAGCCCGACGACAAAAAAGAAGAGCTCTTGGCAGCAGAAGACGATCTCCTGTCGCGCGATCCGGAAGTGGCCAATCGCGCCTTGGAGCGCATTTCCCAAATCTTTGAAGATCAGGAAGACAGAGGCAAGGTCTCGGGTAACGATCCCGAGGAACCGGACGCTGCTGCGCTTGACCTGACGGCCGAGACTGAACTTACCGATGTTCTGAGCGATCTGCATCCGGCCGACATTGCTTACATTCTCGAAGCATTGCCGCCGGAACAGCGTCTGGCGGTGTGGAACCTCGTGCGTCATGAGCACGAAGGCGATGTTCTGGTCGAGGTGAGCGAAGGCGTTCGTGAAACCCTGATCGACTCGATGGATCGCGAGGAGCTCGTCGATGCCGTCGAAGGGCTTGATACGGACGAGATTGCCGACCTGGTTGACGATTTGCCGCCGGATGTGGTGGCCGAGGTTCAGGAAGGCTTGTCGCATGAAGAACGTGCGCAGTTGCGCGCGGCGATGAGCTATCCGGAAGACAGCGTTGGCGCTCGCATGGACTTTGAGATGATCTCGATTCGACAGGACGTGTCGCTTGAGATCGTCCTGAAGTTTTTGCGTCGCTTCGAGTCTTTGCCCGATCACACCGATCAGCTGTTTGTTGTTGATCGCCAGGGGAAATTCTTGGGCGCGTTGCCGGTGGCGCAGATTCTGGTGCATGAACCGACTCGCTCGGTGTCTTCTCTGATGCAGTCCGACATCCTGACGCTTAACCCGTTGGATGATGCGAGCGATGCGGCGCAGGCCTTCGAACGCTACGACTTGGTGAGTTCGCCTGTGGTGGACGAAGCCGGACGCTTGGTGGGCCGATTGACCGTTAACGAAGTCGTTGATGTGATTCGCGAGGAAAGTGCCGAAGATGCGTATGCGGCCGTCGGTCTGGACGAAGAACAGGATATTTTCGGAAGTGTCTGGGATTCCGCCAAAAGTCGCTGGGTGTGGCTCGGTGTCAATCTGTGCACGGCTTTCTTTGCCTCACGCGTGATCAGCGCCTTTGACGGCACGATTTCCAAGGTGGTGGCACTAGCGGCGCTTATGCCGGTGGTTGCGGGCATGGCCGGCAATTCGGGCAATCAGACGCTGACGCTTCTGGTGCGTTCCATGGCTATGGGTCAAGTGACGGACGCCAACACAGGCCGACTGTTGAGAAAAGAGTTGTTGGTGGCGTTGTTGAACGGTCTTGTGTGGGGCGTTATTGCGGGGCTTTGCGTCTGGGGGCTGTACCACGACAGCGCGCAGGGCATGATGCTCGGCGGAGTGATGGCCTTGGCGATGCTACTTAATATTGTGCTGGGCGCGGCTATGGGTTTGGCTGTTCCGTTGGTGCTTAAGGCACTCAACAAAGACCCGGCGATGGGCGGGTCCGTTTTGTTGACGTTTATGACGGACTCGGGAGGCTTTTTGATTTTTCTGGGACTCGCCTCGGTGTTTTTCCGTTAAGCGTGTGCCATAGTGTCTTTTGACGACAACACGTTTTGCAAAGAACTGTCAGCAGTTGTAGCGTCTTACTTTCGGGCGCATCAACTTGCCACAGAAACGCTGTCCAAAATGCCGCAGACGCGGTAAAGTCACAATAAGAAACCGGGATTGGACAACCGTTACCTCGAACGTTCTGAGGCAACGAGAACATGAGAAAAAAGATGAACAAGAAAATTGCAGCATGTGGCGCGCTTTCTGCCGCACTCTTGCTTGCGGGCTGCGCCAACGACGGCACGGCGTACCGCTCGGACGTTTATTGGGCCGGCCAGGTCAACCAGGCTCAGGAAGTGAAGACGGTGCAGATCATCGCCGTGATGCCCGCGCGTATTACCGTCGACAACCGACGTGATCGGAGTGACTCGGCCACGATGGGTACGATTCTCGGTGCCTTGGCCGGTGCCGCGGTGGGTGCAGTAGTAAGCGATTCGCCCGACGCCGTGGTGGCGGGCACAGTGGGCGGTGCCGCGCTCGGCAATGTGGCCGGCAAGGGTATGAGCGGGCGTTCGGAAAACTTTGTCGAGGGCGTTCAGATTACTTTCCGCTACGACAACAAGATCTTCAATTCCGCCCAGGTAGGACGCGTGTGCGAATACAAGACGGGTACGGCCATCATGGTCTCTCCGGCTCCTAACGAAACGCGCATTCAGCCCAACAACCCCTACGGGTGCGGGACATCCAAGTAACTTTTTCGGGTGAGCAAAATGAAAAAGATTCTGCTTGCGGCCTCCTTAGCAGCCGCCTGTTCCATGAGCTGGGCTCAGATCGGGGAAGTGCCGCCCGACTACCCTGCGCAGGCCGCGCAGTATCCGACCAACCCGGTGGACGCACAGATCGAAGCCGTGCGCCGCAACTATGAGGACGTCAAGGCGCGTGCGCAGTTGCGGCTTGATGCCGAACGTCGAGCCAAGGAAGAGCGCGAAGCCGCTCAGGCCAAGGCTCAGGCACGTGAAAAGGCTCGCGCACGGGCAGCCGCTGAGGCTCGTGCCAAGGAAGCGGCCCGCAAAGCTGCCAAACAGGAAAAGTTCCAGGATGAGGAGCGTGAGCTTGAGCTCGAAATGAAGCGTCTGGATGTGCGCTCCAAGAGAAGCGACATCGAGACGAAGGAAGCGATCAATCGAGAGAAGGCACGCCGCGCCAACGAAATTGTCGAGCGTATGCTGGAGTCCGATACGCCAGCCAAAACGCAGGAGCGCTCTTACTGAAAAGAGCGCTCGCGAAACTGAGTTGCTAAAAACCTATTCCCCGAAGAGTTTTCTAAGCTCGTCGGGGATTCCTTTTTTGGCGGGTTTCTTGGTTTCTGCGAGTGCCTTTGCCGAGAGCTCGGTTGCCGAATACTCTTCTTCGATGACATCGCGGTAGTAGCTCAGGGGCTCGGCGGAACATAAAAACCGCTCGGCGACCTCGCTGCCGATGCCTTCGTAACGCAGCACGCGTTTGGTGTCGAACTCAATGTCCAGAGTTCGAGTGACCGGATCGTAGCCGGCAGAGACAATGCCTCCGCGATGAATAGGCTTTCTTCGCATGGATTTCTCCGGATGACTGCGGCACTAATGCCTCTCTCGATTATAGGGCCGCAGCCTCGCTACAATGCCTGGACATTCCCTTAGATCCCATCAAAGAAATCTGAAAAACAAATGGCCGATACCACTACGCACCCGGACGCCCGCATCGCCAAGCTTGAGGAGCTATTTGCTTCGTTGCCCGGCCTGGGGCCGCGCTCGGCCGCTCGTTTGGTGTCGGAGCTTCTGACGACGCGGCGCACAGAGGCGCAAGCGATCAAAGACGGACTGCAGGAGGCTCTGACCCGCGTGCATCACTGCCCTCGTTGCCATACGCTGACGACGGAGCCGTTGTGCAACTTCTGTTCAGACAACACGCGCGACAACACGCACTTGTGCGTTGTGGAAAGTGTCGCTGATCAAAAGGCACTCGAAGCGAGTCTTTCCTACCAAGGGGGCTATTTCGTGTTGATGGGACGCATCAATCCGCTGGAAGGGACGGATCCCGAACGGCTCGGGTTGCCGCTGCTGCTGCAGCGCATTCATCAGGATCGAGTGAGCGAATTGATTCTGGCAACGAGCTATACGCCCGAAGGCGACGTGACGGCGCACATGATTGCAGGCATCGTCAGAAAACACTTTCCCGAAGTGCGAGTGACACGTCTTTCGAAGGGACTGCCCACCGGAGTTGAACTCGAATACGCTGATGTAGCCAGCATTGCCTCGGCGGTGTTCTCTCGGCGCTGACATTTGTCAATCTTTCTTCAGATATTGAAACGCAAGCAAAAATCGCTCGTCTCGGCGCGCGCTAAAGTACAAAAATATTGCTTCAAGGCAAAGGTTTTTGTGGTTTTAAGCGGTTGCGGGAAATGCTCGAAGCGGTTTTGCATTCGGCCGAAGCGGTTCTTGTTCTCTTTTCCATCGCGTTCGTCGGTTTCGAGACGTCGCGTCGCGGTTGGTACAACGAAGACAGCCGCCGCCTGATGGCGCGGCTCGTGAATTTGTGTCTGCCGCTTTTTCTCTTTTACAACGTCACGTCCAAATTCACGCACGAGGATCTCATCAATGTGCTACAGGTCGCGGGGCTGCCCTTTCTGACGGTCGGCTTCAACTGGCTTGTGTCCCTGGCCATTGTGAAGATGGGGTGGGTGAGAAAGGAGATTGCGGGGGCTTTTATTGCCTGTTTTACGGGCGCCACCGTGACGTTTCTGGGCATCCCGGTGATTTCGATCATGTTTGGGGAAGCGGCCATCGGTTACCTGCTTGTCTACTTCTTTGCCAACGTGATCTTTATCTGGACGATCGGCCTATACGGCATTCAGCTCGACGGCGTGCATCGTGCCGGCCGCGCCCAACCTCGACTATTTTCCAAGCGCAGCATCAAGATGTTCTTCCAGCCTCCGCTGCAGGGCTTTCTGTTGGGGGTGCTCTTTGTGGTGTTCGCGTTGCCCGTGCCCGATCCCATCGCGATGATCACGCGTGATCTGGGGCGAGTCACTTCGCCTCTGGCGTTGGTGTTCATCGGCATGACCATTCAGCACATCGGTTTTGAAAAAATCAAGCACATTCCCAAGGAAGTCTGGTTGATCCTTTTTTCCTGCTTCGTGCTGCGTCCGGTTGTGATGTATTTCGCCACCGGTTGGGTCGATATGTCGAGCGAAGCACGTCAGGTCTTTATCGTTTCTTCGAGCATGCCCGTGTCGTCCGTTATCGGCGTGCTGGCGAAAAACTATGGCGCCGACGAAGAGTTCTGCTCGGAAGCCATCGGCATCTCGACGTTGGCGCTTCTCGTTGCGTTGCCTTTGGTTTTGACCTTTGCCCGTTTGGTGTAGCAAAAAGCCGCCGGAACGTCATTTGTTCGCGTTTCAGCGGCCTTCAGCAGCGACGGCAGCGTTGTGACAACGCCGCCGTTGGCAGAGATCACTTCAGAATCGACGGGATGATGTGTGTCCAGACTTCCAGGGCCGGATCAAGATCCGATTCCTTGATGTCGAACGTAGCGGTGTGATGACCCGACGGACGATCCGAACCCCACAGGAAGAAAGCGGCCTTGCCGCCGTGCGCCTGCACGCGGCGCGCGAGGATCGTAGCGTCTTCGCTGCCGCCGAAGTTCAGGGCCTTGTCAACGACAGTGATGCCCGGAGTGGCGCGGCCGGCGGCGTTGAGAATGTCCACGAGTTCCTGATCAGCCGTCAGGTCGACGGCTTCGCCCATCTTGCGCATTTCGTACGTCACGCCGAAGCCCAATGCAACGCCTTTGCAGATGTTGGTGACTTGATCAACCATGTACTGGTTGATTTCGCCCGTTTCTCCGCGCACTTCAAGCTTCATGACTGCCTTGCTCGGGATGACGTTTCGGCCTTCGCCTGCGATGAGCTGGCCGACATTGATGCGGGTCATGCCGCCCGAGTGGCGCGAGATGCCCATCATCTGAACGGTGGCGTTGGCAGCGGCAGTAAGCGCGTTACGGCCGTCCTGCGGGCAGGCGCCGGCATGAGCGGGTTTGCCGTGGAAGGTGACGTCGAGCTTGGTGGTGCAGAGGTAGCCGTAGAGGTTCGTGGCGATTTCGCCCGACTTGGCGCTCATGGCTACATGAGAGCCGAGGAAATAGTCGCAGTCGTCGAGAACGCCGCTTGCGGCCATGCCTGCAGCGCCGCGCACGCCTTCTTCAGCGGGTTGGAAGAGAATCTTGATCTTGCCCGAAAGCTTGTCCTTATTATCCATTACCCAGTGAGCGACCGCGAGGCCCATCGACATATGAGCGTCGTGACCGCAGGCGTGCATGAAGCCCGGATTCTTGGAAATGAAGCCTTCTTTGGCGGGTACGTGTGTCTCATCCGTGCATTCGGTTACCGGCACACAGTCAATGTCAAAGCGAATGGCCAAAGTGGGACCGGGACGGCCGGTATCAAGCACGGCTACGCACCCCGTGAGTTCTTCCATTTCGGCAAGGAGTTCTTCGCTCACGCCATTGCGGCGGGCGCGTTCCAGACCGGCTTTGACGACGGATTCTTCACGACCGAGGCAGGCTTCGGGGTCGATCACTTTGCGGCCCAGCAATACGTCGTAGCCGTAGCCGCGAAGCGTGGTGACGAGAAAGGCCGTCGTGGTGAATTCCGACCAGCCCTCCTCGGGGTTCTGGTGTAGCTGACGGCGAATGTTGATCAATTGATCGTGATAAGCGCTGAGCATGTCGACTCGCTCCTTTTCAAACAAAAACGCACGCACACAAAGCCTTCCGGCAACCGGTGAGCAAGCGCGGTGCCGAATTGAGATGTAACAATGCACGAGCGCGGTCTGAGGTCAGACGAGGCCGCACTCTGTACGAAAGAATGATAGGCCTTCGATCGGTTGCGGAACCGATGAAAGGTTTGAAAAGGAAAATACCTCAAAAGGGGCAAAGGAGAAGACGCTTTTATCGCGAAGATTCGCATTAAGTCAAAAATTCAGGGGACCTTTTCAACTGCCGCGGCGTTTTTCGAATAATAATAAAGAGGTAATCATGTCGGCTTGTGCCCTCGGGGCTCGGGGTGTTTTGTCTCCCGTCAGAGGGGCAAAGACATGGTACTGACCAAAGGAAGGAAGTCGCATTATGGCTGGGGATCTGCAGCGAGACGGCGTGAAATTCTGCCGCTCTATTTTTGATACGGTTCGCAAAATGAGCGCCGATGGTTTGGGTGTAACCCGACAGGGGTATTCCACAACCGAAACGGAAGTGCTTGACTATCTCAAGATGATCGGGCAGGAACTCGGCCTGGAGATCAACACGGACTTGGCAGGCAACGTTTGGATGTGCCTGCCGGGCAAAAACCGCGATTTGCCCGCCTTCGTTGCGGGCAGTCATGCCGACAGCGTTCCGCAGGGTGGCAATTACGACGGATTGGCGGGTATCACCGCTGCTTTGGCCGTGGCTTGGTGGATGCGCCGCACGGGGTTTGTGCCCGAACGCGACTACATGATCCTGATGATGCGCTGCGAAGAGTCGAGTTTCTTCGGTAAGGCTTATGTGGGCTCACTGGCGCTCACCGGCAAGCTCACGCTTGCCGATACGGCTCTCAAGCACCGCACACAGCCCACGACACTCGGCGAATGCATCTCGGCCTGCGGTTTCGTACCGGCAGACATCACGGCGGGTCGTCCTTTGGTCGAGCTTGAAAAGATTGCGGCATTCATTGAGCTTCACATCGAGCAGGGGCCGACACTTGACAGTTCGGAATCCGAGCGCGTTGGCATCGTTACGGGTATCCGCGGCAACGTGCGCCACAAGAAGGTGGTTTGTCTGGGACAGACCGCGCATTCGGGCGCAGTCGACAAGCCTTATCGACACGACGCCGTGATGGCGACGGCCGAGCTTCTCACTCGTATGGACAAGCACTGGGACGAGTGGCTTGCCAAGGGCGAAGACCTTGTCTTTACCGTAGGCGTTTTGAAAACCTCGGAAACCTCGGCAATCTCCGTGATTCCGGGTGAGACGACCTTTACGGTCGACATGCGCAGTCTTTCGATCGATACGTGCGAGCGCTTCCATGAGTTGCTCCTGAAGGAAGCCGATGCCGTTGCCAAGGAGCGCGGCGTGAAGTTTGAGTTCGACCGCAAAATTGTGACGGATGCGGCCAAGGTGGATGCGGCGCTCTCCGACCGGATCGAGGCGGCGGCAAAGGTGGCGGGCATTCCGGTGCGTCGACTCGCGAGCGGTGCCGGTCACGATGCTGCCGTCATCGGCAATAGCGGTGTGCCTGTGGCCATGATTTTCGTTGCCAATCAGAACGGCTCGCACAACCCGTATGAAGCCATGAAGATTGAAGACTTCATGAAGGGTGTCAACGTGCTTTGGCACACTGTGCGCGACTACGACGCGTAAAGGTCTTGCGACGGAACGCGGAGACGCGAGACGCTTCCGAAACGTTAGAAATAAAAAATGACAACAACTGATCTTAGCGACGGACAGCCCGCGCGAATTTTAATTTTTGACCAGTGTCCGCTTTTTGCAAGGGCTTTGAGCGAACTGATCGGCGAACAGGTACCGGGCTCGGTGCGTCGCATCACGCACAACGCCAACGATGCGCTCGAAGAGGCGCGAAATGAGCATCCGGATCTGGTCTTTATCGATCTTGACGGCGGCGACATTGGTGTGACGTTGCTCAAAGACATCAAACTTCTTGAAAACGCGCCGCGTTGCGTGATGCTCATCACCGACGGCACGCAGCCATCCTTGATGGCGGCCATTCGTTTGCAGGCCGACGGCTTCATCACCAAGCGACTGTCGGTGCAACAGCTTGCCGCTCAGGTGCATCTGGCTGCCGGAGGCGAAATGGTGATCAGCGACTCGATGACCGCAGCATTGGCGGTGTCGCTACGCAATGTGCCCGTGGCTGACGATTCGCGTGACATCTCTCGCCTGAGTCCGCGTGAGGTGGACGTGCTCTATTGCATCGCCAACGGCATGAGCAACCGTCAGATCTCCGAGCATCTGAAGATTTCGGATGGCACCGTGAAGGTGCACGTCAAGCATGTGCTCAAAAAGCTTGGTTTTGCAACGCGTGTGGAAGCGGCGCTGTGGGCGAGCGAATCCGGGCACAAGGGGTCGATTGCTCAGACGTATTCGCGCTGAGGCAAATCAAACCGAGAAAAGGTCGGCCATTGGCGCGGTTTGCGCCGAGGCGATTCGGCCGAAGTGCCGATAGGCAGTTTGCGTGACAATGCGTCCGCGAGGCGTGCGTTGTACCAGACCTTGCTGAATAAGGTAGGGCTCGACCACATCTTCGAGCGTTTCGCGGTCTTCGCCGACGGCGCTAGCCAGGTTGTCGATGCCCACCGGGCCGCCCGCAAACTTATCCATGATGGTCAGCAAAAAACGTTGATCCACGAAGTCCAGGCCCATGGCATCGACTTCGAGCATACGCAGTGCCGCGTCGGCTACCTCGGCCGTGATGACGCCGTCATGGCGCACCTGTGCAAAGTCGCGCACGCGACGCAGCAGACGATTAGCTACGCGGGGCGTGCCGCGGGAGCGACGGGCAATTTCAAATGCGCCCGCCTCTTCGATGGGAACATTTAAGAGGTTGGCCGATCGCGTGATGATGCGGGCCAAATCGTCCGTGTCGTAAAACTGCAATTGGTTGACGATGCCAAAGCGAGCGCGCAGAGGATTGGTCAAAGAGCCTGCGCGAGTCGTGGCGCCGATCAGCGTAAAGGGCGGCAAGTCAAGTTTGATGGAGCGCGCCGCGGGACCTTCGCCGATCATGATGTCGATTTGGTAGTCCTCAAGTGCCGGGTAAAGGATTTCTTCGACCACGGGACTCAGACGATGAATTTCGTCGATGAAGAGAACATCGTTTTTCTCAAGGTTGGTCAGAAGCGCCGCCAGGTCACCCGGACGCTCAAGAACGGGGCCGGAAGTCTGGCGCAGGTTGACGCCCATTTCGTTGGCTACGATGTGAGCCAGCGTCGTTTTGCCCAGGCCCGGAGGCCCGAATACCAACAGATGATCAAGCGGCTCGCCGCGCTGCTTGGCGGCGGCAATGAAGATTTCGAGCTGTTCGCGCACCGCCTTTTGGCCAACGTAATCGGCCAGTCTTACCGGGCGAAGGGCACGGTCGATGCTTTCTTCATTAGGGCTTGTTGCTTCCGTGGAGACGACGCGTTCGACGTTTTGCATGAGAAAAATTTTCTACCGTTCGAAAAATTAGTGTGCCATGGATTTTAGGGCTTCGCGGATGCCAGCGGAAACATTGACGTCCGGGGCGAGCCTCTTGGCCGCGGCTGTGGCTTCTCGATCCGAATAACCCAGAGCAACCAGGGCGGCAACCACGTCGGCGCGGTTGTCTCCCGGGGCTGCCGCCAGTGTCACACCATCCAGATCGGCGCAGATCTTGCCTTTAAGTTCCAAAACAAGACGCTCGGCCGTCTTTTTACCGATGCCGGGCACTCGCGTCAAAAGCGAGCTTTCCTGCTTGGCGACGGCTTGCGCCAGAGCATCAACCGTCATGCCGGAAAGAACGGCCAGAGCAGTGCGGGCGCCGATGCCGGAAATTTTGATGAGCTGTCGGAAAGCGGCGCGCTCCTTTGCCGTGCCGAAACCGTAGAGCAGTTGGGCATCTTCGCGCACGATGAAATGCGTTAGCAGCGTGATTTCCTGTCCGACGTCCGGAAGGTTGTAGAAGGTGGACATCGGAACGTTGATTTCATAGCCGACGCCGTGGACGTCGACCAGAATTTCCGGAGGATTTTTTTCAAGAAGCGTGCCGCGAATGCGTCCGATCATGATTGATTCCTGATTTTGTTGTTGACAAGTTGAGCCCAGGCGTTGCGTTTTGATTTTTTCGATGTCATCGTGCGATTGCCGGTGCGTGAAGGAACGGCGGCCATCGCTTGAACCTGAGTCAGTTGCATGGCGTGTGCGTGCGTAACGGCACAGGCTAGGGCGTCGGCGGCATCAGCCTGAATGTCGCCGGAAAGCTTCAAAAGGGTTGAGACCATCACTTGTACCTGAGTCTTGGTGGCTCGGCCGGTGCCGACAATCGAATTTTTGATTTCGGACGGTGAAAACTCCGCTACCGCAAGACCGTGGTGTGCCGCACAAGCTAGCGCGGCACCGCGGGCTTGTCCGAGCAATAGCGTGGATCGCGGATTGATGTTGACGAACACCTGCTCGGCGGCAGCACAATCGGGATTGGTTTCTGCAATGACTGCAGAGAGTTCTCGGAAAATGGTGCCCAGGCGTTCGCTTAGTGTTCCGGTGGGCACATGAATGCATCCGGCAGTGACGAATGTCAGGCGGCTGCCGTCAGCGTCAATGACTCCGAAGCCTGTCCGATTGAGGCCCGGGTCGATGCCGAGAATGCGTTTCTTGCTCATGCCGTTTGATGCCTGGATAGGATGGAAAGAGGCTGGATTTTACGCGATGCCAGTATTGCCCGATTGGGCGACGCTTGCAAATTTTATAGATGTCTGTAAAATCCCGATTCTCTTCGTGAGAAGAGATTGAAAATTCAGCGCGCGGTTGGCTCAGTGGTAGAGCATCGCCTTCACACGGCGGGGGTCACTGGTTCGAATCCAGTACCGCGCACCAAGAAACAGCCTCAGGGCTGTTTTTTTATACCCGGAAAAAACGATTTCAGCCAGAAAAAACAATAAAAACAAAGGGTTATAAAACGTCCAGTCGGGAAAGACTGCATCACTGAAAATGGGTGCATGTTCCTCCTGTGAGACGAAAAAAGTCAGTTTCCATCTGACTAGTGTCAAAAGACCGCCCGTGTCAGCCGGCGGATGAATGGCGTTTGAGCCTTTGAAAAAAACATTGCGAAGCGGTCTATCAGATCTTTACGTCTTTGAGCACTTCGGTCAATTCGGTGATCGTGTGTACGCCGAGTTTGCGCATGGCGCTTGCCTTGTGAAATTCGGCGGTGCGTTGAGCGATTCCGAGACGCTCTGCGGCTGCGCGCATGGCAACGCCCTGTGCGGCCAATTTGACCAACTGTTTTTCTCGAGACGAAAGCGCATCGTAAGCGGCTTGCCGCTGGTTGGCTTTAGTTTCGGACAGAGCTGTTGCGCGATCCAAAGCTTCCTTGAGTTTTTCTCGACGTACGGGTTTTTGCAAAAAGCAAACAGCCCCTTTCATCATCGTTTCTACCGCCATCTCAAGGTCACCGTGACCAGAAAGAAAGATAACGGGCCAATCGATGCCGGTGTCAATCAGACGCTGCTGCAACTCGAGTCCGGTCATTTGCCCCATGCGCACATCCAGAAGCACGATGCCGGGCTCGTTGTGAGGAACGTAAGTCAGGAAATGTTCGGCGCTCGGATATGGAACGGGGTCGCAATCCAATCCCTTTAACACGAAGGAGAGCGCTTTTCGCAGACTCTCGTCGTCATCGACAACATAAACGCGTCGCATAAAAGTTAGTCTCCAAGAGGTCTGACTGTTCCGACTGAGACGGGAAGTTTCACACAAGTCCGTAAGCCGGTGTTCCGGAAACGACGTTTAAAGACGATATTTCCGCCGACGCCTTCGACGATATTGCGCGAAATCGAAAGCCCCAAGCCCAGGCCGTCGGGTTTGGCGCTTGTGACCACTTCGTTGAGGCCGGCTAGTTCACGATCGGAAAGGGGAGGGCCGTTGTCTTCGAGTTCGATACAGATGAAGCCCTCCATCACTTGAGCTTTGACCAGCAGTTGGGGGGATTCATCAGTTTGTTGCGCAGCGGCTTCCTTGGCGTTTTTGATGAGATTGCCGAACACCAGTTGCAGGTCCAGAGGATTTACGAGAACAGTGGAGTCTTCAAAGGCACTGACATGCGTCGGAACGTTGCCGATGCCGAAATGCGTCACCATTTCGTCAGCTTTGTCAAAAGCTTCTCGAACGGAAATCGGTTTGAGCTCAGCCTTTTGCTTGGCGTACTGACGCACGCGCTCAACGATGTCGCTTGCGCGTGCTGCATCCGTCGTCATGCTGTGCAGGATGTCGAGCATCTCTTTTTTGCCGATGGCGTCGTTGCGCACCATCTCTTCGAGACCTTCGGCGTAAAGGCTGATGGCGGACAGCGGTTGCCTCAGTTCATGTGCAACGAGACCGGAAATTTGCCCGACGGCCCCCACTTTCTGCAGACGTTCCATTTTCTCCCGCTGAGCAAGCTGCAAACCGATTGACGCTTTGAGTTCGGTTTCGCGTTTTTTCACGAGCCACTGGCTGCGTGCACCGTGTGCGATCAAAGCCAGTATCAACAAGAGAGCCGTGATGATGGCCGACCGATATTCCTGCCAGATGCGTTTGAGTCCAGTTTGGCGCAAATATTCGTAGGGACCGAGTTGTAGGTCTTTGAGTACGTTGTTGGCACTTTGAAAGTCGCTGGCCACTGACCACATAAAGCCGTTCTCGCCCTTTGGGAGCATCAGCAGATCCATTGTGATGGCTTTGCTCATTGAGGCGCTGATGCGGGGTGTGACTGAGAGTGTCAGCGCCGGATACAGAGGTGTGGAGTGACGGCAGTCGGTGACGGTGTCTGTGAGACGCTCCTCAACGACGCGAACTTTCGAGAGAATCGACGGATCTCGTCGGGACATTTCCTCAAGTGCGCAAAGGGGAAGAAAGCCCACATCGGACTTGCCGCCCACGACATCGTTGAAGACATGTTCGTTGACATCGCTTTGCGTGCGATCAGCGACGAAGGTTTGCTTTGAAAAGAAGTGATCGGGGTCGCCGAGTTTGCGTTGCACTAGTTCGCGAATGGCGTAAAGATACCCGCTGAAGGTGTCGCGGGACACGGCCGTTAACTTTTTTCCGCGGAGATCTTCAAACGTTTTTGCCAGCGAATCGCTTCGGACAATGACGGCGGTTCCATCGTTGCGATTGGGATCGGGCTGTACATCGCACACGAAGGTTGTGACGCTTCTCAGTCCCTCCGAAATCAAGGCTTGATAAAAGGGCGACTCGGAAAAAACGATGTCAACTTCTCCAGCCCGAACAGCTTTGGCCAAGTCGTGTGCCGAGTACTGACGAAAGGTGACCGGGTGGCCAAGTTTTTCCGGTGTGAGCGTGGACTTGAGCGAATTGAGCATGAGCCGCTCATCAATCATCAGGCCGAACGGGGTGTATCCCACGCGAATGACGCTTTCGGGGGAGCGTATAACGGCGGCCGGCGGTTCGCATTCCTCGGAATCTTCCGTAGCCGATGGCAGAGGCGCGGCCCATGCGTGGAAGGCCGAGAGCAACCAGAGACACAAAGTCGCGAATTTCATCAAGTTCGAGTTTATGG
This sequence comes from Sutterella sp. AM11-39, assembly GCF_003472385.1. GTDB lineage: Bacteria > Pseudomonadota > Gammaproteobacteria > Burkholderiales > Burkholderiaceae_F > Duodenibacillus > Duodenibacillus intestinigallinarum. The sequence goes on along the minus strand of NZ_QRLV01000002.1, from coordinate 130,140 downwards.
GGCGATTGAAGTGCCGAAGATATTTAGTGGCGAATTGAGAACCATTCTTGTGAGCACGGAATTGTCAGTCATAACTGTACATTTTCTTTATAGGTGAAAACCCTTATCCGATACTTAACGCTGTTTTTACCTACCATCGCCCGAACGCGCCGGTTTGCTTTGGGGATGGTCTGCCTCGGGCGAATCGGGCTGATCAAGCAAATAAGGAGTCCCTTTCAATGGAATTCGTTGAACTGTTGATGCTCACCATTGCGGTGTTGCTCATCATCTTCAAGCCCGAGAAGGAAAAATGGGCGTGGTGGCTGACGGTTGCCGGCTGGGCGGTCGTTGCTTTCATGTACGTCGGTCATGTTTCGACCGGCATTCTTGGCGTACTTAATCTGTAATCGGGGAGGATGAAGAAAATGACTGATTACTCCGCTCCGATCAATTCCAACGATCTCAACCGTGCCAAGACGTTCTACGACATCGTCTGCTGGGGAGGTCTTCTCATCGTTTTGCTGCCCGTCGGCATCGCCAACTTGATTCTGGGTTATCTGCTCGGTGACTCTCCCTGCACGCTGTGCTGGGCACAACGTCAGCAGATGGCCTATATCGGTGTCATTGCGCTGATGATGGTTCGCTACGGCTTCAAGCCCAAGTACTTGGGCATGCTGCTTGTGATGGCTGCCTTCGGCCTTTACATGTCGTTCCGCCACTTGGGCAATCACGCCATGCGCGACGTGGGTCAGGGCTTCGGTCTTGACGTCTTCGGCATTCACACTCAGATGTGGGCCGAAATCGTGTTCTGGTGCGTGGTGATGCTCTTCGGTCTGGCTGTGTTCCTGGCACCGCGCTTTGATGCGCTCATCGCCGAAATGAAGGGCAAACCCTTCCGTCCGCTGTCGCGCTTTAACAAGATCGCCTTCAGCATCGTGGCTTTCATTTTGGCTTCCAACACCTTCCAGGCGCTGTGGTCTACCGGTCTGCCGCCCAACTGGGGTCAGGGCGATCCGGTCCGTTTCTCCTTCAATCCGAAGTACGTTATTTGGTCTGATGCGAGTTGGCACGGTATGTGGGACGGCATCAGCTTCCTCGGTAAGCGCGATGTGAAGGATCCGGACTTCGCTTACAAGGCCAACGACAAGAAGCTGGGTATCACCTTTAAGCACGATGCTGCTGACGCTCCTGTTGCCATTAACGGTATGCTCAAGCTAGAAGAGATCCGTGTCATCGAAGGCATCAAGCAGCCGGTCAACACTCTGGCTCAGATTCGCGGCGAATACTTCGTGGCAAGCAAGTACGACTTCTGGAAGCTGGACAGCAATCTCAAGCCTGTCGTGCATGCTCAGATGGATCCGTGGTACAGCGCCAATGTGCTCGACATCGTCAGCATCACGCCGTTTAAGGAAGACGCCTTTGTCCTGATGGGTTCGAACAAGTCGCTGCTGCGTGCTCGCTGGAACCCCAACGCCGATGACGTCAAGGGCTGGGCGAACTTCATGGTGGGCGGAGACAAGGTTGAACACGTCGGCGGTCTCGGCCGCGCCCGTATCGGCACCGAACGCGCCAAGTTCAGCTACGTGCACTCGTCTGCAACCGACGGCAAGTACGTTTACCTTGCCACGGTGCCCGACAACAAGAACAAGTCGAAGTTTGTTGTTTCCAAGGCCATGATGGCCGACTGGACTCTCTCGGCTGAGTTCGAACCTGCTGCCGACCTCAAGGCCAAGCGCACGCTCGGTGAACTCTATGTCACGGGTATGGTGTACGAAGACGGCAAGCTCTATGCCGTTTCCAAGAACCACAACGTACTCGTGGTGATTGACATCGCCAAGGAAGCTGTTGTTGAAGCTTGGGGGCTGCCGTCTGACCTGACCGATATCCGCGGTTTGGTTAAGAAGGGCAACACCTTCGAAGTGGTGGACCATAACCGCGTTGTGACTCTCACGATGCCGTAATCAACCACAAGTTCGGCAGTCTGAAGCAGGCTACCGATACAAATTTCTCTCCTTGGGGATAGGAAACCCGCTGCATGTTCCGGTGTGCAGCGGGTTTTTGCCATCTGCGGGCAGATTTACACAAGGCAAGAGCAAGCAGACGCACCGGATGCTTGACGATGCAAACGATTTCACAACTGAGAAAGAAAATTTGAGTTAATCGTCATCATCGTCACGTCGACGCCTTCTTGAGCCGGGGCGACGCCGTCTGTCGTCGTCATCGTCATCGTCATCGTCGCGATCGTCCCAGTCGTCATCATCATCATCGTCGTCATCGTCTCGACGGTGGCGACGAGAACCGAAGCGACGATCGTCATCATCGTCATCATCGTCACCCGCAAGAGCGGAAAGCGGTGCGGTGCCGAGGCCGAGAGCGGCAGTTATAAGAGCGGCTAAAAAGAGGCGGCGGGATTCGATCATGGTGCTGTCCTTTTGCAAGTCGCTATGGGCGGTTTGAGAAGAATTTGAGCTCGGGGCTTTTTCGAGCATACCTGTACGGCGCCTGCTCCTTCGTTAGGGATTGCCCGAAACAGCGACCGGATGCTGCAAGCAAAAGCAACAGGAGGCGACAAAGTTGCGGCACTACTGCTTCTCGGGTATGTTGTTTCGAACGGAACAACGGAGCTTTGTCATGCGGTTGCAATACGCTTCCGATTTGCATTTGGAGATACCGGCCAATCGGGACTTCGTGCTGGCGGGCGCGCTTGAGCCTGCGGCTGAGTACCTGCTTCTTGCCGGCGATATTTCCTTGTTGAGCGACTGGCACAAAGCTGATGCATTCTGGGATTGGTGCGCTCGGAGTTTTCAGCACACGTGGATTGTGCCCGGCAACCACGACTACCACGCCGATCGATCGAATCTGCTTGGCCTTGCGTCGCTTCAGGTTCCTGTGCGGCCGAACGTGACCTACGCCAACAACGTATGCGTTCACGTCGAAGAAGTTTCGTTGGTACTGACAACGCTTTGGTCCGCAATCACTCTGCAAAAGACGGAAATCGAAGAAGAAGTCGTTGACTATCGTCAGATATATTTTGATGGCAAAACAATTTCAACGGAAATTGTCAATCGTTTGCATTCGGAAAGCAGAGCGTTTTTGGCTCGGACGCTTCAGATGTGCAATCCGAACAAAACGGTGGTGGTCACGCACTATGTCCCTGTGCCGCAGGCTACGCCCGAGCGCTACGTCAATTCGCCCGTTCGGGAGGCTTTCATCGCCGATTGCTGTGATTTGATTGACGCGTATCAGCCGGCATTTTGGATTCACGGACACTCTCATGTTTCGGGAAATGTTCAGTACGGTAGAACACGCATTGTTTCCAATCAGCTTGGCACCGTTCGCCCCGGAAAGGAACTTAACTTCAATCCGAAGGCTGTGATCGAAGTGTAGGGACGAACTTACCGTTTTTTTCAGCTTTGGCAATCAGACCAAGGCAGGCGGCTGCAGCAGCAACAATGATGAGCATGCCGAAAAGGGAACGCAGACTTGGTGTGACGCCGAAAAAGGCGCTGTCAATAAAGGCGGCAAAAACCACACCGGAAAACGTGAAAACGGCACCGAGGAATGTGTTGCCTTTGCCCCAGCCCAACGCCCGGGCAAATTGTGCGCATGTGAGAAAGATCAGCATCAAAGCCAGAGGCGTTTGCTGCAATTGGGAGACGGTAAGTTGTCCGCAGAACAACTCCAAGACTCCCAATACGACGGCACCGTGCAGATGAAAGTAAAAAACGGTGCGGGGGACCGGTTCATTGACGCTTCCCAGTTTCTTGAGTATCAGAATGGCGGCGGCCGTAAACAACCCGCACAATAATCCGATCGGGACGTAGACGGCCGGAAAAGAGCGCTCCGAAGGATGAAACATCACGAGGATGCCGATGAAAGCCGCCGTAATGGACGCCAAGATGCGCCAGTCGATGTGTTCGCCATTGCGAAAAGAGGCGATCGCAGAGAAGCCAGCCACAAAAAGCGGAGAGGTGTACTGCAGCGTCTGGGCGGCCGCCACCGGCATGTTCATGGCGGTGATGATCTGTGTTATGACGACCCCTACGCCGATTATGGATCGCAATAGGTGCAGGTGCCAGACGTGGGTTGAGAACGGAACCTGGCGAACGAGCATCACGACGACGGTGACGGCCAATACGAACAAGAACTGTACGAAGGCCACATCAATGAACGCAAGTGTTTCCCGTAGGCATTGAATGCTTGCGAGAATGCATGCGCTGCAGAACGACGAAAAAAGAATCCAAAGCGCCGTCATGGCTCAGAGGTCCTCCGAGCGGGCAGTTTGGTTTTCTTCGGATGCGTTTTTGCGCAGAGTCGAGACAAAGACACTGCGGATCCACTGCATTTCCGAAGAGGCGTGATTGCGCTCGTGCCAGATGAGACGGGTGGAATAGACGCGCTTTTCGCCAGGAATTGGGATCACGGTGAGCGTGGGCAGCATTCGGGCGAAAAACTCTGCGGTGGTGTGCGGCAACACAAGCGTAGCGTTGGTGTCCTCGAGAAAATAGGGGGCACCCAGGAAATGCGGCACCTCAATGATTTTTCGTTGGTCGTGTGTGGATGACGTATCAATGTCAAACACGGGGCCCCGAGCATTCTGACGCAGTTCGACGGCAATTTTCGGGTATTTAAGAAATGCTTTTCGTGTGAGTTTTTTGCCTTGGGCATAACTTGTTGCAAGCGGGTGCTCCTTGCGGAGCAAACAGACGCGATGAATGTCGAAAAGTTTGAGACCGTGGAAATGTTCGGGAAGCGTTTCGCCCAGTGAGGTCGGGAAAAGTGCCAGATCAACACTGCCTTCGGCGAGCTCGCGAAAGACATTCTCCGACAAAGGCAACAAGCGGAAGTTCATTTGCGGTGCTTCACGCAAAAGCGCCCGCAGTACGGGACGCAGGATCATCACGACGGCATTGTCGGCGGCGGCAATCGAAAGCGTGCGGGTGATGTCAGCCGGCGCAAATGTTTTGGTATCGGTCAGATCGTTGAAGTTTGCCAGCAACTTGCGGATGATGGGTACAACCGCACGACACTTTTCGGTGGGGGCCATGCCTTGGTAGTTGCGCACGAAAAGCTCGTCGCCGAACTCCTCCTGACACTTACGAAGCGAGCGGCTCGCGGCCGAAATTGTCAGATTCAGCTGCCGGGCCGTTTCGGAAAGCGACCCTGTGTCGTAAATTTTGAGAACGACCAGCAAGTGGTTGAATCGCAAGGAAAGCATACGTAGGAACCGTCGGAGAATGATTGGGACGTTCTCTTTGGTTTGACTTTCGATTATCGACAAAAGCTTATGTCATTTTTGTCGAAAAAGGAAAGGAAAATCGCCATTTCGGCAAAAACGATCCTTGCTTACGATGAACAAAGAGGCGAAAGCTCATTCGGGCTTTTTGGTTTTTGAACTGTTTGTTGGGAGAGATAATCATGGCTGTCACCATCGGTCGTCGTTCTTTGTTCATGGGCACCATTGCCGCACTTGTTGCGGGCACTTTCTCGGGGACGGCTGCCGCAGCCGGCGGCTCGTCGGGCCCGCGCGTGACGTTTGCCGCACAAGGCAAGCTCGGCGAAATCGTCGTCAATCCGTACAAGATTGCTCCGCTTACCGCCATCATCAAAAACGGCGGTTACGAACTCACCGAAGCTACAGTGCGCATCGTGCCCAAGAAAGACGGTCAAGAAATCAAATACAAGGTGGGTCGCAAGCAGCTTCTCACCCACGCCGGCATTCCTGTTTTCGGCCTTTATGCCGACTACAACAACAAGGTTGAGGTGAGCTACACGCGCAAGTTCCACGGCAAGACCGAAAAGATTTCGGAAACCTATTCGATCTACACCGCCCCCGTTTATCACGAAGTGAGCGGCAACCCGACGCTTTCGCACAATATGTTCGAAACCAAGGTCGTCAAGATGGATCCGAAGTTCTCCGACCGTCTGTACCTTGTCAACAATTTGATGCAGCAGTACGCCAAGGCCACTCGCATGGTTTGGAACAACCCGATGGGCGGCGCGATGGAATGGAACTTCTATCCGATGAACGCCATCATTGACACCAAGGGTGAAGTGCGCTGGTATATGCACGTTGAACCGATCTACGACGTCGAGCAGATGTATCGCTCGGGCGTGATGATGGGCTTCCAGCAGGATGAAGACGGCAACATCACCTGGGGTTACGGTCAGCGTTACGTCAAGTACGACCTGATGGGCCGCGAAATTTACAACCGCCGTCTGCCGGTGGGCTACATCGACTTCTCGCATTCGCTTGATAACGCGCAGAACGGCCACACCTTTATCCGTGCGGCGAGCGCCGATTTGCGTCGCGCCGACAACAAGCGTGTTCGCACCGTGCGCGACGTGATTGTCGAAGTTGACGGCAACGGTCAGGTGGTCGATGAATGGCGTCTGTGGGAAATTCTCGATCCGTACCGCGACAACGTGATGAAGGTACTCGATCAGGGTGCGGTGTGCCTGAACATTGACGCAAGTCAGGCCGGTAAGACGCTGTCTGCCGAGGAATTGGCCAAGCTTGACGCAAGTGATCATTTCGGCGATATCGTTGGCACGGGTCCGGGCCGCAACTGGGCGCACGTTAACTCTGTTGACTACGACCCGACCGATGACTCGATCATTTTGTCGTCCCGTCACCAGTCGGCCATCATCAAGATCGGTCGAGACAAGAAGGTGAAGTGGATTCTCGCTTCGCCTGAAGGCTGGAAGAAGCCCTGGGCCGACAAGCTCCTTGCTCCGGTTGACGCCAACGGCAAGAAGCTCAAGATCGAAGGTAGCCAGGTAGAAGGTGACTTTGACTTCTCGTGGACGCAGCATACGGCCTTCCGTATTGATGAAAAGTCTGACAAGAACGTCATCTACATTACGGTGTTCGACAACGGCGACGCCCGCGGTATGGAACAGCCCGCCCTGCCTGAAATGAAGTACAGCCGCGCCGTGGTCTACAAGATCGACCAGAAGAAGATGACGGCCGAACAGGTTTGGGAATACGGCAAGGAACGCGGCTTTGCGTGGTACAGCCCGGTGACGTCGCTTACCCGCTACGAGGCCGACAAGAACTCCATCATGGTCTACTCGGCTACGGCCGGCATGGGACGCCGTCCGTCCGAACTGAAACCCGGTGAAAAGGCCGGCATCGCTTCGCCTGTTATCAACGAATTCAAGTGGGGCGAAAAGGAACCGTCCGTTGAGATCGTGATCGTGGGTTCGATGGGTTACCAGGCGCTTCCGGTTTCGGTGGCCAAGGCTTTCTCCAAGTAACTCCGTAACGGCATGAGACCGGCAAAAACGGCGGCGTTTTGCAGCTGTTTTTGCCCGGTCGGGAAGGATTTTTTAATTTCTGCAACTAGACATTGCACGAACACGCAGGTGCCCTTTGGCAAATCTCGATTGTTCTGCAGGCATCTTGTTTCTAAACTGAGTGTTAAGAATTGAGCGCGATTGCCTGCACGATTTTCTGACTGGGCATCGGCTGAAGTTAGCGAGGAGAAATTCAAAATGTTCAAAAAGACTTTGTTTGCTCTCGGTCTTTCGGTTATCGCCGCCACCGCGATGGCCGCTACCGAAGGTACCGACTATGTGAAACTCGACAAGCCCATGGTCAACGCCGAAGGCAAGCTCACCAAGATCTTCAGTTACGACTGCCCGTTCTGCTTCAAGTACGACGTCGGCGTGGATCCGAAGGTTCTGCCGCGTATCGAAAAGGAACTGGGCCTTGCTTTCAATCCGGTGCATCTGGAAACCAAGGGCAAGTACGGCCGTGTTGCGAGCGAATTCCTCGCCATGTGCATGCTGAAGGACAAGGCCGCCGGCGTGTCGATCGAATCCAAGGATTCGCTCTTTAAGAAGGCCAAGGACGCCATCTATCAGGCTTATCACAAGAAGGGCGAACGCTGGACGTCCGGTGAAGCCGCGTTCCTGAAGACCCTGACGGACGCAACGGGCATTAGCCTTGACGAATTCAACAAGGCCAAGAACGACGAAGCAGTCAAGGCTCTGTGCGCCGAATGGAAGACCTCCTACGACGTGGCCAAGATCCAGGGTATCCCGGCTTATGTCGTCAACGGCAAGTATCTGATCATGACCAAGAGCATCCGCAACTTCGACGGTATGGTCAATCTGGTCAAAGAACTCAAGGAAATGAAGTAACTCCGACAAGTTTCTTGTTTCTCTCCTAGCGGGAGGGACGGCGGCAGGCTGCAAGCGCGGTTGTCTCTCCCGGTATTTTTTTCGATTTCTACACCGAGCCGGCACTGAAGCCCGAAGCCAAATTTTCAGCGCGGCAGGCGGGGGATTTTTGCGATGAAAAAATTTTTTAGTGGTCTGAAGACAGATCCTGTCAATACGCTTGCCGACTGGCAGGATTCGCGCTGGCCTTGGGGCATCATCGCCTTTGCCATGATCGCCATGGTGCTGCTGGCTCACTACGTGTTTCAGGATTGGATGCACATGCTGCCGTGCGAGCAGTGTGTCTACATTCGCTACGGCAATCTGGTAATGGCCTTGGGTTGCATCATCGCAATGATCAACCCGAAGGCGCTCTGGGCCAAGGTTGTGGGTTACGTGATTTCGCTCTACGGTCTCGTTTACACAATCATGTGCTCGTGGAAGCTCATCGGCATTCACGATGCCGTGCATTCCGACGATCCGATGGCCATGTTCGGCATGCAGGGTTGCTCGACGGAACCGCACTTTCCGTTTGGTCTGCCGCTTGAAAAGTGGGCTCCGGCCTGGTTCCAGCCCACAGGCGACTGCGGCTACGACGCTCCCGTCGTTCCTGACGGCGCCGTATTGAGCGATCTGCAGCGCTGGTTCATCGAGCTCTATCAGTCTTCCGACGGCTGGTACCTGATTCCGCAGTGGAAGTTCATGGACATGGCTTCCTGCTGCCTGCTCGCTTGCATCGTTGCGGCCATCTTCCTTGCCGCCATGATCTTCGGCTGGGTGATGCGTGATTTTGTGAAAAAAGCCTAATTTCCGACGGTTGTTATGTTGACTGCTGCGCCTGCTCTTGGCACGAAGCTCGAAGCATGGCGATGAACCATCTCAAAGCCGGATCGCCCGAAGCGTTTTCGTGCCAGATTACGCGGCGTTCATAATGGCCGGCAATGCTAGGCGGAAGCGGTAAAACCTCCAACGGCAGGTAGCGAGCAAGCAACCTGCCGTTTTTTTCGAGAATTTTCACGGTGGCTTCGGTTTCCAAAACCATCCAGGGGGCTGCCAAAAAGTAGGGCATCGAGATGCTCGCTCCATCGCTTTCATGTGCCATGAGGCTGGCATGGTAACGCACGACAGCTGCCGAGAAATTGTGCGTGACGTTGCTGATTTTGACTTTTGGATAGGCCTGGATATCAGATAGCGACAATTCTCCCTTTTCCTTGTAGATGGCGACCAAAGGATGTCCTTTTTTAACGAGTAACACATCGGGTTCGTCAACAAGTACAACGCTGCGGCATTCGGGCGGAATCGGGTCAAACGGGAACATGGCCAGATCAAGGCGTCCGTTGCGAAGATCCTCAAAAAGGTCGCCGTTGAGGCCGATGACGTCAAGCTTGACTTGTGGAGCTTGCTTCAAGATTCGTTTGAAAGCAGGGAAAAGAAAGGCGAGTACGCCGTTATCCGCTGCCGCAATTCGAAAGGTTCGAGATAAATCAGCCGGATCGAACACGGTCGGCGCCGAAAGCTTCTCGAGCCGTCGCAACACATCGTTAATGTCGGGCAATAACTCACGCATGCGGGCCGTGGGTACCATGCGCGGTCCGCTTCTGACAAAAAGTTCGTCGGCAAAAAACTCGCGTGCCGTTGACAGGGCACGGCTGATGGTGGCCGTGGAAGTACCGAGTTCGTTTCCGGTAAGTGTGAGACTCATCGTTTTAAAAAGCGAAGAGAGAACCAGAAGAACAGTGTTGTCAGGGTAATTGTGGTGGCTTTGATTGTGCATAAAACTCCGCCTTGTTTTAGCCGTTCTTGAGGAGGAACAGTTTCCATCTTAAGCGTCTTTGCAAATCCTGCAACCGCGCGTTGCGACCCGTGGCGATCCAATCTGGGTATGAGCCGATTTCCTTGAAATTCAAGTCTCTATAGACTGATTTGCAAGGAACCGGTTCAATAAAAACAATGAGCCGGTGCGTCGACTAGACCACGAGGAGAAAGACAAATGAAGATTCTTCACTTGACGATTGCCGCCGCTGCTGTTGCCTTCTCAATGGCTGCCAGTGCCGAATCCATGGCGCCCGCTCCCACTCCGAAAGGAACGCATTTGGGCAATGTGATCGTCAACCCCTACGGCTACTCGCCTTTGACGGCTGTTATCAATCGCAACACCAAGCAGCCGACGGATATCAAAGTGACTGTTAAGGGCAAGCCCAACGGAGGCATCGACATCACCTACGACGTCGGTCGCTCGACGTTGCTTTCCAACGACGGTATTCCCGTGTTTGGCCTCTATCCCGACTATCGCAACACGGTTGTCGTGAGCTACAAGCTTGATGGCAAGAAGATTACCGACACGTACAGCATCCTGACGCCGGCGCTCACGATGCCCTACATGGACAACCGCAACATCACGGCTCTGCCGCAGCCCAAGGTCACCAAGCTTGATCCCAAGTTCAAGAACCGTCTGTATCTCGTTAACTCCGGCACGCGTCCTCCCAAGGGCTCCGAAGTCAACTGGATCATGCCCAAGACGCCCAAGATGAGTAAGAGTGCGGCTAATCCCTCCGGCGGTTCTCTCGCTTTCGAAACGATTCCTCTGAATTACGTGGTTGACACGCAGGGCGAATTCCGTTGGTGGCTCGAACCCGAAGCCATCTACGACGGCATCAACTACAACATTGCCGATCGCGGCTACGCGATGGGTTTCTTCCCGACCAAGGTCGGCACCTACACGTTCGTTCAGGGCCAACGCTGGATCGAACTTAATCTGGCCGGTCGCGTCGTGGCCAAGCACGAACTGCCGCCGGGCTATATTGATTTGAGCCATGCTTCCTGGGAAATGCCCAACGGTCATGTGTTGCTGCGTGCTGCCAAGTACCGCTACCATCGTCCTGACGGTCAGGTCGTTCAGACCGTGCGCGACTTCATCATCGAAGTCGACCGTTCCGGCAACGTGATTGACGAATGGGATCTGAACACCATTTTGGATCCGACGCGCGACGCTTTGATCAAGAATCTCGACCTCGGCGCCGTTTGCATGAACGTTGACCTGGATGCTCAGGGTCAGAGTGTGGGTTCCGAACCGCTCGCACCGTTCGGTGACGCTGCAGGCGTCGGTACGGGCCGCAACTGGGCGCACGTCAACTCGGTTGCATACGATCCGACGGATGATTCGATCATCATTTCCGCTCGCCACCAGGGCGTGATGAAGATCGGCCGCGACAAGCAGGTGAAGTGGATTCTTGCTCCGTCCGTGGGCTGGAAGAACGGTCTGGAAAAGAAGCTGCTCAAGCCGGTTGACGCCAACGGCAAGGCCATCAAGTGCTCGCCCACGGGCGACTGCGAAGGCGGCTTTGACTTCACGTACACGCAGCACGCCGCTTGGCCGCGCGCTTCCAAGAAGGGCTCGATCGTTGTCTTTGATAACGGCCAGGTTCGCCACTACGAGCAGCCCGCTTTGCCCGAAATGAACTACTCTCGCTTGGTCGAATACAAGATTGACCCGAAAAAGATGACGGTTCAGCAGACTTGGGAATATGGTAAGGAACGCGGCTACGAGAGCTTTGCTCCGATCACGTCCAACGCCGCCTATCAGGCTGACAAGGACACGATGTTCGGTTTCTACGGCTCCGTCGGCTTGTTCGATCAGACCAAGGGTACGATCGGTCGCTTGCAGGAAGTTGATTACAAGACCAAGGACGTGAAGGTTGAAATTGACGTCTATAACAACAAGGCTTCTGCTCCGCACTATCAGGGCCACATTGTTGACCTCAAGCAAGCCTTCGGAAAGTAATCAGATAGTTGTTTAACAGCGATTAAAACGGGAGCGGTTCACAGCCGCTCCTGTTCGTGTCTCAAACTCCCGGTCTGCCGGATCATTAAGGTAGTCCGGGAGTTTTTCTATTCTCAGCAAATCCAATAAGTCATGCTTGAGCCTGAGAACAGGACATCCAAAATCAAGAATGCAGGGATTATCGATTATTTGAGGCGAAATAGCTGTATATCGAGAAGTCTGCTTTGGATTAGTGAAAACAAAGAATCCTGCACCTTTCCGTCAGAAAAATGCAGGATTCTCCAAGGCTCAAAAATTTCTAACAATGGTGTCGGTAAGTGTCGGCCTCAGAATTTATGCATCAGGCCAAAGCCACCTGTTGTCTGATTGAAATCTGTGCCGGCATCCAAAAGTTGTTTGCCGTCCATAAACGATGTGAAGGCATAAAGCTGGGTGCGTTTACTCAGACTGTAGTAGTAGACCAACGCCCCGAGAAAAGCAGCCCCATCGTCTTGAGGATATCCTTCTGCCGAACCGTTAAGTTCTGCGTTTAGCCACCCGATAGAGCCGGCGAAGTAATGCGGCCCCATTGTATAGCCGGCACTCAGATAGACGGTTTGCATATCGAGGCCTTCGGATCTGTCATCGAACTTGTGATTTGGACCGAGGTCCAGCAGCCCGTCCAGCCCGGTTTTGTTGCCGATACGGCGTTCATTGGTTGCCAGGTAGACAATGCCGGAAATCGTGAGCGGAGACATGTCGTAACTGGCAATCAGGTGAATACCCATTGCATCGTCTTTGCGGTCTTTGCCTTCGACCACATGACTGAAACGTTCATAGGAAAGCACTGTACCGAGGCGTAGACGTTCTCCAACCCAGCCGAGAGCGACTTGGCCGACATGACGGTTGTCAGCCCAATCGTATGCAGTTTCTTCTTCCTCGTTGCCGTTGGAGTACATGGCCTGGTAAACGAAACCGGAAGAATTATTGGATGACATCGCAATCGTGTTATCCAGGCTGCCAGTGTTGTAGCTTATGAAAGCAGGAGCCGGTCCCAGCATACCGGAACGGGTCTGATTGGCACGCATGCGCCCATAGAAAGAATAGGGGGCAGTTGCGCAGGTAAAGTTAGGCAATCAACCTGCTGACACTTCAAGAATTTCATTGCCGATGAATACACAGGCAACGCGGTCGGCAATTCCGTCTTCTGCGGTTAGCTTGCCGGTATCAACGTGGTAGCCCGTTTCAAGTTGGGCCCCCGCATACCATCCGTTTCCAAATGTTTCCTTTGTTTGGAGACCAAAGTAGGTATCCATGGGAGTTTGTTTGAAAGCGGCAACCGCCAGACTATCCTTCCCGCCTTCTTGGTGACTGAAATAAAGGCCTGTTGCTACATTGCCGTAGATTTTAACGTCTGCCGCCGCTTGGGCGGTGCATGTCATGGTGGCGCAGAGGATTGCTGCGACTGCCGGTAAATGTTTCCTGTCCATTTGTATTTGCCCGGTTGGTTGAAATGCTCGACACTCAGACAAGCAACCGCACGGAACAAGCCTTGCATGAAGCTTCCAAGATCGCCGATCCTATTGATCTGCAATCGATTCTATGGGCAGGCCTTCTAACAGTCCATGGGCATTTTCGATGCAAGTTAACCATTTCACTCAACTTGCTATTTTCGTTTTTCGCGAAATGATGTCGAATAGGTAGCGTTGAAAATCAAAGGTGCGAGTTAACGAACTTTGCTGAGGAAGACAGTGAGGTGCTGAAAGAAAAAGGCGACGCCGGTATTGATTGAACCGTTGGTCGCCTGACTGAGTTCACTGAGCAATCCGTGAGTGTTCAGAACCCTGTTTTTTAGTGACTTTTCAGCCCGTTTTTGGTGGGGGCCAAGGTGCCGATTGTGACCGGAGTTCCACTAAAGAGCAATCACCGCCGTTTGTTATGACGACGCTTGGTCGCAGGAGTTGCATGTTGCAGGCTGCGAGCATTCGTCGCAAGAGCGATCAGTTGCGTGATACTTGCTGATCACACAGTTTTTGCAGTGAGCAAGCGCGTCTTCCGACAGCTGTTCAAAATCGTGGTACTGGCCGGACCAGCGGCAGATGTTGCGCAGGAACGGAACAAGACTGCGACCTTTTTCCGTGAGGGAATATTCCACGCGCGGAGGAATTTCCGGGAACTGGTGTCGCTCGATCAAACCGTGGCCGATGAGTTCCTTCAAAGTGTTGGCAAGGACAGTGTCCGATACGCTGTCGAGCGCCTTTTTGATGTCGTTATAACGGACGCTGTTTTCGGAATAGAGCAGGCACAAAATGCGGGACTTCCAGCGGCCGCTGAAGAATTCGAGAGCGAATTCCAACGGGCAACGCAAATCCTTGGGGAGTTTAGGTTGATACATGACGAAAACACAAAATCTAAAAAGTTGCAAAAAGTATAACCCCCGATTTTTGTCTAATCCAGATTAGATCAAACGGCGTAGGAGCAATTACTCAGAAATTACTTAGTCAATCATTGTTTACTTAAGGTCTTTGCTGTTTTCTTCAAATTCATACAATCGAACCTAGGTGTCGCTTTCCGTCGTCTCGGCACGGCTTTTTTCAAGCTCTACGACCCGCTGAGGCACCAGGAATAAAGAGACGGAAACGGTGCGGGAGACACGCATCGGAACACCGCATATACGATAAGAAACAGGAGAAGAAGATGGCAGACGTCAAACTTCCTCACATTTCCAGACGCGCTCTGCTGGGTGCGGCCGGGGCCACTGCTGCAACTTCCTCAATGGGCTGGGCGGCGGTTAAGAAAGAGGTAGAGACTCTCAAGAAAAAAGGCTGGAAGGCCTATCCGGTCGGTTGCTGCATGTGCGGCGCCCGCTGCGGCATGCTTGCCATGCACAAGGAAGGAGAGAAGCCCTCGCGTGCAAGCATTCGCATCCTTCCCAATCCCGATCATCCCCAGCGCGGCTATTGCGGCCGCGGCGCGTCCGCGCTCTGGGCATGGGATCATCCGATGCGCATTCGCAAACCCTTAAAGCGAAAGGGCGAGCGCGGCAGCGGTGAGTTCGAAGAAATTTCTTGGGATCAGGCGCTCAACGAAATCGCAGCCAAACTCAAGGCCATCATCGCCAAGGACGGCGAACAGAGTGTGGTTCTCACGAGTCACAACTTCACGGCCTATCAGAACTGGTTTGCGCCTGCCTTCGGCACGCCCAATGTGATCAATCACTCGGCAACCTGCAACTCGGCTTCCACGTTTGCGCGTCGCCTCATTTTCGGTCCGACTTTCTCGGGTTTGGGAAAAGTTGAGCCCGATTACCTCAACGTTCGTTATCTGCTTCTCGTGGGGCGTACTCTGAACTGCGCCATGGGTGTGTTCTCGACGGCTGCACAGGCGCGTGAAAACGGCGCTCGCCTGGTGTTCGTTGACCCGCGCATGCCCGAAGGTGCACTGGGCGAATCCGAATGGATTCCGATCAAGCCCGGTACCGACGCCGCTTTCCTGCACGGTCTGATTTTCGTAGGCTTGCGTGAAAACCTCTGCAATCTGGAATGGATGCGCAAGTGGACGAATTCTCCGTGTCTCGTGACGGATGACTACACGCCGATTACCGAAGACATGGTCAAGCAAGGCGGCCGCAAGCGCTACTTTGCCGTCATTGACGAACACACCGGCAACATCGCCTTCCAAGGTCCCAAGCT
The DNA here is from genome assembly GCF_003472385.1 of Sutterella sp. AM11-39. Lineage (GTDB taxonomy): Bacteria > Pseudomonadota > Gammaproteobacteria > Burkholderiales > Burkholderiaceae_F > Duodenibacillus > Duodenibacillus intestinigallinarum. Next base: position 114,543 of record NZ_QRLV01000002.1, on the reverse strand, counting down.
CAACGAAAAGGGACAGCCGATCGGTTTTGACGAATCGCCCGACGTACTGCCCGCCATGGATTGGCACGGCGAAGTGAACCTTGCCGACGGCAAGCGCGTGCATGCCCGTACCGTGTTCGTTGCCTTCAAGGAAGCCAACGCCAAGTACACACCCGAATTTGTCGCCAAGCAAACCGGCATCCCGGCCAAGCGAATCATCGAAACGGCACGCGACTTCTTTAATCTCGGCGGCGTGTGCGACGACGGCTGGTATTCGTCTCGCAACGGCAATGACGTCGAAGCCTACGAGTTGATGAGCCTCATCAATCTCTTTACCGGTCAGATGGACCGCAAAGGCGGCTTTATCGTTACGCAGGGTGCCGGTGTGGGCGGCCCGGGCGTCAAGAAGGCCGGCACAAAGTGCACGGGACCGACTGGCGTCACCTGGGAAGTCAAACCAGGCAAGCCCATGGACAAGCTCTTTTATCCTGAAGGCATCGGTACGCTGTGGCCTGCACTTGAAGCGGCCAAGACCGGTAAGCCCTATCCGGTGCGCGCGCTCATTATGACTGGCTGCTCGATGTTCCATCGCGAAGCCAACTCCGCGCGTCTCATCGAAGGCTTCAAGGCCATGGAACTTATTGTTAGTCAGGATATCCTGCCGCAGGAATCCAATGATTGGGCCGATTATGTTCTGCCGAGCACTTTCTTCCTGGAAAACCATGAATACATGGGCGTGAATTACGCTCGCGACGGCTGGGCGCACAAGTCCGACGCCATGATCGATCCGCCCGAAGGCGTTGAAGCGCGCCACGACATCTGGCAGTTCTGTGAAATTCTTCGCCGCATTGATCCGGCCTTGGCCGCTCGTTTGGGCTACAACGAAGAAATCAAGGACCGCGCCGGTTGGAAGAAGTGGTTCAACGAACAGCTCGTGGACGGAGCTTGGAAGAAGTTCATTGCTAACAAAAACAAGGCCAAGCCCGGTGAAGGCGATCGTATTGCCAAGGAAGTCGAAGAAAAGGGCTTTGCTCTGGTCAACGCCAAGAAGTATGACCAGACGCCTTACAAGACTCCGTTTACGACGCCGACGGGCAAGGGCGAAATCATCAGCTTCTACGCGGTGTATCAACCTTCGGCTAAGAACACCAGTCCGATGCCGGAATATCAGCCGACGAAGGCTTACACGCATCCGAAGGCCGACAACGAATTCATCATTGCTTCGGGTAAAGACTCCGCTTCGTGCTGCGGCGTGACGCTCTTTACGTATCCGACTCGCTTTACGGGCGATCGTACGATCTGGATGAATCCGATTGACGCCGCGCGTTTGGGCATCAATCAGGGTGACACGATCGAACTCGAAGGCCTCGATTTGCCTGTGAAGGGACGTGCTCAGGTGACGGTTACCAACCGCGTGATCGCTGGCTCTCTCTTTGCTTACGGCTTCTCGGGCGGCGTTCGCACCAAGAAGCTCCTTCCGGAATACGAATGGGTTCGCGAAGGCGTCAACACCAACTGGTTTGCCACCGGCAAGAGCCAGGCGGATTGCGGCAACATGAGCAATAACGTCACTGTTCGCATCAAGCGCGTGTAAGGAGTCAAAAGATGGCGAAAAAACAACTTGCGCATCTTTTTGATGCGACGAAATGTATCGGCTGCCAAGCTTGCATCGTGAGCTGCGTCGAAACAAATTATCCTGAAATGGTCGGCCGTCATATCGAAGGCAAGAACTGGCTGGCTTCCAACATCCGTCGCTACACGGCCAATCTGGCCAAGCGTCCGGTGCAGCTTCTCGTGCAGTGCCAGCACTGCTCGGAAGCACCCTGTGTGGAAACCTGCCCGTTCGGTGCTAACTACTACGATGAGAACGGTCTGGTTCGCAATGATCCGAAGCGTTGCATCGGCTGTAACTACTGCATCGCATCGTGCCCCTACGACGCGCGTTGGTCGCACCCGATTACGGGACTGCCCTCCAAGTGCATGGGCAGCGGCTGTCTGGAGCGCATCGAAGACGGACTGCAGCCGGCCTGCGTGAGCGTTTGCCCGGTTAGCGCACGCCTTTTCGGTGATGTCAACGATCCGGAAAGCGACATTTCGCAGAAGATTCGCGTCGCCAAGACGCAGAAGCTTCTTGAAAGTCACGGAACGAAACCTAACTTCTTCGTGGTGGTGCAGAAATGATGGAATTCACAAATCTCACGATGCAGCTTCAATCCGCGAATTGGGGTTGGTCGATTGCATTCTTCCTTTGGTTCATCGGCTTGTCCGGCATGGGGATGTTCCTCAACGGCTGGGTGCGCGAAAAGGCGCTTGTGTACCTGTGCGCCATAGCGAGCATCCTCGGTACGCTGTTGGTGGTGAGTCACTTGGCTCGCCTCACGAATCTGCCTGTAGCAGCGTTCTACGCGCTCACGAGCGGCAGCTTCAACTTCGGCAGCTGGATGATGATCGGCATGGTGCTGCTCACGCTGCAGTGCTGCGCAACAGTGTTCTACGCCCTGTCTCTGGCCGGTGTGTTCAAGAGCTGCGAAGACTTCGTGCTGAGCAACTTCTTTAACCACATCACGATGGCACTGGGTGTCATTGTTACGATCTACTCGGGCTTTCTGCTTACGCAAGCCGTTGGTGTCACGCTCTGGAACACCGCTTTGATTCCTTTGCTGTGGATCATGTCCGGTATGGCCTCGGCCATCAGTTCCATCGAACTGATGATGGTCTCGGGAAAGATTCCGGCACACAAAGTGCTCTGGAGTCGCCGTACGGCTCTGTGGACGGAAGCGGCTGAACTTTTCACGATCTTTGCCTTTGTGCACGTGGCTTTGAGTTCGTCGTCGGCAGCCGCCCGCGTCGGTGCCGAGTCTCTGATCGATGGCCCGTATTCGATGATGTTCTGGTTGGGCGTCATTCTCTTCGGTTCGATCGTACCGTTGTCGATTAACCTGATTACCCGCAAGCATGTTGCATTGGCCATTTCGGCTGTGCTCGGCCTGGCCGGCGCCCTGATGCTGCGTGCGAGCGTGCTCTTTGCGGGGTATTACGAGCCGATCTTGTTCTAATAACGACATCTGCCATATGCCGGGAGTCCCGGAGCCTGGGTCCGGGTGAGTCTCTCTTAGCTCCCGGCACCCTTTACGGCAGACTGCTGAACTGATGATTCAGGGAAGGCAGTCTGCCTTTTTTGCGTTTGGAATTCGATCAGGAAAAGTCGAACGGCCGCTTAAGCTGGGCGGTTAGGCTGCGCTTTTTTTTGTTCCGTCCTGATGAGTTCGAGGTAGGCCTGCCGATGGAGAAATCGCTGATGCATGAGGTCGTTGCTGTCAACAGGCAGATCATAGAGCTTGTCGACAACGACCGTGAGTTGCGAGGTGAATGTTTTCCAATGCGCCAGAATCTTGGGAGTGTCCAAGTCTTTGTACTCGTACAAATGCAGGAAGGGTGACAATTTGCATGCCACTGCAGGTAACGGCTTGATGCGCTTTGGCGACACAAATGGCCAGCAGAAACTGGTGAGAGCCTGCTGAAGGATCACGGGTGAAAGCGGACGGCCGTTGGCAATGAAGCAACTTCAAAGCGCGAAATGCGCGCACTGCCTGCCGACGCCGGACGACAGCGTCAAGCTCAAGAATGTTTGAGTCGGCGGAACTCAGCTCACGATCGGCTTGATGCGCTTTGCAAGCTTCGGAAAGTCTTTGCACCATTCGAGCTTTGTTGCATTATCCATGTGCAAATGACCGCCATCGCCGAGAACCGGACCTCGCCGAATGGGAACGGTGCCAAAAAGCGCTTCCGAGATAACGGGTAGCGGAGGCGGCAGTTCAGGCTGAGCCTTAGGAGCGGTAGTCACCGCGCGTTTCCGGATGCACAATGTACACACAACCGTTCTTGACGACGCATAACGTGCCATAGAACTTGCTTAAGAGCGGAGAAAGCGAAGGCTGGTATTGCGCAAACCCAAGAACGGTTTTTTCTTTGGCTTTCAGAAACTCGATCAACGTCAGATAGTCGGTGTCGGCTGAGGCAATGGCGACGATGTCGTCATTCTGCATTTCGTCGAACACAGCCAACATCAGGCGAAAATCCGTGACGTTTTTGCCTTTGATAAACGGTGTGAACTTGTGGACGGTAAGGCAGAAATTGACCGCGATTGTGTTCCAAGTCTGGATATTGGCTTCTTTTCCGAAGGCGGCTTTGGATCGGATTATTTAGCTAGCTATATAAAATGGCAAAAAATGACTGAAGAGAGCTTTTGAAAAAATCCGGGAAAAGGCAACTGGAGCTACTTGGGTTTCCGTTCGGCGATCAGTTTTTTCAAAAGCCCAACAAGCAACAGTTGTTCAGCTTGAGTCAGGGCTTCGGAAAAAGCCAGAACTTTGCGGTAGTGTTCCGGAAGCACTGAGGCGAGAACCTGTTCACCCCGAGCGGTGATGCGGACCATCACGGCACGGCGATCCAGCGTGCTGGAGTTGCGTTCGACCAGAGGTTGGGCCTCTTTGAGCATGCGGGAGATCATGATGGAGGTGGTTGCATCCGTCACGCCGAGGTGTTGCGCGAGCATGCCGATGGACATTTCGCCGCCTGCGTCCTTGAGTGTCATCAGAAGGGAAAGCTTGCCTTCCGAAAGACGAGCCGTGTCCTGCAGGGGGCGATAGATTTCTTCGCGTGCGATATCGGCGGCACAGGTCAGATGCAACAGAAGATCAACAGCGGACAGATTCTCTTGGCCGGCAGTTTGCGGATTGGTGCGCAAAAGACGTTGACGTGGTTTCATATCGTTTCTCAAAGTTTTGCCGACTAATTGTAGACCTCTTTGGAAAGACAAGCCCTTAACTGAGGGGCAATTCGTTTTAGGAAAAGATGGAAGGCGTTTCACTGTTGGTGTAACTCTGATTTCGACAGCGTTTTGCGGCGTTAGAATCGACGAGCATCGGAAGGAGGCGATGGTGAAGCTCTCAGACTCGGCGCAGGGGGTGCTTTATGCGACTGCCGCCTATGTGTGGTGGGGGTTCCTACCTTTGTTTTGGGCGATCTTTGATCCGGTCGGTAACGGCTGGGAGGTTATTGCGCACCGCATATTCTGGACGGGCCTGCTGTTGACGGTTTGGATTGCCATTGCGGTCGGATGGGCACGTTTCGATGATTTCGTCAGAACAATCCGGCAATCACATCGACAAACCGTTTTGCTTTTGTGCGCGGCCGTCGTTTCAGCATTGAATTTCTGGGTCAATGTGGCAGGTGTCATTGCCGGACACGTGGTGGAGCTTGGCATCGGTACGTTTCTGACGCCGCTTCTGACCATTGCTTTGGGAATTGTTTTTTTCCGTGAACGGCCGCCTTTGCTCACGTGGATTGCCATTGCAGCAGCGTTGGCCGGTGTAGCGGTCATGATTGTTCAGTTCGGCCACTTTCCTTTCTATGCGTTGATGGTTTCGTCAACGTGGGCGGCATACGGAGCGCTGAAAAAAGCCTTGATGGTTGACGCCGTTTTGTCGCTTGCCGTTGAAACATTCCTGATGATGCCGCTGGCTGTCGGCTATGTCGCTTATTTGACGGCAATGGGAGCCTCACATTTTTCGCCGACGGCCGATCCCGGGCTTGCCGCGGCCTTTGTTGCAACCGGCGTGATGGCGGCTGTTCCTCTGGTGGCTTTTACGATCGGTGCCATGCGTTTGTCGTTGAGCGTTTTGGGTTTTATCCAGTATCTGGCGCCGATTCTTATCGTGGCGCTCGGCGTTTTCGTCTTCGGCGAGCCGTTCGGAGCCAGGGAGATACTTCCGCTTTCCTTTATTTGGCTTGGCATCGCGGTCTTTTTGGCTGGCCAGGTTCGCGAACATAAAAACTCTTCACAATTGCGTGCGCGTTCTTAAGGTGTGCGAATGGTTAGATGCGCCATAATCAACGCAAGTCTTTGCAATCGGCAAAGATGCAGTGACCCAGTGGACTGAAAGGAGTTCTACCCATGACCAAACTCACTCGTCGCAGCGCTCTCGGCCTGGCTGCAGCCGCATTGGCGTTGAGCACCACGGCGGCTCAGGCAAAGCCCGCCAAAGTTCCCGAAGGCTGGGACGGCAAGAAGATGTATGAAACGATGACCAAGGACGGTGTGGGTTTCCGCTCGCCGACGCCGGCAAGCGTCAAGAAGACGGCGCATGTCTTTTTTGACACGCAGTGCCCGGACTGCATCCGTCTGATGGATCGCATCATGCCGTTGCAGGATCGCATCGCCGTGGTCTACTACCCGATCGCGTTGCTCAACCCGCATTGCGAACCGCAGGGTGCGTTGATTCTCGGCTCCAAGGATCCGTACGCGATGCTTATCAAGCATCACGAACATTTCCGTGACAAGGATTTCCGCGGCCTTCGCTATGAGGGTGCTGATCTGCCGTACGAACTGCGCAACAAGGTGTGGATCAACACCAAGCTGCACCGCCGCAGCGGCTGCCGTGCCGTTCCCTACGGCGTGTACCTCAATTCCAAGGGCGAATACGTGCCGTTCGATGAAAACCTGACCACGGACGAACTGGCCAAGATTTTCGAACTCTAATAGCGGTTCTTGTTGGAAAAAGTCAAGCGGCGCTCGCCTGAACCAAAGGTGTTGCGCCGTTTGTGTTTTTAGCACTCAAGGAGTTGACACATGCGTTTGCGTTCTCTGATTGTCGCCGTGCTTTCGGCGTTTCTCGGATTGATGGCCGCAGCCAACGCATTCGCGGCTGACAAGCGTTTTTACGATTCGCAGGGGCGTTATCAGGGCCGACAGGATGCAAGCGGTCGATACTACGACTCTCAAGGTCGGTATCAAGGAAAGGTGGACGCCAACGGACGTTATTACGACTCCCGGGGACGCTACCAAGGCAGGCAAGACGGCAACGGCCGCTACTATGACTCGCAAGGCCGCTACCAAGGCAAACAGGACGTTAGGGGGCGCTACTACGATTCGCAGGGACGCTACCAAGGGCGGCGCGATGCCAACGGCCGTTACTACGACTCGCAGGGCCGTTATCAGGGACGCGATAAGTAATCGGACGTTGCGATCAGAGGCCGGCTTTTTCTTCCTCCGTCCATTCGCAATAGGGTCTCTCAGATAAGGCCGAGTTGTAGTAGCGCGTCAGATGTGTGACTTCTTGTCCGATCCAGGGCGGCAGTTGCACGGTCTCGTTTTCCGAGGCGAGTTCCACTTCAGCGAGAACCAGACCTTCGTTTTCGCCGAAGAAACGATCGATTTCCCAGATCTTGCCCGCATACGCAACCTTGGTTCGGGTCTTTTCAATGAGCGGCTTGAGCGCCAGAGTGTCGAGCAGAACGGCCCCTTCATCGGTCGGGATGGCGTACTCGAACTCGGTGCGTACAGCCCCCTCATTGCGTCCCTTGATGGTGAGGAATGCTTTATCGCCCTTGATGCGCACGCGAACCGTGCGCTCGATGTCGCGCGACAGATAACCTTGACGGACGACTTCAGGGGTACCGAGCCGCTGCCAGTTGTCCGAGATCACTAAAAATTTGCGTTCGATTTCCAAAGCCATTTTGGGCTCTCCTATTTTTTCTTTTCTTCGAGTCGTTCGACGCCCGGCCCCGACAGTTCGCTTCTGCCTCCCGAGACCGGCGTCACGTCGATCAAGGTGGCAATGCGTTCGCGCACTTCGCCCACGTGAGAAATGATGCCGATCATCTTGCCTTCGCTTTGAAGCGCCGCAAGCGCATTCATGGCGTCTTCGAGCGTATCGGGGTCAAGCGAGCCGAAACCTTCGTCCAAAAAGAGCGATTCGACGCGCACGTTGCGGCTTGCCATCTCGGAGAGGCCTAGAGCGAGTGACAGACTCACCAGGAAGGATTCGCCGCCTGAAAGATTGTCCGCGCTGCGCTCGACGCCGCCCTGGAAGGTGTCGATCACGTTAAGCTTCAAAGGCTCTGTCGCGTCTTTCTTGAGAATGTAGCGTTGCGAAATTTTGGCCAAAGCTCGGTTGGCGTGATGAAGTAACGTCTCAAACGTCATTGATTGCACAAACGTGCGGTAGCGCTTGCCATCGGCCGATCCGATCAATGCGTTGAGCTGTGTCCACACGCAGAGCTTCTTTCCCTGCGATCGGATGGCTTCAAGTTTGTCGGCAAGGCGTTTTTTCTGTGCGTCGTCGGTCTCGATGAGCCCCTGCAGGCGCCCTTTGGCGGCGGAAAGATTGTTCATTGTTTCGCGCAACGCGGCAATCTCGCCGAGCAGAGTCGTTAATTCAAGCGCCGGATCGATTTTGGCTGTCAGCAGTGCGATTTTTTCCTGAGCCAGTGCGGCACTCTTGGCAAGTTCCTCTGCACGGGCGTCCAGACGAGCGTACTTTTGATGGCGACTGTTGATTTCTTCGTCCGTGAGAAGCGCCGCAAGCCACAGGGTATCGTCGGCAAAGCCGGCGGCCCCACGTTCTCGAGCCCATGCCGATTGGGCCGCTAGCAGGGCGTTGGCATCAATCGCGATCTGTTTGTCGGCAGCCTCAAGCTGCCCTTTCGTGACATTGACGAGCTCTTTGAGGCGCAGTGCTTCTGCCGTTCGTATTTCGGCAAGAGCAAGCGCCGTATCGCGGCGTTTTTTGAGTGCGGCTTCTTCGGCTTCGGGCGACTTGTTGCCGAACAGCCGGAAGCGCTCGGCGTGTTTATGTGAGCGCTCTTCTTGCAATGCGGCAATGGACTTTGCCAACTCCTCGCATTTGACTTCAAAGGCTTCCTGTTGCAGGCGTTGCTCTTTCTCGGTTGTTTTCAAAACGGCCGTTTGCTGTTCGATTGCCGACAGCCGCGTACGTTTGGCTTGATACGTCTCTACTTCCGATTGCAGGCGCATCGTCCACGTTTTGGCTTGCACGGCCGTGGTCGGAATTTTCAGTAGCCCCGTACAAACTGCGGTAAGTTGTATCTGAGCCGAGGTCAGACGTTGGGCGGCGTCCCGGCTTTCGGTTACGGCGCTCAGCAAAGCCGCTTGCGCTTGGGTGCGCTTGGCTTCGCACGTCTTGGCGGTCTGCGACTGTGCTTCGAGTTGCGCTTTAGCCCTTTCAAGTGCCTTCAAAAGTTTGTTGCGCTCGTCGTCGAGCGTCACGATTTGCTTGATCCGATCGGTGAGTACAGCGGCTTTTTCAAGAGCCTCCAGCTGTGTGGCGCGAATGTCCGAAACAGGACCCTCTTCGATTGACCATTCGGTCGTCAGTTCGCGGATGGTCTGGGTTTCTAGCAGGAAAAGCGTTTGCAACTCATTGAGTGTCCCGCGTTCAGCCTTGATCGTACCGTCGAGTTTGGCAACTTCCCGGGCAAGCGAGGCAACGGTTGTTTGAGCGGCCTTCAAGTCCTTTCGGGTACGCTCGAGTTTGTGCGAGTCGTCCGAAAGAATCGCGGGCTGCGTTTCGGCATAAGGGTGATGCACGGCGCCGCACAGCGGGCAGGGCGAACCGTCGACAAGCTTGGCGCGCTCGTCGCTGAGACGTTCCACCAGAGAACGCATGGCGGAGGCTTGCTCCATCGCTTCCAAAGCAACAGTGAGCGATTCCGTCAGCTTGAGCTGCGTCTCGTAGCGCTGGCTGTGGGCGGCAAGGTCGGCTTCCAGTTCGAGCAAATGCTTCTTTTTAGTGTCGATTTGACGAGATTTTTCTTCTTTTGCTGCTAAATGCTGCAAAATTTTCTCTAAAGCCGTCCTCAGAGCATCGACTTGAGCTTTGAGCTGTGTCCATTCCTGCAGGGTTTTGCCGGCGGCGCTTTCGTTGCGAGCGGTCTCAACACTCGAAAGCTTTTCCTGCAACGACTGGATATGCGCTTGTGTGGGTGCCAGAGCTTGTAACGCGGTATCGGTTGCTTGCGCAGCAGCTACAAGGTCGAAATTTGCTTTTTGCAGGGCTTGTTCGCGTTTTTCGCGGTTTGCGTCGGCATCGGCAAATTGCGCCAGAGCCATTGAAATTTCGGCTTGTTTGGCGAATAGGCGAGCAGGTCGGGAGTCGGGAGCTGTTTCGGCTTCCAGCTTGGCGGCTTCTTCGGCTAGCTTTTGAATTTCCGAGAGGGCCGCCTGTGTTGCGGCACGGCTCTTATCCAGACGCGTCGCTTCGCGTGTCCTTTCGTCGGTTTTCTCGTTGATTCGCTTGGCCAGTTCGGAGAGGGTCGCGTCAATCGTACGTACGACTTGCGTGACGGGCAAAAGTGCCTCGTAATCTTTGTTGAGCTGTTCGGCAGCGGCCTGCGCTTCCTGTAAAAGTCGCTGGGCCTCGGTAGCGTTTTTGTCAACGGTCACTAAAGAGTTCGATAGAGTTTCTCGCTGTTGCCTGCTGCTTTGTACGCGCGCTTGAGCATTTTGCAGTGTCGCGTAGGAGGGCTTGATTTTGAGCGCTCTGCGGGCCACTTCCGTAGCACGTCGCTCGTCTTGCAACGCATTGATCGTTTCTTTGACAGAAACCAGTTCCTTTTGCGTGGCGGCTAGCGTTTCAGCCGTCGTGTCACGCTCGCGCACGAGGTCGCGCATGCCCTCCTTGGTTTTGAGGGATTGTTCGACTTCTTCGATTCGAGTTTTGACGGAAGTTAGCTCTGAAAGGGTTTGCTGCCGTTCTTCGTCGGCCATCACGCCCACACCGCGCGCTTCGGATTGCAGATCGGCAAGAGCAGTGCTTTCGGTGCGGTAGCGTTCATAGACGGCCTGCGAAATTTGCGAATAGATTTCGGTGCCGGTGATGGCTTCCAGTGCGTTGGAACGCTCGTCTTCCTTGGCTTTCAGAAAAACCGAGAAGTTGCCTTGAGCCAACAGCGCCGAGCGCGTGAATTGACTGAACGTGAGTCCCGTGATTTCTTCAATTCGCTCGCTGAAGCGCTGCTTGTATTTGCCTTCCAGAATTTCCCAGTTGTTGATCTCATCGTTCCAGCGGCTCAGTTCAATGTTGGCGCTCTGCAGGCGACCATCGGCCTGATTGCGGGCTCGCCGTTGCGAATAAAGAGCGCGGTAGCGCACGCCTTTGGCAAGGAAGGTGACTTCGCTTTCCATGATCCCCGTGCCGCGCGTCATGGCTTCGTTGGTGCTGCCCGTCAGGTAACCCAGGCGTGGCGTACTGCCGTAAAGCGCAATGCAGATGGCGTCAAGCAGTGACGATTTGCCCGCGCCCGTAGGGCCGCAGATCGCAAATAGGCCGCCTGCGGCATACGCTGGATCTTCGAAATTGATTGACCAGTTTCCCTTGAGGGAGTTGATGTTTTGGACTCGTACCTTGAGGATTCTCATGCTGCGACTCCTTCGTTGCGCACGACTGCGAGAATCTCGTCGTAGGCCTCAATGAGTGCTTTTTTCTGTTCGGCAGTAAATGTCGTGCCGCAGGCTTCCTGCTTTTGCAGACACAGCTCAAACATTTTTTCGGGCGAGATTGCTTCGACGTCGCTCACGACGTCGTCGACGGACAATTGCGCTTCGGCAACCGTGCGGCTTACAACACGCACCAGCGTGACGACGCTCTCTTGCACGGCGTCGCGACATTTGGCAGCGAGATCCGGAGCAAAGATACCCTCGGTGTGCAGCACTTCACAGAGAACCGGCTCTTGAGCCGCAACCAGTTTGCCGAGTTCTTCGAGGACGGATGCGGCGTCTCCCGTGATCTGCACCAAGGTGTCGAAAGCGGGAATAGGGACCGTACGAACCGTACAGGCTTTGCCCTGCGTTTCCACGATGCAGACGCTTTTGTCGGCTCTGCGCTCGGAAAAGTCCAGTGCCACGGGACTGCCGCTATAGCGACGCGTGTCGTCTCCGGCCAGGCGTTGCGCCTTGTGTAGGTGCCCAAGCGCCAGATAGTCGATCTCCGTCGGAAAGGCCGAGGCGGGAATGAGGCCGAGCGAACCGATGTAAAGATTGCGTTCTTCGTCGGACGGATCGCAGTCGGCGGCAAAAAGATGGCCGGTGGCGATATAGGGAATGTCGTTTTCGCCTCGCAGCTCGAGCGCGGTTTGCGTCACATGGCGATAGTGCTCTGCTGTTGCCGAGCGAATCTTTTCTTCTTTGTCCTGCTGTGTTTCGTTTTCGGTGCTTGTGCGCAGATCACGTTCGCGTAGATAGGGCACGGCCGCAACGACTGCCAGAGGTGTTCCGGCCGCATCGCGCAGCAGCACGACTTCGTCGGCCGGATCGGCCGTCGCTTGCCCGACGACGATGATGTTGAGCGCTTCGAGAAGAGTGTCGGGGGCGTTCAAAAGTGAAGGCGAGTCGTGATTGCCTCCGGTGACGATGACGTGACGACAGTCAGTGGACGTTGCCACAGACGCCAGAAACCGGTAGTAAGCCCGCTGCATGCGGTGCGAGGGGGTTGCGTTGTCGAAAACGTCGCCTGCGATGATCAGGCAGTCAATTGCCTCGGTGCGGATCGTTTCGGTGAGCCAGGTGAGAAATTTCTCGAAGGTTGCGTCTCGGTTGACGCCGTAGAGACTGCGGCCGAGATGCAAATCGGAAGTGTGAAGAAAACGCATGAAAGTCACAAGCCGGTCGAACAATGGCAATAGCGCACTATAGCCGTCTGATGCCAGACTCGCGACTTTTTTAACGCAGATTCTGCCACCACGGGCCGGTGTCGCGAGCCGGGTTGTCAATCGCAACGACTTGCCCGATCAGTGGCGTGGAAAGCGCAACGCCAAGAGCTTTTGCATTGGCAAGTGCCGCTTCCAACGGCGCCTTCCAAGTGTGGCGGCTCAGATCGAACTTGGCGTTGTGGCACGGCATGACAAAGCGGGGATGCAGTTCGGCAACGGCCGCTTTCCACGCAGGCGGCATCAGATGAATGCCGGCCCAGTCGGTGTTGTATTGGCCGTCCTCGACGATGGCAAAGTCAATGCGTCGAAAATCCGTGGCGATTTGGCGGAAATGGCGTCCGTAGCCACCGTCGCCCGAGAGGTACAACGTTACTCCGTCGAGATCCATCACAAAGCCCGCCCACAGCGTCGTATTGCGCTCGAGCGTTCGACCCGAGAAATGTTGGCTCGGCACGCAGGTGAGAGTTCCCTTGTGCGGCAGAGCGATTTTTTCGCCCCAGTCCATTTCCGTGATGCGCTCGGCTTCCCATCCCCAGTATTCGAGATGGGCTCCCACGCCGAGTGGGCAGACGACATGCGCCGTGCGATTCTTCAGGTCACGCATCGTGAGCATGTCCAGATGGTCGTAATGGTCGTGCGTGAGAATGAGCAGATCGAGCGCCGGAATGTCGCGGGGCTGATAGAGGTCGGCTCCTGCGAAAGGCTTGAAAAAGCCGCCCAATGGGAAACAGGCGTGCAGAGCGGGGTCGACGGCAATCGAGAGACCGGCAAGTTTCAGGTAAAAGCCTGAGTGTCCGAACCAAACCATTTGGCCGTCTGCTAGCGTAGAGAGATCGGTTTTGATCGAAGGAATGCGCTCAAGCGGACGACGCCCTGTCTTGTCTTCGGTGAGAAACCGTAGCATCCCTGAAGAGCGTTCCCGATCGATCGGATCGATGACCGGCGTGAGGTTGTGAAACGTGCCGTTGCTGAAATGCGGCGAAGCCTGCATACGCTCCAAGCGAGCTCCGCTCGGCTTGGCTCCCAGCGCGGAAAATGCCCGCGAACTTTCCTGAACGGCGGCACGCAAGGGGCCTGCGGCGGCAGCGGCCAGAAAAGCGGCGGAAGTCAAAATGGTACGGCGTTGCATGTTTTTGGGATCACAACCAACAAAATCTGCTTGTCGTACTTTACCTTGTCGAGAAGCTCGAAAGCAGCCCGCAAACGGAATTTGCACGGATTGGGCAAAAAGCGGGTATTTGAGTACCTACGCTCGTTTTGCCTGTAGCGCCAAACGGATCAAGGTCAAAAAGCCCGGCGCCGAAGGCACCGGGCTTGGGGCTATGAGATTAGCCGTCGTGGCTTGGATCAGTAGTTGTAGCCTTCCTTGAGCCAGCGGGCGACGTCAAGCGCGCAGTAGGTGAGGATGCCGTCGGCGCCGGCACGCTTGCAGCAGATCATCGATTCCATCGTGATCTTCTTTTCGTCAATGCAACCGGCAGCGGCAGCGCACTTGATCATCGCGTATTCGCCGGAGACGTGATACACAAAGGTCGGTGCCTTGAATTCGTCCTTGACGCGGCGAACCACATCGAGATACGGCATACCGGGCTTGACCATGACCATATCGGCGCCTTCGGCCAGATCGAGACCCACTTCCCAGAGCGCTTCGTCGCTGTTGGCGGGATCCTGCTGATAAACGGCCTTGGTGGATTTGCCGAGGTTGCCCGAAGAGCCGACTGCATCGCGGAAGGGACCATAGAAGGCACTGGCGTACTTGGCCGAATAAGCCATGATGCGCGTGTGGATAAAGCCTTCTTCTTCCAACATCTTGCGGATGACGCCGATGCGGCCGTCCATCATGTCGGAGGGAGCCACAACGTCAGCGCCGGCCTGAGCCTGGGCGCGAACCTGACGCACGAGCATTTCAATGGTTTCGTCGTTGAGGATGTAGCCCGTTTCGTCGATGAGGCCGTCCTGACCGTGTGTGGTGTAGGGGTCAAGCGCCACATCGCACATGACGCCCAACTGCGGGTAGGCAGCCTTGATGGCCTTCACGGCACGCGGAATCAGACCGTCGGGATTGGCGGCTTCAACGCCGTCGGGAGTCTTCAGTTCATCGTCGATGTGCGGGAAAAGAGCCACCATCGGGATGCCGAGTTCAACCATTTCGCCGCAAAGCTTCAGGAGTTCGTCGATCGACAAACGGTTGACGCCGGGCATGGTGGGAACGGGCGTGACCTTGTGTTCGCCTTCCTGCACGAACACCGGCAGGATGAGGTCATTGGGCGTGAGAACGGTTTCACGCATCAGTCGACGAGAAAAATCGTCATGGCGCATGCGGCGCATACGCACGAAAGGATACTGTCCAAGGGTCTGCATTTTTCAAAAGTCCCCGTGAAAATAAAGAATGCTGAAAGGTTACGCCGACTGCGTGTCTGCCGACAGGCGCCCTTCCGGATCAATCCAGGTTAGAAGTCGTTGCTGAAGTTCTTCGACGCCTTCTTTTTTCAGTCCTGAGAAAAGCTGCACTTCCACATGATCGCCGAGCTGCTGAGCGCGGGCGCGGGCTTTGGCAAGCACCGTATTGCGTTCGGCGCGCTTGATCTGGTCGCACTTATTGATGAGCCAGAGCTGGCGCACGTGACTGCGTGACGAGAAAAAGTCAATGAGCCACTCGTCGGCCGGCATAAAGGGACGACGAGCGTCCATGACGATCACGATGCCGGTCAGCGACGGACGATCGGAAAGGTAACCGCCGATCAGTCGGCTCCAGGTTTCGCGGATTTCCGGAGCGGCCTTGGCGTAGCCGTAGCCCGGCAGATCCACCAGATGTGCAATCTGCTCGCGCTCCTTGCTGTCGGGAATTTTGCGAGAAAGCGTAAAGAAGTTGATGAGTTGCGTGCGGCCCGGTGTCTTGGACGCAAAAGCGAGGCGCCCTTGACGGGTGAGCACGTTGATGGTCGTGCTTTTGCCGGCGTTGGAGCGGCCGGCAAAGGCGATTTCAGGTAGGCCCGCGCCGGGCAGTTGGCTCACGGCGGCGGCCGAAGTCAGAAAACGTGCGGAGTCAAAAAGCGACATGGGTCACACCAAAAAGAAAGACAAAGAGATGTTAGAAAACAAAACTGAGAAAACCGTTAAGCCTTTTTGAGTTTCGGGATGTCGGCGTTGTCAATCGTGTCGATGAAGCCGCCGCCCAGGCAAACTTCGCCTTGATACAGCACAGCAGACTGTCCCGGGGTGGCGGCCCACTGCGGGACGGGGAACGAAAGGTCGATACTTTCGGAATCAACCGATGCGACCTCGCATGCGCCGTCGGGCGCACGATAGCGGGTTTTGACCGTCACGGGGGTGCCGGGTTCGGGAGCGTGTCCCGATACCCAACTTGTGCGCACCGCTTTGAGCGTATGCGTGTTGAGCCACGGGTGTTCATGCCCCTGCACGATCCAAAGCGTATTGGTGGCAAGATCCTTGCGGGCCACGAACCAGGGCTCTCCCGTGCCCTCGCGGCTGCCGCCCACGCCGATTCCCTTGCGCTGGCCGAGCGTATAAAAACTCAAGCCCACGTGTTCACCCACGATCTTGCCTGTATCGGTTCGAATCGGACCGGGATGCGTTGGAAGGTAACGTGAGAGAAATTCGCGGAAAGGCCGCTCGCCGATAAAGCAAATGCCGGTGGAATCCTTTTTGCCTGCAACCGACAAATCGAGCATGCGTGCGATTTCACGCACCTTGGTTTTCGGCAGTTCTCCCACGGGGAAAATGGCCTTTTCCAACTGCTTTTGATTGAGACGATGCAGGAAGTAGCTTTGATCCTTGCTGCCGTCGAGACCGCGCAGAAGCTCCACGCCGTTGTCGGTCTGACGCACGCGCGCATAGTGGCCGGTGGCAATCTTCTCGGCGCCCAATTCCATCGCATAGTCCAAAAAAGCGTTGAACTTGATTTCCGAATTGCACAGTACGTCCGGGTTGGGAGTGCGGCCGGCTTGGTACTCGCGCAGGAATTCGGAAAATACGCGTTCTTTGTATTCTTTGGCGAAGTTCACAGCCTCCAGATCAATGCCGATCTTTTCAGCCGCACTGGCCGCATCGAGAAAGTCCTGTCGACTCGAGCAATATTCGCTGTCATCGTCGTCTTCCCAGTTTTTCATGAATACGCCGGTGACGTCGTATCCCTGTTCCTTGAGAAGCCAGGCGCTCACGGCGCTGTCAACGCCGCCGCTCATGCCCAGTACCACTTTGACTGCCATCGCAAAAATCCTTGAAAAAAGGGAAGACAAAATGAAACTCGCGGCCCCAAACCCTCCGCCGACCTTGAGAAAAGCCGTTAACGGCGGGTTTGATGCCGCGATGTGCAAACGGGTGCCGCAATCTTGCGGCACCGTCAGATCATCTGAGATCGAATTTTAGTGGACAGTACCCACGAGCGGCTGCACATCGGCCTGCGTAGCGTGGCACAGCAGGCATTCGTGGCGCGAGGCAGACACGACGAGTTTGCCGTCGACCTTCGTCCAGTGGGTGGCAGGCATGGCGGTGGCTTCGCCCTTTACCTTAGCCGCGCCGATCTTTGCCTGATTGCCGTGGCACATGATGCAGGGGTTGTTTTCGCGCGTGATCTTGAAGTTGTTGATTGCGTGCGGAATCATCGCCGGCATGCCCATCTGAGTTTCACGGTAAAGCCCCGCGTTTTCGCCGTAGGCTTTCGGCGTCGGCGTTTCAAAGGGGCTCGTCTTTTCCAGACTCATCTTGTTGATGTCGACGGGCTGCTGCACGGCGCAGGCCGTGATGGCAACGCCTGCGGCGACGGAAAGGACGGCTGTCAAAATCAATTTTTTCATGGCTCACTCCAAAAATTCTTTACTCGTTGTTCGGTTCTGTTGCTTGCGGCTTGGCTTGAAAACGCGTGGCGAATCGAATGGCGTTTTCGGGGCACACGGCAGCGCACCGACCGCAGTTGGTGCACTCGCCCGAGGCGATGAAGCCTCGTTGAGCCGCGAGCTTGAAATTGAGTACGTGGGCTTCGGGACACACGCGCAGACAATCGCCGCATTTGGTGCAGCGGTCGTTGTCAAAGATCGGCTTTACGACGCCAACCTTGCCGACGACGGACCAGAAGGCGCCGAGCGGACACAGATGACCGCACCAGCCGCGTTCAAGAAGCAGAAGATCCAGCGCAAAGACGCCCGTGACGGCCGCGATAAGTCCCGCTCCGACGCCCCAGATAAGTTCGCGCCACAGGAAGGCTTGAGGACTTACCCATTCAAAGGCAGCAGTGCCGGAGACGGCCGAAGCAAGCAGCGCTGCCGCGGCAAGCGCGTAGCGTGCGTGGCGAGACAGACGCAGGCTCGAGGCCGGGACGTTGAGCGACTTGCGCGCACTGTAGGCGGCGTCGGTGACGATGTTCATCGGGCAGACCCAGGCGCAAAACGCGCGACCGCCGGCAATCACGTAGATCGCCAGCACGATGAGTGCGCCCGTCACCATGGTGAGTTCCGGTTTGTGCCCGGCAAAAAGCTTTTGCAGGAGCGCAAACGGGTCTGACATGGGAACGGAGCCGGCAATGAGCGAACTTGTGAGCGTACCGTTTAAAAGCGGTTCGCCCAGTAGCGTCCAGCCCAGCCGAACAGTACCGATGAAAAGCGCGAGCACGGCTAGCTGCACGAAGCGGCGAGCCATACTGAGCGCCAACATGCGCGACTTGATTTTCTGCGGCGAAACCGCAGGTAAAGAGGTCTTTTGACTCATAGCAGCGGATCGTCCATGTTGTTGAGAAAATCAAGCCCGCCGGGCTCAGCCGGCGCAGTCGGCTTCTTGAGTTCGGGTTTGTCGGCCGGATTGCCCGGATGGTGCGGCTGATCCTCACGCCAACCCAGACGGTAGTGCTCGCCGATGCGGCCCAGGAACGTCTTTGGATCGATGATGTTGATGGCCGGAACCTGAGTCGGACACCCGTAGACGCACAAGCCGCAACCGGTGCAGTGATCGGGATCGATCACGGGCACGAACACGGCATGTTTGCTCAATTCGCGCGGATGGGGCTTTAAGAGCAGCGCCTCGTTTCGAAGCGGACAGTCGCGGTAGCAGACTTCGCAGCGCAGACCTTGCCAGCTCAAGCACGAGTTGGGGTCGATTGCGGCAATGCCCATGCGGGCCTTGCGGATCGAACCGAGCTTTCGGTCGAGCGCTCCCGACGGGCACACCTTGACGCAAGGGATGTCCTCGCACATGTAGCAGGGAATCTTCCGAGGCTCGAAGTAGGGGGTTCCGTAGGGAACCTTGGCTGCGAGCTTGGCAAGCTTGAGCGTGTCGTAGGGGCAGGCCTTGACGCACAGGCCGCAGCGGATGCATTTGTCATAGAAGGCATCGTCGGCGCCCGGTGGCAGAGGTTCAAAGCCCTTGGACTTAGCGGTTCCCACGAACGCCGTAAGACCGGCGCCTGCGGCAGCCGCTACGCCTGCGCCTTCCAAAAGAAGGCCGAGAGCCTGACGTCTTGTCGCTTTGATCGTCATCGTGTCAGTGAGGGTTTTCGTAAAAGCCTTGTTGTCCGAAGTTTTCTCCCGAAGCCGTCCTGCCGTGAGCAAGACGGCTTCAGAGAGATAAGCGCGTGTGTCGAAGTTGCCCGATTAGGCCTTCGTGACTCGAACCGCGGACTTCTTGAAGTCGGGTTCGGCCGAAATCGGGTCGGTTGCGTCAATGCAAAGCTTGTTGACTTGAACCGATTCGTCGAAGAAGGCCATCCAGACCGTGCCGCGCGGCATCTTCATGCGGCCTTGTGTTTCAACAAGAGCCTTGATGCTGCCGCGGCGGCTGGTGATCTGTGCAACGTCGTTGCGCTTGAGCCCCCGCTTCTGAGCGTCGGTCGGGTGCATATAGAGCACGGCCGACGGAGCAGCGCGGTGCAGTTCGGGCACGCGACGGGTCATCGAGCCAGTGTGCCAGTGTTCCAGGATACGTCCCGTGCAAAGCATCAGGTCGTAGTTGGAATCAGGCTTTTCAACCGGTTCGGCAAACGGACGGAAGAAGATCTTCGCGCGGCCGGGCAAGGGCTTGGGCGTCTTGTCGGTGATGCCGTCCAAGTTGCCTTGAGGAATGGCCTTCATGAGCTTGCCGTAGAACTCGAAGTCGCCGTTTTTCACATACGGATCGTATTCGGCGTTGAAGCGGTACGTCGTGGGCTTGCCGTTGACAACCGGCCAGGTGAGACCGCGGATCTTCGGATCGAGATACGTGTCGAAGTCGGCCAGATCGTGACCGTCGCCGAGCGTGAACTGACGGTATTCGGTAAAGAGAGCCTTTTCCGGGAACCAATCGAGACCCAGAGCCTTTGCCGTGCAGCATTGTTTGCCCGGATACTTCGGATCGGGCCACGGGCACTGCTTGGTTTCGGGCATGCCGGCAAAGAGCACGTCAAAGAGGGAAGCATCCGGATTGATGCCCATTTCCTTGGCTTTGCCGAGCACGTCAGGCAGTGTCTTCTTGCCGCCGGCGACCTGCTTTTCGCCCCAACACTCGGAGATCTTGAAGCGTTTGGAGAATTCGAGCATGGTGGCCACGTCGCTCATGGCTTCGCCCACAGGTTCGACCATCTGAGCCCAACCCTGCGTGCGGCGTTCGGCGTTGCCGTACAGCCCCCACTTTTCGAAGATCATGGCGGTGGGAAGAATCAGGTCAGCAACCTTGGCCGAAAGGGTCGGATAGACGTCGGAGACAACGACGAAATTCTCGGGCTTGCGGGCGGCCTTGAGCCAATGGTTGGAGTTCGGTGCCGACTGAAAGACATTGACCACTTGCGTCCACAGGAAGTTGACCGAACCGTCTTCAAGACCGCGCAACAGCCCCATAATGGGCTTGCCGAGCACGGGGTTGAGCGTGCCCTCGGGAACACGCCAGAGTTTTTCGGTCTTCTTGTGATGAGCGGGATTGCCCACGAGCATGTCGGAGGGCAGACGGTGCGAGAAAGCGCCGACTTCACGGGCTGAACCACAGGCCGAGGGTTGGCCGGTGAGCGAGAAGGCGCCATTGCCGGGACGGCCCTGCTTGGCGGTGAGCAGATGCAGAGCGTAGATCTGTTCGTTCACCCACACGCCGCGCACGTGCTGGTTGACACCCATGCACCAGAAGGAGAGGATGTCGCGCTTGGCGTCGCAATAGATGTCTGCCAGAGCAACGAGCTTCTTCTTGAAACTTTCGAGGGATTCGTCCGGATCACCTTTGGCGAGCTTGGCAACGAAGTCAAGCGTATAGGGTTCAAGTCCGCGCTTGAATTCTTCAAATGAGATGTGCCAGTGGCCGCCGGCGGCAGCAACTTGCTTTTGTTCGACTTCAATACCGGCCTTGCGGCGCTGGCCGATCGCTTCGGCTTCGGTCAGAATGATCTTCTTTTGCTTGGCCTGAATGTCCTTTTCGGCTTCAAAGGCGAACTTGTCGGTCGGACGCATGCCGTAACCGATGTCGACCGTACCGGTGGCAAAGACGCAGTGGTCTTTCACGAACTTTTCGTTATAAGCCTTGCGGCGGACGATTTCGCGAGCCAGGTAGTTGAGGATCGCGAGGTCCGTATTGGGCTTGAAGATGATTTCGATATCGGCCATGCCCGAGGACAGGTTCGAGTGCGTCGTCACGTTGACGATACGGGTGTCTTTATGCGTGAGCTTGCGGTCGGTCACGCGGCTCCAGAGAACCGGGTGCGCTTCGGCCATGTTGTTGCCCCAGAGAACCATCGCGTTGCATTTTTCGATGTCATCGTAGACGTTCATCGGTTCGTCCACGCCGAAGGTCTGGTAGAAGCCCACCACGGCGGAAGCCATGCAAAGACGAGCGTTGGGGTCGATGTTGTTGGAGCGGAAGCCGGCCTTCAGGAGCTTGGAAGCCGTGTAGGCTTCGGGAATCGTGTACTGCCCCGAACCGATGATGGCTACGCCTTCCGGTCCCTTGGTTTGGTAGATACGGCGGAACTGGCGTTCCATTTCGTCGAAGGCCTGTTCCCAGCTCACGGCCACGAACTGACCGTTCTTGTCGAACTTGCCGTCCTTCATGCGCATGAGCGGGCGCGTCAGACGATCCTGACCGTAGAGGATCTTGGCGTTGAAGTAGCCCTTGATGCAGTTCAGGCCGCGATTGACGGGAGCATCCGGGTCGCCTTTCGTGGCGACGATGCGGCCGTTCATCGTGCCGACTTGCAGACCGCAGCCGGTACCGCAGAAGCGGCAGACGCCCTTGTGCCATTCAATCCCGGCATCAGCGGCCTGAGCGGCCTGCGCGCACGCCTGCGTCACGGGCAAGCCCACCGACATGGCGGCGGTGGCAGCAACCCCCGTTTTTAAGAGTTCTCGTCTTGAGATGGGAATGACTTTCTTTTGAGCCATATTTTCTCTCCTGGGCAGATGCACCGAAGCAATCTCAGATTTCGATCCGAAGACCGATCGGTGACTTATGAAGAACAGCTTTTTTTGAGGAGCACCGAAGTTTTATTGTGGTTGTTGAACTCGGCGCCGGTTGAAAAAATTGAAGAAAGAAATCAGTTTGTGTCATCGTCCGGTTCGTTGCGGTGAACGATGAGACTGACATCAGCAACGAACGGCAACATTTGAATGGCGCGGAACCGTTCGGTTTCAGCTTCGACCGAGGGTTCTTCAAGAACGACGACATAGCGGCCGGAAGCCGCATCGGATTGATGAACTTCGACGGGAAGCGATTTGAGCGCTTCGCCGACAGATTCGAACTGACCGGGCTTGCAGGTCACCACCAGACCGGAATAAAACATCGGGGGGTCTCTCCTTGCTGCGACGTTGTGTTTTGTTCTACGCACAGTAACTGCTAATTTACTGATTTTTGAAGATCGGAGAAGTTCAATAAGTAAAGAAATTTTGAGTCAAATCAAGCCTGTGCGCGTAAATTGGCCTGGTCTGTCAGCAGGCCATTTGTTCCTCAAAAGGAATAACGCTGTACGGATCAATAGATACAAAAAAACGGAGTCCGAAGACTCCGTTTTTTTGTTTTGGCAGGTTCGGGAAGACCCCGAACCTGCTCATCCCCTGTCCCAAAACTCTACAGGTAGATGTTGTTGTTTTTTTAGATGTAGCCGTATGCCAAGCCGAGGCACCAGCCAACGATCACGGCGGTGATCACACCAATCAGACCCGGAAGGATGAAGGAGTGGTTGATCACGAACTTGCCGATGTGGGTCGTACCGGAGCGGTCGAACGTCAGAGCAGCAAGGTCAGACGGGTAGGTCGGCAGGATGTAGTAACCGTAGGCGGCGGAGGCCATGGCAACGATCACACCGGGAGGCGTACCAATACCGATAGCAACCGGAACCACGATGGCCACAGCGGCAGCCTGAGAGTTCACGAGCTTGGAAACCAACAGCAGCACGATACCGAAGGTCCAGGGAGCGGACTGCATCCAGCCGGTCAGAGCAGCCTTCAGGTCGGGCAGGTGGTTCGAGAACATCGTGTCGGACATCCAGGCAACGCCGTACACGGAAACGATAGCAACCATACCGGCGTTGAACACGTTGGTCTTGTTGATCTGCTTAGCGCCGCAGAACATGACCATCAGGATACCGGCCAGCAACATGAACATCTGGATGACGAGGGTCATCGACAGGCGCTTCTTGCCAACCATCGGGCGGAGTTCGGGAACGGAGCCGAGAACGGCCACGACAGCCACGGTGCAGAGGAAGATCCAGAGGCTAGCCCACTGCTGCTTGGTGAACTTAACACCGATCAGAGTGGTGGTTTCACCATAGACATACTTGCGCTGTTCCGGATCAGCAATCAAGGCCTGGAACTTTTCGTCCTTGTCGAGGTCCTTGCCGCGGAACACGGAGAAGGTGCCAACCATGAACAGACCGACGATAGCGGCCGGGATCACGATGGCGAACAACTGCGGGAAGCTGAAGGGCTGGCCGCCGACCAACTGGCCGTCAAGCAAAGCCACTATCGACACAGCAGCCACAGCAGCCGGCGAGCAGATCACGCCCATTTGAGCGGCGATCGTGGAAGCAGCCATCGGGCGTTCCGGACGGATGTTGTTCTTGATGGCCACGTCATAAATAATGGGCAGCATCGTGTAAACAACGTGACCCGTACCGCAGAGAACCGTCAGGAACCAGCAAAGATACGGAGCGAGGTAGCAAACGAAGCGCGGATGATTACGAAGAATCTTTTCAGCGATCGACAGCAGGCAGTCAAGACCGCCGGCAGCCTGAAGGGTAGCGCCCGCGCAGACCACAGCCATAATGGTCAGAATAACGTCAACCGGAGGCTTACCGGGCTTGAGGCCGAAGCCGAAGATGAAGATGATGAGGCCGATACCGCCCATCAAACCGAGGGTCATACCGCCGCGAGGTGCAGCGTAGAACAAGCAGGCGAGCAGCACAAACAGCTGCACCCAGAAGTCAAATCCAATCATTGTTTGTCTCCTAGATATTTTGGGACGGTGGAATTATCCTCTTTGGAGGTACAACTAAGGTGTAAATGTTGAACAACATTTGATCTTTGTCTAATTGTTAAGAAAAGTTTGAAGAATTTTGTACTCCACGACGTTAAAAAATCGTGAAAAACCCTGAAAGATTGCGGGTTTACGAGAATCCGACAGTGACTCTGAATTTGTAACTGTCGGTGGCTGACAGAGGCAAAAAAGACACCGGAAATGTAACAACCGGTGCCTTTTCTGCAAGGTGAAACGGAGAATAAGGATTACTCCTTAGGAAGTAGTTCGCAAACGCCTTCTTAGTGCTCGATTTCGTACGGCCAATCGAGGATACCTCCGAAGTTGGCCAGATGTGTGTAGCCCATTTTCTCGAGAGCAACGGCAGCCGTCACGCTGCGCACTCCGCTGCGGCAATAGATGAGGTAGACGGCGTTTTTGTCGGCCAAGCAAGGTGGAATGTTGCCGTCCTGAATGTCGGCAAGCGGCACGTTGAGGGCGCCCGGGATATGTCCCGTGACAAACTCGTCGGGGCGACGAACGTCAACGATGACGGCTTCAGGGTCGGCATCCATGCGGGACTTGGCTTCGGACGGAGAAATGTTTTCGTAGGTCATGGCAAGCGTTTGTTTACGGTTAACAATGCATTGTAGCCTGCACACGAAAAAATCCCCGCGCGGACGAAAGGGACCATCCGGCGGGGCTTGAAGCACGGCTCTTGGGCCGTGACCTGCTTGTACGTGCGGCGCCGTTTTTTACCGGTGCCGCACAGTCAGCGAATTACTTCTTGCAGCATTCGCACTTGATTTCGTTGCGCGGCTTCAACTGCTTGAAGAAGTCGTTGCCCTTGTCGTCAACGAGGATGAAGGCCGGGAAGTCGACCACTTCGATCTTATAGACGGCTTCCATGCCGAGTTCGGGCCATTCGACACATTCGATGCTCTTGATCGAGCTTGCCGACAGAACAGCAGCCACGCCGCCGATCGTGCCCAGGTAGAAGCCGCCGTGCTTCTTGCAGGCGTCCGTTACGGCCTGGGTGCGGTTGCCCTTAGCAATCATCACCAGCGAGCCGCCGTTTTCCTGGAAGAGGTCAACGTAGGGGTCCATGCGCTGAGCCGTGGTCGGGCCCATGGAGCCGCAAGCGTAGCCTTCCGGCGTCTTGGCGGGACCTGCGTAGAGGATCGGGTGATCCTTGACGTACTGCGGCAGACCCTTACCGGCTTCGATGAGTTCCTTCATGCGGGCGTGAGCGATGTCGCGGGCGACGATGATCGTGCCGGAGAGGTTCACGCGGGTGGAAACCGGGTACTTCGAGAGTTCCTTGCACACTTCGGCCATCGGACGGTTCAGATCAATGTTGATCTGGCCGCCTTCGCCCGGACGGCGAAGTTCTTCGGGGATCAACTCTCCCGGGTTGGTGTCGAGTTTTTCAATCCAGACGCCGTCCTTGTTGATCTTGGCCTTGATGTTGCGGTCAGCCGAGCAGCTTACGCCCATGCCGACCGGGCAGCTGGCACCGTGACGCGGCAGGCGGATCACGCGGATGTCGTGAGCCATATACTTGCCGCCGAACTGAGCACCCAAGCCGATGTTGCAGGCTTCTTCAAAGAGCTTCTGTTCGAGTTCGAGGTCGCGGAAGGCGCGGCCGGTTTCGTCGCCCGTGGTGGGCAGCTCGTCGTAGTAGTGCGTGGAAGCGAGCTTGACGGTAAGCATCGTGCGCTCGGCCGTCGTGCCGCCGATCACAAAAGCGATGTGATAGGGCGGGCAGGCAGCCGTACCCAACGTCTTCATCTTGTTGACGAGGTAGGGCACGAGCGTGGCCGGATTCAAAATGGCCTTGGTTTCCTGGAAGAGGTAGGACTTGTTGGCAGAGCCGCCGCCCTTGACCACGCACAGGAACTTGTATTCGCCGCCTTCGGTTGCTTCGATGTCGATTTGAGCCGGCAGGTTGCAACGGGTGTTCTTTTCTTCGTACATCGAAAGAGGTGCGTTCTGGGAATAACGCAGGGCATCTTCCGTGTAGGTTTCGTAAACGCCGCGGGAAAGAGCTTCTTCATCGCAGAAGCCGGTCCAAACGTTCTGACCCTTTTCGCCGTGGATGATGGCCGTACCGGTGTCCTGGCACAGCGGCAGGATGCCCTTGGCGGCGGACTCGGCGTTGCGCAGGAAGGTCAGAGCGACATACTTGTCGTTTTCGCTGGCTTCCGGATCCTTAAGAATCTTGGCAACCTGTTCGTTGTGTGCGCGACGCAACAGGAAGTTGGCGTCGTGGAAGCACTGCTTGGAAAGCATCGTCAGTGCTTCAGGCTGCACCTTGACGATCTTATGGCCCTCGAATTCACCTTCGGACACATAGTCTTTGGTGAGCAGGTAGTACTCCGTCTTGTCTTCGCCGAGCTGGAACATCGGCGCGTACTTGAATTCAGGGTTCTGAGCCATTTGTGAATTCCTCTCCTGATTTTTTGGGGATCAATAAGCAACCAGCGCTCACGATCAATACAGTCGGAGCGCATTTTCTAGCTGAAAAATTCTACTCCCAGAGTGATACGTCTTCGGGAGGGGAAAAGCGTAAAGACAAGAGGGCTTCTCCACATATATCAAAGGAAAGTATGAGTAATGAGGCGACGGCGTGAAAAAGGGTGTGGCTAACCTTTACTCCTTGAGGGGTATATTGCGGTTTGCGTGCAAATCCGCTGCTCCAAAGCGGCGCCTTGCGCAAATATTGCCGAATGCAAAGGATTGACGCTATCAGATGTCAGGAATGGATCATTGTCTGAGAAAAGATTACTTGCAGTCAGTTGGAAGCTGTATTTTTCAAATGAAATCAAAGAACAATTTGCTTCTGAAGTCTGTCGGAAAATGATGGTCAAGCCTGTCGTAAGAATATGGTCCAAGTAGCCTGAAAATAATGATCGAATGACAAAACTCATCGCTTGGTTCTGTCTCTTGAAAGCAGATATGGGTTGCAAGCTGGATAGAATCAAAGGCACTGCTGTTTTGTTCATCGACAATGTGGAGATTCGTTGTGAAAAAGCTTTTATCCGCCATTCTTGTTGCTTCCATCGGACTCACCACCGTCCAAGGCTGGGCTGCCGGCAACACGCGCATCGAGTCGTTTAATCAGGCCAAAAAATTGCTGGAACAAAAGGTCTATTTCGATCATCGGGAAACGTTTTATTGTCGGGCGACGTTTGACAGCAAAAAGAACGTGAAGCTACCCGAAGGCTTTACAACACAAAAGCATGAAAAGCGTGCACATCGTGTGGAATGGGAACATGTGGTGCCGGCGGAAAACTTCGGGCGTGCATTTTCGGAGTGGCGAGACGGTGATGAGGCGTGTGTGCGCAGCAACGGCAAGCCGTTCAAAGGTCGCGCTTGCGCGGAAAAGGTCAACCAGGAATTCCGCTACATGCAGGCCGATCTTTACAACCTTTATCCGGCCATCGGTGCCGTGAATGCCGTTCGCTCCAATTACCGATTCACGGTGCTGCCCGATGTGGCCTCAAGCTTTGGCAGCTGTCCGATGAAGGTCAGCGGCCGTGCCGTGGAACCGCCCGAGTACACACGCGGAGCGATCGCCCGCACGATGCTCTATATGCAGGACGCCTATCCTAAGTACAAACTTTCGAGCGCACAGATGAAGCTCATGACGGCATGGGACAAAATGTACCCCGTTGATGCCTGGGAGTGCCTGCGAGCCAAGCGTATCGAGCGCATTCAGGGAAACGAAAATCCCTTTGTGAAGGAAGCCTGCCGCAAGGCCGGCCTGCTCTGAACGGTCGCCGGCCTGCGGTATCGTTTCGCTCAAGAATCCTCAGCGAGAATCTGCATCTTGACGTCGGCTGGTTTCCCGAAGTAAGGCCATGTCGTCACAAGGAAGTCGACGCCCGTCTGCGCATAGGCGCGAGCG
Organism: Sutterella sp. AM11-39; assembly: GCF_003472385.1. Lineage (GTDB taxonomy): Bacteria > Pseudomonadota > Gammaproteobacteria > Burkholderiales > Burkholderiaceae_F > Duodenibacillus > Duodenibacillus intestinigallinarum. The sequence continues at coordinate 86,732 of NZ_QRLV01000002.1, read as the reverse complement.
TTTGCCGCATTGATGCCGCCGGCGGCCGAGATGATGAGTGGCGGAAATTCTCGCTTGGCCTGACTCACGAATTCGGACAACGCTTCGACGGAGAACTTTTCACACTGGATGATGTCGGCGCCGGCTGCGGCAAAGGCAAGGCCCTCGCGAATATCGGCGGTTTCAACGGCGATTTTGCGTTCGGGATCCGCCTTTTTGGCTTCGGTAAGCCGCTTTTCAAAGTCCGGAATGAAGACGCGGTGTTGATCGAACACGAGAACAGATTCGGATAATCCCATGCGGTGCACAACGGCGCCGCCCGACATGGCAGCGTATAGAGACAATGTCTTGGTACCCGGAAAATGCTTGCGTGTCACGGCAACACGACAAAGGGGATTGCCTGCTCGAGCTTCTTCGACCATTTGATGCGTGCGCGTGGCTATGCCTGAGGCGTACTCCAAAATGTTCTGAGCTGTTTTGTAGACGGCGTGGATGGCGCCGGCCGGTCCGCGACCTTCCAAAATGACGGTACCGGCGGCAACGGTATCGCCTTCCTCGTGAAAAAGTGTCGTTTGCAATCCCACACGGGCAAAGAGCCGTTCGGCCAGTGCGACGCCCGCAATCGTTGTTTCGGCTTTGGGACGGCAACGAACGATGCCGGGAATCTTTTCGATACCAAATAGTGCTGTTGTGGCATCCCCATAGGGAATGTCGTCGGTAAGAATCTGATCCAAAAGAGCGTCTGAGACAAAAAACATGGCGGCAATCCTATTCAAGATCAAACAGCTTTCTCCCAGTAGGTCACGTCCAGCCAGCGGCCGAATTTGATTCCGGCTTGCGTGATGGTTCCGACGAGTCGAAAGCCCAGTTTGCGGTGCAGTGCAATGCTGGCCTGATTTTCTGCGGTGATAAGCGAGTAAACGCGATGGGTGGCGGAGTCGGCAACGGCCATCTGCAGGATAGCCTCCGTGAGAAGCTGACCGTAGCCCAAGCCGCGCGCATTTTTGTGAACATAGACCGACAGCTCCGTACTTGAAGCGTAAGCCGGCTTGGGGTTGAAGGTCGAAAGCGATGCGTAGCCCCAGACGGTGTGGTCTTGCTCCAAGACGATCAATGGGTGGTTGTCTTTGTTGTGAGCTTTGAACCAAACGAGGCGCTCTTCGAGACTGAGCGGTTTGGTGTCAAACGTAGCTGTACCGTGCTCGACTTCCTCGTTGTAGATCTCAAGCAGTCGCGGCAGGTCGGTCTCAAGGGCCGGGCGAATGATCGGGTGGTTCACTTTTCGATCCTTTTGAGATGCGCAATTCCATTTCGCAATAGCGGAAAACTAGCGCAAACGGAGACGAAAGTGGGCGATCGAGTCGTTTTTTTTTCGAAAAAATCAGTTCAGGACAGAATCGAGAGATCGGCACCGCGTACGCATTGCAGAAAGTCATGCAGGTTGTGCACACGCAGTTTTCGGTACACATTGTTGCGGTGACCGTGCACGGTGCGTTGCGAAAGCGACAGACGTTCAGCGATTTCTTTGTTTGAAACGCCAAGAAGCAGCAACTGAGTGATTTCCTTTTCGCGCGGACTCATTTCCAGAAGTACTTCGGTGACTTTTTCGGGAGACAACTGGCCGCAGGAATGCGCCAAGCTGATGCGCACAGCCGGCTCAATGGCTTCGATGAGCGCAATCGTGTTAACGGGCTTTTGCAGGAAGTCCAAGGCTCCCGCTTTTAACGTGGCGACGGCTGTTTCTACGTCGGCGTGTCCGGTGATGAAAATGATGGGCAGCTGTATGCGTTGTTCCTTCATGAGAGTCTGCAGCTGCACGCCGCTCATGTCGGGCATTCGGATGTCCAAAAGCAGACAGCCCGGGATGCTCGGCGAATCCTGCGTGAGGAAATCCCGAGCCGAGGCATAGGCTCGCACCTGCCATCCTTTGCATTCGAGCATGAAGCCCAGGGCGTCGCGGATGTCGTCATCGTCGTCAACGATGCGGATAATGGTGCCTTGGCGTATGTCTGTTGCGTTGGCCATCTCAGAACTCCTTGCGGGAAATGTCTGTCGGGGTGCGGGAAGCGTTTTCGGGCAGGCTCGCAGCGCTCAGAAGCGTCACAACGGCAATGAGTCCGCCCTCAGGGCGGGCTTTAAATTGAATTTGGCCGCCGTTGGCCTCGGCAAGAGCGCTCGCGATGGTGACGCCCAGACCGAGTCCGGTGGCCTTGCTCGACAGAAGCGGTGTTTTGAGTCGATGGAAGTCTTCTTCGCTGAGCACTTTGCCGGAGTTTTCCACGCGTACGACCACTTGATCGGCGCAGGGAAAGGTTTCGATGATCACTACGGGGTGCGAGGCCTCGTTGCTTGCTTCCAGTGCGTTTTTAAGCAGGTTGGAAAGAATCAGTTCGAGCTCAAGTTTGTCGGCTCGGACACTCAAAGCCGGTTTGCACAGAACGTTGAAGGATGTTTTACGAAGAAGTTCGGCATTGAGTGTGGCACAGACGCGTTTGACCGAGGCTTCCACGTCAACCGAATCGTCTCGTGACGTGTTCCCGCGGTTGTAGGAGCGCACCTTGTCAACGATACTCCGCGTTCGGGCAAGCGCTTTTTCGATTCCGACGCGACTGATATCAAGCAGCCGCTCGTTGATGGGTTTGTTCTTGAGAATGTCCCGCTGGCTTTCGCAGTAGTACTGGATGACGGAAAGCGGTTGCGCGAGTTCGTGCGCGACCATGCTCGAGAGCTGTCCGACGACCGTGACCTTGTGCAGGCTTTCCATACGTTCGGAAAGCGACTGAATTTCCGCCTGAGCGTTTTCCCGTTCGGTGAGTGCTGAAGACAATTGAGCAGTACGCTTTCTGACCAGCACGGATGTACGCCAGCTGTGAAGCAGAAGGCCCAACAACAGCAAAGCGACGAACGCCGGCACTTGCCAGTGAGTGATGAGCCACCGATGCAGCGTCATTTCCCGAAGGTAGGCGTAGTTTTCGATTTTGAGCAGTCGATAGACGTTGTCGACGGCTCGCATGTCCGTGGTGACTGCCCAGCGGTGACCGTCGGGCAACAGGGGATGCGAGAGAATGGTACGGGCGATGACGTGCGCGATGATCGGATGCGCACCTTGTGTGACGGCCATCATGATGCCCGGGTACGTGTCGGTGGAATGTTTGCAGCCGATGCCACCGAAGCGGGGCGCCAGAACTCGATAACGGCTCTGAACTTCCGTGGGTTGAGCTTCCAGCCAACAGGCTTTTACCATGACGGCGTCGACCAGGCCGCGATCGAGAAGAGAGACGACTTCACTGTTGTCGGTTCGCTGCGTAAAAACTGTCTGAGCAAAGAAGTTTTCTGGGTCTTCTCCGAGCTTGGCGATCTCTGCCAAGCCGATGCGATAGGTCATGAAGGCCGTTGCGAAGGTCGACCCGACGGAATATCCCTTCAGGTCATAGAGTTCGTTGAAGCGCTCGTCTTTGGCGCGCACGAGGAATGCGAGTGCCGTGGCGTTGTTCGGATCAGGCTGACGATCGGAAATCAGCGTTCCCACGGCTGTGGCACCGTACTGCGTCATTCGCCAGTAATAGCCGGAACTCGCGACGAAGGCGTCGACGCTCCCCTCGCGGATGCGTTCCGTGAGTGCGCCTGACGTGAGCGTTTCAAATTCCACCGAATGCGGCCAAAACGCTTTTTTTAAAAGATCGGCAGTTACCTGAGTGGCTTGCAGTGTCGATGGTAGTTCAGGCAGCACGATGCGGGCGATGCGAACCGGACGATTGGGAAGCGCAACAAGTGAGGCGCCTGTGATGATGTCGGGGCCGGGGAGCATGGTTTCGTCGAAGGACGAAGCAGGGGATTTTTTTTCTGACTGTGGTCCGAAAACGGAAGCAAAGGAGGCCGACGCAACCGCCAGGGCTGCGACAGAGATAAGCCAGAGAAGCTGTTTCCGGAAAGTTATGCGCATATGCTGAAAGATCGCGGCAAAAGGACGACAGGATATAGAACTTTCTTTAGTTGCGAAAGAGTTCGACCCTCACGCGTTCGCCTCGTTTGATGCCTTGCCCGTTGAGGCGAACAAAACCGCGTGCCGAATCAAAGACGCGCATGCGTCCTGTGCCTTTGATCAGAGGTTTCGCTGCGGACTCGTTTACGTTCACGCACAGTTCCCCGCAGATTCCCGCTTCGATGTCTTCGGTCATGACCGCTTCAACGGTTTGCGCCGGTGCTTCGGGCAGATGAAAGACGGATCGCACACTTTCCAGAAGAACGCACTGCACGATCATCATAACTGCTAACGGATTGCCGGGAAGCCCGATAAGACCCGCGTGAGGCAGACGCGCCGTCACAAAGGGCGAGTCGAGCTGAGTGTCGTGGCCGACGAAGACGCCGCCCGCATCGCTTACGGCCTGTCGCGTGTAGTCTCGCTTACCTTTTCCTGTGCCGCCGACGGTAATGATCACGTCGCAGACGGCATCGAGTTCGACCAGGGTGCGCGTGAGCTGCCGAATATCGTCGGGTACCACAATCGTTCGGATGTCCGTCACGCCGATGCGTGACATCAGAGCAGCAATGTAAGAGGCGTTGCTGCAACGTCGAAAGCCGCTTGACAATCCATCGGCTTCTTGAGTGATTTCGCTTCCGGTGGCGACGACCGCTACGCGAGGCGAGGCCCAGCCTGCCACGCGTTTGACGCCGGCTTCAAACAAGAGCGCCATTTCGCGGGCTCCGACACGAGTGCCCGCCGGCACGATCACTTCTCCGAGCTTCCAGTCGCTTCCTTGTTGCTCGATGTTGTCGCCCGGAACCACGCAGGACTGAATCTTTTGAAGATCCATGCTGTTGCGGGACGCAATCACGGCATCGGCGCCTTGCGGCACCGTGCCGCCGGTGTTGACCCAGATGGCCTGACCGATCTCAAGCTGCGCGTGAGAGCGTCCGTTTTCCACGCTCCAGGCGGCAGCTGTTCTTGTTTTCCCGTTGTCAGACGAGCGGACGGCCCAGCCGTCACGCAGGGCGCTCGTGTAGCAGGGAACGTCGCAGACGCAGCGCACGTCGTTCGCCGTGACCATGCCGAGCGCTTTTTCGGTCGGTACCGAGCAACAGATGGCGCGCATCCAGTCGGAAGGCATGCACACCGATTTCAAAACGAAGTAGTCCATGAGGATGTCCGAGAAAAGAGCGTTCAAACGGCAAGGTTTCCGCCGGTTTGCGGGCAGGCGCAAACCTCCGCTTGTGCGGTTGGAGAGATTGTGCCCGCGAGCCGACTTTTCTCCGGGTAAGCAAAATGCCTATTTCGCTGTTACATGAATGAATAACGGAACAAAATCAAAGGGTTGGCCAAAAAAGCGATTTGAGTGTTTCTTGATGCAGGTCGACTTACTCGAGTAATTCGCTCGAAAGAATTTCTGCTGGCAAACCGATGACTGCTCCCAGGGGAGATGTGTTTGCTTGATGCGCCGCGGTTTACCCCTAAACAGGCGGCCGCTTTTTGCGTGATCGGGATGACCCGTTTCGATCATGCGAAAAGCGCAAAGAACGAAAAATCAAAATGGAGAAAAAAATGGGTCTTAAGGAACTTCTCAAAAGCCTTGAGCTTCCTCAGGACATCACGCGCCGCGGCTTTCTCAAAGCAACCAGCATGGCCGCTGTTTTGACGATGATCAACGAGGCCAGAGCCAAGCAGGGCGTGCGTCCCTACATTGTGCTTGAGACAGCCAAAGGTGTTTTGATTGCCGATCCCAATTTGTGCGTGGCCTGCCATCGCTGTGAGCTAGCCTGCACGGAATTCAACGAAGGCAAGGCTTCGCCAAGACTTGCCCGCATCAAGGTCACCCGCAATGTGTTCTTCGGACCGGAAGGTACGCAGAGCCTGCCCATGACGCAGGGCGTTTGGGGCAACGGCGTGGTGGTTCAGGAAACGTGCCGACAGTGTGCTCACCCGGTTCCGTGCGCCAACGCCTGTCCCCAGGGGGCCATCCGCGTGGATCCCAAGACCGGTGCCCGCAAGGTCGATACCAAGCTTTGCATCGGCTGCCACCTCTGCGAAAAGGCCTGCCCGTGGGGAATGATGAGCTTCGACGTCGAAGAGAAGAAAGCCAGCAAGTGTTTCCTTTGTGACGGTGATCCGAAGTGTGTGAAGGCCTGCCCGGCGGCCGCCATCCGTTACATCCCGTGGATCGACCGTACCGAAGATCGTCCGCGTCGCACCACGCACGGCTACTACGCCCAGGAAAACAACGCGCAGTGCTCGATCTGCCACCGCTAATCAGAGGAAAGGTTTCTTGCTATGACGAAAAAAGTTTGCGGCTACACGGGAAAAGGTCTCCGCATCAATCTGACGACTCAAGAAGTCAAGGTTGAAGCCACATTCCCCCGCTTTAAGGACGACATCGGCGGCACCGCCATCGGTTACAAGGTCTTTTGGGAAGAAGTCGATCCCAAAACCTCTTGCTATGACCCTGAAAACAAGCTCGTGATCGCTCCGGGCCCCTTGTCCGGTACGGGCGCCATCTGCTCGGGCCGTACCGCCATTACGACGCTTTGGCCTACAGCTTATCCGCAGTCGCTGATTTCGAGCGCTCATGTGGGCGGTGAACTGGCACACAAGCTCAAGTTTGCCGGTTGGGACTTCGTGATCATCGAAGGCGAGTCGGCCAAACCCATCTATCTTTACATCAACAACGACAAGGTTGAATTCCGTGATGCCAGCGCCATCTGGGGTCAGGGTACCTACCGCTCGGCTTCAATGCTCGCTCAGGAAACCCGTCCCGACGTCAGCATCGGCACGATCGGGCCGGCCGGTGAAAACGGTGTTCCGATGTCCAACATGATGGTTGATCGCTCGCACAGCGCCGGCGGCATCGGCTCCATCATGGGCAAAAAGAAGCTCAAGGCTCTCGTTGTCTGGGGCGACGGTGCCGTGCACATTGCGGCAAGCCCGAAGCAATGGGAAGAGCTCGTGGATCAACACCGCAGCATCCTGGGTGCTCATACTCAGTCCATCGTTCCGCGTAATCCCTCTCCGCTGCATGAGTACTACACGCCCGCGAGCCGTTGGTCGGCCTATCCGGGTGCTGTCTGGGGCGCAGCCAATCCGCCCGTGACCATCACCGAAAAGGCGATGGATCCGCACGATCTCAACCACATCGGCTACCGTACCTGCTCTTCCGAGTTCTATCTCGGCAAAGGCATGTGGCAGTACACAGTGCGCAGCACCGGCTGCTATGCCTGCCCGATTCGCTGCTACTCGGTTATTCGTGACGATCACACGGCGCAGAAGTATGGCATTCAGAAAATTACCGAACAAACCTGCATGCCGCTCTATGGTCGCTGGTGGTTCCCGAAGCTCGTGTCGGATTTGAAGAGCGACGTTGCTCGCGAAGCCAACCTCGTGGGGGTTCAAACCATCGACGATATGGGCATTTGGTGCAACTACGGTCAGTTGCATCGCGACTTCCGCGTCATGTACGAAAAGGGCCTTTGGAAGAAGGTGCTTCCGAAGGAAGAATATGAAAGCATCGATTGGAACAAGATCGAAAATCCGGATCCGTCGATTTTCCTGGATATTTTGCCGCGCATTGCATACCGCAAGGGCGAATTCGGTCGCTGGCTCGGTGAAACGACGCCGGTCTGGCTCAAGCATTTCGGCATGACTGAAGAGGAATGGCAGAAGGAAGGAAAGGCACTTTATTGGGCAATCGGTCACACCAAGCACCATTCCAACGAAAACGACGGTCAGATCGGCGTGGTGTTGAACTGCATGTACAACCGCGACCCGATGTGCCATGCACACATCAACTTCTCGACATCAGGTCTGCCTCTTGAGCTGCAAAAGAAGATTGCCGCCAAGTTCTGGGGTGATGAAAGCGCTGTCGATGGCATCAAGGACTACCGTCCGACTTCGCGAGCAAAAATGGTTCGCCTGCGCTGGTGCATTGCGCGTAAGGAATTGCACGACATGCTCGGCATTTGCTCGTGGACGGCACCGTGGGAACTCTCTCCGTTGCGCGAAAAGGGCTACATCGGCGACATCGAAATGGAAAGCAAGGTCTTTAGTGCCGTTACCGGAATCAAGATGACTCAGGACGAGCTCGATAAGGCCGGCCTGCGAGCCTTCCTGATGCAGCGTCTCTACACGATGCGTCAGTTGAAGAACCGCGACATGCGTCACGTGCACGACCGCTATCCGGAATGGATCTTCCACGACGCCAAGGGCCGCAAGCCTTTCACGAAGGGAACCATTGTGATGGATCGCGCCGATATTGAAAAGAGTTTCGACCTCTTCTTCGATGTGATGGATTTCGATCAGAAAACCGGTGCTCCGACGGAACGCTGCATCAAGTCCTACGGTCTTGATTGGATGCTTCCGGCGCTCAAGAAGGAAGGTCTGTACTGATCAACCGAGATATAGCCAAAGAATCTTCTGAAAAATGAAAGACAACGACATCACTACGGTTGAGAAAAAGGCCGAACCGATCCTGCAGATGCAGGCCGACATGCTCACGCTGATCGATATCGTGACGCAATCGTCCAAGCGCGTCGAGTTGATTGACCGCGATGCTCTCTATGAGGCGTTTTGCAAGACGGCCGCCAAGGCTCCCGTGCCGACGGCTCAGGAGTTGGTAGATCAGACGCAGGCGAAGTTCGACAAGGTGCTGCACAACCCTGAAAACGAGCATCCCATGCATTTCCGCTCCAAAAAGGAAATGAAGGCCGATGCCGGCAAGGTGCCGACGATGGCGGCGCAGCGCGAAGCTTTCTCGCGCCGCGAACTCATTGCCACATTGCTTTCCGGGCGCGTCACCGAGGCGCTTGCCGCAGCCGAGGCTCAGGAAAAGTCTGAGAACGAAGTGCAGGGCGAGGAACGAGAAATCACGCCCGAATACTTCGATAAGGTCTTGGACGAAGTACTCGCCGGCGACTACGGCATCGGGCGAATCGAGAGCTGGGACAACAAGGAGTTTTTCCATTTCCGTCCGCTTTTGTCGGGTTCTTACGCCCGCATGCTTTCGACGAAAAACAACCCGATCGAAGCCGTGGTGGACATGGTGCGCGAAACCTCACGCATCTATCCGGCTCTGACGCCGATTGATGTCTTTCAGGCTCCGCCTTTTGACATGAAGCCGGAAGACCTTCAGCAGGTTCTGAAACAGATCTCGGAAGATCCCGACAAAAAAGACATTCGATTCACAACCAACAGCGTTGATGCGGTGTTTCTTTATTCGAACCGCTACATCGAAGACGACTACGCCGACGCCCTTGCCGACGTCGCGCTGGAAGCTGCGATGAATCCCTAATCGATGCGGTCTCATGCAAAGAGACCGGTTGTGAATACCGCTATTGAAAGGAAACAGGAATGACAACGTTCAAAAAACTGCTTCGCCCGATCAGCGCCTTGAGCGTGCTGGCTTTGGGTTCGGCATTGAGTTTTACCGTTGCAGCCGCGACGCCCGCGCCTGAATTCGACATTCAGGGCAAGCCCGATTTCGTGAAGTCTCTCGGTGACGCCGCCAATACCAAGATCGAACGTAGTACGGAGGAGACCAAGCGACTGATCGCTGAGGTATACAACGACAAGCTCGAGCAGCATGCCATGAGCAAGCATTTCGAAAAGGGCTTGACCTGCGTGACCTGCCACGATCAGCAGCGTCAGGGCGGCCCCGATTGGATGGCTAAGGTCACCAATCCGCCCATGAAAAAAACCTGCCAGGACTGCCATACGGTGCAGGCTGACATGCAAAGCCATACGCGCTCTCACAAGGATGTCGACTGCATCGGTTGCCACATGCCCAACATCCCGGTGGTGAGCAAGTTTGAGGAGGCGCTTAAGGGAACGGATCGCTTTGCGGCTGTCCGCCGTGCGCACCTCTACAAGATCAACACGGATGCTCAGGCTTCCATGGTGACCAAGGATCCTGAAAAGGGATGGGTGTACAGCCGCGACAAAGAAGATCACGGTTTTGTTGATCTGCAGTGGAGCTGCGGTCGTCCCGCTCCGGCCGATTGGACGGTTTGCGAAGGCCGCGGCTGCCACAGCCCTGCGACTTCCGAACTCGACAAGGGGCTGATCTACAAGTCGCAGCAGGAAATTGCCTATGAGGTGCAGAAGGTTCAGCGTCCTGTGAAGGAAAGCTGGGACCGTGTCGTCAAGGGGGTGGATCGCATCACGAAGCTTTTGGAAATCACGAAGATGACGCCGGCTGATCAAACTGAAGCTCGCCTGCTTCTGGATAAGGCTGCGGAAATTGCCGATCTGATCAAGAAGGACGGCAGTTGGGGCGCTCACGCTTCGCATTACACCAAGGATCGGTTGGCAGCGGCAGAGAGCTACCTTGCCAAGGCACAGGTTCTGATCGACAACGGCGGCTATCGCCACGCGACCAAGTAACTCGAAGGGGACTTGGATAACGCAGGACGCACGTCAATGGTCTGTAAACAACGGACTTCGGCGTGCGTCTGCAGATCAGGAGAAAAACTGTGACTAAACCGACAATTAACCGCAGACAACTGCTCGGGACGGCAGCGTTGGGTATTGCGGCAGTGCCTTTGGCAGGCTGCACCGGCGTCTCCCGACAGGACAGTCAGCCGCATTACGTGATGGTCTTTGACCAGAACAAGTGTGTCGGCTGCGGCGAATGCAAGATTGCCTGCAATGAGACCAACAAGCTTCCGAAAGGGCGATCTCGCCTCTTGATGCAGCTCAACGGCGTCAAGCCCGACGGCAGCAATAAAAAGGATCGCCACTATACCCGCGTGTCGTGTCAGCAGTGCGAGGAAGCGCCCTGCATTCGTGTCTGCCCGACGGGGGCGGCTCATCGCGACAAGGAAACGGGAATTGTGACGGTGGATGCGGATCTTTGCATCGGCTGCAAGTACTGCATCGTGGCTTGCCCTTACAACGTGCGCTACATCCGCGAAGATACGGGGGCGGCCGATCACTGCAATTTCTGCTTGGATACACGCCTGCACAAGGGCGAAGATCCGGCTTGCGTTTCGGCCTGCCGATATGACGCGCTGGTGTTTGGTGACGTTAACGATCCCAATGCTTTCGTTACCAAGCTTCTTGATTTCAAGGACTCGGTGCGTGTGCGTCCGCAGTTGGGTACCAAGCCCAGCCTGCGCTACATCCCGTTGAAGAAGGAGTCGTAAATGGAACAAGTCATTGATTTCACGATCGGCTTTTCTGAAAACGTGGCCTGGCCCTGGCCGATTGCCGTGTACCTCTTTCTGGCCGGCATTTCGGGTGGTGCGTTTGCAGCGGCCGCTCTGGTGCGCATCTTCAGAAAGCAGACGCAGATCACACCGCTCTTTCAGGCGGCAAGCTTCATTGCGCTCGTGACGATTCTGTTGGGCATGATCTGTCTGGTGTTTGACCTCACCAAACCGTTGGATTTCTGGAAGATTCTTATCTTCTACAACCCGACTTCGGTGATGAGTGTCGGCGTGATGGCTCTTTTGGTGTTCATCCCGACGATGTTCTTGGTCACGCTCGTGAGCTTTTACGAGTTTGAACCGGTCAAGCGCCTTGTGGACGGCATTCCGTGCGGTGCCGCTCTTTTGAGCGTGCTGCGAAAGATCCTGCCGGTACTCACATGGATCGGTCTGGTGTTTGCGCTTACCGTTTGCGCCTACACGGGCTTTCTGATCAGTGCTTTGGTGCGTTTCCCGCTGATCAACACGGCTGTTCTTCCGGCTCTTTTCGTGGCTTCGGGGCTGTCAGCGGGCATTGCCTGCAATCAGCTCGGCGCTGTGCTGCTGGGTGAATCGCACGAAAGCCACGATGTGCATGTTTTGCACGTGGCCGAGTGGCCGGTGATGGCTGCCGAAGCGCTGTGCATCTTTATGATCGCTTTTGCTCTGATGACAGGTATCGAATCGTCTCAGATGGCAGCAAAGGCTTTTGTTGACGGCTTCTGGGCAACCGAATTTTGGGTGGGCGTTGTGTGCGTAGGCTTTATTTGCCCCGTGTTGTTCGCCTTCTTCAAGAAGTCGTTTGCTACCGTGGTCATTTCGGCACTGTGCAGCGTAGTCGGCATGATGTGCCTGCGCTTCTTTATCCTTTACGCGGGACAGCTCAACTCCATCGGCGGTTAAGCAGTCGCTAAACAAGGATTTAAATACAGGCTCGGTTCCCTAGGGGATCGGGCCTTTTTTGCGTTAGGGAGGAATTGTTAATTGGCGCAATTGTGAAAATTTACTCGAAAAACTGTTGCGCATTTGTGATAATTGAGCCTAAAAATGGTGGCGCAATTGTGAAAAGTGACTCAGAAAACTGCTGCGCATTTGTGAAAAAGGAGATTTGCGAACAATGTTTGAGCGAAAAGTTTTTCAGGAAATGCTCAAATGGAAGGAAAAGTACGCTCCTCACTACGCTCTGTTTCTCAAAGGAGCTCGGCGTGTAGGCAAAACAACGCTTGCGGAAAAGTTGGGACGCGAAGCATACGAAAGCTACATTCTGATTCGCTTTGACCAAGCTGATCAGGTTGTCAAAGACTTGTTCGTCAATGGGTTGCGCGATCTGGATGGTTTCTTTGCTCAGCTTCAGTTCGAATACAAAACACAATTGCATCGCCGCAAGTCTCTGATCGTGCTAGATGAGATACAGCTTTTTCCGCAGGCGCGGCAGGCGCTTAAAACGCTTCTGGAAGACGGGCGGTACGACTACCTCGAAACCGGATCGCTTGCCGGCATCACAAAACGAAGCAAAGATATTCTGATTCCGTCTGAGGAATACACGCTCGAGGTGCAACCTCTTGATTTTGAGGAATTTTTGTGGGCGAGCGAAGACACATTTACTATGCCGCTCATGCGGGAGCACTTTGCCAATAGAAAACCAATGGGGGCTCTGCATCAGGGCATGATGCGGTCGTTTAGCGAGTACATGCTGGTGGGCGGCATGCCACAAGTTGTTCAGGCATTTGTCAATGGAAAGGATTTTGGAAAGGCGGATTTCGTTAAGCAGCAGATCATTACGCTGTACAAAAACGATATGCAAGAACAGAACGAAGAAAATTCAGTTTATGTCAGAAATTTCTTCGACCGAATTCCATCTGAACTGTCCAAGCACGACAAACGTTATGTGCTATCTCACATTGATTCCAGTGCAAGGATTCGTAACTATCAAGGACCAATACGTTGGTTGGATGAAGCCATGATTGTCAATCTTGCCAGCAAGGTGGACGATCCAAGCGCGGCGTTCAATTTGGGCGTTACCGACCCGGCATTCAAATGCTATCTCTCTGATACCGGACTTCTGGTGTCACTGGCTTTCTCGGATCGGCTGTATTTGGAAAATGAGCTCTACAGAGCTGTCCTGCGGGATCAGCTTCAAGTCAACGAAGGCATGTTGGTGGAAAACGTTGTCGCGCAGTGCCTGAAAGCGAATGGACATCGGGCTTACTTCTACGTGGAGCGAAATCCTGCAACCAGAAAGACGACGATGGAGATTGATTTTTTGATTCGGCAAGCAAAGAAGATAATTCCCATTGAAGTCAAGTCTTCGGGGGCTTCGAGCATCAAATCGTTGCAGCGATTCAAAGAGAAATTCGGCAAACGTATCGGACAGGCTATCGTCTTGCATCACGGTGAAATCAAGTGTCAGGACGATGTGTGGTACTTGCCCTACTACATGGCAACGCTTCTCTGAATCGAAAAAGTCGAACGACTTAAACCAACGGCGTAAAATTCCTGTCAAACGTTTTTGCCCGAAAATTCTTCAGCCGTACACTTTTCCTCCTGTTCGGAGGAACGGGTGGGGCTATTTGTTGTTTTGGGCCGCTTTGAACTTTTGACGAGATTGGTGTCCTATGACTGCTTCCACCGCTGAGCGACCGCGCGTTATGGTCGATATGTCGGCCACGTTGATTCACCACGGCCACATTCGGCTTCTGAAAAAAGCAGCCGAGATTGGCGACGTTGTCGTGGTGTTGACCACGGACGAAGAAATCAAGAAAAAGAAGGGCTACACGCCGGAATTGAGCTTCGAGGAACGCAAGGAAATTCTCGAAAGCATCCGTTATGTGAAGGAAGTGGTTGCCGGCCCCTGGCTCATCAACGATGAATTCATGGACAGTGTTCACTGTGACCTCTTGGTGCATGGCGCCGACAATGTCAATCATGTGCGTCCGGAACGCCTTGTCATCTTCCCTAGAACGGAAGGTGTGAGTAGCTCCACGTTGCGCGAGCGCGTGCTCGATTGCTTGATTCAGATGAATATCGATAGCAAGAAAGGCAACACGGGTGATAAGGTGGCTCGCTTCATGATTGAGCTCATCAAGAAAGAATTCAGACTCGAATAGTTGCCGATGCAGCGCAGAGACGGTTTTGCGGCTTTGCTGGCTTTGCCATTCGTGTCGGCGCTACCCGTGAGGGCGGCCGAGGCGAAACGTCGCATCACGGTATACACGGCCGTGGAGCCGGAGTGGCTCGCCGTTTACCGTAACGCCTTTGCCGCCGTTCGTCCCGACATCGAAATCACCTATGTGAGGGCTTCCGGAGGGCCGATCTGCGCTCGTCTTCTTGCCGAGAAAGACCGAGTGCAGGCCGACGCCGTGCTGGGGGTGTCGGCCATTGCTCTGGAAAACCTCAGAGCCAAAGGTATTTTGGAGCCCTATGCTCCGCACGAGGTCGAAAAGCTCAATCCCAAGATGGTGGAAAAGGATAACCATTGGTTCGGGATCAACGCTTGGGGAGGATCGGTCTGTGTCAATACGGATCTTCTCAGGAAAAAAGGACTTTCGGTGCCGCGCAGCTGGTCCGATTTGCTGCAATCTGAATTTCAGGACCAGATTGTCATGCCCAACCCGAGAGCCTCGAGCACGGGACTGATGTTTCTTCACGGTTTTGTGCAGGGGTTCGGCGAGAAGAAAGGCTGGGAGGTGATCGAAAAGCTGCACGCCAACATGCTTTTTTATGCGGCAAGCGGCGCGCGGCCGGCAGCCATGGCGGCACAGGGGGAAATTCCCATCGGATTGAGTGCTGCCGCTTTTCTCAAGCCTTTTTTGAAATATAAAACTCCCGTCTCGGTGGTGCAGCCGGAAGAAGGCATTGCGTGGGATGCGGAGGCCTGCGCGCTGCCGCGGGGGTGTCCTCATCCGCAGGAGGCGAAAGCCTTTTTGGATTTCTGCGCCGGACCTGCCGTCGGCCAAATTGCGGCTGATTTCAGCGGCATTGCGGCACGGGAGGGTTTTAGCACTGAAGAGGGCAAACGGATTGCCGAGCGTTTCCTGCCGATGGATTTTGCCCGCGCTGCAAAGGACAAAGATGTAATTCTGGCGCGCTGGTATGCGCTTGCCACTCGCTAAGGAAAAGGATGTGACAGGTATGACCGAACGCAAAGCCGCCAATCTGCAGCTCAAGGCCCTCACCAAAAAGTACGGTGAACAAACGGCACTTTACGAAACGACGCTCAACATTCCGGCAGGGCGTTTTACGTCCATTTTGGGACCGTCGGGTTGCGGCAAGAGCACGACGCTGATGTTGATTGCCGGACTGGAAAAGCCCACTGCCGGTTGCGTTTTGGTTGACGGAGACGATGTGACGAACACGCCTGTTGAAGAGCGCGGCATCGGCATTGTGTTTCAGAATTACGCACTTTTTCCAAATCTTACGGTCAAAGAAAACATCCTTTACGGACTGAGGGCAAGGAAAGCGTCCGAAGCAACGCTTTCATCTCGCCTGTACGAGATGCTGGAACTGACGTATCTCACCGATCTGTCCGAGCGTTATCCGGCCGAGCTCTCCGGCGGTCAGCAGCAGCGCGTGGCAATTGCGCGGGCTCTGGCGCCACATCCTCGTCTGCTGCTTCTGGATGAACCTCTGTCTGCGCTCGACGCCTGGTCTCGGGCTTCCATCGGCGAACAGCTCAGGGCGATTCAGGAGGCTTCGGGTGTGACAACGGTGATGGTGACGCACGACCGACAGGAAGCACTGTCGCTTTCGGATTATGTTGTTGTAATGAATGCCGGTCATGTGGAACAGGCTGATGAACCGAACGATATATACGATCGTCCGGCAAGCGAATTTGTGGCGACCTTTGTGGGCGGCATGAACATCGTGCGCATGCCTTTGATTCGAGAGGGGGCGGCAACGGGCCTGCGCTATGCCGACGTGAAGCTGTACCGTGCCACAGAAGCTGCGCTGACTCGCCCTTACACATTCGTCGGGCAAGTTCAGGCCGTTCAGTTCATGGGCGACGCGGTACGCGTCAAGGTTCTCCTGAACGATTTCCAAACAACCATCACGGCTGATGCACTGCGCATCAATACTGATCGATCGGTGTTTTCGCTACATTCGCTCATTGCCGTTGAACTGCCGGAAAGCGCCTGGCGCACATGGGGCGCGCAATGAGTTTAAGCCGCACGTACGACGGCCCGATGCCCAAGCTCCTCCTCGGAGGGCTTGTGGCTCTTTTGGCTGCAGGACTTCTCTGGCCGTTAGCCGAACTCGCGCTTCTCGTCGTGGCAGAAGGGGCGGGAGCGGCAGCGTTTTTAACGCCTTACAACCTGCGGGCCGTCGGCAATACGATTGTCATGGGGGCCGTCGTGGCTCTGACGGCGACCGTGCTGGGCTTTGTGGTGGCCTATGCCATCACGGTGACGCGCGCTTGCGGACGCGGTGCACTCAAGGTGCTCTTTTTGGCGCCGTTGTTTGCGCCCTCCATCATGCCTGCCATCGGGATCATCTATTTGGTGGGCAGCAACGGCTTGCTTTTCAATCTGGACCTCTACGGTCCTA
Source organism: Sutterella sp. AM11-39 (assembly GCF_003472385.1). GTDB lineage: Bacteria > Pseudomonadota > Gammaproteobacteria > Burkholderiales > Burkholderiaceae_F > Duodenibacillus > Duodenibacillus intestinigallinarum. The sequence goes on along the minus strand of NZ_QRLV01000002.1, from coordinate 70,040 downwards.
TGGGCGTCTTTTTGGCCGGACTCGTCTTTGCCTTGCCTCATACAGTGATGCAGCTGAGGTTAAATCTGGCAACCATGGATGTGAAGCTCCTGGCGGCGGCAAGAAGTCTCGGCGCCGGTCCCTGGCGGCGCTTTGCAACCGTGACGCTGGTGCATGCCAGAGCGGGACTGGCCAACGCATTCATGATCGCCTTCATTTTGACGATCACCGACTTCGGCGTGCCGAAAATGCTTGCGGGCGACTTTCCGATGCTTGCTACCGAAATTTATGCGTTGGCGGTGGGCGAGCAAAACTTTGCTGCAGCAGGGCTTTTGAGTCTTGGCTTGCTCATTCCGGCGCTCTTGGCGCTTCAAGTGACGCGACGCTTTTCTCAGACACAGACGAAGGCGGTGTTCCACGTCAGAGAACCCGAGCCTTCGCCGATGCGCGATGCTGTGGCCGGCGTTCTTGCCTGGTGTGTGGTCGGTGCGGAAGTGCTGGTGATCGGCGTTGTGATCTATGGTTCTTTCATCACGTTCTGGCCGTACGAAACGCAGCTCACGTTGGGCAATTACGCCTTTAGAAATTCAGCCTACGGAATCAGTCCCTGGCTGCATTCCCTGATCGTGAGCTTTGCCGTGGCGGCATTGGGAACCATGTTGGCGTGGATGGGCGCCTACCTGACAGTTCGCATGCCGCAGTTGCCGGGCCTTTTGAGGGCGGCTTACGACAAACTTGCCTCGTTGCCCGTCTGCATTCCGGGGACGGTGCTCGGCTTGGCTTGGGCGATGACTTTTTCTGGTACGCCGCTTTTTACGGGGACGCTCGGCAGTCTTTTTCTGGTGATCGCCAATACGGTGATTCATCTCTGGAGCGTACCTCACATTACGGCAAAGGCCGGCCTGAGTGCTATGAACGGCAAGTTCGAAACGGTTGGTCAAACGTTGGGTGCCGGTCGGCTCGTGACGATTACACGGGTGATTGTGCCTTTGAGTCGTGCCGAACTTTGCGATATTTTCTCCTACCTTTTTGCTTCGGCTGTGACGACAATCTCTGCGGTGGTGTTTCTGTACACCCCTTCGAGCATTGTGGCGGCCGTGGCAGCCATCGACATGATCGACAGCGGCTTTATCAGTGAAGGCGCGGCCATGTCGTGCCTGATTTTTGTTTGCGCGTTGACAGTGCGAGCGGCCTCGCTTGTGGCCTCCGGTACTGTGTTTACCAACCGATGTTCCCGATAACGGCCATGCGACGCACGCTTCCCATTACGTTCGTTATTTTGAGTGTCCTGCTCGAGCCGCAGGCCGCCTACGCCTATCTTGATCCCGGTACGGGCAGCATGTTGCTTTCCGTTTTTGTGGGGTTGATTTCGGGCGCCTACTTTGTGATCCGAAAGCTTCCTTCTACGCTCAGAAGTCTCTTTTTCCGACTTACCGGCAAGACGGATGCCCTCAAGCACAATACGCTGACGTTCTATGCCGAAAGCGCGGCATATTGGTCGACGTTCAAGCCCATTCTGGCGGCACTCGAGACGCTGGGTGTGGAGAGCTCTTATCTTACGAGCGACGAGAAGGATCCGGTGTTTACCTCCGGTTTTAAGTGTGTGCATCCCCGCTTTATCGGCAAGTCCAACACAGCCTATACGGCGCTGGGATTTCTGCAGACCAAGGTGTTTGTGCTGACGACCCCCGGCATCGACGTCTTGCAGATCCGACGTTCTCCGGGCGTCGGTCGCTATGTGCATGTGGTGCATGCCGTGGGTGACATTCACACCTACAAGCTTTTCAGTTTCGACTACTACGACGCCGTTTATTGCGCCGGCCCCGGACAGGTTAAGAGTCTTCGTGCGCTTGAGTCGCTGCGTGGAACTCGCCCCAAAGAGTTGACGCAGCTCGGCTGTCCCTATGTGGACGGTCTGGTGGAGCGGGCAAAGAGAGCGGCTCCTCCGCAAGCGGGTACTGTCATTGTGGCGCCCACGTGGGGCCGCAACGGTCTGCTGACCCGAACCGGCGCCATGATTCCGAAGATGCTTGCGCAAGCGGGGTATCACGTGATCCTGCGTCCGCATCCGCAAAGTTTTGTGTCCGAACCGGAATTGATGGATAAGCTCGCGCAGGAACTCTTGCCTTTTGACAACGTCGAATGGGATCGACAGCCCGACGGTTTTGCGTCTTTGTCCCGTGCGCAGCTGATGGTAAGCGATATTTCGGGCGTGATCTTTGACTTTGCATTCGTCTTCCTGCGTCCGGTGATAAGCGTAGGTGCGGGGCCGCTCAAGGACGGGTTCGAAGCGTGGGAAATTCCGCACGAAGCTTGGGAAGTGAGTGCGCTCGATACGTTGGGTAAACGCATATTGCCCGGTGACGAGAAAAACGTGGTCGAGGCCGTGCAGGCTCTTTTGGCCGACGATTCTCGTGCGCGCGAAAAAATTCTCGCCTTGCGCGAAGAAAACGTTGTCAATTTCGGTGCGGCCGGCATGCCGATTGCGCGTGCTCTGGTCGCCGAAGTCGAACGCCTCAAGAATCAATCGACGCGCAAAACGCAGGCAAAGAAGGGACAGTAAGCGATGTTGGATTTCATTTACACGCTTTTGATTGCGCCGCTTGAATACTGGATGCATGCGGCTTTGGTTTGGGGCTACTCGCACACCGAAGCCTGGGGTCCGGCCATTGTCGTGATGAGTCTGGCCGTCAACGTGGTGATTCTGCCCATCTACATCAAGGCCGAAAAGTGGCAGGAGGGCGAACGCGCGCTGCGCAAGAGCTTTGAAGCCAAGGAGGCCATGATCAAGCGTACCTTCAAGGGGCAGGAACGCTTTGCCATGATTTCGACGATGCATCGTCAAGCGGGTTACTCGCCGTTTTTGTCGCTGCGCTCATCGTTGGGCTTTTTCCTTCAGATTCCGTTCTTCTTTGCGGCTTATCACTTCCTGTCGCATTTCGAGCCTCTCGCGGGCGTTTCCTTTTTCGGCATCGCTGACTTGTCCAAGCCCGACGCCATGATCAATCTAGGTGCGTTTTCAGTCAACGTGCTGCCGATTCTCATGACCGTCATCAATCTGGCAAGCGCGCTCGTCTATACGCATAACATGACGCGCCGCGACAAGATGCAGCTCTACGGCATGGCAGCGGTCTTTCTGGTGTTGCTATACGACGCGGCAAGCGGTCTGGTGCTCTATTGGACATGCAACAACATCTTTTCGTTGGGAAAGAACATCGTTTACAGTCTGCTCGAGCGCGTGCAGAAGCCCGCAGCGGCAATTTTTGGCGCGGTACGCGGCCGCTTTGCGCATCAATCAACGGAAGTCTTCCCCGGAGGGTGCCTATACGGTGTGCCGCTGATGTTCTGGGGCGTTGCCGTCATTCTGGCGCTTCTATCGAGCAATCAGGCTTTTTTTGTGCCGGAGAGCATCAAAAACGCCGTGTCGCTTTCGTCTGACTTTGCCTATATCGCCAGCATTGTCATCGCCGTTGTGCTGGCCGTGAAGTTGCGGCTTTGGAAGCATCACTGGGTTATCTTGCTTCTGACTGTTGTAGCTGCGTATTACGGTCTGCGCGTTTGGGGCAAGTGGTATTTCTTCGGGGCCAACCGCAAGAGTTTTGCCTTGAGCTCGGGTTTTCTTTTCTTGATTCCGGCTCTGGGCGTGCTTCACGCCGGCATTGATCTGCGACGCTTTTTGTACAGCGAAGCGCACAGTGCGCGTTCCACTAAGCCGGCAGAAACGCTACTGGCTCCGGCCGGTATCTGGATTACGTTGCTGCTGGCGGCATATCTTCCCGTGCAGGCGTATTGCACGGCTGTCGAAATTTTCTCCACACCTGATGTCGTTTTGGCTAAGTCGCTTTTGTGGTGCGCCGGCATCGGCGTTGTTGTGTGGTTGTTTGCTTTTTTGGCCGGTATCGTCGGATCGCGTAACTTTGCGGGTTATTTTCTGGGGGCGGTGACGCTTCTGTTTACCGTATATGCCTTCTTGCTTCCGCTTGATACCGGCACGATCGACGCTTTCCAAATCAGTAATCCCTCTGCGCTTTTCCGCTCGGCTAATCTCTTTACCGACTTTTCCGTCATCGTTGTGGTCTTCGGGGCGTATATCTGGCTGATTCGATCCGGTCATACCCGGTGGATCAAGAGCGTGTTCGTGCTGTGTATTGTGGGTTCGCTCGTCAACGGCTCATACCTCCTGTGGCAGAGCCGCGGTCAGTGGCAGACCGATACGGCTCCTCGGGAAACGGCGGCCGACGAGCTGCCCGACTACAACGACCGACTTTTCGGTTTTTCCAAGACCGGGGAAAACATTGTCGTTGTCATGATGGACGCTTTTACCGGTACGCATATGGAGCGCATTCTGCAGGCCGAACCGGAACTCAAGCGCGATCTTGACGGATTTGTGTGGTACCCCGATACTCTGGCGGCCGGTCCATCGACCAATACGGGCATTGCTTCGGTTCTGTGCGGCTATGACTGCACGCCGCTGGCCATCAACGCGCAGGGCTGCGAATCGGTGGCGGAAAAGATCAATCGCAGTTACGGCAACTTCATCAACCGTCTCGGCGACAAGTGGGATGTTTCGCTATACGAGCGCAATTGGCTCGAAGAGATGCGCCTGCGAAAGTACACCGATCACGATGTCCTTGGACTTCGCTATCTGAGCGACGCCTATACCGACCGTTACATCAAGCGCAACGACATCGCCATCGGCCGCGGCAACACCGACGAGTTTTTGCTTGCCGTGTCGGTCTATTCCGCCGTGCCCTGGAGCGGCAAAAACCTGATCTATCGAGACGGCCGTTGGTTTGAAAGTTTCCTCGGAAACAAGAACGAAGTTCTGGTGCTGCGCGCTCTCAAGGACTGGGCGCTTTTCGATCAATTGCCCGAATTGTCCAATGCCAATCGGCAAAAGAGTACATTTAAGTTCATTGATACGGAACTCACACATTTTCCTTGGTTTATGGATCCGGGCGTTTGCCGCATTCAGACCAACCCAAAGCGTGAGATGAGTTCCGACGGGGTGCCGCTTGCGCATCTGGCAACGGAAACGTGTGCGCTCAAGGCACTTGCCAAGTGGTTCGACTGGATGAAAAAAGAAGGCGTTTGGGACAACACGACGGTGGTGTTGGCCAGTGATCATTCGGCCGGCGACGATCCTGCCTACAGCAAGATTTTTACCGATGCCGGCATGGGCACAGGAGCGGCTCGCTCCAATGCTTTGTTGTTGGTGAAAAAAGCAGGACAAGCAGGAGAACTCAAGACTGACGATGCGCCTATGACGGCGGCCAAGGCGGCCGCACTTTGGACGGGCGTAGAACCTCCGCAACCGCGCATCCATATTTTGGGCAAGTCGCGCGGTGAGGGATATCTGATCGAACGTGTCTGGCATGTCAACGGCAGCATGTTTGATCCCAAGAGCTGGACGGAAAAGGATACCCAGGCACAATGATGATGTTAAATCCCAAAATCGTGTTTCGTGGCGAGTCCGCCTTTGTCGATAATTTCAAATTGTTTGATGTCGTACTAAATAACGGCATCACGCTTCGCGTAGCAATCGGAGGCGATGGCGACAAAACGCCGGTTTTGATGGTTCACGGTCACCCGCACACGCATGTGATCTGGCGCAAAGTGGCGCCGGCATTGGCCAAGGATCGCAAAGTGATTCTGGTTGATTTGCGAGGCTACGGTGATTCCTCGAAGCCCGAGAGCATGCCGGATCATCGTCCCTACAGCAAACGTGAAATGGCTTGCGATTTGCAATTGATGCTGCAGACACTCGGCATTGAGCAATGTGACTTCGTGGGACATGACCGCGGCGGGCGCGTGGGGCATCGTTTTGCGCTGGATTGGCCCGAGCGGGTGCGCAGGCTTGTTTTTATCGACATCGCGCCGACCGCTACGATGTACGAGCGCACTGACAAAGAATTTGCGACGCGTTATTTCTGGTGGTTTTTTCTGATTCAGCCCGAACCGTTCCCGGAAAAGCTCATCAACTTTGATCCGGAATATTTTCTGAGACACCACATTCGGGGACAGCTCAAGATTGAAGGTTCACTTGAGGAAGCGGTTTTTGAAGAGTACCTGCGCAGCTATCGAAAGCCCGAAACGATCCATGCCATCTGTGAGGACTATCGTGCCGCAGCAACGATAGATCTTGTCGACGACAAGACTGATGCGGATAAACGTATCCAAGCTCCTTTGCATCTGCTCTGGGGCGCTCGAGGCACCGTTGGAAAGCTTTACGACGTGGTGCAGACCTGGCGGGACAAGGCCAGTGTTGTATCGGGCCGCGCGCTTGATTGCGGGCATTCGCCGCAGGAAGAGTGTCCTCAGGAATTTCTCAAGGAAGTCAAAGCCTTCTTGGACGGAAACAAATAGAGACGGACGGTATGTCGAGATTTCACGAGCTCATCACGGGATTTCATGGCTTTAGAAACGAATACCTGCTCAAGGACAAGGAATTTTTCGAGCAGCTGGCGCACGGGCAGAGTCCTAAGACGCTTGTCATCGCCTGTTGCGACTCCCGCACCGACCCGGCCATAATTCTGGGCTGTAAGCCTGGTGACTTGTTTGTCGTCCGTAGCATTGCCGCCATTGTTCCGGACAAGGATTCCGCCGGCAAACACGATGCGGTGATCGCCGCCATCGAGTACGGCATCAAGCATCTTGAGGTGCATGACATCGTCGTGATGGGACACTCTAACTGCGGCGGCATCCACGGTTTGCTCAATCCTGACAAGATCCGCTCCGAAGAATTCATTTCGCGCTGGGTATCCTTGGCGCTGCCTGCCGTTCAGCGTATTGATCACGAGAATCCCGGAATTGACGCGCGAATGCGCTGCCGCTTGTGCGAGGAAGGTTCCGTACTGCTTTCGATCGAAAACCTTCTTTCGTACGAGTGGGTGCACGAACCGGTGCAGGCCGGTCGCCTGTGTCTGCATGCCGTCTACTACGACCTCGGTCGCGCTCGTCTTGCTTTATGGAACAGCGAAACAGAAGATTTCGAAGAGGTTCCCGCTCTGCATTCTGCCTGATTTCGAAGCGAAGGAGCTTTGCAAAATTCATGTTTTTGCATGATTGAAACTTTTGTAATAACGCTAGTTTTTAAATTAAAATTCCATAAAAATCAGAAGCTTAAGATATTAATAAGAGGATCTTTTGCAAGGAATCTTGACTGCAAAACAGTAAGAGAGTAGAGTGATCGGAACGTTCAATAACTTGCTTTTTGCAAGAGAAGATCATTTTCAATACACGGAGTTTTGCAAATGTCGAGCGATAATCGGATCATTATTTTTGACACCACGCTTCGCGATGGTGAACAGGCGCTGCCGCAGAGTCTTTCGGCGCGTCAGAAGCTGCAGATCGCGCTGGCGCTCGAAGAGCTTGGCGTAGACGTATTGGAAGCGGGCTTTCCGATTTCTTCCAAGGGCGACTTTGAAAGTGTTTCTCAGATTGCAGCAACGCTGAAAAAAACGATCCCCTGCGGCCTGTCGCGTTGCGTTGCAAAGGATATCGAGGCGGCCGGAGAAGCCCTCCGAGTCGCGGAACGCTTCCGCATTCATACTTTCATTGCCACGAGCACGATTCACGTGCGCGATAAGTTGCGCAAGTCCTTTGACGACATCGTTGAAATGGCCAAGGCTTCCGTGAAGCTTGCGCGCAACTACACCGATGATGTGGAATTCTCTTGCGAAGACGCAGGCCGCACTCCGATCGACGAACTTTGCCGCATGGTGGAAGCCGCCATTGACGCGGGCGCAACGACCATCAACATTCCCGATACAGTGGGCTACACGCTTCCGACGGAATTCGGCGGCATCATCACCAACATCTTCAACCGCGTTCCCAACATCGACAAGGCGGTGCTTTCCGTGCATTGCCACAATGACTTGGGCATGGCCACCGCCAACTCGCTCACGGCCGTGCAGATGGGCGCGCGCCAGATCGAATGCTGCATGAACGGCTTGGGTGAGCGCGCCGGCAATACGTCGCTCGAAGAAGTGGCTGCGGCCTTGAACGTTCGCAACGGTTACTTTGAAGGGCTCAAAACCGGCATCGTGATGAAGAACATCGCCAGAACGTCTTCGCTCGTTGCCAAGATCTGCCACGAACCCGTTCCGCCGCACAAGGCCATCGTCGGTTCGAATGCTTTTGCGCACAGCTCCGGCATTCATCAGGACGGCGTGCTCAAGAATCGTCAGACCTATGAAATCCTAACGCCTGAGAGCGTTGGCTTTAAGGGCAACAATATGCGCATGACGGCGCGTTCCGGCCGCCATATGATCCGTACCTGCCTGCAGAATCTCGGCTACACGGAAAAAGACTACGACCTCGACGACATCTACGCCCGCTTCCTGAAGCTTGCCGACAAGAAGGGACAGGTGTTTGACTATGACCTTGAATCCTTGGTGTTCTTCACCAAGCAGGGCGAAAATGACGACGATACCTATCGCCTCGATCGCCTCAACGTGATGAGCGGCAGCGGCGACATGACGGCAACGGCTACGGTGAGACTGCAAGTCGGCAAGCGTACCCGTACGGACTCGAGCATCGGCAACGGTCCTGTGGATGCGGTCTATAACTGCATCACGCGTTTGACGGGCGTGCGCTGCAAGCTCACGAGCTTTGAAATTACTGCCAACGGTGCCGGCATGGACGCTCTCGGTCAGGTCAACATCACGGTTGATTATGACGGACGCGTATTCCACGGCATGGGGTTGTCGACCGACGTAATCGAATCGGCTGCTTTGGCTCTGCTTCACGCCATCAACAACATCGAACGCACCAAGCGCATTCAGGAGTTGAGAGAGCCTCCCAAGAAGGTTGACGATCTGGTGGCCGAACATCAGGCCTGATCGAATTCTTCAATAAGTCAAAGCCGTCGTTTCAGTAGAGAGCCGAAGCGGCGGCTTTGGGTTTCTTATGTTTCAAAAGGCAGTTTTTTGTCTGATCCGAGCTCTTCGGTGGACAAGCCCAGGAAAAGCGTTTGATAGTTTTCAAGCTCCGGATTGAAGGACAGAAAAACTTTTGCCTTTTCCTTCAATGACGAGATCTGAATTTTGGCCGGATTGCGTTTGATTTCGGCAAAACAGACGGTTTGGTTGAGGTCGTCGACCGCTACGCAGTCAATCTCGTTGGTGCCATTGCGATCCCACCATGGCCCGACCTGGGTGAATAGACCGAGGTTGCGGAAATGGCGACGGTATAGTCTTTCGAGCACACGGCCGGACCGATTCGGATAATCGCGCAGAATCAACTGACGGATGGCTTGCGTATTGTGGCTCTGCAGAATGCGTTGATTGGGCAGGATAAAGGTAAACCAGAAATCCAACAGTTCGTCGTTGAGTTCATATGCAACGCGTTGACGCTTGGCGCCGTTTTGTCCGACCAGGTCCAGCGACTCGATCAGACCGTACTCGTGCTGAAGCTGATACAAATGCGCCGATACGTCAATTGAGAAAGACCTGATGAGTTCGGCGCGTTTGTTTTTACCGGCGGCAATACGTCGGAGAATCTCGTAGTAGGTTTGCGCGGAACCTTTGAACTCGGAGGCAAGCATTAGCTGCGCTTCGGAAAGCCAGACAGAATTCTCTTCTACGCCCAGCTGCAGCATATCCTCAAGCGTAAAGGCGCCCATCGGCAAAAAGTTTTGGATGTATTGCGCTACGCCACCTGTGAAGGCGTAGAGCGCCAAAAGGTCGTCTCCGCTGAAGTTCGGGCAATAGCTTTTGAAAACGGTTTTGACGAGATCGGGCAGCAACGGCTCGACGTGAAGAACAGCATTGTTGCGGGCAAAAAGCGGTGCTTGACCGTTCTCGAAGATTTCACGCATAGAGCTTGCAACGGAGCCGCAGACAACGAGAAGCAACTGCATTTTTTCGTGGTGCAAATCCCAGAGCTTTTGCAAAGTGCCGTAGAAACTCGGCTCAACGCGACCGAAGTTCTGGAATTCGTCGAGCACCAAAGTGATCGGACGCTGTTTGGCGACTTCGAATACCTCCATCAGTGCATCTTCGAAGTCGTGAAGCCGCCGCGGGCGGGACCACCCAAGACATTCTCTCAGGCTTTCGGAAAAATCCTCGAGATTGGATCCGGCATCCAGGTGTGGGTTGATGTAGACGTAGACCGACGGCATATCGTCGCACGACGGCAGTGCCTCCAGGATGAGACGTGTTTTACCGACGCGGCGTCTGCCGGAGACAACGACAAAACGACTGATGGATTTGTCCTTCACGGTGGAGCGGAGTCGTTGCAGTTGAAGGAGCTCGCGTTCGCGACCGAAGAACGTATTTTTGGAAGCAGCAGACATCTGACACCTAAAAATGCGTAACATTATTACGCGTATTATTGTTACGCGTTATAGCGTGAACCAAGAAAAGCGTTCCGAAGCTTCGTCAGAACTCAAACGAATAGAGCAGGTCAAGCGCTTGATCTACGCCGCTCACTGCTTCCACGTACAATCTCGGAATAACGCGATAGCGAAGCGTGAGCGTCGCCAGGGAATCGAAAATCCCGACGCCGTATTTCACTTTGAGACCCGGCAACACATAACCCGATACCACTAGCTGCGAGCTGTCACCGACGCCCTCGGTTTCAAAGCCGAGGCCGCTGATGCCGACTGCGTCGCCTAGCGATTCGAACACATGACTGCCTTGACTCAAGCCAAGGTTAATGAGGGCGGAGGTGATCATGGTGTTGTCCGAGTCGCCCGACGGATCAAGACCTTCGCCGCGAATGAGGTAACTCAAGGCTTCCGTTTCGGATTTTGCCGGATCGGTGAAGACAGCTACCTGCGGAGAATCAACCGAGCCGGTGACACGAATGCCAGCAATCACATCATCGGCTGTGCGATCCGGGTTGCGAATGGCTTCCAGGTCCAGAAGAGGATTGGCAACAGCCCCCACGAAATGGAATTCACCTCGGCGAACGAGCAAGTCTTGTCCGTAAGCCTTGAAGTTACCGCTTGGAACGCTGATTTGACCGGTTAAACCAAGGGTCCCATTGTCTTGAATCACATTGAGGTTCCCGGTGAGTCTGGCCTTTAGGCCCATGGCTTCAACACGAACATCATCCCCGATGTGAATGCGAAGATGGCTTTCTATGGGTATGGGCTTGCCGGCCGCCTTTTTCTTGGCACGCGGACGGTCCAGACGAACAACATCGTCGGAAACGTCAACAGCAGAAGCCGGTAGTTTGCTGACTGAAACTTTAGCCCAGGGAACCGAAATGGAGCCGTCAAGCTTAATCAGATCGCGGCTTGCCTCGCAGGTTACGTCAGTGGTGAGGTCAAACTCAATGTCAGGAGGTAAGGTCACGCGCAAGTTGCTTCCTTTGGTTGTCACGATCGCTTTGCCTTCACCGATAGTGCGCCAATCGGCTGCTCCGGAAAGTGTGACTTCTCCCTGAGGTGTTTTGAGGTGCCCTTCGAGGGTGGAAGAGTTGCCGTTGAAGATCAGTTTGATGTCGCTGGGCAACATTTCGAAGGGAAGTTTTGTTGAGTCAAGCTTGGCATTAAAAAGTCCGGTTCGTCCGTAAATCAGAGGCTCTTCCAACGTACCGGCAAAGCGCAAATTGCCGAACCATTGTCCTTCGGCGGATTCACCCGGTGAGAGGAAGGAGTTAACGAGGGTGGCGTCTACTGCGACGAACTTCAGTGTTCCGTCGACGGTGCGGGTGTTGAACAGATCGCTCATGCGAAGCGAACCTTCAATGTCGCCGTTATCTTTGATGTCGATCTTCCAGTTGCCTTCAATGCTGTCCTTGGCATTGGCAAAGCTGAGTTGAACGGAATTGAACCCCACCTTCAGGTCGCTGAGATCCATGCGGTATTTGGTGCTGATGTCTTTTGCCTGCACGGTAACGCGGCCGCGAGGAAGTTCAGAAAGTCCCGCCGGCAGCGTCACGTCTGCGTTGGCCTGGATGATGCCGTCCGCAACAAATCGTCCCGGGAAGTATTGCTTGATGAAAGCAAGATCGAATTTCGGAAGGCTGAGCAGAATGCGCAGATCGCTTCGATTGGTGAGATCAAGTTTGAGATCGTTTTCCAGGCACAGTCGTGCATGGGTATGAGCCAGGCATGCTTTGCTGACATTGGCTCGGTTGAGGTCGGGCACATAAGCCAGGCGCATTGGTTTTTCAAGAGTGACGGGGCCGTATGCGGTTTTGACTTTGAGCTCGGCAAGGGCGCCAGCCCAATTGCCGAGCATACGTTCGTAAATGCCCGAGATTTTGGCGTCAACGGAAATTGGAGTGCCTTCCGTGTGTACGGTCAGGTTGTGCCGCAGTTCGTTTCCACGTAATTCAATCGTTGCTTTGCGTATGTCGACGCCTTGCGTCTTGAAGTCGGTAAGCTGCAGTGTCAGTCGACCGGAAACCACGTCGCGCGAACGCATGCGCCCGGTCAGATGGCCGCGCTTAAGTGTTGTGCCGAGATAGTCAATATTGCGTGCCGTCAGATCGGCGTTGATGACGGGCAGCCTCGTGGTTCCCGTTACGGCCAATGTGCCTTTGACCGATCCCAGCAGGTTGGGATCGACCAAACCGAAATCGGGAGCATCAATTTTGGTCTTGAAGTCCAGTTCCGGGATGTCTTTGGCAAAGTCAGCCTTTCCTGAGAATTCAAAGGTGTTGTCGCCGACGGCAAAGTAGAGTTCAGGGGCTTCCACAATTCCGTTGCCGTGTGATTCGACAGCGCCTGTGAGCGCCAACGATTGCCCGCGCAATTCCCCAAGAACCGTCAGGTCCTGCAATTTGGCTTTCCAGCGTCCGTTCTGACGAGAACCCCAGACGATGAAGCTGCCGTCGATTTTCAGAGGCGTTTGCGGCAGCACGGCTTTGGTATCGATACCCGAAAGATTCAGTGAAGCGGCGAAACGGGCGTTTTTCTCCCAGTTGGCCTGCCCGTCTATCTGAATGCGTCCGACGTTGGACTGCACGGAGAAGTCCGTCAGATGCGCGGCGACTTCCGATCCTTTGCCGCGGATGAGAACGTCAGCCGTAAAGCTGTGATTATCGTCAACGGGATAGGTCGCCTTGGCGGAGACTTGCAGCGCATAATCAACGGCCTTGCCCGAGAGATTGACGGAAACGCCGCTGATTTCCGAACCGGAAATTTCAACCTTATCGGCTTTGATTTCCGCAGACATCGGCAGACCGACTGTCGTGGGCGAAGCTTTCAGCACAAACGAAGCGCCTTCGACGCCTGGGACGTTATTGACACGGCCGCTGAGAGTGACAGTGTCGGCAAGAGCGCCTCGAGCTGAGATTTTTGCCGTTACGGTCACGGGAGGCTGCGGTTCCCGTTTGGGCAATAGGCCGCGCACGCTGTCACGCCATTGTTCTATGCGGCGCTTGAGCCGAGCATTTGCTTTTCGTCGGAGTTCGCGACGCTCTTCTCGCGACAAAGTTTTAATGTCGACCTGTTTTCTGGCCTGACCCTGAGCCCGATGTTTGGCACGACGTTCCTGGGCAGCCTTGAGTCGTTCGGCACGTACCTCTTTGAGTCGCTCGTAGAAGTTTTCAATGTCTTCCGTTGTCGGTTCGGCAACCGGCGGCACAGTGCCGGTTGGGATTGCTTCGCGGGGCACGAGAGATGAGACGTCAAGTTCAAGATTGACTTCATGAGGGGCATCGAGTCCCATCGTCATGCGTCCCGTGAGCTCCGCGTTCATGGCTCGGACGGCTATGTTTTCCAGTGTCGCGACGCCGTTTTGAGCGGTGAGCGCAAATGTAGCCGATTCGATGATTTGATCGGGATTGCCTTTGATGGCAAAGCGAGAAAGCTCAAAGTGTTTGAGATTAACATCCAGCGGCAGGTCGACGGTGGGGATTTCCGGCACAACGGGTTGCGAGAAGGTGCGCTTGAGCATGGCACCGAGCGGTTCGTCGGAGGGTGGTGTTTGGGCCGATGCAAGGCTTGAATCTTCCAGACGCACGGAGTCAATGTCGAGGCGATCTTTCGTCCAAACAGCCTGTGTCTGAAAAAGCCCAACGTTAACAACATTACCGTCAATGTCAGCCTGCAGGTTTTTGATTGCCACGCGCTCGACAATCACGGCAACCGGTGTTTTAAACCGCGAGGTCTGAGTTTCGTCAAGCTTTTGAGTAGGCGATTTCGGGACAGGCGTTGAAGCCGACGACGCCATTTCCTGCGTTCGAACGAGGAGTGAGGCGTCTGAAATCTCAAAGTCATGGAGAGCCACGCGCCGAGACAGGAGCTTGGCGACACTCAAGTCCCATGAAAGATTTCCGTGAAATGCCAGGCCGGGGACGTCGTACTGCAAATTGTCGGCTTTAAGCGAGAAGACAGAGCCGCTCAGCGATTCGATTCTCAGGCCAGGTACGGCTTTTTCGAGCGCGCCTTTGATGATTTGAAGGCCCGTTTCAGTGCCGAGCAGAAATCCGGGGACGGCTGCAAGCACGACCAGCACAGAGGTTGCACCGATGAAAAGTCTTTTGGCCCACGTCATAGTTCAGGCCCCAAACCGATGTAGAACTGGATACCGTTTTCCTCGGAGTCGCCCACCGGTTTTGCAATGTCAAGCTTGATCGGACCGAGAGGCGATTCCCAGCGCACGCCGATGCCTGCGCCTTTTTTCAGGTTGGAAAACTCAACGTTTGTGTCAGCTCGGCCGATGTCGAAGAAGACGGCTCCCCACCATTTGCCCTTGACGCGCAGTTGGTACTCGATGCTGCCGGTGATCATTTTTGAAGCACCCGTCAGATCGCCGCTCTCATCCTTGGGCGAAATTGATTCGTAGTCGTAGCCGCGAATGCTTCTGTCACCGCCGGCAAAGTAGCGCAGATCCGGCGGAACGTCGTTGAAGTCGCCCGTTTCAATCCATCCGAGGTGAGAGCGCAGCACGAAGCGATGCTTGCGGGCGAACGTACGAATCAATGTGTATTGCGCTTCAAGCATCAGCGCGTCAATGTCCGAACCCCACATTTGGTTGGCATAGCCGATGGTGTAACGTTGCGAGTCGCCCCACTTGGGCATCAGGCCTCCGCGGCTTCGCGTACGCGAGAGTGAAAACTCGGGGTAGACCATCATTGTCTTGTTGTCAAGCGACCCCTGCGTGAAGTCGTCGAGTCGGAACTTCAGCGCAATGCCCTTTTGCCAGCCTTCGTAGAGATCCCAACGCCGAGTGGCGGCAAAAGTCAGAGAGTCCGCCTTGGTGTCGTTCAAGTCTTCGTGCTTGTATCCTCCGCCGAACATCCAGAACTGCTCCAGTGCATTTTCCTCAAGCGGCAGTTTGTAGGTGAGGTCAAGCATTTGCTCAAGCTTGGAGATGTCACCTGCAGCCTCAAGACTATGACCCGAATCGTTTAACCATGGCTTTTTCCAGATGAGACGCCCTCGAGGCCCGACGTCGGTGGAGTACCCGAGTCCCGTTTCCACAGAATTTTTGATTTTGGGCGAAACGCGAGTGTGAACCGGCAACTGTTTGGACTCACTCTTGCGGCCGGCAACTATGTCGGGCGTGACGACGATCGAATTGAACCAGCCGCTTGCCGACAGCCTGCGGTTGAGTTCGGCGATGTTATCGGAGAAATAAGGTTCGCCCTCCTTGAAGGGGACGAGATTTTGCAGGATCGGTTCGCGGATTTGGCTTCCTGAAAAATCGACCGGACCGAACGTATAGCGTTCTTTGGGATCGAACACCAACAGCCATTGGCCTTCATTCTTTTCGGCATCGACCTGAAGTTCGCTTTGAATAAAGGTTCCGTCAAAGTGGCCGTAGCGCATGGCGGTGCGTTCTACGGCAGCTTTGAAATCCGTGTATTCCCCGTGGTTGAGTTGCGTGCCGGGTTTGGGAAGCTGACGTTGCAGACGGCGAAAGTGCGATCGGCGCGAGTTCTTTTCACCTTCAATGGTCAGCGTCGCTTTCGTGATGCGAACGGGTTCGCCGAGTTTGACGCGGGCAATGAGTAACGTCTTTTCTTTGCGCTCGGCATTTTTGCTCGCTTTGTCGGAGGTCGGATCGACATTGGGTTGAGGCTGCGGAGTATTGTCAGCAGTTATCGACGGTTTATTGGAAGATGCTTGTGCCTGAGTCTGCGCGGAATCGGGTTTGACCCAGCGGTAACGGATTTCGTACTGGTAATAGCCCAACGCTTCAAGTCCTCGGCGGATGGCCTTATCGACCTGAGAACGATAAGTGTGCTTGCGCGGAGGAGAGGCTTTTTCACGAATCGGTGTCAGAAGTGCTTCAACATTGTCCTTGGGCTCTCCTTGCAGACCGTCGACTCTGACATCAAACGCCCAGGCCGACAGTGCACATGCGAAGGCCATTACCGAAAGCGTCGTCTTGATGAAGACAGCATGAAGTCGCGGGTTGTACGGAGAGCCGACAACCTGTTTGGCAACAACCCGCATTGACCGATACGACACGCTGCGACCTCAGAGGCTTAAGAAACGACGACACAGGATGAATTGTGCCCGCAAAAATCCTGAAGTGCTAAATGGCGGTTCAGGAATGGATGGAACATGAATGCACGTTTTTCTCTTTCGGTAAACTAAGACGACACGAAGATGCGGTACTCGAGGAGATGATTTTATGGCAATCCTTCGATATCTAACTAAATTAACGGGACTTCAGGCAGGTGATGAGCCTGAAGTGCACGAGATTCCACTTGAATCATCTGAACCAACCAACGTCGGGCAGTTGACCGCGCGATTGTCTCGAGCTCTGAAAGCTCGACTGACTGAGGCAATGAAACAGGAAGGGTTTGACGACATCGATTCGGCGCACGGCGATATTCTCAATGTGCTCTACCGGCAGGGGTCGACCAGCATGACGGACTTGGCTCGTCGCTCGCATCGTACGAAAGCAACCGTCACCGTACTGGTCAAGAAACTAGAAAGTCTCGGTTATGTCCTGCGTTGCGCCAATACGCTCGATGGCCGTTCCTGTCTGGTTGATCTGACAGATAAAGGGAACGCTTGCCGGCAGAAATTTGAGGCCATTTCCAAACGCATGGATCAAGCTGTCCGGGGCGCTCTGTCGGTTGATGAGATAGAGACTTTGGAAGATCTTATGCGGAAAATCAGTGCACAACTGGAGAAGGCGGAGCACTAAAATTCGAATTTAGTTTGATATCAAATCAAACAATGAAAAAAATCCCAGACGTTTTTTGCGTCCGGGATTTGAATTTGGTGGAGGTGGCGGGAATTGAACCCGCGTCCGAAGCGATTTTTCCGTCGGATCTACATGCTTAGTTCAACAATTTTGAGTTCTCACCGTCTGTCCTGCCGTTAAACGGGCCTCCAGACGGCCAGCCGCTTGGATCTCGAAGTGCACGTCACGGCTCCGTGCGCTTCCAGTCACAGTGAAATGACGATGCTGCCGGTTTTACCCGACCTGAGCCTGTGACCACTCAGTGCATCGCTCGCGGCATTAAGCGGCGAGAGCGAAACGCTCGTTGTTGGCGTTTATTTTTTTCTAGTTGTTTATCGAGGAGACTAGACCTCGGCATGCACCGTACGGCGTCCTACACCCCGTCGAAACCGGAACACCCCCATAAAGGGAGTGCCATTGTATTCGTTTCCACGGAAAAAGGCCATGAAAAGGCAGGAAAAAATGCGCGAAGTGTGTATGTCTCGGTGCACCGTTTTGTAACACGACCGAGCATTAATGCACCAAATGAGGGCGCAAGGCCGTACAATTTGGTGCGAATATGCCGTGAATTACGTTCTCAGGGGCCGTTTTACTGGAGTGTGAAAACTGGCATAAATTTTGCTTTTGTGTGGTTGGGCGGCGAAAGGGACCGCCAACATCAACAGACAAACCTTTTCCGAATCTAGGAGAAACCAATCATGACCTCGCCCGCAGACGTCCTGCAGATGGTTAAAGATAACGATGTCAAGTTCGTTGACTATCGTTTGACCGACACCCGCGGCAAAGAACAGCACATGTCCGTGCCTGCCCATCAACTTACCGAAGACACTTTCGAAGACGGGCAAGCCTTTGACGGCTCGTCTATGGCCGGGTGGAAAGGCATTGAAGCGAGCGACATGATTCTGATGCCCGATCCCGAAACGGCTCGCATGGATCCGTTCCGTGAACAGAACACTCTCATTTTGACTTGCGACGTTCTTGAGCCTGATACCGGCAAGGGCTATGCGCGCGATCCCCGCTCTCTTGCCCGCCGTGCCGAAAACTACCTCAAGAGCACGGGCATCGGTGACAAAGCTTTCTTCGGTCCCGAACCCGAATTCTTCATTTTTGACGGCGTGACGTTCGCCAACGAACCCCAGAACACCTTCTTCAAGATTTTCTCCGAAGAAGGTCCTTGGGCCAGCAAGATCGAGTACGAAGGCGGCAACCTCGGCCATCGCGCTCCGTTCAAGGGCGGCTATTTCCCTGTTCCGCCGGTTGACACGCTCGCCGACATCCGCGCCGAAATGGTGACGTTGCTCGAACAGCAGGGCGTTCCCTGCGAAGTTCATCATCACGAAGTGGGCGCCGCCGGTCAGTGCGAAATCGGTACACGCTTTTCCACGCTCGTGCAGCGCGCCGACTGGCTGCAGATCATGAAGTACACGATCTGGAACGTGGCAGCTGCCTACGGTAAGACCGCCACCTTCATGCCCAAGCCCATGTTCGGTGACAATGGTTCCGGCATGCACGTGCACCAGTCCATCTGGAAGGAGGATCAGAACCTCTTTGCAGGCAACGGCTACGCCGGTCTTTCCGAATTGGCTCTGTACTACATCGGCGGCATCATCAAGCACGCTCGCGCTTTGAACGCCTTCACCAACCCGACTACCAACTCCTACAAGCGTTTGGTGCCGGGCTACGAAGCACCCGTGAAGCTTGCCTATTCGGCTCGCAACCGTTCGGCTTCTCTGCGCATTCCGCACGTGGCCAGTCCCAAGGCTCGCCGTGTCGAAGTCCGCTTCCCCGATCCGACGGCCAATCCTTATCTCGCTTTCTCGGCGATGCTGATGGCCGGTCTCGACGGCATCCAGAACAAGATTCATCCGGGCGAACCCGCCGACAAGAATCTGTACGACCTGCCGCCGGAAGAAAATGCCAAGATCCCGACGGTCTGCTCCGAACTGAACCAGGCTCTCGAATACCTTGACAAGGATCGTGAGTTCCTGACCCGCGGCGGCGTCTTCAGCGACGATTTGATCGACGCCTACCTGAATCTCAAGGCCCAGGAAGTCGATCGCTATCGTTGCGCCGTGCATCCGCTCGAATACGAGTTGTATTTCGCGAGCTGATGCCGTAAACACCGGATGCCGACGGAGAGCAGGAGCTTTGGTCGGCATCGGTGAGGTTTGTCTGTACGGCATCCCGAGGCAAATTCATATCGGGATGTCCGTGCGACGGTTTCTTTTCCTTTTGAAGAGACGAGCATCAGCAGGAGTCGCCAAATATGAGCCGAGGCAGCAGCAGTTTTTACGCCCGGCTTCAAGCTGCGGCGGATTTGTTATCCACGGGTGTCGTGGTGCTCGATCGTTACGCACGCGTGTTGTGGTGCAATACGGCTGCCGAAATGCTGATCGGTTGCTCGAGACGAAATCTCAAAGGCACGGACATCGGGCTTTTGATCACCCATGTGCGCGAATGGGCCGAACGCTTTTCCGACAAAGACAAAAAGCTTGTTCCCTATACAGCCGTTACCGAGCTACGCCGGCCTTTGGCTGAACCCGAACCTGTACAAATCATGCTCTCGAGCATTGCCGAGAGCGAAAGCAGCGTACTGCTTGAAATTGTGCCCGTACAAAAGGCCATGGACTGTGTTCGCCAGGAACAGGAAGCTGGCATGGGGGAGGCTACGCGTTCGCTCCTGCGCAATCTGGCCCACGAAGTGAAAAATCCGCTCGGCGGCATTCGAGGCGCCGCGCAGCTTCTGGAAGCCGAGCTCGACAATCGTGAGCAACGCGAATATACCGAAGTCATTATTTCCGAAGCCGATAGACTGCAGGGGCTGGTTGATCGACTGTTGCAACCCTATCGCCGAGAGTCTCATCTGGCTGAAGTCAATCTGCACGAAGTGCTCGAACGCGTGCGTAATCTGGTGAGCGCTGAATTCGGTTCGGGACTTTCCGTGCTTCGCGATTACGACGTCTCTGTGCCTCCCATTCTGGGTGATCGCGAGCAGCTCATTCAAGTTTTTCTCAATCTCATGCGCAATGCGGCCGAGGCCGGAAAGTCCTTGATAGCCGAAGGCCGTGCGGAACTCACTATCAAGACGCGTATTGCTCGCCAATGCACGATTCAGCGCAAGCGATATCGGCTTGCCGTCAATGTGCATGTGATCGACAACGGCCCGGGCATTGATAAGCGTATTCGCGAAAAGATTTTCTATCCGCTGGTCACGGGACACGACGGCGGCACGGGCTTGGGGCTTTCCATAGTGCAGACATATGTGGAGCGGCACGGCGGAGCGATTGAAGTCGACAGTCGGCCCGGCTGCACGGACTTCAGTCTGCTTTTCCCGTTGGGCGAACCGATCAATTAACTGGACAAAAAGAAGAAAGATGCGACAGATTTGGGTTGTTGACGATGATCGTTCGATTCGCTGGGTGCTGGAAAAGGCGCTCACGCGTGCTCAGATGCCGTTTCGCCTGTTCGAATCGGCTGCCGATGTGGTTAAGGCCTTTGAGCGTGACACGCCGTCGGTGCTGCTGAGTGATATTCGCATGCACGACATGAGCGGGCTCGATCTTTTGGCGTTCGTCAAGAACAAGTATCCCGGACTGCCCGTCATCATCATGACGGCCTTCAGCGATTTGGACAGCGCAGTGAGTGCCTTTCAGGGCGGTGCCTACGAGTATCTCGCCAAGCCTTTTGACATCAACAGTGCGATTGATCTGCTGCGCCGTGCACGTGAAGAAAGCGCCGTGGCCGAAAGCACGGACGCAAGCGAACTTGACGAAAAGGGTGAAGTACGTCGCACGGAAATCATCGGTCAGTCGCGAGCCATGCAGGAGGTGTTTCGTGCGATCGGTCGTTTGTCGCACAGCCACGTTACGGTGCTTCTGACCGGAGAATCGGGTACCGGCAAGGAAGTGGTGGCACGAGCCCTGCATCAGCACAGTCTGCGCAGTCGAGCGCCTTTTGTGGCGATCAACACGGCGGCCATTCCCCGAGAGTTACTTGAAAGCGAACTTTTCGGCCACGAGCGCGGGGCGTTTACGGGCGCAAATCAGCTGCAATACGGTCGTTTCGAACAAGCCAAGGGCGGCACTCTTTTCCTGGACGAAATCGGCGACATGCCCGCCGATCTGCAGACGCGTCTTTTGCGCGTTTTAAGCGACGGTTATTTCTATCGAGTGGGAGGCACGCAGTCAATCAAAGCCGACGTGCGCGTGATTGCCGCAACGAATCAAAATTTGGAAGAACGCGTGCGACAGGGACTTTTCAGAGAAGACCTCTACCATCGCCTCAACGTGATTCATTTGCAGCTGCCGCCGTTGCGCGAGCGAACCGAAGACATTGAGGCACTCGCCGATCACTTTTTGAGTGCCGCGGCATCCAATCTGAAGACCGAGCGCAAGCGTCTGACTCCCGAAGCGTTGCAAGTGATTCGACGGTTTCCGTTCCCTGGCAATGTCCGTCAGTTGGAAAATCTTTGCAATTGGCTCACCGTGATGGCGCCTTCGCAGTGGATTCGGCCGGATGATCTGCCGTTTGAATTCAAGACGGGAAACGGACAGACATCGGGCGAGACGGCCTCCGATGTCATGGCGACGGGTGCAGGAGGCTGGACGGATCAGTTGGCTGAGGTGGTGAGAGAGCTACTAAACCGCGGAACGCCGAAAACGATGGAAGAGCTCAACCGCGTGTTTGAAACGACGGTTTACAAGACAGCACTGGCGTTTACGCACGGCAAGAAGATTGAAGCGGCTCAGAAGCTTGGCGTGGGCAGAAACACGCTCACGCGCAAGCTTCAGGAACTCGGTCTGCGCTGAAAAATCAGTGAGACTTTTTCGTGATGATGTCGATGCAGCACATCACGAAGGCCGAAAGCACGAATGTCAGGTGCAGGACGACATACCAAAGGAGCTTATCGTTGGCGATCGACTGAATGTCCATGAAGATGCGCAGCAGGTGGATCGAAGAAATGGCAACGATGCTTGCCGCCACCTTGTTTTTGAGAGAGCCCGCGTCCATCTTTCCGAGCCAGCCCAACTTTTCGTCTTTGCCGTCGTCAAGGTCCATGCGCGAGACGAAGTTTTCGTAGGACGAGTACATCACCATGACGATTAGGCCGCCCACCAGTCCCATGTCAATCAAGGACAGCAGAGAGAGGATCAAATCGCCTTCGCTGAGGGACAGAACGTGCGGCAGGACATGAAAGATTTCCTGAAAAAATTTGATTGCCAGAGCAATAAGCGCCAGCGATAGTCCCAAAAAGACGGGGGCTAGAAACCATCGGGCGGCGTAGAAAGTACGTTCAAACATGCGTTCCATTTCTAAAGAATGTTTTGCGTTACGGTTGATTGGGGAAAAAGCGTCGCCAGAACAAAGGGCGCAAAGAAAAGTTCCGGCATTTTGACAGGAAAAACTTGGCTCAGGCTGAGATCTCAATCGAAAATGCAACAAATCGTTCGGAAAGCGAAGAGATCGAAATGGAGATTTTGGTAGGATTTCGTGCCGCTGGGCAGTTGCTATTCCTATTTTGTAGCAACTTTTATTTGAGTTTTTTGTTTTTCTTCTGACGCTTGTCATGCCCAGATCATTGCATTTAAGTGAATTTGAACGAGATTTCGCTGAACTTGGCGCCAAACCCACGCATATCCGGCGCCTGTGGCGTGCATGGCTCGGCTTGGCATCCTGGCAGTCGCAGGGACATGCCAGCTATCCGAAGGCGCTGCAGGAAAAGTTGCCGGAGATCCAAAGTCAACTCGAGTCGTTGGCTCGGTTTAACGTTAAGGAGAGCCGGCAGGCTGAAAGCAGCAAGCTTCTGGTGATGTTGCCCGACGGCGCGTGCGTGGAAGCGGTTCTTTTGCCGCGACAGGCGCTTTGCATCTCCACGCAGGTGGGCTGTGCCGTGGGGTGCGCTTTCTGTATGACCGGCAAGGGCGGGCTTGAACGTCAGCTTTCAAGCGCAGAAATCGCAGCTCAGTACGTGGCGGCCACTCGCATAAAGCCTGACATTAAAAAAGTGGTCCTGATGGGAATGGGCGAGCCTTCCCACAACTTGGCTGCAGTTGAGGAAGCTGTGGAGTTCATTGGCGACGTAGCGGGGCTGGCGCACAAGCAGATTGTGGTGTCCACCGTAGGCGACGAGCGTCTTTTCGATGCGCTGCCCACTTGGTCGGTAAAGCCCGCTTTGGCTTTGTCGCTTCACACGACCGATTTCGAGAAACGGCAAAAGCTTTTGAAAAACGCTCCTGCACTGACACCCGAATACCTGCTGCAGCGTACGTTGGACTACGCCGAACAGACCAAGTATCCGGCGCAGATCGAGTGGACGCTGCTGGCCGGCATCAATGACACTTTCCAAGAGGTCGAGCGACTGGCCGAACTTGTGGCCGGACGCTATGCGATGGTCAATTTCATTGCCGTCAATCCGACGGAAGGAAGCGACTTCAAGCGTCCCTCGCAGGATCACATTGAAGATCTCATCACTTTCTTGCGGCGCAAGGGCATCGTGGCAACGCTTCGTGACAGCGCGGCGCAGGATATAGAAGGGGGATGCGGGCAGTTGCGAGCCCGCCATCTGAGTGCCGCCCGCGAAGCGCCAATTTCGCTCGAAAAGCTGGACCGCTAAAGACGGTGACGAGTTCCGGCGGAGGCCCAGTCGACGTCGTCAAAGCAACATGCGAGCTGCGCGGCGGCCTTAAAGCCCGTGCAGTGGCACGGACGCCAATGTTCGACTTTGTACTGTGTCAGTTCCTGCATCCACAGGGGATAGTCGGCCGGCGCGACGCCGCTCAGATGCGTGCCGCCGAGCACAGTGTGGAAGTGATCGATGTCGAAGGTGCGGCTTGCGTAGCGCAGGATGTTGGGAAGACCGGCATGCGCGCAGCCCAAAAGCACGGAGGCGCCGTTTTCTGTTTGCACCAAGAGCGAAACATCATCGGCAAACGTATCGGGAACGATTTCACCGGCATCGGTGCGTTCAAACATATGATGAGTGCACACCCATCGGGGGTCGCGTGCTGAGGCGGGGACGGTAAACGCAATGACGCCGGGCACGATTTCAACGAACGGATCAATCGGCGAAAAGGCAAGACCTGTGAGCATTGAACCGCCGCCTGAAGCCCGTTTGGCGTCTGCGTCGCCGAGTCGTTCGCGTCCTATGCCGGGAGCGGCCCACACACGAACGTCAGGTGCCATTCGCAGCACGTCCATGACGCCGGAAGTGTGGTCAAAATGACCGTGCGAGAGCACCAGGTCGGTGATGCACTTGGCTTCCAGTCCCAGTGCTGTCAAATTGTGTTGCAGCGTGTGCTGAATGCCGCCCGTATCTAGCAAAACAACGGCGTCTTCGGTTTGCAGCCACGCGCTGTAGCCCCATTCGGCAAGCAGGCTTTGCGAACTCGTTTGATTTTCCACGACGACGGTAAGCTGCATACGACTTCTCCGAGATGCGCTTGTTGAGATACAGCCGAGTTTAGGCCGCGGACAAGAAAAAAGCTTTCGAAGCGGTGAGGCATCGAAAGCTTTTGGCGTCAATTGTTGGCGTTGTCGTCCACGGGATCGAAGGTGATCTGCATGGAACGCGGTACGGTAGCCGTTTGATCCTTCGGACGCGGGAACGGCTTGCAGCGACGGATTGCCGTTTCAACCGCGTGGTCGTATGCCGGCAGTCCCGAGCTCTTGAGCTGCACCGGGTTGCCGGCTTGTTCGCCATTGGGCAGCAGATTGACGCGATAGACGGCCTGATGTTGGCCGCGCTCAATGCCTGGAGGCACTGCATAGAAGATGTGCGGGCGAATGCAGGCAATGACGCTTGCCGCGTACTCTGCCGAAGCCGTACCGGTAACGTTACGCACGCGCGTTCCGGGTGTACCGGTGGTTTTGCCCACTTGACCGGACTGCACTTGCGGCGCACCCGTGATGCGGGCCAGCTCCGCACGCCGCATTTCATCGGCAATGCGCTTCTGTTCGGCACGCTCACGGCGAATGCGTTCTTTACGTTCGGCTTCCTTGCGTTTTTTCTCTTCTTCGAGGCGCTTTTCCTCGGCCAGACGCGCTTCCTTCGCCTTTCGGGCTTCTTCGGCTTTGCGTGCTTCTTCAGCCTTTCGAGCCTCTTCGGCTTTCCGGGCTTCCTCAGCCTTGCGTTCCTCTTCCAGGCGTCGTTCTTCTTCCAAGCGCTTCTGTTCTTCTGCCAGCCGCTTTTCTTCCTCAAGGCGTTTGCGTTCTTCCTCGAGTCTTTGTCGCTCTTCTGCCAAACGCTTTTCTTCTGCTAAGCGGCGTTCTTCCGCCAGACGAATCTCCTCGGCGCGGCGAGCTTCTTCCGCGGCTCGCTCCTCTTCAAGCCGTTTTTGCTCGGCTATTCGCTCCTGTTCCAGACGCTCCTGTTCGAGGCGCTGTTGTTCCAGACGCTCCTCTTCAAGCCGCTTTTGTTCAGCCAGTCGCTCTTGTTCGAGGCGTTCCTGCTCCAGGCGCTGTTGCTCCAGCTTCTCCTGCTCGAGTTTTTCTTGAGCCAGACGTTCCTCTTCCAGACGTTTAGCTTCCTCCTCCTGAGGATCGGGTTGAGGAGCGGCTTCGGTGTCTTTCGGCAACGGTTTGTCGGGCGTTTCGGGTGCTTTGCCCGCAACGCTTTCGCCGGAGGCGTCTTCAGGTGCCCAGAGTTCGGCGTAGAACGACTCGGGTTCGGTTCGCCACTGAAAAACGGTAAATAGCCCCACAAACAAAAGCGCATGCACCCCGACGGCCGCTACCAGGCCGGCCGGGAGGTCAAAGGGCTTCTGGTTGCCGGGACGAACCGGGCCTCGGTTCTCGCTCTCGCTCATTGACGGCCACCCTCAATCTGAAGGGCCAGGCCGACGCGCTCGACATTGGCTCCCTGAAGAGCTTTCATGACGTCAATGACCTGTTCGTAGCGCACATCGCGGTCAGCGGCGATCACCACCGGGGTGTTAAGACCGGCCTGCGCGGTCTTGACGTTGTTGACAAGCTGCGGCATGTCGACCGGGTGCAGACCGGACTTGGTCTTGATCGACAGACGGCTGTCGGCGTGCACGACCACTTGGATGTTTTCCGTGGGGGCCTTGCCGGCCTTCTTCACGGACGGCAGATTGACCACGGACGGATTCACGAAGGGCGCGGCCACCATCAGAATCACAACGAGCACCAGCATGACGTCAATGTAGGGAACGACGTTCATGTCGCTCATCAGGCGACGCTTTCCTCGGCTGGATTGGTTACGCAAAGCCATAGCGACTCTCCTTGTCAAAGAGTGCTTCTTAGCGCTGGTGCGCGAGGATGTTCAGGAACTCTTCGCTGAAGCTGTCAAAGCGGTTGCTCAGGCGCTCAATGCGGTTGGCAAAGAGGTTGTAGGCAGCCGTTGCCGGAATGGCGGCAAAAAGGCCTACGGCGGTGGCAACGAGTGCTTCGGCAATGCCGGGAGCAACGACGGCCAGAGACACGTTTTCAAGGCTTGACAGACCGGTGAAAGCATCCATGATGCCCCAGACGGTGCCGAACAGACCGATATAGGGAGAAACGGAGCCGATCGAAGCGAGCATCGGAAGTCCGCGCTCGAGTGCATCCATTTCACGCTGAAAAGTGGCGTTCATACTGCGGCGTACGCCCGACAAAACATCATCGGCGGGGCGATCGGGCATCTTCAGAAATTCGTTCATGCCGGCCACGAACATGCGTTCCTGAGCGCCGATGCGCTCCGGGCGCGTGCTTGCCGTCTCGTAGAGCTTGGCAAGATCAAGGCCCGACCAGAAACGCTTTTCGAAGTCGTCGGTTTGACGGCGGCTTCGGGAGAGCACGAGCATTTTGGAAAAGATCGTGGCCCAGCTCGAAAGCGAGGCGATCAGAAGAATTCCCATGACGCACTTCACAACGATGGAAGCGTTCATGACGAGCGTGATGATGGAAAGATCGGCGGAAGTCATGTTCGGATAGTCTTAATTCGCAAAAACGGTCAATCAGATCGAATCGTCGGGGGCGTAGGACTTCAAAGCGGCCAGAATGCGCGGATCGGCCTGCGTGGGGACGCCAAGCTTCATATCAACGGAAGCGCAGCGCACCTGGGCCGTGCAGATGGTTTCTTCACCGCGCACGATGGTCTGCTCGAAAATCACGGAAGCGCGGCGCAAAAGCTTGATGCGGGTCTTCACGGTGAGTGCATCGTCAAGCACGGCCGGACGCACGAACTTCATCTCGATGGTGCTCACCACAATGACGGGAGCGCCTTCGAGGTGCATCTTGCGTTGCTCGAGACCGAGCGTGCGCAAAAATTCCGTGCGTGCGCGCTCCATGTAACGCAAATAATTGGCGTGGTACACGATGCCGCCCGCGTCGGTGTCTTCCCAGTAGATGCGAACAGGAAAAGAAAAGATTTTTTCAGTCATATAACAAAGCGTCCGCGCTCGGCTCGGTGCGGACGCCGAAAATCGGTCAGAATTAGGCATTGCGCCTCCGGGCAAAAGCCCTGTTTCGGGCGGGCGCAATCATCGAGTCGAAAGTATATTGGATTGCAATCGTGCGCGAAAGACGGATTGCCTTTTTTGAGAAGGACTTAAGTGTTTCTTTCTGTTGAAAAATTCACGCCGCTATTACGGCCGATTTTGTGCGCTGCAACACTCCTTGCGGCGGCATTGTCCTCGGGCTGTACGGATCCTGTCAACGCGCCTCGGGCGCTTTCGGACTATGTATCCAACACGCTTTTTACCTCCTTTTCGGGACGCAGTCCCAAAACGCTTGATCCGCAGGTGTCTTACTCAAGCGACGAGACGATATACACCTACGGCGTCTACGAACCGCTTTACGGCTACGAATACTTAAAGCGCCCCTATACGCTGATGCCGCTGACGGCCGAAAAAGTTGTCAAGCCCGTGTATCTTGATGCGGATAAAAAAGTCCTGTCCGGAGAGGCCGACAGCAAGGACATTGCGTACTCCGTCTACACGATTCCGATCCGAAAAGGCATTCAATTTGCCCCGCATCCGGCGTTTGCCAAGGATGAAAAGGGCGAACCTCTTTGCCTGACGCTCAATCCCGAACGCGCCAAGGCGCTCTCCAGCCCCCTGGAGCTGACCGAGCGCGGTACGCGAGAGCTTACTGCGCATGACTATGTTTACGGCATCAAGCGCATTGCGTCGCCGGCCGTCGTCAGTCCCGCTTTCGGTATTCTGCGGGCCTATATCGTCGGTTTCGACGAACTCAGTGAGGCGATCGGCAATGCATGGAAAAAGGCCAGAGAGGCAGGAGATTCCGCCTCGCGCATTGATCTCACGAAGTTTGACTGCGAGGGACTCAAGGCGCTCGACGAGCACACGCTGCAGATCACCATTCGCGGCAAATACCCGCAATTCGACAATTGGATGGCAATGGCCTTCTTTGCGCCGATGCCTTGGGAGGCCGAGGCGTTTTACGCCAATCCCGGTTTTGCAGAAAACAATATTTCCCTGGACACCTGGCCGGTGGGAACGGGCCCATACATGCTCACCGTGTCGCGGCAAAACCGAGAGCATGTGCTCGAGCGCAATCCCAACTATCGCGGACTGATCTATCCGTGTGAAGGTTCCGAAGAAGACCGCCGAAACGGCTTTTTGGCCGACTGCGGCAAAATGACACCTTTCGTGGACCGAATTGTTCTGACGATGGAAAAGGAGGCGGTGCCGACCACGTCGAAATTCCTGCAGGGCTATTACGACAGCCCTCAGATCACGCGTCTTGACGTGGGGCAGGGCTACATTGTGGCGATGGGGGACGATCCCGACAAGGAAAAGCTCTACAAGGAAAAGCGTCTGCAGTTTCCGACCGCTGTCGAAGCCAACCTTTGGTACATCGGCTTTAATTGGCTTGATCCTGTGGTCGGCGCCGGCAAGACGCCGCAAGAAGCGCGCCGCAACAAGCTGCTGCGCCAGGCGATTTCCATTGCGCTCGATTGGGAAGAACAGATAGCGATTTTTGAAAAAGGGCAGGGGCAGACTGCTCACGGTCCGCTGCCTCCGGGGCTTTTCGGATGGCGT
This sequence comes from Sutterella sp. AM11-39, assembly GCF_003472385.1. Lineage (GTDB taxonomy): Bacteria > Pseudomonadota > Gammaproteobacteria > Burkholderiales > Burkholderiaceae_F > Duodenibacillus > Duodenibacillus intestinigallinarum. Next base: position 40,954 of record NZ_QRLV01000002.1, on the reverse strand, counting down.
GACGACGGACCTTCGGCCTTTAATCCCGTCGTTTACAAAAAGGACGGCGACGGGCGCGTCAAGCGCCGCTCGATAGAAGAGGCGAAAAAGCTCATGGCCGAAGCTGGCTATCCGGACGGACGGGATGCCCAAACAGGACGCCCATTGGTGTTGAATTTCGATTGGCAGGGAACGAGTGCCGGCTCCAAGTCGTTTTTGGACTGGACGGCGCGGCAGTTTGCCAAGATCGGTATTCAGCTTGAGATTCGAGCCACCGACTACAACCGTTTCCAGGATAAGATGGCCAAGGGATCGGCGCAGATTTACTACTGGGGGTGGCTGGCGGACTATCCGGACGCTGAAAACTTCTTCACGCTTTTGTACGGTCCCAACAGCAAAGCCGTCAACGGCGCGGGAGAAAACGCAAGCAACTATCAAAACGCACGGTTTGACGCATTGTTTGAATCGCTTCGCAATCTTGAAAACGGTCCGCGCAAGGCCGACGTGATCGACGAAATGATCCGTATCGTGCAGGAGGATGCCCCCTGGAGTTTCGGCTACTTTCCCACTTCGGCAGCAGCGCTTCATCATTGGGTGAAAAACGCCAAACCCACTCAAATGATTCGCAACAATGTGCAGTACATCCGCATCGACAGTAAGGAGCGTATGGCGCAGATTCAAGCGTGGAATTCGCCCGTTGTCTGGCCTGTAATTCTGATTCTGGTGGCCATTTTGGCGCTTGTTTGGTTTGTGCGGCGACATCTGATCAAACGCAGTCTGCAGCGCGGAATTCATAGGGAGGATCGTGCATGATCGGCTACATCCTTCGACGCATCGCCTACGGCTTTTTGATTTTGCTTGGCGTCAACGCGCTCACTTTCGCTCTCTTTTTTGCCGTCAACACGCCCGACGACATGGCGCGTTTGGCCATCGGCGGGCGATACGTCACGTCCGAAGCGATCGAAAACTGGAAGACGGCGCACGGCTACGATTTGCCGCTTGTCTATAACGATGAGGCGCAGGGCATCGAAAAGATTACCAAGACCGTTTTTTACACGCGATCGGCTCCGCTTTTGACGGGCGATCTGGGACTGTCGGATGCCGGTCGAAGCATCAATCGGGAAATTGCCGAACGCGTAGGCCCGTCGCTGGCACTTGCCGTACCCACATTTGTGCTGGGCGTTTTCGTGATGCTCGTCTTCTCCCTTATGGTGGTGCTGGTGCGACGTACCAAACTTGAGTGGGCGGCGGTGGCCTTTGCGGTCACGGTGATGAGCGTTTCGAGCCTTTTTTACATCATTCTCGGACAGTGGCTTTTTGCCAAAACGCTCAGGCTTGTGCCCGTTTCTGGTTTTATGGACGGCTGGCGCATGGCGGTCTTTTTGATTCTTCCGGTGGCTATTGGCATCTTCTCGCGACTGGGCAGCGACACTTTGCTGTATCGCGCCATGTTCCTTGAGGAAGTTGGCAAAGATTACGTCAGAACAGCCCGCGCCAAGGGGGCGTCGCACGCCCGCGTCATGTTCGTGCATGTGCTCAGAAACGCTATGCTGCCGATTTTGACGAGTACCGTGGCAGTGTTTCCGATGCTTTTCATGGGAAGCCTCATCATGGAGAGCTTTTTCGGCATTCCGGGGCTGGGCTCATACACGATCGATGCCATCAACGCGCAGGACTTTTCCATTGTCCGCGCCATGGTTTTTTTGGGTACCGCGGCTTATGTGCTGGGGCTGCTGTTGACGGACATTGCCTACACGATTGCCGATCCGCGCATTCGGTTGAAATAAGACATGTTTGACGTGAAGTTTGTTTTTCTCTGGACGGACGCCGTGTTGTGGCTCTTGGTGCTGGGCCTCATCGGCTACGTTGTTTACGTGCTGCGAACAGAGGAGCTTGCTCGCAAGTGGCGCAAGGTTCTCAACAATAAAACCGCGGTGGCGGCCGCGGCAGTTCTTTCGGTTTTCTTTGCGGCGGCCTTAGCCGATAGTGTGCACTATCGCCGTGCTCTGCCCGCAACCGACGGTGCAGCCGTTGCCGCTTGGGACACCAAAACCGTGTCGCTTTTGGACGCATTGGTGGGTGAAAAGATCGCCGGGCGCGAAAGAAGCTACTCGGCTCCGTTTTCTCTTTACGACTTTGATAAGACGACCGTGGTGACCGAAGAGGGGCCCAAGCGCGTACACGCCAAACTCAAGGGAGCGGGGGCAGGCGTCAATGAAGACAAGCCGTTGCAGTCGCTTTTTCGAAAGATTGAGATGGGAGTGATGACCGGAGCCGTCGGGGTCTTGACAACATGGCTTCTGATCGGTGCGGTTGCCGCCTGTGTGCGACGGGAAGGCTTTGGGCGGGCGATGATTGCCGTGACGGCACGAAGCAATCCGTGGAGGCCGGCCATTTTGGTTTGGCTGCTGGCTATTTTCCTGGGCTGCGTTTTGGTGTTCGTCTGGCCCGTTTGGCATCCGTTCGGAACGGATGCCACGGGCAACGACGTGCTGTACAGTGCGGTAAAGAGCATCCGCACGGCCTTTGCAATCGGGTTGCTGGCGACTTTTTCTACGCTTCCCTTTGCCGTGACGTTGGGCATTGCTGCCGGCTACTTCAAGGGCAAGGTCGATGATGTGATTCAGTACGTCTACACGACTATATCCTCCATTCCGTCGGTACTTTTGATTGCGGCTTCCGTACTGATGATTCAGGTTTTCATCGACAAGCATCCGGAGATGTATGCCACGGGGCTTGAGAGAGCCGATGTGCGGCTTTTCCTCTTGGCGGTGATCATCGGACTCACCAGCTGGGCGGGTTTGGCCCGATTGCTGCGAGCCGAAACGATGAAAGTGAGCGCCATGGATTTCGTGACGGCTGCCAAGGCCTTCGGCGTGTCGTCAACGCGCATCATGGCTAGACACGTTTTTCCCAACGTCGCACACATCGTCCTCATTGTCGCCGTACTCGACTTCTCGGGCATTGTTCTGTACGAAGCCGTGCTCAGCTATGTGGGCGTGGGTGTGGATCCGGTGACCGATTCGTTTGGTTCGATGATCAATGCGGCGGCTTCCGAAATGAGCCGCTCGCCTGTGATTTGGTGGAATCTGGCGGCAAGTTTTGTCTTTATGGTGACGCTGGTGCTTTCGGCAAACTTGTTTGCTTCCGGCGTGCGCGATGCGTTTGATCCGCGAAACGCAGGCGGCAAAGCGTAAGGAACGGCGATGGCAGAAATTCTCAACGTCAAGAATCTGAGCGTACGGATCGGAGGCCAAACTTCTCTGACGGCCGTTGACGACGTGTCGTTTTCGATCCGCTCGGGGGAATGCTTTGCGCTTGTGGGCGAATCGGGCTGCGGCAAGTCGCTTACGGCGCTTTCCCTGATGCGTCTTCTGCCCGACGGCTTATATATCGATCGCGGCGAGGTGCGCCTCAACGGAACGGATTTGCTGGAACTCACCGAGCGCGAGATGCAGGCCGTAAGAGGCGATCGCATCGCGATGATTTTTCAGGAGCCTGCCACGAGCCTTAATCCCGTGATGACGGTGGGTGAGCAGATTGTTGAAGCGGTTCGACTGCATGAGCGTGTCAGCAAGGAAGAGGCCAGGCAAAGGGCGCTGCAGTGGCTCGCCCGCGTCGGCCTGGACGAGCCGCAAAAGCGTTTCGATGCGTTTGCGCACGAACTTTCGGGGGGCCAGAAGCAACGTGTCATGATCGCCATGGCGCTGGCTTGTCGTCCCGATGTCGTGGTGGCTGACGAACCCACGACGGCGCTTGACGTAACGCGTCAGGCGCAGATTTTGGATTTGCTCAAGGAACTGCAGAAAGAGCACGGTATAGCCCTGTTGCTGATTACACACGATCTGGCGCTGGTGCGTCAGTATGCCGATCGGGTGGCGCTGATGTACGCCGGGCAGATCGTGGAACAGAGCAAAGTTTCCGATTTTTTTGAAAACCCGAGTCATCCGTATGCCTGTCTTCTTTTGAGTGCGGTGCCGAGTGCCGATAAAAGTGCGCAGACCCTTACCGGAATCGCGGGAAGTGTTCCGGAACTCTCGGCGATGCCCTCAGGTTGCCGTTTTGCACCGCGCTGTCCGGCTGCCAAAGAGGCGTGCTTGCAGAAGTGTCCGGCAATGCGGCCGACGGTTCCCGGTCGTTTGGTTCGATGCTTCTATCCTGATTCGCCGGTAACAAGCAGTACAACGCACTTGCAAAAGACGATGCGTTCCGAAGAAACGGTACTGAAGCTCACGGACGTATCGGTGACGTACGGCAGCCGAGGCGGTCTCTTTTCTCGACAGAAGGCCTTTGAGGCGGTCAGTCACGCAACGCTGTCTTTGGCCCGGGGAAAGACCTTGGCTTTGGTTGGAGAGTCCGGGTCCGGCAAAACGACGCTGGGCAAGGCCGCCTTGGGACTTTTGGAAAACGCTACGGTGAGCGGCAGCGTGGAGATAGCCGGAGAGGTGGCCTTTGACGCACGCGGACGCTTTAAACGGCATTTAAGAAGCTGCGCGCAGATCGTGTTTCAGGATCCGTTTGCGTCGCTTGATCCGCGCATGAGCGTGGGGGAATTGGTGAGCGACGGAATCATGGCGTTGTGTCCGGGGCTCTCCAAGGCAGATGCACGTAGGAAAGTGAGCGAGCTTCTCGACAGTGTGGGACTGCCGTCTGCGGCAGCCGATCGCCTGGCGCATGAATTTTCCGGCGGACAACGTCAGCGCATTGCCATTGCCAGAGCGCTGGCCGTTGAACCGCAAATCGTGGTTTGTGACGAGCCGACCTCCGCGCTGGATGTTTCGGTGCAGGCTCAGATTCTTAATTTGCTTCGGGAAATTCAGGCCGAGCAGGGCGTGTCGTATTTGTTCATTACACACAACTTTGCAGTGGTCGAATTTATGGCGCACGAGGTGGCGGTGATGCAACACGGGCGCATCGTTGAAAGCGGAACAGCTGCAGAAGTTCTCACGCATCCGCAGCACGCCTATACCCAAACGCTTCTGGCGGCTGTACCTCGTCTTTAGTTGTGCTGAAAAGAAAAATGCCTCCGCGCGGGAGGCATTTTTCGAAGGCTTGGGAGCTGCGTTCTGACTAACGGGCGTCGCTTGCCTTGAACTTCTTTTCCAGACGGGAAACCAAGCGTGTGATGGTAAGCGTCATCACCAGGTAGATAATGGCCACCGACGTCCAGATTTCAAGCGAACCGTAGGTTTCGGCAATGATGAGCTGACCGGTGCGGGTGAGTTCCTCAAAGCCGATGACGGACACGAGGGAGGAGTCCTTCAACATCGCGATGAATTCGTTGCCAAGAGGCGGAATAATGCGCTTGAAGGCCTGCGGCAGGATGATGTAGCGCATCGTCTGCCCCCAGGTCATCCCCAGAGACAGACCGGCGCGCATCTGACCGATTTCGATCGACTGGATGCCGGCGCGGAAAATTTCCGCCACGTAGGCGCCCGAATTGATTGAGCAGGCGGCCACAGCGGCAACGAACGGGTCGATACGCTGACCGATGATCGCGGGAAGCGCAAAGTAGATGATGAAGATCTGCACCAGCAGCGGCGTGCCGCGAATGAAGTCGACGTAGATCTTGGCGAGCAGACGCAACGGTGTGAACTTGGACAACTGAGCCAGAGCCGCTAAAAGGCCGAACACCAAACCCAGACCGACGGCCATCGCCGTGATCTCTAGAGTCACCAGGGCACCCTGCAGCAACAAAGGCAGAGAATTGGTGATAAGGGAAAGATCAAATTCCATTGTGTTTTTATCCTTTTAACGGGGGAACGCAGGGGCGCGAAAAAACGCGCGTCTCAACACTCGTCGGCCGCGTATTTCTGCGCATTGTACCGAAGCACTCGCGCAACCGCACCTATTGAGCAAAATTGCTTCGAAAGGTGTGCATTATGGACTTGACCAATTAAGACAAGTCCGAGGTCTCAGACTGGAAAAAACGATGGAGCGTTTGCATCGTGATGACCTCGAACGACGCATCGGGATATTTGCTCGCAAAACTTTTCGGCGCTTTTGCTTGCGCATTCGTCAATTTGCATTCAAAGGCGTGAAGCGAACCGTCTTCGTCGACTTCCAAAAGATCCACTTCGCTTTTGTTGCGGTCGCGCCAAAAGTAGAGTTGTGTTTCGTCTTGTCGATAACGATGCCATTTGAGCCGCTCGATGATGACAAAATTTTCCCAGAGAGCTCCGCGTTCCAAATCACTACGAGATGAGAATGGCGTGAAATTGTCGAGAGCGGCGTTTCGGATGCCCAGATCGTAAAAGTAAATCTTCTTGGATTTTTTTAGTTCCGTTGCGAAGTTTGAGGAGTAACACGGCAGTGTCTTCACAATGAAGCTTTGCTCGAGAAGGCTTACACATCGCTCGACGGTGGGACTACTTAATCCGCACTGTTGACCCAAACTGCTGAAAGAGCAGGGATTGCCGATGTTAGCCGCCAAAAGCCTAACGAGATGCAGAAACTGCTCTGAACGGCGGATGCCGGCGATGGCAAACAAGTCTTTGAAAACGATGCTCTCGAAGAGGTACCTTAAAGTTGCCTTGGATCTTTGCGGGTGAGTCACGATTTCCGGGTAGCTGCCTACTGTCAATCGAATGGGCAAGGACTCCATGACGTCAAGCCAACTATTGTGATCGGCCAGTTCTGACACGGACAATGGAAAAAGAGTCATCGGCCACAAACGTCCCGCGGCTGACTCCATGACACCGCCGGCCAATTCCAAAGAACTGGAACCAGTGGCAAAAATGAGGCACGAAGGTTTGCTGTCCTCCAAACGTTTGAGAAGCATGCCGATGCCCTGGATGCGCTGGGCTTCGTCAATCACCAGAACGTCAAGACCGGAAAGCAAAATCGAGATGTCCGCTTTGGAAGACAACGACGTGAGTAATTCTCGATCCTGAGGCTCGTCGCCCGAGAGCCATTTCACTTTCCGGTCTTGGAAAAGGTGCTCCAGCAGCGTTGTTTTGCCTGTCTGTCGAGCACCGAAGACCACAATGGCTTTATCGGCTGGCGTGCGTTCAAGAAGAGCGGTGAGTGAACGTGCGATGTATGCCATTTCAGATAATTGCTAGTTGTACTTTACAAAAATCTAGATTTTTATTAAGTATAGTTTAAAAAAATCTGAAATGAAGCCAGTTGCGTCGAGTATTGCGATTGATCGGATCAATGGTGTAGATACAAGCGGACGACTGGACCAATACCCATGTTTTATTGTTGGGTATTTTTCATTAATATTCTTGACTCGCAAACTAGGTTATTAGAGAAGAGCGCTAGAGATCGGCCTTTGGGGCCGGTTGGGCAATCCACTTCGTCGGAAGGCAAGACTGTGAAACTCACCACGCGAGGCCGCTTTGCGGTCACCAGCATGATTGACCTTTCGCTGCACAGCGAAAACGGCCCGGTGCGGTTGGCTGACATCGCCAAACGGCAGAAGATTTCGCTTCCTTATTTGGAGCAGATCTTTGGGAAGCTACGTCGTGCCGAGCTTGTCAAAAGCGTGCGCGGTCCCGGCGGCGGTTATCGTCTCGGGCGCGACGCCTCAGAAATCAGCGCCGGCGAAATTGTCGAAGCCGTCGAGGGCATCATGGACATGTCCCAGTGCCAGGGCGGTGCGGCATGCCGCGGAGGTGCACAGTGTTTGGCTCACGGACTGTGGGCGGACCTGAACGCCAAGATGGCCGAATTTCTCAATGCCCAGTCGCTGCAGTCCATCAAGGAGAAAAGTTTGAAGGAGCACGCTCATCACGGCGAAGTGCGCGAACAGCCGATCATTGTGCACATCACCGAACCGAAGAGCTGAACAAAAGGACTGCCGCACGAAACAAATTAAAAATGCGCGCGCTCTCGGGCTGTTTGAGTCGAGAGCGGGCGCCAACAACAGTAAAGAGACGCAAAAATGCAGCATCACGTTGTTTATCTTGACTACTCGGCCACCACGCCTGTCGATCCCCGCGTGGCCGAAAAGATGATCCCCTACCTGTGCGAAAAGTTCGGTAATCCCGCAAGCCGCTCGCACGCTTATGGTTGGGAAGCCGAAAAGGCGGTGGAGGAAGCCCGCGGCCACATCGCGGCCTACATTAACGCCGATCCCCGCGAAATCGTGTTCACGTCGGGCGCAACCGAATCCGACAACCTCGCCATTAAGGGCGCGGCGCATTTCTATCGCGACAAGGGCAAGCACCTCATCACGGTCAAGACGGAACACAAGGCTGTTTTGGACAGCATGCGCCATCTTGAAACCGAAGGGTATGAAGTCACCTACCTCGATGTGCAGGAAAATGGCCTCATCGACCTCGAAGACCTCAAGGCAGCCATCCGCCCGGATACGACGCTCGTGTCCGTGATGGCCGTCAATAACGAAATCGGCGTTGTGCAGGACATCGAAGCCATCGGCAATATTTGCCGCGAACGCGGCGTGCTCTTTCACTGCGACGCAACGCAGGCGCCGGGCAAGCTCATCATCGACACGCAAAAGCTCAAGATCGATTTGATGAGCCTGTCGTCGCACAAGGTCTACGGCCCCAAGGGCATCGGCGCTCTCTACGTTCGCCGCAAGCCGCGCGTGCGCATTGAGCCCCAGATTCACGGCGGCGGTCACGAACGCGGCATGCGCTCCGGCACGCTTGCAACACACCAGATCGTTGGCATGGGGGAGGCCTACCGACTGGCGCTTCTTGAAGCCGACAAGGATCGCGAACACGCCGAAAAGCTCTCCAAGCGTCTGCTTGACGGCATTTTGAAGAATATCCCTGATGTGTACGTCAACGGTGATCTCAAGCACCGTGTTCCGACGAATCTCAATATTTCTTTTGCCTACATTGAAGGCGAAAGCCTCATGATGGCGCTCAAGGACATCGCCGTGAGCTCCGGATCGGCTTGCACGTCGGCTTCGCTTGAGCCGAGCTACGTGTTGCGCGCCATCGGCCGCAACGACGAACTCGCGCACAGCTCGATTCGCTTCACGCTTGGCCGCTTTACGACCGAAGAGGATATTGATTTCACCGTGAAGCTTCTCACCGAAAAGGTCGCCAAGCTGCGCGAACTGTCGCCACTTTGGGAAATGCACAAGGAAGGCATCGATCTCGCCGAAGTGAAGTGGTCGGCTCACTGATTTGTCTCGAATTTTGAAAAGTTTGCATTGAGGACAGGAAAATGCCCTACAGCGAAAAATTGATGGATCACTACGAAAATCCGCGAAACGTCGGCACGCTCGACAAGAACGACGAATCGGTCGGCACCGGTATGGTGGGTGCTCCCGCCTGCGGCGACGTGATGCGTCTTCAGATCAAGGTCAACGACGAAGGTGTCATTGAGGACGCGAAGTTCAAGACCTACGGCTGCGGCTCGGCGATCGCTTCGAGCTCGCTCGTGTCCGAATGGGTCAAGGGCAAGACGCTTGAGGAAGCTGCCAAGATTTCCAATGCGGAAATTGCCGAAGAGCTCGCCCTGCCGCCGGTGAAGATTCATTGCTCGATTTTGGCCGAAGACGCCGTCAAGGCCGCCATCGACGACTACAAGGCCAAGCACGCCAAGTAAATCGAACACAACGCTTTATACGAGGACAAAACACAATGTCAGTCACTCTTACCGAGGCGGCGGCCCGCCACGTTTCCGCTTTTTTGACCAAGCGTGGCAAGGGCATCGGTTTGCGCCTTGGTGTCAAGACGAGCGGTTGCTCGGGTATGGCCTACAAGCTTGAGTTTGCCGATGTCGTCAACGAAGACGATCAGGTTTGGGAAAGTCACGGCGTAAAGGTCGTGGTAGATGCCAAGAGCCTGCCCTACATTGACGGTACCGAGCTTGACTACGTCAAGGAAGGTCTGCAGGAAGGCTTCAAGTACAACAATCCGCAGGAAAAAGAACGCTGCGGATGCGGCAAGTCTTTCCACGTCTAAGGCGTCGCAATGGCTCAAAACGCGTTTACGCTTTTGTCGCTGCCTGCTGTCTTTGCGCTTTCCGAAGACAAGGTGGAGGAAGCCTGGCGCCGGGCAATCGCTCTGGTGCATCCGGATAAGTTTGCCTCTCGCCCTGCCGCCGAACGGCGTGTGGCCGAGCAGTGGGCCGGTCGCATCAATGAAGCGCGCGACGCACTCATCGATCCGGTGTCTCGAGCAACGCTTCTGCTGCAAAACGCAGGTGTGGATGTCGGCCGAGAAACCGACACGCGCATGCCGGGCGATTTTTTGATGCAGCAGATGATGTGGCGCGAGGCACTCGAGGATGCCGACGGCGACACGGACAAGATCGAGCGTTTGACGACGGAAGTTCAAGCTTCCCGAGACGAACTCATTGCTCAGCTGACGCGATTGATTGACGTCGAGCACGACTTCGACGGCGCCCGCAGTCAAGTGCGCCGTCTGATGTTTATCGAAAAGCTTCTCAAAGAAATTCACCGCGCGGGAAGCACCGCTGCCGCGCTCTAAAAAGAACAACAAAATGCTGGGACTTCTGCAGATTGCCGAACCGGGCATGTCGGCTGCGCCTCACGAAGAGCGCTTTGCCGCCGGCATTGATCTGGGCACCACCAATTCTCTGGTCGCGCTTGTTTTAAACGGAACACCTGAAGTATTGCCCGACGAAGAAGGGCACTTCCTTTTGCCTTCCGTTGTGCGCTATTTGCCCGAAGAGGGCGTCGCCGTCGGCTGGGACGCTGTGCCGCATTTGGCGTCAGATCCCCTGAACACCATCAGCTCTGTCAAGCGTCTGATGGGGCGTGGCATGAAGGATGTGACGGGCAATGTGATCGTTCCGTATCACTTCGAAGACGCGCCCGGCATGGTGCGCATTCAGACTCGCCAGGGCGTCAAGAGCCCGGTGGAGGTCTCCGCGGAAATTCTGAAGGTCCTGCGCGAACGAGCCGAACATCGCGTCGGTGCGGAGCTCGTCGGCGCCGTGATCACGGTCCCTGCCTATTTTGATGACGCACAGCGCCAGGCGACGAAGGACGCCGCAAAACTGGCAGGCCTCAACGTACTCCGTCTTCTCAACGAACCTACGGCTGCGGCACTGGCATATGGTCTGGACAACGGAGCCGAAGGCAAGTATCTGGTCTACGACCTCGGTGGCGGTACGTTTGACGTTTCGCTTTTGAACCTTACCAAGGGTGTCTTTGAAGTGCTTGCTACGGGGGGCAATTCGGCGCTTGGTGGCGACGATTTCGACCATCGCCTGGTTTGCTGGGCCATTGAGAAGCTGGGGGCGGGACTGCATGCCGACATTCTCACGGCCTCGGACAAAAAGCGCCTGACGATTGCCGTCAAGGCCGCACGCGAAGCACTCACCGATGTGCAGGAAACTCGCGTGACGGTGGAACTTTCCGATGGCCGCAAGCTTGATGAAGTGCTTACTCGCTCCGAATTCGACGCCATGACGGCACATTTGGTGCAAAAGACGATTGACGCCGTCAAAAACGTGCTTTCTGACGCTCAGCTTTCCACCGACGACGTCAAGGGCGTGGTGCTCGTGGGCGGTTCGACCCGCATGCCGTGCGTGCGCGAGGCCGTTCGCGATTACTTCGGCCGCGAACCGTTCTGTGACATTGATCCCGACAAGGTCGTGGCGATCGGTGCTTCGATGCAGGCCAACAAGCTTGCGGGCAACACGTCCGAGGGTGACGACTGGCTGCTTCTTGACGTCACGCCGCTTTCGCTGGGGTTGGAAACCATGGGCGGCCTGGTTGAAAAGGTGATTCCGCGCAATACCGCCATTCCGACGGCGATGGCGCAGGACTTTACGACCTTCAAGGACGGTCAGACCGCAATGGCCATTCATGTGGTCCAGGGCGAACGCGAAGTGGTGGACAAGTGCCGCTCTTTGGCTAAGTTCGAGCTGCGTGGTATCCCGCCGATGGCCGCCGGTGCCGCACGCATTCGTGTGACGTTTCAGATCGATGCCGACGGACTTCTTTCCGTTTCCGCCCGCGAAATGACAACGGGTGTGGAAAGCTCGATTATGGTCAAGCCGAGCTACGGTCTGTCCGATGAGGATGTGATCCGTATGCTGCAGGAAGGCAATCGTGCGGCCGAAGAGGACATGCACGAGCGCGAACTGCGCGAACAGAAAGTCGAAGCGCTGCGCATCATCGAATCCACCAACTCGGCCTTGGCGGCCGACGCCGATCTTCTGTCTCAAGAAGAACGCAAGGTCGTCGACGATGCCTTGAGTCACCTCAACACGGTGCGTGAAGGAACGGATACCGAAGCGATCAAACAGGCTATTGATGCCGTTGCCAAGTCCACGGAAGAATTTGCCGCCCGACGCATGGACCGCTCGATTCGACTCGCTCTCGAAGGCAAGTCGGTTGACGACGTGCTCGGCCAGTAACGCAAACTCGGAAATAAGAAAATGCCGATTGTCACTATTTTGCCCAACGAAACGTTTTGTCCCGAAGGCGCCCGCATCGAAGTCAAGACCGGCGCCAAGCTTGCTCAGGCTTTGAACGCCGCCGGCATCAAGATTCCGCATGCCTGCGAATACAACTGCGCCTGCGCCACGTGCCACGTGATCGTCAAGGAAGGCTTCAATTCTTTGAACGAGCCCGACGATGACGAATACGATCAGCTCGACAACGCTTTCGGCAGCACGCCGCTGTCTCGTTTATCCTGCCAGACGGTGATGGGTACGGAAGACATTACGATAGAAATTCCGAAGAACAACCGAAATCTTGTTCATGAGGACTAGGCCATGACGCTCAAGTGGAAGGATGCGCAGCGCATCGCCGAAGAGCTCTACGACAACGAGCCCGATCTGGATCCCGTCACGCTGCGCTTGAGCGAATTGCGCGAGCGCGTGCTTGCTCTTCCCGACTTCGACGACGATCCGGAAAAGAGCAATGAACCGATTCTGGAGGCGATTCTCCAGGCCTGGCTCGACGAGCGCTAAAACCGAATGCGAGCGGCAGAGATGCCGCTCAATTCTTATCGGCTCTGCAAGTGGGCGTAGACAACCTCAATGGCCTGCTGCAGGATGGCGTCGCGCTTTTCCATCGGGGTTCCGGCAGGCGCTTTCAAATGCACGGCGGCATAGTAGCGAACACCTTTGTCCGTGACCAAAATCGCATGATTGGCGCGGGTCGCGCAGTATTCATCGGACCCTGCTCCGGAACGGTCGTAAAGCGTCCAGTTTTCGGGGAGGCGCGAACGGAACAGATTGCCGGCCATCTGATTGGATGCAAGGTCAGACAGCCATTGCTCACGAGCCGCCTGAGGCAATGTTGAGTCGAACCGCTGCCAATTGAGCGATGCATTGCTCGGTGTCGTTGTGTCGCGGTATTCATTTTTGCCGGACAGATTCAGATCCGGCTCCAGACGATCGCTGCGGGTGGTGTTGTCGCCCTTTTGCCGCAGCCACTCGGTCAATGCCTTCGGTCCGCCGGTATGCACAAAGATGAAGTTGGCGGCACGGTTGTCGCTCTGAGACAGAGCGGCGCGGCAGGCTTCCTTCAAAGTCACCTGCGTGTCGGGATCTACTTTTCCGTAGACGGGAGAATGCGGCACGATGGGCGTGGTTTTGATCGGAGCGTAGTGGTTTTCGAGTCCCAGTTCATAGACGCGCGCACATTCCAGAGCCTTGACGGTGCTGGTGAGAGGGAAACGCTCACGACTGCGCCACTCCAAAAGCACCTTGCCTTTTGCGTCACGAAGTGACACGCCGATGGCGGCATCGTACTTCTTTTCTAAAGCCACAATGGCCGCTTGAGACGCCTTGCTCGTCGGTGCGGTTTCGGTTGCGACAGTGCTGCAGCCGCTGATGACGACTGTACCGAGACAGAAGGCAATCAGGGGAGCTCCTAAGCTATGGAGTTTCTTGCCATGCGGCAAATTGTCTTGAGGATTGGTCGAAGACCAGAACAGCGCGTTTGAGTATGGGAGCATGTGTCGATTTTCCATAACGGCGGTCTCGGATTTGGGTGATGCCTTCGTCGAGAAGAGTTGGGATTTCGGATTGTGTTTTTGCAAACTTGATTTCGAAAACCCCAGTGTCGATCTTGAAGTGTGGAGAATGTTGATGTTCCCAGGGGAAGGGAGGGAAACGCTTGGGACATATCGTTTTTCGGCACAAAATGAGGCTGTTGACCATTGTATTCAAGGAATTCGCGCACTAAGAGCTTAATCAATGACGACGACCACCGGCGCATGATCGCTCGGTTTTTCCCATGCGCGCGGCACGGTATCGATCGTGACTTCCCCGATACGCTCGGCGATGTCGAAGGAGGCGAGAACGTGGTCAATGCGCAGGCCATGGTTCTTTTCAAAACCAGCCTGGCGATAATCCCACCAGCTGTAGGTTTCGGGCGCGTGCAGACCGAGCGACCAGGTGTCCACAAGACCGGCTTTGATCAGCCGTTCAAATGCCTCGCGTTCGGGTGGAGAAACCAGAAGATTGCCCTTCCAAGCCTCGGGATCCCAGACGTCGGCGTCGGTCGGCGCTACGTTGAAGTCGCCCGCAAGTACCAGAGGCGTCTTGGACTGCAGTTGCTCGCGCACCCAGGTCGTCAGTGCGCTCATCCAGTCGAGCTTGTAGAGGTAGCGGTTGCTGCCGAGTTCGGTGCCGTTGGGCACATAGACGCCCGCAAAACGCAATTTGGTACCGGAAACGTGTTTGATGTCGGCGGCGATCATGCGCTTTTGTTCGTCAGGATAGCCGGGGATGTTGTAGACCACGTCGGACACTGACCTGATCGTGTTCTTGCGCGTGACGAGCGCTACACCGTTGTAGGTTTTTTGTCCCAGAAAAACGGCGTCGAACCCTGCCGCCTGAAGTTCCGCAAGCGGAAAGAGCTCATCGACGGTTTTCGTTTCCTGCAGAACAACGGCGTCTATCCGGGCGAGATCCATCCACTTGATGAGATGCTCGAGGCGCACCTTAATGCTGTTGACGTTCCAAGTTGCGATTTTCACGGGACAAAATCCTCACAAGAGCGAATTGAGAAAAACGAGACCCGTATCAACGGGCGTTAGACCGCGCTCAATCATGACAAAGAGGTCATCTTTGGTGACGCATTGAATTTCTTCTACTTCACCGTCAACGTTGCGGGGAGTCACGGTGTCGTCGACGATTACGCGGCACACATAAGCGTCTTCGGCCATCCAGCCTTCAGGCACGGTACGACGTACTTTAAGACAAGTCCAACCGCTGTCAATCGTGTAGCCGCAGGTCAATCCTGCTTCTTCGGCAATTTCCCGCTCCACAGCCGTTTCTCGCGATTCGTTTGCGGAGATCATGCCGGCTGCAAGAGCATCCCACAGTCCCGGATCCACTTGCTTCGTTCGGCTTCGAAGACTCACGAATACGCGGCCGTCGCGTCGGGTACCCACGGCATAGACAGATGTCGTGAGCATGCCCAGAAAGCGAAAAAGACCTCGTTCGGCCAAAGCTATGCAATGACCTGAATCGAGATCGAATACGTTCAGGAGCTCATCGCGCCATTGCACGAAGTAACCGGCGTCGTGCAAGGGACGCGCCACGCGGGCAAAGGCTTCGGTTAATGCTTGGGGATCCGGCGTTTTGATTTTCGGAAAAACGACAAGTGAATCGCCCCGTAGCGCGAAATCGTCTGCAAAGCGCCCATCGTTCGTTAAGCGTTCGGCAACGGAGCGTTGCAACAGCCCGATACGGTTGCCCGGTGCCGTCAAGACGACAACGGTGTCGTCCGGTTCTTTTTCAAAAATGACGTTTTGAAGCTTAGCCTTGAGTTCGGCAATTTGCTGAGAGGTGGGCACGGGAAAATCCTTCTCGAAAGAAAACGGCAGACCACGGCAACAAAACCGGGTCTGCCGTCGGCAGTCACTGAAGGCGATTCTTCAAAAGAGTCGCCGGATGTTTTTCTTTAGCAGCCTTCCGGACGCATTGCAGGGAAGAGCAGCACTTCACGAATCGTGGAAGCGTTCGTGAGCAACATCACGAAACGGTCGATACCGATGCCGCAACCGGCCGTCGGGGGCAGACCGTATTCCAGAGCGCGGATGTAGTCGGCATCGTAGAACATGGCTTCGTCGTCGCCGTGGGCCTTGGCTTCGGCCTGAGCCATAAAGCGGCGGGCCTGATCTTCCGGATCGTTCAATTCGGAGAAGCCGTTGGCGGTTTCACGACCGAAGATGAAGAGCTCGAAACGTTCCGTCATCGTGGGATCGGTGTCGGAAGCGCGCGCAAGCGGGCTGATTTCCACCGGGTAGTCGACGATGAAGGTCGGCTGGATGAGCTTGCTTTCGGCGGTTTCTTCAAAGAGAGCCATTACGAGAGCGCCGATTCCGACGTCATCGCGCTGCGGAGCGCCGAGGCGAGCGAGTTCCTTACGCAGGAAAGCTTCATCCTTGAGGTTTTCTTCCGTGTACTGCGGAGCGTACTTGAGGATCGCCTGAACGGGGGTGAGCTGATCGAAGGGCTTGGAGAGATCAATTTCGGTGCCCTGATAGTTGATCACTTCGCTTCCGGTGGCTTCGCGGGCAACGTAGCGCAACAGGTTTTCCGTGAATTCGATCTGATCGCGGTACGTCCAGTAGGTGGCGTAGAACTCGATCGTCGTGAATTCGGGGTTGTGACGTGTGTCGATGCCTTCGTTGCGGAAGCAGCGGTTCAGCTCGAAGACGCGTTCAAAACCGCCCACCACAAGACGCTTGAGATAGAGTTCCGGCGCAATGCGCAGGTACTGATCGATATCGAGCGCGTTGTGATGCGTGATGAAGGGTTTGGCGTTGGCGCCGCCCGGAATCGGGTTGAGCATCGGCGTTTCGACTTCGACGAAGCGGTGCTCTTCCATGAAGCGGCGAACGGCGCTTACAGCCTTAAAGCGCGTAGCAAAACGCTTGCGGCTTTCTTCATTGATGATGAGGTCGGTATAGCGCTGGCGGCAGCAGGCTTCGACGTCGGTGAGGCCCTTGTGCTTGTCGGGAAGCGGGCGGATGGACTTCGTCATCAGGCGAAGCTTCTTGACGCGCACCGAGAGCTCGCCCTTGTTGGTGCGGAAAAGCGTGCCTTCGGCGGCAACGATGTCGCCCAAGTCGAGGCTCTTGAAAAGCGCGTAGGCTTCGTCGCCGACGTCTGCCGGCGTCACGAAATACTGCATTTCGCCCGTGAAGTCGCGCACGGTGGCAAAGGCTGCCTTGCCCATCACGCGCTTGAGCATCATGCGGCCGGAGACAGCCACTTCGATGGCGGCTTCATCGAGCTCTTCGCGCGACTTTTCTCCGTGTTCGGCGCGCAGATCCCCGAAGAGGTCCTTGCGCACGAAGTCGTTGGGGTAGGCGACGCCTTCTTCGCGCAGCTTGGCAAGCTTGGCGCGGCGCTCGGCGATGATGTGGTTTTCGTCGGTATCGGCAGCGGCTGCCGGCGTCTGCTTCTTTTCGTTTTCGCTCATTTTTTAATCCTTGTTGTGACGGGTCAGATGCCCATCTTGAGGCTTGCCTCAATGAATTGATCAAGGTCGCCGTCGAGCACGGCACCCGTGTTGCCGGTTTCGACGTTGGTGCGCAAATCTTTTACGCGGCTCTGGTCGAGCACGTAGCTGCGGATCTGGTGACCCCAGCCGATGTCGCTCTTGCTTTCCTCGAGCTTTTCCTGCTCGGCCATACGTTTGCGAAGTTCGAGCTCGTAGAGTTTGGCCTTCAACTGACGCATAGCCTGTTCACGGTTGTTGTGCTGGCTGCGGTCGTCCTGGCAGACCGTCACGACACCCGTGGGAATGTGCGTGATGCGCACGGCCGATTCGGTCTTCTGCACGTGCTGGCCGCCGGCGCCCGAAGCGCGGAAGACGTCCACGCGAAGATCGGCCGGATTGATCGTGATTTCGATCGAGTCGTCGATTTCCGGGTAGATGTACACAGAGGCAAACGACGTATGACGGCGAGCGTTGGCGTCAAAGGGGCTCTTGCGCACCAGACGGTGAATGCCCGTTTCGGTGCGAAGCGTGCCGTAGGCCCATTCGCCCTGAACGTAGATCGTGCAGCCTTTGATGCCTGCGACGTCGCCTTCGGTTTCTTCCGTGAGCTTCGCGGAGAATCCGGCGCGTTCGGCGTAGCGCAAGTACATACGCTCGAGCATGCTTGCCCAGTCCTGAGCTTCGGTGCCGCCGGCGCCGGCCTGGATTTCGATGTAGCAGTTTGCGCTGTCCTGAGGCTTGTTGAACATGCGCTTGAATTCAAGCTTTTCCACGTCGTGGCGGAAGGTTTCGACTTCCTCGGCCACGAGTTCGGCGCCGTCGAAATCTTCGTCGGCAATGGCCATGTTGAAAAGCTCCTTGGCGTCCGTGATGCCCGCGCTCAAGCGCTTGAAGCTCCCGACGAGGTCTTCAAGAAGTTTTTGTTCTTTGCTGATTTCCTGTGCGCGCTTGGGATCGTCCCAGAGCGCCGGGTTTTCAACCTCGCGGTTGACTTCTTCTAAGCGTCGTTCCTTGCGGTCGACGTCAAAGATACCCCCTAAGCTCAGCAAGACGGTGAGCAAGGTCGTCGCACAGATTGTTAATTTGATTGATGCGTTCGGCTTCCATTTTGAAGTCTGCGTTGTAAGGGCGCACAGAGCCCGCGGCCGGAAACCGTGCGGAAGACATCCGGTCGTCGGCAGGCGCCTCAGAGAAATTTGAAAACTCGCAATTTTACCTTGAGCGGCGCCGTCTTTCCAAGCTTTTTTCAGAAAAATCAAGGCTTCCGAAGCACAAGGCCGGCAGTGTGCCGCATAAGCTGTCAACCGACGGGAAGGAGATGCTTTAATTAAGAATGAGAATAGTTCTCATTTATTGAGATGATAGGTAAAATAAGGGCTCCAACGCATTCGGAGTTGGCCAATAACCTGTTTTTGGTTGCGAAGCGGTATCCGAAAGACCGTTCGCACCGCCGCACACGAGGCTGGATGTGGAATTTCTAAAAGACAGTGTCGATTACTTCGTTTTCGGAATCCTCGGTTTGATGGGGTTCATCACGGTGTGGCTTACGGCCGAGCGCCTGATTTTCCTGCGCACTCTCGATCCCAAAGAGTACGACACGCAGGACTCGTACGACAAGGCGCTCACCGACCATCTCACAACGCTCTACATCATTTATTCCAACGCACCCTATGTGGGGCTGCTCGGGACCGTGCTCGGCATCATGATCACGTTTTATGACATGGGCACGACCGGGAACATCAACGCGGGCGAGATCATGACCGGTCTGTCGCTTGCGCTCAAAGCGACAGCTCTGGGTTTGGCCGTGGCTATTCCTACGCTCATCGTCTACAACGGGCTGCAGCGCAAGATCAACGTTCTTTCAACACAATGGAAGGAAGCGCACGGCAAATGATCGAGATACCCAAAAAGGAGCCGCTCAACATCGTGCCCTTCATCGACATCATGTTGGTGCTGCTTGCGATGGTTTTGTCCATTTCGACCTTCATCGCCAAGGGAGAAATCAAGATCTCACTGCCTGCTTCCGAGGCAGGGGCGAAGGTAACGGCAAACGACAATTCCCGACTGGTGCAGGTTGATAACGCCGGAGTTCTCTATTGGGACGGCAAGAGCGTGACGGCGCAAGAACTTGACGAAGCCGTTAAGAATCTGTCTCGCCAGGAAAACGTGGTTCTTCGCATCGATAAGGATTCCAAGTTCGAGCATTTCATCACGGTGATTGATGTTTTTAAGAAATACCGCCATGAAAACTTCCGAATTGCGACAGAACACAAGGCAACATAAAGACAAAAAACGCCTGACAAGCTCGTTTTTCCTGACGTGCTTCATCTACCTGCCTGCGTTTGTGTTTGCTTGGAACTCCGTACCGGAGACAACGTTTAAGGCGGCGGGACAGGAGCAGACGGTTGCGCTTTCATTTGCGCAGATGAGCGGCGGAGGCGTATCGACACCGGAAGTAGCGGCTGCCGAATCGCTTCCGGAACCTGAACCGGAAGTACGAACAGAACCGAAGCCTAAGGAAATCGTCAATCCTCAACCCAAACCCGAGCCTGCGTTGAAAAAAGCGCAGCAAAAAAAGGTGGAGAAAAAGCCGCATACGCTGACGAAGTCGCAGCCCAAAAAGCAAGTGCGGAAGACTGTTCCGAAGACGGACAAACAGACCGAATCGAGTCAAGTGCAGCAAAGCTCTAAAGCATTGGCCCCGGCGCCGATTCAAACCGATCGAGGCGCTGCTACGGCTTCTGCGCAGGGCGGCATTGCCACGCTTGTCTTTGGTGAAAAAGACGATCCGTTTTTAGCCAAGGTCAAGCGCTGCATCGAATCGGAGTTGCGCTACACGCGTCGAGCTCGACAACTGCGTCTGGAGGGGACGGTGACGGTACAGTTTGTCGTGCGAAAAGACGGGTCGATGGATGCGTTTGAAATCCACACGAGCTCAGGCCAGGTGATGCTTGACAACATGGCCAAACGGGCCGTCGAGTCGGCTCAGGCACATTGGGGACAGCCGCAAAATGCAGTCCGCCTGCGTATCCCGCTTCGCTATGAGTTGAAGTAAACAACCCGCGGCTAAAGCCGCAGGTTTCCTCGCGGATTTCTATGAATTTTGGTCAACTGGTTAAATGAAAATCGGCCAAATAGTTAAGTAAAATTTGGCCAACTGGTTAAATGAAAATCGGCCAAATGGAAAATGAGCAAATTTAAATACAAAAAACGCATTGTCGACACGATGCTCAAACGTCGCCTCATGACAATGGGAGCGGTGCTGATTGAGGGACCCAAATTGTGCGGCAAATCAACCACGGCAATGCAGCAGGCTGCAAGTGTCCTCAACATGGAGCCAGGGCGAACACTCGAGCTCGCAAGGTTGGACCCAAAGCTCATTTTGCAGGGGGACACCCCTCGATTGATTGACGAGTGGCAGCTTGCTCCGAATCTCTGGGATGCAATTCGCCGAGAGGTGGATGCTCGAAACGGAGAAAAAGGTCAGTTCCTGCTGACGGGTTCGGCTGTGCCGGTGGATGTGGCTCTACTGAAACACAGTGGCACAGGTCGATTTGCCTGGCTCAAAATGCGGCCGATGACATTGGTCGAATCGGGAGAGTCGTCGGGAGCTGTCAGTCTGACAGCACTGTTTGCCGGAAAGCATGGAATCGGATGCGCAAGTAATGGTTCTTTGGAAGAAACGGCTTTTTGTGCTTGTCGCGGCGGCTGGCCGCCGGCCTTGCAGCTCGAACCCGAGTATGCGCTTGACAACGCTTTCAATTATGTGGAGGCAATCATCCATGCTGACATATCACGAGCCGACAACGTTAAGCGTAATAAAGAAACAACACGTCGCCTGTTACGAGCCTATGCCAGGCATCAGGGAGAGCAGATTTCAGCGCCTGAATTGGCAAAAGACATTGAAGGAGGCGAAGGAGGAGGCGTATCGGACAAAACGATCCTCGGCTATTTGAACGCTCTAAAGAAGATTTTTGTCATCGAAGATTTGCCTGCATGGAATCCGAATCTGCGTTCCAAAACAGCCATTCGAACCTCCGATACCCGCTACTTTTCTGATCCTTCCATCGCCGCAGGCGCGTTGGGCATCGGACCGCAGGATTTGCTGTTGGCGCCGGAAACGTTCGGATTTGTGTTTGAAACGCTTTGCGTGCGTGATCTACGGGTGTACGCCGAGGCTCTGGACGGTAACCTATATCACTACCGAGATAAAAGCGGTCTCGAATGCGATGCAGTGATCCATCGTCGTAACGGCACCTATGGCCTCATAGAAATTAAGCTCGGAAGCGAACAAGGCATTGCAGACGGTGTCAGGACCTTGAAAGCGTTGGCAGATAAGCTGGATACCACAAAGATGCAAAAGCCGTCATTTTTGATGGTTTTGACGGCGTTGGGAGATTTTGCTTATCGACGTGACGACGGTGTCCTTGTTGTCCCCATTGCGAGTTTGGGACCGTAGCCGAACACCTTACCGGAACGTAAAAAAGTGAACGCTCCGGCAAGGATGAGAACCTAGCCTTCCACTGCTTCGATCACAAGCTGAATGGAGCGCCGCCCTAGGTATTCGTTGATCTCGGGGCGGTAAGCGAGCTTGACATGTGAGGCAAGCGGTTCGTTGCGCCGAAAGAAGATGCCTTCAAAGCGGTTGCCGGCCATGTCAAGCACAAGCTTTAAGTGCGTTTCTTTTAGGACGCGCTGCGAAAGAATGGTGAAGTCGTTGGCAAACACCGGACGCTCGAAACCTTGTCCCCAGATGCGGCCTGAAAGGGCATTAACGAGTCCGAACGTGATTTCCTCGGGAGCGAGTGCACCGTCCGTGTAGATGACGCGATCAAACGTCTCCGGACACACGGACTCTGAAACGGCCTTTTCGAAAAGTTCAATGAAGACGTCAAGGTTGTCACGTTTAATGGTGAGGCCCGCTGCCATGGCGTGACCGCCGAAACGCTCGATGATGTCCGGGCGCATCTTGCTCACATGATCCAAAGCGTCGCGCAGGTGAATGCCTTCGATCGAACGGCCGGAACCCTTTAGTAAACCTTCTTCATCGTCCGGCGCAAAGGCGATGACGGGACGATTGATTTTTTCCTTGACGCGGCTGGCGACCAGACCGACTACGCCCTGGTGCCAATCAGGCTCAAAAAGCGTGACTGTGGCGCGGTGCTCCCAGTCCATGTGGCTTACCAAAGCGTTGGCATCAAGCTGCATGGTGTCCTCCAGCTCGCGGCGTTCGCGGTTGAGCGAATCGAGCTCTTGCGCCAGTTCCTGTGCCGTGACAGGGTCGTCCGTGAGGAGACATTCGATGCCGATGCCCATTTCGGTGAGTCGCCCTGCGGCGTTGATGCGCGGAGCAATACCGAAGGCGAAGTCGCGCGCCGTAGCATTGGCCGGATCACGCCCGGTGACTTCAAAAAGCGCGTTGATGCCGGGGCAGGCCTGACCGCGCCGCACACGATTGAGACCTTGTGCGACCAAGACGCGGTTGTTGTGGTCAAGTTGCACGACATCGGCGACGGTTCCGAGAGCAACCAGATCGCTCAATTTGTCCAGACGAGGCTGTGACGCACGATCGAACAAGCCGCGGTTTCTTAGCTCAGTGCGAAGCGCCATGAGAACATAAAACATCACGCCGCAGCCGGCGAGGGCCTTGCTTGGGAAATCGCATCCGTTGACATTGGGATTGACGATACAGGCGGCTTTGGGCAGGAGATCACCCGGCAGGTGATGATCGGTGATGACGACGTCGATGCCAAGCTCAGTGGCGCGTGCCACGCCCTCGACGCTGGCAATGCCGTTGTCGACGGTGATGATGATGTCGGGGTGGTGTGCTTGAGCGGCTGCATCCACGATGGCGGGCGTCAAACCGTAGCCGAGCTTGAAACGATCGGGCACGATGAATTGAGCCTGACAGCCCATCATGGCAAGACCTCGGACGGCGATCGCGCAGGCTGTGGCGCCGTCGCAGTCGTAGTCGGCAACAACCGTGATGCGCTTGTGGCTTTGAATGGCGTCAGCCAGAAACTCGGCGGCTTGCTGCGTACCCCGCAGCGAGGCAGGAGGCAAAAGTGCGGTCCAGTCTTCGAGCAGATCGTCGGAAGACTTCACGCCGCGCGCCGAAAGCGCGCGTGCGATCGGGCGAAGAATGCCCGCGTGTTCAAGCTTCTCGCTGACGACTTTGTCGTAGGGACGCAAACAAAAGCGGGTATTCACGAAGCATTCTCCAGAAAGAGGATCGAAGCGGGATTCATGTCCGAACCGGTAAGGCGCGCCAAAAGCGAGCGAGCAGACGAAAGACGCTTGGGACACGATACGGTAAAGCCGTCGCCCGTACCAACGATGAGCGCGGCGTCGCATCCCTTCTTTTTGGAGGCGGCACTCAGCACATCAATGCGTTCGCAGACTTCGGGAATGCGCGCTTCCCAGGTTTGCCAATCTTGCTTGAGCCAAGGTTCGTAAAGGTTTTCGATGAGCGCGATACATTCGCCCTGCGGAGCGTCTTCGAGCCACGATTCGGCTCCCGTAACATGGCCGATGCGCTGCAAAAGGATGCCTGCGGCTAACGCCCAGCCTTTGACAGCTTCGTTGTCGGTGAGCACCGAGCGGATCTTGGTGGGCGGATAGACGTAGTCAAACGCGCCGCCTCCGCCGCAAAGCCACACCGTCTCAGCGGGACTGCCCACGGCGGCAAGCGCCGTTTCACAGGCACCAAGCAGTTTGATCAACTCGCTTTTTTCCGCCCCTTCAATCCAAGTTTCGGGATTGGCGTCTTGCGTTTGAACCACGTCAAAAGGAGCGGCGGCAGCCACGAGCTTTTTCTTGCGGGTCAGATACAGGTGCGGATCCCAACGTTGCAGCACAAAGCCCATGTCAAGCAACACAGGCGTTAGCGCCGCACAGGCGGCCTCCATGTCGTCGTGAGACAGATTTGCCGGGGCAAGTGAACCGTCCTTGCGTCGGTTGCTAAGCGTCAGGGACCAGATGTCGCCCGAGAGCATCGGACCGTTTTGGACGGCCCAGGCATAAGGCGCGGAGGTAAAGGGAAGGGCGCGACGTGTCAAAACCGACCACATCCAGGACAGGTGCACGCTTTTGGCAAAGACGGAGGATCCGAGCGGCTGCAGGACGGGGTCGTCCGACAAGCGGCCTATGGTTTTGCGCAGGCGATCGATTGTTGCGCCGGAAATTATGTCTTTTGCTGCGGGTCCGGGAATCAATCCGGGGACTAAAAAGTAGACCTGTGCCATTGTGTGTTGCGCTCGCAGACTTCCGTGTGTTTCTCGAAAAAAATCAGCGCTTCACAGATGGATAAACAAACGCCTGCAAGCGGTGAAAACCGTGGGTTGCAGGCGCAGTCAGTTTCTGAAGCGCGTTTCGTAAGTGAGCTTCATTTTAGCAATCCGAAGGAGGATTTCGAGTTTGTCGGAGAGACGCAAAAACGGCGCAACCGTTTGGAGCTGCGCCGTTTGCTTGTGTTGTCGATTACGCTGGAAATCAGTAGTCCTGTCTGGTTTCCGTCTGTGCACCGAGCACCACGCGCATCAGGTCGGCCACGGTGCCGGAATTGGTCTTGTCCATGATCGAAGCGCGGTGTGCTTCCACGGTCTTGATCGAGATGCCGAGGTCATCGGCGATCTGTTTATTGAGTCGACCGGCGGTGATGCGCTCAAGCACTTGCTGTTCGCGTGTGGTGAGCTTGCGCAGCAATGCCGTGTTGAGGTTCTTCTGCTCGGTAGCACGACGGCGATCATGCGCCTCCTTGAGCATGCGTTCGACGAGCTGCTTTAATGCGGCCGGATCAAAGGGCTTTTCGATGAAATCCACGGCACCCTTTTTGAGCGCGTTGACAGCCATCGGAACGTCGCCGTGACCGGTGATGAAGATAATCGGAATATCGGCTCGACGTGCCAGGAGGTGTTCCTGCACTTCCAGGCCGCTCATGCCGCTCATGCGGACGTCAAGCAGCAACACGGCGATTTCGCGCGGATCGTACTTTGCGATGAAGCTCTCGCCGCTGTCGTAGAGTTCGACGCGATAGTCGCTTGCTTCCAACAACCAACGGATGGAGTCTCGTACCGCCTCATCGTCATCAACGACGTAAACGGTTCCCAGGGTTTTGACGGCATCGGATTGATAGGGGGAGTAGGCCATATGCTTCTTTTACTTCTGTTTCTGATGTCGGGGACTGCAACAATAGCTGCAGTCATATGCTATTGCGAATTGGAATCGGTTGCCGTACCTGAATCTCCGCTCTGTTGCGCAGTCTCGGCAGGGGCGAAGGTGGAATTCGGCAAAAGCACTCTGAAGATTGTACCGCCGCCCGCGTTTTCAGAGATGACTATTCTTCCGCGATGACTTTCCACTACGGATCGGCAGATGTTGAGACCGATACCCATGCCGGTCACCTTGGTCGTGAAAAATGGCGTAAAGACTTTATCGGGTTCGACCGGCATGCCGCAGCCGTGATCGGCCACTTCGAAGATGGTTTGCGTGTCGGTCGCCGTCACCGTGAATTCCACTGTCTCGGAATCCGTCTCCTGGCTGGCCTCCATCGCGTTTTTGAGAAGATTGAGCAAAACCTGCTCGATCATCACGGCGTCGCACACAAGTTCGTGACCGGGACACAGGACGCAAACCTTGATTTTCATGCCGAAGCGCTTGGCCTGAATCAAGGCAAGTTCCATGGTGGCCGCAACGATTTTGTCGACCGTTACGGTCGTGATGTTGGCTTCACCCCCTTTGGCTTTGGCAAAGCTTCGGATGCGGCGGATGATGTAGGCGGCGCGCTGCGTTTGGTTGATGATCTTGGTAAGCGCCTCGGCAACGCGGTCTTCGCTCGTGCGGCCCTTTTGCATCATGGTCAGTGTCGCGGAGGCGTAGTTCTGCACCGCAGCCAAAGGCTGGTTGAGTTCGTGGGCGAGAGAACTTGCCATTTCGCCCATGGTGATGAGGTGAGACGCGCTTTCGGCGGCCTTGGCCTGTACCTGCATCAGGTTTTCGACTTCCTTTCGGTCGGTGATATCCGTGACGGCGAGCATTTCCGAAGCGCCTTTGCCCGGCCAGGGCAGCACGCTGCGTGTCACCGACAGCCAACGACCGTTTTTCTTGTCATGAATTTCGGCCGTATGGCCGACGGCGGAAGCCTGATTGAAGAGATCTCGGATGCGCACGTGTCCTTCGACACTCTGCCCCCAGTATTTGCAGTAGAGCGCGTTGGCGTACAACAGTTCGTTGTTGTTTTCTTCCAGATGAACGACGCTTACGGCTGCATTCATGGATTCGATCATCATCACGGTGCGTTCGTGCTCGGTGGCTAAAGCCAGACGAGCGCGGCGCTGTTCGGTAACGTCTCTTACCGCAACAAGCCACCCCATGGATTTGGTCCTGCCCTGAATGGGTTTTAATGGCGTCACTGAAATATGGCAGTCGAATTCGGTGCCGTCTCGGCGGCGAGCCGTATATTCGAGTTCAACGACTTTGCCCTCGTGAAAGCGCTGCGGATCGACTACATCCACCGATATGCCGATGGCTTCGCGTACCGACAGTCCCACGGGACTTTCTTCCTTGTAGCCGAATAGCTTGTCAAAGGCCGTGTTGGAAAAGAGCACGCGCGAGGTGAGCCCTACAACAAGCAGGCCATCCGTAATCGAGTCATTGAAAGTTTTTTGAATGGCCACTCGGGCGCGAAGTTCCGTTTCCGAGCGCATCTGACGGATCTGATAGCGCAAGAGCAGCGTGAGTGTAAACAGGAGTCCGAGTGCGAGAACGATGATGGTTTTGGCGGGAGTCGAATCCACCAGTAAGGTTTTGGGCGCTGTATTGGTGGTGATAAAGGAGACGTTGTAGGGTAAAGGCGAGAGCTGCGTTTCGACCGAGACACTGCCTTCGGGAATCGGCGCATAGAGGCTCGGCGGGAAACTGCTGCCGTCGACCAGAATGTCCAGTCGGTAAGCGGTGTGCAGATTGGCTTCGCCGACGAGATCCCTCAGCAGACGGGTAAGCGAGAGCGAAGCGATGACGCTTTCTCCGGTTGAAATCGGAATCACCAGGTCAGCATAGGTCGTCATGCGGTGCTGTCGAACGTACGGTTCGGAGAAGACCGGATGCTCGCTCATGATTGAGAAGGCAATGGCGTCCTGAGTGGCGCGCTGATCGGCAATGCTGGTGCCTACGGCGCGCGGCGTCATTTCGGAGTAGAGGTGACCTCGGCAGGCGGCACGAACGGAACCGTCGGGTTGTGCGAGGACCACTTCCCGGAGAGCCGGATGCAGCGCAAAGACAACGGCAAACACTTCGCAGTCTTCTGTTTGATAGAAGCGTTTGGCGGGTGCATCCAGGCTGTGAGCAAGCGCGAGCGTGCGTTCTTCAAACTGACGTGCGATCGACTGGTTGACCGCAGTCTGGGCGGAAGCTTCAAGCTTGCGGCTTTCGTCGTCGATAAACCAAAGACTCGTCGTGCACAAGATCAGAATGAAGACGATGGCCGCGACCGTCACATACAGGCCGAAGCGATTGACGCGCAGACTATCGGCGCTGATGAGTTCAAGCAGTTTGTCGTCGACTTTGATTTTGCTGGTCTTGAGCATGGACGAAGAAAAGCTGTCAACAAATTGGACGTGCCGGTTGCTTTCGGCTGCCGCAGGCTCCCATTGTAAAAGACCTAGGCTCGAGGACGGTAAAATGGCGGCATCCACACCCATAGCATCTAAAGAGAATTTCAAATGGATCAGAACGAACTCAAGCGCCTGGTCGGCAAGGCGGCTCTCAACTATGTCAAGGACGGCGACGTGCTCGGTGTCGGCACCGGCTCGACGGTCGACTGCTTCATCGACGCGCTTGCGCAAAGCGACATTCGCCCGAGCGCATGTGTTTCGAGCTCCGAGCGCTCCACCAAGAAACTCCTTGAACTGGGTTTCAAGGTCATCGACCTTTCCGAAGTCGAGGAAATCGGCGTTTATGTGGACGGTGCCGATGAAATCAACGATGACTTCGAAATGATCAAGGGCGGCGGCGGAGCGCTCACGCGTGAAAAGATCGTGGCCTCGGTTGCCAAGATGTTCGTGTGCATTGCCGACGAATCCAAGCTCGTCAAGATGCTCGGTAAGTTCCCGCTGCCTGTGGAAGTGATTCCGATGGCGGTGTCAAGTGTCGCCCGTTCGCTTCGTAAGCTCGGCGCCGATCCTGTGGAACGTGACTTCACGACCGACAACGGCTGCCGTATTCTCGATTGCCGACAGTTCATGATTGAGAATCCCAAGGCGATGGAACAAACCATCAACGCTTTGCCCGGTGTCGTGACCGTGGGACTTTTTGCTGCGCGCGGTGCAGACGTTTTGCTGCTCGGTACGTCCGAAGGCGTCAAGACGATCGAAAAGGCGCGTTAATCGAAACAATCCGAATCGGAACGCAAAAAAGAGCGCCGCCGTGCAGGCTGGCGCTCTTTTTGCCGGAGTCTTGCTTATTCCACAGGGACGTGGTTGGGAATCGGATCCACGCCGTCGCCGAAAAGATAGTTTTCGCACTGGCTCAGAAGGTGCTTTCTTACATTGGGATCGGCGCAGTTCAGACCGTATTCATTGATCATCATCGTCTGAAGCTTTACCCATTCGTCCCACGCTTCTTTGCTGATGTTTGCCCAGATGCGCTTGCCGAGTTCGCCAGGAACGGGAGGATAGGCAAGGCCGGGGAGGTCCTTTTTGAGTTTTGCGCAATGCACGGTACGTGCCATAGTCGTTTGCTCCTTCTTTGTTAAAGCGTTTTTATAAAAATCTTAGAACGGCGGTGCCAGTTATACATCCGTTGCTTTTCAATCGGAAGATTTTCTACGGTGGCCTCTTCAAAGCCTCGCTTAATGAACCAATGCGCCGTTCGCGTGGTGAGTACGAAAATGCGCTTGAGGCCGGTTTCTCGAGCGCGTTGTTCGATACGGCGCAGTAATCGATCTCCGTCTCCGGCCCCTTGATAGTCCGGGTGCACGGCCACGGCGGCCATCTCTCCGATTTCAGCTTCGGGGTAAGGATACAGTGCGGCGGAGCCGTAGATGATTCCGTCGTGTTCGAGAACCGTGAAGTGACTGATTTCGCGTTCGATTTTCTCGCGAGGGCGCTTTACCAAAATGCCTTCGGCTTCAAACGGCTCGAGCAGCTTGACAATGGCTGCCACGTCGTCAATGGTGGCTTCGCGAAGCGACTCCATGTTTTCCGTGGAAATCATGGTGCCGACGCCGTCGTGAGTGAAGAGTTCCGTGAGAATGCCGCCGTCCATGGCGTAAGGCACAATGTGAACGCGGTCAACGCCGCCCTTGATGGCCCGCAGAGCATAGCCGAGGTTGTAGACGTCTTCGTCGTCGACTTGTTTGCTCTGAATCAGGGCCTGCGCTTGCTGGGCCGTGAGGTCCTGTTGTTTTTCACCTTGAATGCGCACACCGTCGACACCGACCGACAAAATGAGTTTGTCGGCGTGTATTGCAACGGCAATCGCCGTAGCAACGTCTTCCGTGGTGAGATTGAAGGCTTCCCCTGTGGGCGAAAAACCCGTCGGACTTACAAGAACGATGTTTCCGCGCGAGAGCAGATCCTGAATGCTCTCAGCATCCACTTTGCGGACAACGCCTGTGTGCAGATAATCCACCCCGTCAATGATGCCCATGGGGCGAGCCGTGACAAAGTTCCCCGAAACCACCTTGATTCGAGAGTGCTGCATCGGAGTATTGGGAAGACCTTGAGAGAAGGCCGCTTCGATATCAAAGCGCGTTTCGCCGCACGCTTCCTTGACGCACTCAAGTTCCTGAGGACCGGTGATGCGCACACCCTTATAAAACTGTCCTTCGAGTTTGCGAAGACTCATGAGCTCTTCAATCTGCGGGCGGGAACCGTGCACGAGCACAACGCGCATTCCCATGCTGGCAATGAGGCTCACGTCCATCACGAGATGATTGAGGAGCGTCCTGTCGGCAACGACTTCCCCGGCAAAACTGATGACAAAAGTTCGTCCGTGATGCAGATGGACATAAGGAGCTGCACTTCGCAGCCAGGAAACCCATTGCAGCCGCTCTCCGGCATCCGGTTCGCTTGGGACTATCGTTTCGTATTTTTCGGACATGGCAGTTTCCGAACGCTTTTTGTGAAAACCAAAAAGCATATTGGTGAAATTAGGTTGCCAAATTCTAAAGACTTAGAGTGCTGAGCGAAGTTTTACGTTTAACAAAAAAACAAGAGCATCTAAAGTTGAGGTGTAAGGCGAATCGGCGTTTCGGTAGACTTCGTCTGCACACTAAAACAATTGCAAAAACGAGACCTCAAGCGGTCTGTCAAAATCAAACTACATGAGTCAAAACGACAATCCATTCGGTGCACTCAAAAGCCTTGTTGAAAAAGGACAGATTCAAACTAAGGCTTGGGTGCCCACTTCCTCAGGCAGCAAAAAGCTTACGGCAGCAGCCTTGCGATACGCGGACGCGTCGGTAAAGAAGGCTTTTGAAGAAAGTACACGCCAGCAGAACCGTAAAGAACCCGAGTCCGAGAAGCCGGCTGCCAAGCCGGAAACCAAGCCGGCGCAGCGCACACATGCCGTGCGTCGTGAGCCGCAGGCTGTGAAGATGCCGGAAAAACAATTGATCGAGCGAAAACACGAATCGAAATGTGCGAGCAGCAAAGCGCAGCAGGTCAAGGACCAATCTAAAGCACAGCCGATGCGGATGAAATCGGAGAGGCGCCTACTCAAAACGGTGCAGCCGGACTCTGCGAACGAATCCTCTCGCCGCGAATTGATGCCCGTTGCCCAGACGCGGCGTTCACCTTTTGTGCCGCCCAATCCGATTACGAAACCCGTGACGCTTGCTCCCGGTCTGCCTGTGAGCGAGCACGGAGAAGAACTTGTCAAAGCCATTCGGGAAAATCCGGTCATCGTCGTTTGCGGCGAGACCGGTTCGGGCAAGACGACGCAGTTGCCCAAAATCTGTCTTTTGGCAGGACGAGGAACCAAAGGCTTGATCGGACACACACAGCCGCGTCGCATTGCCGCGAGTTCCATTGCCAAACGCATTGCGGCTGAACTTGAAAGCGAAGTCGGCGAAATCGTGGGATACAAGGTTCGCTTTACCGACAAGACGATGCCGGGAGCGGCCATCAAACTGATGACCGACGGCATTTTGCTGGCCGAAACGCAGACCGATCCTCTGTTAAAGCGCTACGACACGATCATCATCGACGAAGCGCACGAGCGATCCATCAACATTGATTTTCTTTTGGGCTACCTTAAGAGGGTACTTGCCAAGCGAAAGGATCTCAAGGTCATCATCACCTCGGCAACAATTGATGCGGAACGCTTTGCCAAGCACTTTGAAATCAACGGCAAACCGGCACCGGTGTTTACGATCTCGGGGCGCACCTATCCCGTGCAGATTCGCTGGCGTCCGGTGGACGATACCGATGAGGCCGACGACAAGACGCTGATGGACGCCGTGGCCGATGCTTGTGATGAGCTGCAGATCGCCGGGCGCGGCGACATTCTGGTGTTTTTGCCCGGAGAGCGCGAAATCCGTGAAGCCGCCGAAGTGCTTCGTGCCCGTAATCGCCCCGGACTGGTGGAAATATTGCCGCTGTATGCGCGGCTTTCTGCGCAGGAGCAAGAACGAGTGTTCAAAAGCGGCGGCGTCCGGCGCATTGTGTTGGCTACCAACGTGGCCGAAACGTCGATTACGGTTCCCGGCATTCGGTATGTGGTTGACACGGGACTTGCGCGCATCAAGCGCTATAGCTATCGCAACAAGGTCGAGCAGCTGTTGGTTGAACCCGTGAGCAAGGCTTCGGCCAATCAGCGCGCCGGCCGTTGCGGACGCGTGGCCGACGGCATCTGCATTCGTCTCTACGACGAAAACGATTGGGCCAGACGCCCGGACTACACCGATCCGGAAATCGTGCGTTCGAATCTGGCAGCCGTCATTTTGCGCATGAAGGCTTTGAAGTTGGGCGACGTACGTGACTTCGATTTCGTGCAGCCGCCTCCGCCCAAAGCTATTGCCGACGGTTACGCCATTCTGTCGGAACTTCATGCGTTGGAGAAAAACGGAGAACTTACTGACGTCGG
Source organism: Sutterella sp. AM11-39 (assembly GCF_003472385.1). GTDB lineage: Bacteria > Pseudomonadota > Gammaproteobacteria > Burkholderiales > Burkholderiaceae_F > Duodenibacillus > Duodenibacillus intestinigallinarum. The sequence continues at coordinate 8,523 of NZ_QRLV01000002.1, read as the reverse complement.
TCGCATGCTCTCGCGCCTGCCTGTTGACCCGAAGCTTTCCCGTATGTTGCTCGAAGCCTCTCGTCGCGGAGCACTCAAGGAAGCATTGGTGGTGGTTTCGGGGCTTGCCGTGCAGGATCCGCGCGAACGTCCGCTTCCCGCGCAGCAGCAAGCCGATCAGGCGCACAAACGATTTGCCGATGAGTCAAGTGACTTCCTGAGCTATATCAACATTTGGAATTGGTTCGAGACCGAGCGCGCCAATAAGACAAGCAATCGAGAGCTCACCGAAAAGCTGCATCGCAACTTCATTTCTCCTCGTCGTATGCGAGAGTGGCGCGATGTGTGGCGTCAACTGAAGGAACTCACGGAAGAAATCGGCTGGAAGACGAGTGAGGAACCGGCCGACTACGAGGCCTTGCATGCCTCTCTTCTGACAGGGCTTTTGGGCAATCTCGGTATGCGTGATTTGTCGGCCGACCTGCGGGCGGCTCCCTATCTGGGAGCGCGCGGCATTCGTTTTTGGGTCTGGCCGGGTTCTGCGTTGGCAAAGAAGGCCGGTAAATGGCTGATGGCTTCCGAGTTGGTGGAAACAAGCCGCTTGTTTGCGCGATGTGTGGCCGATATTGAACCCGAATGGATTGAGAGGGCTGCCGGCCACCTCATCAAAAAGAGTTGGAGCGAGCCGCATTGGGAAAAGACGCGTGCCGAAGTGGTGGCGCTTGAGCGCGGTACGCTTTACGGCTTGCCCGTGTACACCGATCGCCGTGTGCAATTTGCGCCGCACGATCCGGTCGTGGCACGCGACATATTCATTCGTCAGGCGCTGGTCGAAGGATTGTACGAAACGCGTGCGCCTTTCTTTGCGCACAACAAGCGCTTGGTGCGAGAAATCGAAGAGATCGAAAACAAGACGCGTCGCCCGGACGTGCTCGTTGACGACGAGACGATCTACGCCTTTTACGACAAGATTCTGGATGCATCGGTCGTGGGTGGCTCCACGTTTGAAAAGTGGCGTCGTGTCGCGGAAAAAGAGAATCCGAAAGTTCTCTTCATGAAGCGCGATGATCTGATGCGACATGACGCAAGCGGCGTCACCGTGCAGTGGTATCCCAAGACCTACCGCGCTGCCGGTATCGAAATGGCGCTCACTTATCATTTCGAACCAGGTTCTCCCCGAGACGGCGTCACGCTTGCCGTGCCGATTTTCGCGCTCAATCAGATCGATGCTGTGCGCTGCGAGTGGCTGGTGCCCGGTATGCTTAAGGAAAAGGTCAGAGCGCTCGTCAAATCGCTGCCGCAGCGCTATCGTCGCCATTGTGTGCCGATCGACAAGTACGCCGACGGATTTTTCGAGAGAACGGGCGGTGTACAGGTACAGTCCAAAACGCTAGTGGACGCGTTGATTGCCGACATTCGAGAACAGACCGGGACGACTTGCGAGCGCACCGACTTTAAGCTTGAAATGTTGCAGCCGCACCTGTTTATGAACTTCAAGGTGCTTGACGAACACGGGCGGCAGATCGGAATGGGCCGAAATTTGGCCGAGCTTCGTGCCGAGTTCGGTACTCAGGCGCAGGAGACTTTCCGCAATGTGGCTCAGGCCGACGCTTCCGTTTCGGCGGACCTGACAGACAACATTACCAATTGGACGTTTGGGGAATTGCCGGAACTCATGGAAATTCGCCGCCGGGGGCTCACGCTGATAGGACATCCGGCTTTGGTGGACAAGGGAGATTCGTGTGCTCTGGACGTGTTTGACGATTTGCAGGATGCTCGAAAGGCGCATCGCGCCGGTTTGCGGCGGCTTTTTCAGTTGCAACTTCGTGAACAAGTGCGTTATTTGGAGCGCAATCTGAACGGATTGCAGCGCGTGCAGATGCAGTGTGCCGTCATTGCGCCGATCGCCAAGCGTTTTGAGAGCTTTGAAGAATTGCGTTCGGACTTGACGGCAGCAGCCGTCGAGACCGCTGCGATGCAAGGCGACTGGCCGGTCAATGAGCTGCAGTTTCAACAGAAAAAGGACGAGGCACGCTCGCGTCTGACGCTCATCGGCGGTGAGTACCTGCGTCTGATGGAAACCGTGGCGGCCGAACTCACGGGACTCAACAAGAGACTGCAGGCCGCGCGCGCCTTTCCGGAGGCGGTCAAGGACATCGAAAGTCAGTTGCAGGGACTCTTTGTGCCGCATTTCCTGCTGAACATGCCGTTTGAACGCCTCAAGCACTATCCGCGTTACGTCAAGGCGATCAATGTGCGTCTGGAGCGTCTGCGCAATGATCCGGTGCGTGACGCGGGGCACACTGCCGAAATCCAAAAGCTTGCCGTGCCCCTTGCTCGCGAGATGGCGGCCCGTAAGGGTTCCGTCGACGAGCGGTTGGAAAATTTCCGTTGGATGATTGAAGAACTTCGCGTGTCGTTGTTTGCACAAGAATTGCGCACACCGATGCCAGTGAGTGTCAAGCGACTCGCCAAACAGTGGGAAGCCCTAAGAAGGCTCTAAGTTTGAAGAGCTCGTTGAAGACAGTTCGGCGCGAAGCGGTTATCCTTTCAGTAGGATACAGACGAAGCCCGACGACGAGGGTGCGGGCGGCGTTTGTGCGCTCTTAGAGTTGGAGGAGAGAAAAAGTGAAAACCATCGGTCTTGTGGTTGGCCACCATTGCGACACGGCTCTTGAGATCAAGGCGGCGATTCTTGCCAAGGATGCATCCGTAACGGTATTGCTCGACGAAGGCGACTTCGTGGAGGCACCCGCCGATGCGACGGATGCGCTCAAGGAAGCGGCACGCAAGATCAACAACTTCAATGCGGTAAAGCGACTGCAGAAAGCCGGCGCCGACGTGATCGGCTTTGCCTGCGGATGCCCTCATCGCTTCTTTGCGGAGCTGCAGACGGAATTTACTGTGCGTCTGATCGACCCTGCCTGCGATTCGGGCCGCTTGTCGGCCGCCGAGTACGCTCAGGCTCTTTTGACCGCCGACGTCACACCGCTGCCCAAGCCCTTTAAAGTGGGCATGATCGGTGGTCTGGGACCTGCCGCGACGGTTGATCTGTACGACAAGATTGTCAAGGCGACGCCCGCCAAGACTGATCAGGAACACTTCAAGCTCGTGGTCGAACAGAATCCTCAGATTCCGGATCGCACGAAGTGCTTGCTCGAAGGCGGTGACAACCCGACGCTTTCCATGTACAACTGTGCCAAGCGCCTTGAAGAAGACGATTGTGACTGCATCATTGTGCCGTGCAACACTGCGCACGCTTTTGTGGCTTTGATCGAACCCTTCGTCGGCATTCCCTTCATCAATATGCAGCAGGTGACGATGCAGGAGATTCAGGAGAAGTTCGGCGACAAGGCTGTGATCGGCTTGATGGCGACGACCGGTACGGTGCGCTCCGGGCTCTACGGTCAGAAGGCCGAAGCCATGGGAATGCCCATGTACGTGCCCGATGACGAACATCAGGCGCGCGTGATGGCCGCCATTTACGGACCTCAGGGCGCCAAGGCGGGCTTTACCGACGGCGTGTGCCGCGAGGATCTCTGCAGTGCGGCCGAGTATCTCGTTAAGACGCATGGCTGCAATGTGCTGATTCTGGGATGCACCGAACTGCCGCTTATCCTTGATGAGGGGTTCATGACGATTGCCGGCAAGGAAGTCTTCATCATTGATCCGACATCGGCTCTGGCCCGCCGCGTGGTGAAGGTGGCGCAGGAAGTAGCCGCCGAACGCGGCGTGCTCTGAACGCTTAAACGAAAACGGGAGCCATAGAAACTCCCGTTTGAAATCGTGGAACGGACGCAGCGGAAAAGCCGGCGTCCGTTTTGTCTTTGTGAACGTCAGATGCGGTTGTCCGGAGCAAGCCATCCCAGAGAAGCCGAAACGGCGTTGACGGCGCTCAGAAGATGCCGTACCCAGTCGGGCTTGTGGCGCATTTCGATGCTCGAAGCGACGGTGACGGTGGCCACAATGCGGCCGGTCTTGTCGCGAATCGGAGCGCCGATGCAGCGAATGCCTGTTTCCAGTTCTTCCTTGTCGTCGGCCCAGCCGAGCTCTTTGACGCGGTTGATTTCCATGATGAGCTTTTCGGGTGTGCAGATCGAGTGCTGCGTGCGCGGCGCCAGTCCCGTGCGGCTGATGTAGGCGCTCACTTCTTCGGGGGGCATATCGCTCAAAAAGAGCTTGCCGCCGCTTGTGCAGTGCAAGGGAGCCATGGCGCCGATGCGGCGCGCCAGACGAACGCCCGTGCCGGGAGCATAAACGTGCTCAATGTACATGATCGAGTCGTTGCGGCGGATCGCGAGGTTGATCGTTTGACCGGTGCGCTCGAACAAAAGCTGCATCACGCCGATCGCTTTCTCGCGAATATCAAGTCGATCGCGCACGAGGCTGCCGTATTCAAGGAAAGTCAGCCCCAGGCGCCAACGGCCGTTGTTCATGCGATCGACGAGGCCGTCCTGGCAGAGATTCCACAGAAGACGGTGCACGGTCGACATGTGAATTTCGGTCATCTCGGAAATTTCATGCAAACTGACCGGCGCCGGGCAATCGGCAAGTGTGCGCAGGATGCGGCGTGCTCGCTCGAGCACCTGCACTTGCTTAATTTTGTCCTTGGGGGAGGCTTTCGAAACTTCAGCGTTGTCTGATTTGGAAGGCATGGCTTAGCACTCCTTTTCGGGATTGACGGTCGATTGCGTAAGAGCTTGCGCAACGATTTCAGCGATGTCACGTACAGGTTTGGGCGTTTCGTCCCGTCCGCAGGTTTGAGCCTGTGCACTCGTGAGCATGGTGAGGCAGTGCGGGCAGGAAACGGCAATTTCGTCAGTTCCGGTTTTGTTGAGTTGCTCAAGACGAAGGATGTTGATGCGCGAAGGCTTGTCCATGAAGATTTGTGCTCCGCCTGCGCCGCAGCACATAGCGTTGCAGCCACGTTTTTCGGGGTCCTTGAGCTTGACGCCGATCGTCTCGAGAATCGTGCGAGGATCGCGTCCGATTCCGTTGTGGCGCGCCAGATAACAGGCGTCGTGGAAGGTGACGCTGCCGGCTTGCGCCAGTTTGGGCGAAATGCGCTTTTCTTCGAGCAGTTTGGCGATGAATTGCACATGGCTCGTGACCGGGAAGGTGCCGCCTTCAAACTGCGGATACTCGTTTTTGAGCGTGTTGAAGCAGTGCGGACAGGCGGCCACAATCTGCTTGAAGTTGTACTTGGAAAGCGATTCGATGTTTTCGGCCGCTGCCGTTTGGAACAAGTATTCTTCGCCGGCTCGTCGGGCGAATTCGCCGTGGCAGCGCTCTTCACTCATGACGGCGAACTTGACGCCTGCGGCGTGGAAAATTTCCACCATAGCGCGCGCAATCTTCTGAGCACGGCGATCGTAACTAGCCGAACAGCCGACCCAATAGAGCACGTCGTACTCGACGCCGGGCTTGGCGATTTCAACGTCAAGTCCCTTGGCCCACTTCAGGCGGCTTCCGGGATCCATACCCCAGGGATTGCCGACGCTCGAAGTGTTTTCCAGAGCCTGAGCCAGACCTTCGGGGAAGTCGCCTTCTTCAAGCGCCAGATGACGGCGCATCTGAACGATGATGTCGGGAGTCGGAATCTGAGCCGGACAGACCTTGGTGCAGGCGCCGCAAGTGGTGCAGCTCCAAAGGGCGTCCTTGGAAACAATGCCGTCGATCAGAGGCTTGTCGGCATCAATGCCGTTCATGCGGGCCTTGAGCGATAAGATGAGAGCCTTGGGATCCAGAGGTGCACCCGAGGCGGCAGCCGGACACACGGAGGTGCAGCGTCCGCATTCGGTGCAGCCGTCGAAGCGGATGCGATCAATGCGACCGAACTGGCTGAATTCGGAAATGCCGAAACGTTCCTGTTCTTCAATGTCTTCGATTTTGGCAAGCGCACCGCGCGGTTCGGGTTTCTTGACGTAGATCGAAGTCGGGGTCTTGAAGAGGTGTGCGTAATAGGTCAGCGGAATGGAGGCGATAAATCCCAGGGAGGCCAGACCGTGAATAACCCAGATGAAGGTGTGGTAGACCTTGAGCGTTTCGGGGTCAGTGCCGATGAAAATCTGTGCGAGGGCGTTGCCCACGAAGCTCACGCCGGCCCATTGCGGCTGCTGAACGGCAAGACGCAGCGCTTCGAGTAAAAAACCCGTGAGAATGATGAAGGCGAGGCTGCCAAGCACCAGGGCGAAACGCCAGTTGGCTTCGACTTTGGGGTCGTGTGAAATAAAGCGGCGCCAAAAGCTAAAACCAAGAGCAATGAGGGCAAGGAGTCCTGCGAGATCAAGAACGAATTTGTAGGCAAGGTAGATATTGCCCGACAGGATGCGTTTGCCGAAGACAAGCCAGGCAATGTCCCAATCGATGGTAGCAATGGCGGTACCGAAGAAAAGAAAGATGAATCCCCAGAACAGCACGAAGTGATTTTTACCGGCGGCGGTGTCGCGAATGCGTTTTTGCCAGAACACTTCAAGAAGAGTGCGGCCAAGCCGGGCGTTGCGATCGGCAAGGGGTTCGGGTTGAGTTGTGGCTTGACGTTGCTTGACGGCGCGCACGATGCCGGCGATGCAGAGCACGACGGCGGCAATGCCGATGACGTATACGCCGATTTCCGCCCACAGGGGAACGTTCCAGAAGGCGGGACGCAGCGGTGTAAGGTCTTGCATGACGTTTGAAAGTTGTTGTTATATGGCTAGCTATATTCGCATGTCGCTTTAAAAATTTTCATCAGGCGCGAGATGCGATTTAATCGAAGGTCGCTACGATAGCGCAAAAAAGAGCCCGTGTCTTCGGCCAAGAATATGAGTTGCAGAGGTCGGAAACGACTTTTTTGATCTCGGTTAAGGCAAACTCGATTTTTGAACAATTTCCACAGCGTGAAAAAATGAATGAAAAAAGCCGCCCTTGCGAGAGAGCGGCTTTGTGAACGAAAAATCGAGTTGATCAGGCGTTCTGTTGCTTGCGCCAGCGTGCGATGGCTTCCACGCATTCGGTCACGAGTTCCGGACCGCGGTAGACAAAGCCGGAATAGAGCTGGACGAGACTTGCACCGGCCTGCATCTTCACGACGGCGTCGTCACCCGACATGACGCCGCCCGAGGCGATCACGGGGAGCTTGCCCTTGAGGTGATCGGTAATCATGGCGAGGCACTCGGTGGAGCGGGCCATCAGCGGACGACCGGAAAGACCGCCCGTTTCGTTCCAGTTGGGAAGTCCCTGAACGGAGGAGTGATCGATTGTGGTGTTGGTGGCGATGACGGCGTCCATCTCGTGTTCGACGATGATGTCAACGGCGCGCAGGATGGCGTCGTTTTCAAGGTCGGGAGCAAGCTTCACGGCGATGGGCTTGTAGGGAGCTCCTTCCGTTTCGATGATACGGTTGCGTTCGTCGCGCAGAGCGCCGAGCAGTTCGCGCAGCGGGGCTTCGGCTTGCAGCGAGCGCAGATTCTTGGTGTTCGGGCTCGAAATGTTGACTGCAATGTAGTCGGCACGGTCGTAGGACTTTGCCAGACAAATGCGGAAGTCGCTGATTGCGTTTTCAATGGGGGTCACGGCGTTCTTGCCGATGTTGATGCCCAACACACCGCCGCGCAGGTGGAAGGCGTCGGCGCTCTTGAGGTTGCGCAGAACCTGTTCACAGCCTACGTTGTTAAAGCCCATGCGGTTGACGATGCCTTCGGCAGGAATGACTCGGAAGCAGCGGGGCTTGGGATTGCCGGGCTGAGCCACGGGCGTAATAGTGCCGATTTCGACGTGACCGAAGCCAAGCGCACCGAAAGCGCTCACGCGTTCGCCATCCTTGTCCATGCCAGCCGCCAGACCGATGGTGTTCGGGAAGCGAATGCCCATGACTTCAACGGGATCTTCGGGAGGCGTGTGAGTAAGAAGCTTGTGCAAGCCGAGCGTGGTGATCCAATCGAGATTGGCCATGATGACATGGTGAGCGGTCTCGGGCTGCATCTGAAAGAGGATGCTTTTGGCGAGTTTGTATAGCATTGTTGCCTGTTGGAAGATTTGCCGTTGATGAAAAAAGGTGTGCGGCGCGCCGCTCTCCGTCATCCTCCTTATATAAGAGGCCGAACAATTGCATCGGTCGCGACCGTAATCCTTAATTTTACCGAGGCTGCTGAAATCGGGCAAAAAATCGGCAGAAAACCGACTTGAAGGAGGAGTGCTAAGAGGTGGGATAATAAAAGACTCAGAAGCTAACAGCCTGAAATGAAAGGAAAAACATATGGACGGTCCAGAGGAGGCGAGAGGAAATTCAAGTTTTTTGAGAAAAAGACTTGACAACAAGAAGAAACCTCTTTAATATCCACAGTCTCGCTAGTCAATGGCGAGATGAAATACGGATCGCGGGGTGGAGCAGTCCGGTAGCTCGTCGGGCTCATAACCCGAAGGTCGGAGGTTCAAATCCTCCCTCCGCAACCAAAATCCAAAAGGCTTCCGGCAGGAAGCTTTTTTTATTGAGAGGCTACGTTTCTCAATAAAGAGCGAAAAGAAAACAAAAAATTTTCGAAAAGCTCTTGACAAGACGAAATG
>NZ_QRLV01000019.1 GCF_003472385.1 Sutterella sp. AM11-39 | reverse complement strand
GCTGTTTCGACGGTTATGGCAGTCACCGGCAAGACCCGCATGACCGCTTCTACACGCGACATGTGCGCCGCAATGCGGTTTTCCACCGAAGGTGCAAGCCAGCCTTTGCGCTTGCTTGCTACACGGTTGTCGAAACGAGGCGCACGGTAGCGCGTCTTGCGGCTGCGGCGAGAGCGGCGCAAAGCAAGACGGGCAGACAAAAGATCCGTGATGTCTTGACGCAGTTCGACTTCCGAAGCATAGAGTTCGGCCTTTTCGGTTGTGGCCGAAAGACCAATGTGCTTGTAGCCAGAATCCACGCCAAGCGCTACAGGCTGCTTTGCTTCGCCCGTTGCGATCGTAAGTTGAATCGTAAAAGGCGTGCGCCTTTTGACGATTGCTTTCTTCTCTTTGAGAAGCAGCCTTGCTTTTGCCGGTGAGCACGGCATCAGGGGCTGTCCTCGTTTGTTTACAACAAATACTCTCAAGATTTGGTTCCTCGGTCTTTCGACCGGTTGAAATCCTTCGCCAATGTTGGAAGAGGTTTACCTGTTCGCGGCACCGCTCCTACCTCTCAGAGCTTTTAACCGCGAACCGCAGAGCGCGGGACTAGGATTGACATCCCGCGGTGCCTATGCATTCCCAACCAACGTAGTCCGCCTTTTGGGTGGCCTGAGGCTAGTCAACCAAGGCCTTGATCAAGCCTCGCTCTTTAGAGCGGGGTAGTTGACGGCAGTTGTTTCATGGTTGTGGGTTGAGAGGCGCGAAAACTATAACGCCGCCACGGCCGCCGGATACGAAAAGCCCCCGCTTTTTTTCAAAGCGAGGGACTCATTTCGGAGAAAACCGCAAACGGAATTAGGCCGTCTTGGGCTTGACTTCCATCGATTCGTAGCCGTGGACGCCTTCCATGATCAGCTTTTCGGCTTCTTCAGGGCTCTTCCAGCCCTTGACCTTCACCCACTTGCCGGGTTCGAGGTCCTTGTAGTGTTCGAAGAAGTGACGGATCTGATCGAGCACGTCGGCAGGAACGTCGTCGGCGCTCTTCCACTTGGCGTAACGCAGACAGACCTTGCTCACGGGCACGGCAAGAATCTTCCAGTCGATGCCGCCTTCGTCTTCCATCACGAGCACGGCCACGGCGCGGCAGCGGCACACGGTACCGGTCATCAGCGGGAAGGGCGTCAGAACGCACACGTCAACCGGGTCGCCGTCGTCTGCAATCGTCTGCGGAATATAGCCGTAATTGCAGGGATAGTGCATCGCCGTACCGACGAAACGATCGACAAACAGGGCACCCGACTCTTTGTCCACTTCGTACTTGATCGGAGCGGAATTGGCCGGAATTTCAACAATCACATTAAAGTCGCGCGGCAGATCGCGGCCGGCGGTCACTCGGGCAAGACCCATTTCTCAACTTCTCTATTTGGAATTGCAAAAAACAGCCCGTTGACTTGAACGGGCCGACTTCAAGGGGCGAGATTTTAGTTGCAACCGCTTGATTTGGCAAGCAGTTGTCGGAATCTTAGCCTCGCCCAGTCTCCTCTGGCTACGTCAGACGCAGCAAATTGGAAACGATGTGTTCGCGCACTCGCTCGTCGAGCGTGCCGGTGATTTCCACATGCACGAAACCGGCTTCGCGCAAGCGTTCGGCGCAACGCGGATGAATCGTCACGGCCGCGCCGTGCAGGAACCATTCGCGGGCGCCCGGCACGGGACGGATGGCGTGCAGCAGTGTCGCCACCGAATCCGAACTCGTGATGTAGATGATGGGAGACGGACCGTGAATGGCCTTTTGCAGATCCTCGATCTGCTGCGTGGTAAGTTCAATGGGAACGCGCACGTAGGCGGCTAACTTTTCCACATCGGCGCCAAGCTGTGTGAGCTGTTCGGCCAACCACTCGCGACCGGTCTGACCGCGCGCAATCAGCACGCGGCGCGGAATTTGAGTGTGCTTCAAAAGATCAAAGAGCGCTTCGCTGCCTGACTGTTCGGCGTCTCCCTTGGGAAAGATCACGGGAACGTCGTCACCCCAGGCGGCACGAATCACGCGCGCCGTGCCTTCTCCGACGGTGGCCAGCGTAATGTGTTCGGGCCACTCCTGCACCCAATGCGCCACGGCAGCCACGGCAGCCGGCGACGCCAGCACCACCATGTCCACATCGTCGAGATGCGCCAGTCGCTGCGCAACGAGCTCCTGATCTTCAGGAAGCGTAATCGTAAAGGCCGGCCAGCACCAGGCTTCAATGCCGTCGGCTTTGAGTTTGGCCGCCAGACGATCGTTGGCGGCGCCGGGGCGCATCAGAATAACCGGTTGATGAGAGAGTCCCATGAGCTTTTCTTTTGTAAAGCCAAATCAGATTCTTAATTGAGGTCGCATTTTACCCGCCTCTTTACAAAAGTTCACAGGTTTTGATTTCGAAATACAAAAAAAAGCGGCTCCTGCAAAGAGAAACCGCTCCTTTGCTAAGTCCTTGCAGCGTCGGACTTATTTGCTCGTCTCGGCAAGCACTTCGGCCAGAAGCGCTTCGGCGCCCTGAGCCTTAAGATCGGCAACAACCTGTTCGGCCACGGCTTCAAAGTCAGCAGCCTTGCCGCGGGCTTCCGCGCTGATCTTGCGGCCGTCGCGGTGATCGCCCACGTGCGCGCGCAACCACAGTTCACCGTTTTCAACGATGCCGTGTGCGGCAAGCGGCACCTGGCAGGAACCGCCCAGGGCGCGGCTCACGGCGCGTTCGGCACCGGTCGCGCAACGAATGTCCTCGTCGTTGATGAAAGCAAGCAACTCCAGCAAATCCTTGCGATCGGCGCGCACTTCGATGCCCAAAGCCCCCTGGCCCGGAGCGGGCAGGCTGGTTTCGACGGGCAAAAGCTCGCGGATTCGGTCTTCGAGCTTCAAGCGCTTGAGACCGGCACCGGCCATCACCAGCGCATCGAATTCTCCTTTGTCGAGCTTGGATAGGCGCGTGCCGACGTTGCCTCGGATCGGCAGAACCGTCAGATGCGGGAATTCGGAGCGCAGCATCAGTTCACGGCGCAAGCTCGCGGTACCGACGCGGGCGCCTGCGGGCATATCTTCCAGACGCTCGTACTTGGGACTCACAAACGCGTCGCGCGGATCTTCTCGCGAGCTCACGGCAGCCAGCGTAAAGCCTTCAGGCAACACCATGGGCACGTCCTTGAGCGAGTGCACCGCCAAATCTGCGGTCCCTTCCAGCATCGCCGCTTCCAGTTCCTTGACGAACAATCCCTTGCCGCCGATTTTGGAGAGCGTCTTATCGAGAATCTGATCGCCCTTGGTGGTCATGCCGAGAATTTCGACGTCCAGTTCCGGGTAACGATTGCGCAGCAAAGCCTGCACGTGCAGAGCCTGCCACATAGCCAGAGGGCTTTCGCGCGTAGCGATCACGCAGCGTTTCAGTTCGGTCATAGTCTTTCTTTCAAGCTGAGATCGGATGCAGTACGTGCATTGACGCCAACATCCGCCAATCCATTGTTCGGCGCGGATTCTAACAAAGCAACTCTTCGCGCTGGCTTAAGAGAAGCTCCGAGACAACCGACCTGGACAAAATTTATTGCCTGAGGCCGCTAAAAAAGCGAGAGACTTTTGATATTATTGGCGTTTTTCAAAAATCCGAACCTGTTTTCAGGCATCCTCGGGACGCTCTTTCTTTTGACGGAGCAGTACAACCGCTCTGACGGTTCGGCACAACCTACACTATACGAATTTATTTTTTCAGCCATGACAGACGCGCACAATCACTCAGCCGATCCTTTGCATGCCAAGAAGGAAGCCTGGTCGGGCCGCTTTTCCGAACCCGTTGCCGAGTTCGTGCTCCGATACACCCAGTCTGTGAGCTTTGACAAGCGCATGGCGGCCGCCGATATCGCCGGATCGCTTGCGCACGCTCAGATGCTTGCGGCCTGCGGCGTGATTTCCGAACAGGATTTGGCCGACATCCGACGCGGCATGGCTCAGATTTCCGACGAGATCAAGACGGGTAAGTTCCTCTGGCAGCTTGAACTCGAGGACGTTCACCTCAACATCGAAGCGCGCCTGACGCAGCTCATCGGCGACGCGGGCAAGCGTCTGCACACCGGCCGCAGCCGCAACGACCAGGTTGCCACCGACATTCGTCTGTACCTGCGCACCGAGATTGATCAGATCATCGCCATGCTCGGCCACCTGCAGGAAGTGCTCGTGCACAACGCCGCCAAAGAATCCGACACGCTCATGCCGGGCTTTACGCACATGCAGGTCGCCCAACCCGTAAGCTTCGGGCACCACCTGCTCGCCTACGTCGAAATGTTCGAGCGCGACCGCGAACGCATGACGCAGCTGCGCAGCCGAGTCAACCGTTGCCCGCTCGGCGCCGCGGCTCTTGCCGGCACCACCTACCCGATCGACCGCGAAATGACCGCCAAGCTTCTGGGCTTTGAAGCGGTTTGCCAGAACTCGCTCGACGCCGTGAGCGACCGCGACTTCGGCATCGAGTTCACGGCTGCCGCCAGCCTCGTGATGATTCACATCTCGCGCCTGTCCGAAGAACTCGTCATCTGGATGAGCCAGCGCTTCAGCTTCATCAAGCTGCCCGACCGCTTTACGACCGGCAGCTCCATCATGCCCCAGAAGAAGAACCCCGACGTTCCGGAAACGGCCCGCGGCAAGTGCTCGCGCGTCGTGGGCGACCTGGTGAGCATGGCAATGCTCATGAAAGGTCTGCCTCTGGCATACAACAAGGACCTTCAGGAAGACAAGGAACCGGTGTTCGACGCCATCGACACGGTGAAGGACACGCTGCGCGCGTTCATCGAAATGATGGCGGGCGTCGAACCCAACCGCGAAGAAATGCGCAAGGCGCTTCTGGCTGGTTACCCGACGGCTACCGACCTTGCCGACTACCTCGCCCGCCGCGGCGTTCCCTTCCGCACGGCTCACGACATCGTCGGCCGCGTGGTGCGTCTGGCAAGTGACCGCGGCTGCGACATCGCCGATCTTTCGCTCGAAGAGCTGCGAGAATTTTCCGACGTCATCACCGAAGACGTCTACGACGTGCTTACGCTCGAAGGTTCCGTGGCAGCCCGCAACCACATCGGCGGCACGGCTCCGGCGCAGGTTCGCCTGCAGGTGCAGCGCTGGGAGAAAATCTTTGCCGAACGCGAAGCGCAGGCCAAGGCTTCGAAATAACGTTCGCTTGACGTTCTAGCGACAACGGCGGCTTTCCAATCTAGAAAGTCGCCGTTTTTGTTTGCCTTGCCGCATGAAAAAGCCGCACCTGACCCGCTGAAGTCAAGCGCGGTTTTCTGATCGGCTTATGCCGCCAAAATCACATACCCTTGGGCGGACGAATCACGAGCGAGGGTTTCGTCTGCGCAGGATCGGGCAGCGGAGCGATCTGAGCGAGCTTGCCGTGCTTGCGGCGCAGTTCTTCGATCGGACCGAACTCGATGGCGCGCTGCGGACAGGATTCCACGCAGATGGGCTGAAGACCGGCTTGCAGGCGGTTGAGGCACCCGTCGCACTTGCTCATCTTCTTGGTGACCGGATTGAGAACCGGTGCATGGTACGGGCAAGCCATGGCGCACGCGCCGCAGCCGATGCACTTTTTGGTGTCAATCACCACCAGACCGTCTTCCTTGCGCTTGAAATGTGCCTTGGTGGGGCAAACCTTCACGCAGACCGGATCGGCGCAGTGGTTGCACGAGATCGAAACGTAGTAGGCGCAAACATCCTGATGCCAGGCGCCCGTTGCCTTGTCCTGCTTCCAGGAGCCGGACTCGGCTTCAAGAACCTTGCGGAAATTACGGCCGACTTCCAAATTGTGTGCATCCTTGCAGGCGACCGTGCAGGTCTGGCAGCCGGTGCACTTGGTGAGATCAATGAAAAATCCAAGTTGTGTCATGTCTGTGCTCCCGGATTAGGCCTTGCGGATTTCCACAAGGTTGGAATGCTGCGGATTGCCCTTGGCAAGCGGACTCGGACGATGGCCCGTGAGCGTATTGATGCACGCCCCCACGTCAATCGTCTTGCCGTCCTTCTTGACGGGCTTGTACCAGGCGCCCTGCGGCACGGCGCACACGCCGGGCATGATGCGCTTGGTGACATGAGCGGGCACTTCGATGCAGCCGCGGTCGTTAAAGACATGCACCTTGTCGCCGTCGGCAATGTTGCGGGCCTTGGCGTCAAGTTCGTTGATGAGCACCTGATCCGGATGCACTTCGCGCAACCACGGCAAATTGTGGAACGTCGAGTGCGTGCGGCCGTGACCGTGGTATCCGAAGCACTGCAGCGGATACTTCTTGGCGGCCTTGTCGCCCGGCATGTCGAAGGTCTGCACGAACTTGGGCAGAGCCGAAATGACGTCGCCCTTGGGAAGCACCCAGGTCTTGGAAAGATTGGCCAGAGCCTCGGAATAGATTTCGATCTTTCCGGACGGCGTCTTGAGCGGGTTCTTCACCGGGTCTTCGCGGAATTCCCTGAACATGATCGGCTGCCACTTCACATTGAAGAGCTGAGTGGGGCCGGCCTTCCAGAACTTGTCGAATTCGGGCAGTTCGGGATTGTCCTTGCGTGTCTGTTCGTAGCACCACTTGATCCAGCCCTTCTGATCACGGCCTTCCGTGTACTGTTCTTCCAGACCGAGTTCCTTGGCGATGCCTCGGCAGATTTCCCAGCTCGGGCGCTGATCGAAAGCGGGATCGACCGCCTTGTGCATCGGATAGATGCAGGCAAGATCACCCATCGAGTCGCCGTTGCCGCAAATGTCGTCCGTTTCGGGACCCAGCGTATCGGGCAGCAGGATGTCGGCGTAGCGGGCAGAAGGTGTCATCATGTTGTCGCACACCACGATGAATTCGCACTTGCTGTCGTCGCGCAGCACCTTATCCGTCCAGTTGCAGTCGCCGTGCTGGTTGATGAGCGTGTTGCCGCCGGAATTGACGATCATCTTGATGCTGTGACCGAGCTTCTTGCCCTCTTCGAGACCCTTGACGCCGTCGTGGATCCAGTCCATCTGTTCGCCTCGCAGAATGGCGTCGGTCCAGAGGAACACCGGAATCTGAGCCTTGATGGGATTGGTGCCCACGGGCAGATAGGTCGGTTCCCAATTTGTGCCGTCTTCTTCCATACCGGTGGAGGTGCCGGGCAGACCGATCTGGCCGGTCAGAATCGGCAGCATGGCAATCGCGCGGGCCGTCTGTTCGCCGTTGGCCTGACGCTGCGGACCGAGGCCCTGAGCGATGAAGACAGGCTTGGTGGTGCCGATTTCCTTGGCAAGATTCACGATGGTTTCAACGGGAATGCCCGTAATGCGGGAAGCGCGTTCCGGCGTCTTTGCCACACCGTCGGCCGCACCCATGATGTAGGACTTGTAGTCAGACTTGGGCGGAGCGGACTTGGGCAGCGTCTTTTCGTTGTAGCCGATGCAGTACTTTTCCAGGAAGGCTTCGTCGACCCAGTTGTTGCGGATGAGTTCGTAGGCGATGGCTTCGACGAGCGCGGCGTCGGTACCTGGGCGGATCGGGATCCACTGATCGATCTTGCCTGCCACCGTATCCGTGTAGATCGGATCGATCACGATGGTCTTGGGATGGCCCTTTTCGAGCGCGCAGCGGAACTGATAACCCTTGGAGCCGCCCGAACCGCGGGTGACGGAAGGATTGTTGCCAAAGGCGACGTAGAGCTTGGCGTTGGCGATTTCCTGAATGCCGGAGGCGGCCTTCTTACCGTAGGTGAAGGGGAACGCGGCTGAAATCTGAGCCGAAGAATAGGAACCGTAGTAGCGCAGATAGCCGCCCATGAGGTTCATCAGGCGCTGCCAGGCACGGCGCGAATTGACGAGCGACTGCTGGCCGCTGCAGTAGTTCCAGTAGATGGATTCGTTGCCGTACTTTTCCTTGATTTCCTTCCAGCGCTTGGCAATCGTCTTGTAGGCTTCGTCCCAAGAGATGCGCTCGAACTTGGCCTCACCGCGTTCGCCCACACGCTTCATCGGATAGCGCAGACGATCGGGCGAGTACAAGCGCTGACGCATCGAGCGGCCCTTCAGGCAGGCGCGGATCTGACGCGGATGGCAGCTGTCCTTGATGGTATTGTCGGTTTCAATGCGAATGACCTTGCCGGCCTTCGTATATACGCGCAGCGGGCAGCGGTTGCCGCAGTTGATGACGCAGGCGGCCCAGGTGTAGTTGCCGAAGTCGTCGATCGCATCGGCCACGGCCTTCGCGAGAGCCGTCGGCATGAAGCCGGCTGCGGCAAGAGCGGTCAAACCGTGCAGGAAACTTCTGCGCGGAATGGGAATTTGGAGGGCGTTCATTACGGTTTCTCCTGTTTCTTTCGTGGGTCGTACCGAAAGAAAATCTGCGCGGCACAAAGACCGCCGGGGTAAAAACTTTC
This sequence comes from Sutterella sp. AM11-39, assembly GCF_003472385.1. Lineage (GTDB taxonomy): Bacteria > Pseudomonadota > Gammaproteobacteria > Burkholderiales > Burkholderiaceae_F > Duodenibacillus > Duodenibacillus intestinigallinarum. The sequence goes on along the minus strand of NZ_QRLV01000019.1, from coordinate 11,958 downwards.
TCTTTCGGTCTTGGTCAGTCGCCTCTTGGGACGACTGCTCGTTTGTACGACTCGTGAGAGGACGCATCCGTCCCCTTCAAAAGTCCAGGGCAGTCTAAAAGCCGCTGTTTTTTCAATCCACTGCGACTTTTCGGAATAACGTTAAGAAATCCCGACGAAAGTTAAGTAATGGAGAAACCTGAGTTAAGAAATTCAGACGTCGATGCAAAGCACGCGGGCGATTTCCTGCGAACTTCCCGGCCAACGAAATGCCACGGGCTCATGATTTAGCTCCACAAGCCAGCGGGCGACCTGACGGATCAATGTCTTTTTGTCGGGCGCGCGCATTTCGGCAAAGGCATGCCGCGTGAGCTTCGTTAAGAAACATTCGACCAGATTGAGCCAGAAGGCGTTTTTGTGCTCGCACACAAAGTGAAAGCGTCCTTTGCGGCAGCCTGCCAGATATTCAAGCACTTCCTTGGTGCGATAGATCCAGCACTTTTCGAGCACAAGCACGATGTCATAGCGCTGCGGGTAGCGCCTATCGGCCTGCTTGAGAAATTCCACAAACGCGTCGCCCGTGTAGTCCTCGCGCACGAGGCTAAAGACGCTGCCGGACTGCATATCGGTTCCGGTAAGTACGGAAAAGCGCTCATCGCCTGCCTGACGCGGTCCCGGCGGTTGCGGATCGGGAACGGAAGCAAGCGTCACGGCCTGCATCACGGCCGAATAGGCCGCACCTTCGGGCTCGACGGCACAAAAGCCCGTACCCAATGCGTCGCGCTCAAATTTCGGCACCAGTTCCATACGCTTGTAGAGAAGCAAAATCTGCTTTTTGTCCTCCAAAGGCGACTCGTCCCGACACTCCAGACAGTAGTCGAGATGCCGAGGTTTGGCCGTCGGGTCGTTCAGAATGTTCCAGACCGTGGAGCTACGGACGTTTTCAAGCGACGCGTAGCCTGCCGCCGCACAATGCCGCTGCACGTAATCGGTGAGCGCCGAGATGGTCCAGCGGTCCTGTTCGGGACCTTCGGGGACATCCTCAGGAAACTGGCAGGCCAGAGACACAAGCCAGGCCTTGGCGCCGGCGTCAATCACGTCGTTGCGTCCGGTTCGATCTAAATCGCCCAGGGCTTTGTCAACACCATAGACAAAGCACTTCTTGAGGATTTTGGCGATCGTCGGCGTGGAAATTGCGAGCTCCTTTTCAATGTCGGCATATGTTTTGCCGTCGGCACGCAACAAAATCACGCGGGCACGCTGCCGCAGACGAGAGGCTGTCTCTGACGAAGCAATGAGTTTTTCCAATCGCACTCGTTCTTGTGTCGTCAAACGAAGCTCAAATCTCTGCGGACGTCCGGCCATGCTTTTCCTCTGCGCTCTTGCTGTTCATTCCGCCATTGTATGGGCTCAGTCGGGAAGAAGCCATTTGCAAGCTTGCCGGACAACATGAACGTCTTTCGCAGCAAGATGAGCGCCTCGTTCTACCTGGGCGAACTTGCCGGCGTACCTTGGATCACGCTGCCGCTGGCTGAAATCGACGGTGCTCCGCTTGGCGTGTCCTTGGTCTCGGCGTGCGGCACGGACGCTTGGCTGTTGGAGCTCTCAAAAGCGCTGGTCCAAAACCGATAAGTAGAAATAAGCCGGCTTCGGACAACCAAGGCCGGCCATGTTGGTTTAGGATCAGAGTGCGATTCCGACGCCGAAATAACCCGCCACCAGAATCACGATACCAAAAACAATGCGGTACCAACCGAAAACTCGGAAGTCATTCGTGGAGACATAGCGCAGAAGCCAGCGCACCACGACGATCGCAGAAACAAAGCTCACCACGAAACCCACGGCAATGGCCGGAAGACTGTCAAAGGCCAGGGCGTCCCGCGACTGCCACAGATCCCAGACCGTGGCACCGAAAATGGTAGGAATCGCCAGAAAGAATGAGAACTCGGTGGCTGCCTTGCGGGACAAGCCCAGAACCAGGCCGCCGATGATGGTCGAGCCCGAGCGCGACGTGCCGGGGATGAGCGCAAAGCACTGCATGCAGCCCACGGCAAAGGCGTCCTTGGCCGTCATATCGTCAATTGTCGGCACGCGCGGCGTGATGTTCTTGCGTTCGTGGTAGTCCTCGATCCACAGAATGATCAGGCCGCCGATCACGAGCGCGAGCGCCACCGTAAAGACATTGAAGAAATGCGACTTCACAAAGCTCGAAAGCGTGGCGCCCAGAACGGCAGCAGGCAGAAAGCCCACGATGATGTTGATCGCAAGACGCTGCTCTTTTCCGGACTTGAAGAGATTGAGCAAAATCGCGATCAAGCGCATCCGGTAATGCCAGCAGACGGCGACGATGGCGCCGGCCTGAATGGCGATGTAGAACGTATCGGCCCATACGGGAGAGAAATTGATGATGTCGCCCGCCAAAATCAGGTGTCCGGTCGAACTCACCGGCAAAAATTCCGTCAGGCCTTCGACGATGCCGAGAATGAGACTTTGGATGAGAATAAGAATGTCCATGGGTGCAAATTCACTCGTTTAGGCCTTGCCTTCGGGCTCGGCGGTGACGACTTGGGGAGTGGCCAGTACCTTGTCGATTCGACGACCGTCCATATCGGCCACTTCGAAATCCCAGTTTTCCCAGCTCACGCGATCGCCCGTCTTAGGCAGCCGCTGCAGCAACAGCATCATCATGCCGGCAAGCGTGTTGTAGCGCCCCAGATCCTCTTCGGGCACTTCCTTGATTCCGAGCGTGTCCTTGAGTTCCGGAATCGCAATGATGCCGTCGAGGAACCACGAGCCGTCGGGGCGTTCGATCGCCATGCGCTCGTCTTCGGTTTCGGCCTGAAATTCTCCGGCAATGGCTTCCAGCACATCGCGCGGGGTCACGAGCCCCACGACTTCGCCGAACTCATCGACGACAAGCGACAGCGGCACGATCGTGCTCTTGAAGTGTTCCAAAAGCTCCATACCGCTCAACGATTCGGGAACGTAAACGGCAGGAAGCAAATTCTGGGTAAAGTCAATTTCCTTTTTGTCGACGATCTGCTGCAGGAGGCTTCGCGTCGAGCAGATTCCCTTGACGTCGGAGAGAGACCCCGAGGCCACCACCAGACGGGAGCGCTTGCTCGTGAGCAGTTTCTTGACGTTTTCTTCGGTGCTGTCCTGAAGATCGATCCATTCGATGTCGCTTCGCGGCGTCATCACCGACCCCACCTGACGGTCGTCGAGTCGAAACACGTTGCGCACCATGTCGCGTTCGCTTTCTTCAATGGCGCCCGAAGCGCTGCCCTCTTCGATCATCGCGTGGATTTCTTCCTGCGTGACGCCGGCTTCTTCACCCTTGTCAAGACGCAGAACCTTCAAGACGAACTTCGTGGAAACCGAAAGCAGCTTCACGAAGGGGCTCATGATAAGGCTCAGCAAGTGAAGCGGACGGGCGACAACGCTCGCAAGCGCCTCGGGTCGGCTCTGTCCCAAACGTTTGGGAACGAGTTCTCCGAGAACGATCGAGAAATACGTCACAAACACCACGACGAGCGTGACGCCGAGCACCTTGGCTGTTTCGGGCGACACGCCCCAGCCCACAAGCACCTCGGCTGCGGGACCGGCCAAAGCCGATTCGCCCACGATACCCGAGAGAATGCCGATGGAGGTGATGCCCACCTGAATGGTCGAAAGCGCCCAGGTGGGATCGGCTTGCAGCAGCGCGGCGCGCTGCGCTCCCTTGTTGCCGTCTTCGGCCATAACCTGCAGTCGCGCCTTGCGACTGGTGACAAGCGCAATTTCGCTCATCGAAAAGACGCCGTTGAAAACAATCAGCGCAAAAAGCATTAAGACATCAAACCAACTGCCCATGGCAAAAAAGAATCCTCAAGAATCAAGAGCTTGGAATTGTATGGAAAATTTGTTTGCTGACGCTTAGGAGACAAACGCACATGTGTTGCGAAGCGTTGCGGCTGCGTCAGACGCACGGCAAAAGTGCGAAAAAGTCCCGACCGGCTGCAAACCCGGAAGGGACTTCGCATTCAGAGACGATGCATCAAGCCTTAGAACGGCAGCTTCATGCCCGGAGGCAACGGCATGCCGGCCGTGGCTTCGCGCATCTTCTGCTGAGCGGCGGCTTCGGCCTTGTGCGCGGCGTCGTTGATGGCCGCGGCGATCAGGTCTTCGAGCATTTCCTTATCGTCTTCGGAGCCCGAAAGCAGACTCGGATCGATTTCGACGCGCTTGGCCTCGTGCTTGCAGGTCACGGTGATCTTCACCATGCCGGCGCCGGCTTCGCCCGTCACTTCAATGTTGGCGAGCTCGGCCTGAGCGCGTTCAACGTTTTTCTGCATTTTCTGAGCCTGCGCGAGCAGGCCGGAAAAATTGCCTCTCATTTTGTTTTCACCTATTGAGTCGTTTGAAAAAAATCAGTTATCGGCTTTTCGTACCGACGTTTCATCGAGTTCGCCGTCAAGCACGCGCAAGCATTCTTGCACAAACGGGTCGCTCTTAAATGCTTCGATCATTGCCAGACGCGCGGCCCGTCGCTCGGATTCCTCCCAAAGCGAGAGCGTCGCATGGGATTTTCCATCATGCTCCTGCTCGTCAAATTTCACCTGGAAGTGCTCGCCTTTGAGTCGCTTCATGGCCGCTTCGATCAGATGCACCACGTCGGGCGTGAGCAACATGCGGCTTCTTGCGCGCAGAAGCACATGATCATCGGTCAGCTCAAGCACGACGCTGCCGGCGGCCACTTCACGCGGCAGCGCCGTGAGCCCCGAGGCACACACAAGTTTTCGCCAGTTAGAAAGCAGTTCGTCGGGATGAACTTCTATGGGTGGAAGAATCGCCGGTCCCCTGCCGGTGTGCGGTCTTCTAACCGGCTCAATGCTCTCCCCGGCCGGGCTCCTGCGGCGGCAAATCCGCCCAGGGCGGCGCCGCTTCGGCCGCTATCTCGGGAGGTACGTCGTCGTGCGGAATTTCGGGCGGCATAGCGCCGGCGGCGTCGTTCGCCTTGGTCGTCCGGCGAGCCGGTTCCGGCTTTTTTTCGGGCACCTTGCCGCCGGGGGCAAAACCGGCGGGTTTAAAGGCAAGCATGCGCAAAATGGCCATCGTAAAACCCGCGTATTCGTCCGGGGCCTGAGCCATGTCGGCGCGAGCCTGCAACAGAATCTGATAATCAAGCTGCACTTCCTCAGGCGTCATGCTGCTTGCAAGCGTACGAATACGTGCCAGAGCCGAGTCGCTGTCGGTAAGCGCATCAGGCACGCGCTGCAAAATGGCAATGCGGTGCATGAGGCTTGCCCAATCGCGCACGGCCTGACCGTAACTCACTCCGTCGAGACCGATTTGACGCGCCGTTTCGAGGGCCTCCTTGGCTCGACCTTCTAGCACCATTTCGGTAAGGTCGCACAGCACGTCGGAGTCCATCACGCCCAGCATGGCGCGCACTTTTTCAAGCGTCACGTCGCCCGCGCAGAAGGCGATGGCCTGATCGAGCAGCGACAAGCCGTCGCGCATGGAGCCTCGGGCGGCGCGCGCAAGCAGATCAAGCGCTGCGGGTTCGGCCGGAATGCCTTCCTGCTGCATGACGTGCTGCATATGACCGGAAACGGCCGCTGGCGACATGTTTTTCAAATTGAACTGCAGGCAGCGGGAAAGCACCGTCACGGGAACCTTCTGAGGATCGGTCGTCGCGAGGATGAACTTGACATATTCGGGCGGCTCTTCCAGGGTCTTTAACATCGCGTTGAAGGCATGCGTCGTGAGCATATGCACTTCGTCGATCATGTAGACCTTGTAGCGGGCGTTGGAAGGCGCGTACATGGCGCGCTCCAGAAGCTGCGTCATTTCCTCGACCGAGCGGTTGCTCGCAGCGTCGATTTCGATGTAGTCGACGAATCGCCCTTCGTCGATGGCGCGGCACGCTTCACACTTGCCGCAGGGGTGCGACGTCACGCCGCCCTTGCCGTCTTCGCCGACGCAGTTGAGGCATTTGGCCAAAATGCGCGAGAGCGTGGTCTTGCCAACGCCGCGCGTTCCCGTAAAGAGATAGGCGTGATGAAGACGATTTTCGTCGAGGGCGTGCTTTAAGGCGGCAACGACATGTTCCTGCCCGACCATGCTTTCGAAGTCATGGGGGCGCCACTTTCGGGCGAGAACCTGATAGCTCATGAGGGAAAATCCAACCGAACAAAATATTGGAGAGTCGCCGCAGGTCCCGGGACGCTGTTCGCGGCGAATCGGTCGGTCAATTATAAGGAGGAAGCGCAGAAACAAATTCGGCGAGCCTTATCCTCGGCACTAAGAGTATTCCGCCGTGGCTGCTTCGTTCCCGACCTGACCAGGTTAGCAGAGCTCTTATGCGAGGGGACCCGCCGAACTGCGCATTGTAGCGAAAAAGCGGCCCGCGCGAAAGAGCGCCGAGCCGCCTTTTGATGAAATTTTGTACCGTCACGACGCCTACTTGGTTTCAGTGCCTTTCTCTTCGTCCTTCTCGTCGCCGTCAATACCGGCAAGCTTTTGCAACTGCGCAATCATCTGGGCCTGCTGCTGGAGCTGTCGCTCGAGCTGACGAATCTTGACGACGTAAGGATCGTCTTCGCCCGGCACCACACCGTAGGCCATAAACTGAGAATGGAGCTGTTCGCGCTGTTTTTTGGTTTCCTTGGTGGAACGCGCGGGGACCCCCACCACCGTCACGTTCTCAGGCACTTCGCGCACCACAACGGCGTTGCTGCCGATGCGTGCGTTGTCGCCCACGGTAAAGCCGCCGAGAATCTTGGCGCCGGCGCCCACTACAACCCCCTTGCCGAGCGTCGGATGGCGCTTTTGCCCACGGCCGAGACTGACGCCGCCCAGAGTTACGCCATGGTAGATCGTGCAGTCGTCGCCCACCACGGCGGTTTCACCGATCACCACGCCCATGCCGTGATCGATGAAGACGCGGCGGCCGATACGGGCGGCCGGGTGAATTTCAATGCCGGTGCAGAAACGTCCGACGTGGCTCAGCCACCGTGCAAAGCCGTACCAGCCCTGAATCCAACACCAGTGAGCAGCGCGGTGAAAAGCCAGCGCATGCAGGCCGGGATAGCTGAAAATCACCTGCATCGGACCGAGCGCCGCCGGGTCTCGCTCAAGAATGGTCCGCATGTCTTCCTTAATGCGCTCAAACATTTGCTTCGTATCCTTTTTTCTGTCGGTGTTGGTTTCGGGCAAAGGGCGACTTTCGCGAGCCTATCCTGCACCTCGTTTTTTGATTGTACCGCAGGCTCGCCCGTGGCCTGAAGCTCAAGTCGAGCTTTTCTCCGAACTTTCGCTCATTTCGGCCGCCAGAGCCTTTTGCGGCCGGCTCTCAAGTGCCGCGGACAAATGATCGCCGCACAAATGCCTCGGAGCAGATCCACTTCGGATTGCGTAAGAAGCGCACGGGAGAAAATACTGCGGCTCATCGCCATGAGATTCTTGGGCTCCTCGGGTTTATGTGCGCCGCAGGCCGTCATCGCCTCCTCCCAGTGCCGCATCAGTCCTTCGACGGCGGCGGCGCTTGCGGCCGGATCCTGTTCGAAACGCTGCTGCCAGCCGTAGAGTCCGGCGGCGTGCGCCCTTTGCAAAAGCGCCATGTGCATCTCGTAGGCTGCAATCTGCACCGCCTGAGCAAGATTGAGGCTCTGGCTTAAGGGATTGGCCGGAATGGCCGTGGCGAAGCGACAAAGGCCCACTTCTTCGTTGGTGAGCCCCGAGCGCTCGCAACCGAACACAAACGCAATGCCGGGGCCCTTGTTTTCCTCGGCCCAAAGGCTTGCGCGATCGGCACTCTCGCGCATCGTTTCCAAAGCCGGACCGAAACGGCGGCTGTAGCCTGTCATCGCAAACGGCAGGGCCACGTCGCTCAGAGCCTCTTCGAGCGTCGGGTAGTCGCGGGAGTCGGTGAGCACGTCAACGGAACTCGTTGAAAACGCCACGGCGTCGGGATGCGTGCGGTATTCGGGGTCCACCGGCGCAACCACGCGCAAATCGGTAAAGCCCATCGTCTTGATGGCTCGGGCAGCCGCACCGATGTTGCCAGGGTGGCTCGGTCGTACCAGTACAAATGAAATCCGACTGCTGTGCGGAGGAAGCGTTTGATTGAGCGTTGCGTCCATGATCCTGTTGCCTGCATTTTGATCGGAATAGGAATCATACGGTTTATAGCCGTCGGATGCAGATTAGTTCAAGGTTTTGTCCGATTCTCGCCAATGTCCGTTCTCATCGCCGCGAGCCTGATTTGATAAAATACGCGCACTCAAATTTCAGTCCCTTCCTCCACCGGACGGGCATCCATCCAAGTCAGGGAGTTGATGATTCGCTTCAGCTCCCCTTTTGTCGTTATTTTTCTCTTTCGAGTCGTTATCCTCATGCCCTCAGCCCAACTTGAAGTCGCAATCCAGGCCTGCCGCAAAGCCGGCAACTTCATCAACCGCGAAAGCCTCGACCTCTCGGCCATTGAAGCCCGCGAAAAGGCTCCGTTCGACTTCGTGAGCCGCGTGGACACCGGCGCACAAGAACGCATCACGTCAATCATTCGTCAGTACTTCCCCAAGGACAGCATCGTTGCCGAAGAATCCGGCACGATCGTCAATCCCGGGGCGGACGGCGTCTGGTACGTGGATCCGCTCGACGGCACGACCAACTTCCTGCACGGCTTCCCGCACTACGCCGTGAGCATTGCTTACGCCCTCAAGGGACGCGTGATGGCCGCCGCCGTCTATGACCCGGTCAAAGACGAACTCTTCAGTGCGGAACGCAGCCGCGGCGCATTCTTGAACAACGCCCGCATTCGCGTTTCCGGCCGTACGGACATGAGCAAGGCACTGATCGGCACCGGTTTTCCCTTCCGCCGCAACGACGACTACGAAACGTTCCTGCCCAAGCTCGAGCGTGTCGCCCGCTCCTGTGCGGGGCTGCGCCGCGCCGGCTCAGCTGCGCTTGACCTCTGCTACGTGGCTTGCGGTCGTCTGGACGGCTACTGGGAAGCCAACCTCAAGAGTTGGGATTTGGCTGCCGGCTCACTCATCGTTCTGGAAGCTGGCGGCCTGGTGACCGACCTTTCGGCCGGTGAAAACTATCTCGAGACCGGCGGCATTTGCGTGGGCACGCCCAAGATCTTTGCGCCGCTCTTGATGAAAGTGACCGACGCCAGCAGCGCCAAGTAAGACTCTCCGGCTTTTTATCGCTATGGCTGATACGAATAAGCCGCTGCAAGAGGGCGGTGAGGCGGCGTGCGACCCGTACGCCGGCCACACGCCCATCATGCGCCAATACCTGATGCTCAAGGATAAGCATCCCGGTGTATTGCTTCTTTATCGACTCGGCGACTTTTACGAAACCTTTTTCGACGACGCCATCCGAGCCAACCGCATTCTGGGCCTCACGCTCACACGCCGAGGCAAAGACTCCAAGGGCAACGAAATCCCGATGGCGGGTGTTCCCGCAGCAACGCTAGAGCAGTATCTCGCGCGTCTCGTAAAAGCGGGCGTATCGGTGGCCGTCTGCGAACAGATGACAGAGGCCGCTCCGGGACGCAGCATCGAGCGCAAGATCGTGCGAATCGTCACCCCGGGTACGCTCACCGACGGCGCACTCTTAAACGACAAGCAGGATTCGCCGCTTGCGGCCTGGGTGCCCGGCAGAGGACGCAATGCGCAGGGGGCCTTGGTGTGGCTCACGCTTTCCAACGGCGACTTTCGTGCCGCCAAATGCGCTCTGCGAGATCTCCCCGGCGAACTCGCCCGTTTAACTCCGGGCGAAATTCTTCTTTCCGAAACCGTCAAAGAGTCGCGCCAAGAGGTCTTCGACGGCATCCCTGTAACGTCGCTTCCCGACTGGCACTTTGACAGCCAGCGCGGCGCTGCACTCATCAAAGAAAAATTTGGACTGGAAGCGCTCGCCGCACGAGGACTGGAAAACGAGCCGGAGATTCTTGCCGGCGTCAATGCCATCCTGGGTTACGTAGAACAGACACAGTGCGATGCCCTGCCCTTCCTTCGAGCTCCGGTACTGGAAGAAAACAGTGCCTACGTAGCACTTGACGCCGTAGCGCGCCGCAACCTTGAAATCAGCGAAACGATTCGGGGCGACGAAGGCGATACGCTCATGCGTGTGGTAGATCATTGCCGCACGACTATGGGTTCTCGTACGCTGCTGCACTGGTTGCATCATCCGCTGCGCGACTTTACTGTCGTTCGTAGCCGCCATGAAGCCGTCGATGAACTTCTTAAAGACACGACGCTTCGCTCAGAGCTTGATGCCTGTGTCAACGGCCTTCCCGACATTGAACGCAACGCGGGCCGCATTGCTCTCAGAAGCATTCGTCCTCGAGAGCTTGCCGCGCTTCGCGACAGTCTTGAGAAACTTTCCAACTTCGCATCACTCGGTCAGCAGTGCCGCAGTTCGCTTTTGAAGTCACTTGCCGACACCGCCGTGATGGATGCGACGTTAAGTGAAGAGCTTCACCGTTGGATCGCAGAGGAGCCCGCTTCGCTTCTGCGCGAAGGCGACGTGATTGCCGCGGGCGCCGACGAAGAGCTCGACAATCTGCGCGCCATGCGTGACAACGCGGGCGAATTTCTAGTCAACCTTGAAGCAAAGGAAAAGGAACGCACGGGACTCTCGTCGCTTCGCGTCGAATACAACCGCGTTTCTGGCTACTACATTGAAGTGCCGCGAGCGGCGGCCGAGCGCGTACCGGCCGACTATCGTCGTCGCCAAACGCTCAAAAACGTCGAGCGTTTCATCACCCCGGAACTCAAGGCTTTTGAAGACAAGGCACTGTCGGCCAAGGAACGGTCGCTTGCACGAGAAAAAGAACTCTGGGACGCGCTTCTCGATCGCATTCAGATCTTTGTAAAACCGCTTTTGGATGCTGCCGCAGCCGTGGCTGCCGCCGACACTCTGCTTTCCTTTGCCAAACACGCAGAGACCGCCGACTGGGTCAAACCCTCGATGAGTGCCGTTCCCGGCATTGATCTGCAGGGGGCGCGTCACCCGGTTGTAGAGCATGCGCTTGAACACTATGTTCCCAACGACTGTGCACTGACGCCCTCGAGGCGCCTGTTGGTGATCACCGGTCCCAACATGGGCGGCAAGTCAACCTATATGCGTTCGGTTGCCCTGATTGCTCTTCTGGCATGCGCCGGAAGCTTCGTTCCCGCCAAAGCCGCACGTATCGGGCCGATCGATCGTATTCTCACGCGTATTGGCGCTTCCGACGATCTCGCCCGCGGCCGTTCCACGTTCATGGTGGAAATGACCGAAGCCGCGGCCATTCTTCATCAGGCCACACCCAATTCATTGGTACTGATGGACGAAATCGGACGCGGCACCTCGACTTTCGACGGCTTGAGTCTCGCGGGCGCCATTGCCAGGGAACTTGCCGTCACCACGAAGAGTTACACGCTCTTTGCAACGCACTACTTTGAGCTCACGCAGCTTGCGACTGAAATTCCCGAAGTCGCCAACGTTCACGTAAGCGCTCGAGAAACCAATCGCGGCATCGTCTTCATGCACGACGTACGCGAAGGCCCTGCCAACCGCTCCTACGGTATTGCCGTGGCTGAACTCGCCGGCATGCCTGCCTCGGTCACACGACGCGCCCGTGCCATGATGGCTGAAATTGAAGCGCGTTCGGCGGTTTCCGATTCTCAATTGGATTTGTTTGCCGTTGACGCACCGGACCCGTTGCCTGCGGAAGAAAGCGCATCAGCCAAGGCCGCTCGTCTTTTTGCGGAAGAGGTTTCGATGCTTGACGTCGACGATCTGACGCCAAGAGACGCCCTTGCCCTGCTCTACACCCTCAAAGAAAAAGCCGGCAGCACGCTTAACGAGTAATCAAAAGGAGCGGAAAAACTGCGAAACAGGAGGAGGCTTCACTGCCTCCTTCTTTTTTGTCTGGAGATTTTTTTGCGCAGAAATGACGAAACCCCCGAAGGAGAGACTCCAACGGGGGTTCGCTTTAAT
>NZ_QRLV01000018.1 GCF_003472385.1 Sutterella sp. AM11-39 | reverse complement strand
CGATAAAAAAGAGTCGTTGTTCGCGACTCATTTTTGGCTTCCCGTCAAACGAGATTGCGAATTATGAAGTGGCTTTTTCAGGTTGTCAAGGGAGATTTTCGAAAATTTTCGACACCTTTTCTCTTTTTCTTCCTAACTCACTGATTTCAAAGACATTTGTTTTTAGCAGTCAGATCTTCGGCACGATTCATATTTTCGAACGCTCCCTCATCGTCAAAATCAACCCAGACCACGTTCATCGTCCGGTTGAGCCAACGGTGCAGTGCGAGCTGTCCGGTTGCCAACGCTTCCCGGACAGCGTGTTTCACATCGGTCTTGATCAACATGAATACCGGCTGCTCCCTCCCGTTGGTACGCGCCGCCGCCACAGCTCTCCCACGATGCTCATTCAAGCCTCCGGCAAGGCGCTCAACGTAGTCACTCGGCAGAAACGGACTGTCGCACGGCGCCACCACCATATAAGGCGTCTTCACGATTTCCAACGCTGCCGCGATGCCGGCAAGCGGCCCCGAGAAATTTTTATCGTCATCCGTCACAACCGGATATCCATATTTCGCGTAGACATCTTCATTGCGATTGGCGCTCACCACCAACGTCCGGCACTGAGGCTTGAGAATGCCGATCACGTGTTCGACAAGAGGCACATCTTCAAACGCGACAAGCCCCTTATCGACTCCGCCCATGCGGCTTCCTTTGCCGCCGGCCAGTACCAAACCCGTGATGTCCTCTTTTTTGATCCGATCGTTTTGCATCGTTTTCTTCGCCAATCGTTTCCGGAGATATTGCATCGGCAGAGCACTTCAGATAAATGACTCAGTCGGTGAATCGCTCTCTTGCTTCGTTCTTCCTCTAATATGTCGAACACCGCTATTTACAGAGTTGATCAACATGTCTGCCGCTCGTCAAGTTTTTGAATCTATCACAGTCGACCGTGCCCGCGAACTGATTCTCGAGACTGCGCCCAAACCGACCGAGACGATAACACTGCCGCTTGCGCAAGCCGTCGGGTTCGTGACGTCCTGCGACATTGCCGCCGCCAATCCGCTTCCCACCTACACCAATTCGGCCATGGACGGCTATGCGTTTCGCTTTGAGGACGTAGTTGGCGAACAAGAGATCGTTTTACCGATCGTCGGACAAAGTTTTGCGGGCGCCCCCTGTCAGCAAACAAACTTTGAACCCCGCACCTGCATTGAAATCGCAACGGGCGCCGCGATGCCCGAAGCGTTTGACACCGTCATTCCGTTCGAAAAATGCGACATTGACGAAACCGCCCGCACGATTCGCTTTCAAACCGCCAGTGTCAAGTCATGCGCCAATGTGCGCTATGAAGGCGAACAAATCAACCAAGGCGAAGTCATCGTCTCTGCCGGCACGCGTCTCACGGCTCAACATCTTGCGCTTCTGGCCGCCGCCGGCGTAAGTGAAGTTGTCGTCTATCCCCGCGTTCGCGTGTCGCTTTTGACGACCGGCAGTGAACTGGCCGAACCCGGTCAGCCGCTCGGTCGCTTTCAGACCTACAACAGCAACGGCGTCATGCTTGAGACCATGCTCAAAGCGATGAACTGCGAGGTCGAATCCGTCTCGATGCAGGACAGCGCCGAAGTCATCGCTCAAAAGATCGCCGAACTGCTCGAGCGCAGCGATATGCTTCTTCTGACGGGCGGAGCCGGCAACGGCAAGTTCGATCTCAGCCAAACGCAGCTCAATGCCATGGGATCCATGCAGCCTTGGTCCATCAATATGCGGCCCGGTCGTCCCATGCGTTTCGGTCAGATCAGCGGCAAACCCGTCTTCGTTTTGCCGGGCAACCCCGTGGCCGCTTTCGTGAGTTTCCTGGAATTCGCGCGCGGCGCTCTGCTTCAGATGCAAGGCCTCACCGAAGGACTGTGGCTCAAGCAGTATCCGGCCCGACTCGTCAATGACATCAAGAAAAAACCGGGCCGCGCAGAATTCATGCGCGCTCGCATCGTTTCCTTTGAAGACGGCGCCCCCGTTGTTGAGCCGCTTCTCAACCAAAGCTCGGCTGATCTCGTCATGCTCACCCAAGCCGAAGTCATCCTCTGTCTGGACCACGACTCAGACCGATACGCCAAGGGCTCGATCGTCCCGATTCAGTACCTGCGCGACGCAGGACTCTAAAGCATTCGAAAATGGCCGCTTTCGCGGCCATTTTTGTCAGGACTGATTTTTTGACTTATTTGCGTTTCCTTCCGAGCCGTTTTGTCGCTGGTCTCTGTTGTAGCGATTGCGACCGTTGCGGTTGAAGTACCGGGAAGGACGTCTGGAGACATTGCTCGGCGAATAATCGGTGCCGTTGTCTCGAGCTTTCAGTCTGTCGAGCATCTCCTGATAGTCAAACGGGACGCTGTCGAGCTCGTCCGGAGAAGGTTCTTCGCCGGCCTGCTGCATCACGAGTATGTCGCGCGGATCAATTTCGGCCGGACGCACCACGCGTCCGTTGAGATCAACAATGCCGCGAAAACCTACCGCTCGAACCTGCATGCCTTTATAGACGCCGTACTCGCAGTCCTCGTGCTGGTGACCGTGGAAAAGCCACCTGACGCCGAGACTCTTTGCAAGACGATCGATCGCATCGAACCCTTTTTTATGACAGCCCGCCGCTTCGTGCGTAACCAGAATATCGGCCTTGCACTGCTGCAGCGCTTCGTATGTCGCCGGAAAAATCGACGAGCGATGACGACGCGGAAGACCGCCTCGCCAGAGATTCGTCTTGGGACTGCGGCGCACGAAGCCGGTTGCCGACTGATAGTTCGGACGGCCTTCGGGCATCCAGATCTGTCCGCGAAACACGCCTCCCAAACCGGCAATGCGCAAGCCCACAACGTCGGCTACGCGTCCGTGCAGATTGTGCTCGGCAATCGGCCCGTGCCAGAGTCGGTCGTAGTACTCCTCGCAATCGGTGTCGTGATTGCCGGGGATCCACCAAACCTGGGTAAGGGCGAGCGTCGGTGCAAGCAACGTTTCGAGATCCTCAGGCGGCTGCAGATCACCCAGGATCACGATGGCGTCCGGATGATACTTCTCTACCGTTCTGTTGATGTATTCGAATTCCCCGTGCGGGTCACCGCAGAAGAAAATCTTGGGCTGCGGTTTGCCCTGCTTGTTGCCTTGAGCCTTCTGAGCCGATCCTCTGCCCTCATGCCAGGGCTTTCTGCGGCGGAAATTGCGGTGCGAGGTTCTATTCTCGGCAACGGCAGGCACGTCGTTGCGTGCATTGTCCGTCATGTTCTGTCCTCCGAGTCCTCGTACTGCCGCAGCGCCAGGCGGTGCTGCTCACGAATGTAATCAATCAAGTCCGCGGGAGCAAGCACTTTGGCGTGCGAGCCCAACCGCATGATTTCCCCTGCGATTTCGGGTTCGCGCGCATACGGCACGCGCAACGTCATGCCGCCGGCGTCGTCAAAGGTCTGCTGCTGATCCTTATGCCAGACGGTAAACCGCTCGTAGGGCGTCATCACGTCATCGACGACAATCACGGCCGTCTTGGTTTCACCGCCCGAGAAGATCCCATAGGTGCCGTCGAGTGCATGTTCAATGTCGCGCATGGCAACGACACGGCAACGCACGTCAAGCATCTCGGCAAAGCGGATGTTTTCCACGGCAAAAGTCTTGAGCTTGCCCGATTCGTGACACCATGCATCCAGATACCAGCGTCCTCTCCAATTCACCAGACGCAAAGGGCTGATCTCGCGTCCCGACTCGGCGTCCCGAGTACGCGTGAAATAGGTAATGCGAAGCCGGCGGCGCTGCGCGAGAGCCGCTCCCACAATGCTGAAAAACGGCGCATCGATATTGGGAACGGAAGGCATGATCACCTTGACGCGCTTAAGGAGCTCCTTGGCTTGAATGAATTCGCCGGGAAGCATCGCCAGGAGCCGCGAGCGAAGCGCTTGCATTTGCGAGGCAAGCACGGCCTTCGGATCATTCTCGATTCGTCCGAGAAGCTGAACGACAGCTAAGAAGGCATACATCTCATCGGGCGTATACCAAGCCGCGGGAAGCTTCGGAACGAATCCATCCCTGTGCTCCGACTTCTGGTCGCGCGCGTACGAGTAAGCATTCTGCGAGCGTGAATAGACAATCGGGGCACCGAGCTTTTCGCGCATGTAGCGCAAATCGCGCTTGAGCGTGGGCGCGGAACACTGCAAAGCGGCTTGTAACGTTTCAAATGAGACCGAGCCTTCCTCCTGCAGAACTTGATCAATGCGGTAAAGCCGCATTGCAAATGTCAGGCTGGATTTCATTATTCAATAAACAAAAATTTTTTGGTGGCCCCATTATAGAGCAGGGCCCTCAACGGCCTCAGTCCGCAAAGTCAGGTCAGACTGCGATTTTTGCCCAAGTTCGCCGACTCGAAAAGTCAACTAAGAAATCGTTCGCAATTGACCCAAGCTCTTGTCTACAGGCCGTTTTTTCGTTCGCGCGCATTTTTCCAGACTTCCGAAAAATGATTAAAATTCGAAAATTTCCGCGCGCGGGCTCATTTTGCGGGCCTTCTTCGACGTAAGACGTCTGTCGACTGCAGACGCAAGGAACGCCCTCAAACCGCCGCAAGACACACGGTTTTCACATACTCACACATCGACAACAAGGATTTAGACAAAATGTCCGGACATTCCAAATGGGCCAATATTCAGCACCGCAAGGGCCGTCAGGACGCCAAGCGCTCCAACCTCTGGACCAAGCTTGTGCGTGAAATCATCGTAGCCGCACGCGTCGGCGGAAGCGGCGATCCCGACATGAATTCCCGCCTGCGTCTGGCTATTTCCAAGGCTCGTGACGGCAACGTTCCCAAGGACACGATTCAGAACGCCATTTTGAAGGGTACCGGTCAGCTCGAAGGCGTGAACTACGAAGAAGTCCGCTACGAAGGCTACGGCATCGGCGGCGCCAGCCTCATCATCGACTGCACCACCGACAACCGCACCCGTACCGTGGCTGATGTGCGTCACGCTCTGTCCAAGCACGGCGGCAACATGGGGACCGAAGGCTCCGTGTCCTTCCAGTTCCGTCACTGCGGCGAATTCCTCTTTGCCCCCGGCACCAACGAAGACACCGTGATGGAAGTGGCCCTTGAAGCAGGTGCCGACGATGTCGTCACCGATCCCGATGACGGCTCGATTGATGTGGTGTGCGATCCTGCCGCTTTCGACGCCGTTTCCAAGGCCTTCGAAGCTGCCGGTCTCACGCCGGTTTCCTCCGAAATCACGATGAAACCGCTTAACGAAGTTGAACTCAAGGGCGAAGACGCCGCCAAGATGCAAAAACTCATCGACGCGCTTGAAGATCTTGACGACGTAAGCAACGTCTACACGAGCGCCGTGTTCGACGAGGAATAACAAGTTTTTCAAACGCTCGGAAAAGTCTTTTCGTTTTGAAAAGATCAATCCGACAAAAAAGGCTTGCGGGTAGAATTCCTGCAAGCTTTTTTGTATCTGCTTTCTCTGTCCGGCTTTCCTGTCGACAGATTGGAGAATTTTTGTGACTAAGGTCTTAGTGATCGGCAGCGGCGGTCGTGAACACGCCCTTGCCTGGCGTCTTGCCAAATCCGAAGGTGTTGAAAAAGTTTGGGTTGCTCCCGGCAACGCCGGCACGGGCGCTGACAGCCGCCTTGAAAACCTCCCCATCACCGACATCGAGGCCCTGCGCGACTGGGCTCTGGAAAACAAAATCAATCTGACGGTTGTTGGTCCCGAAGCCCCGCTTTCCAAGGGCGTGGTCAATGTCTTCCGCGCCGCCGGTCTCCTGATCTTCGGCCCCACCAAAGAAGCTGCTCAGCTCGAAAGTTCCAAGGACTTCGCCAAAGCCTTCATGAAACGCAAGGGTATTCCGACGGCTGAATACGAAAGCTTTACCGATCCGCAGGCCGCCCACGAATACGTGCGCGCCAAGGGCGCCCCGATCGTCATCAAGGCCGACGGTCTTGCCGCCGGTAAGGGCGTCGTGGTGGCGATGACCGAAGACGAAGCGCACAACGCCATTGACGACATGCTCTCGGGCCACAAGTTCGGTTCGGCCGGTGCCCGCGTCGTCATCGAAGAATTCCTCGAAGGCGAAGAAGCAAGCTTCATCGTGATGGTCGACGGCAAGAACGTGCTGCCGCTCGCAACCAGCCAGGACCACAAGCGCCTGCTCGACGGCGACAAGGGCCCCAACACGGGCGGCATGGGTGCCTATTCGCCCGCCCCCTGCGTAACCGACGAAGTCTATGAGAAGACGATGCGCGAAATCATTGAGCCCACCGTGCGCGGCATGGCCGAAGACGGCATCGTCTACACCGGTTTCCTTTATGCCGGCCTCATGATCGGCAAGGACAAGGAAGGCAAGACCACCGTCAAGACGCTCGAATTCAACTGCCGCATGGGCGACCCGGAAACGCAGCCCATCATGAGCCGCATCAAGTCGGGCTTTGCTCAGACGCTGGCTGCCGCAGCCGCAGGCGACATCACCAAGGGCGGCATTGAATACGACACGCGCTCGGCTCTGGGCGTTGTGCTTGCCGCACGCGGCTATCCGGAACACCCGGAAAAAGGCGCCGTAATCACCGGCCTTACCGAAGAAACGGATGATGCAGTGATCTTCCACGCCGGCACGTCCAACGATGCTCAAGGCAACATCGTTGTGTCGGGCGGCCGCGTGCTTTGCGTGGTCGGCTTGGGCGATACGCTCAAACAGGCCCATGATGCCGCTTACCGCACGGCCGATCAGGTACACTTTGACGGCGTGCAGAAGCGCCGCGACATCGGTTATCGCGCGCTCTGAGTTCATCAAACGAACGACGTCGGCGGAGAATTCCGACTCTGCCGATGTCTTTCGCATAAACCCGTTACCGACCAACCGACTTCACGAATTGATGCGCATTACAACAACACTTGCCCTGTCGGCCGCGATGCTCACGGGTCTTGCCGCGCCAGCCTCGGCTTCGGACGAACCTTTCGGCTATCCGAGCACGTTGTTGCACGCCCGCAGCACCTATACCGTGTCGCCCGCCACTCCCGTGCTGCTTGGCGACACCGTAGTGGTGCTCGAGCAGTCGCGCATCAGCGACGTCGCCGCCATTGTGCAGTCGCGCATTCACTCGGAAGACGATGGCCGCCGCTGGGTCTGCGCTCAGGCCAAAAACGGCGATACGCCGCTTCGACTCTGGTTCATCGCCACGGGCCAAGAAACCGTCACGGAAGTGCAGATGTCGCCGGGCACCTTCGAGTCTCCCAAGAACTGCGGACGTCTTACCGCCCACTTCGAACCGGTGTACCTTTCGCGCATTCAAAGCGGCATGACCGTGCGAGAGATCGCCACCGACATCGGCCCGGCGAGCGCGCATGACGACGAAGGCTGGTACTTCTGGGTCTCGCGCCGCAACTACTCCTACGACGGCGAAAACTACACGGAATACGTTTGGGTCGGTGCGCATGAAGTCGGCGACAAAGTGCGCGAAGTCTTCACCACGCAGCTGACGCGTTGATTCGGCGTATCGGTCGGCAGCCTTCGGATGGAATTTCCTATGCGTCGAGGCATCGGACTTTTGGGCGGCAGTTTCGATCCCGTCCACAACGGGCATTTGGCCGTCGCTCGCGGAGCTCTTCAATCCCTGCGTCTGCAGCGCGTCGATTTCGTGCTCGCGCCTCGCCCCTGGCAAAAATCGGTCGCCACACCCGTGTCGCTTCGCCTGGAGATGTTGCGCGCGGCAATCGGCAAGAACGAATCGCTTGCGGTCTGCACCAAAGAGCTCGAGCGCACGGGGGCCACGTACACGATTGATACGGTGCGCAGTCTGCGCGAAGACTACGGGCCTGCGATGCCGCTTGTCTTGCTCATCGGCGCCGATCAATGGGAGAATTTCCACACTTGGCGCTGCTGGCAGGATCTCTTTGATTTTGTGAGCGTCGCCGTGTGCACGCGCGAAGAGCAAATGAAGGAACCCGCACCTGACGTGGCCGCCTTCGTTGCCGAGCGCCGGGTTGTTCCGCATGAACTGACGCTTGCACCCGCCGGTCGCTTTACGACCTTTGACATTGCGGCGCACGCGGCCAGCTCAACGAAGATCCGCGCGCTTTTTGCGACTCGGCCTCGCTCCGAAGCCTTCAAGGCACTCGATACGTGGCTGCCGACATCTGTGGCACGCTTGATTGCGCAACACAATGCTTATTGATTTTTTCGGGACGCCGAAAGCGGCCCTTAGCTATTAAAAAAGGAAAACATGCTCAACACGGAAGAACTTTTGAACGTCATCGTCAACGCCCTTGACGACGTTAAAGCCAAGGACATCGTGGTGTTCGACACCACCGGCAAGACGAGCGCCTTTACCCGCGTGGTGGTCTGCTCGGGCACGAGCAACCGCCAGACGCGCGCACTCGGCATGTCCGTTTCGCGTGCCGTGCGTGAAGCCGGCGGCAAGGTGAGCGGTCTCGAAGGCAGCGACACCGGCGAATGGGTGCTTGTGGACTGCGGCGAAGTCGTCGTCCACTGCATGCAGCCCGCCATGCGCTCCTACTACAACCTCGAAGAACTCTGGGGACCTGAGACGCTCGACATTTCGGCCTATCTCGACTCGCTGGCTGAAAAAAGCGCCCACGCGCCCGAAACCGCTCAGTAATTCCCGACCATGCACATCACCATCGTAGCCGTGGGGCAAAAGCTCCCGGCTTGGGCTCAGACCGCTGTTGACGATTATCTGGCTCGCTTTCCCCGCGACTTTACGGTCATCGTGAAAGAAGTCAAAGCCGAAGCACGCACCGGCGGCAAGCCCGTCGCTCAAGTCATGGCTGCGGAGGCTGAACGCATCGAACGCGCCGTTCCTGCGGGCGACATCCTGGTTGCCATGGACGAACACGGCCGCGACATGACCACGGTCGACTTCTCTAAAAAGATTTCCGCCTGGAAAAACGAGGGTTGCGGCGTCACTTTCATCATCGGCGGCGCCGACGGTCTCGATCCGGCGCTCAAAGCCAAATCGCGCATGATGCTGCGGCTGTCTTCGATGACGCTACCGCACGCGTTTGCCCGAGTTCTGCTGACCGAGCAGATCTATCGCGCCTGGTCGATTCTTGCCAATCACCCCTATCACCGCGTTTGAACCATGCCCGTTTTGTACCTTGCGAGCAAAAGTCCTCGCCGCCGGGAGATTCTCGCCGGCATGGGAATTTCCGACATTGAAGTGATCCACGCGGGCCCTTCCGTTCTGACGGCTTTTGAGGGTGATGAAACACAACACGACGGCGAAGCCCCTCAGGACTACGTCGTGCGCACGGCTTGCGAAAAAGCTCGTCAGGCCATGGACCGCATCGCAGCCGAAGGCAAAATCTCTTTGCCCGTGTTGGCGGCAGACACCGTGGTGATCTGCGGCGATGAAATACTGGGAAAACCGGAGGATGCCGCGAAGGCTCGTCTTTTCATGCAGAAACTCTCGGGGCGTACCCATGAAGTGCGCACCGCTGTGGTTGTCAGCGATGGAATATCCAAACAGCTGCACGTGGCCGTGAGTATCTCTCAGGTGACATTCTCAAAACTCTCGTCCAAGCAAATCGAAGCCTATATTCGTACGGATGAACCATACGACAAAGCCGGCGGCTATGCCGTTCAGGGGCTTGCGGGGCTGTTCATCGAGCGCATCGAAGGTAGCTACTCGGGCATCATGGGACTACCCGTCTTCGAAACGGCGCAGCTTCTGGCTAAAGTCGCGCCGCAACTCCTGCCGGACTGCGCATTGACGGGCCGTTAATCTTCCTTTTCTTTCGTCACTACGCCGCCGATTAGTCCAGCGTAATGACGTTTTTTTAGCTATTTTTGACCGTCTTTTTAGCAAATTCGACTCATTTCGAGTCAGTTTGACTAGAAAGGCAAAAGAGAGCCGCAGCCATGCGAAACATCACTCCTAGAAGAGAACGGATCTGGCAAGTTTTGGGCACTTTTTGATAATTCCGCCTGGCGCCTGTTCTTTAGACTCGAGTTCCCCGTGGGAGGAACAAAAAACATGTTGCGGAACAAGTGGTTCGGCCACCTTATGATCATCTTTACGCAGGTCGTACTGGGCGTCAACATTCCGATTACACGCGATTTGCTGCTGAACTATTTGAGTCCGATGGGCTATATCGGAGTGCGCGCGGTCGGTGCTGCGCTCTTTTTCTGGACAATTCAATTCTTTGCCAAACGCGAACGCATTGACAAACGCGATTTCTGGCTCATTTTGCTCGGCGGCTTTCTGGGTTTCGTTTTTTCTCAATACCTGACGTCGCTTAGTTTGCAGTACACGACGCCGGTGTATTTCTCACTGATTTTGGCGCTCTCACCGGTTGTCGTGTTGCTGCTACAGGCTATCTTCTTCGGCGAAAAAATCACGCGCAAAAAGCTATTCGGCATTTTGTTGGGAATTCTCGGCGCGGCAATTTTGGCCATGCGTGCAGCGTTTGAAACCGGCAGCGCCGGGACCAACAACCTACTCGGCATCGCGTTTGCCACTGTTTCAATCGTGGCATTTGCGGCTTATGTCGTCATTTGTGGAGACATCAGCAAAAAATACCGTCCGATCACACAAATGAAGTGGATTTTCACCACGAGTTGCGTTTTTGTGTGCCCCGTTTGGGTTTTAAGCGGTCAATGGCAGCATGAACTTCTGTGGACGGCGACGGATTTTCACGTCGGTTTGCTTGAGATCGCCTTTCTGATCGTCTTTTGCACCATTGCAACCTACACACTGATTCCCATCGGCATGCGCACGGTGAGTGCTACGGTCGTGAGCATCTACATGAACCTGCAGCCGATTGTGGCATCGGTCACGGCGATCCTCATCGGCATGGATGTCTTCACATGGGATAAGCCTGCCGCACTTCTGCTCGTGCTGCTCGGCGCCTTTGTGGTGACGTCGGATCGGCCGGCAAAGGGGCAATCAATTCTGAGAGAGGCGGAAAGATCTCAGGAGCATTGAAAATTCCACAATCTCCGCGATAACAGCTTAGAGACTTTCTGAGACAACAAAGTCCGCCCGAACTATACCAAACTGTAATCAACGGGCCGGGACTGTACCAAAAAAGGCGAGAACTGTACCAAAAAAACAGCTAAGTATACTTACAAGCATACTTTGGTACAGTTTCTTCAAGTTATAAATTTGCAGAAACTCATTGATATAAGTTATCACCACAACAATTTCAGGTCTCAGACGCTATTCATTAGCCCCCTACTCTTCGCTGTTGATTGCCGCTTTGAGACGACGGTCAAACCAACCGGAGAGGTTGTCCATCACCTCAATGTGTACCGAGCCAAGTTCCGGAAAACTTTCTGTCAGACGTGTCTGAATACCTCCCAGTTCCTCCGATGAGAAACGGTTGGCAGAGGCAACATGCAGCAATGGCTGATCTCCGAGCCAACGCAAACGAAACCCCGCTTTCAGTTCGGGCAGTTCGGAAAGAAAATCTTCGACTTGCTGCGTCAGACGCAACCGGCGCGCATCGGGCGCGTCGCCATAGTCAAAGCGCGTCAGTAGACAAGGGCGCGCGGGTTGCTGAGGATCGGGCAAACCGAGGCGTGCTGCGGCCGCACGAATCATGGGTTTCGTGAGACCTGCATCGGCCAGGGGTGTATGCACCCCCAACTCCTTTATTGCTCGGCTTCCGGGACGAAAAACCAATGCATCGCTGGCGTTGCTGCCGTCGCACAAAGGTGCCGGCGATTGCTTTTGCAAAAACGAAAAGATCGACCGTTTACAGACATAACAACGGTTGCGTCCGGCCGCGGCCAACGCCTCAGGTGACGGCAAAGGCGGATGCACCACACGAACAGTCAAGCCCATGGCCTGCGCCCGATCGGCGGCGTTCTGAGACTCCGTGGGCGACACGTGTGCGGCAGACGCGTGAAGCAGCTCAACTTCCAACCCGCATTTGGAAGCAAAAAAAGCCAGGAACCGACTGTCCAGTCCGCCGGAATATGCAATGCAAAGACGATTGTTCTCGGCCGTGTTTTTGAGCACGTTTCGCAGACGCTGTAACGCGCGTTCGATTTCTTCGTTTTGAATCATATTGACAGCCATTTTCCTGCTTTTACACTCAATTAAGCACAAAACCGATCATTTTCCAGCGATCAGATGTCAACTTAATCCAGATTCGGATCCGCCATCTGACGCAGCTTGTCCTTAATGGTTGTCAAAGGCGTTTCATAAGGATCAAACGTCACCACACCGAGCATGGAGCGCAACCACGTGATCTGACGCTTGGCGAGCTGACGCGTCGCCGCCTTGCCGCTTTCGAGGAACTGATTGAAATCGATCTCCCCCTTGAGGTGCGCAATCGCCTGACGATATCCGACGGCGCGCATGGACGGCAGATTTTCATCAAATCCGGGACGTGCCATGAGCGTGCGAACCTCGTCAAGAAAACCGGCCTTGACCATGGCATCAAAGCGCTTGCCGATCATCTCGTGCAGTTTGGCTCGATCCTGCGGGAAAAGTGCCGCCACGGCAAGCGTGGGATCGTAACGCTTGGCTCCGGTATGCAAACTCGAGAGCGGCTTTCCGGTGATCTCAAACACCTCCAGAGCGCGTCCGATGCGCTGTCGATCGTTGGGAGCAAGACGCGCGGCTGTCACGGGATCAACCTGAGCCAGCCGTTCGTGCATGGCTGGCCACCCGAGCTCCTCGCCCAGCGCCGTGATACGTTCTCGAACCGAAGGATCCGTTGCCGGGCTTTCATCCATCCCCTCTCTCAGGGCTTTGGCATACAACATCGTGCCGCCCACCAACAGAGGGTAACGACTGCGCCCCGAGATCTCTCCGATGAGCCGCTCGGCATCTTCGGCAAATGCAGCGGCGCTGTAGCTTTCTTCAATATCAAGGATATCGATCAGATGATGCGGCACTCCGCCTTGTTCTTCCTTAGTGGGTTTGGCGGTGCCGATATCCATACCACGATAGATCAGAGCCGAATCGACGGAAATGATTTCCGCAGCAAACTCACGGGCCAACATCAGCGAAACGGCGGTCTTGCCGCAAGCCGTAGGACCGAGAAGCATCAGAGCTCGAGGTTTTTCGCTCATCACTTGCCTCGCATAAAAAGCTTGTCGAGGTCGGCAAGCGTCAATTGCGTCCAGGTCGGGCGACCGTGATTGCACTGATCGGCGCGATCGGTACGTTCCATCTCGCGCAGAAGCGCATCCATTTCCTGCAGTGTCAATTCGCGATGGGCACGCACCGAACCGTGACAAGCCATGGTGGCAAGGCATTCGTTTCGAAGCTGTTCGGTCAGAGCCGAATCACCGAAGCGGGCAAAATCTTCCAGCAGGTGCGTCACCAGATCCGCCGCATCAAACTTGCCGCGCGCAAGAATCGCCGGCAGCGCCCTCAACGTCAACGAGTTTTCACCGGCCGCCGTCACTTCCAGTCCCAAGGGAGCAAACTTCTCCTTGTGCTCCTCAAAAAGCGCCATGGTCTCATCGCTTACCTTAAAGACCGTCGGCACCAACAGCTGCGTGATGTCCGTGCCGACCGAAGTTGCTTTGAGCTTTTCGTAGGTCACGCGTTCGTGCGCGGCGTGCATGTCGACGATCACAAGCCCCTGACTGTTTTCCGCAAGAACATAGATACCCGCAATCTGTGCAATCGGCCTGCCCAACGGCTGGTTGTGGGCTGTCGCCTGCGACAGGAGATCGGCAAAACTCGGTTTGGAGGAAGGCGAGGGATTCGAACTCACGGAAGACGGCGACGTATGCGAACCACCGTACAGATTGAGCCACTGTTGTTCGGTCAGAGGCTTGGGGGCAACGCTCGAAGATGCGGACCTCTCAAAGTGTCCGCCCGATGCAAAGGTGCCGCCCGTCGGGCGCGGAGGCATTGCGGCCGGAATCGGCCGAGCTTGTATCGGTTCATCCGGCTGGCTCTCATGCATGGAAACGGGAGCCTGATCGCCGGCTCCATGCGCAATCGTGCGCATGATGGCCGAAGAGACAAAACTGTGCACCAACTGACTGTCGCGGAAACGCACTTCGCTTTTTTGCGGATGAACATTGACGTCAACGCGAGACGGGTTGATCGAAAGCGAGAGCACGAACATCGGCTGGGCCTGTACGTGCAACACATCGGCATAAGCCGTCTTGACGGCATGCTGAAGGACGCGATCACGTATGAAGCGACCGTTTACGAAGAAAAACTGCTTGTCGGCCCGACTGCGGGCGGCCGTGGGCAACCCTACCCAGCCTTCGAGATGCAGGCCGGGCGCATCGGCCTCAAGGGAGCGGCAAGCGTCCTTGAACTCCGCAGGCATCACGGCAAAAACGCGTTCGGCCGTGGGTTGAGCCGGCAGATGAAGGCTTGCCCGAGCATTCGTAAACACGCGAAAGCGCACTGAAGGGTTTGCCAAGGCCATACGCTCGACCTGCGCCAAAATATGCGCGGTTTCGGTGGCAGCCGATTTTAAGAACTTGCGTCGGGCAGGCGTCAGATAAAAGAGGTCCTTTACTTCTATGCGGGTACCCTTTTGGCCGGCCGCAGGAACGATACCGTCGCGGCTGATGGCCCAGGCTTCCTCGGCCTCGGCCGTGCGACTTGTGATCGTCACGTCGGCCACCGAATCAATGGACGCCAGCGCTTCGCCTCGGAAGCCGAAACTTGCAACGCTCTCAAGGTCGGTAAGCGTTCGGATTTTGCTTGTGGCGTGACGCTTAAGGGCCAACGGCAGGTCTTCCTTTGGAATCCCGCAGCCGTTGTCGGCGACAACGATACGCTTGATGCCGCCCTCTTCCAGACGAATCTCAACATCCGTTGCACCGGCGTCTAGAGAGTTCTCAACCAGTTCCTTGACGACTGAAGCCGGACGCTCGATCACTTCGCCCGCAGCAATCTGGCTGATCAGCCGATCGGAAAGCTCCTGAATCTTTCGCGGTGCCGTCGGCTCCCGTTGCAGTTCTTCACTCATGAAAAAAATCTCAAATACAAAAATCGATTCAGAAGGATTGTACTAGTCGGACTTCGCGCTCGGGACTCGCTTTTTCCATATTGGAAAGCGTCTACTTTCGCTTGTTTTGCCTTCGCAGTGGCATTGCGCAGCAATCTTCAGCAATCTTGTTGACGCGAACGTTACAACAGTGCAAAAGCGCTGTGATATTCTTAGCAGACCTTGCAGAAGCGCCTGCATTTTTTTCGGCGCTTCCTTTGTTTATTGCCTGCGCCGCCTTTTGTTTTCACTCGGCGCCACGAAGAAAGAAAAACATGGACATCACAAGCCTCATTCTGGAGCTTTTCACCAACGCCGACCACTTTCTTATGGTGCTCGCCACCGAATACGGCTGGTTCGTTTATCTGGCGATGTTCCTGATTTTCTTTCTGGAAACGGGCATTGTGGTGCTGGCTTTCTTGCCTGGGGACTCGCTGCTCTTTGTTTCAGGTACCGTCGCTGCAGCCGGCACAATGAGCCCCTGGGGCCTGATGCTTGCCGTGATTCTCGGCGCATGTCTGGGCAACACGCTGGGCTTTCATACAGGCCGATGGCTCGGCAACAAAATCTACGACGGCTCCATCAGCTGGATCGACATTGAAAAACTGCGCAAGACGCAGATTTTCTACGAAAAACACGGCGGCAAGACGATCGTTCTTGCTCGTTTTGTGCCGATCGTACGAGCCTTTGCCCCGTTGGTGGCCGGTGCCGCCCGCATGAGCATGGCCCGCTTTGAGCTCTACAGCGGTCTGGGGGCCTGCATCTGGGCTGTTTCTCTGATCGGTGTGGGTTATCTTTTCGGCAACATCCCGATCGTCAAGAACAATCTCTCGATGATTCTCTTACTGGGCGTCATCGCCGCTGCCATGGGTCCCGTGGTTGTGGCTATCGGCTGGAAATACGTTCACATCCTTGCCGACAAGTTGCGCCGTCAAGACAAGATGGAACGATCCTAAACGGTTCTGTTTTAGTTTCGACCATTGAAAAAGGCACCGATTCCGCTGGAGAACCGGTGCCTTTCGTTTAGACCGACAGCAAGATCGCCTTACTTGGCAGCGCGCTGCTGCAGTACGGCAATCGCCGGCAGACTCTTGCCTTCCAGGAATTCCAGGAATGCACCGCCGCCGGTGGAGATATAACTCACCTTGTCGGCCACACCGAAAACGGAAACGGCAGAAACCGTATCGCCGCCGCCCGCAATCGAGAAGGCGCCGTCGGAGGTTGCCTGAGCAATCGCCTTGGCCAGTTCGGCCGTACCCTGAGCGTAGGGAGCCATTTCAAAGACACCGACCGGACCGTTCCAGACGATCGTCTTGGCCTTCGAAACGTAGTCAGCCAGGATCTGGGCGGTCTTCGGACCCACATCGAGAATCATTTCGTCGTCGGCCACATCTTCAACCGCGCAGGTGCGGTACGGTCCTTCAGGCGAGAAGTTCTTGGCGGCAACCACGTCAACAGGCAGCGGCAGCGTAGCACCCTTGGCCTTGAGCGTTTCCAGAACCTTCTTGCATTCGTCGACGAGTTCGGGCTCGGCAAGCGACTTGCCAACTTTGTAGCCGGCAGCCAACAGGAACGTGTTGGCAATACCGCCGCCCACAATGAGCTGATCGACCTTCTGAGCGAGATTGTTGAGGATGGTGAGCTTGGTCGAAACCTTCGAGCCACCGACGATAGCCACCAAGGGATGCTCGGCCTGAGCCACAGCCTTGGTAAGCGCTTCGATTTCGGAAGCCATCAGGGGGCCGGCACATGCCACGGACGCAAAGCGCGCCACACCTTCGGTCGAGGCTTGAGCGCGGTGAGCCGTGCCGAAGGCGTCATTCACGTAGACGTCACACAAAGCGGCATAGGCCTTGGCGAGTTCCTCGTTGTTCTTCTTTTCGCCCTTGTTGCAGCGGCAGTTTTCAAGCATAACCACCTGACCGGGCTTAATCTGCACGCCTTCTTCCAAGTAACGGCGCGAAAGCGTAATGGGCACGCCCACGAGTTCGCTCATACGAACGGTGATGCCGGCCAGAGAATCTTCAGGACGGCATTCGCCTTCGGTGGGTCGACCCAAGTGGCTCATCACCATGACGGCGGCGCCGGCGTCCAAAGCCAGGCGAATGGCAGGCACGCTGGCAATCAGTCGGGTTTCATCGGTGATGTTGCCCGCTTCGTCGCGAGGGGCATTCAAATCGGAACGGATCAGCACGCGCTTGCCGGCAAGGGCGCCCTGCTTGGCAAGCGATTCCAAGGTCTGGACTTGCATAACTCTAAGTCTCTATAAGGATTTTGAAAACCGGCTGCAGAAGTGTTTCCTGCAGCCGGTCTGTCGAACAAAAGTTCTTCGATTACTTGGCAGCCATCATCGCGCAAGCCGTATCGAGCATGCGGTGCGAGAAGCCCCATTCGTTGTCATACCAGCTCGTCACCTTCACCAGACGACCGCCGGAGACCTTGGTGAGCGTCGCGTCAAACGTCGAGCTGTGCGGATCGTGGTTGAAGTCGATCGACACGAGCGGAAGATCGTTGTAACCGAGAACACCCTTGAGGCGAGCGGATTCGGAAGCGGCCTTCATGATGGCGTTGACTTCTTCAACCGTCGTGTCGCGCTTGGCTTCGAAGGTCAGATCGACAAAGCTCACGTTGATCGTGGGCACGCGCACGGCAAAGCCGTCGAGCTTGCCGTTCAATTCTGGCAACACGAGACCGACGGCGGCAGCAGCACCGGTCTTGGTCGGGATCATGGAGTGCGTAGCCGAACGGGCGCGGCGCATATCCTTGTGATAGACGTCGGTGAGCACCTGGTCGTTGGTGTAGGAATGAATCGTGGTCATCAGACCGCGTTCGATACCGATGGCTTCATGCAGCGGGGCCACGACTGGAGCCAGGCAGTTCGTCGTGCAGGATGCGTTGGACACAACGGTCATGTCGGACGTGAGCACATCGTCGTTGACGCCGTACACAACGGTGGCATCGGCGTTCTTGCCGGGAGCGGAAATCAGAACCTTCTTGGCGCCCTGTTCGAGGTGCACCAGAGCCTTTTCCTTGCTCGTGAAGGCGCCCGTGCATTCGAGCACCACGTCCACGCCGTATTCGCCCCACGGGATTTCACGCGGATCGCGCGTCGAGAACATGCGGATGCGGTCGCCGTTGACGATGAGCCATTCCGGGCCGTCGGTCGACACTTCACCGTTGAAGCGGCCGTGCACGGTGTCGTAGCGCAGCAGGTGCGCGTTGATTTCATCGGAACCGAGCGTGTTGACCGCCACGATTTCAACGTCGTGCTTCTTGCCGCTTTCGTGGTGAGCGCGCAGAACGTTGCGCCCGATGCGGCCAAAGCCGTTGATTGCCACACGAATCGTCATTGGAATTCTCCTAACCTTTTTATTCAATTACTTGGCGATCAACGCCAAAACTTTTTGCACGCAATTTTCGGGCGTAAAGCCGAAATGTTTCCACAAAACCGATGCCGGTGCGGATTCACCGAAGGTATCGATGCCCAGAACGTCGCCGTTGCCGTGCAGATACTTGTGCCACAGACCGGTCGTACCCGCTTCGACAGCCAGGATGGGCTTGTCGGACGGCAAAACCGCATTGCGGTACTCGGCGTCCTGACGATCAAACACATCGCAGCAGGGCATCGAAACGACGCGGACCTGAACGTTCATGGCCGTCAAAAGAGCTCGGGCCTTCATGGCGAGTTCCACTTCGGAACCCGTCGCCACGATCACCGCCTGCACCTTGTCGGCGCCGGCAGGCGCTTCGGCAGCAATGTAGCCGCCCTTGGCGATGGCGTCGGCATCCACTTCGTCGCGTTCGACAAATGCACAGTTCTGGCGCGTGAAGATCAGAGCGGCCGGGCCGTCGCGGCGCTCAAGCGCTGCAGACCAGGCGACGACGCTTTCGACCGTGTCGGCCGGACGCCACACGTCGAGATTCGGAATTAGACGCAGGCTTGAAACGTGTTCGATCGATTGGTGCGTCGGACCGTCTTCGCCCAAACCGATGGAGTCGTGCGTGTAGACGAAGATCGAACGCAGCTTCATCAGAGCCGCCATGCGAATGGCGTTGCGGGCGTAGTCCGAGAACGTGAGGAACGTGCCGCTATAGGGAATGAAACCGCCGTAGAGCGCAATGCCGTTTTGGATGGCGCTCATGCCGAATTCGCGAACGCCGTAGCTGATGTGGCGACCGCACATGTTGTCGCGTGTAAGACGCTCCACACCGGTCCAGTTAGTGAGGTTCGAACCCGTAAGGTCGGCAGAGCCGCCGAGCAATTCGGGAAGAGCGGGGGCCAGGGCGTTGAGAGCCTTCTGGCTTGCCTTGCGTGTAGCCACCGTTTCAGCGGCGGAAGCGGCGCCGCAAAGTGCGTTCATCACGGCTTCGTCAAAACCTGCGGGCAGGTCGCCAGCGAGACGGCGCTTAAATTCTGAGGCAAGTTCAGGATAAGCCTCTTCATACTTGGCAAAGAGTGCTTCCCAGTCGCCCTGCATGCGGCGACCGGCTTCGCGGGCATCCATGGCCGCATAAATTTCCTGCGGCACTTCAAAGGGCGGATAGTTCCAGCCGATGTTGGCACGGGTGGCCGCGATTTCGTCGCCGCCGAGCGCTTCGCCGTGAGCCTTGGCCGTGCCGGCGCGATTGGGACTGCCCTGACCGATGACGGTGCGGCAGATGATCAGCGTGGGCTTGGCGGTTTCGGCTTCGGCCTGCGTCAGAGCGACATCCACCGCTTCGGCGTCATGGCCGTCGATCGGTCCGATCACATTCCAGCCGTAGGCTTCAAAACGACCGCGCACGTCGTCTCCGTACCAACCCTTGATGTCACCATCAATGCTGATGCCGTTGTCGTCGTAGATCGCGATAAGCTTGTTGAGCCCCCAGACGCCTGCAAGCGAGCAGACTTCGTGGCTGATGCCTTCCATCATGCAGCCATCGCCAAGGAAGCAGTAGGTGCGGTTGTTGACGACCTCAAAGCCGTCGCGGTTGAATTCCGCCGCAAGCATCTTTTCGGCAAGCGCCATGCCGACGGCGTTGGCGATGCCCTGACCGAGCGGACCGGTCGTGGTTTCCACCCCCGGCGTAATGCCGACTTCAGGGTGCCCCGGCGTTTTGCTGCCGAGCTGGCGGAAATTCTTGATGTCTTCGATAGAAACGTCATAGCCCGTCAAATGCAGCATCGAGTACTGCAACATGGAGCCGTGACCGTTGGAGAGAATGAAGCGGTCGCGTGCAGGCCACTTGGGATCAGCCGGATTGTGACGCAGGTGTCGCGTGAACAGCGTCACGGCGATGTCGGCCATGCCCATGGGCATGCCGGGGTGGCCGGACTTGGCGCGTTCGACCGCGTCCATGGAAAGGGCGCGGACAGCGGCGGCCATCGTCTTGGCGGAGACTGTTTCGGTCATTTTTATATCGGGTAGAAAAATGCGAATGAAAGCGCTCCGGGACGCATCCCGGAGCCGTTTGTTGGAGTGGCCCGATTTTACCATGCGTGCGGACGTGGCCGCAGTTTTCAATTTTCACCTTCCTGATTCTCTTTGCCGTGCCCGCATATGCTTTTCTACAATTCTCAATATCGCCTTAATCAGACCGTTTTGTTATTTTCTTATGCCTCGTTTCTACTGCCCTGACGCAACCTTTGTCCTACATGAAAAATGCGTGTTGCCGGAAAAAGCTCGGCACCATGCTGGCCGCGTACTGCGCATGAAGGCAGGCGACACGGCCACACTTTTCGACGGCAAGGGAATGGAAGCCTCCGGCCCCATCGCATTTGAAGGCAAAGACGGCTTTATTGTGATTGAGAGCATCGCCCGGTCAACCGTCGAAAGTCCGGTTCGCATGCGCCTCGTTCAGGCCCTGGTCAGTCCCGAAAAAACGGACTGGATCATCGAAAAGGCCGTCGAAACCGGCATCTCCGAAATCGTGTTGGTGCCGGCAGCCCGTTCGGTCACGAAACTTACTGCCGAGCGCGCTGCCAAACGACTGGCCAAATGCGTCGACATCGCCGCAGGGGCTGCCGAACAGTGCGGTCGCGCCGTGGTGCCGAGCATTTCCTTTATGCCTCTGGCTCAGGCTCTGGATTTGGAGGATCAAGCGCGCTTTATCTTGGCGCCTGGCGCGACATCCGCTCCGAAACTTACGGAGCTGACCTCCTGCACCTTTGCCGTGGGGCCCGAAGGCGGCTTTGACCAGGCGGAAATCGCATTGGCCTGCGAAAAGGGCTGGCAGTGCACTTTGATCGGACCGCGCGTATTGCGAACGGAAACCGCCGCCATCGTGTTTGCTTCGCTTGTCGGAGCAGCAAGCGGTGATTTGCGCGTTGTTTGACATACTTCTATTGAGGTATGTATTCCGAGGTTTATGAAAGCAACGTGAAAGCCCGCGTCCGACTCCTTTTCTTCAAAGAAATCCCGCATTCCTCCCCTGTATTCATACAGGGGAGGAATGCGGCTCTAAAACCCCGACGCTATTTTTTTGAGAGGCAGGCAACAAATAGATGAATGTTGTCTGTACACTGAGTTCCTCGTGAAAGGAACCCTATGCTCACCGGACGCAAATTTGCCGCCAGGTTTAAGAATTCATCTGCACGCGAGGCCTACCTCACCTGGTCGGCCGGGCAGATGTTTATCTACAACGAATGCGTTCTGGAACAGAGGTTCTTTGACAGCCTCAGCCGACTGATAGCGGAAACTGAACGGCATAAGCAGCCGATTCGGAATGAGTGCCGCGTAGCGCGTCCCAAACCCGATCAGAAATACGCGCATTTTGTTGATAAGGCACAAAGACCGTGGTTGTCTCAGGTGCCCTCGGCAATTCTGGGTATCGGTGCCTTCCGTTTTTGTCAGGCTTCTAAAAGGGCTGCAGCAGGGTTGGCCGCTCGTCCCAAGTTGCGTGCCATCAAAGACGCCGAGCGTCATCTGCTGCTGACGCGAGCCTACTTTTCGATTGAACCCGCAGGGCGCGTGGGCTGGTATGAATTGCGATTCGGAACCGCACGCATTCCGGGCGGAACGATTCTGTTTCGGGCACACCGTGAGTTTGTCGTGCCGGCAATGGTCAGCGTGACGCTGACAAGCAAGGCGCTCTTTGTTTCCATGAGCTACGAGGAGACAGAACAAAAGCAATTTCCGGAAACAGAAAAGGAAATGCTTGAGCGACTGCGGCAATACTCTGAAGAGGAACTCATCGCCTGCGGAAACGGGATTGACCGGGGTGTCGTGCGTCCGGTTCAAACGAGTAACGCTCCCGAGCCTTACGCGCTGACAAAGGATCAGCTGGAAAGAATCCATCGCAAAGAACGTCAGCGCAAGCATTATCAGAAGCGTATGGCTCGTTGCGAAAAAGGCAGCCGTAACAGGGCAAAAATGCGTCGGAAAGTGGCACGGACGTTTGACTATCGCAAAAACGTCATCAACGACTTTGCGCATCAGACCTCTCACGCCTTGGTCAGTGACGACAAAGTGCAGTTTTTTGTACTTGAGGACTTGAGAGTCAAAAACATGACCAAAAGGCCTGAGCCGAAATACGATGACAACGCAAAAGCATTGCCTAACGG
>NZ_QRLV01000017.1 GCF_003472385.1 Sutterella sp. AM11-39 | reverse complement strand
CCTCGAATTTTGCAAAACCTTCTGGCTTTGCAATTCAATTTGGACAGTAGTGAATACGGAGCCAAAGTCCGCGCCAAACTGGGCGGTCGCACCGAAATTCCACCTCCGTCCGGTTATCAGCTCTTTGCTCCCGGAATCGACACGTTCCTCAAAGAACATCTCTTTTGCGACATCTTCATTCGCGACAACCTCGACGCTCAGAGCCGCGAACTGGCGACCATCGGCGCGTTGGGCGGCATGACCGGCACTGCTGGCCAGATGAACTTCCACTTCAACGCCGCAATGAACACCGGCACCACACCGGAACAGATGCGCGATTTCGTCAAGGTCATCGAAACGGAGGTCGGAGCCGACTACGCCAAGACGGCTCAGAGCGTTCTTGATCGCATCCTCGCAAAACGCAGCGTCCAGGCGAAGTAACGGGACAGCTCGCCTCATGCAGGCCAGGCTTCAAGCGCCCTCATTGTGCAGGATTGTCTTACCGAGCCGAAAGCTTTCACTGCGGCCTTCGGCTCACCAATGGAGAAAAAAATGTCAACACAGAACGTCTCCGACTTAGTACATCCGATTCGCTTCGTCGAACGCAGGAAACTGCTTCAGAGCGCCGCTGCGGTTGCCGCCGCCGGTGTCTTGCCTGTGGCTGCCGCCTCTGCGCCAAAGAAAATCACGGTCGTCACCGGCAGTACGCATCGTCGAGGCGCTTCCTTTTTGCTGACCGACGAGTTCATTCGCGGCGCCAAGGAAGTCGGGGCCGAAATCTATCGATTCGATGCCGCCTTCAAGCGCGTCACAGCCTGCAGCGGGTGCGACCATTGCGGTCTGGGCTCGTCGCCGTGCGTCTATCGTGATGACATGTTCGAGCTCAATCCTCATCTCATCGACTGCGACCTTGTTGTCCTGAGTACACCGTTGTACTACTTCGGATTTTCCGCGCAGCTCAAGCTTGTGATCGACCGTTTCTACGCGATCAACAGTCAGCTTCACAGTCCTCGCCAGACCGTCTTGCTGGCCGCGGCTTGGAACAACAACGACTGGACGTATACCGCTCTGGAGTCCCACTACGAAACCTTGGTTCGATACATGGGCTGGACCGATATGGGGCGCGTCGTTGCCACGGACAGCGGCACCCGAGGCATGTGCGAATCGACCGAATTCCCGCAAATGGCCTACGAACTTGGGAAAAAAGTCGGCACTCGATAAAACCGA
Source organism: Sutterella sp. AM11-39 (assembly GCF_003472385.1). Taxonomy (GTDB): domain Bacteria; phylum Pseudomonadota; class Gammaproteobacteria; order Burkholderiales; family Burkholderiaceae_F; genus Duodenibacillus; species Duodenibacillus intestinigallinarum. The sequence continues at coordinate 21,549 of NZ_QRLV01000017.1, read as the reverse complement.
GCAATTGCCATAAGGATTGTTTCCTACTTCGAATCCGCCGATCCTCTGCTCAATTGGACTCGGCGCATGCGCCTTGATGCGGTTTTGCTGTTGCTCTTTTTCGTAGTCATGTACGACCGCCTCACTCAAAACCCGCTGCATGAGATGCTGGGCACGGCAAGTCTTCTCATCGTCTGCACGCATTTGCTTGTCAATCGCACCTGGTTGCAGCAGCACTTCGGGACATGGTTCGGCATGGAAGTCAAGCGCCCACGACGTCCAAAAGCAAAAAGTCGTGTCGGCACAATTTCCAACATCGTGTTGTTTGCGACCTTTGCCGCCTCCTTCATCTCCGGTGTGATGTGCTCGCAGACTCTGTTTGCTTCCGTAACACCGCAGGTTTGGCGCATGGATCTTTCCTATCGAACGATCCATGTGTCACTTTCCATGTGGTTCTTCCTGGCTGCAGCCGTTCACGTCGGGCTGCACGCACGGCTTGTCCTGGATAAGTGGGAAACGTCTCTGAAAACTCGAGTTCCCGGGTGGGTAGTCATTTTCGGCAAGTACGGAATTTTGGCGATATTGATCGTGTTGTCCGTTCAGATTTGGGTTCGGCGCGATTTTGCCTTTCTTCTGATGTGCGAAATGTCCTACATCACGGTCGAGCGAAACGAGCTCTTTTTCGCAATGCCGGTGGATCTGGCGATCTTCTTCTGTGTCGTTGCCGTCGCTGTGCATGCGCTCGCCAAAATAATTTTCGGCCGGAACTGAAAAATAAAAAAAGGAGACGAACCGAATTGGCACATCTCCTTTTCCTGGAATTTCGTGGTCGGGGCGGCGGGATTCGAACTCGCGACCCCTTGCACCCCATGCAAGTGCGCTACCAGGCTGCGCTACGCCCCGAACGAGTTGCGCATTATGCGGCATTCGAAAAAAATTTTCAAGTCATCCACCGCATAAGCCGCAAATTTTTCTTTAAGTGTGAGTCGAGAGACGATCTCCTTTCGAATCTGTCTCTTACTTCGTCTTCGTCAAAACAGCCGACAAGTCCTTGAGTTGATTGACGAAATTGGAAACCTTGCCACGCAACAAGGCGTTTTCGGCTTCCAATCGGTCAAAGGCTGCCGCACGTGCGCTTTCGTTAGTGGCCGAATACTGCAATGCAGTGGCCAGTTCGCTCTGCTTCGACGCCAATTCACCACGAGCCGCCGTCAGTTCTTCATTGAGCTGGGCCAACTGAGCGCGAGCGGCAACGAGCGCTTGGTTGACCTGAGCCAGTTCATCCGTCTTGGCCTGCAGAGCCTGACTCGTCTCCAGAACCTTAGCGACTTCGGCCGACAGCAGCTCTTGAGCGCTTGCCGTCTTCTGACGTTCTTCTGCAAGCTGAGACTGAAGCGACTGAACTTCACCGCGAAGATTCGCAAGCTCGGCAGCCGCTGCGCGATGAATTTCGTCCATCGGCATGGCATCGGATTCGGCTGCAGTGTGAGCGGTCTCTTCGCTCTTTACGGTTTCAGGAGCAGATTCCTGCACGGGCTCGACGACTTCAGGTGACGGTGCAACTACCTCGGAGGCTACTCCGACCTGAGGTTCGGGCGTTACTTCCTGAACGGGCGCAGCCTGTTGCGGTTCAGCCTTCGCTTCTACTGTTTCGGCTTCCTTTGCCTTGCCGGAGTAATCAACCGGGAAAGCCATCTCCTGTTTCAGACGCCCCTTAGCCTGCTCAATGGTCAAGTGTTCGACGTACAGCAGCGTCTTGATGCGGTTAATGAGCGAAATATCCGAAGCGTTGTACATGTGCTTCGGTTTGGAGTCGTCTGCGGTTAACTCCGGAAAATGTAGCTCCCAATAACGCAGAATGTAGGGAGCAAGGCCACACTGTGCAGAGACTTCCTGCAGCGAATAAAAACGACCGGACTGATTGTTGTCGCTCATTTGAACTTTCTTTCTTCTAGACGAGAAAAAAACCGACGAACATGAAAAATGTGCGTCGGTTTTCTGAAATTTTTGATCCGAAACCGCACGCGGCAAATTAGCCCGTAAAGTTTAGCGGATCAGAGCGCTCTTGTTGGCCCGATCAGGCTCCTTCCTGCGGCACAGGCCCGGAATATCCGGCCACAGCATCACGCATGAACGGTGCCGGCAGGAACGTCACCACGCGCCGAGCGCTGATCTCGTAAGGCGCGCCCGTACGAGGGTTGCGACCGGGACGAGCCTGCTTGTCGCGGGTGCTGAACGTCCCGAAGTTCGCGAGCTTGATTTCGCGACCTTCGGAAAGCGCCTGTTGCATCTCGTCGAAAATCGAATCAACCACCTCGTTGGCTTCGGCGCGGGACAAACCAACATGTTCCTTGAGCATTTCAATGAAATGCATCTTCGTAACTGTCGGCATCGTCCCTTCCGTGTTCGGGAACATGGCATCAAGCGAGCTGCTGATTGAGCTTTGATTATCCATCTTTCTTGTTTTTTCAAATTAAATCAAAAGGGTGTCGCATTCTACAGGAAAATTTTCTTCCTGTTATTTGCGAAGCGTCGCACCCAGTTCAGCAAACGCCCGTTCTACTGCCTCAAAAGCCGCTTCGGCTTCTTTTTCGCCAATGGCCTCGGCTCCCTGAGTCGAAAGCGTCAGGCGGAATGCCATGCTCTTTTCGGCGGAAGCTTCGGGACGATAGACGTCAAAGAGATCAAGCGACTCAATGATCATCGCTTCGGGTTTCGTGCGACGGATGCGAGAAACTGCGTCCTGCAACTGTGCGCAGGTCACGTCATTGGGCACCGTCACGCTGATGTCGCGGTGAACCGGCTGGAACTTGCTAACAGCACGGGCGCTCGGCACGTCGAGTTCGCACAACGGCGCCACTTCGAGCTCGAACACCACCGGGGGCTTGGACAGTTCGTAGGTACGGCACACCTTCGGATGAAGTTCACCGACAAAGCCAACGGCCTTGCCATTGACGATCACTCGAGCGCAGCGACCGGGGTGCATTGCGGGATGCGTAGCAGCTTCAAAAGTTGCCTTCAGGGGAGCGATCAGGTTTTCAACATCGCCCTTGACATCAAAGAAGTCCACCGAACGCTTGGCTTCGGCCCAGCAGTCTTCGTGAGCATCGCCGTAAACGAGGCCGGCCACATGCATAGGCTGGCGCACTCCCTTCACAGACGTTTCGCTGTCGCCGATTGACTCGTCCGGGAAGAACACGCGACCCAATTCGAAGACGCGAACGTTTTCAGCCTTGCGGTTGAGGTTAAAGCGCAAAACATCGACGAGGCCGCCCAAAAGCTGCGTGCGCATCACAGAAAGCTGGCTCGCGATCGGGTTGAGCAGACGAATCGGCTGTTCGTTGCCGGCAAAGTCCTTTTCCCACTGTTCCTGAACGAAGCTGAAGTTTACGAGCTCCTGGTAGCCGAGGCCGGCAAGAGAGACGCGAAGCGCGTGATTGGAGCGCGTGCCTTCAGCGGGGCAGCGCATGGCGCAGCGGGCAAGCGGCGGCAAATCGGGCAATTTTTCGTAGCCGTACAGACGAGCGACTTCTTCTACGAGATCCTCTTCGATTTCGATGTCAAAGCGATAAGCGGGGCTCTTCACCACAAAGTCCGAACCTTCGCGCGTGAATTCGAAACCAAGACGCGTAAAAGCTTCGGCCATAAATTCGTCGGAAATATCCACGCCGACAATCTTGCGGCAGCGATCCGGGCGCATGCGAACAACGCGAACGGCCGGCAGATTGACGCACTGATCGTCAATGGGGCCAACGCGGGTTTCCGGCGTGCCGCAGATTTCAAGCACGAGCTTGGTAACGTAGTTCATGTGATCCACGTTCGAAGCCCAGTCCACGCCGCGTTCGAAGCGATAGGCGGCGTCCGTCGAGAAGTTGAGCTTACGGCAGCGACCCTGGATAGCCACCTGCTGCCAGAAGGCCGCTTCAATGAAGACGTTGACCGTATCGTCGGTGATTGAGGTCGGTTCGCCGCCCATGATGCCGGCGACAGCCTGGGGACCGGCTTCATCGCACACGACGCCGAAATATTCATTGAGTTCGGGAGTCTGACCGTTGAGCAGTTCAAGCTTTTCGCCCTTCTTGGCCCAGCGAACTGTCACGTCTCCCGTGAGCTTGTCGAGATCAAAGAAGTGCGTGGGACGGCCGAGCTCAAGCATCACGTAATTGGAGATGTCGACCAGAGCGGAAATGCTGCGCTGACCGGAACGTTCCAGACGATCCTTCATCCACTGCGGCGTCGGAGCCTTGGCGTTGAGCCCCTTGATCACTCGGCCGGTAAAGCGGCCGCACAGATCCGGAGCCTCGATATGCACGGGTTTGACGCATTCGCACGTCGGCGCCACGGCATCGAACTTGGGCATGTTGAGCGGGGCACCGGTAATGGCGTGCACGTCGCGCGCAACACCGACGATCGACAAAGCATCGCCGCGGTTGGGCGTGAGCTTGATTTCAAAGCGCTTGTCGTCAAGCTTGGCGTATTCTCGGATATTCATGCCGACGGGGGCGTCTGCAGGCAGAATCCACAAGCCCTGGTGGTCTTCGTTGATGCCGAGTTCACGAGCCGAGCACAGCATGCCGAAACTTTCGACGCCGCGCATCTTGGCCTTCTTGATCTTGAAGTTGCCGGGCAACACGGCGCCGATCGTGGCGCAGGGCACCTTGACACCGGTTTTAACGTTAGGAGCGCCGCAAACAATCTGCAGAAGCTCGGGAGCGCCCACATTCACCTTGCAAACATGCAGGTGATCGGAATTTTCATGATCAACGCAGTCGACAACTTCGGCAACCACCACGCCTTCAAAAGCGGGCGCAATCGTCGAGCAATCTTCAACTTCAAGACCGGCCATAGTCATGGCTTCGGCCAGTTCGTCGCTCGTCAAGTCGGGATTGACGACACTGCGCAGCCATTCTTCGGAAAACAACATTTTTCTAACTCCTCACCGATTATTTGAATTGGCGCAAGAAGCGCAGATCGCCTTCAAAGAACAAACGCAGATCGTCGATGCCATAGCGCAACATCGTCAGGCGTTCAAGACCGGAGCCGAAAGCAAAACCGATGTACTTCTCAGGATCCAGACCGTAATTGCGGATCACATTCGGGTGCACTTCACCTGCACCGGAAATTTCAAGCCACTTGCCTTTGCGCGGACCGCTCGTAAAAGCCATATCTACTTCGACGCTGGGTTCGGTGAACGGGAAGTAGCTCGGACGGAAGCGAACCTTGAGGTCTTCCGTTTCAAAGAAGCGACGCAGAAAGTCCGTATAGACACCCTTGAGATCGGCAAAGGAAATGTTTTCTGCAACCCACAGCCCCTCGACCTGATGGAACATCGGCGAATGCGTAGCGTCGCTGTCGACACGGTACGTGCGGCCCGGCGCGATTACTTTGATCGGAGGCGTATGGGTACGGGCGTAGCGCACCTGCATCGGTGAGGTATGCGGACGCAGCGGCAGCTGCATGCCCTTTTCGTCACAACGATCCACGTAGAAGGTGTCCTGCATGGAACGGGCAGGATGGTTGGGAGGGTTGTTGAGCGCGGTAAAACTGTACCAATCGCTTTCGATTTCAGGACCGTCGGCAACATCAAAGCCGATGGAAGCAAAAATCTCTTCAATGCGCATCCAGGTGCGGATCACGGGATGGATGCCGCCGCGTGCAATGCGACGGCCCGGAAGCGTGACGTCAACCGCTTCGGCAGCGAGCTTGGCCTGCATGGCGGCGTCGGCGAGTTCTTCGCGACGGGCGTTCAAAAGCGCCTCGACCTGAGCCTTTGCCTTATTGATAGCCGGACCGCGTTCTCGCTTCTGTTCCGGCGTGAGGCCGGCCAGACCACGCATCAGCGCAGTGATGGCTCCGTTCTTGCCGATGTACTTTGCTTTGGCGTCTTCGAGCGCGGCATTCTGTTGAGCGGCCGCAAAATCGGTGCGTGCCGATTCCACGATTTGCACTAAATCATCCATTTCTACACACCCGGTGGATTTCAATCAATTGTCTTTTCGATACGGTCCTGCGTAAATCTGCTCGACTGCACACAAGCCCGTTTCAACCGTCACATGTTCGTAGGAACACGATACGCAATTTTGGCGGATTTTCGGAAAAAAAAAGAGGCCCGGTCACTTTTCAGCACCGAACCCCTTTTTTTGGATCGAACCGCCGCCTTCAGCAATACTGTCAGCGAACGGTTCTACACATGCTCCCTGCTCGGATTAAGCCAGAGCAGCCTTGGCCTGAGCAACGAGGCTGGCGAAACCGGCCTTGTCAAACACAGCCATATCAGCCAGAACCTTGCGGTCGAGCATCACGCCAGCCTTCTTGAGACCGTTCATGAAGCGGCTGTAGGTCATACCGTTGGAACGGGTTGCAGCGTTGATACGAGCAATCCACAGACGGCGGAACACGTGCTTCTTGTCGCGGCGGTCGCGATAAGCGTACTGACCAGCGCGCATAACAGCCTGCTTAGCAACGCGGAAAACGTTGTTGCGACGCAGACGGAAGCCCTTAGCGAGGGCAAGAATCTTCTTGTGACGGGCACGAGCCGTCACGCCACGTTTTACTCGGGGCATCTCTATCCTCTCCTCTTATTAAGCGTAAGGCATCATGCGGTGAATCGACTTGCTGTCAGACTCGTGGATGGTGACCATACCGCGGAGGTGACGCTTGTTCTTCGTCGAACGATGGGTCAGGATATGACGCTTGGTGGCGTGGGCACGCTTGATGGAACCGCCAGCGCGGACCTTGAAGCGCTTGCTCGCAGCCTTCTTAGTTTTCATCTTCGGCATTTGCCGTATTTCCTTATGATTTGTCGGAACTCCAGGCGCGGGAAACTTCGTTCCCGACTTCTTTTGCCCGCCCCGACTTTTAAAAAGCCTGAAGTGCAATTTTCTTGCACTTCAGGGCGTTAAGAGCGTGTGATTATACACGCATTTTTATTTTTTGCGCTTGGGAGCAAGCACCATAATCATTTGGCGCCCTTCAAGCTTAGGCTGCAGTTCGATCTGGGCCTCTTCAGCGAGCTCGTCGCGGATGCGATGCATGATCTGAGCCCCCAAGTCCTGGTGGGCCATTTCACGGCCGCGATAACGCAGCGTGACCTTGGCCTTGTCGCCATCGGCCAAGAAGCGACGCAGAGCGCGCAGCTTGGTCTGGTAATCATTTTCGTCAGTGGCGGGGCGGAACTTAACTTCCTTAACCTGAATCACCTTCTGACGAGCCTTCATTTCCTGAGCTTTCTTCTGCTCCTGATAGCGGAACTTGCCGTAATCCATCAGGCGGCAAACCGGCGGCTGGGCGTTCGGCGCGACCTCAACGAGATCCACGTCGTAGTCTTCAGCCATCCGAAGCGCTTCGGCAGTCGAAACAATACCGATCTGAGCGCCGTCAACGCCCGTCAGTCGAACCTCAGGTACCCGAATCTCACGATTGATTCGGTGATTGCGATCTTGTGCTATGGCACGTCTCCCAAAATAGTTTTTTTACCAACGCGCCTTCGCTAAGGCGCGTTCTGATCAATTGTCGATCAATCGTCCGTGTTCTTGCGTGACTGATCTTCGCTCACCACACGGGCAATAAATTCCTCAATAGGCATGACGCCGAGGTTCTTGCCTCCGCGCGCACGCACGCTGACCGTGCCGGACTGCGCTTCCTTGTCGCCGACAACGGCGATGTAGGGCAGTTTCTGCAAAGTCAGTTCGCGGATTTTATAGTTGATCTTTTGACTGCGCAAATCTTCAATGACACGAATTCCGGCTTCGCGCATCTTTCGTGCAACATCGGCCGCAAATTCGGACTGTGCATCGGTAATGGAGGCCACGGCGACCTGCACCGGCGAGAGCCACACAGGCATTGCGCCGGCGTAGTGTTCGATCAACATGCCGATCCAGCGTTCGAGCGAACCGAGAATGGCGCGGTGCAGCATCACCGGCACTTTGCGCGAGTTGTCTTCGGCAACGTATTCGGCTCCGAGGCGGCCCGGCATTTGGAAGTCCACCTGGATCGTACCGCACTGCCACGTACGGCCAAGACAATCCTTGAGGTGGTACTCGATCTTCGGGCCGTAGAAGGCGCCTTCGCCCGGCAGGATTTCATAAGGCAGACCGCAGACGTCGAGCGACTCGATCAGAGCGGCTTCGGCCTTGTCCCAAACGGCATCTTCGCCGATACGCATTTCCGGACGGGTCGCCACCTTATAGAGAATGTCCTCAAAGCCGAAGGTGTGATAGACGTCGCGCACGATGCGAGTGAAGTCCATGCATTCCTTCAGGATCTGATCTTCCGTGCAGAAAATGTGACCGTCGTCTTGGGTAAAGCCGCGCACGCGCATCAGACCGTGCAAAGCGCCCGAAGGTTCATTGCGATGGCACTGACCGAATTCGCCGTAGCGAAGCGGCAAATCGCGGTAGCTGCGCAAACCAGCGTTAAAGAGCTGGATGTGCCCCGGGCAGTTCATCGGCTTCAACGCGTAGTAGCGGTTTTCCGATTCGGTCGTGAACATGTTGCTGCGATACTTGGCCCAGTGACCTGAACGTTCCCAGAGTGAACGATCGAGCAGCTGCGGCGCCTTCACTTCCTGGTAGCCATTTTCGCGATAGATGCGGCGCATGAACTGTTCGACGACCTGCCACAGCGTCCAGCCCTTGGCATGCCAGAAGATGAGGCCCGGAGCTTCTTCCTGCAGATGGAAGAGATCGAGCTCCTTGCCCAAGCGGCGATGGTCGCGCTTTTCAGCTTCGGCAAGCATCGTGAGATAGGCTTCCTGATCCTCCTTCTTCGCCCAGGCCGTTCCGTAGATGCGTTGCAGCATTTCGTTCTTGCTGTCGCCGCGCCAGTATGCACCGGCAACCTTCATGAGCTTGAAGACCTTGAGCTTGCCCGTGCTTGGCACGTGAGGACCGCGGCACAAGTCCGTGAAGTCACCCTGGCGATAGAGCGAAATGATTTCGCCCGCGGGAATTTCGCTGATGATTTCAGCCTTGTAGTGTTCGCCGATGCTCTTAAAGTAATCAATGGCTTCGTCGCGCGGCAGCGTGTAGCGCTCAAGCGGGATGTCCTTCTTCACGAGTTCCTTCATGCGCGCTTCGATCTTTTCGAGATCTTCGGGCGTAAAAGCGCGTTCGAACTTGAAGTCGTAGTAGAAGCCGTTTTCGATGGCCGGTCCGATCGTCACCTCGGCCGTCGGATACAGCTCTTTAACGGCCTGAGCCATCAGGTGCGAAGTCGAGTGGCGGATCAACTCGAGAGCTTCGGGGTCCTTTGCCGTAATGATGGCAACGTTGGCATCCGTTTCAACGACGTGAGACAGATCGACGAGCTTATCGTCAACCTTGCCGGCGAGAGCCGCTTTGGCAAGGCCGGCACCGATGGATGCTGCAATGTCGCCCACAGAGAGCGGCCCTTCGTATTGACGAACAGAACCGTCGGGCAAAGTGATGGAAAGCATTTCTATTCCCTTTCGTTTTTAGCGTTGCGCAAATGGCTTCACGCGCGGCCGAAATAAAAAAAAGAGTGCTGACTCTGTGAGCCGCACTCTTTTCCTATTCAACACCCTCGCGCGCCCGCAGACTTACTGTTTGCAGGTCTTCGTCGTTCGTACGATCTTAGACGCGCACATTTGCTAGGTGTCTCCAAAAAATTCTGGTAGGCACAATTGGACTCGAACCAACGACCCCCACCATGTCAAGGTGATGCTCTAACCAACTGAGCTATGTGCCTGAGAGATGCGAACTATACCCGTGCTTTTTCAGGAATGCAAGTCTTTTTTCGAATTTTTCTCAACTTTTTTGCGTGTTTACGCATAAGTTATTGATTTTACTGTAAAACAATTTTTCAGACAAATTTTCTGAAAATGCGAAAAATCGGCATCCTCAACAGTTGACGCTCGTTTCTCTTTTTCGCTGACCTCGTAGTGAAAAAAAAAGCCGCCAAGACGAATCCCGACGGCTCTCGGAAACATCAGGCGCGGCGTACGCTCATCACGCCTTTGAGTTCACGCAATTGCGAGAGCGAACGGCGAAGATCTTCCGACGAGCGAATCTCGATCGAGATGCGCATATGCGCGTCTCCCTTCACATTGACCGTGTTCAGACCCGTGATGTTCTGCTTTTCCCGCATAAACACTTCGCTCACATCTTTGAGCAACCCTTGACGGTCTCGCGCCACGATGTAGATATCGACCGGGTAGACCGCTTCGGCCTGGTTGCCCCAGCCCACTTCAATCATGCGTTCCTGATCGTTGGCTACAAGGTTCTTGACGTTGGGGCAGTCAATGCGATGAATCGTAACGCCTCGACCGCGCGTAATAAAGCCGATGATTTCATCGGGCGGAGCCGGATGGCAGCACTTTGCAAGCTGTGTCATCAAACTGTCGATGCCGACAACAAGCACATTGGACTTGTGGCTCTTTTGCGCTTGAGAGCTTCTCACGAGCACTTCGGGTTGAGGCTCGGGTTCTTCAATTTGTGGCTGCACGGCCTGTTCAAGCGCCTTGAGGCTGAACTCTTCCTTGGCAAACGCCACGCACAAATCGTCAACCGAGTCGTAGCCCAGGCGCTTAGCGAGTTCTTCGAGCTTGACGGCCGTCTTACCCAAACGAGCAAGTTCCTTGTCGAGTCGTTCGCGACCAGCCTGCGTCTGTTCCGCAAGCTTTTGCGCGTTGAACCACTGACGCACCTTGGTGCGGGTGCGCGCGCTCACGGCAAAGCCAAGCTCGGGATTGAGCCAATCGCGCGAAGGTCCGCCCGTCTTTGCCGCCACGATTTCAACGGTTTGACCGGTCTTAATCTGCGTATTGAGCGGCACCATCTGGCCGTCAATGCGCGCACCGCGGCAACGATGACCAAGCTCGGTATGCACTTGATAGGCAAAGTCGATCGGCGTCGCCCCCTTTTGGAGTTCCACCACTCGCCCCTGAGGCGTGAGCGCATAAACGTGATCGTCCTCAAGGCCGGGTTCGGCGGGGGGCGCCACATCGCTCTTCCAATCGAGCAGCTGACGCAACCAGGCCACACGCTGCTCTTCGGCTTCAGCGCCCTTGTCCTTGTTGGAATTGCCGGTTTCCTTGTAACGCCAGTGCGCGGCCACGCCAAGTTCTGCAAATTCGTGCATCGCACGAGTGCGGATCTGAATTTCCACGGGACGTCCGTTGGGATCGGTCACCACGGTATGAAGCGACTGATACCCGTTGGGCTTGGGATTGGCGATGTAGTCGTCGTACTCCTTGGAAAGCACGGTGAAGTTTTCGTGCACCAACGACAGCACTTCGTAGCAGTGCTCCACCGTATCAACAATGATGCGCACCGCACGAATGTCAAAGAGCTGATCGAAGCGCAGATGCTTGCGGACCATCTTTTTGTAGATGGAATAGATGTGCTTCGGGCGACCGCTTACTTCGGCTTCGATACCGTTGGCCTTCAGCAGCATCTGGATGCGCTCGACGCAACCGCGCATAAAGGCTAGGCGCTGCTCGCGTGTTTCATCGAGCTCTTTGGAAATCTCATTGTAGGTTTCAGGCTCCGTGAAGCGCAAAGAGAGATCCTCGAGCTCCCACTTCATCTGCCAGATACCCAAACGATTGGCCAGAGGCGAATACAAGGCCAGCGTTTCACGACCGTATTCGTCTGCCCCCGGTGCACGCGACTGCGCAAACCAGCGCAGCGTCTGCAGACGGCTTGCCAGACGCAAAACCACCACGCGCAAATCGTGGCACATGGCCAAAAGCATGCGACGAAGTGCTTCAGATTGATAGACAGCACCGCTCTCGCGGTTGTCGGAACGAGCGCGCTGACTGACGTGCATCAGCTGCTCGAGATCTCGCACAAGCTGCAAAACGTTCTTGCCGAACGTCTTTTCGATCCAACGATCCGCATCGTGGATGCAGTCCGTGACGGAAAAGAGGTAGGCCGCAACGATCAATTCGTCGTCGTTACGGACGCCTTTCAGAATTTCAGCCATGCCATCGGCATGGGCCAGTCGGGGTTCTCCGGTGTAAAGCTTTTGATCCAGATAAAGCGGTTCGACCAAGCTGCGGGCCAACTTCCAGTCCACCGGAGCCGCTTCCCCGTCTGCCTCGGGGGTCTTGACCTCGATGTCTTCTTTGTGCTGCATGTTTCTCTCTTCTTTTCGTTTTGCATGCTCACGGCCTGCGGTGGCATGCAACTGTCTTTCCGAACTAAGTGCGGACAAAAAATAATATCCGCCAAGGCGTTACATTCTACCGCCCCATTAATTCCGTCAAGGATGCTGCAATCAATCGAAACAGGCAAACACAGGCTGACGCACTTTGGCAAATGCAAGCATGTGCCGACCGCGCAGGCAGAACTCGCTCATGCACTTCCGCCTGCGCAAGCCTTCCGTCAGCCTTTAGAAAAGCTGCCGGTACTGAAGCGAAAGCGAGCCGGACTGCTCCCAATCCGAAGCACGTTCATAACTGCCTGCCAACAGCAGAGTCCAGGCGTAAGGCTCCGTTTTGCCTTCATGGTTTCGGCTCCAGAAGTACGATTTGGAGTCCGAATATCCGCTGCTCGCAAGCTCGATCCCCGCCTGCAGTCGCAAGGCAAAGCGCTGCGCACTGTCGTAGGAGGCCGCCGACGAAGCGCTTCCGTCAAACAAACGGCTTTCGATTCCCCAATCGGTATGACCGACAGAAGTACGCATGGAAACACCGAACTGCGGTTTCACGCTCACAAGGTCGGCAACGTCAAACCGCCAACCCGCATCGGCTCCCACTTCCAGGGTCCCCCAGACACGGTTGTCCGCAGTGGTCTTGAATCCTTCACCGGCCACTGCGCCGTCTCTGTCGCTGTCAAAAATCGAACCGTCGTGCATCTTGGCCGTCGTCACGGACAGCTGGGCAAACGGTTCAAACAACATCTTTTCAGTAAGCGATCTTGCCGTAACGCGCGCCACCGCTGTCAAATAGTCGATGTCCACATCCGTGTCCAGACGATGGCCGACGGAACGCTGTTCGGCGTCGCCCGCAGCACGGGAGTACGCCAGCCCCAAACGCAAAGTGAAGTCATCGAAATGTCTTGCTGCCGCCAAAGACACCGTTGCCACGGACATGTCACCCGACGTGCGTTCGATCACGCCTTTGCTGTCGGTGTCGATCCCGGCAAAGGACACGGCCACCGTCGTAATCCAATTGCCGAACATGGCAAAGTCGTAACCCAATGCTCCGGCCGTCACATCCGCTTCGAACCCAAAGTCGCCGCTTCCGCCGGAAAAGATTTCACCGGCCTTAATGCGACCGGACTGGCCGTGTGCCCACCAATGGCCCTTGCCTTCAAAAAGCGACAGATCGTGCGTCATTACCGTTGTGACCGCATCGTGAACCGCGCGTTCGGCCGCCGTGGCAATGCCCGACGTCACCGGCAAAAAGATTGCACCGTCAACCACGTTGGAGTATGCGTCACGCCCCACGTTTTCTTCCGGCAGCGTATCGAAAATAAAGCTGTAGCCCGGGCGCTGCATCAGAATGCCTTCCTCTTTATCCCGGTCGGCCAGACCTTCCACGTGCCCCACCAGAGCTGAGCCCTGCAGGCCTGCGAAATCCTTGCACCACAGACGCGTGGCGATGTTGTCTTTGATCTGGATGCGAGCGCCGCCGAAAGCGTGAACGTTGCTCGGATCAAAGTCGCCGATGTCAAATGCCTGTCCTCTCCAGTTGTAAAGAATCAGCTCTGCATCATTCTCGGCAGTGATGCGGCTCTGATCCATTCCGGTGAGAACGCCCAGGCTCACGGGATCGCTCGCGAAGCTTTTGGTCTCTTCACTTGTGAAATCCACGATCCAACGGCCGTCGTTACCGATGTGGATGCCTTCTTCGGCAGCCTTGTCCTGACTTACATCTTCACCGATCACCACGGAAATTCCATCAACAATTCCGTGATTGGAACTCGTGATCAACGTCGCTCGCGAAAGCGAACCGGTAATGACTTTGCTTGAGTTGAGTACATGGCCAACGGTCCTTTGCAGCTCTTCGATGTTCTCACCGTCCGCAAGACTCGAACCAAGAATTAGCGTTCCTTCCCCTGTTACATTGACAGTCCTCTGATCGCTGGCCGTCTCCGGCGCCTGAGGTGATCTGTCGACCGCCTCAAGGTACCGAACAATCAGCACGCGGTTGATGGGGTTCAAACTCGAATCATCGGATTTGTCTCCGGCGACCGTCACGCTTGCTCCGGCACCCAACTGCAGCGTACCGATACGAAGAAACGTTTCACCGCCCTCTTGGCCGCTCGTTTCACCGATGACCAAATGTCCGGCTTGTGCATCAAACGTTCTCAAATCACCGATGCCGACGTAGTGAAACGCGTTGTCTGTTTCGCTGACGATGCTCCCTTCCTTCATGTCCAAACCACCGACAATGTCATAGGTGGACGGCTGCCCATAGCTCAAAAAAACGGTGCCGATACCCTGGATCGCCGTGTCAGCCTTTATGTCTGCATCTTGAAACAAATTCAAAGATGCGCCCTCGCCAAGCAAAATCCCAACGGAATAGGCCGACTGCCCTAAATCAATAGACACTTTGAGTCCGGTGCAGTTATCGCGTCGGCACAAATTGGCAGCAAGACCGAAATCGTCTTTATTCTCAGCGGTAATACCGACCTCTCCGTCTTCAATGCTCACTATTTTGAGCGTGTCGCCCTGGATATATTTCTCCCCCCAGTGAATCCCTTCGTAATTCGCCCCAACCAATGAGGTCGAGTTTGGCTGAGGCGCGAAAAACTGGATTTGGCTTCCGAGCGCAGCCGGAGAAATTGCTCCTGCGGCAAGAAGAATCGCTGTCAATACATTGAGGTTCGAGCGGTTCATGAACACTGTCCCTTTTGATTGGTTATAGGTTTTCAAAAGGTCGGCATTCTATTGTCTATAGCGAAATTTATGCTGTATACCTCAAAAGTGGTACTGATGCACAAAGAAAAAAAAGCGGCCGCCCTCCCAGGAAGCCGCTTTTTCCGTTTTGTCGCTGCCCGCCCGACGCTTCGAACAGGCCTATTTCCGATTACAGGAAAATGATGTCGACAATGAAGAACGTCGGGAACAAAATGCCGACCGACCAGAGCATGTAGCCAAAGAAGGAAGGCATCTTGACGCCGCGTTCGCGCACGATGCTCACGCTCATCAGATTGGGAGCATTGCCGATGTAAGTCACTGCGCCCATGAACACAGCGCCCATGGAAACGGCCATCAGCGTGTGTGCGTGCGTGGTCATCATCTCAATGGGATCACCGCCCGCGAGGTTGAAGAAGGCCAGATAGGTCGGCGCATTGTCAAGGAAGGCCGACAGCGAGCCGGTGAGCCAGAAGAACATCACGTTGTTGAATTCGCCGTTTTCGTCCGTCACGAGAGAGACGAGCGGAGCGAATGCACCTTCGTGACCGGCACGCAACATTTCGAGCACCGGCACGATGCACAAGAAGATGCCGAAAAAGAGCTTGGCAACTTCCTTGATCGGTTCCCAGGAGAACTGGTTGGCTTCGCGGGCACTCTTGGAGGTGGTCAGCACGGACAAGATGGCAACGACAATGAAGATCGCATCGCGCAGCAGGCCCTGTCCGGTCAAGTGCACACCCAGAACATTGATTTCAATGTCGGACTTCCAGATGCCGCTCATCAGCACGGCACCGATGATAATGGCCAGATAGATCAGATTGATGCCACCGTCGATACCAAAGGGCTTCTGTTCGACCGCATTGGGATTAAACGAGCCTTCGGCCACTTCCTTCTTGAAGAGGTAGGTGTCAATGGCAAGATAAATCGTGAGCAGAATCGCGAGCGTCACCAAAAGCGGCAGGATCAAATGCTGCGCCGTCCAGAAGAACGTCACTCCGCGCAGGAAGCCCAGGAACAAAGGCGGATCGCCCAGGGGCGTCAAACAGCCGCCGATATTGGCCACGATGAAGATGAAGAACACGAAGGTGTGCATCTTGTAGCGACGGCCTTCGTTGGCGGCCAACAGCGGACGAATCAGCAACATGGCAGCACCGGTCGTACCCATAAGGTTGGCGACAAAGGCGCCCACAAAGAGGATGCCGGCATTGACGATCGGACGACCGACGAAGCTGCTGCGGATGTGAATGCCGCCGGCCACGATAAAGAGAGCGCCGACGAACAGAATAAAGGGCACGTAGTCGCCGATCATGGCGTGCGCAACCGAGCCGACGGCCACCTCTGTCGGGAAGGCCATGAAAATCGGGATCACGCAGCTCAACCCCCAAGCAACGGCGATCTTGCCGTAGTGGTGGTGCCACAGGTTGGGAGCGATGAGCGGCACAAGGGCAATGGACAAAAGAATGCCCGCAAACGGAATTGCCCAAGTAATGGCGAGTTCCGCACCGTTGAGACTTGCTGCCGAAGCTAGAGACGGCAGAAGCACTACTGCGGTTGCCAAAAGTGTTTTAAGTGCATGCATTGTCTTTGTTTCTCCGTGCACTGATCATTTTGAAGGCGTGTCTGAAAATGTAAAACACACATTCAAACACAAGTCTTGTTGATTTTAGCCAAAAGTGCGGAATCTGTTTACAAAAATTGCCATCGAATCTCAGAGTCAGAACATTATCCACGCACCTTGCTAACCGGTGTCTGCACGTCTCAAAAACGTCAAATGGCCGACCGCAGGAAGCAATCGACCGATTCATCGTCGCAAATGGCGCCGTAACGCAAACGAAACATCAGGGTTTGGAAGAACCGACGGGGGCGCCAGGATCCAGCCCAAACACCTGCCGCAGGTATGCAAGATAGGTTTCGTCCTCGCACATACCCTTGCCGGGCGTGTCGGAAATCTTGGCTACCGGCTGACCATTGGCTCGCACCATCTTCACGACGATATTAAGCGGCGTCGGGCCCAGATCGTTCATCAGATTCGTGCCGATGCCAAAGCCGACGCGGATGCGGTGATTGAAGCGCCGGTAAAGCGCAATCACCTTGGGCACTGTGAGCGCATCCGAAAAGATCAGCGTCTTGCTTCTCGGGTCGCATTTGTTGGCCGCATAGTGAAGAATCATGCGCTCGCCCCAGCTCTCCGGATCGCCCGAATCATGCCGTGCACCGTCAAAGAGCTTGCAAAAGAACATGTCGAAGTCACGCAGGAATGGCTCCGTACCGTACACGTCGGAAAGAGCAATCCCCAAGTCGCCGCGATATTCTTTCGCCCACATTTCAAAGCCAAAGGTCTGGCTGTCGCGCAAACGCGGACCGAGCGCCTGGCAGGCCTGCAGATATTCGTGCGCCATCGTTCCAATGGGAATGATGCCGAACTCCTTGGCATACATGACATTGCTCGTGCCCGCGAAGAACGTCGGACCGAGTTCTTCGCAAAGCACCTTGATGACTTTGCGCTGCCAATCCCGGGAGAAGCGGCGGCGCGTGCCGAAGTCGCTGATCTTGAGATTGCCGTTGTCGGGTTCGTTCTTGATCCAGCGGATTTTTTGGTGCAGTCTCGCCATGCCCTCTTCCTCATCGGGTTCGGGAACGGTATGACGGAAGTAGACCTCGTTGACGATCGCAAGAATCGGAATCTCAAAAAGAATCGTGTGCAGCCACGGTCCTTCGATCACGATGTCGATGCCGCAGGGCATTTCGGAACTGGGCGTGACGGTGACGTACTTCGACTTGAGATGAAAGAGACTGAGGAAATCCACAAAGTCGCTCTTGATGAAGCGAAGACTGCCGAGATAATCGAGCTCGTCCTCCTTCATCGTCAGCGCGCACAGGTGCTCGATTTCCTCTCGAATCTCATCGACATAAGGACTCAAATCCACACCTTCGGTACGGCAACGAAAGCGATACTTCACGTTGGCATCCGGAAACTGATGCAGCACGCACTGCATCATCGTGAACTTATAGAGGTCGGTATCGAGAAGCGAATCAATAATCACTGTAATTTGTCCTGACTTCGGTTCTCGTTCACAGCGTCATCAACGAGCGAGAAATCTTGTAAACATTGGAAGCTAAAAGCTCTTCTTGATTCGGTGGGAAGGGCTTGGGGTCGACAGCAGCCGCGCGCTCACGCCAACCGGCGTCCGGCTCGAAAGCCAGCTCCTGCAGCATCTGATCGACTTCCTCCGGCGCATTGCAGCAAATAACGGCATCGCACCCGGCTTCAAGCGCCTTCTGGGCTCTTTCTGTGAGTGTACCGCCCCCTGCGCCCTTCATCGACAAATCGTCCGAAAAAACAAAGCCCGGAAAGTGCAGTGTATCGCGCAGCAATCCCTTGAGAATGCGTTTAGAGAAGGTTGCGGGAACTTCGTCGTAAGCCGGATACACCACGTGCGCCGTCATGACGGAAGCTAGCCCGATGCCCATCCAGGTATAGGGTTTCACATCGGCGTGTTCGATACGCGAAACCTCTCGGTCGTCAATCGGCAGCGCCACGTGGCTGTCGGCAGCCGCGTAGCCGTGACCCGGGAAATGCTTGCCGCAATTGGCCATGCCCGCCATGAGCATGCCATGGCTGAGCGCTCGAGCCAGACGCGTCACAACACGGGGATCGAGCGCAAACGAACGCTCCCCGATGATTTCGCTCTGCCCCCAATCGAGGTCGAGCACAGGGGCAAAGGTAAAGTCAACGCCTGCCGTGCGAAGTTCGGAAGCCATCACGAAACCGGCAGCCGTCAGCGATCGGGCAGCCGCTTCCGGATCGTCCTTGTAGGCTCGGCCGTAGGCGCTCATCGCCGGAATTTCGGTAAAGCCCTCGCGGAAACGTTGTACGCGGCCGCCCTCGTGATCCACCCCGATCAGAATACCGGGCTTGACGTCATGGATGGCGCGGCAGAGTTTTTCGAGCTGCACTCGATTTTCATAGTTGCGGGTAAACAGAATAACCATGCCCACGAGCGGATGGGCGATGCGCTTTACCTCCGCTTCCGACAGAGTCGTTCCGGCAATATCACAAACAACGGGACCGAGCATGTTTTGTTTCCTTTCTTACTTTTGGTTCATGAGCGCAATTTGCTCGCTCGCGCGCAGGCAAACGGCGTTGTAGCGGCCAACCGTTTCGGTCATGCCGTACTCAAGCGCCTCGCTGATCAGCGCGTGGCCGATTGAGACCTCGGCGATGCATTCACAGGCAACAAGCAAATCCTGCAGATTCGTTAGACTGAGATCGTGGCCTGCGTTCACTCCGAGACCGACCTCACGGGCCGCGCGAGCCGCCTGCGCATATTTCTCGAGCATCGGGCCGACGGCGGCTGTGCCGCAGGCCGCGGCATAAGCTTCGGTGTAAAGCTCAATGCGATCAGCGCCAAGGTCCTTGGCAAGTACGATCTGTTCGGGATCCGGATCCATGAAAAGGCTCACGCGGCAACCTAGAGCCTTGGCTTCGACAATCAGAGGACGCAGCTTTTCGCCTTGTTCCATCAGATTAAAGCCGTGATCGCTCGTCTTTTGCGACTCACTGTCGGGCACAAACGTCACCTGATCAGGACGAACTTCGCGGACGTGCTCCATCAAGTTCATGAAGGGATTGCCTTCGATGTTGAATTCGCGACCGGGCCAGTTCTTGAGAAGCTTGGAGAGAGCCGGAACATCATCGCGGCGGATATGGCGTTCATCGGGGCGCGGATGAACCGTCAGACCGGCGGCCCCGGCCTTAAGCGCCACGGCGCCGAAGAGCGTAACGGACGGCGTATTGCCGTCGCGGGAATTGCGGATGAGTGCAATCTTGTTGAGATTGACAGAAAGTTTGGTCAACATAAAAGGGGCTGCCGACAAAAAAACGGCGTTATCGGTTCTTTACTTTCACTCAGCAACCGAGTCGCCCGTCTTTACCTAATGTGTCAGATTTGCGACCAGATTTCCAGAGTCTTTCGAGTCTTCAGACCCGTGTCGCCAACATAGTAGCCGATTATGAGGCGAAGAACGTCGCGCACCTCACGCAGATCGGCACTCGAGGTGATTTCGGCTTTGGCAATGGCCAAGGCCGTACCCAGACTCACCGCTTTTTCGCCTTCACAAAGCTCATTGATGCAAACCAGTTCCCCCTGGCGAACCGTCCAGATGCCGCCCTTTTCAATCTCTTCGACCTTGGAAACCTGACTCCAGCCGAGCGAATTGAGGAGCTTGATTTCAAATGTGCGCAGGGCCACAGAAAGTTCTTTGCCGTCTTTGAGCGAAACCTCGCTCAACACCTTCAGATAGTCGTTGTAGAGTCGAAGCGAGGCGTCGCTTCGCATCGTCAGGCGTAGCACCAGTTCATTAACGTAGAAAGCCGACACGAGTCCCTCGGGGTCAATGGGCGTCATCGGCCCCATCCAGCGGGCATCGGTGAGGTTTTTGATGTCTCCTGCGCCGGAAAAGCTCACCACAAGCGGGACAAAGGGCATGATGATGCCGCGGAAACGACTCGAAACACGTTTGGCGCCCCGCACCACAACCGTGACACGGCCATGCCGTTGAGTGAGCAATTCGGCAATGACACTTGTCTCCCGCCATGGTTGGGTAGAAAGCACAAACGCCGCTTCGGAACGCACGCGCACCACGGGTGTACGTTCCGGAGAACGGGATACAGTCGCTGCGGCCATATGAGAAGAATCAGTCGCCGTAGCCGAGGGACTTCAAAATGCGGGCGTCGTCGCTCCAACCACGGCGCACGCGGACCCAGACTTCCAAATGCACGCGCTTGCCTAGCAGTTCGGCGATGTCGGCTCGGGCCAGTCGGCTGATTTCGCGCAGTTTGGCTCCCTTTTCACCGATCACGATCGGTTTGTGGCTTTCGCGGTTCACCCACAACGAAGCAATGATTTCGGCGCCGTCGTCGGTTTCGTTCCAGCGCTCGATCATCACGGCAAGTCCGTAAGGCAGTTCGTCACCCAGAAGACGGAATGCCTTTTCGCGAATCGTTTCGGCCGCTATGAAGCGAGGCGACTTGTCGGTATAAAGATCCGCATCAAAAAAAGGCGGAGAAACCGGCAACAGCTTCTTGATCTCGCCCTTGAGGTCGTCGAGCATCTTGCCTTTTTCTGCGCTCACGGGAACGATGGCGGCAAAGGGAAACTTCTGCATGGATTCGGCCATGAGCGGCAGCAGACGTTCCTTATCCTTCACAAGGTCAATCTTATTGAGCACCAGGATCACGTTCTTGGCTTCCCGGTCAAGAAGCTTCAAAACGAGCTCATCGTCACTTTTCCAACCGGCAGCATCAATCACGAAAAGCACGGCCTCGACATCGGCCAAGGCGGTGCGAACTGTACGGTTCATGTGCTTGAGAAGCTGCGAGGTGTGCTTGGACTGGAACCCCGGCGTATCCACAAAGACGATCTGAGCATCGTCGTCCGTTGCCACACCGAGCACACGGTCGCGCGTCGTCTGAGGCTTTTTCGAGGTAATCGAGACCTTTTCGCCCACAATCGCATTGATGAGCGTCGACTTGCCGACGTTGGGACGACCGACGACAGCGGTGTATCCGCAGCGATAGTCCTCCGGAATCTCTTTTTTATTGCCCATGCCGGCAGCAGCCAGCATCGCTTCAAAATCGTTGTCGCTCATCGAAATTCGGCGCGGGAACCACTGCATTCATGCAGGGGAGGAAGCGCCGCCTCCTTTCTAAATTCTGTTAAGTAGGTAGTTCGAGGTTCC
>NZ_QRLV01000016.1 GCF_003472385.1 Sutterella sp. AM11-39 | reverse complement strand
ATGGTGCCCACGTTCACATGGGGCTTGGTACGTTCAAACTTACCCTTTGCCATTTTAGGTCTTTTGTCCTTCTAAGATAAAAGGTTGGATCGGAAGAAAACTTCTTTATTTTACTCCCGATCCGTATTTCACAATTACTTGGTCTTTTCAGCGATCACAGCGTCGGCCACGTTCTTCGGAGCTTCAGCGTAGTGATCGAATTCCATCGTGTACGTTGCACGACCCTGAGTGAGTGAGCGCAGCGTCGTGGAGTAACCGAACATTTCAGCCAGCGGCACTTCGCAGCGAACGGCCTTACCGCCGCCCGGCAGATCGTCCATACCCTGGATGACACCGCGGCGGGACGAAAGGTCGCCCATCACGTCGCCCATCTTTTCTTCCGGCGTTTCGACTTCGACCTTCATGATCGGTTCGAGCAGCACGGGGTTGGCCTTGCGCATACCGTCCTTGAATGCCATAGAGGCAGCCATACGGAAGGCGTTTTCGTTCGAGTCAACTTCGTGGTAGGAACCGAAGTGCAGCGTGACCTTGACGTCCACAACCGGGTAGCCAGCGAGCACACCGGCCTTGAGCGTGTCTTCCACACCCTTTTCGACGGCCGGGATGTATTCGCGCGGAACCACACCGCCCTTGATGGCGTCGACGAACTCGAAGCCCTTGCCCGGTTCCATCGGTTCGAGCTTGAGCACGACGTGACCGTACTGGCCACGGCCACCGGACTGCTTGGCAAACTTGCATTCGGCGTTTTCGACCACGGAGCGGATCGTTTCGCGGTAGGCCACCTGCGGACGACCGACGGTAGCTTCCACATTGAACTCACGACGCATACGGTCGACGAGAATTTCGAGGTGGAGTTCGCCCATACCGGAAATAATCGTCTGGCCGGATTCTTCGTCGGTACGCACGCGGAAGGAAGGATCTTCGCGAGCAAGACGGCCCAAGGCGAGAGCCATCTTTTCCTGGTCAGCCTTGGTCTTGGGTTCGACGGCCTGGCTGATCACAGGTTCCGGGAATTCCATGCGTTCGAGGATGATCGGCTGGGACACATCGCAGAGCGTGTCGCCCGTGGTCACGTCCTTCAGACCGACGGCAGCGGCGATATCGCCGGCTTCCGTTTCGGTGATTTCCTTACGTTCGTTGGCGTGCATCTGCAGCAAACGACCGATACGTTCCTTCTTATTCTTCACGGAGTTCAGAACGGTTTCGCCGGACTTAAGAACGCCGGAGTAGACGCGCAAGAAGGTGAGCTGGCCGACATACGGGTCGGTCATGATCTTGAAGGCGAGCGCGGAGAACGGAGCATTGTCGCTGGCTTCGCGGGTGACTTCGTTGTCGTTGAGGTCAAAGCCCGGAACCGGCGGAATGTCGACCGGAGACGGCAACAGTTCGATGACGCCGTCGAGCATACGCTGCACACCCTTGTTCTTGAAGGACGAGCCGCAGAACATCGGCTGCACTTCACCGGCGATCGTGCGGGCACGCAGACCCTTGACGATTTCGGCTTCGGTGAGTTCGCCTTCTTCGAGGTACTTGTTCATCAGCTCTTCGCTGGCTTCGGCAGCCGTTTCGACGAGCTTTTCACGCCATTCGTTGGCCGTATCGACGAGGTCGGCCGGGATGTCGATGTATTCGAACTTGGTGCCCTGGCTGGCTTCATCCCAAATGATGCCCTTCATCTTGATCAGGTCAACAACGCCCTTGAACTGGTCTTCGGCGCC
Organism: Sutterella sp. AM11-39; assembly: GCF_003472385.1. Taxonomy (GTDB): domain Bacteria; phylum Pseudomonadota; class Gammaproteobacteria; order Burkholderiales; family Burkholderiaceae_F; genus Duodenibacillus; species Duodenibacillus intestinigallinarum. Next base: position 22,182 of record NZ_QRLV01000016.1, on the reverse strand, counting down.
GATCGGGATCACGACGGGGCAGGGATTGCCCTTCAGACGGGTCTTCATCTGGTCAACGACCTTGAAGAAGTTGGCGCCGGTACGGTCCATCTTGTTGACGAACGCGATGCGGGGCACCTTGTACTTGTTGGCCTGACGCCAAACGGTTTCGGACTGGGGCTGCACGCCGCCCACAGCGCAGTAAACCATCACAGCGCCGTCGAGCACGCGCATGGAGCGTTCGACTTCAACCGTGAAGTCCACGTGCCCCGGGGTGTCGATGATGTTCAGACGATGCGGCTGGAACTGCATGTCCATACCGCGCCAGAAGCAGGTCGTAGCGGCAGACGTAATCGTGATGCCGCGTTCCTGTTCCTGTTCCATCCAGTCCATGGTGGCGGCACCGTCGTGCACTTCGCCCAACTTGTGGTTGACGCCGGTAAAGAACAGGATGCGTTCGGTCGTCGTGGTCTTGCCCGCGTCGATGTGGGCAGAAATGCCGATATTGCGATAGCGCGAAATCGGGGTAGTACGAGCCATGACTTTTCTCTTCGTAAGTGAGGCGCTGCCGAAGCGGCAGCACCCTCATTGTTAATCGATGTATTAGAAGCGGAAGTGAGAGAAGGCCTTGTTGGCTTCAGCCATACGATGGACTTCGTCACGCTTCTTCATAGCGCCGCCGCGGCCTTCAGCAGCATCCAACAGCTCACCAGCCAAGCGTTGGGGCATGGACTTTTCGGAACGCGACTTGGCGCTTTCACGCAGCCAGCGCATTGCCAAAGCCATACGACGAACCGGACGCACTTCAACCGGCACCTGGTAGTTGGCACCACCGATACGGCGGCTCTTCACTTCCACGAGCGGACGGACGTTGTTGAGTGCGGTCTGGAACACTTCGAGAGCGTTCTTACCGGTCTTTTCTTCAATCTGCTGCAGCGCACCGTAGACGATGCGTTCGGCGACGGCCTTCTTGCCATCGAGCATGATCACGTTGATGAACTTGGAGATCTCAACGCTGCCGAACTTCGGATCCGGCAAAATTTCACGTTTGGGTACTTCGCGACGACGGGGCATTTTTTTCCTCTTTCGTTGTCTTCAGTCATTCAAATGCGGTCGAAAGTTTCTTAGTTGACCGCTTCACAATGCAGCACACATAAGGGCTGCGACTTACTCGGTCCTTTTAACAGCGGGACCGTCCGTACACGGCTGACAATCAGTCGCCGCGAATTACGCTGCCTTCGGGCGCTTGGCGCCGTACTTGGAACGAGCCTGCTTACGATCCTTGACGCCCTGGGTGTCAAGGGAACCGCGCACGATGTGGTAACGCACACCGGGCAAGTCCTTCACACGGCCGCCGCGGATGAGAACCACGGAGTGTTCCTGCAGGTTGTGGCCTTCGCCGCCGATGTAGGAAATCACTTCAAAGCCGTTGGTGAGACGCACCTTGGCAACCTTACGAAGAGCCGAGTTCGGCTTCTTCGGGGTGGTCGTGTAGACCTTGGTGCAAACGCCGCGCTTCTGCGGGCAGTTCTTAAGAGCAGGGCTCTTGCTCTTTTCGCGCGTAAGCTCACGAGGCTTGCGCACAAGCTGGTTAATAGTGGGCATATTGTCCGTTCTTCTTAAAAAGACCGACAGACGAATCCGCCGGTACAGTTGCTGGTGATAAAAGTCTTTTCACGATGAAAATGCACATCAGAAAGCGTCCTTTGCGAGCGCAAAAGACCCCCTCCGACGAACGCTTTCCCGGAAAAGGCTGTGATTTTCTCTTTTTTTTTGAATAATGTCAAGGGACTAGCTCCTTCGGACACCACTCCGGGCAGCGCCCATAACTCCCGACATTGAGCGCCTGGCCCATTACAATCCGACCTGTGCGCCGTCCGCGCCACTCATCACTCTTTATATTAGTGCCGACATGCTTTCCGACATTCTCGCCGCCCGCGTGGCTCAAACCTACGCTTCGAACGAATACCCGGTCTTACTTCATCAATACGGAACCTGGAAAAGCACTCGGCCTTTAGCCGGCCTGCGCATTCTCGACGCCACGCCTGTGTTTGAAAACACACTGGCCAAACACGCCGTGCTTCTTGCGGCCGGTGCCGAGCTTACCGTTGGCATCGACGATGTGATGCCGCGCAACAACGAAGTCGTGCGCTACCTGCGAGACACCGGTGTGCCCGTCATGGAACCCCGCGATATTGAAAGCCTTGAAGCGTTCGACCTCGTGCTCGACTGCGCGGCCGCCTTTGCCGAACTCAAGCCAAGCATCGGCTTTGTCGAACTCACCCGCTCTGGCGTGTCCAAATACGCAGGAAAAAACTGCCCCGTGTACGTTGCCGATTCCGGCCGCATCAAGCGCATTGAAACCTGTCTCGGCACCGGCGAAAGCTATTTCCGCGCCATGACTCAGCTCGGCCACGGTGACTGGCAAGGAAAATCCATCGTGATCTTCGGCAGCGGCAAAGTCGGCAGCGGTCTCATCACTTACGCGCACCGTTACGGCTGCCGCGTGACGGTCGTCACCCGCCCCAGCGACATTTCGGATCGCGTCCGCTCGCTCTGTGAAACCGTCATCGACGCTACCGACGGCATTGCCATTACCGAAGCCGTCAGCACTGCCGATCTGGTCGTCACCGCCACCGGCGTACCGGGCGCCGCCACCGCCTCGTGCCCCGCCGACGTCTTCAATCGCTCGAAGGCGCTTCTGGCCAACATGGGCGTCGAAGACGAATACGGTGCCGGCGTTCCCGCCGGACGCGTACTTGAAGCCAAACGTCCGCTCAACTTCATTCTTAAGGATCCGACGCTCATGAAGTACATCGACGCCACAATGGCACTACACAACGAAGGCGCCGTCATCCTTGCTTCGGGGAAAATGCCTTCGGGCCTCATCGAACCCGACAATGCCACGGAAGAGCGACTTTTGTCGATCTGCCGCAAAAACGGCACTATTTCCGACGAACTTGACTACATTTAAGTGCTCGTTCGCACCTTTTCGCTTATTTGACGCTATCTGCTTTTTATCTTTCTTTTATCATTCCGACTTCACCATGTCCACGCTTCTAATCCGCAACGTCCAGCTCGACGGCAACGTCACGAATATTCTCATTGAAGGCAACCGCTTCGCGAACCTCACCGCACCCGCCGACACCGTCGCCGACGAGACGTACGATGCTTCGGGTCTGGTGCTTGTGCCGAGCTTTTTCAATACGCACACACACGCCTCGATGACGCTGCTGCGCGGCTACGCCGATGATCTTCCCCTCTTTCCCTGGCTCAACGATCACATCTGGCCGTTTGAAGGCAAGATGCGTGCCGAAGACATTTACGCAGGCGCCAAACTTGCCACGCTGGAAATGATCCGCAGCGGCACGACCTGGTTCTGCGACATGTACTGGATGGCCGAAGAAACAGTGCGCGCCGTGGCCGAATCCGGCATTCGCGCCACCGTGGGCGTCACACTCATGGACCATCTGGGTGAAGCAGAAATCAAGCGACAGCTCGACTTCCTTGCCAACTGGAAGGATCCGACCAACGGCCGCATTTCGCTTGCCGTTGCACCGCATGCCGTATACACGGTAAGCGGCGAACTGTTGCAGCGCTGCGCCGAAGCGGCCAAAGCCAACGGTCAGACTCTGACGTTGCATGTGTCCGAAACAGAAAAAGAAGTGCAGGACTGCATTGAAGCTCACGGCATGAGTCCGGTGCGCTGGCTCGACCATCTCGGCGTGCTCAGCGACAACGTCATTGCCGCCCATGTTGTGCACATTGACGAAGAGGAAGCCGAGATCCTCAAGGAGCGCGGTGTTTGGATCGCGCACAATCCCTGCTCCAATATGAAGCTTTCCTCGGGCATTTTCGCAAGCGACATGCTGTTGAAAAAGGGCTGCCGCCTAACGCTCGGTACTGACGGAACAGCCTCCAACAACAATCTCGACATGCGCGAAGAGATGAAGTTTGCCGCTCTGCTCGCCAAGGTACGCTACACGAGCGAAACGCTTCCGGCCGGTGAGATTCTTCGTTGGGCCACCCGCAACGGCGCTCAGGCCGCGGGTCTTGACGCCGGCGTCATCCGCGAGGGTGCCCTTGCCGATGCCGTATTCCTTGACCTTGAAAACGAACGCCTCGTGCCCAACTTCAACCTCACGAGCAACTGGGTGTACTCCGCCGACACTCGTGCCGTGCGCAGCGTGCTGTGCGACGGCAAGTTCGTCATGAAGGACGGCATGGTAGAAGACGCACAGGAAACGATCGCCCGCGCCCGCCAAAGCGTCAAGGCGATTCTGAGTCGTTGATTCGTTGGAATTTTGGACTCTTTCCGAAGGCGGCTGTGTGCCGCCTTTTTCGTACCTGCGCTATCCTTTGAAACACCGCGAAGAGGAGACGCACCATGGCGATTTTGATCCGCAATGCCTACGTTTTCGCGCCGAAAGAACTCGGCGCAACCGATGTTTTGATGGTCGGCGAAAAGATTCTTGCTGTCGGCCCGAATCTTTCCGTCAGTTTGCCGGGCCTGAGCGTCATTGACGCCTCCGGTTTTCTCCTGGTCCCTGGCTTCGTAGATCCGCATGTCCACGTATTGGGCGGCGGAGGCGTTGGCGGCCCAATCACGCGCGCACCCGCCATCACTGCCGGCGAACTGATTCGTGCAGGTATCACTACCGTGGTGGGCGTCTTGGGCGCTGATGTGATGACGCGCAAGCTTCCCGATCTGCTTGCCAAGGTTCGTGAGCTCAACGCACTCGGACTTTCTGCCTGGATGTACACATCAAGCTTCCGCTATCCGCCGGTAACACTCTCTCAAAGCGTCGCTGACGACGTGGCTCTCGTCTCCGAAGTGCTCGGCGCCAAACTTGCCATGGGAGACGCCAACGGATCGTTCCCCTCAACCGAGGCCGTCTTGGGCTTGTTGTCTCAAATCCGACAGGCCGCCGTCACCGTCAAAAAGCAGGGCCTTTTGCACGTTCATTTGGGGGCGATCCCCAATCCGTTTGATATCTTCGAAGAAATCGCCGCAACGGGGTTCCCGATCGGCCGACATCTTCGCCCCACGCACTGCGCACGAACCGAGTTTCTCCTTAAGAGCGCCTGCGCTTATGCCATGCAAGAGTCGGATCGTTACATCGACATCACTACGGACGGCCCCTGCTATCTGGGGCACCCGGCCGCAGCCGTGAGCGCTGCCGTCTCCTGCGGCGTGCCGGTCGAGCAAATCACTCTCTCGTCCGACGGTCACGGCGTTGTGCCGCGGTTTGATGCCGACGGAAACATCGTCGGGCAAGCCGTGGGCGAAGTCGCCCGGAATCACGCCACCATGGTCGAACTCGTGCGTGACTACAATTTCCCGCTTTCGGCCGCATTGTCTTTGATCACCAGCAATGCCGCCGACAGTTTGGGTTTGTCCGATCAAGGTCGTCTTGAAATCGGCGCCTGCGCCAATGCCGTGCTTCTCAATCAAAACCTGCAGATCGTTGCAGTCGTCTCGCGCGGCCAAGTCGCTATGCACGGCGATACGCTTGCCGTCAAAGAACCGTTTAGTGAATAACTACTCACAAGTTACAGAAAACGCACGCCCCCGCTGAACCATCAAGGTTCAGGGCAGCGTGCGTTCATTTCTGACCGAACCCGCCCGACACAAAGCCGAGCGGGCCTCTTTAGCCGTTAGTCGTCGGCGCGCACCGTCTTGGGCTGGACGTGAGCCATGATCGGATCAAGTTCATCGTCCCAGCGCTCGATCTTGACCTGCGTCGAGTTGGCCACATTACCGCAGGACAGCTTCGACGAAGGAATATCGATGGTGAGCACATTGTCGCAGCCGTGCACGTCGAGCGTACCTTCTTCACCCGGCTCTTCCGGACTGTACCAACCGCCGTGATGGATCACCACGGTGTCGGGACGGATACGATCGGTGACGATTACGCCGGCGAGGACCGAACCGCGGCGGCTTGTGACTTTGGCAATGTCCCCCGACTTCAGACCAAGCTTCTTGGCGGCATCCGGATGCATCCACACCGGTTCGCGATCTTCGACGTTCGCAAACAGGTTCGAAGCCGTGCTGTCAAGCTGCGAGTGCAGACGATAGCGACTCTTGCTCGTCAACAAAGCAAACGGATACTCTTCGGCCATCTTGGCACCAAGCCATTCCGTCGGTTCCAGCCAGGTCGGATGAGCCGGGCAGTCGTCGTACTTGTAGCTTTCGATCTTCTTGGAGAAGATTTCGATCTTGCCCGATTCGGTGCCGAGCGGGTTGACGATCGGGTTGCGGCGGAAGTCGCCCAGATAGTTATAGCGGCGAGCATCCTGATCAACCGGGAAGAGCACATAGCCGCGAGCCCAGAATTCCTCAAACGAGGGCATTTCCAGACCGTTGACACGGGCTTCCTTGGCCGCGTTTTCATAGAAGCGACGGATCCAGCCCATTTCATCGAGTCCTTCGGTGAACTCTTTCTCAAAGCCCATCTTCTTGGACAGTTCGCGGTAGATCCAGAAGTCGGAGTGCGATTCGTACTGCGGTTCGATCGCCTGCTGCATAGCCACGTAGCCGAGGTTGGAGTATGAGCCGATGGAGGTAATGTCAACGCGTTCGAGAGAAGTGCAAGCCGGCAAAACAATGTCGGCAAAGCGTGCCGAAGCCGTCCACATCGTGTCGCACACGATCGTCGTTTCGGGACGCTTCCAAGCCTTGATCAGGCCATTGGTGTCTTCCTGCTGGGCAAAGGGGTTGCCGCCCGACCAGAAGACCAGACGGATGTCAGGATAAGTGATCTTTTTGCCGTTGTAGTCAATCGTCTTGCCGGGGTTGAGGAAGCAGTCGGTAAAGCGAGCCAAAGGAATGGTCGCCAAAGATTCGCCGACCCAAGACAGACCTTCGCTGCCGCCCTTCGGGTTGGCGGAAATGCCGCCCAGTGCGGGAGCCATCGAAGTGGCCGCACCGCCGTTGGAGTAGTGATAGCTAAAGCCGAAGCCACCGCCGGGCTGGCCGATGTGGCCGCACATAGCAGCAAGCACCACCATCATCCAATGAACCTGTTCGCCGTGCTGAGCACGCTGGATACCCCAGCCACCCATCAGCATGGAGCGCTTTTCGCGCATCAGGTGAGCCAGGCTCTTGATAGCGTCAGCCTTTACGTCGCAAATCTTTTCTGCCCATTCGGGGGTCTTCGCCACGCCATCGGTCTTGCCGAGCACATAGGCGATGAACTTGTCGTAACCCACGGTGTACTTGCGGATGAATTCGCGATCCACCTTACCGGAAGTCTCGAGTTCATACGCCATACCGAGCATCATGGCAACGTCGGTACCGGGCTTCGGAGCGATCCACTGGCAATTCTTGCCGAAGTATTCGGCTGCGTCAGGCTTGAGCGGGTTGATGGCAATCACGGGTACGCCGGCCTTCTTCACCATTTCCATGCCTTCGGCGTTTTCATGGATGGTCGTCACCCAGTCGATGTCGTTGGTGACCGTCGGATCGGCACCCCACATCACAAGGAGTTCACATTTTTCTGCGAGCACTTCCCAAGCCGTCTGCTGTTCGTAAACGCCGTTGGAGCCGATCACATAGGGCAAGATCACCTGTGCGCAACCCGTGGAGTAGTCGCCGTAGTGGCCGGTAAAGCCGCCGTTGAGATTGAGCACACGCTGCATCAGGTTGCGGGCCGAACCCAGATTGCCGGCACTCATCCAACCGTAGCTGCCGCCGTAGATCGACACGGGACCGTACTTTTCTCGGACACGCTTGAGTTCGGAGGCAACGAGTTCCAGAGCCTTGTCCCAGGTGACGCGCACGAAGGGTTCGGAGCCGCGGCCCTTGCCGCCAGCCTTATAGCCCTTTTCCAGATAACTCTTGCGAACCATCGGGTAGCGGATGCGAGCGGCGTTGTACGGCTGCTGTGCGAGCGCCTGCAGCTGCAGCGACGGAGCCTTGTCGAATTCGACCGGTTCGAGTCGTTCGATCTTGCCGCCCTTGACGTGAACGCGGTACACGCCCCAATGAGAAGCGTTCATCACTTCGGCGTCGTTCAAAACGGATTTGCCGAGATCAAACGTACGAGAAAGCTTGAGTTCGTTCTGGCCCTTTAAAACAGGGCCGGCCACCACGCCGCCCTTGTACTTTTTTACGGCTGTCTTGGCGGCTTCTTTGGCTGCGGGAGCGGCGCCCGCTGCGGGAACAGCGGCGGCCACGGTGGCTGCGCCGGCTACTTTAAACAAATCACGACGGTTGAGCATGTGTCTTCTCATCCTAGATTATTTTTCCCCCGGGTCGTTTCGGCGACGCGCTGAGGCACGAAGCCATCGGGGAATTCAGTGTTGATCGGTGCCTTGTTGTGTTCTGCTTTTTGGTTTATTTCTTAGCGTGAGCCTGCAGATACTTGAACATCACGGCATTGGCGCCGGCGCGCGTGTGGCCCGTACGACCGCCCTTGGCAGGCAGTACGCTGGCCCACTGGTTGGCCGTGAAGTGATCGGCCTTGGGAGCGGCGTGGCACATTGAGCAGGCTTCGGCGTGGCGGGACTTACCTTGCTGCCAGAGCTTGTTGAGGTTGTTCGTGAGTTTGGCGCTCTGCACCCAACCTTCGGCAGTGGCCTTTACCCACTTGTTTTCCTGAACGACCTTTTCACCGGCCTTGGGATTGGTCTTGACGGCGCTTTCTTCGTCAAAGGAGCCGTATTCGATACGAACACCGGGTTCGGCAAAAATCATGGAGGGATATTCTGCAAGCGTCCAGCCCGAAATGCGGACGTAGGACAGATTGCCTTGCTTTTTGAGAACAGTCACGGGAACGGCGGCTCCGATCTTTCCAAGGTAGCTACCCTTGGTCGTCTTATTGAAGTCAAGCACGCCCGTCGTATAGAGGGTGGCAGCCGAGGCCGCGCCAGCCATGGCCAGAAGCGCTGCAGCTGTCATCAGCTTTTTGATCATGTCAGCTCTCTTCTTATCAAATTGTCTGTCCATCCCGCCGATTGGCAAATCGGCGAGACGCATCCTCCGGCAATCTAGCGCGCTCAACGTCAAAAGCAGGTCTCAAAACATTAGAGTTATCTCTCGATACGGACAAAAAGAATAACGGGAAGCCTTTGATTGAGAGCTGCTAGCACATGATTTTTAAATCAGGCAGAGAGACGCCCCGCAGGATCTCCCTCCCGATCGCCCCGTCTCTCATCCGATTCCTGTGCAACGGGGTAGCGCTTTGCTGCCGGCTTTCTTCATCAGTTCGTTACCTCCCTGACTCTGCAGAGTCGCGGGATCTTCCCTTGAACTGGCGATCAGTGGACTTTCACCACACAGACACACGAGCGCTGTTGGGCGCACAACAAAAAAGGCTCTTTTCCGTCAGAAACTCGGGTTTCTTGGAAAAGAGCCTTTGTCGGGAGCCTCGAAGCTCCCGCACAGTCACGGCTTATTCGCCCTTCTTGGCGTCCGAATCGTCTTCAGCCCAGCGGGAGAAGAGTTCTTCAGCGGCGCGGCGGGCAGCCGACAGACCCTGAGAGTTGCCGGACGCTTCGCTGTCGAAAGCGAATTCGTCGCGAATCTTCTCGGCCTCGGCCTTGGTGTCCATGCCTTCGAAGAATTCTTCGGCAGCCAAACGAGCCTCGGACGGTTCCTGCGCCTGAGCCAGACGCTGTTCCATCACTTCCTTCTCGCGGCGGGCCTTGTGATAGGCAAGGCCGGTACCGGCAGGAATCAGGCGACCGACGATGACGTTTTCCTTCAGGCCGCGCAGATCGTCGCGCTTGCCCATGATGGCAGCCTCGGTGAGCACGCGGGTGGTTTCCTGGAAGGAAGCCGCCGAGATGAAGGAGTCGGTCGACAACGAAGCCTTCGTGATACCGAGCAGCACGTTCTGGTACGTGGCAGGCGTGCCGCCTTCGGCCTTGACGCGATCGTTTTCGTCGAGCATTTCGCTGCGTTCGACCTGTTCGCCCGGGATGAAGTGCGTATCGCCCGCATCCACGATCTGCACACGGCGAAGCATCTGACGAACAATCACTTCGATGTGCTTGTCGTTGATCTTCACACCCTGCAGACGGTACACGTCCTGAACTTCGTCCACGATGTAGCGGGCCAAAGCTTCGATACCGAGCAGACGCAGGATGTCGTGCGGATCGGCCGGACCTTCCACGATTTCTTCACCGCGCTGAACCATCTGGCCGTCGTGCACGAGAATCTGCTTGTCCTTGGAGATCAGGCATTCGTGCTCGTTGCCGTTCAGATCGGTAATGATCAGACGCTGCTTGCCCTTGGTTTCCTTACCGAACGTAACCGTACCGGTTTCCTCGGCGAGCATGCCGGCATCCTTCGGGCTGCGGGCTTCAAAGAGCTCGGCCACACGCGGCAGACCACCGGTAATGTCGCGGGTCTTCTGGCTTTCGCGCGGGATACGGGCAAGAATTTCGCCTTCGTGAATCTTCTGACCGTCGCGCACCACGATAATGGCGTTGACGGGCAGCTGGATCGTCACGGTGTGATCCGTACCCGGGATCTTGACGTCGTTGCCGTTTTCGTCGACGAGGTGCACCACCGGACGCATCACGTTGGCGGCAGTCGTCTTCGTGCCCTTGCTCTTGGAACCGGCGGCGGAGCGCTTCGGGTCGATGACGACCATTGAGCTCAAGCCCGTGACTTCGTCGACCTGGTTCATCACGGTCACGTTTTCGACCACGTTTTCGAAGCGAACGGTACCGGCGTATTCGGACACGATCGGCAGCGTCATCGGATCGAACGTCGCGAGCTGCTGGCCGGCCTTGACCTCACTGCCGAGGCTGCACAGAAGCGTGGCACCGTACGGAACCTTGTGGCGTTCGCGTTCGCGCCCGGACTGAGCGTCGTTGATGACGATTTCGCCGGAACGGGAAATCACGACGAGCTCGCCGTTGCCGTTGGTCACATAACGCATGGCGTCGGTGAAGGCCACCAAACCGGAGTTCTTGGCTTCCACGCTGCTTGCCACGGCGGCACGCGAAGCGGCACCACCGATGTGGAACGTACGCATGGTGAGCTGGGTACCCGGTTCACCGATGGACTGAGCGGCGATCACGCCGACGGCTTCACCGGCGTTGACGAGCGTACCGCGGCCGAGGTCGCGGCCGTAGCACTTGGCGCACAGGCCGTAGCGGGTTTCGCAGGTAAGCGGCGTACGCACCTTGACCACATCAATGCCTTCGGCATCAATCTTGTCGCAAATGTTTTCGTCGATGAGCGTACCGCGAGGCACAACCACGTTGTGCTGCATGTCGTAGACGTCTTCGGCGGTCACGCGGCCGAGGATTCGATCGCGCAGGGCCTGAATGACTTCACCGCCTTCCACGAGAGCGCGCATTTCAACGCCGTTGGTCGTGCCGCAATCGTCTTCAAGAACCACCAAGTCCTGCGTCACGTCGACGAGACGACGGGTCAGGTAACCGGAGTTAGCGGTCTTCAGAGCCGTATCGGCCAGACCCTTACGGGCACCGTGGGTCGACACGAAGTACTGCAGAACGTTCAAACCTTCGCGGAAGTTCGAGGTAATCGGCGTTTCAATAATCGAGCCGTCGGGCTTGGCCATCAGACCACGCATACCGGCAACCTGACGAATCTGAGCTGCCGAACCGCGAGCACCGGAGTCAGCCATCATGTAGATGGAGTTGAACGATTCCTGGCTCACCTTTTCACCGTGGCGGTTGACGACGGGTTCGCTCGAGAGCTCCTTCATCATCACCTTGCCGACTTCGTCAGCCGTACGACCCCAGATGTCGATCACCTTGTTGTAGCGTTCGCCCTTGGTCACGAGACCGGAGGTGTACTGCTCTTCGATCGCCTTGACTTCGTTTTCGGCGGCGCTCACGAGCTCGAACTTCTTCTGCGGCACGGACATGTCGCCGATGCAGATCGAGATGCCGGCGCGGGTAGCCAGACGATAGCCGTTATCCTTGAGCTTGTCGGCGAAGATCACCGTCGCACGCAGACCGCAGCGGCGGTAGCACACGTTGATCAGACGAGCGATTTCCTTCTTCTTGAGCGTGCGGTTGAGTTCGGCAAAACTCATGCCCTGGGGCAGGATTTCCGACAAAAGCGCACGGCCGACAGTCGTTTCGTAACGTTTGACGACCGGGCGGAATTCGTCGCTGCCTTCCACCTTTTCGTATTCGCGGATGCGAACCGTGCAACGCGTCTGCAGAGCAACCTGACCGGCGTCCAAAGCACGCTGCACTTCAGCCGTATCGGCAAAGAAGATGCCTTCGCCCGGCGCATTGATGCGTTCACGGGTGGCGTAGTACAGGCCGAGCACCATGTCCTGAGACGGCACGATGGACGGATCGCCGTTGGCCGGGAAGAGCACGTTGTTCGACGAGAGCATCAAGCAACGAGCTTCGAGCTGGGCTTCAAGCGACAGCGGGACGTGCACAGCCATCTGGTCACCGTCGAAGTCGGCGTTGAAAGCCGCGCAAACGAGCGGGTGCAGCTGGATGGCCTTGCCTTCGATCAGCTTCGGCTCAAAGGCCTGAATGCCGAGACGGTGCAGCGTCGGTGCACGGTTGAGCATCACGGGATGCTCGTAAATCACTTCTTCCAGGATGTCCCAAACGACGGGTTCCTGGTTATCCACCATCTTCTTGGCGCTCTTGATCGTGGTCGCCAGACCGCGCTGTTCGAGCTTATTGAAGATGAAGGGCTTGAAGAGTTCCAGCGCCATCAGCTTGGGCAGACCGCACTGATGCAAACGCAGTTCCGGACCCACCGTAATCACGGAACGGCCGGAGTAGTCGACGCGCTTGCCGAGCAGGTTCTGACGGAAGCGGCCGGACTTGCCCTTGATCATGTCGGCGAGCGACTTCAGCGGACGCTTGGACGGGCCGGTCATCGCCTTGCCGCGACGGCCGTTGTCGAGCAGACTGTCGACAGCTTCCTGCAGCATGCGCTTTTCGTTGCGCACGATGATGTCCGGCGCCTTGAGTTCAAGGAGCTTCTTCAGACGATTGTTGCGGTTGATGACGCGGCGATACAGATCGTTCAGATCGGAGGTCGCAAAGCGGCCGCCGTCGAGCGGCACCAGCGGACGCAGGTCGGGCGGAAGCACCGGAAGCACTTCCAGAATCATCCATTCGGGCTTGATGCCGGAGCGCTGGAAGCCTTCGAGCACCTTCAGGCGCTTGGCAAACTTCTTGATCTTGGCTTCCGAGGTCGTGCCCGAAAGTTCCTGACGCAGGTTGGCGACTTCCTGATCAATGTCAATGTTGTGCAGAAGCTCGCGGATGGCCTCGGCACCCATCATCGCCTTGAAGTCGTTGCCATACTCTTCGGTCTTGAGGATCAGTTCCTCTTCCGTGAGCAGCTGACCGCGTTCAAGCGGCGTGAGGCCGGGGTCGACCACGCAGTAGGCTTCGAAATAAAGCACGCGTTCGATGTCGCGCAGCGGAATGTCGAGCACCATTCCCATACGGGAGGGCAGGCTCTTTAAGAACCAGATGTGCGCAACGGGACTGGCCAGTTCGATGTGGCCCATGCGTTCGCGGCGCACCTTGGAGAGCGTCACTTCAACGCCGCACTTTTCGCAGACGACGCCGCGGTGCTTCAGGCGCTTGTACTTGCCGCACAAGCACTCGTAGTCCTTGATGGGCCCGAAGATCTTGGCGCAGAACAGGCCGTCGCGTTCGGGCTTGAAGGTACGGTAGTTAATCGTCTCCGGCTTCTTGACCTCGCCGAAAGACCACGAACGGATCTTCTCGGGAGAGGCGATGCCGATCTTAATGGCGTCGAAGTGTTCGTCAGCCATCGACTGACGGAACATGTCACGAATCAGATTCATGCTGGTTTATTCCTTCGAAGATTCCTCGTTTTTCACGAGATCAATGTCAATGCCGAGCGAACGGATTTCCTTGACGAGCACGTTGAACGATTCGGGCATGCCCGCATCGATCTTGTGTTCGCCGCCGACGATATTTTCATAGACCTTGGTACGGCCGTTGACGTCGTCGGACTTCACCGTCAGCATTTCCTGCAGCACGTAGCTCGCGCCGTAGGCTTCCAGAGCCCAGACTTCCATTTCGCCGAAACGCTGGCCGCCGAACTGAGCCTTACCGCCCAGAGGCTGCTGCGTGACGAGCGAGTACGGACCGGTCGAGCGAGCGTGCATCTTGTCGTCGACCAAGTGGTGCAGCTTCAGGAAGTGCATGAAGCCCACGGTCACCGGACGGTCGAATGCATCGCCCGTGCGGCCGTCGTAGAGCGTTGCCTGCGTCTTGGCGGGCGTGAGCTGCAGCTTCTTGGCTTCTTCATCCGGGAAGGCCAGGTCGAGCATCATGCGGATCTGTTCTTCGCTCGCGCCGTCGAACACGGGTGTTGCAAAGGGCATACCGTTGGAAAGGTTCTTCGCCAATTCCATCAGCTCTTCGTCGTTGAGGCTGTCGAGATCTTCCTTCTTACCAGTGCGGTTGTACACCTCGTTCAGGAAGGCGCGGATCTGAGAGGCCTGTTCGGTCTTGAGCATTTCGGCAATACGCCAGCCGATACCCTTGGCGGCCCAGCCCAGGTGCACTTCGAGAATCTGACCGATGTTCATACGGGACGGCACGCCGAGCGGGTTCAGGCAGATGTCGGCGGGACGACCGTCGGCCATGTACGGCATGTCTTCGATCGGGCAGATCTTGGAGACCACACCCTTGTTACCGTGACGGCCGGACATCTTGTCGCCGGGCTGCAGACGGCGCTTCTCGGCGATGAACACCTTGACCATCTTCAGAACGCCCGGAGGCAGCTCGTCGCCGCGATTGAGCTTGTCGCTCTTGCTGGCAAAGAGTTCCTTGTTTTCTTCGCGCTTGTCGTCGACCACCTTGCGGGCGAGATCGATGATCTTCTGATCTTCTTCGCTTTCCATGCGAATCTCGAAGAGGTCATAGCCCGTGATGGCGTGCAGCTGATCGGACGTGAGCGTCGTACCGGCCTGGATGCCGGCGGGACCGCCCGAAGCCACGCGGCCGACCAACTGGCGGCGCAGACGGGAGAAGACGTCGTCTTCAACGATGCGAAGAGCGTCCTTCAAGTCTTTTTCGTAGCGCTTGAGCTGTTCGTCGATAATCGAGCGAGCGCGCTTGTCCTTTTCCACGCCTTCACGCGTGAAGACCTGAACGTCGATCACGGTGCCGGCCATGCCGGAAGGCACGCGCAGGCTGGTGTCCTTAACATCGCTTGCCTTTTCGCCGAAGATCACGCGCAGAAGCTTTTCTTCCGGCGTGAGCTGGGTTTCGCCCTTGGGCGTGACCTTGCCGACGAGCACGTCACCGGCGGAAACTTCCGCACCGATGAACACGATGCCGGAGTCGTCGAGGCGGCTCAGCTGGTTTTCGGACAGGTTCGAGATGTCGCGAGTGATATCTTCAGGTCCGAGCTTGGTGTCGCGGGCCACCACATCAAGTTCTTCGATGTGAATCGAGGTGTAGCGGTCATCAGCAACCACGCGCTCGGAGATCAGCACCGAGTCTTCGTAGTTGTAGCCGTTCCACGGCATAAAGGCGATGAGCATGTTCTGACCGAGAGCGAGTTCGCCCATATCGGTCGAAGCACCGTCGGCGAGCACGTCGCCGGCGGCAATCACGTCGCCCTTCTTGACGATCGGACGCTGATTGAGCGTCGTCGAACCATTCGAGCGGGTGAACTTCTGCAACGTGTAGATGTCCACACCGACTTCACCGGCCACGCTTTCGTCGTCGTTCACACGAACCACGATACGGTTGGCGTCAACGTATTCGATCATGCCGCCGCGCTTGGCCTGCACCGTTGCCTTCGAGTCAACGGCCACCGTGCGTTCCACGCCGGTACCCACAACGGGCTTTTCCGGACGCAGGCAAGGCACGCCCTGACGCTGCATGTTCGAACCCATCAAAGCGCGGTTCGCGTCGTCGTGTTCCAAGAACGGAATGAGCGAAGCAGCCACGGACACGATCTGAGCAGGAGCCACGTCCATGTACTGAATGCGATCGGGCGAAGCCATGATGAATTCGCCGTTTTCACGGGCGCTCACGAGTTCGCCGATGAGCTTGCCGTTTTCATCCATTTCGGCGTTGGCCTGGGCAATCACATAGTTGCCTTCTTCGATGGCCGACAGATAGTGGATGTTTTCCTTGCCCTTGAGAGCAGCGCCGTTTTCCACCTTGCGATACGGCGTTTCGAGGAAGCCGTAGTCGTTAAGGCGGGCGTACAGAGCCAAAGAGTTGATCAGACCGATGTTCGGACCTTCAGGCGTTTCAATCGGGCAGACGCGGCCGTAGTGCGTGGCGTGCACGTCGCGCACTTCAAAGCCGGCGCGTTCGCGCGTCAGACCGCCCGGGCCGAGAGCCGAAATACGACGCTTGTGCGTGATTTCAGACAGCGGGTTGGTCTGATCCATGAACTGCGACAGCTGCGAAGAACCGAAGAACTCGCGGATGGCAGCCGAAATGGGCTTGGAATTGATCAGATCCTGCGGGGTAAGGCCGTCGCTTTCGGCAGAGCCGAGACGTTCGCGAACGGCGCGTTCCACGCGCACGAGACCGGAGCGGAACTGATTTTCCGTGAGTTCGCCCACGCAGCGCACGCGACGATTGCCCAAGTGGTCGATATCGTCGACGCCGTGGATTTCCACGGTGCGCTTGTTGCCTTCGGCATCGGTGAGAACCACGTCGTCGGCGCCGTTACGCAGAGCCACGAGGACCTGCATCGTGTCGATGATGTCTTCGTTGGTGAGCGTCATCGAGCCTTCGGGCGTGCCGCGGCCGAAGCGGGCGTTGACCTTCATGCGGCCGACGCGGGACAGATCGTAAGCTTCGGGATCGAAGAACAGGCGGTTAAAGAGCCCTTCGACGGCGTCTTCCGTGGGAGGTTCACCCGGACGCATCATGCGATAGATGGCGATACGGGCCGACATGGTGTCGGGCACGTCGTCCAGACGCAGCGTGTCGGAGATGTAGGAGCCGCGATCGAGTTCGTTCGTAAAGAGCGTTTCGATCTTGTGCACGTGCATCTCACGCAGAACGGCAAGCGTATCTGCAGTGATTTCGTCGTTGGCGTCGGCGATTTTTTCGCCGGTTTCCTGATTGTAGATGGCCTTGGCGAGCACGCGGCCGATCAGGAAGTCATCCGGAACGGCGACTTCCTTGATGCCGGCCTTTTCCATCAGGCGGACGTGACGAGCCGTGATGCGCTTGTCCTTGGCAACAATCGTATTGCCTTCCTTATCCTTGATTTCGAACTGAGCCGTTTCGCCCTGCAGACGCTGCGGGGTGAAGTGCAGGCTAGCCGACTTCTGAGTCAGACGGAAGGTGTCAAAGTCATAGAAGCGCTCGAGAATTTCTTCGGGCGTAAGACCAATGGCCTTGAGCAGAATCGTGCCGGGCATCTTGCGGCGACGGTCGACGCGGAAGTACACGATGTCCTTCGGGTCGAATTCAAAGTCAAGCCAGGAGCCGCGGTAGGGAATCACGCGAGCGCTGAAGAGCAGCTTACCCGAAGAGTGGGTCTTGCCCTTGTCGTGCTCGAAGAAGATACCGGGCGAACGATGCAGCTGGCTCACGATAACGCGTTCGGAGCCGTTGACAATAAAGGAAGCCTTTTCGGTCATGAGCGGAATTTCGCCCATGTAGACTTCGTTTTCACGGATTTCCTTGACCGTGCCGGGCTTGGCGGCGTCGCGGTCAAAAATTTCAAGCTGAATACGAGCGCGCAGCGCGGACGCATAAGTCAGACCGCGCAGTTGGCACTCGGCCACATCGAATTCAGGCTGCTCGAGTCTGTAGCTCAGAAACTTCAGGCGGGCGTAGCCATTGTGGCTGGTGATCGGGAAAATGGAAGTGAATGCCGACTGCAACCCGACATTTTTGCGGCTTTCGGGCTTGACATCGGCCTGCAGGAAGGCTTCGTAGCTGCGAAGCTGCGTTTCCAGCAAGGAGGGCACTTCAAGGACGCTCGGACGTGTGGCAAAACTCTTCCGAATACGCTTCTTTTCAGTGAACGAGTACGACATGAAGACTCCGTTCAAGGCGATGGGAGGAAATATGCTATGGGGTCAAAGAGGTTCGAAAAATCGCAGCCATTTTTTAAAGACGCCAAAAGCCGCCCGGGCTGCACGAATGCGTGCGCCCGTGCGGCTAGGGGCCGTCACGGTGACTTATTGATTATTTCGATCACTGGCTTTGACTTTGAGCTGGATCTGGGATTTTACCAGATCCACTTCAAAATCCCAAGCCCTCTTCCGATATCGAAATCGGGCTTGGAGCGCAGTCGGCAAAGCCGCCGTTGCAGGCGGCTTTGCGATGCTTGAAAGTCTGAAACTCAGATTACTTGAGTTCGACCTTAGCGCCGGCAGCTTCGAGCTTCTTCTTGAGGTCTTCAGCTTCAGCCTTGGCAGCGCCTTCCTTAACAGCCTTGGGAGCGCCTTCGACGAGGTCCTTGGCTTCCTTGAGGCCGAGGCCGGTGATTTCGCGAACAGCCTTAATCACGGCGATCTTGTTGGAACCAACGTCAGCGAGAACGACGTCGAATTCGGACTTTTCTTCAGCGGCCGGGGCAGCAGCACCACCAGCAGCCGGAGCAACTGCCACAGCGGCGGCAGCAGCGGAAACGCCGAACTTTTCTTCCATCATCTTGATGAGTTCGCTGATTTCGAGAACGGTCTTGGACGCGATCGCGTCGAGGATTTCTTCATTGGTCAGGGCCATTTTTGACTCCGTAACGTTGTGTAATGTTTAAAAATTGATTTCTGTTTAAAGCGGATTAGGCAGCAGCCTTCTCCTGGGCATCGCGGTAAGCAGCCACAGTGCGAACGAAGCGTGCGGGCACTTCGTTGAGGGTGCGGACGAACTTGGCGATCGGCTCGTTCATGGTGGCCATCAACTTGGCCAGGAGCTCTTCGCGGCTCGGCATCGAGGCGAGCTGTTCGACAGCAGCCACGTCCATGACGTAGTTGGCCATCGCACCGCCCTTGATGATGAGCTTGTCGTTCGTCTTGGCGAACGTAGCAAGAACCTTGGCAGCAGCAACCGGGTCGGCGGACAGGCTGTAGATGAGCGGTCCGACGAACTGGTCGGAGAGCCCTTCAAACGGCGTGCCGGCAACGGCGCGGCGAACCAACGTGTTCTTCACCACACGCAACTGCACACCCTGCTTGCGCGCATCGGCGCGAAGCTTGGTGATTGCTTCAACGGTCAGCCCACGGTATTCAGCGATGATGATGGCAGAGGACTGAGCAACGAGTTCGCTCATTTCTGCAATCACAGTCGCCTTGTCTTGACGATTAAGACCCATGGTCTGGCTCCACTCAGAGGTACGCATCGTTTTTGACAACGCGCACCGGTTCTTCAACTACCGGTTGAAAACCCTTCTGAGAGCAGTACGTGCAGTGCAAAAACCTTACACAACATACATCTCTCTTTGAGGTTTCACCGTCTGCGCCGGACATCTTGATTCGAAGCGCTCTCTTCTCTCAAGACAATTAAAGCGTCGGGACTTGCCCTCATCCTCCGGCGGTCTTTGACAGCGGCCTGTTTCAAACAGGCCACCCAAAGCCCTTGAGGCCTCACGACCTCAGTTGAAGCCGGGGAGTTGCCTCCTCGGCTTCAGGTGTTCTTTTATTGACTGCGCTTCCGATTAGAGCGAGGACAGGTCGACGCGAGCGCCGATACCCATCGTGGAGCTCACGGAGAGCTTGCGCAGATAGATGCCCTTCTGGCTGGCGGGCTTGAGCTTGTTGAGCTGCTCAACGAGCGCCTTGATGTTGGTCACGAGACGTTCGGTTTCGAAGGAAACGCGACCGACCGGGGCGTGAATGATACCGGCCTTGTCGGCGCGGAACTGGACCTGACCGGCCTTGGCGTTCTTAACAGCCTGGGCAACGTTCGGGGTCACAGTGCCAACCTTCGGGTTCGGCATCAGGCCGCGCGGGCCAAGGATCTGACCGAGCTGACCGACCACACGCATGGCGTCCGGCGAAGCGATCACAACGTCAAAGTCCATCTTGCCGGCCTTGACTTCGGCAGCGAGATCGTCGAAACCAACGATGTCGGCGCCGGCAGCCTTAGCGGCTTCAACATTGGCACCCTGCGTGAACACAGCCACGCGAACGGTCTTGCCCGTGCCTTCCGGCATCACGACGGCGCCGCGGATAGCCTGGTCAGACTTGCGGGGGTCAATGCCGAGCTGGATGGCCACGTCGACGGATTCGTCGAACTTGGCGTTGGCGCAGGCCTTCACAGCGTCAAGCGCTTCGTTCAGAGCGAAGGGCTTGGTGAGGTCGTACTTGCCGAGGAATTCCTTGCGGCGCTTGGAAATCTTAGCCATTATTACAGACCCTCCACCGTGATGCCCATGGAACGGGCGGAACCAGCGATCGTGCGAACCGCAGCGTCAAGATCAGCAGCCGTCAGATCGGGCTCCTTCATCTTGGCGATTTCTTCGGCCTGAGCACGGGTGATCTTGCCGACCTTGTCCGTGTGCGGACGTGCGGAGCCCTTCTGGATCTTCGCGGCCTTCTTGATCAGGATCGTAGCCGGCGGGGTCTTCATCACGAACGTGAAGGACTTGTCGGCGTAAGCGGTGATAACGCACGGAATCGGCAGACCGGGTTCCATACCCTGGGTCTTGGCGTTAAACGCCTTGCAGAATTCCATGATGTTCAGGCCGCGCTGACCGAGAGCCGGGCCGATTGGGGGCGAGGGATTGGCTTTGCCTGCAGGAACCTGCAGCTTGATAAAGCCGACGATTTTCTTAGCCATTTGAAATTAACTCCCTGGGTTCAAACGCACCTTCGAATGAGGGCGCTCCCCAGTAAAAATAAGAAACGAGGGCGCGATTATGCCAAAAAAATTTGAAATGTGCAAATTTCTTTAAAATCAACGCGTCCCGTAGAAAAATCAGATCTTTTCGACTTCGTTGAAGGCGAGCTCGACGCTCGTCTCGCGGCCGAAAATCGACACAAAGCAGCGCAGGCGGCTCTTGTCGTAAAGAATTTCTTCGACGCGGCCATTGAAGTCCTGGAAGGGGCCTTCCTTGATGCGGACGATTTCGCCGGGTTCGAACATGATCTTCGGACGTGCCTTTTCGGTACCAACGGACATGCGATCCTTGATGGCGGCGATTTCGGCGTCCGACAGCGGTACAGGATGGTTGTTGCCGAGGAACTCGATCACGCGGGGCGTGGAGTTCACCAAATGCCACGTCTCTTCGGTCATGACCATTTCAACGAAGACGTAGCCGGGATACATGCGGCGTTCGGTCTCGATCTTGCGGCCGTTGCGGGTTTCCTCGACCTTTTCAATCGGCAGGAGCACTTCGCCGAAAAGATCCTTGAGTTCGGAGCGGCCGATGCGTTCAATGATCGAGCGCTGCACGCTCTTTTCCATCGAGGAGTAGACGTGAACCGTATACCAGCGCATCTTCTGCGCGCCCGTTTCCTGAGCGGTTTCGGTACTCATTTCATTCTCCGTGCAAACGTTTACGCGCACATCGGGAATCCAGAGCCCCAAGTGCGCGCGCTGTCTGCTAAAAAGCGGTTCGTTCGGATCAGAAGCTCAACTGCAGGAGCCCGTCGTACAGACCCCATTCGATAAGCTTGTCGACAAGGAAGAGGTAGATGGCCACGGCAACCACGAAAGCCATGACGATGCCCGTCGTGTTGACCGTTTCTTTGCGCGTCGGCCAAACAACGCGACGAAGTTCTTCCCAAGATTCGCGGCAGAAGGCGATGAAGCGCTTGCCGGTGCTCGAGAAGGCCGCCACGATGACGGCGACAACCAAACCACCGAGCAACGCGCCGATGCGCACGCCCGTGCTCTGGTCGGTCAGAAAGGTAAAAGCAAAGAGGCCGGCGGCAGCGATCAGGACGGCAAGCGTCATCACAATCACGTCCAGAGCCTTGTTGCCCGAGCCTTGCTGAGGCTGTGCATTCTGAGTAGCCATTTCTTTGATATCCGTTGCGCGGCGCTCTTCTTTTGTTTTCCGAGCCTTTTCCCGCGCTTCCATTTACGCAGTTTTTTACAGACAGAAAGCCGCGGTCAATGATCGCGGCTTCTTGCTTCTGTCAGGTTGGCAGGGGCAGAAGGAATCGAACCCTCAACCTACGGTTTTGGAGACCGTCGCTCTGCCAATTGAGCTATACCCCTGTCCTGAAGGTTCATCCAATCGATGAACCTTTCAGAAGATCGATATTACTCGATGATCTTGGCAACGACGCCGGCGCCGACGGTGTGGCCGCCTTCACGAAT
>NZ_QRLV01000015.1:763-26818 GCF_003472385.1 Sutterella sp. AM11-39 | reverse complement strand
CGGATTTCCGCCGGTATTAACTACAAAAAGTTGAGGCTGCTGGAACCTCGAACCACCTACTTAACAGAATTTAGAATGGAGGCGGCGCTTCCTCCCCTGCATGAATGCAGGGGTTTCCGCGCTGAATTTCTATGATCGATAGCCCGTTCGTATACCTGGCCCAGACCAATCCTGTTGCCTGCGATTTGGAGGGCAACGCCAAACAGATCCTTGACGCCGCTAAAACGGCTCACGAACTCGGTGCGTCTATCTGCGTGACGCCTGCCATGTCGCTCACCGGATGGCCGCTTGAAGGGTGGCTCGAGCGCGAGGACTTCTGGATGTCCCTTGAAGAGGCGATCAATGGGCTCGCGCAAGCGCTCCACCGCCAGTCGCGGGACGGAAAAATCGTGCTTGTCGGTGCGCCGAGTCGATCCGAAGGAAAAATCAATCGCTCGATCTACGTTTTGGGAAGCGGCGAGATTTTCAAACGTATCGATAAACCGCTGCAGGGAGGCTGTGTTCTTGAGAACGCTCGTTCCATACATAATCACTCCGGAGTGGAGGTGAATTACTGCTTTGCGGATGATCTGACGGATGAATCCTTCGTGCGTGCGCTTAAGGCCGACGACGTTGGACTCGTCTGCGCGCTGGACTTCGGTCTGTTTGACTCGGGCGACTGCGCAAGGCGTCGGGAATTGATGATGGACAACTGTGCTCGCGAGGGGATTGCGTTTGCCGTTGCCAATCAGGCTGGGGGCCAGGACGACGTCATCTACGAAGGTCGCAGTTTTGCCGTCAATTGCAAAGGTCGTGAGACGGTGCGTCTCAAGGCCTTCGAGGCTGATGAAGGGGCGGTAACAGTCTCTAATCTCTTTGAGGACAAGGCGACGACACTTGCTCGGGAGTCCGGTCGATACGAAACGCTTTTTTCCGCACTGGTGTGTGCCGTGCGCGACTACGCCAGCAAAAACCGTTTTACCGATGCCGTATTGGGGCTTTCCGGGGGCGCCGACAGTGCCTTGGTGGCGGCCATTGCCGTCGAAGCGCTCGGTAAAGAACACGTTCACGCCGTGATGATGCCCACGCGCTACACCTCGGACTTGAGCCTGAAATTAGCTAAGGATTGTGCAGAGAACCTGGGCATCGACTACCGTGTGCGTCCGATCGGTGCCATCTACGATGCAGCCAAGTCTATTCTTGCGGATGACTTTGCGGGAACCGACGAAGGTCTTGCCGAAGAAAACCTGCAGGCCAGAAGCCGCGGGCTTCTCCTGATGGCTCTTTCCAACAAGTTCGGGTGGCTGACGCTTGCCACCGGCAACAAGTCCGAAAGTGCCACGGGATACTGTACGCTATACGGTGATACGGTCGGCGGCTACGCTCCCATCAAGGATGTGTTGAAGACGGATGTATGGGAGATGCTGCGTACCTACAACGTTATGAAGGGCAGAGAAGTGATCCCCACGGAAATTATCACGCGTCCGCCTTCTGCAGAATTAAAGGAAGGGCAGACGGACGAATCGGCGCTGATGCCCTATGCCGAGCTTGACGCGATTTTGCGCGGGTTGCTCGAAGGGGGAAAAAGCGCGGCTGAACTGCAAGCTCTGGGCCACAACGCCGACAACGTGCGTCGCGTCATCAAGCTTTGGCTTCGCAGTGAGTACAAGCGGGCGCAGTGCCCGGTCGGCCCCAAAGTGAGCCGCGCGATGCTCGGACGAGACGTGAGACTGCCGATTACGAGCCGCCCGATCCTACAGTAAATGGTAAAGTTACGCATCGAAGCGCAAAAGCGCTGGCACGAATGGATTTAGCCGCTGAAGAAGGATAGGAAGTCTCATGAAACTCGTTACCGCAATCGTCAAGCCCTTTAAATTGGATGAAGTTCGCGAAGCGTTGGCTGAACTCGGCGTCAATGGCCTTACCGTGACCGAAGTCAAGGGATTCGGCCGTCAGAAGGGGCACACGGAGCTCTATCGAGGTGCCGAATACGTGGTGGACTTCCTCCCCAAGGTCAAGATTGAAGCGGCAGTTCCCGATGATCTGCTCGAACAGTGCCTCGAAGCGATTCAAAAGAGTGCCCGCACCGGCAAGATCGGTGACGGCAAGATCTTCGTCTTTGACATTGAACAGGCCATTCGCATCCGTACCGGTGAAACGGGCGACGCAGCTGTGTAACGAGGCAGAAAAACGGCACAAAAAAGCCCCGTCGGAGAAATCCTTCGGGGCTTTTCCTAACTGGCGCAGCGCGCTGCGTCAGGTTTCAGATCAAATGCCGATTACTGAACTGTACGGGTGCCGATCACTTCGATCACGGCACGACGGTTCGGGGCGAGGCACTTGATGAGGTCCTGCATATTGCGGATCTGGCTGCCGGCTGCGGGCTTCGGGCAGTTCACGACAGGATCGGCGGCACCACGGCCTTCGGTCTGGATCAGTCCGCTGTCAACACCCTTTTCGGTCAGGTAGGTCTTGACGGATTCTGCACGGCGTTCGGACAGCTGCTGGTTGTAGGCGTCCTTGCCGAGGCGGTCAGCGTAGCCGGTCGTGAGGATCACTTCAACGTCCATGCCGGCCATACGGCTCACGAGCTGATCGAGCATGTTGCGGCCGTCAGCGGAGAGCTTGTCGCTGTCAAAGGCAAACAGCGTATCGGCAGCGAGCGTCACCTTGGCAACGCGCGGTTCTTCAACGGGAGCAGCCTTCGTGCAGGCGGCGGCAGACAGGATGTCCTTGTCGCAGGTGCAACCGTAGCCATCCGGACCGCCCTGTTCAGCCAGAGCCGGGGTCCAGAAGCTGGTGCGCCAGCAAAGACCGGTGGAGTTCGTCACAACCTTGTTCTGGGAGTCCAGAACGTAGGGAATGACGGTGTCGGAAGCCATTGCGCTACCGGCAGTGGCCATCAACACAGCAGCGGCGAGGCCGCAAAGCTTGATCGAAGTCTTCATATTTACGCTTCCTTTCTTGGTATGCAAAGACGGGCACTGCACTGTTTCGTCGGTGTGTCCCGCGTCTGCCGGGGTTGTATCCGGCGCGGTTGGGGTCAAAGGCCCAAAATCAACTTTTGCGAAAGCTCCTTTTCAAGAGCATACGCAAGCCGCTTCCGTCTCCGAAAAGACGGAACTTTGTCCGTATTGTGCCGCATATTGAATGAAAAGGAGAAGAGTCAGGCAACAAAATTTGCGAAAACCCCGATTTTTGTCGCAAAAATGTTCTGATAAGCAGACGGTTATGCGGAAATTGCACCATCTGACCTCGTCCGAGAGGGCCTAAATCGCTTCACGCGCCGTTTTGATGCCTTGGCGCGCGTTTTCTGGAAACCGGACTTGAAGCCCGCCGAGTCGAAGATCGCCGCAAACGCGTTTTTTGAGATCTGAAACTGTAAAATGCCAAAGGTTCTGCCGCGGGGATCAAGGGGTGCTCTGCGCCTTGCTTTGTCCTGCGGCGAAAATCAATTGCAAGCGCATGGCGAATAAACGCGCAGGCGCTTTGATCTATCGGGTTACCATGGATACGAACGACGACAACAAGCTTAATCAGGACAATGCCCAGGGCGAAGCCAACGGCATGCCGATTTCCTATTCTCTGGAAACGTTGCCGGTTTCTCTTGAAACCGAAATGAAGCGCTCCTACCTTGATTACGCCATGAGCGTGATCGTTGGGCGTGCGCTGCCCGACGTGCGCGACGGCTTTAAGCCCGTGCACCGCCGCGTGCTCTTTTCCATGCACGAACTGGGCAACGACTTCTCGCACGCCACGAAGAAGTGCGCCCGTATTGTGGGTGACGTCATCGGTAAATATCACCCGCACGGCGATCTGGCTGTCTATCAGACGTTGGTGCGTTTGGCTCAGGACTTCTCCATGCGCTATCCGCTCGTTTGGGGCCAGGGCAACTTTGGTTCGATCGACGGCGACGGCGCGGCGGCCATGCGTTACACCGAATGCCGCCTGGCTCGCATTGCCGACGCGATGCTCGACGACCTGGAAGAGGATACGGTCGATTTCGTTCCCAACTTCGACAATTCCGAAAAAGAACCCTCCGTTTTGCCCGCACGTCTGCCCAATCTTCTCGTGAACGGTTCGGCCGGCATTGCCGTGGGCATGGCAACCAACATCCCGCCGCATAACCTGCGCGAGACGATCGACGCGTGCCGACACCTGCTGCACAATCCCGATGCGAGCATCGACGAACTCATCGCCCGTATGCCGGCGCCCGACTTCCCGACCGGCGCCATCATCTACGGCTTGAAGGGCGTGCACGAGGGCTACCGCACCGGTCGCGGCCGCGTGATCATGCGTGCGCACACGCACTTTGAGGAAACGAAGTCAGGCCGACAGATGCTCGTCGTCGACGACATTCCCTATCAGGTCAACAAGAAGGTGCTCGTCGAATCGATCGCCCGCCTGATGCGCGACAAGAAAATCGAAGGCATCAGCGAGCTGCGCGACGAATCGAGCAAGTCCGTGCGCATCGTGATGGAACTCAAGGCCGGTACGTTCGGCGAAGTGGTGCGCAACAACCTCTTTAAGCTCACGCAGCTGCAGTGGACGTTCGGCATCAACATGGTGGCGCTCGTCGACGGCCGCCCGCGCGTGCTCAACCTGCGCGAAATCATCGAAGCCTTCCTGCGTCATCGCCGAGAAGTCATCAATCGCCGCACGATCTTCCGTCTGAACAAGAACCGCATGCGCGGCCATATTCTCGAAGGTCAGGCCGTGGCACTTTCAAACCTCGACGAATTCCTGCGCATCATCCGCAACGCTCCCAATCCGCCGATTGCCCGCGAACAGCTCATGTCGCGCGGCTGGAAGTCGGATCTGGTCTCGGGCCTTCTGAACGCCGCCTTCAATCCTCAGGACTACCGCCCGCAGGACATTGATGCCTGCTACGGTCTGCTCTCCGACGGCTTGTATCACCTGAGTCCCGTGCAAGCCGACAAGATTCTGCAGATGGCTCTGCAAAAACTCACCGGTCTGGAACAGGACAAGATCAACGAAGAGTATCGTCAGGCCAACGCTCAGATCACCGACCTGCTCGACATCCTTGCCCGTCCCGAGCGCGTCGTGCAGATCATGGACGCGGAACTTGCCGAGCTCAAGGACAAGTTCGGCGACGAACGCCGCTCGGAAATCGATCCGTCGGGCGATCCGAACTTCAATCCGCTCGACTTCGTGCCGGAAGAAACGATGGTGGTGACGCTTTCCCGTGAAGGCTACATCAAGCGCCAGTCGCTTACCGAATACCGCAGCCAGCGTCGAGGCGGTCAGGGCAAGGCCGCTGCCAAGCTCAAGGAAGGCGACGAGATCGACCGCATCATCACGGCCAGCAGCCACGACCAGGCCCTGTGCTTCAGCAACTTCGGCCGCGTCTACGCCTTGCCGATCTACCAGATTCCGGAAGGCTCCCGTACGAGCAAGGGCAAGGCGATCGTGAACTTGCTCGACATCGCCGAAGGCGAATCGATCATGACGATTCTGCCGGTGAGCCGCTTTGACGAATCGCACTACGTGTTCCTTGCAACCGTCAACGGCGTGATGAAGAAGACGTCGCTTAAGGAATTTGCGGTGATCAAGCGCATGGGCAAGGCCGCCATTACGCTTGACGACAACGACAGCATCCTTACGGCTGTGATCACGGACGGAACGCAGGACATCATGGTCTTCGGCAGCAACGGCAAGGTGCTTCGCTTTGACGAAAACGAAGTGCGGCCGATGGGGCGTACCGCCCGCGGCGTGCTCACGATGAAGCTGCCCGAAGGTCACAAGTGCGTCAGCATGTTTGCCGTGCACGCCGATACGAACATGGAAGTGCTCACGGTCTGCGCCAACGGCTACGGCAAGCGCACGCCGCTGGCGGATCATCCCAAGCACGGCCGCCGCAGTCAGGGGCAGATCGCGATCATGACGAGCGAACGCAACGGTGAGCTTGTGTCCGCCACGCTTGTGAACGTTGAAGACACCGTGTTGGTGCTCACCAACAACGGCCGCATGATTCGCACGACCGTCGAGTCGATTCGACAGTCGGGTCGTGCCACGCAGGGCGTCAAGCTCATGGAAACGCTTGACGAAACGGTTGTGAGCGTAACCCGTGTGGCCAACGAAGACGCAGAGGACGTTTCGACGGACGCCGAATCGCACGGTGCCTCGGCACTTGCCGGTGAAGCGACTGTCGCCTCAGGTGAATTACCTGTACCGTCAAACGACGAGAACGGCGAAAATGAGTAACCGATAACAAGGCGCCCTGTGCGGTTGTCGTTCCGTGCAGGGCGTTTTTTCAGTGATCGGTGACATGGCGCTCCGACAGCGGACATCGTTTGGAATAACAACTCATCAGGAGCGCGGCGTCGAACCACCCCTCGGAGTTCGAGAGCCGCGGAAAGTGAAAAAAATGAATCGCGTATATAACTTTTCGGCAGGCCCCGGCGTGCTGCCGGTTCCCGTTCTCGAAGAAGTCGCCAAGGAGTTTCCTGACTATCACGGCACAGGCATGAGTCTGGTGGAGATGAGCCACCGCGGTCAGATTTTTTCGCAGATCATCCGCGAAACGCGCGATCTGCTGCGCGAACTTTTGAGCGTGCCGGAGACCCACGACATTCTCTTTTTGCAGGGCGGCGGACACATGCAGTTTGCGATGGTGCCCTTAAATCTTCTGGGTGCCGCGGCGGAAGCCAGCTACATCGTCAACGGCGTCTGGTCGAAAAAGGCTGCGGCCGAAGCCGGCAAGTTCTGCCGCGTGAGCGTGATCGGAACGCCTTCGCGCGCTCAGGTGCCGCATCCCGACAGCATCAATGTTCCCAACGATGCCGCTTATCTCTATTACTGCATGAACGAGACCGTCAACGGTTTGGAGTTCAACTACATTCCCCGGTGTCCGGACTGCGTACCGCTGGTCAGTGACGTGAGCAGCAACTTCCTGTCGCGCTCGATCGACTTCCAGCGCCATGCCCTTGTTTTTGCGGGGGCTCAGAAAAACTTCGGTCCGGCCGGTCTCACGGTCGTGATCGTGCGCCGAGATCTCCTGGGCCTTGCCGGAGAAACCTGTCCCACGATGCTCAACTACGAGGTGCACAGCCAAGCGGGCAGCATGTACAACACGCCGCCCACCTTCGCGATCTGGGTTGCCAACCTTGTGTGCAAGTGGCTCTTGAGCGAAGGCGGAGTGGAGGTGATGAACGAACGCGCCCGCATGCGCTCGCAGATGATCTACAAAGCCATTGACGGCAGCGACGGTTTCTACACGAATACGATTCCGCCCAACGCCCGCTCGCGCATGAACGTGGTGTTCAACCTGCGCGAAGAGGCGCTCACCGACTTGTTCGTCAAGGAGGCGGCCGACGCCGGGCTCGTCAATCTCAAGGGGCACCGTCTGGTCGGCGGACTGCGTGCTTCGCTCTACAACGCGCTGCCTGTGCAGGCCGCGCAGGTCTTGGCCGATTTCATGGCGGACTTTGCGTCCCGCCACGCCTAAGAGAAAAACGAAAAAAAGAAAAATAGGGAGTACAAAAATGACCGAACCCACCGTGAGCAACGGCAGCATCGAAGAACTGCGCAAAGTGATCGATGCGACCGACGCCGAGCTCTTCGGACTTCTGGAAAAACGCGCCAAGCTTGCGCGATCAATCGGAAAACTCAAGGCTGCCGGGGCCGTGTACAAGCCCGAGCGCGAGCGCGAGATTTTTGAGCGTACCGTGGCGAGAGCCAAGACCGAGGGCACGCTGATGAGCGAAGAGGCGATCCGCAGCATCGTGCGCGAAATCATTTCTGCCTGCCGTGCCGTCGAGGCGATGCCGCGCGTGGCTTTTCTGGGGCCTCGGGGCACCTTCACCGAAGAGGCTGTGATCCGTCAGTTCGGGTCGAGCGTCAAGGCTCTGCCCTGCGGAACTCTCGACGAGGTGTTTCATGAGGCCGCAAGCGGCACCGCTGATTTTGCCGTCGTACCGGTGGAAAACAGTACCGAAGGCATCGTGACGCGCACGGCCGATTTGCTTCTCACCACGCCCCTGAAGGTAATCGGTGAGGTCAACGTGGCGGTGCACCACAATCTGATGAATCGCTCGGGCAAGCGCGAAGACATCGTCGAGGTGCATGCGCACCCGCAGGCGCTTGCGCAGTGCCGCCTGTGGCTGATGACGCATCTGCCGCAGGCAAAGCTTGTGCCTTCGAGCTCCAACGCTCAGGCCGCCAAAGAAGCGACAGCTGACCCGAAGGTGGCGGCTTTGGCAGCCGAACGCGCCGCCGCGCTCTATGAACTTCACATCGCCGCGCACGCCGTTGAAGACGATCCGCGCAACTGCACGCGCTTTTTGGTGCTCGGCAAAGAATCCTGCGGCAAGGCGCAAAACGTGCTGCATAAGACCAGCCTCATTTTCTCGGTGCCCAACCGCGCGGGTGCGCTTCTGGACGCTCTCGCGCCCTTTGCCAAGTACAAGGTTTCGATGGTGCGTCTCGAAAGCCGCCCGGCACGAAACGGTGCCTGGGACTATAACTTCTATGTGGATGTCGACGGACATATCGAAGACGAACCCATTTCCAAGGCTGTTGAAGAGCTCGGACAGATCGCTTTGTACTTAAAGATTCTCGGTTCCTACACTGCGGCCTATTGATCGGAAAAGCGCCCGGAACAAACAGAAGGGGAAAATAGACATGCAAGGTTTTGTGGCCAGAAAGGCGCTTGAGGCGATCAGCCCATACGTCGCAGGCAAACCCATTGAAGAGACGGCGCGTGAATACGGACTGGATCCCGCGCGCATCGTCAAGCTCGCAAGCAACGAAAATCCGCTCGGAATGTCGCCTGGGGCAAAGAACGCCGCGATGCAGGCGCTCGTAAACGGCACTCGTTACCCGGATGGTGCTGCGCAGGTCGTGCGTGAAGCGGCTGCGGTCTTTGCGGGCGTTTCGCCCGATGAAGTGATCGTCGGAAACGGATCCGATGAAATTTTGGGTTTGATTGCCCGCACGGTATTGGCGCCCGGCGATCGCTGCGTTTATTCACAGTATTCCTTCTCCGTTTATGAGCTCAGCGCCCAAGAGTGCGCAGCCCAATGTGTGGAAGTGCCCGCCAAGGATTTCCACGTGGATTTGGATGGCCTGCTGGCAGCGACTGACGTCAACACGCGTCTGATCTACATCACCAATCCCAATAACCCGACGGGACTGCCCCTGGAGCCGGCGGCGCTCTTTAATTTCCTGGAGCGCGTCCCCGAGAAGTGTGTCGTGGTGCTTGACGAAGCCTATACGGACTTCATGGACGAAAAGCTCAGGACAGACAGTTTCGCTTGGGTCAAGAAATTCCCGAATCTGCTGGTGACGCGCACCTTCTCCAAGGCCTACGGTTTGGCGGGACTGCGTGCTGGTTTCGGAGTGGCGAACAAGGAACTCATCGAAATGATGAACCGCATTCGTCCGCCCTTTAACATGAATTCGGCTGCACAGGCAGCGGCTGTGGCCGCGCTCGAAGATCAGGCGTTTTTAAAGACCGTTGTGGACAGCAATACTAAAGAACGCGCTCGCCTGGCTGCGTTTTTCGATGAACTGGGATTGGATCAGCTGCCGTCGCAAGCCAATTTCATTATGGTGCGCGTCGGCCCCAAGGCGGCTGAAATCAACGAGGCGATGCTGCGCCGCGGCGTGATTCTGCGTCCGCTCAAGAGCTATGGGTTGCCCGAATACATGCGTATCTCAGTGGGTTCGCGCGAAGAAAACGATATTTTCATGAAGGCGTTTCGCGAGGCGCTTTCAGTGAAATAAGCAGTAAAGAAAGGAAGTTTCAACAATGCGTTTGGCCTTGATTGGCGTGGGTTTGATCGGCGCTTCTGCAGCTTGGGCCATGAAGCGCGGCGGCGTTTTCGAGACGGTGTCGGCGTTTGACCTGTCGGCTCAAAGTGCGCGCAAAGCAGTGGAAATGGGTATTGCCGATACGGCGGCCGATACGCTTGAAGCGTGCGTTCAGGGAGCCGATGCCGTACTGGTTGCCGTGCCTGTCCTTGCCATTGAAAAGGTCATGGCGCAGATCGAGCCTTTCCTGAGAGACGAGACGCTTGTGACCGACGTCGGCTCCGTGCGCGGAGTTGTAATCGAGGGCGCTCGTCGTGCGCTCAAGGAAAAGTTCGTCAACTACGCGCCCGTTCACCCCATCGCGGGCGGAGAAATGCCCGGAGTGGACTACGCCGACGCCGATCTTTTCGTGGGCGCCAAAGCGATTTCCACGCCTGTTGCAGACATCGGCGATCGTGCCGTGCAGTTCTGGGAAAATGCCTGGAAGACGGCGGGCAGCGACTTGCTGCGCATGACGCCCGAAGAGCACGACGCCGTGTTTGCTTCCGTTTCGCATTTGCCGCATCTGCTCTCCTACGCGATGGTTGATTCCATCCTCAACACGGGCAGCGCCGAGCGCAAATTGTCTCTGGCCGGGGCCGGTTTTCGGGACTTCACTCGCATTGCGGCGTCCAGTCCGGAAATGTGGGTGGATATTTTCCGGGCCAACAAAAAGGCCGTGCTCGAAGCTCTGTCCTATTTCGAAAAGGATCTGGCGCTGCTGCGCCAAGCCGTTGAAGACGATGAAGTCGAGGTGACGCGCGCGATCTTTGCGCGTGCGGCCGAAGCACGGCGCCGCATTGCTCCCCATTTGCCTCCCAAACGAAAGTAAAAGGTAGTCATGACGCAGTCCTGTGAAGTTTCTCGTCGCCCAGAAAGCATCACGATCGAACCGGTGAGCGCCGCTTCGGGAACGGTGCGGCTGCCGGGCAGCAAATCAATCTCCAACCGCGCTCTTTTTCTGGCGGCAATGGCGCAGGGGAAAACAACGCTTACCGGACTGCTCAGAGCCGACGACACCGAGCGTATGATCGAAGCGCTGCAAGCGTTGGGGATCGAGGTTGTGTTTGAGGCCGACACGCAAGTGACGGTCACGGGATGCGGCGGACGCATTCCCGTCAAAAGCGGGGAGCTTTTTATCGGCAACGCCGGTACCGCCGCACGCACTTTGACGGCGCTGTTGGCTTTTGCGGGGGGCACCTATCGGCTCGACGGCATCGCGCGCATGCGCGAGCGTCCGATCGGCGATCTGCTTGAAGCTTTGCGCAGCCTCGGCGCCAAGGTCACGTGCGAGGCAAACGACGGTTTTCTGCCGCTTCGGTTTGAGCCCGCACGTTGTGAAGGTAATCGCGTGAGCGTGCGCGGCAACGTGTCGAGCCAATACCTGACGGCGCTTTTGATGTTGGCGCCTTCGGTTGCCTCCGACGAGGGCTTTTGGATCGACATCGAAGGCGAACTCATCAGCCGCCCTTACGTTGCGATGACCGTGCGCATGATGCGCGACTTCGGGATTGAGGCCAAGGAAACGTCGACGGGCTTTTGGGTGCCGCGCGGCACCTATCGGGCTCAATCCTCCTATAAGGTGGAAGCCGATGCGTCGGCGGCCAGTTACTTTCTGGCGTTGGGGGCTCTGACGGGCGGCCCCGTGACGATCACGGGTGTCGGCAAGGATTCCATGCAAGGGGATGTGGCTTTTGCCGATGCCCTGGAAACCATGGGAGCAGTCGTCGAAAAAACGGACGATTCGATCACGGTCCGGCGCGATAAAAAACAACCGCTCAAAGGCTTGAGACTGGATTGCACCGCCATTCCCGATGCGGCCATGACGTTTGTGCCGATGGCGCTCATGACGCAGGGCGCCGTGCAGCTGACCGGCATCGGCAGCTGGCGCGTAAAGGAAACCGACCGCCTTGCCGCCATGGCCTGCGAAATGCGCAAGTTCGGGGCCGTGGTGCAGGAGGGGTCAGACTTCATCGTTGTGAGTCGTTCTGAGGAAGGAATGTTGAAAAACGCCACGGTCGACACCTACGACGACCACCGCATGGCCATGAGCCTAGCGCTGGCCGCCTGTGCGGGGGTGACCGTGACCGTCAACGATCCGGGCTGTACGGCCAAGACCTATCCGGACTATTTCGAAGCGTTCGGGCGGCTCACCGCGCATCGTTGAGAGCCGAAGACAAAAAAGGCGTCGGCTCGTAGAATATCGCCTTTCGAACCTCGCTCAAAGGTGTTGAAGTGACACAAGCAAATCCGATTCCCGTCATTGCCATCGACGGTCCGAGCTCGAGCGGCAAAGGTACGGTGGCTGCGGCTTTGGCCGAAAAACTGGGCTTTCATTATCTGGACAGCGGTGCTTTGTATCGGCTCACGGCGCTCTCGGTTCTCAAGGCCGGAGTCAATCCCGATGATGAATCCGCATGCGAAACCGTTGCCCGCGCCATGAAGCCCGTTTTTAAGGAAGGCAGGATTTTCCTTGAGGGCGAGGATGTCACGCAGGCCATTCGAGCCGAGGAAGTGGGTTTGACGGCTAGCCGTGTGGCCGCTTTGCCCGCCGTGCGGCAGGCGCTGACCGACCTGCAGCGCAACGCGCGTCAGGCCCCGGGGTTGGTTGCCGACGGTCGCGACATGGCAAGCGTCATCTTCCCGGATGCGGTTTTGAAAGTCTTTTTGACGGCTACGCCCGAAGCGCGCGCAAAAAGACGCTTTAATCAGTTGATTGTCAAGGGAATTTCTGCTAACCTAAGCGACCTTACTCGTGATCTGGCCGAGCGGGATCGCCGCGACCGGGAGCGCAAGGCTGCGCCTTGTGTGCCGGCGCCGGACGCAAAAGTTCTCGACAACTCCGATCTGAACATCGAGCAGACGCTCGAGACGGTCTATCGGTGGTACCGGGAGCTGTGCGCCTGATTTTCGCTTTGCCGCCGCGAAGTAAGACAGAATTTTTTTTCGGAATGCCGGGACGGGGCTCGGCATTCTTTAATTTTGCAAACACCACCGACTGACGGCTTAAAAACCGGTACCCCGGGTCGGTGAGATTTCAACGTTTTTTTTTATTTTCATGTCCAACACTACCAATACCGAATCTTTTGCCCAGCTTTTTGAGGAAAGCCTCGCTAAGCAGGAAATGCGTCAGGGTGAAGTCATCACCGCCGAAGTGCTGCGCGTCGAACACAACTTCGTGGTTGTGAACGCCGGCCTGAAGTCCGAAGCCTATGTGCCCATCGAAGAATTCAAGGACGACCTCGGTGAAGTGACCGTTCAGCCCGGCGACTTCGTTTCCGTGGCAATCGAATCGGCCGAAAACGGTTTCGGCGAAACGGTTCTCTCCCGCGACAAGGCCAAGCGCCTGGCCGCCTGGATGAACCTCGAACAGGCTCTGGAATCCGGCGAACTCGTCACCGGTACCATCACCGGCAAGGTCAAGGGCGGCCTCACCGTCATGACCAACGGCATCCGTGCCTTCCTGCCGGGCTCTCTCGTCGACACCCGTCCTGTCAAGGACACCACCCCGTTCGAAGGCAAGACCCTCGAATTCAAGGTGATCAAGCTCGACCGCAAGCGCAACAACGTGGTGGTTTCCCGCCGCGCTGTCGTGGAAGCCAGCATGGGCGAAGAACGCGCCAAGCTGCTCGCCACGCTCAAGGAAGGCGCCATCGTCAAGGGCATCGTCAAGAACATCACCGACTACGGTGCGTTCGTTGACCTCGGCGGCATCGACGGCCTGCTGCACATCACCGACCTCGCATGGCGCCGCGTGCGTCACCCGAGCGAAGTGGTGACCGTCGGTCAGGAAATCGAAGCCAAGGTCCTCAAGTTCGACCAGGAAAAGAGCCGCGTTTCCCTCGGCCTCAAGCAGTTGGGCGAAGATCCGTGGATCGGCATTGCTCGCCGCTACCCGCAGAACACCCGTCTGTTCGGCAAGGTGACCAACATCACCGACTACGGTGCCTTCGTTGAAATCGAAACCGGCATCGAAGGTCTCGTGCACGTGTCCGAAATGGATTGGACCAACAAGAACGTTGATCCGAAGAAGATCGTTCAGCTCGGCGAAGAAGTCGAAGTCATGGTTCTCGACATCGACGAAGACCGTCGCCGCATCAGCCTCGGCATGAAGCAGTGCAAGGCCAACCCCTGGGAAGAATTCAACCAGAGCTTCAAGAAGGGCGACAAGGTCAAGGGCCAGGTTAAGTCGATCACCGACTTCGGCGTGTTCATCGGCCTGCCCGGCGGCATCGACGGTCTGGTTCACCTCTCCGACCTCTCCTGGAACGAACAGGGTGAAGACGCCGTGCGCAAGTACAAGAAGGGCGACGAACTCGAAGCCGTGGTTCTCGGCATCGACACCGAACGTGAACGCATCAGCCTGGGCATCAAGCAGCTCTCCGGCGACCCGTTCACCGACTTTGCCGGTTCCCACGAACGCAACACGATCGTCAAGGGTACTGTCAAGAGCGTTGACGCCAAGGGCGCCGTGATCGATCTCGGCAACGACACCGAAGGCTACCTGCGCGCTTCTGAAATCTCTTCCGAACGCGTTGAAGACGCCACCACCCAGCTCACGGTTGGTCAGGAAGTCGAAGCTCTGATCACCAGCGTGGATCGCAAGAACCGTTCGATCCAGCTCTCGATCAAGGCCAAGGATGCTGCCGAAGCTCGCAAGGCTCTCGATCGCGTTAACTCCGACGCCAGCGCCGGTACGACCAACTTGGGCGCTCTGCTCAAGGCCAAGCTCGAGCAGAAGTAATCGGGGGTTCGTATGCGAGCCTTGACGAAATCAGAGTTGATTTCGCGGGTTTTCGGACGCCATCCGATGCTTTCCGGCCGCAACGCCGACGAAGCCGTCAACATCGTTCTGCGATCGATGGTTTGCGCTCTGAGCCGCGGTATGCGAGTCGAAGTTCGCGGATTCGGTAGCTTCTCCGTGAAGTACCGCCCCGCGCGCGACGGCCGCAATCCGCGGACCGGCGAAGCGGTTAAGGTGCCGGGCAAGTACGTTCCGTACTTCCGCGCCGGCAAAGAAATCCGCGACCAGCTCAACGCGGAAATCTTGAAGAACCAGTAAGAAATTTTTCTTTTCGGTTCGTTAAGAGCTTCGCACAAAGCCCTGTCTTTTCCTTGTGAAGAGGCGGGGCTTTTTCATGTGTGCTTTTCTACCATTGTCTTTCTTGCGCTATCCTCACCGCCAATGACGCAAGGAGGAACTCATGAGCTTTCTGCAGGATCCCGCGACTGCTCTGATCGTGGTGGATATTCAAAACGATTTTCTGCCGGGCGGTGCTTTGCCAGTGCCGCAGGGCGACGAAGTCATTGCTCCGATCAATCGTCTCATGGAAAACGCTTTCACCGTGGTGCTCACGGCCGACTGGCATCCGAGCCGCCACAAGAGCTTTGCCATAAATCACCCGGGCAAGAAGCCCTTTGAGCTTGTCGACATGCCCTACGGCAAGCAGGTTTTGTGGCCTGCGCATTGCGTGGCGGGAACAGAGGGTGCCGCTTTTGCCGAGGGGCTTGTAACGTCTTGCGCCGATCTGATCCTTCGCAAAGGGACATGCGCCGAACGTGACAGCTATTCGGCTTTTCTTGAAGCCGACCGCCGGACGCGAACCGGTTTGGCGGGGTGGTTGAAGGAGCGTGAGATATGCAAGGTCGTCGTGTGCGGGCTTGCGGCCGACTATTGCGTCAGTTGGACGGCGCTCGATGCCGCGCAAGCTGGGTTTGACGTGTGTGTCGTGACGGACGCGGTCCGTGCGATTGCTCAAGTCTCCTACGACGAAGCCAGAACCGCGTGGAGTGCGGCAGGCATACGAACAGCGCTGACGAACGACCTTGTCGGTGTGACAGATTGAAAAAATGCCTGAGCTTTGAAGGATTGGCGTGCGTAGTCTTCCCTCAAGTGGGTAGAATCCGAAAGAATCGGGGCGTATTACAGAAACCGAGGATTTCTATTGTCTATTGGTTTTTCTGTTGTCCCACAAAATCTCATTTGAAAATCAGTTAGGTAAGCAGATGTCGGAAGCGATTACTTTGCGCAAAACTCTTATCGCTGCAGCGGTGACGGCCGTGGCCGGCGGCGCTTTTGCTGCGGAACTCGGAAGCCTCATGGTCTATTCGGCAGTGGGCGAACCGCTCGACGCCGAATTAACCATTCGTGACGTGGATCCGAAGGCCGAACAGCTCAAGGTGCGTCTGGCGCCGGCTTCGACCTATCGTCGCGTCGGCAAGGAAGTGTTGTTCTCTGTCAACGACGTTTCGCTTTCGCTGCTTAAGAAGGAACCCTACACGGTTAAGCTCAAGGGACAACAGGCGGTGGACGCCCGACAGTTCCCGCTGATTGTTGAACTCTCCGAAGCGGGCAAGGTCTCGGCCAAGCTCTACGAAGTGCGTCTGCAGGATCGCCCTGCCGCGCCGATGGTCAAGGACGTCGCGCAGACCGAGAAGGTTGCGCCGATGGTTGACGCTTCCACCAAGGACAGCAGCGTGGTTCCTTCGGCAAATGTCTCCGAACGCAGTGCCGTGCCGAGCGCCAAGGGGACCGTACCGAGCGCTGTGCCTTCAGCAAAGACCACAGCTCAAAAGGCGCCGACTGAGCCCGCCTACGTGCCGCCCGTGCGCGAATCGGCGCCGAGCACGACCAAGTCGGCCGCACCTAAGCAGACGGTGCAGGCGGCTAAGCCGGCAGCCAAGACCTCTGCCGCGGGGCCTGTCAAGCTTCCGCTCAATCCTGCCGACTACGATCTGGATCAGCCATTCCTCGTGCGCGACGGCATGACGATGTGGTCGATTGCCACGCTGTATCGTCCGCGTTATCCGCAGGCCTCGATGGATCAGATTCTGGTGGCCTTCGTGCGTGCCAACCCGGGCGCCTATGAAAAGGGCCGCGTCAACGGTGTCAAGATCGGCTCGCGCCTGAAGGCGCCGCTTGCCGACGACGTGGCGGCTGTGGAATTGGACGAAGCCTGGGCTTTGGTACGCGTGGCGCCGAACGCCGACGCGCGCAAGGCTCCGAGCCGCAAGGTCCTGCAGCGTGCGCATAAGCGAATGCAAAAGGAGGCGCCCGCATTGTGGCGCAAGTGGAAGGCCGAACATCCCGAAGCGGCCAAGCCTGCTCCCAAGGCTCCCGTAAAGCCAGTCCAGAAGGAGACGAAGCCTGAGGTGCAGCAGCCTGTGCCCGATCCGACACCTAAGACCGAGCCCGTAGCGGATCCGATGGCGGGCACCCTTGCCAAGGCTGATGCTCAGCATGACGCCAAGCTCCAGGAGCAGCAGACTCAGACGCTCGCTCCGGTTGAAAAGGCTCCTGAACCCGTGACGCAACCCGTGGTACAGCCTGAACCCGCCCCCGAAACCAAACCGGCTCCGACGCCGGTGCCTGCCATGCCAGCCCTTGAAGAGAAGTCCGAAGAGGAGTCCGGCGGCTTCTGGGGTGCGCTCATCGGTTTCCTCGTGCTCGTCGGTGCAGCTGCCGGCGGTGCCTGGTACTGGATGAAGCAGCGTACGGCCACCTTCCGCCGCAAGGAAGAAAGCATGGGTGTCGTGAAGTTCCGCAAGAGCGAGGCGACTAAGCCCGAACAGCTGCAGGGCACCAAGGAAATGCTCGATCGCCGTCTGGAGTCCGAACGTGCCACGCAGCGCATGCAGGCCGCTCAGGCTGCCCGTACCGAACCCAAGCTCGGCGACATCGAAAAGCCGCAGGCACCGGCCGCCGGCTTTAACGTGGCTGCCGCTTACGTGGGCGACGAACAGCAGGAACAGGCTCCCGCTGCGACGAGCGCCGAAACGATTTCCGGCAAACTCATCACGGCGCACACATACATTGCCGTCGGTGCTTTGCCCGAAGCCCGTCGAGTGCTTCACGAAGTGATGCTCGCGGGCAACGAAGAGCAGCGCCGCCAGGCTTCCGAAATGCTCGCCCAGATCGGTGACGATACCCGTGGCGGATAGTTTGAATACGACGCAGTCCGTGCAGAGCGTTGCGCTCGGCATCGAGTACGACGGCCGCAATTATTTCGGCTGGCAGACGCAGCCCGAAGGCAATACGGTGCAGGATGTCCTTGAGGACGCCCTGCGCCGATTCCTTACCGTTCCCGTTGCTACGATCTGTGCCGGCCGCACGGACCGAGGCGTGCATGCCACACATCAGGTGGTGAGTATCGCGTCGCCCTTTCGACGAGCTGAAGCCAGTTGGATTCGCGGCGTCAATACTTTTTTGCCTGACGACATCGCCGTGAAGTGGGCCTGCGAAGTCCCCGCGGGCTTTCACGCACGTTTTGATGCGGTGAGCCGCACTTACCAATACTGGATTTTCAATCATCCGGTGCGCTCTCCTGTGATGCACGGTAAAACGGGCTGGGTGTGGCGGCCGCTTGACGCGCAGAAAATGCATGAGGCCGCGCAGATCCTTGTGGGCGAACATGATTTCACCTCGTTTCGTGCGGCCGAATGTCAGGCGGCTACGCCCGTTCGCACGATCAAGCACATTTCCGTGCGTCGTCAAGGTAACCTGATCGGCGTGGAAATTTCCGCCAACGCCTTTCTGCAGCACATGGTGCGCAACATCGTGGGCTCGCTCATTTATGTCGGCACCGGGCGCGAAAGCGTGCAGTGGTTGGCCGACGTCCTCGAAGCCAAATCCCGTGCGGTTGCCGCCCCCACGTTTGACCCTTCGGGGCTTTATCTCACGGGCGTCGAATATCCGAGTGAGTTGGGGCTTCCCGAAGACGGTCTGTCGCCTTTCGGCTTTTGAAGCGGCCCGAAACTATCGGATC
Source organism: Sutterella sp. AM11-39 (assembly GCF_003472385.1). Lineage (GTDB taxonomy): Bacteria > Pseudomonadota > Gammaproteobacteria > Burkholderiales > Burkholderiaceae_F > Duodenibacillus > Duodenibacillus intestinigallinarum. The sequence goes on along the minus strand of NZ_QRLV01000015.1, from coordinate 8,261 downwards.
GTTAGAGGCTCTCTAACCGGAAAAGTTTTGACATAACTTGCCGCGGTCCTCTTCCTATAATCTGAAAAACGCCATTTCAGGGCCGAGCCTCTGGCGCGGCTCTCAGCACGAATTTGAAAGGAAACAACCATGAGCGAGAGCGTTCACGCACCTGTTATTGTCATCGGCTCCGGTCCGGCGGGATACACCGCCGCCATCTACGCCGCCCGCGCCAATCTCAAGCCTCTCTTGATCACCGGCATGGAGCAGGGCGGCCAGCTGATGACGACCACCGAAGTGGACAACTGGCCGGGTGCGGTCAACGGCATCGAGGGCCCGCAGCTGATGCAGAACCTGCTTGAGCAGGCCGAGCGATTTGACACCAAGATCGTCTTTGACGTCATTCACACCGCGCACCTCAGAGAAAAACCGATTCGCCTGGAAGGCGACATGGGTTCTTACACGTGTGATGCGCTCATTATTGCGACGGGCGCGAGCGCCAAGTACCTTGGTCTTGAAAGCGAAACCAAGTACAAGGGCCGCGGCGTGTCGGGGTGTGCCACCTGCGACGGGTTCTTCTATCGCGGCAAACCTGTGGCCGTTGTGGGCGGCGGCAATGCGGCCGTTGAAGAAGCGCTTTATCTCTCGCAGATTGCAAGCGTCGTGCATCTTGTGCACCGTCGCGGCACGTTCAAGGCCGAACCCATCCTTGTCGACAAGCTCATGGAAGTCGTCAAGGAGGGCAAGATCGTGCTGCACACGCCCTTTGAAGTCGAAGAAGTTCTGGGCGACGACAAGGGCGTCACCGGTCTCAAGCTCAAGCACTTTGAAGGCGGCGCTGATGAAGAACTCGCGGTTGACGGCGTCTTCATCGCCATCGGTCATACGCCCAACACGAAGGTCTTTGCCGAAGAGCTCAACACTCAGGGCGGCTATATCGTGACCGACAAGGCCGGTTTTGCGGCCACAGCCACCAACGTTGAGGGCGTTTTTGCCGCCGGCGACTGTGCCGATTCCATCTACCGCCAGGCGGTGACGAGCGCTGGCTCGGGGTGCATGGCAGCGCTCGACGCACAGCGCTATCTTGAAAAGCGCGGTTAATCGACCGTTCGAATCGAAGTCCTCCGCAAGCCGGATCGCTTTGTTGTTTTTGTGACGACAAAGTCGGTCCGGTTTTTGTATTTTGACGAACATTTGACACAGATTCTCTAAAATCCTCGAACTTCAACAACGCCTTTTGCGATCCCGAAGAAAAGAAACAAGGTGATTCGGGCTTTTGACGCTTTTTGGCGATCATTAACCTCTCTTTTTCTTTTCTCATGTCCGCAGTGATTCGCAAACACGCGCTTGCCGCGTCTTTAGTTCTGTCCGTATGGGCAAATCAAACCTGCGCCGGCTTCTGGGAAGATGCCGCCGCCACGCTTCCGGGCGGTCTTGCGCCGACGAATGCCGGTTTTTGGTCCTCCCAGGTCGACGGTTTCAAGGAACTTTTCAATAAGGGACGAGACGGGGTTGCGTTCGGTATCTGGACCGAACATCCTTCGTTTGACTATGACAACCGCTCCGAAGAAAACGCGCTGCCCTTTGGCGCGGGCCTCGTGCGCACGATGATCGACGAGAAGGGCAACGAGCGCATGCTCTTTGGCATCGTCTTTTCCGACTCGCACTATTATCCGGAGCCCACCTTCGGCTACAGCTGGGTGGCGCGCTGGCCCGTGAGCGAAAAGTATCACGTGGGTGCGGGCTATATGCTCGGCGTCACGTTTCGCGAGGACTACCACTGGCTGCCCATCCCGTTGCCGCTTCCGGTCGTGAAGGCCGGCACCGACGATGTGGGCCTCTACATGACGTTTATCCCGTTTACGAATGTCTTTTTCTTCTACGGGACAATTGCTACCGACAGCCTTGAAAACCGACTGCTGCCCACGTTTGAAACTTCTCCGTTCTCCAATCGCTTTGAGCTTTATGGCGCCTGGATGTGGGAAAAGACCGATTCGGCAACGGAACAGGGCTACATGGTGAGTTCTGATGCGGGTTATATGTTGGGGGCACGTTACTTTGTTGCCGACAACTGGGCGGTGGACTTTAACTACACAGACAGCGAACACGACACCAACTACAGAGGCGCCAAAGACAGGACGTTCGATCATACGACCTACTCGGTGGCGTTGCAGTATCACGTCAATTTCAATGAAGCGTTGCGCATGCACGCGGGCGTTGGCGTGGGTTACGGCAAGTGGGAGCAACAGGGAGGAGATCTTTCGGAAGACTCCGTTTTTCCGGTTGTGCAGTTGGGCGGAACATGGGCCCCGACCGACCACACGCGTCTTTTGGCGGGCATCAATCTGTCGTTTCCGCGGTACCACAATGTCGCACCGGAAGGCGACGTGATGTTCCGGCCGTCTCCGGTGCATATGTACGTCGGTGCGGGCATTGCGTTTTAGGCGCAAAAGGCCGATTCGGGCGATCGCATTCTCTTTTCGGTGGTATCCTCGGAGGCCGAACAAAATAGAGGATGATTCAACAAATGTCCAACGGATTTGAAGCGCTCGCCCCCTTGGCTGACAAATTGAAGACGCGGGCCCGCAGGCAGGAGGCTGAACGCGAAGCCAAGCAAAAGGCAAGCGAACACATTGCGCGCGAAACGAATGTCTTTCTTGACGTGATGAATCAGACGGGGGTCAAGGCGATGGCCGGCGTCCGTATTAAGCCGCGCATCGAAGAAAAAGACATTGATTTTGCGGCGGCCATGAAAAAGGCCGGCGTCAAGCCTCTGGGCGACGAGACGAGAGCTCAGCACAGAAAAGTTCGCCGTCCGATTCCCGTTCAAACGATCGCCGACAATAAACGAGTGCTCGAAGAGAGCATGAGTGACGATCTCGACAGCATTGAGTTTCTCGAAAGCGAAGACGGTAAAAGCTTTCGGCGTCCAGGCATCGGACCGGACGTGCCGCGCGATCTGCGACGCGGGCGCTGGTCGGTGCGCGCCCAAATTGATCTGCACGGCATGACGGTCGACGATGCACGCAGCGCCGTTGCGGAATTTCTGAAAAACGCACGCAAGCAGGAACTCTTTTGCGTGCGCATCATTCACGGCAAAGGCAACGGGACGCCCGGTCGCATCGGCGTGCTGCGCGAGGTGGTGCGCCGCTGGCTCAAGCAGCGCGACGAAGTGGTGGCGTTTTGCGAACCGCGGGAAATTGACGGGGGAGCCGGTGCAACCATCGTGCGTCTGCGGGCGCTGCCTCGCCGCACCGATGGTGACGAAAGCGAAACAAATCGCACAAATTCGGCGCTCTAAGCGGTTGGCCGTATGCCAACTTCGGCTTTCACTCGTTAAGATAAGCAAATGTGCTCGGAACGGTTCGGGCGCGACGATACAACGACATCGCAAAGGATAGAAATGATCAAGCAAGCTCTGATCGGTTTGACGGCTGCCGCTCTTTTGGCGGGTTGCGGCGGCGAAGACAAGGCCCAGGCGCCGGCAGCCAAGGCGGCCGACGGCACGAAGACCGTCGGTTTGGTGCAGTTGGTGGAGCATCCTGCGCTCGACGCCGCCAGCCGCGGCATTCAGGATGCGGTCAAGGCGCGCGGACTGAAGGTGACCTTTGACGTTCAAAACGCTCAGGCCGACCAGTCCAATCTCGCCAACATCGCCCAGCGTTTCGTGTCTCAGGAATATCCTTTGATTTTTGCCGTGGCAACGCCCGCTGCGCAGACTATGGCCAATGCCGCCAAAAACACGCCCATCGTCGCGACGGCCGTGACGGACTACGAAGCTGCCAAGCTCGTGATCAACAAGGATAAGCCCGGCACCAACGTGACCGGTTCGTCTGACTTGAATCCGATCGGCGCACAGCTTGATCTGATCATGCAGTTCGTGCCCAATGCCAAGACGATCGGCACAATCTACAACAGCTCGGAAATCAATTCCCAGTTCCAGGTTGAGATTCTCAAGAAGGAACTCGCCCGCTACAACGTCACTCTCGTCGAAGGGACGGTCTCGAGTGTCAACGACGTGCAGCAGGTGGCTCAGGGCTTGATCGGCAAGATTGACGCCCTGTACGTTCCCACCGACAACATCATCGCGTCTGCGATGCCCGTTCTCACCAAGATCACCACACCCGCCAAGGTGCCTGTGATTACCGGTGAAGAAGGCCCGCTGCACGGAGGCGGTTTGGCCACCGTCGGCGTCGACTACTATGAACTCGGCAAGATCGCCGGCAACATGGGCGCAGACATTCTCGAAGGTAAGTCCAAGCCTGCCGACATGCCCATTCAGTACCAGAAGGAATTCAAGGTGAAGGTCAACGAACCGGTCCTGAAGACTCTTGGTTTGCAGCTGCCCGAGGCGCTCAAGGGTAAAGCGGAACTCGGCGATTTCCATTAGAATCCGTTGATTACGAATCGGCGCGGAGTTTGATTTCTGCTCCGCGCCTTTTTTTGTTTGTCAAAAAGAAAAAAATCGCGCTTGGGCGTTTTGCGTCAAAAGCGCCGTTTCCAAACCAAGTTGGTGACATGGCTGATATTCTGATTCCGACCGTGGCGCAAGGCCTGATGTGGGCTCTGATGGCGCTCGGGGTCTACATCACTTTCCGCGTACTTGACATTGCCGACCTTTCGGTTGAAGGCAGTTTTCCGCTCGGTGCGGCTGTAGCCGCCACGGCGCTTGTCTCGGGCTACGGCGTGACGGCGGCTTTTCTGCTTGCGGCCGTTGCCGGTGCTCTCGCAGGCATCGTGACGGGGATTCTGACGACGAAACTGAAGATTCCGCCGCTGCTGGCAGGTATTCTCACCATGATTGGGCTGTATTCCGTCAATCTGCACGTGATGGGCAAGGCCAACGTGGCGCTGCTGCGTGTCGACACCGTGTTTAGCTACGCCGCCGGCTTGGGCCTCACATCAGATATGGCGATGATGGCGGTGGGTCTTGTGGGCGTGATGCTCGTGGGCGTGATCCTATACTGGTTCTTCGGCACGGAGCTCGGCACGGCTATTCGCGCCACCGGCTGCAACTCGCAGATGGCTCGCGCGCAGGGCGTCAACACCAATTCAATGATCGTTCTCGGTCTTTTGATTTCCAACGCTCTTGTTGCTTTGTCTGGCGCTCTGGTGTGTCAGGCCAACGGGTTTGCCGACGTCGGCATGGGTACGGGCACGATCGTGATCGGTCTGGCCTCCGTCATTATCGGCGAAGTGCTCTTCGGCACCCGCAGCTTCAAAAACTGCCTGATTTCAGTGATCCTGGGTTCGATCGTTTACCGTCTTGTGATTGCTATTGTGCTGCAGCTTGGCATGCCGCCCAACGACCTCAAGCTCTTTACGGCCATCCTCGTTGCGATTGCGCTTTCGATGCCGCTTATTCGCGAAAAGTGGCGTGCTCGCAAGAGCGCTCTTTGATTTGATGCGATACGGAGAAACAAATGCTTAAGGCTCAAGGCGTAAAAAAGACATTTTTCCCGGGCAGCGTCAATGAAAAGCGCGCACTGCGCGGCGTGGACCTGACGCTTGAAGACGGCGACTTCGCCACCGTGATTGGTTCCAACGGCGCAGGTAAGTCGACGTTTCTGAACGCGATCGCCGGCGTCTTTCCGATTGACTCCGGTACGATCGAAGTGGGCGGCGTCGATATTTCGGACATGCCCGAATACAAGCGCGCACAATACATCGGCCGCGTCTTTCAGGATCCGATGCGCGGCACGGCCGGCAACATGATGATCGAGGAGAACCTCGCCATGGCTTCTCGCCGAGGGCAGAAGCTCGGTTTGAGCTGGAGTTCCAAGCCCGAGCAGACCGAAAAGTTCCGCGAGATGCTCAAGGAACTCGACCTCGGTCTGGAAGAGCGCATGACTGCGCACGTGGGCCTTCTTTCGGGCGGCCAGCGTCAGGCGCTCACGCTCTTGATGGCCACGCTTGTGCGTCCCCAGTTGCTGCTGCTTGATGAACACACCGCAGCCTTGGATCCCAAGACGGCCGCTAAGGTGCTCGAACTCACCGATCGCTTGGTGACCACGCAAAAGCTCACTACGCTCATGATCACGCACAATATGCGCGATGCGCTGCGCTACGGCAATCGTCTGGTGATGATGCACGCCGGCCGCATTGTGGTTGACGTCAAGGGCGATGAAAAGAAGCATCTCACGGTGCCAGACCTGTTGGCGCTCTTTGAAAAGGGCGCCGGTGAAGTGAGCGACGCCATGATGCTTTCTTCCTGACCAAAATACTTATAATTCGACCGCCGCAGGGACGACCCTGCATCAAAAGGCCAATTTCCGAGGACGACCTCAGAAGTTGGCTTTTTTGTTGAACTGAAGTCTTTAGGAGTATTTCAATGAGCACGACGATGAGCTGGATCGTTTTGATCATCGCCGGTCTTTGTGAAACCGGTTTTGCCTTTTGTCTGGGAAAAATGAAGCTGGTCTCCGGTTTTGCATGGTGGGCCTGGGGCACGGGCTTTGCTGTCTTTGTGGTGGTGTCCATGTTGCTTCTTGCCAAGGCCGCACAGGTGCTGCCGATCGGTACGGCATATCCGGTCTGGACAGGAATCGGCGCCGTCGGTACAGTCCTTTTGGGCATCCTGTTTTTAAGCGAGCCGGCGACGTTCTGGCGTATTCTCTTCATTACCACACTGATCGCCTCCATCGTCGGACTCAAGATGGTATCCCACTGAATTTTTAGTTCGGGACGGATCCGTTTCTCGGATTCTTTGTTTTGTGGTTTAGGTGCGCCATGTCAGAAATGATCTTTTGCCAAACGTTTGGGACGCCCTGCGGCGAGTTGATTTTGCAGAGCGTTGCAGGAAAACTGATTTGTTGCGATTGGTCCGACGGATGGCATCGAGCCACGATTGCTCGTCGGCTCGAAAGAGCGTTTCCTCATGCTAGCTGCTTAGAGCGTGAGGACGAAGTGATTGCCCAAACCAAGAGACAGTTGACGGAGTATTTTGCCGGTACGCGCAAGACGTTTGATGTGCCTCTGCGCTTTATCGGCACGGATTTTCAGCATGCCGTCTGGCAAGAGTTGTTGAAACTTCCATACGGAACACTCACGACGTACGGTGAAATTGCCCGCCGTATCGGGCGACCCGGAGCCGTCCGGGCCGTCGGAGTGGCTGTGGGAGAAAATCCGTGCTCCATCCTTGTGCCGTGCCATCGGGTTGTCGGTGCAAATCGTGCACTCACGGGCTACGGCGGCGGATTTGAAGCCAAGCGCAAACTCCTTCAGATTGAAGGTTTGGAGTTCGATGACGTTAGCGAAAGCGGTGCAGAGCTCAAAGTCTGCACGAGCGCTCAGTTTCCACTCGCTCCGGGAGCTTGAAGATCCTCGAAACTTCGGCATTCGAATCGGGGCGTGAAGTCTCGGTATTTCGCGTTTTGCGACAGGAAGAGATATGCCTTGCCGCGCAGTTTGCCTTTATGTAGCTACCAGATTCCAGTTGTCCGTTCTTGACGTCCTCCCCTGATTGAAAAATCAGAGGATTCCTTCGGAGTTGCTTACGCAACTCCAAGAGGTTGGTTCT
>NZ_QRLV01000015.1:0-753 GCF_003472385.1 Sutterella sp. AM11-39 | reverse complement strand
AAGAGGCTGGTTCTCGCTGTTGGCGCCACAGTTTCGTGCAAAAGGCACGTCGGCTCCTGTGCTCACTTCACGAGCGATGCGCTTTTGATCGTGTGCGCTCGGACCTGTCCGGCCCTTCCTCCTCACGTTTATTGCGCCGACAATGTCGGCATTGTTTTCATACCCGCAACCGATGCAGCGAAACTGCGCTTGACGCGGTCGATTGCGCTTATCCGTGCACGTGCATGACGGACACTCGCAACTCGTATAAGCCGCGGGAACGGCAACTACATAGCCTCCGGCCTTGTATTGCTGCCATTCAATCGCTTGCCGCATACCAAAAAAGCCCGTCCTCAGAATCGCCCGATTCAATCCGGACTTCTGTTTGACGTTTTTACCCGGATTGTCGATCGTTCCCTTGGCACTCTTCGTCATATTGCGCGTCTTCAGATCTTCCACGTACACGCAGCCATACTCCTGCGCGAGCGTGTGCGCGGTTTTCATCTGAAAGTCACGGCGAATATTACGAACTCGTCTGTGCAGCTTCTGCAGTTTTTCCAACAATTCTCTGCGTTTGCGGCTCGGCTTCGTTTTATCGAACGCTTCTGCCCGTCCTTCCTTTGCAAGCTTCAGCCTCGAGGATCTGTTCAAGGCCAATTTTCGCTGATAGCGAGCAATTTCTTTTTCGAGTTCTTTGATTCTGCCCGTATTGAGATCGAAAAACTGACCGTCGCTCGTAGCCACCGCATGAACCACGCCCAGATCAATGCCGAC
>NZ_QRLV01000014.1 GCF_003472385.1 Sutterella sp. AM11-39 | reverse complement strand
GCTCTCCCCCCGAAAGTCCTCCGTTAGGGATCATTTGATCGGAAGTTCGGGCTACCTCTACCGATCCTCTGTCGGCAAGAAGATGCGTTTGTCGCCATCCAAGCGTCTAGCTACGCTCAACACAGTCGGGATCCGTTTGAGCGCTCGCATGATGTGCATCAAGTGCAATCGGCTTCGAACCTGAATCATCAGATTCAAAGATTCTTTACCTTCCTTGTTGGGTTCGACATTAACACCCACAATAGCTGATCCTGCAGAACTGAGTTCTGTGGCGACTGAAGCCAATGTTGCCCGATCATCGGTGATTTCCAGATCCAGCGGCACAAAGAAACGAGCCTCTTCGGCGTTTTCTGCTTGCCACGCCAACGGCATCCATCGTTGCGGGGCATTTTGCCGTCCGCGCGCAACGTGTTCGCAGTCAGCGCGATGTACGGAAAGCCCATGTCCTTTGCGCATGAAGCCCCAAATATTGTCGCCGGGTACGGGATGGCAACAGGTCGCTAACTGAACGGCCATACCTTCGGTGCCTCGGATGGTCACCGTGGTTTCACTTGCAGGATGTTCCGGTTTTTTTACCTGTAGCAGAGTCTTGATTTGACCGATGATGCCGGCTGCCGGCATGTGCCCCAGACCAATATCAATATAGAGTTGTTCGCGTGTTCCGATGGATGCATCACGAAGCACTTCACGCCAAATGGGTTCAGGAATAGCTTGAAGGTTGAGCTGTGCTTCCTGGGCAGCTTTGGCGAGCACTTTACGACCCAAAGCTTCCGATTCTTCAGGATTGCGCGTGCGTAGATACTGGCGGACTTCTGCACGAGCTTTACCGCTGCGCACAAAGCTGATCCATTGAGGATCGGGTTCTGCATCGGGCGCTGTGATGATCTCTACCATGTCGCCGTTTTTGAGCGGCGTTGACAACGGTTGCTGCTCTCCATTGATGCGACAACCGATTGCCTTGTTGCCGACATCGGTGTGAATCTGATAGGCAAAGTCAACAGGGCAAGAGCCTTGCGGCAAGCTCACGATCTTGCTTCTCGGAGTGAAGACATAGACGCGATCCGGGAAGAGGTCGATCTTGATGTTTTCAAGGAACTCACTGCTGTCAGCACTGGTACGTTGAATTTCCATCAGACTTTGCAGCCAGGATTTCACCATGTTCTGGATACCGCTGGTATCCATGCTGTCGTTGTAGATCCAGTGAGAAAGAATACCCATCTCGTCAATGCGGTGCATTTCTTCCGTACGAATCTGGTACTCAACAGGAGTGCCGTAGGGACCGATGACGGTGGTGTGAAGACTTCGGTAACCGTTTGCTTTCGGGATCGCAATGAAGTCTTTGAAGCGGTTGTGAACAGGTTTATAGAGCTGGTGTAAGGCGCACAAAGTGAGATAGCACTCTTCGCGCGTACGAACGATTACACGAAAGCCGTAGATGTCCAAAACATCGGAGAAGGAAGCATGCGTGTCACGCATGCGGTTGTATATACCGTAGATGGTCTTATCTCTTCCCTGGACTTGAGCCACAATGCCGCATTTGGGTAATGCTGAACGCGTTTCACGCAGGATGCGTTCTAGAACAGCCTTACGATTGCCGCGTGTGAGAATCACGTTTTCACGAAGAATTTCGTAACGACGCGGGTAGTGGTTGAAGAAGGACAACTCCTGCAGTTCGCGGAAAACGGTATTGAGCCCTAGACGGTGCGCAATCGGCACATAGATTTCCAGTGTTTCCTTGGCGATGCGGCGACGTTTGTCCGGGCGCATCACGCCGAGCGTGCGAAGGTTGTGCAGACGGTCGGCGAGCTTCACGAAGATCACGCGCACATCGCGGCTCATGGCGAGCAACATCTTGCGGAAGCTTTCAGCCTGCGCGATTTCGTTGGAAGAAAAACGCAACTTGTCAAGCTTGCTCACGCCGTCGACGAGTTCAGCTACTTCCACGCCAAAACGCTCCACCATTTCAATTTTGGCGACAGGCGTATCTTCGAGCACATCGTGCATGAGGCCGGCGCAAATGGTGGTGGAGTCAAGACGCCACTCAGCCAGAATGTTTGCCACAGCCAGAGGATGCGTGATGTACGGCTCGCCGGATTTGCGGAATTGCCCCAGATGCGCATCGTCGGCGTACATGAATGCTTGACGAACGCGTTCTACGTCTGCTTTAGAAAGAAACTGACTGCAACGGGCGAGCAGTTCGGAAGAGGTGACGACTTTAGTGACTTTCTCGACGGGAGAAAAGAGAGGGAGGTCAGCTTCCTGACCGACGATGTCATCGGCACGAGCGTCCAGATAAGCAGCATCGTAGTCGTCTTCGTTGGACTGGCCGACATGAGGATGTTGAGGTCGAATGATGCCGGGCAGAGTCGTTGCCGGGGCTGTTTGAGGGGCGGTAAACAGCATAGGACCTTTTCCGAAAAATGAGTAAAAATAAAAAAGCGCTGCCCAAATAGTTTTATAGGATAGGCAGCGCTTGGTTTCGCTTGCGGGCAACGCAACGGTTGTCCGTTGCCCGAGTGAAGCAAGAAATTAGGAAACGCGTTCAAGCATTTCGCGCGACACACTACCCTGCGCAATTTCGCGCAGAGCGATCACGGTGTTTTTGTCCTTGGCATCAACGCGCGGTGCGTGACCGTCGTTGAGCTGACGAGCGCGGTATGCGGCGCAGAGAACCATTTCAAAACGGTTCGGAATCTTCTTCATGCAATCTTCAACAGTAATGCGTGCCATTTTCTTTTTACAAAAGTAGGAAATCGTTGCTGCGGGGTAGAGATCAGACAGGGACGCCGAGCGAGATGAACTGTTCACGGTGGCGCGCGGCCTGATTTTCGAAATTCAGGCGCGAAGCTGTCACTACGGAGATCAGTTGCGACAAAGCAACGTCAAAGCTATCGTTAATTATAACGAACTCAAATTCAGGAGCGTGGGCAATTTCCGCTCCGGCCCCCATCAGACGGCGAGTGATGGTGGCTTCGCTGTCGGTGCCGCGTTTGTGCAGACGTGCTTCTAGAGCGTCAATGGAAGGCGGCAGAATGAAGATGCCCACAGTACCTTCAAATTGAGAACGTACCTGCCGGGCTCCCTGCCAGTCAATTTCCAGCAAAACGTCTTTACCCGCAGCCATTCGCTGCTCAATCCAAACGCGGCTTGTGCCGTAGTAGTTGCCATGCACAAGGGCGGACTCGAGAAATTCGCCGCGTGCTTTGCGCTCTTCAAACTCATTGACGGAAATAAAGTGATACTCGCGACCGTTAACTTCGCCTGGGCGCGGAGCACGCGTAGTGTGGGAAATCGACAGCTCAATCTCAGAGTCGCGCTCGAGGAGTGCTTTAACCAGTGAGCTTTTGCCGGCTCCGGAGGGGGCTGTAACCATAAAGAGACGACCGGCGTGAGAGGTATTTTTCTGAACGGGACTGTGAGACATAAACGCGGGATCCATGCTGTGAAATTCGGCAGAGTGGCTATCGATTGAGAGTTTTCTGAAAGTGGGCTTATTTTAGCCGTTGACGGGGCAAAGAGCGGATGCGCGTACAGGAGCTGTATTTAAGAACGAGAGCGTTGCCGATATACTTGCACTGCTTGCGAAATTTCCCATTTTTTCGCAAATGGCGCCTTATTTTTCATTAACAGTGATCTCTTGCCAAGACCAGATTTTGGCGGGAGGTTTCTTCCTTTGCGTTTCCAGCTATGAAATACCACTTCCCGATCGTCATCATTGACGAGGATTACCATTCGGAAAACGTTTCCGGTCTTGGCATTCGCGACCTTGCACAAGCCATCGAAGCGCAAGGGCAGGAGGTCAGTGCCGTTACGACTTTTTCTGACCTCTCGAGTCTTGCGCGTCAAGCGAGTCGCACGTCAGCTTTTATCGTGAGTCTTGATGACGATGATTTTTCCGATACCGGCGAAGAAAACGAAGCCATTGCGGAATTGCGCGCCTTTGTGCATCAAGTCAGAAGCTCGAATCCGGACGTGCCGATTTTCTTGTACGGTGAAACGAAGACGGCGCCTTCGATCCCAAACGATGTGTTGCGTGAACTGCACGGATTTATTCATATGTTCGAAGACACGCCTGAGTTTGTGGCGCGTTACATCGTTCGTGAAGCCCGTCAATATCTTGAAAGCTTGCCGCCGCCGTTTTTCCGTGCGTTGACGCACTATGCGGCTGATAGCTCCTATTCATGGCACTGCCCAGGGCATTCGGGGGGCGTGGCGTTTCTGAAGAGTCCTGTAGGTCAGATGTTCCACCAGTTCTTCGGTGAGAACATGCTTCGTGCTGACGTTTGCAACGCCGTGGAAGAACTGGGCCAACTGCTGGACCATACCGGCCCTGTGGCAAAGTCTGAACAGAATGCCGCTCGCATTTTCGGGTGTGACAATCTTTTCTTTGTGACCAACGGTACATCCACGTCAAATAAGATTGTCTGGAACTATACGGTGGCTCCGGGGGACATCGTGATTGTGGACCGTAACTGCCACAAGTCGATTCTTCACGCGATTACTCTGACGGGCGCTATTCCTGTGTTCCTGATGCCAACGCGCAACCATTACGGCATCATCGGCCCGATCCCGCGTTCCGAATTCGATTGGGAAACGATTCAGGAAAAGATTGCCAAGAATCCGCTGATCAAGAACAAGAATGCCAAGCCGCGCATTATGACGATCACGCAGTCGACGTACGACGGCATTGTCTATAACGATGAAGTGATCAAGGAAAAGCTCGACGGCAAGGTGGACATCCTTCATTTTGACGAGGCCTGGTTGCCGCATGCGGCATTTTCGCCTTTCTACAGCGACATGCACGCCATTGATCGCAACAAGCCGCGCACCAAGAAGAGCATGGTTTTTGCGACCCACTCGACGCACAAACTTTTGGCTGGTATTTCCCAGGCAAGTCAAATTTGTATTCAGGATTCTGAAACGGAAAAGCTGGATCGCTCGAGCTTTAACGAAGCGTTCATGATGCACACATCAACGTCGCCGCAGTACGCGATTATTGCGAGCTGCGACGTGGCAGCGGCCATGATGGAGGGACGTGCAGGAAAGGCTCTTGTTGAAGAGTCCATTGCCGAAGCCGTGTATTTCCGTCGAGCGATGCGAGAAGTCGGCAAAAACTACGACGACTGGTGGTTCACCGTTTGGGGACCGGAAAAGTTGCCGAGCGAGGGTTTCGGCACACAGAAAGACTGGATGTTGCACGCCAACGAAAGCTGGCATGGGTTCGGACCCGTGGCAGAAGGCTTCAACATGCTCGATCCCATCAAGGGCACGATCGTGACGCCGGGGTTGTCTGTGGAAGGGGACTTCTCCGAAACGGGTATTCCTGCAGCGGTTGTGACGAAGTACCTGGCAGAGCACGGCATCATTGTTGAAAAGACGGGGCTTTATTCGTTCTTCATCATGTTCACGATCGGCATCACGAAGGGCCGTTGGAACACGATGGTGACGGAACTGCAGCAGTTCAAGGATGCATACGACGCCAATTCGCCGCTGTACCGTGTGATGCCGCGGTTCCTCTCTGAGTTCCCGCACTATGAAGGTATGGGGTTGCGTGATCTCTGCCAGAGCGTGCACGAGGTATATCGCGATTATGACGTGGCACGTTTGACCACGCAGATGTACACCTCTGAAATGATCCCCGCAATGCGTCCGACCGATGCATATGCCAAGTTCGCACACGGCGAAATTGATCGTTTGCCAATTGACTCTTTGGAAGGGCGTATCTCTGCTGTGCTGTTGACTCCCTATCCGCCGGGAATCCCGCTCTTGGTGCCGGGCGAGCGCGTCAATTCCAAGATTGTTGAATATTTGCGCTTTGCGCGCGACTTCACGCGCCGCTTCCCTGGTTTTGAAAGCGACGTTCACGGTCTCGTAAAGGTCAAGCAGCCGGACGGCACGATTAAGTACATGCTCGACTGTGTGCGCGAAGACTGATTATTGAAAACCACTACTTAACGAAAAATAGAAAAAATGGCTTTGGATCTTGTGATCTTCAATGACACCCCTGTGACGATTCTCAAGGTGCAGGGAGCAGAAAAGTTTTTGGCTCGACTGCTGACGAGTGACGTCACGGAGCTTGCCGTGGGTGGAGTGGAACGTTCGGTGGCGATGAACGCCACCGGTGGTGTGTTGGGTACGCCCTGGGTAGCGCGCCGCGCAACTGACGCCTACGAAATCATTCTTGCTGGAGATGAGACCGATGCTCTCCAAGCTTGGATTCGTCAGGTGAGCGTTGCCTTTGAAGCCGATGTTGGCGTTGAATCGCTTGCAGGTTTCTACTTTGTCGGCAAGCTTCCGATTGATGGCATATCCCTCCAGCCGGGACATATAGTGGAGAGCCTCGGCATTCGTTTCATCGATATGGGATGGATGTGTCTGGCGATTGGTCCTGAAGCTAACATCAAGGCGTTGAGTGACAACCTCATCAAGGCCGGAGCAAAGAAAGGGGAACAGACCGGGTGGGATGCGTTGCGAATCTTTGCTCGCGAACCAGCTGCCGGACTCGAACTTGACGAAAGCTCTAGCCCGCTTGAAACCGGTCTTGAAGGTGCTCTGAATTTCGATGATCCGGATCGTATCTTTATCGGTCGAGCCCTGACGGAAGCTCGTTTTAAGGCCGGCAATTATGACCGTATGCAGTTGGTGGCCTTTGATGTGGCTTTCGATCCGGCGTTGCTTGTTGAAGTTCCTTACGTTGTACTCAACGGCACGCAATATCCCTGCACGTCTATCGCTCGTGTTCCTGAAGGTCCCTTCACGGTGGCGTTGGTGCGTCTGCCTCAGGAAGTGAAGATCGGTGATCGAGTGCCCGTGGATGTCAAAACGGATCCTCGTACGCATTGTGAAGCAGCATTGGTTGTGGACAAGCAGATCTAATCGAGATGAGCAATATGGCTGCCAGCGTTTTTGAAATGTTCAAGCTCGGAGTTGGTCCGAGCTCGAGTCATACCGTCGGACCGATGCGTGCCGCGCTCTTGTTTGTGCAGGAGCTCCAGAAAAGGGAACTTTTGACACAAACACAGCGCGTGGTTTGCGAATTGATGGGAAGTCTGGGGGCGACAGGCCGAGGTCACGCTACTGACAAGGCTGTGATCCTCGGGTGGGCAGGTAAGGCTCCGGCTACTGTCACCGGCAAAGAATCCGTTGAGATTCCTCGTGAGGCTGAAGAAGATCATGTGCTTAATCTTGCAGGAACCAAGAGCATTGCTTTTGATTCTGACCGAGACATGATTTTCTCGGCTGACAAGGTTTGTGCATTTCATACTAACGCGATGGATTTGGCGGCACTGGACGAACAAGGCAATTGCCTGCTGTGTCGCCGTTACTACTCCGTGGGCGGCGGTTTTATTGTGGCCGGAAGCGAACGCGATCCGGACGTACCCAATGAACCTGTAGCAGTTGCCAAGAGCAAAACTCAGCCGTTACCTTACGTATATCGCAACGGTACGGAACTTCTTGAACTGGCCATAAGAAACAATCTGTCGTTTGCCCAGATTGCACGTGTTAACGAACGCGTGCATCATACCGACGAAGAAATTGACAAGGAGCTTGATGCCGTTTGGGATGCGATGAACGATTGCATCAACCGAGGCTTGGAAACAGAAGGCCCGATGCCCGGACCATTTGCTGTCAAGCGTCGTGCCAAGCATCTGGCACAACGGTTGAAAAACGTCAACTCAGCTTCCGATCCCTTGAGTGTTCTGGATTGGATCAACGCTTGGGCTTTTGCTGTCGGAGAAGAAAACGCTTGCGGAGGACGCGTGGTAACGAGTCCCACCAACGGTGCTGCGGGTGTGATTCCAGCAGTGCTTCGCTATTACCGCACGTTTATCCCCGGAGCTAATCCTGAAGGCATTCGTGAGTTTTTGCTCACTGCTGGCGCCATTGGCCTTCTTTACAAGAGCAACGCCTCTATTTCAGGTGCCGAAGTGGGTTGCCAAGGTGAAGTAGGTGTTGCCTGCTCAATGGCTGCCGGAGCGTTAGCCGCAGTATTGGGTGCTAATCCGAGACAAGTGGAAAATGCCGCAGAAATTGGCATGGAACATTGTCTGGGTCTTACGTGTGACCCCGTAGCAGGCCAAGTGCAAATTCCCTGTATCGAACGCAATGCCGTAGCAGCAGTCAAGGCTGTTAATGCCGCTCGTTTAGCTCTTGCTGGGGACGGTAGTCATTTTGTAAGTCTCGATGCAGTCATGCAGACCATGTTTGAAACAGGCAAAGACATGCAATCAAAATACCGTGAAACAAGCCGTGGAGGCTTGGCGGTAAATATTGTTGAGTGTTAACTCAATATCCAATAATCCTTTAGCCACCGGACATAAACCGTGAACGCAAAAAAAATCTATCTTCGCAGCTTTGGCTGCCAAATGAACGACTATGACTCCGCTCGCATCATTGATCTGATGCGAGAACATGGGTATGAGCGTACCGCTCAACCTGAAGACGCAGACCTGTTGGTTGTTGTGACCTGTTCTATCCGAGAAAAAGTTCAGGAAAAGACCTTCTCGGATCTGGGCAGACTGAGAGAACTCAAAAAAGAAAAACCGTCCATGCGTATTGCCGTGGGTGGTTGTGTCGCCAGCCAAGAAGGCAAACGTATCCTTTCACGTTCGCCTTGGGTTGACGTGGTCTTTGGTCCCCAGACATTGCATCGTCTACCTGAACTTCTTTCTGAACGAGAACGCACGGGCAAACCCCAAGTAGATATCGAATTCCCTGAAATCGAAAAATTCGATTGCTTGCCGGCTCCGACAGCAAACGGAGCAACAGCCTTTGTCTCTGTGATGGAAGGCTGCAGCAAGTATTGCTCTTACTGCGTGGTGCCCTATACTCGCGGCGAAGAAATCAGCCGTCCCTTAATGGACGTGTTGGTGGAGTGTGCGCATTTGGCTAGCCAGGGCGTCAAAGAAATTACGCTTCTGGGGCAAAACGTCAATGCCTATTGCGGACGTGGTGCGGACGGTAATTCCGTGGATTTCGCGGCACTTCTGGAGTACGTGAGCGAAATTCCCGGTATTGAGCGCATTCGTTACACCACAAGTCATCCCAAGGAATTCTCGGATCGCTTGATCGAAGCTTACGGAAGGTTGCCTAAGCTGGCTAACCATGTGCATTTGCCAGTGCAAAGCGGTTCCGACCGAATTCTGAGCGCCATGAAGCGCGGGTATACGCATGAGTGGTACCTCGGACGAATAGCAAAATTGCGTGCCGTACGACCGGACATCAGTATCGCAACGGACTTCATCGTGGGCTTCCCGGGTGAAACGGAGGAAGACTTTAACGAGACGATGCGATTGATTAGTGAAGTCGGCTTTGACGCAAGCTTCTCATTTGTCTATTCCGCACGTCCTGGTACGCCTGCTGCATCTTATAAAGATGACACACCGCAAGACGTTAAGCTCAAGCATCTGCAACATCTCCAGTCCGTGATTGATGCGAAGGCGACTGAAATCTCGCAATCCATGATCGGCCGAGTTGAACGTTGCCTGGTGTTCGGCAAGGCCAAGAAAGGTGAAGGACTCTTGTCGGCTCGTACTGACAACAATCGTGTGGTGAACTTCAAGGGTGACGAGTCGCTTATCGGTCAGATGGCAAATATCCGTATCACTGAGGTCTATCCTCATACGTTGGGCGGCGAGTTGGCCTAAAAACAAAAGGAAACATGAAAAAAGATTTGAAGGATTTTGTCTATATCTTTGAGGCAACGGCTGGCGAGCTTGCCATGCTCGTCGGACCTCTTGACGAAAATCTTCGCCAGATCGAAACGGCGTTCGATGCCAAGATCTCTCGCCGAGGAAATAACTTCCGCATTGCCGGAGCGGAGGCGCCAAAAGCTTTTGCCGTTTTGCAGGCCTGCGCAGCCCGTGTTCATGCGGGTGAAGAGATTTCCGTAAACGACGTTCAGATGGCTGTACTCAGCGAACAGACTGGTTCCAGCATTGATGACGATGAAGCGTTCATGCTCAAAACTCGTCGAGCAGGTCTCCAGCCGCGCACTCCCAACCAGAAAAAGTACTTGCGGGCCATCATGCAGACCGATGTGGTCTTCGGGGTCGGACCTGCTGGCACCGGGAAAACATATCTGGCTGTCGCAGCTGCAGTGGACGCCTACGAGCGTGACGCGGTCGAGCGCATCATCCTCACACGTCCTGCTATTGAAGCAGGAGAGCGCCTTGGTTTCTTACCCGGCGATCTGGTGCAGAAAGTGGATCCGTATTTGCGCCCGCTTTATGACGCACTATTTGATCTCTTCGGGTTTGAAAAGACGCAACGGCTGATTGAAAAACAGATCATTGAGATTGCGCCGCTTGCCTTCATGCGCGGGCGTACGCTCAACAATGCTTTTGTGATTTTGGATGAAGCCCAAAACACAACGCCCGAGCAGATGAAGATGTTCCTCACGCGCATCGGCTTCGGAACGCGTGCTGTGATCACGGGGGATGCGACACAGGTGGACTTGCCTAAAGGAGTAAAAAGTGGTCTCGCACACGCCTGCAATGTGCTTGAAGACGTGCGAGGCATTTCCATCGTGCGCTTCACAACGGAAGACGTTGTTCGTCATCCGCTGGTTGGTGCGATTGTGAGGGCGTACGAGAAAGCTGAAAAAGCAGCGGAAGGTGCCGCTCAGGAACGTCGAGAAGCAGCTCGTCTTTCGAAGGATGAGAAATATGGCATTGAAGAAAATGACGCTTGAAATCGAGTTCGAGCGAACTGACGACACTTCAAAGCGTCTCCCTACCCGGGAGGGTATGACCTAGTGAGGTCTGGTTGCCCTTGCTGTTCTGGCGCATTCTGAATGCGATCCTTTGTACAGAAAGAAGGGCGATGTCTCAATGAGATGTAACGGATGAAAGATGTTCCAAGAACTTAATGAACTGCGGCAATCAGAATTAATTGATGGCTGGTTTGTGAAAAAAGAAATAGAACTAAAACAGTTCCAATTTCGCCAAGAGACCTTTTTTTGGGGGCGCTTGCATGGTTAAAGCTAGTGGATAAACGGGAAATCTTGTTTTTTATTTCTACAGCAGGGGCGCTGTAACATAATTTATTGAAAATTATTGTCGTAAATGAAATGAATAAAAATATTAGTGAGTGGTTGCCTCGTATTGTAATCGGGGGGGGGGTACCTAATTACAGTGTTCCTTTTGGCAAAATTTGGGCTCATGGGGTTAAACTCGCCTCATAAGTTTTTCAATATAGTACCTGTTTTTATTTTCCTTTGTTTTTTTATTCCAGAAAAAATTACTTTTTGGTGCGTTGTTTTTCCTCTTTCGGTGTTAATCTGCCTATTTTCACCTGTATCTTATGTTTATGGAAATATAGATTATCAAGTACTGATATCTATCATAGCTACAAATGTGGATGAGGCCTCAGAGTTTCTGCTACAGGTTCCAATAAAAGTCTATTTGAAGTCGGTCTTGGTTCCGGCTTTAGCATTGCTGTCTTATTTCGTCTCTAAGAAGATCGTGATAAGGCCATGGAATAAAAAAGCTTTAGTTTTTATTTCAGTAGGGGTTTTAACGGTTTGTGTTAAGCCGACAGATTTTTTTTATAATTTTTTCTCCGTATATAAAGAAACTAATAACAATTTGGATGAGTTGAAAAAGTACGTGAACTCATCGTCGTGGACTAATGTCGTTCTTGACGAAGGTGAAAAGGATTATGTAATAATTTTGGGGGAAAGTGCAAGAAAGGATTATTTCCATCTTTATGGATATCCTATTGCGAATACCCCTTTTTTAGATAAGGTTTCGGGAATTAGTGTGGTCGATGGTTTTACTTCTGGAGGCGTATATACGGTAGGTTCCTTGACTAACATGCTAACAGATGGCGAGAAAATAGCCTGGAAGCCTAGATACGATAGGAATTTAATTGATTTGGCAAATTCTGCAGGGATTAAAACATATTGGTTGTCCAATCAAGGATATATTGGTGTTTTCGATACTCCTGTAACAGCAATTGCAAATAGGGCTCAAGAAAAAATCTTCCTTTGCAAGCAAAAAAAATGCATCGAAAAATATTAGCGATTTATCTTTGTTGCCTGTTTTCCAAGAGAAGTTAAATAATAATGTTAAAGGGAAGAGACTGTTTGTTCTTCACACCATTGGTTCACATCCTGATGCGTGTCGAAGAGTGTTAGATTTAAAAAATTCATTCAAGTCTAGAGATTATTATTTTGAGTATGTTGCATGTTATATAAGTTCAATAAAGAAGGCGGATCTCTTCATTTCAAAAGTCTATGATGTGCTGAGCAGGCACAAGGTTAGTACTGGACGCGAGTTTTCCATAATTTATGTTAGCGATCATGGTCAAATGCATAGCGAGTCGGGAGGAAGGTTAAAGCTGCACAATAATGCTATTAGCAAGTTTCACTATGATGTACCGCTTGTGAAAATTGACTCGCAGGGGGAGGGGCGTTTATTTATTGAAAGCGAGAAGTCTGGGTTAAATTTCACAGCAGGAATTGCTTCGTGGTTGGGTATAGAGGCGGAAGGTCAGCTGGAAAAATATGATCTGTTTGATGGAGTTTCAGATCAATCAGATTTTGGATTGAAAAATCGTATAGAAAGGATTAATAGCGAACCAGATCCAGCGGTGGTTGTCCCTTTAAAATAGTAACATGCAATGTTGCTATTGTTTTAGGGCTGTTCTTGATGATTGCTTGGTTGGCTAAAAGAGACAAAGGGCTCTATCAAATTAATGCATGGCTATTTTATTGAATTATATCAAAAAATGTTCATTTAAAATGATGTAAATTATTAAATAATTTGTTAAGTGAAAGTCTATTCTGTAGTTAGACGATGGTTTTTTCTAATATGAAGAGACGAAGTGTGATATTGCTTTAATCTTTTGATAAAGATGAAAAAAATAAACAAAACATGTGAAATCGAATTCGAGCGAACGGACGATACGTCAAAACGCCTTCCTACAAGAGCTGACATGACGCAGTGGGTTCAAGCGGCGCTTTCTGTCTCGGCCCAGTTCTGTGTGCGCTTCGTAGGACAGGAAGAGGGGCTTGAACTCAACAAAGCCTATCGTGGCAAAGACTACGCAACGAATGTTCTCACCTTCGACTACCAACACGAACCGACAGCTGAAGCCGACATCGTGATCTGTACGCCGGTCTTGGAGCGCGAAGCAAAGGAACAGAACAAATCATTCCGATCTCACCTCGCTCATCTTCTCGTGCATTCAACCTTGCACGCACAAGGCTGGGATCACGAGACGGATGAAGAAGCCGAAGCTATGGAAGCCCGAGAACGAGAGATTATGAAGACGCTGGGGTTCCCTGATCCTTATTCGGACAGAGCCCGTGCTCACTGACAGTTCAGGGATTGAGGGAAGGGCTGATTGCAAGGAAGACTGGCAACATCAATGGTTGTCAAACACTTTCGATGTAGTAACGCAAAGCTAGTCTGATTGCCTTGAAACCAGGTTTCTACCAGGACTCCGCGATGGATGGTTGCTCAGCATCCTTTCCCCCAATCGACTAAAATCACCTAATTCTTTTGTCCAGACGCGTCTTCGCGCTCTCATGTCGAGACCGGGCGCTTCAACTTTTTAGAACCATGATTACCTTTCAGGAAGTGATCCTGCGTCTGCAGGAGTATTGGAACAAACAAGGCTGTGCCCTGTTGCAGCCGATTGACATCGAAGTCGGGGCTGGTACCTCGCACACGGCCACGTTCCTACGTGCCCTCGGTCCCGAACCGTGGCGCGCCGCCTATGTGCAGCCGTCCCGTCGCCCGAAGGACGCCCGCTACGGCGAAAACCCCAACCGCCTGCATCAGCACCATCAGTATCAGGTTGTGCTTAAGCCCTCTCCCGTCAACATTGTTGACCTGTATTTGGGAAGCCTTCGCGCGTTGGGTATCGACACTTCCGTCAACGACATTCGCTTCGTGGAAGACAACTGGGAAAACCCGACGCTCGGCGCCTGGGGGCTGGGCTGGGAAATCTGGATGAACGGCATGGAAGTCACGCAGTTCACGTACTTCCAGCAGGTGGGCGGCCTGGAATGCAAGCCGATTACAGGCGAAATCACCTATGGTCTGGAACGCCTCACGATGTACCTGCAAAACTGCGACAACGTGTTCGACCTGGTCTATACCAAGTGGAAGGACGGTCTCGGTCAGGAACACACGCTCACCTACGGCGACGTTTTCCACCAGAACGAAGTGGAACAGAGTAAGTACAACTTCGAAGCGAGCGATCCCGAAAAGCTCTTTAAGCAGTTCGACTACTTCGAGAGCGAAGCCAAGCGCCTGATGGAGCTTGAGCTGGCGCTTCCAGCCTACGAAATGGTTCTCAAGGCCGGTCACACGTTTAACCTTCTGGACGCACGCGGTGCCATTTCGGTGACCGAACGCGCCGCCTACATTGCCCGTATTCGTAACTTCAGTCGCGCCGTGGCGCAGAGCTACTACGACTCGCGCGAACGCCTGGGCTTCCCGATGCTCAAGGCATAAGTCCTTTAATAGTTTGTCGCGAGAGAAGATAAAAAATGAAGAGCTTATTTGTTGAACTGCAGACCGAAGAGCTCCCGCCGAAGGCTCTCAAAAAGTTGTCCGAAGCCTTTGCTGCCGGCGTACACAAGTCGCTTGCCGCGCAGTCGATGCTCACTGAAGCAAGTACGGTCAAGGCCTACGGCGCGCCCCGTCGCATGGGCGTTTTGATTACCGAAGTGCTCGAAAAGAGCCCGGACAAGGAATTTGAACAGCGTCTCGTGCCGGTGCGCGTGGGTCTGGACGCCGAAGGCAAGCCCACGGCCGCTCTGACAAAGAAGATGGCCGCCTTGGGCATCACGGCGGACGTCTCTGAACTCAAGCGCGTCAACGACGGCAAGAACGAACAGCTGGTATACACGGGCATTCGTGCCGGTGTGGCCGTCAAGGACGCCTTGCAGAAGGCCCTTGAAGACGCCGTCAAGGCTTTGCCGATCCCGAAGGTGATGAACTATCAGCTCGCCGATGGTGTGACGACGGTGCAGTTCGTGCGCCCCGTCAAGCATCTGGTGGCGCTCTATGGCGAAGATATCGTCGACGTTGAAATGTTCGGTCTTAAGGCCGGTCGCACCACGATGGGTCATCGCTTTGAAAGCGCGGGCGAAATCGACATCGCTTCGGCCGACACCTACGAAGAGACGATGCGCGAAAAGGGCCACGTGATGGCCGACTATGCCGCACGCCGCGAAATGCTCGTCAAACTGCTGCACGAAGCCGCAGAAAAAGCCGGCGGCACGCTCATCGCGCCCGAAGATCTGATTGATGAGGCCAATTCGCTCACCGAATGGCCGGTGGTTTACGTTTCCGAATTCGAAGAAAAATTCCTGGCTGTTCCGGAAGAATGCTTGATTCTGACGATGCAGACCAATCAGAAGTACTTCCCGATGCGTGACGCTCAGGGCAAGCTCATGAACCGCTTCTGTCTGGTTTCGCACATTCATGCGACCGACGGCGGCAAGGAAATCGTCGCCGGCAACGCTCGCGTGGTGCGCGCTCGTTTGGCTGATGCTGAATTCTTCTATAAGCAGGACTGCCAGACGACGCTCGAAAGCCGCGTTCCCGGTTTGTCTCACGTCGTGTACCACAACAAGCTCGGCAGCCAGGGCGAACGCATGCTGCGCGTCAAGGCCATTGCGCGCGCCGTGGCCGAAAAGATCGGTGCTGACCCCGTCAAGGCCGAACGCGCCGCAGAACTTGCCAAGGCTGACCTTCGCACTCTGATGGTGGGCGAATTCCCCGAACTGCAGGGCATCATGGGCGAATACTATGCCCGTCACGACGGCGAAGCCGAAGAAGTGGCGCAGGCTGTTTCTCAGCACTATCTGCCGCGCTTTGCGGGCGACGTGCTCCCCGATGGCCCCGTGGCCACGGCACTGGCCATTGCCGACAAGCTTGAAACCCTGGCCGGCATGTTCGGCATCGGTCAGATGCCCACCGGCGACAAGGATCCGTTCGCGCTGCGCCGTCACGCTTTGGGCGTGTTGCGCATGCTGATCGAAAAGAACCTCACGGTGAAGCTCGACGAACTTGTGGCGATCGCTTTTGCGGTAGAAACGAAGGTCGAGGGTGTGACGGACGCTTCCGAAGCTCTGACGCACTTCTTCTTTGATCGCTTGCGCGTGATGATGCGCGAAGCCGGCTATACGGCTCAGGAAGTCGATGCGGTGCTTGCCAAGCACGACACCGATCTGGCTCAGACGCCCAAGAAGCTTGCCGCCGTGCACAAGTTCATGCAGCTTCCGGAATCCGCAAGTCTTGCCGCCGCCAACAAGCGCATCGCCAACATCCTCAAGAAGTCGGCCGATGTCCAAACCGGTGAGGTGGATAAGGAACTGTTGGTTGAAGAGGCTGAAAAGCGTCTGCACGATGTTTTGGGCGATCATGAACCCATCGCCAAGCTCTTCTACGAGAAGGGCGAATACGAAGGCATGCTCGCAACGCTCACGCCGTTGAAGGACCCCGTCGACGCCTTCTTTGCCGACGTGATGGTCAACAGCGAAGACGAAAAGCTGCGTCTCAACCGCTTGGCACTCCTAAAGCGCCTCTATTCGCTCATGAACCGAGTGGCCGAACTCTCGCGTCTGGCCATCTGACGAGGCTCTGAGTCCTAGAGCGAACAAAACCGGCAGAGAGCCTTCTTTGCGGAAGGTGCTGCCGGTTTTGTCATCAAGGCGCCCGGTAACGTCACCACTCATTTGAAGCAAAAAACGAAGAAAACGGAAATAAACGCTATGCATACGCTTCGCGGCTGGATTTTTTATCTTTGGTTTTCCATCACGCTGATTCCGGCGGCCACGACCGTGTTGCTGCTGTGGCCCTTTGCGAGCGCAGAATTTCGCTACAACAAAGTGGCCTTGGTGTGGTGCCGCCTGATGGTCAATTCGCTGCGTGCGATCTGTGGTGTTCAATACCGTGTCATCGGTTTGGAAAACCTTCCCAAGTCGTCAGAAGTGCCCGTGGTGGTTCTGAGCAAACACCAGTCGGCCTGGGAAACGCTCTTTTTACCGTTGATCCTCGGCAATCCGGCGGGCTTTGTGTACAAAAAGAGCCTGCACATGATTCCGTTTTTCGGCTGGGCCTTAAAGAGCATGCGCATGATCGCCATTGACCGCAAGGAAGGTCGCAGTGCTTATCAGCTCTTTTTGGAGCGCGGCCGCGCTTTCGTCAAACGCGGCTGGTGGGTGCTTCTTTTTCCTGAGGGCACTCGCACCAAGCCCGGCGACAAAAACACGGTCTACAAAACGGGCGGCGCGCGCTTTGCCATTTCAGTGGGCGCCTCCGTGGTTCCCATTGCGCTCAATTCCGGCCGCTGCTGGCCGCGTAACAGTGTGGCCAAACATCCGGGACTGATTACCGTGAGCGTCGGTCCCGTCATCGCGACTGAAGGCAAGACCGCGCACGAACTCAACGAAGAAGTGCGCAACTGGATTGAAGCCGAAATTGAGCGCTTTGAGTCTGAATCCGGCAAGTAATCGAAATGCTGCCGTCCGACCGACTTGAGCGCCGCGCAGAATTGCTGGAACTTGCGCGCCGCAGCTGTTGGGACAATGTGGTGCGCGGGCGCTTCAAGTACCTGCGCGTATCGGTGCGTGAGGGCCGCGTGCGCGTTTCTTGTCCGACGCGCGTAGGCCAGAGTGAACTTACTCGCTTTATCGAAGCCAATCTCGAGAAAGTCGCGACCTGGATGCATCTGCAAAAAATCATGCTCGAAAACCGTCGCAAGGCAAACCCCATGAGCGCGCTGCTTTGCGACGGAGGGCGCGTTGCCTATGAAGGAAACGTGCTCACCTTGCGATGTGATCCCAACATTGACCGCACGCGAATTTCTGAAGATGCCAAGGAACTTTGCGTCAAGCTTGCAGCAACTGCAAGACGCGAGGACGTTTCAGCCATTGTGCAGAAGTGGCTCAAGGAGCGCTTTGCGGAGCGCATGGCCGAGCGCGTTTCCTTCTGGGTGAACAAAACCGGCCTGCAGCCCAAGAAGGTGTCGGCGAGCAACGCTAAGACGCTTTGGGGGAGTTGCTCGCGAAACGGATCGGTTCGACTTTCCTGGCGCTTGATCTGTCTGCCGCCCGCTGTTTTTGACTACATCATCGTGCACGAGCTTGTTCACCTGCGGCATTTTGATCACTCCAAAGCCTTTTGGGAGGAAGTGAACGCCATATACCCGGAGACCCCGTCCGTCCGGCGGTATTTGAAAAACGTGCGCGCGGCCGATCTTTTCTGATGTGCGCGGACTTTCAAAGGTGAAAAACAAAAGCGAAAACAAGGCTTTGACGAGATTTTGAGCGACGAAGAAACCTCGAAAACGGCGCCGTTGTGGTAGAGTGTTGGTGTAAAAGAGTGGGAAAAAGTGGGGATTTTTCTCGCTATCGGCCGCGGGGTTCTTCAAGTGCTTGATTCTCTTGAAGTTTTGCCCGAAGCGGCTTCGTCACGCACGATTTTCGTGCGTTTTTGTACAGGTTTGTGCCGTGTTTCAGGGGACTTCATTATTGTCGCTCGATGCCAAGGGTCGCATGACGATGCCGAGTCGTCACCGCGAGGCTTTGGCGTTGTCGTGCGCGCTTGAAGTGACCGTCACGCGCCACCCCGACGGGTGCCTGTTGATTTATCCCCGCAACCGCTGGGAAAAGAAGCGTGAAGCCATTGCCGCGCTTCCCTACAGCGCACGCTTTTTGCAGCGCATCGTGCTCGGCAGCGCCGTTGATCTCACGGTTGACAAGGCAGGCCGCGTGCTGATTCCTGCCGACCTGCGTACTCTCGCAGGTCTCGAAAAAGAAGTGGCCCTTGTCGGCATGGGCGAACACTTCGAGCTCTGGGACGCCAAGCGTCTTGCCAAGCTCGAAGAAGAGGCTGCGGCAGCCGGTTTTGAAGCCGCCGCCGGCGACTTTCAGTTTTAACGCTTGAGGGTAGGCAAACATGATCGAAATGACCGATTCTCAAGCGCTTCACCGTACCGTACTCCTGACTGAAGCGGCCGACGAAGTCAGCCGCGCGCACAACGGCATTTTCATTGACGCCACCTTTGGCCGCGGCGGGCACAGCCGCGCCGTTCTCTCGCGCATCGCCCCGGATGCGCGCCTCATTGCCTTTGACCGCGACCCGGAAGCGATCCGGGCGGCCGCTGCGATCGACGATCCCCGTTTTTCGATCGTGCACGCGCCTTTTTCCGAAATGAAGGAAAAACTTGCGGAACTTGGCGTCACGCAAGTCAAAGGCATTCTCATGGACATTGGCGTCTCGAGTCCCCAAATCGACGAAGCTGACCGCGGTTTTTCATTTCGCATGGACGGGCCGCTCGATATGCGCATGGATACGACCTGCGGATTGACGGCCGCGCGGTGGCTTGCGCAGGCGTCTGAGCCAGATATCGCTCGCGTCTTGCGCGACTACGGCGAAGAGCGCTTTGCCGCAAAAATCGCGCGCGCCATTTGCCGTACGCGTGAAGAAACTCCGATCGAGCGCACGGCGCAATTGGCCGAGCTGATAGCCCGCACGGTTCCGAAAAACAAGAACGATTCGGCGCAGCATCCTGCCACACGCAGTTTTCAGGCGATCCGCATCCAGGTCAACGGCGAACTTGACGAACTCAAGCGTGCGTTGTCAGCTGCCGGCAGCCTGCTGGCGCCCGATGGCGTCCTGGCGGTCATCAGTTTTCATTCGCTTGAAGACCGCATCGTCAAGCGATTCTTGGATGCCGGTGCGCACCCGGACAAGGCCGTCGACTCCCGTATCGCTTTGCCGGCGGACGCCTTTGCGCCGGCGCTTTGGACCGATTTGCGCCGCATCAAGCCCTCAGTCGAAGAGTGCGAAGTCAATCCGCGCGCCCGCAGCGCTGTTTTGCGTACGGCGCAGCGCACTGAGGCCCTCTGGAGCGAGCCCGCAGCGGACGCCGACAAACGCAAGGGAGGGCGCCGATGACTCGCTCGCACACCTTGGCGTTTATTTCGGAGCGTTTCCTTTTTGTGGTGGCGCTCGTTTCGGCGATCGTTTTGATTCTGAGCGCGGGTGCTTTGGTGACGACGCAGTACCGGGTGCGTTTGCTTTTCGTGGAAATCGAGCGCGCCAACGATATGGCCAGAAAACTGGCCGATGACTCAAGCCAATTGGCGCTTGACCTTTCGAAGGCCGCGCTGCCCGCAGCCGTCTCGCGTCGCGCCGGTGAAATGGGCTTTATTGCCGCTGACGTCACCAACACGGTCTTGTTTGAAGTCGAGCCGCAGGTGCTGCTCAAGGAACACATGGAGGTGCGCAAATGACGCCTTCTGCATTCTTTGAGCGCATTCGTTCGGCCGTTCTCGCTTTCTGGCGCGAAGATACGTCGCCCAAGAAGCGCCGCACCGACAGCGGCGAAGAGGCGTTGTTGAGCGCTGAAATTTCCGCCACGCGCAGCAAGGTTGTTTTCTGCCTCTTTTTTGTCGGCTTGGTGGCAGTGCTGGGCAAAGCCTTTTGGCTGCAGTGCGGCATCTCGACGGACTTTCTGCAAAAGCAGGGTGAGGCACGCTATGCCCGCACGCTTCCCGTGCCCGCACAGCGAGGTCAGATTTTCGATCGTAACGGCGTGGTTCTGGCTTCCACCATTCCGGCGCGCAGCGTCTGGGCCGAGCCCGGAGAAGCGCTGAGGCTGACGGACGCTCAGTTCGACCAGCTGGGAGCTCTTCTGGATGAGTCCGGCGCCGCCATTCGCGAGCGTTTGCAAGCCCGCAAGAACAAGAGCTTTGTTTACATTGACCGTCAGATTGAAGTCGAGAAGGGTGAGGCGGTACGTGCGTTGCAATTGCCCGGCATTCACGTCAACAACGAAGTGCGCCGCAATTACCCCGACGGTCCGATTTCGGCGCATGTCGTGGGCTTTACCGACTCGGACAACAACGGCCGAGAGGGGGTGGAGCTTGCCAACAACGAAATCCTTTCCGGCAAGCAGGGCTCTCGTCGCGTCATTCGCGACCGACTCGGCCGTATTGTTGAAGACGTTTGGGTGAAGGAGGGTGAAGTCGGTACCGACGTGGTGCTCTCGATCGATTCGCGTCTGCAGTTCATCGCGCATAAGGCGCTTCAGAACGCCGTCGAACGCCATCAGGCCAAGGCCGGCGCCGTTGTTGTGGTGGACGTGCGTACCGGCGAAATTCTTGCAATGAGCAACTGGCCGACGTACGACCCCAACTCCCGCCGTTTCGTGCGCATGGAAAACATCCGCAACCGCGTGCTCACCGATACGTTCGAGCCCGGTTCCACCATGAAGCCCTTTGCGATTGCCAAGGCGCTGGATCTCGGTATCGTGCGTCCGGACACGTTGGTGCAAACGGCTCCCGGAAAACTCACGATTGGCGACAGAACGATCGGCGACACGCACGATTTCGGCATGATCACGGTAAGCCAGGTCGTCTCCAAGTCGTCCAACATCGGCACTTCCAAGATCGCGCTGGAAATGCAGCCGCAGACGCTCTGGCAGATGTACAACGACCTGGGGTTCGGTACGCCTCCGCAAACGGGCTTTCCCGGCGCCACGGGCGGTCGGCTGCGACCCGCCAAAAGCTGGCGCCCGATTGAGCAGGCTACCATCAGCTACGGTCACGGCATTTCCGTTTCGCTCATGCAGCTTGTACGCGCCTACACGGCGCTTGCCCGCAATGGCGACGTCATCGATTTGACCTTCCGCCGCACGAGCAAGGAAGCGGTGGGCAAGCAGATCTTCCGACCGGAAGTTGCTCGCCAGATGCGCGCCATGATGGCCGAAACCGTGCAGGCCGGCACCGCCCGCCGCGTCAACGTGCAGGGTTATACGGTGGCGGGTAAAACCGGTACGGCCAACAAGATTGAAAACGGTCAGTACGTCGACAAGTATGTGGCCAGTTTCGTGGGCATGGCTCCCGCCGGACAGCCGCGTCTGATCGTAGCGGTGATGATTGACGAACCCACGCGCGGCAGTTACTACGGCGGCGCTGTTGCCGCGCCCGTCTTTAACGAAGTCACGGCGGGCGCCCTTCGCTTGATCGGCGTGCATCCCGATGCGGCAGGTTTCGGTGCCGCTCCCGGCATTTTGGTAAGAGGCCAGAGAAATGACTGAGTGTGTATCGGCGCCTTCTTGCGCGCAGTGGCTTCACTACACAGCGGGCGATGAGGCTCGCCTTTGTCTGGACTCGAGAAAACTTGAGCCGGGCGACGTGTTTGTGGCAATCAGGGGCGCCAAGGCCGACGGCTTGAGTTTTGCTCCGGTGGCGGCCGCCCGCCGCGCAAGCTGTATCGTGTGTGAAAAGCGTGATGATGTTCAGCAAAAGTGCGCGGGGCTTCCCTACGCCGAAGTGCCCGATCTGCATGCAAAGCTCGGGCCTATTGCGTCGCTTTACTACGGTGAGCCCTCAAAGACCATGCACGGCATCGCGATCACGGGCACCAACGGCAAGACGAGCACGAGCCACTGGGTGGCGGCGCTCCTTTCGCGTCTGGGCATGAGCACGGCGGCGATCGGTACGGTCGGCACATTTCTCGACGGCAAACAGATCGAGGAAGCAGGGCTTACGACGCCCGATGCGGCAACACTCCAACTGACCTTTAAAAAGCTCAAGAGCGCTCAAGCAAAAGCTTTTGCGCTCGAAGCAAGTTCCATCGGTCTCGTGCGTCATCGCCTTGACGGCACGGCCATTGAAACGGCCGTTTTTACCAATCTGACGCGCGACCATCTGGACTACCACAAGACTACGCAGGCCTATGAAGCGGCCAAAGCGGTGCTCTTCGACTGGCCGGGACTGAAAACCGCGGTGATCAACGCCGACGATGCGGCCGGTCGCCGTTTCATCGTCCGGACGCTTGAGCGCGGCGTGCGCACGATCGCAACGAGCCTCTACGAAGATTGCGTTGTGGACGGATGCGAAATGCTTACCGCTGCACGCATCACGCACGACGAAAGTGGCATGCGCTTTACGCTGTGCTGGCAAGGGAAGTGCCATGAAGTTGCCACCAAGGTGTTCGGTCGCTTTAACGTGAGCAATTTCTTGAGCGCAGCGGGGGCCGCGCTGAGCCTCGGCTTTGACGTGGAAGCGATCTGTCGCGCGCTCGAAACGCTGCACGCGCCTGTCGGAAGACTGCAGAGCGTCACACGGCCGCAGGCGCCGCTTGCCGTTGTGGACTACGCCCACACGCCCGATGCGCTCGAAAAGGTTCTTTGCGCGTTGCGCGAGACGGCTGAAAGCCGCGGCGGCAAATTGATCTGCGTCTTTGGCGCCGGAGGTGATCGCGACGCGGGCAAACGCCCCATCATGGGCGAGACGGCTTCAAAACTCGCCGACGCTTGCGTCATCACGAGCGACAACCCCCGAACGGAAGATCCCGCCGCCATTGCGCGGGCGATCGAAGCCGGGGTGCCGGCGGATCGCAAGCACACCGTGCGTATGGAACTTGATCGCCGCACGGCTATTGTGCAGAGCATTTGCCAGGCGCAATCCCGGGACGTCGTCCTGATTGCCGGTAAGGGACACGAGGATTATCAAGAAGTCGCCGGCGTGCGGCATCCTTTCGACGATTTGGAAACGGCGCGCGAAGCCTTTAACGAGCGGCACGCGCGTCTGGCACAGAAGAACTGAAGACGAAGATGGTTGGAAAGAACACTTGGACGATGAGCACGCTCGAGCATGCGCTCGCGACGGTCATAGTGCGCACGCTCGGCAACACCACCGGAGCCGATTTGGGCCCGGTGTGCACCGATTCCCGACAGGTGCGGCAGGGAAGCGTCTTTGTGGCGCTCAAGGGTGAGCGCTTCGACGGACACGACTACGCGGCGCAGGCGGCCCGAGACGGCGCAAGCGTCGTGGTGGTTGAGCGTGATACGGGTGCAAGCTGCCCGCAGATCATCGTGCGCGATACGCAAGAGGCGCTCGGGGCTCTCGCCCGCGCCTGGCGCAGTCAGTTTGCGGTGCCGGTAATTTGTGTGGCAGGCAGCAACGGGAAAACCACCACCACGCAGATGATCGCCACGATCCTGCGCTCTTTTGTGGGCGAGTCGCGCGTCGTTGCCACCGAGAAGAACTACAACAACCACATCGGCGTGCCGATGATGCTGCTTCGCTTCGATCGTGAAACCAAGGTGGCGGTCATCGAAGCCGGCATCAGTCATCCCGGCGAAATGGCCAAGCTCGTGAGCTGGATTCGTCCGACCGTGACGGTGATCACCAACGCACAGCGCGAACACCAGGAATTTTTGGACGGCGTGGAGGCTTCCGCGCGCGAAAACGCCTTTGCAATTGTCGCCTTGTCGGCCAAAGGCAAGGCGGTGCTGCCGCAAAAGGACGCCTGCCTGCCGCTGTGGCTTGATTACGCCCGCGCCCGCGGCTGCCAGGTGACGCGCTACTGCGAAGGCGCAAGCCCCACGGCCGATCTGACGACGCGCCGAGAAGGCGACAAGCTCATCATTCAGTGCAAAAACACTCGAATCGAAACAACGCTAGCCATCAGCGGCAAACACGCCGAACACGATGCAGCTGCTGCGGCCGCAGCGGCGCTTGCCGCGGGGGTGACGCCGGAAGCCGTCTCGCGCGGTCTTGCGCGATTCGAAGCGCTGCCGGGACGCGGACGACGTCATCAGCTCGCCGGCGGGGCTCTTCTGATTGACGACTCCTACAACGCCAATCCCGACAGTATGCGTGCAGCCATTGACGTGCTTGCCGCACAACCCGCGCCGCGCGTGCTCGTTGCCGGCGACATGGCTGAAACAGGCGAACAACACGTCGAGTTTCATGCCGAAATCGGACGCTATGCCAAACAAAAGGGCATTGACCGATTTTTGGCAACGGGGCCCGACATGGTTCACGCGGTACAGGCCTTCGGTGCAGCTGGACGCCATTATGATGCCACCGACATGCTGCTTCGGGCCGTGCGCGAAGCCGTTCGCACGCCCGCGAGCGTTCTGGTGAAAGCGAGTCACTCCCAGCGGCTTGATCGGGTCGTGGAAAGCCTTTTGAAGGATCCCGGCACGGCGCAGTAAACACAAAGACCGTCAACGCAGACGGCGTACAATTCGATCTTTTTTCAGGCAAAGCGGGCGACAAGGAAACGTCCGCACTGGTTGGTCCCGATGCTTTTGTATATTTTTCAGTGGCTTTCCGAAGACATTCGGTTTTTCTCCGTCTTTAACTATCTGAGTTTAAGGGCGGTGCTGGCGGCGCTGACCGCCATGGCGATCGGATTTGCTGCGGGACCGGCCGTGATTGCGCGCCTGCGCGCCATGAAGATCGGTCAGGCGGTGCGCGGCTACGGCCCCAAAAGCCATCTTGTCAAAGACGGCACGCCCACGATGGGCGGCGCGTTGATTCTGGTTGCGATCGGCATTTCGACGCTTTTGTGGATGGATCTCTCCAACCGCTTCGTGTGGGTGGTGCTCTTCGTGACGCTGGGTTACGGCGCAATCGGGTGGACCGACGACTATCGCAAGGTCGTGCACCACAATCCCGAAGGCATGAGTGCCCGCGAGAAGTTTGCTTGGCAGAGCGTGATCGGCCTGATTGCCGCCGTCTATCTCGCCTTTACTCTGTCGATGCCGGAAGAAGCGGGCGTCTGGTCGGCCATCTGGGCCTGGATCAAGAGCGGCTTTACGTTCAGTTCTCCGGGCAAACTGTGGCTGACGGTGCCGTTTTTCAAGCAGATCGCCTTCCCCTTTGGCGTCTTCGGTTTTGTGATCTTTACCTATATCGTGATTGTCGGTACGTCCAACGCCGTCAATCTCACCGACGGTCTGGACGGTCTGGCGATTCTGCCCTGCGTGATGGTGGGTTCCGCCTTGGGCATCTTTGCCTATGTGGTGGGCCGCCCCGACTATGCCGATTACCTCTACTTCGAATATATCCGCGGTGCGGGCGAGCTCGTGGTCGTCTGCGCGGCGCTTGCGGGTGCCGGTTTGGCATTTTTGTGGTTTAACTGCTATCCCGCGCAGGTCTTCATGGGCGACGTGGGCGCTTTGGCGCTGGGCGGCGCTCTGGGGACCATCGCTGTGATCACGCGCCAGGAAATCGTGCTTGCCATCATGGGCGGCATCTTTGTGGTCGAAACGCTTTCGGTGATGATTCAGACGACGTACTTCCGTCTGACGCACGGCAAGCGCGTCTTCCTGATGGCGCCGATTCACCATCATTTCGAACTCAAGGGCTGGAAAGAAACGCAGGTGGTGGTTCGTTTTTGGATCATCACGTTTGTCCTGGTGCTCATTGGTCTGTCTACCCTTAAAATTCGCTGATCAATCAGCCGATTAAAGACAAGCGGACGCGCCGTCGGCCGGCACAGGCAGCGGCGCGTTTGCACTAAAGAGAGGAAGCTGTGGCGCATATTCGCTTGGAAAACGGACGCAAGGCATTGGTGCTCGGATGCGGCACGTCGGGAGCCGCAGCGGCTCGCTTTTTGCATTCCCGCGGTTGGCAGACCACGATCGTTGACGGCGCATCTAACCCTTCGGGGCTCAAGCTTTTTGAGTCTGACGCTTCCAAACCTCGGTTCGTCCGCTCGGACTTCGACGCGTCGCTCATTGCCGACGGCATTGATCTTTTGGTGTTGAGTCCCGGCCTGTCGCCTGAGTTTTCCAAGGCGGCTCCGCTTGTCACAGCCGCGCGCGAACAGGGCGCCGAGGTCGTGGGCGAAATCGAACTCTTTGCGCGAGAACTCAAGCGCCTGGAAAGCTACCGCGCCTACAAGCCCATCGTGATCGGCATCACCGGCACCAACGGCAAGACCACCACCACAGTGCTCACGAGCAAAATGGCTGCTGCCAGTCGCTCGACTGTTGTGGCCGGCAACATCGGTCCGAGTGCTCTGATGGAACTTGACCGCCATCTGCAGGACAACACGCTGCCTGACGTATGGGTGCTGGAGCTCTCAAGCTTCCAATTGCAGACCACGACGAGCCTCAATTGCACGGCCGCCGCCTTTTTGAATCTCACCGAAGATCACGTGGACTGGCACGGCTCGATGGCGGCCTACGAAGCGGCCAAAACAAAAATCTTCTCTGATCGCACGCTGCGCGTGCTCAATCGCGACGATGAGGCTTGCATGCGCGCCTTCATGCCCGAGAACTCGGTGAGTTTCGGCGACTCGGCTCCCGAGGCCGACGGACAGTGGGGGATCGTAAGCGAAGAGGGCGTGGAGTGGCTTGCCCGAAAGGCGCGCCCCGCCGTGCAATGGAAAAGTGAAAAGAAAGCGGCGCTTTTTGGCGAAACCTCGTCGCTCGAACTTTTGATGCCTGTTGAGGCATTGCGTATCCGGGGGCGCCACAACGCGATGAATGCGCTTGCCGCACTTGCCCTGATCGAGGCCGTGGGACTTCCCCTGGGAGCTGCGCTTCAGGTGCTCAAAACCTATGAAGGCGAAGCGCATCGCGTGCAGCCCGTGTTGTCGGTAAACGGCATCGAATTCATCGACGACAGCAAAGGCACCAACGTCGGGGCCGTCAAGGCAGCTCTCGAAGGTCTGGGCAAGTCCGGCCGCCGCGTGAGCATCATTTTGGGCGGTGACGGCAAGGGACAGGACTTCTCTCCTTTGGCAAAGGCTTTGGCTCAATATGCCGACTACGCCGTGCTCATCGGGCGCGATGCCGACAAGATTAAAGAGGGCGTCGCCGCAAGCGGAATTTGCCTGGAAAATGCCGGCACCGACTTTGAAGCGGCTGTTCAGATGGCCTTTGATCACGCGCCCGAGGGCGGCGTCGTGCTGCTGTCGCCTGCCTGCGCAAGCTGGGACATGTTTGCCAACTATGCCGAGCGCAGCGCGCGCTTTGTGACTAAGGCAAAAGAAATTGCCGCGCGCGTTTCCGGCAGCAAACGGGAGCTTGACTGATGGGGCTCTTCTCACGCAAGGAAACCCCGCAGGCGCCCGTCTATCGCGCCTGGGCCGATGAGCCGGTTCTAAGGGGGAGGACCACGAACATGCGCGCCGACGGATACGATCCGGCCGTGGTGTTCATCACGCTTGGGCTGCTTGCCATGGGTGCGCTCATGGTCTATTCGGCTTCGATTTCCTTGGCCGACAGCCCCCGCTACAACACAACGCAGTATCACTTTTTGCTGCGGCATCT
Source organism: Sutterella sp. AM11-39 (assembly GCF_003472385.1). Taxonomy (GTDB): domain Bacteria; phylum Pseudomonadota; class Gammaproteobacteria; order Burkholderiales; family Burkholderiaceae_F; genus Duodenibacillus; species Duodenibacillus intestinigallinarum. The sequence goes on along the minus strand of NZ_QRLV01000014.1, from coordinate 18,495 downwards.
GAGTTCGATTGCGCTGGGCATCGTGGCGGCCTACGCCGTCTGCCGCATTCCGATGCGCGTGTGGTACAAGCTTGCGCCATGGCTTATGGCGGCAGCCGTCCTGTTTCTCGTTGCAGTTCTGGTGCCCGGTGTCGGCAAGTCCGTCAACGGTTCAAGACGCTGGATCAATCTGGGGCTCATGAATCTGCAGGTCACCGAGTTTGCCAAGTTTGCGATTTTGCTCGGGGCCGCCGCCTTTACCGTGCGCCGTCAGGACTACATGCACTCGTTCAGTAAGGGGCTGGGGCCCATGGCGCTCGTGATGTGTATGGTGGCCGGCCTCATCAGTCTGCAGCCTGACTTGGGCGCCATCATGGTGACCGTGGCAATCGCCATGGGCGTGCTCTTTTTGGGTGGTCTCAATCTGCGCATCTTCGTGGTGGTGTCCATCGCCGTGGTGGCGGTGGTGACACTCATGATTTACGACTCGCCGTGGCGACTACAGCGTGTGATGGCGTATCTCGATCCCTGGAGCAGCGACTATGCGCTCAATAAGGCATACCAGCTGAGTCACTCGCTGATTGCTTTCGGCCGCGGAGAACTGCTCGGGGTGGGGCTGGGGGCTTCCGTTGAGAAACTGCATTATCTGCCTGAAGCGCACACCGACTTCATTTTGGCCGTGTTGGGCGAGGAGCTGGGCTTTGTAGGCGTCACGGGCGTCTTGATCGGCTATTACTGTTTCGTGCGCCGCGCGTTTGCCATCGGTCGACAGGCCATCAAGCTCGATCGCGTGTTTTCCGGTCTTGTGGCCGAGGGTGTGGGCATCTGGATCGGCATTCAAGTGGTGATCAACGCGGGCGTCGCTACGGGACTTTTGCCCACCAAGGGGCTGACGCTTCCGCTGATGAGCTACGGTGGCTCGTCGTTGCTCTTTACGCTGGCCGCCGTAGGGTTGCTTTTGCGTGTGGACCGAGAAAACCGTATTCTCATGCGCGGCGGCAAGGTGTAGCGAAAACACTTTCAGGTACAGAATTTTTTAAGTAGGAACGAGAAAAAATGAGCGGGAAGAAATTGGTGATTGCGGCGGCCGGCACCGGCGGGCATGTGATGCCGGGCTTGGCTGTGGCTCGAGAGATGCGACGCCGCGGCTGGGACATTGAGTGGATCGGTACGCAGACCGGTATGGAAGGCGGTCTGGTCGGGCGCGATGACATCGTTTTTCACGGGCTGGATTTCCGCGGCATGCGCGGCCGCGGTCTCTCGGGCTTGGTTTCGGGCGCCATCAAGCTTGTGAAGTCGACCCATGCAGCCAAGAAGCTTTTTGCACAGATGCGCCCCGACGTGCTTTTTACCACCGGCGGCTACATTGCCGTTCCCGTGTGCAAGGGGGCCGAAAGCATCAAGACACCGATCGTGCTGATGAACTGCGACGCCGACATTTTGATGAGCTCCAAGATTGTGCTCGATAAGGCCAAGCTCGTTGCCTGCGGCTTTGCTGGCAGTGCTCGCAGCGCCTCCAACGAAAAGGGACGCATCACGGGCAACCCCGTGCGCGCGGAAATCGAAGCTCTGCCTGCGCCTGAAGAGCGCTTGAGCGGCCGTACCGGCCCGATGAAGTTGCTCGTGTTCGGCGGCAGTCTCGGCGCCAAGGTGTTGAACGAAACGGTGCCCGAGGCGCTTGCGATGTTTGACGAAGACAAGCGTCCGACCGTACTGCATCAGACGGGCAAGGGCAACGTCGAGGCTGTCAAGGCGCGCTACGAACAGTTGGGTATTCAGGCCGAAGTGGTGGAATTCATCCATGACATGGATAAGGCCTATCTTGAGAGCGACGTGGTGATCTGCCGCTCAGGCGCGATGACCGTGAGCGAAATCTGCGCTGCGGGCGCCGCTTCCGTTTTGGTGCCCTTCGTCGTTAAGACCACTCAGCATCAGCTCGGAAACGCCCGTTATATGGCAGGCCACGACGCGGCCGTCCTGCTTGAGCAGTCTCAGCTCACCAAGGAACATCTCTTTGGCGTGTTGATGGGTTTGAAGCGCGATCGCATCCTGCAGCTGGCGCACAACGCCAGAAGCCTTGCGCGCGCCAATGCCGTCAACGCCGTGTGCGACATGATCGAGGAAGCGGCCCGATAAGCAGGCTGGAGAAAGAAAAATGAAGTTTGTCGTCAAACACATTCACTTCGTAGGCATCGGCGGCACGGGCATGTGCGGCATTGCCGAAGTCCTTTTGAACCTCGGTTATACGGTAAGCGGCTCGGACCTGTCGCAAAGTCCCGTCACGGAACGCCTGCAGCATTTGGGCGCCACGATCTACCAGGGGCATTGCAAGGAAAACATCGACGGGGCCGACTGCCTTGTCGTCTCTTCGGCAGTGCACGAAAGCAACCCCGAAGTGCAGGCCGCGCGCAAGGCCAACATTCCCGTGGTGCCGCGCGCCGTGATGCTTGCCGAACTCATGCGCCTGCGCCGGGGCATTGCCATTGCCGGTACGCACGGCAAGACCACGACGACGTCGCTTACCACTTCGATGCTCGCAGCAGGAGGGCTTGATCCCACCTACGTGATCGGCGGGCGTTTGAACAGTTCCGGCGCCAACGCCAAACTTGGTACGGGCGAATACATTGTTGCCGAGGCCGATGAGTCGGACGCGAGTTTTCTCAATCTGTCGCCCGTGATCGCTGCGGTCACCAACATTGACCAGGATCACATGGACACCTACGGGCACGATTTCGTCCGTTTGAAGAAGGCCTTCATCGACTTCACCGGTCGTCTGCCCTTTTACGGCGTGGCGGTGCTGTGCACCGATGACAAGAACGTCGCTTCAATCGTGCCGATGATCAGCCGCCGCGTGGTGGCCTACGGTTTGAATCCGGAAGCCGAGGTGCGCGCCATTGACGTGCGAAGCGAAGGCACGCGCATGCGCTACACGATTCTGCGCAAGGGTCATGATCCCTTGCCCGTGGTGCTCAACCTTCCCGGCATGCACAACGTGGTCAATTCGCTTGCGGCCGTGGCCATTGCCACGCTTGTGGGCGTAAGCGACGAAGCCATCGTGCGGGCGCTTGCCGAATTCACGGGCGTGGGCCGCCGCTTTGCGCAGTACGGCGAAGTGCCCGTCGATCCCGATCACCCCGAAAAAGGAACCTTTACGCTCGTGGACGATTACGGACACCATCCGCACGAAATGGCCGCAACGATTGCCGCTGCGCGCGGCGCATGGCCCGAGAAGCGCCTGGTTCTTGCCTTCCAGCCGCATCGCTACACACGCACGCGCGACTGCTTTGAAGACTTCATCAAGGTGCTCTTGCAGGTCGACCGTCTGGTGCTCGCTGACGTGTATCCCGCCGGCGAAGACCCCATTCCGGGCGCTTGCGGCCGCGACCTCGCGCGCGTGCTCAGACTCAACGGCTGTGACGGGCTCGTTTTCTGCGAGAGCGCGGCCGAAATGCCGCAGGCTGTTCGCTCGATCGTGCAGGCGGGCGACGTGGTGCTCACGATGGGGGCGGGCAATGTGGCGCGCGTGCCGCAGGCACTCTCCGGCAAGATCATTTAACGCAAAGGAATAAAAAGAATGGATTTCGCAGCAACGATTGATCCCAAGTCTTTGGGCCGCGTCGCGGTGTTGATGGGAGGCTTTAGCAGCGAGCGCGAGGTGTCGCTTTCCAGCGGCTCGGGCGTTCTGAAGGCTTTGCAGGACGCCGGATGCGACGCGCATAAGGTTGATCCGGCCGAGACAGACCTCATGACGTTGCGCGGTCAGTACGACCGAGCGGTGATTTCGCTGCACGGCCGCTTCGGCGAAGACGGCTGCGTGCAGGGGGTGCTGGAGTACCTCCGGATTCCGTACACGGGTGCGGGTGTACGCGCCAGTGCCCTTACGATGGATAAGGACACGACGCGTCGCGTCTGGGCGCAGTCGGGCATCCCTGTTGCCAAGGGTTTTGTGGCAACGAGTCCTGATCAGGCGCAGGAAATTTTGGACACACTCGGAGGCGACGTTGTGGTCAAGCCTTCCGGCGAAGGCTCGTCGGTGGGTGTGTACAAACTCAAGAACGCTTCCGTGGAAGAGATTCGTGAGGCGCTCGCGCAGGCTTTGCGTTTTGACGACAAGGTGCTCGTTGAAGAGCGCTGGTTCGGACGGGAGCTTACGATTGCCGTTTTGGGCGGCAAGGCCCTTCCGATCATTGAAATCAAGGCGCCCGAAGGCAATTACGACTACCAGAACAAGTATTTCGGCGACGTCGTCAAGTACGAGTGCCCCGCGCAGTTGGATGAGGCCGTGACGCAAAACGTTCTTTCGGCCTGCGAAGCGGCCTTTGCGGCGATCGGAGCCCGTGGCTGGGGACGCATTGACGCGATGCTGCGCGAAGACGGCAGTTTCATTTTGCTGGAATTCAATTCGAGTCCCGGCATGACGCCGCACAGCCTCGTGCCGATGGCCGCGAGAGCCGTGGGCATGGATTATCAGAAGCTTTGCCTGTGGCTTGCCGCACACGCCGAGCTCGACGGCGCGGCGCGCCGCTGAGTTAAGGAGGTCGGTGCGTGAAGCTTGCCCGATCGCTTGTCCGAGGAAGCGGCCTGATTGCGGCGCTTGCGGTGCTGGGATTTCTGACCTGGATCGTCGTGCGTTCTCCTTTTCTGGACATCAAGACCATTGAGGTTCGAGGTCCGGTGGAGGCAAGCGGCCTGCAGGAAGTGACCCGGACGGTCGAAGGCGCCCTGTCGGGCAATATTCTGACGGCCGACATCTGCGCCGTCAAACAGGCGGTGGAAGGCATCGCCTGGATCAAGTCGGCCTATGTCTCGCGTCTGTGGCCGGATTCGCTTTACATCGAAGTCAAGCGCCATCAGTCGGTTGCGATCTGGGAGGACGGGCGTCTGGTAAGCGAAGACGGCGTTTTATACATCAGCAACGACGAGCCCATCGAACGGCTTTTGCAGCTTCCCGCCTTTTCTGGCGACCCGCAGTACGTCGAGCAGGCCGTGCGCTATCTGCCGCACTTTAACGAGGAAGTCAAGCGCATCGGTGCGCGCGTCAAAGCCGTCAAGGCGACGTTTCGCGGCAGCTGGTCGGTGGTGCTTGAGTCGCCTCAGTTCGACTCGATGGAAATCGAGCTCGGACGTGCACTGACGCAGGGCGGTCCCATCAATCGACTGCGACAGGTGCTCGACAGCATGGATCGGGTCGTGGCGATGCTGAAGGCCTATCCGGAGCGAATTGACGCACGATACAAGAACGCGTTTGCCGTGCAGCTGCCGCCTCAAGCCTACGTCGCCGCGCAAACCAATCCTGCCGACAAGACGGCAAAACCTGCTACCAACTCTTCGAAGACTCGAGGCCGTTAACGTCATGGAAACCGTACAGCAAAGTTCAACCGTCGCCGCGCTCGACATCGGTTCGGAAAAGATTTCGGTGGCCGTGGCCGACGCTTCCGAAGGCGGAGAACTCACGCTTTTGGGGTTTGGCAAGGTCCCCTCGCTTGGCATCCAGCACGGCAGCGTGCAGGATGTGGAGCTTGCCGTGGAATCGATTCGCGCGGCCGTTGCCGAAGCCGAGCAGACGTCGCGGCGTAAGGTGACCACGGTTTCGGTGGCGCTGACCGGCAAACACCTTCACAGCATCAACAAGGTGGGGCAGGTGGTGCTGCCCGACGCTGAAGTCGACAGCGCTGCCGTCAAGCAAGTCACGCGTCTGGCCATGGCTTTTGATCCCAAGGTTGAGGGGCAGAGTCAGGACGATCGACTGGTGTCGCACGTCGTCAAAGGCTATACGCTTGACAACGACGACGTGATGATCGACGACCCGATCGGCATGGTCGGAAGCGTCATCAAGGCGCACGTGCATCTGGCAATCGGTTCGGACAGCGTCGTGCAAAACCTTGTGAAGTGCATCCGCCGAGCGGGACTCGATATCGAAGGCCTGGTGTTACAGCCCTGGGCGAGTGCCGCGGGCGTTCTCACGCCCACCGACAAGGAACTCGGCGTTGTGGTTCTCGACATCGGTGCGGGCACGACGGACATCTCCTGTTGGGAAAAGGGACAGGTGGAATTTACGGCTGTCGCAGGCATGGGCGGCAACACCATCCAGAGGGACATCGCTGCAGTGCTCGGCTGCAACATGAGCGACGCCGAAGACATCAAGCTCACCTACGGCCACTGGCCGCTTCGTCCGGAAGACGCCTATGAGACGGTGCGCTATACGAGAGAGTCGACCGGCGAACCCGATTCCTGTTCGTGCGAAAAAATTGTGATGACCGTTGAGTCAAGGCTCACGGAAATGTTTAAAGTTATCGCCCGCACGTACCTCAGTCCTGACGGCTGGAACCTGAGAGCCTCGGCCGGCATCGTGCTCACCGGCGGCGTGGCCCGAATGCCGGGCGTTGCCGAGCTTGCGCACCATGTGCTGGGCTTGCCCGTTCGTGTGGGTATGCCGCTCATGCAAAGCGACGCGAGCATCGGTCTGGTGAGCCCGGAAGACGCAACGGTCGTGGGAGTGTTGACGGAAACGGTGCGTCGTCGCCGTCTGTCCGGCGCGGAAAAGCGATCCGACGGAACCTTTTCGGGGCTGCTGGCGCAATTGAAACGCATTGTGTTCGGAGATTTCTCCGGTTAAAGAATAAAAAAAGAGAGGGAGTCAAAATGGCAAAAATTCTGATCGTTGACGGCGGCGTGCCGTTTCACGGTGTGGGAGGAACGCTCAATCACAGCTACGCAGAGCTCGCGCAAAAGACCCTGAGCGCCATGGGCCACGAAGCGACGATCACGCGCGTGGATGCGCAATGGAAGGCCGCTGAAGAAGCCGACAAGTTCAAGGCGGCCGACGCGGTGATTCTGACGTTTGCCGCCTGGTGGATGGGAACTCCTTGGCAGGTGAAGCAATACATCGATGAAGTGTTCTGTGCCGGTCTTTCCGTGGGCGGCGACGGTCGCACCCGTACCGATCCCGCGCACAACTACGGCCGCGGCGGCGTGCTCACCGACAAGAAGTACATGCTTTCCATCACCTGGAATGCGCCTCTGAACGCCTTTGTCGATCCCGGGGAATTTTTCGGCGGCGTCGGCATCGATGCCGTTCTGCTGCCTGTGCACAAGGCCTTCCAATTTATCGGTATGAAGAACATCGGCAAGACCTTCATGGCCAACGATGTGATCAAGAACCCGACGCACGCAGAAGATTTCGCGCGCTTTGAAGCGACGCTGAAGGAAAATTTCGCCGCCCTCTGAGGCACGCCTGATCTTTCGTTATTTTGAAAAGAGCTGCAGGATTTTTTTGTTCTGCAGCCTTTTCGCGTCTATCGCTCCGTATTTTTCGTTATCTATGTCGACTCCGGTACTGCACAAGACAGGTTTCCGAGCCTGGCTTCCGATCATTGCGCTTGCCTTTGCCGCCTTTGTTTTCAACACGAGCGAATTCCTGCCCGTAGGGCTGCTCCCCGACATTGCCTCCAGCCTCAACGAGACGGTGCCTTTCACCGGTCTCATCTTGACGGGTTACGCCTTTGTGGTGGCGATCATGTCGCTGCCGCTCACGATCGTTACGGCTCGTTTTGAGCGTCGCAAGCTGCTCTTGGTATTGCTCTTTGTCTTTTCACTCTGTCACTTCGTGGTGCCATGGGTGGAAAGCTTTGAGACGCTTTTTGCGGCCCGTGTCGGCGTGGCGCTTACGCATTCGATCTTCTGGTCGATCATGACGCCGCTTGCCGCCCGTGTGGCACCGCACGGCAAGCGAGCCGTCGGACTGGCCGCCGTAATGGGCGGCACCATTGTGGCGACAGTGTTGGGCGTTCCGATCGGAACAAACCTCGGCCACCTCTTTGGCTGGCACATGTCGTTTTTCATCATCGGCATCGGTTCGGCTTTGGTGTTCGTGGTGATTTTCTTTGTCCTGCCGGTTTGCGAAGCCACCCACGCCGGGTCGCTGAAGAGTCTGCCCGTGATCTTGAAGCGCCCGGGTCTGCAGCAGCTCTATCTCCTGACGGTCGTGACCGTGCTTGGTCAATTCACGGCTTACTCGTACCTCAATCCGATTCTGGCGACCGCGGGCGGCTTGGACGAAGGCATGATCGTCACCATGCTTTTTGTCTTCGGTATCGCCGGCATCATCGGTACCGTCGTTGCTTCCAAAACGGTGGACAAGCATGTTGAGACGACGCTTTTGAGTGCCATGGTGATTATGTGCATTTCGCTTGCGTTGCTGACAGTCACAGCCGCCCATACGCCGAGTCTGTCTGTGCTGATCATCTGTTGGGGCGCTGCGATGACGGCGGTTTGCCTCGCCTTCCAAACGGTGCTCTTGACGGTTGCTCCTGATGCGGCAGACGTTGCCGCATCGCTATATTCGGGTATTTTCAATGTCGGCATCGGCGGCGGGGCTTTCATCGGCAGCCGTGTGTCCGAAGCGGCGGGATTCATGCCGGTCGCCTATGTCGGTGCGGCCATCGTGGGCGTCTCGCTACTGAGTTTGCTTGTTGTAAAACTCAAAACAGGCAAGTGGCTGTTGGGCGAACAAACGGGACATAAAGTGGGTGAGCCGGTACACGAAAGTCATTGATGTAAAAGCAGTATTTCAAAAAATACCCGTTTAGGTATAATACGAAAATATACTGAATCGGGTATCTTTTTCCATGGAAATTTCCACCAGAACAACAATGATGCTGCGCACTCCGCCGGCAGTCTCGGTGTGGCTCAAAGCCAAACGGCGAGAGAGAGGCATGACGCAAAACGAGCTTGCGCAAAAAGCGGGCGTGACGCAGCGGCTGGTGTCGGACTTTGAGCGCGGCAAGGTTGATATTCGGGTCGACACTCTTTGTCGACTCTTTATTGCGCTGGATCTGTGTCTGTCAGGCATCGACGAGCGTCTGGCGTGCGAAAACGAAGATGCGCCGGAATGGTAAAAATACCGACGGAAACATATCTCCGCGATGTTGGTAGCTCGCGCTTGATTACAGATAACGTCCTGTGCGGCTATCCGGACAATTTTTAACGGCAGAAACGGAGCCCGCAGTTACAACGCGCCCGCCCGCTTCGCCGCCCTCGGGCCCCATGTCGATGATCCAGTCGGCATTGCGGATAACGTCCAGGTCGTGCTCGATCACCACCACCGTCGCCCCGTTTTCAATCAAGCGGTTGATGACGCCGAGAAGTGTCTCGACATCAAGTGGGTGCAGGCCGATCGTGGGTTCGTCAAAAACAAAGACAGTGTCGCTTTGAGCGCGCGTCATTTCGCCCGCAAGCTTTAAGCGCTGCGCTTCGCCGCCCGATAGATTGGGTGTGGCTTCGCCCAGAGTCAAGTACCCGAGGCCGAGTGAAGCCAGCGTTTCGAGACGTCGGCAGACGGTGGTGAGCCCGGCGCAGGCGTGCAGGGCCGTATTGATATCCATGGCCATCAGTTGCGGTAGCGTATGGAGTTCTCCGTTTTTGTTTTCGAACTCCACACGGTGAGCCAAAAGACTGTAGCGGCTTCCGCGGCAATCGGGACAGTCGATGTTGACGTCGGGCAGGAATTGAACGTCCAGATTGACTTCTCCCGTGCCGTCGCAGGTCGGGCAGCGCAGTTTGCCGGTGTTGTAGGAAAAATCGCCCGCCTTAAATCCCTGATCTTTGGCGTCCTGCGTTTTGGCAAAAACCTTGCGCAGCTCATCGTGTAAGTTGGCATAGGTGGCGACGGTCGAGCGCACGTTGATGCCGATTGGAGAGGCGTCAATGAGCTTGACGGCGGAAATGCCCGGAGCCTCAATGCTTGTGACGTGCTCCGGCAGCGCACGGTTGTTGACAAGCGACGAAAGGGCCGGAACAAGACTTTCGAGTACCAACGTGGTTTTGCCGGAACCGGAAACTCCGGTAACCACGGTTAGCCGTCCTTTGGGAATCCGTACGTGCAAAGGTTTGACCGTGTGAATCGCTTTGGTCTTGAGGTCAATAGTACCGAGTGAAAAAACGTCGGACTCCGGAACCGGCGTGCGAACGCAAACGGTTTTTCCTGCCAGAAACGGTCCGATAAAGGATGTCGGATCGCGAGAGAGATTCTTTACGCTGCCTTGAGCAATGAGTCGGCCGCCCGCAGCGCCCGCACCGGGCCCCATTTCGATCAGATGGTCGGCTGCGGAGAGAATCTGCACATCATGATCGACGAAGACGACGGAATTGCCGTCGGCGACCAGATCCTTCATCACGGCCAGAAGTCCCTCGATATTGCTCGGGTGCAAGCCGATGGAGGGTTCGTCCAGCACGTAGAGAACGCCGGTGGTGCGGTTGCGCACGGCACGCGCAAGCTGCATACGCTGCCGTTCGCCTGTTGAAAGGGTGGACGCGGCTCGATCAAGCGAAAGATAACTCAAGCCCAGATCACAGAGACGCTTGGCATTTTCCAAAAAAGACTCGCAGATGCTCTGCGCCATCGGACGCATTTCTTCGGGGACGGAAGCGGGAACCGCTTTGACCCAGTCGATGAGTTCGGACAGAGGTTTGCAGCAGGCTTGAGCAAGATTGATGCCGTTTAAAAGCGGCGCGCGGGCTTTTTCCGAGAGACGTGTACCGCCGCAGTCCGGACAAGCGTCTTCCTTGAGAAACTTCGCCACGCGCTTCATGCCGGATTCGTCCTTGACTTTGGCAAGCGCATTTTCAACGGTGTAGACCGCGTTGAAGTACGTGAAGTCAAGCTCAACAGGATTGGAGTTTTTGCCGCCCTTGTAGAGGATGTGCTTTTTCTCCGCCGGGCCTTCAAAGACGATTTTCTTTTCCTTGTCAGTCAGGTCCTTGAAAGGCACGTTCGTGCGCACGCCCATTTCGCGGCATACGTCGACCATGAGCGACCACATGAGCGAACCCCAAACGACGACTGCGCCTTCTTCAATGGTGAGGTTCTCGTTCGGAACCAATGTGCTGCGATCCACGGTACGAACGATGCCGGTGCCGCTGCAAGTGGGGCAGGCGCCCGCACCGTTAAAGGAGAGGTCTTCGGCTGAAGGACCGTAAAAGCGGGCTCCGCAGGTCGGGCAGACGAGCTCTTTTTCTGCGGCCACCAAAAGGGAGGGAGGAACATGGTGGCCGTTGGGGCAAACGTGGCTCGCCAAGCGTGAGAACATCAGGCGCAGGCTGTTGAGCAATTCCGTCGAGGTGCCGAATGTGCTGCGGATGCCCGCAATGCCGGGACGCTGACGCAAGGCCAAGGCGGCAGGCACATGCAACACTTCATCGACGGTCGCTTTGGATGCCATCGTCATGCGGCGCCGCGTGTAGGTTGAGAGTGAATCGAGATAACGGCGCGAACCTTCGGCATAGAGGACCCCCAGCGCCAACGACGACTTGCCGGAACCCGAGACACCTGCGATGCCGACGATTTGGTGTAATGGCACCGACACGTTGATGTCTTTTAGATTGTGGACGCGTGCGCCGCGGATGTCGATCGTTTGAATGTTGGCCATGATGTTGCTTTGCTCGGAAGGGGACGATTATGAAGTCGTGGCATCGTTACTTTATCGCGCGCTGTGTTGTAATGGTGTTTTTGCGGAAAAATGTGTTTTCGTAGCGTGGATTTTTACGGAAAAATGTGTGAAAAGCGTGCGAAAAATCCTGGAAAAATGTGGCAAACATATTAAAATTCCTTGAAAATCAAGGGTAAATACGATGCAGCGTACGGCGTTTGAAGATTTGGCAGCCTGGAAGGAAAGTCCGGACCGAAAACCATTGGTGATTCGCGGAGCGCGTCAGGTGGGCAAGACGTGGTTGATGCGTCAGTTTGGTCGAGACTGCTATAAGAGCGTTGCCTATTTCAATTTCGACGAAGACGTCAATTTATCCTCCGTTTTCGAAGTGAACAAAGATCCGCACCGTATCGTTGAGTTGTTGTCGCTGATCGCAGGCGAGAAAATCTTGCCGCGTGACACACTCATCGTCTTTGACGAGGTTCAGGAGTGCTCTGCAGCACTCAATGCGCTCAAGTATTTCAAGGAAAAAGCAAACGACTATCACGTGATGGCTGCCGGCAGTTTTCTGGGAACGCTTCTGGCTCAGCCCAAGTCTTATCTGGCCGGAATGGTCAATCTTCTTGACCTCTACCCTCTTTGTTTCGACGAATTTCTGGAAGCTACCGATCCGGATCTCTTTGCCTACTATCGAAGCATTCGGAAGAACCAACCAATCGAGGAGCTTTTTCACCGACGCCTGCTTGAAGCATTCAACCATTATTTGATCATCGGCGGCATGCCTGAGTGCGTGGCGTCTTGGGTTCAGAACAAGGATCCGGTCAAAGTGATGCGGATTCAACGTGAGCTGATCGAAATCTACGAGAACGAATTCTCCAAGCACAACGGAAAAATCAACAGCGGTCGCATTTTGCTGGTCTTCCGAAGCATCGTGTCTCAGCTAGCCAAAGCCAACGAAAAGTTTATGTACGGTGCCGTGCGTGAAGGCGCGAGAGCCAGAGATTTCGAAGAAGCCATCGAGTGGTTGGTTTCGGCCGGCATGCTCAACCGCGTTTGTAACACGGTTAAGCCCGAGCATCCGTTGCCGGCCTTTGACAAGACGGACCAATTCAAGCTCTTTTTGTTCGACACGGGGCTTTTGAAGTGCATGGCAGGCATTGACAATGCGGCGATTCTGCTCAAAAGCGACTATCAGTTCAAAGGTCCGTTGACGGAGAACTATGTGCTGCAGCAATTGCAAGGCCTTTTTGAGGTTGCGCCTCGTTATTACGTGAACAAGTATGGAGAAATCGACTTCGTTTTGCAGAACGGAACCGAAATCATCCCGGTCGAAGTCAAGGCAGGAGAAGATAAATCGGCCCCGTCGTTCAAACGCTACATTGCCGAATATGAACCGGAACAGGCAATACGCTTTTCCAAGCACGGTTATCGCACAGACGGTTCGATAACCAATATTCCGCTCTATCTCGCGCGCAAAACAAAGGATCTGTTGTGAACAGAAACGAGAAGACACTTTTGCCCCCATGCTCGATTGAAGTGGATCGCACAACGTGGTCATTGCCGAACTTGGTTGCGCACCGAGGCGCGGGCTTTTTAGCGCCCGAAAACACGCTTGCCGCATTTACGACGGCAAAAGAGTTCAGCTGCCGAGCCGTGGAGTTTGACGTACAGCTCACGGCCGATGGCGAGCTTGTTCTGAGTCACGATGCAAAACTCGGACGAGTCATCGACGGGGTCGGTTTTGTCGGAGAACTATCCGCAGCTGACCTGAAGTTGCTCCGCGTACGAAATCCGCGTCAGCCACAGCAAGACTCGGTACCGGTCTGTTTTCTGCAGGAGGCCGTTGAGGCTTGCAACTCATTGAAGTTGGCAATGAACATGGAGCTCAAATCGATAGCCGGGCGAGAGGAAGAATTGGCGGAACGTGTTGCGGAGTTTTTTAAAAAAACGCAGCTGACCGTTCCTCTCCTGGTGTCGAGCTTCTCCGTCGAGTGCTTGACGGCGTTTCTCAACAGAAGTCCCGGAACGCCGTGCGGCTTTTTGTTTGAAGACCCGAAGTGCGATTGGCTGGCGTTGGCGCGAAAGCTTAAGCTGCAGACGGTTCATCCGCACAAAGACCTAGTGACGCCGGAGTTGATTGAAACCGCGCACGCGCACGGCTGGGGTGTGATGGCTTGGGACGGTCGACGACGTCCGAGAAGCTATGGTGCTCAAGCAAATCGGGACGGATGCCATTTGCACAAACCGTCCCGACCTGTTGAAGGAGATTTTTTAGAGCTGCTTTTCGATGAGCACCGGTCCGGCGGGCCCGAGCAGATAGCGCGTATCGGAGCGCGGGCGGAAGGACTTCAGCACCACAAAACCCGGAGCCATCTTCGTCGGATTCTTAGCCTGAGCTTTGGCTGAAACGTGGGTGACGACAAAGCGGCAGGAAGCCGATTCGGAAGCCGTGAGCGAAATGTTGGAGTGCCATTCGATGGCGCCGCGCTCGCTCAAGGGCAGCGTCTGAGCCAGTACGCAATCTACGCCGGGCACATAGTGCATAGTCTTGAGTTCCTGCGACATTTCTCGGGCAATATTGGCGTAGGTGCGGTTGCTGTCGATGACCGGTCCGAAGAGACACACCGCGCTGATCCAGAGCACCGTGATGCCGGAAGCGCTCAGCCAAGGGCCTGTCCAGAAGCGGATCGGACGACGCATGAGGCGGCGCACGCACAGGTAAAGCCAGAAGACAAGCAGTACCAGAGCCAACAGGATCGCCGTCCAGTGAGCGTGCGAAACGGACTCGTCGGCAGTCAGTCGCAGAATCGACCAGTGCATCTTGGGCGGAAAGCCGAGCGTCCAGGCAATGAAGTAGGCCCAGACGCCGGTCAGGGCCAACGTGAAGATCGCCACCGAAAAGAGTTCAAGCATGCTCTTGGTGCTGCGGTTGCAGGCCATCAGACCGAAGGAGGCCAAGACGCAGAGCGGTGCGATCGTGACGGAAAGAAGCGTTTCAGCCGCTACGTCCGACGAGAGAATGAAGCCGATCAACCAGGCGCAGCAAAAACTCAGCGGCAGGGCGATGTGTGTGATGGTGAGGTTTTTGCGCCACATCCAGATGGCCCAGAATGCAAACGGCCAAGCAGGGCACAGATACCAGATAAAGTGCTTGACGAACCACAGGATTTCCTGGGGATCAAAGAAGCCTACGATTTGAATCTGGCGCTGAGCCCACAGGTTGAAGTAGTCGCCGGCAACGACGCCCGCAAGGAGATAGGCGACCAACGGCCACAGACCGAAGGTGATGAAGGCGACCGCAACCGTGGTAAAGATCTTGCGGGCCGTGTCACCGATGCCGCGCACCAGAATGTGCGACATCAGGCAGCCGACCAAAACGGTGGCGCCGACGAGAAGGTTGGAGCAAAGAATGCTCGCGCCACATGCAAACCCTGCAAGTGCGGAACCCCAGTAGGGACGGGTGAGCGCCCAGCAGCAGCCGAAGAAGGCGGCGCAGGAAAAGGCGAGTTCGGCTGTTTCAAAAACGGCTTCGTGCTGCTTGACGACGATGCCGAAAAGAGAGATGAAAAAGAGCGTGGCGGCGTCAGCCATCAGGCGGCCGAAGTCGCGGTACTGAGCTTGACGGGCAAAGGCCTGTTCAACGGGTTGCGCTTCGCGGCGGCGAGCCAGAAACCAGGTTCCGTACCAAATGCAGGACGTGCTGATGGCAAACCACAGAATGGACGAGAGACGCATGGCACGCAGTTCGCCCACGAGACTGCCGAAAAGCGTGGTGAAGATGGCACCGATCCATCCCGGCAAAGGGCCTTGCTCGGTGATGATTTCGCCGGAGGCAAAGGGAAAGAGCCAGCTTGCGGGATCCGTGAAGTCGATGGAGACGACCTCGGCGAGCAGTCGACTCTCGGCCGAAGACCATAAGTCGCGGCCGAACAGCCCCGAGAAAACAAAGATCGTCAAAAGGGCAAGCAAAAGAAACCGCGGCATCTTGTGTGCGGCTTCTTGCGTGACATTCAGGGGCGTTGGCTTAAGGTCGAGCATCCGAGGGACCGTTGAGACTTTGACTGACTTATTTTATCGATCCGGCTTGTCTTCGTGAAAAATTCCGGACACAACACAAAAAAGCCCCGAACGAAGCGGGGCTTTTTTGATTCCAAGCTTGATCGTTCTTCGCAGTACCGGAACCGAGCTTTGGTCGATTCCGGAACGAATCGCCGAAGAATTACTTGGCGCTCTTGGTGACGTGAGCGTACTTGGCGCGGAACTTTTCCACACGGCCGGCTTCGACGATGCGGGTCTGAGCGCCGGTGTAGAAGGGGTGGCTTTCCGAGCTGGTATCAAGCTTGAAGAGCGGGTAGGTCACGCCGTCGATTTCAACGGTTTCCTTGGTCTGCACAGCAGAGGAGATGATGAAGGTCTTGTTGATCGAGAGGTCAACGAAGGCGACGGGACGATACTCGGGGTGAATATTGGGTTTCATTTAAATAAATTCCGAAAATGATTTTGTCGGCCGCCCTGCGGGCCTTGCGCAGCCGCCTCTATAGGAGAGGTCTTACGCCGGGCATGCACGCCACGTACCAAACGGAAAGGACGCGATTATCCGCGATTTTTTTAAGAAAATCAAGTGTGTCGGCGTATGTTGTCAGCCTAAGAAAACAGAATCCGCTTCTGAACTCGTTTTGTCATAAGCGGATTTCAGAGTGCTTCGGCAGCGAGAAACTTATCTGCCGCCGCGCATCATGTCGAAGAATTCGGCGTTGCTCTTCGTGTTGCGGATTTTCTCGAGCAGGAATTCCATGGCTTCGATTTCATCCATATCGAAGAGAAGCTTGCGCAGGATCCAAATCTTCTGCAGATTGTCCGGCGTGATGAGCAGATCTTCGCGGCGCGTGCCGGAACGATTGATGTTGATGGCCGGGTAGACGCGCTTTTCAGCCAGACGGCGTTCAAGCACGATTTCAGAGTTGCCGGTGCCCTTGAATTCTTCGAAGATCACGTCGTCCATGCGGCTGCCGGTGTCGACGAGCGCCGTACCGAGGATGGTAAGCGAGCCGCCTTCTTCCACATTGCGGGCCGCGCCGAAGAAGCGCTTCGGGCGCTGCAGGGCGTTGGCGTCCACGCCGCCCGTGAGAACCTTGCCGGAACTCGGCACCACGGTGTTATAGGCGCGAGCCAGACGCGTGATCGAGTCGAGCAGAATCACCACGTCCTTCTTGCTTTCGACAAGGCGCTTGGCCTTTTCGATCACCATTTCAGCTACTTGCACGTGGCGCGTTGCCGGCTCATCGAATGTCGAAGCGATGACCTCTCCCTTGACCGAGCGCTGCATTTCCGTCACTTCTTCGGGTCGCTCGTCAATGAGAAGCACCATCAGGACGCAATCGGGGTGATTGGCCGTGATGGCGTGCGCGATGGACTGCATCAGAATCGTCTTACCGGTCTTGGGGCTGGCAACGATCAGACCGCGCTGGCCCTTGCCGATCGGGGCGATGATGTCGATCAGGCGCCCCGTCACGTTCTCTTCGCCGCGCATATTGCGTTCCAGACGCAACGGTTCGGTCGGGAAAAGCGGCGTGAGATTTTCAAAGAGCATGCGGTGCTTGAGCTGCTCGGGCGGAAGACCGTTCACCGTATCGACTTTTACGAGCGCGAAGTAGCGTTCGTTGTCCTTGGGCGTGCGGACTTCGCCTTCGATCGAGTCACCGGTGTGAAGGTTGAAGCGGCGGATCTGAGAGGGCGAAATGTAGATGTCGTCCGTGCTTGCCAGGTAGCTCGTATCCGGGCTGCGCAAAAAGCCGAAACCATCGGGCAGAACTTCTAGCGTGCCATCGCCGAAGATCTGTTCGCCCTGCTTGGCGCGCTTTTTGAGAATTGCGAACATGAGTTCCTGCTTGCGCATGCGCTGCGCATTGTCGATCTCAAGTTCGGTAGCCATCTGAAGCAGCTGGCTGATGTGCAGTGTTTTGAGCTCAGAGAGATGCATTTTGAAGTGAATGTTCAAATGGTTTGACTGCGCGCATGCAGACGCGCACAGACAAACGCCCTTGCGGACAAGAGCCGGTTTGTAAGTTGATTGAAAAAAGAACGGAAAAGACGCCTGAATATCGGCAGCTTTGCGCCCGATGCGCCGCAAATAAGCGGAGGGCAAAGAGAATTGCGGCCGGGCGGCAACGGAAAGCCGCCCGAGACGAGCCGCAGTTTACAGTATTTGCGAATTAAAGGTACTGCTCGATGAAAGACATCAATTCGCTCTTACCCATGGCGCCGGTGTGCTGACCGACGACTTCGCCGTTCTTGTAGACGAGAACCGTCGGAATGCCGCGAATGTTGTTTTCAGTGGCGATGGCGGAGTTTTCGTCCACGTTGTACTTGGCGATCACGGCGCGGCCGTTGAACTGTTCGGCAGCGGCGTCAAGCGACGGGGCCAGCATACGGCAGGGGCCGCACCAGGGAGCCCAGAAATCGACGAAGACGGGCTTGTCGGTCACGTTCTTCACGGTGTCCTGAAAGTTGGCATCGGTCGCGGTGAGGATGAATTCGCTCATGATTTTCTCTGATGATGAATTAAACGTGCTGCGTCAGTCTGCGTAAAAAACACACCGGGCACAGGGACTGCTTGTGTCCGGAATCGGTCGGTGATGCGCTGCAGAGAAACTCTGCGGCGAAGTACGGTGAGGTGAAATGCCTCGGTCTGAGCCGACCGAATCGGAAACTTCGCAAACGGGCAGGCGAAACAAAAAAGAAAAACGGGCCGTCACCCTTGTGGGGTACGGATTGTCGCTCGGCAAACGTAAAGCTCGCCGATGGCGCGGGCAGCCTCTGGGGGAACTCGGGGCTCCGACAGGTGCCGTCCCTGTTCGTGGGCAATATATCAAAAATTGACGGTACCCGTGACGCTCATTTTTTAGAGAGTAACGGTAAAAAAGGAAAAAACTATCGCTACGGACGGCGGAGTCAATTACTCGATCGGAGCGGTGACTCGATAACGCGTGGAAGGTCCGGCTCCGATTTTTTCCAGCGAACCGCCTTCAATCAGCGTCGTGACTTCTCCCCTCATTGAAATGAGGGGCTTCCTGCTTCATAGCGGGTTTGG
>NZ_QRLV01000013.1:672-47647 GCF_003472385.1 Sutterella sp. AM11-39 | reverse complement strand
GAATCTGGAGTTGCCAAAAATCGTCTTTAAAAACGTTGGCATCCATCTGGACGTGCGTACTTTGACATTTTCGAAAGATCGCACCACAGCTACCGTCTTTACAAGCCGGAAGCGCGTCTCGGTGCGCCTCTGCCCCGGAACTTTTCAACAAGACATTTTGTCGAACGGCAAGTGGCGCGAGTGTAATCTGGTCTACAAAAAAGGACGAAAAGGCACCAAGGGAAGCTGGCAGCTGCATATCGCTGTCGAGCGTGATCTCAAATTGCCAAGTTTGAGGAATCTAAAAAAGGAGGAAATTCTCGGAGTTGATGTCGGTGAAAACAACATGGCAGCCACTTCGGACGGCAGTCTGTTCAAAGCCGGCAAATTGAAAAATGACCGCGATAAGTATTTGAGTCACAGAGCTCGTCTTCAGCGCAACGGTTCGCGTAACGCCAAACGGAAGTTACGCCAAATCTCAGGCCGAGAAAGACGACACGTGGAACACATCAACCACAATGTCAGCAAGACAATCGTTGAAGAAGCCTCACAAAGCGGCAAGCGGCTGATCGTATTGGAGGATCTCACGCACATTCGCGAGAGAATCAAGGCCGGACACAAGGTGCGGGCCAGGTTGCACCGATGGCCGTTTCGAGAGCTGCAGCAGATGATTGTCAACAAAGCCTCAAGATTAGGAATGAGGGTAATGTTTGTGGATCCGAGATATACAAGCAAGACGTGTTCGTCGTGCGGTGCGATCGGAAAGAGAAAGAAGCACCGGTTCGAATGTCACTGTGGTTACCGAGCGCACAGCGACCTGAATGCAGGTCGAAATCTGCACGGTCTGGGCTATCTGCTGATGACCCAGAGGCCGGACGTAAACAGGCCTAATGCGACATTACGAATGTGATAGTTGCAAAGCCTGCGACTTTAGTCGCGGGTTGTTTACTGCAGGATGCGTATGACAGCAGAATAGCCGAAATGGCAATTATTTACGGCCATCGGCGTATTGGAAAAACGGCACTTATTCAAAAATTCTGTGAAGGAAAACCCACCTTTTTCTACACAGCGAAAACATGGAAAGATCCGTACCAATTGGATCGTTTTTCTCAGGCTGTGGGAACATTTTGTGGGAATCCGCAATTGCGCTATCTCGAATGGACTTCGGCGCTCAGGGCGCTTGCGACTCAGCCGTCACCGGCTCGCAAGGTGATTGTCATTGACGAATTTCAATACATTGCCAAGGAGCGTCCGAGCATACTCTCCGAGCTTCAGGTGCTTTGGGACGAGGAGCTGTCCCGAGAAAACATTCTGCTGGTGCTTTGTGGCAGCGCCGTGTCTTTTATCGCCAAAGAAGTTTTGGGAGAAAAGAATCCTCTTTACGGGCGAGCGAGAACCATCATGAAGGTTCGTCCGCTTCCTTTTCAGACGGTCGCCGAATTTGTGCCTTCTTACTCTGTGGATGACGTTTTTCGCGGCTACGCTGTGTTGGGCGGAATCCCTTATTTCTGGCAGGGCGTGAAGCCACAACATTCAATGACGGAAAATCTCGCCGCCAATATTCTGAGATCTAACGGTTTTCTCAATGACGAGGCTCAATCGGTATTGAGGCAGGAATTTCGAGATCTTGCCACCTACAACGCCATTCTTCAAACGATTGCCTTCGGTTCAACGTCAAGAAACGAAATTGCGCAGAAGAGCTTGGTGGATACGCGAACGCTTGCCAAATACTTGTCTGTACTGGAAGATATGGATTTGGTTGTGAAGGAATTTCCCGTCTTCGCAGGTCTGGGCGATTTGGGAAATGCGTCTCGAGGACTCTATCGCATTGCCGATCCGTACGTGAAATTTTGGTTCCGGTTTTTAGCCAACAATCCGACTCTGATCATGACGCGGCAAGAGGCCCTTTCAGAATGGGAAGCGACCGTAGAGCCTTGTTTTGCGGATTTCGCAGCGGAATCTTTTGAGCAGGTCTGTCGTCAATACCTGACACGACTCCGCTTTTCCGGGAAATTGCCGTTTTCTGTGACGACTCTGGGGCGATGGTGGAGAAACGGCACGGAGATTGATTTGGTTGGAGCCGATCACGAAAGACGGCATTGTCTTGTGGCTGAATGCAAGTATCGCAATCAGAAAGTCGGAATAAAAGTATTGCGCTCCCTTCAGGCTAAATGCGAACAACTGCCGGTTGCGAAGGACGCCGTTTTTTACTATTGGATTTTTTCCCGCATGGGTTTTGACGACGTGTTGCTTGATATGGCCACAAGAGATCCGTATTTGCATCTTGTCGGAATGGATCAGTTGCTAGGTTGAATCGTCGGGTGACGTTTGCCAACAAGCGGCAACAGTGGGTAGCAACAATGGCTGGCAATACTTGAGGTCTCCTTCGGGGTCTTTTATGATTTCCGAGTATACGCACAGTCGTTCGCGAACGATGGTTGGAGAAGAAGGACATGCAAAACCCCCCGCCACCTCATGCTTACTCTTCAATGGTTATTCCTTGGATCGTGCCTCGCGTTCCCCCTTGCATTGAGAATTGGATTCGTGCCAAAAGCCAACGACGCAGCTATAAGGCGCGAGACGTTCTTTTAAACGAGACTCAGCCCTACGATCGGCTCTTTTTCATTTCCTCCGGCGTCGTTGCCCAGGGCGTGGTTGATGCTTCACTCTATACGAAGCCTTTGGCGATAAATCTTTTTACCGGCGGCCGACTCATGGGAACGCTTAACATCATCACAGCAGTGCCATCGCCGCGCAAACTCATAGCGCTCACGGACGTTGAGGTCTACATCTGCTCGCATCGGCTTGTGCGAGAAGAGCTTCTCACCGATCTTGACCTCACGCTTGCGCTGATGGGCTACTGCGAGCTTTCGGCCAAAAGCGAGCTCATCGGCATGGAAGTGCTTTTTTCGATGGAGCCCCAAAAACGCCTTGAGATTCTCTTTTCGGTGCTCCTTCTTTCCGACGGTACGGTTGACCTCAATGGCCGCATATGCAGCGAAAACCGCTCGGCTGCTTTGGGAGAAACATACGCCAAGCTTCCTTACACGCTGCCTCGTGAGGCTATGCGCTCGGTGTTGTACCTTTCCAAAAGTTCCTTTGACCGCCTGCTCTGCGACTGGTCACACTCTAAGGGCTTTGTGCGGGATGCAGAAGGCGATATGTGGGTTGACGTCGAAAGGCTTACGAACGCACTCAAATGGATACGGGAGCATTGACGTTGCAAAAATGAAAACGGGCAAGCCGGCGGGAGAGAAGAAGAGCGCTCGGTCTTGCCCGTGGGAACTGCTTCAGATCAGAAGTGCAGTGTCATGCCGGTATAGGCCATCCACGTGTTGTTGCCCCAATCTACTTCGAGACCGGGCGACGCTGAACCGCCGCCACCGATGTTGTAGCGAGAGTTCGTGTCGTTGATCAGGCCCGTCACGCCGCCGTAGAGCGTGAAGGTCTTGCTCAGCGGATAGTCATAGCGAATGCTCCAGGACCAGGCGTCGGCATCTTCACGAGTCTCGTTTTTGAGACCTGCGACTTGCGTCAGAAGTTTGCCGCCGTACAAAGGCGTGGTGGCGCCGAGCTGAACCATCCAAAGGTCAGGACTGCCGTTGCCGGTTTCACCGTTGCCGTTCATATTGGCTTCGGCCGTGTCAGAGCCTTTTCGATGCACGATGAGCAATGCGGGCTTCGTGATGCCGAAGTCATACAGAATGCCCAGAGCGTAGTAGTCGTCCCACTCATTGAAGGCGCTGTTTTCGGTGTTTTGCCTCAACCAGCTTGCATTGATTGTGAGCCGCTCGCCGCGGTAGTTCATGCCGATCGAGTACATGTTGCCACGCGTCGGGCTGTTCGAACCGTAGCCTTCCGGCTTGGTTTTTTCACCGAGAGCCGTATAAAACTTCATCGAAAAGCCGTGGAAATCTGGCGTGACGTATTCAATGGCATTGTTGCCGCGGGTGACTTCGTCGGCGCCACGACCGTTGATGGTGGCTTCATTGGCGGGACTGCCGAAATAGCCGCCGGCACTGCCGATCGACATATCGGCCGGGTCAGAGGCAGCCATCGTAATGAAGTGAGGCGAGTAAAGACGCCCGAATGTAAGTGTGCCGTACTTGTCCGAACGAATGCCCAGAGCAGCTTCACGGTCAAAGAGGCGGTTGGATTCTGCCGACATCTGGCCGTTGTCGACAAAGGTCGTGGCCTCAAGGCGGAAGAACACCTCCACGCCGTCGGCAAGTTTTTCGGTTCCGCGGAAACCGAAGCGGGAAGCTTCACGGTTGCCGCTGGAGAGTTTGGTGACGGTCTTGTCGCCGTTGTTGGCCACATCAATGGAGGTGTCGACGATGCCCCAGAGTTCAACTTGGGCGGCAAAGCTCGGCGCGGCAAAGATGCTTGCGGCTGCGGCGGTTAAAAAGAGTTTGCGCAGACTTGGCATAGCGTTTCTCAAGACAAAAAATTCCCTGCGGGCTCCTTACTGAGGTCTGGAGCTCTGCAACTTGTTGGAGAGGATTTTCAAAGGGTCGGCCCGTGTTTCGTTGAGCAATCCGAGCCGATCCTTTGGATTGGCGAGGTTTTAAGTTTTATTTCTTGAGGTAAGTCTTGATGTGCTCAACCGACAGACGTCCGCCGTTGATGGCCCAGGAAGAAGCCGTGCCTTCGGCGATGTGCATGTCGTAGCTGTCAGAATAGAGACCACCCGCATCCTGCCCGATGGCGTACAAGCCCTTGATGACCTTGCCGTCAGGTGTAAGCGGCTGGAAGTACTCGTTGACGTTGGCACCGCCCACCGTTGCGTAAGTGCGCAGAGAACCCTTGATTGCGTAGAAGGGGCCTTTCTTGACTTCACGAAGCCACTGAGAGTCCTTGTAGAACTCGTCGTCCTTCTGGTTCTTGGTCATCTGATTCATGCGATCGACCGTCTTCTGCAAACGCTGCGGATCCATGCCGGTCTTCTTGGCGAGTTCTTTGATGCTGTTGGCCTTGTAGCAGAAGCCCTTCTTGACGCCTTCTTCAAACAGCTTGTCAAAATTGGTGAACTTCGTCCCGGGAGCAACCATGCCGAAGTAGCCGCGGGGCAGACCTTCGTTGATCATCTCCTTGCGAGTATTGTCGTCAAAAACGGCAAAGGCTTCGCCGCCGATTTCTTCTGCGGCGTTGGAGATATATTCAAGCGGAAGTGTTTCGTCTGCAAAGCGATCGCCCTTCGGGCTCACCTTCAAATACGGCTGGAAGAGGGCTGCCAGGAGGCGTACATAGGTCGCTCCCGTCAAACCGTCCTTACCGAACTGCAGTCCGGTCGGAACGCCCTTGAGCCAAAGGCCCGCCTGCATCGTCACGTTCATATTGACGAGTTCAGCACCTGCTTTTTCAAGCATCTGAATGCCGTCGCCCGTGCGGCCCGGGGAGCCAGCAGATTCATAACCGGCATACGGCAGATACTTTTTCACCATTTCGGGGTTGCAGGAGAAGCCGCCGGTGGCGATGATCACAGCCTTGGCGTTGATGGTGATCTTATCGCCGTCTTCATTTTTGGCGATCACGCCTGTAACCGTCCCGTTCTTGTCGATGATGAGCGACTGAGCCGGCGTGGAGGTCAGAATCTGACCGCCCTTGGCTTCAATCTTCTGAGCGAAATTCTTGATAAGCGACGAGCCGTGACCGCCTTCGAACATATGCCAGGTGCGGTTGCCGTCAATGAAAGCCGTGTGCACGCCTTCAAACTTGATGCCATGTTGCTCCATCCAGTCGATGGTAGCTGCGGTTTGCTTGAGCCAATTGTTCAGTGCCTTGCCGTTGATGCGCCAGTGGTGGAAGTCCATCACGCGCTTGAATTGCTTTTCAACGTTGATACCGACGTTGTCCTTGAGCTGCAAACGGGAACCAACTGCAAAGGTGCCTTCCATGTAGTTGCCACCACCACCGATGACACCTAACTTTTCAAGGATCACAGTCTTAAAACCCGCATCGACCGATGCCATGCCGGCGCTTACGCCGCCCGCACCGGCGCCCACGATGCAGACATCTACGTTCATGGTTTGATCAGCGGCGAGAGCCAGAGGCGAAGCCGAACCCAGAGCTGCCATCACGGCAGCCGACAGCAGCATTGTTCTTCTTTGCATACAAACAATCTCCAATTCTGAGGTTTGAGATGTTCGTGTAGCAAACAAATTGCGCCTGAATTAGGCGTTTGGTTTGTCTTACACGAGGTATTAACCGAACAACACCAGGTTACTGCGCTTATTGAAAAAAGAATACACAGCCGCGCAGACACTATGGAAATAACTGCTTGGAGAGTGTGGGGTTTGTTCTGATAGGAAAAGAGCGTTGCGATGTGGAACTGTGAGCCGAAACTGGAATACAGAATCCCATCGGACAATAATCTGGGGAACAGCTAAAAGCTGAGCGTAGTACTCGTTGGGCGCTATCACCTGTGGTTTGACTGCTACCTAAGCCCTTTGTGAGAAAAATCAGTCCAAAACTGATCGTTGTGACTGTGTACGGTATTCGAAACAGAAATTGGCTGGTAGTTTCCATTTTCAGAGTTACCCGGAAGGATCAGGCCGCAGTGATGTCCCCGCATTGCCCACGGCAATTTATGGACCCAATCATCCGAAAAATGTCTAGCTGTCGGTGATAGGCTTGTCTGCGGTACAGCGAACCTCGGTCGTTGCGATACAAGTAGCCGGGCCTGGGCTGTTCCTGATGAAAAACCTTCGATAAGCATTCATAACAGGTCGTTTGTTCAAGTGCACTCCAAAGCAGTAACCAGCTAATCGACAAGTTCCTAAAACGATAACGCCGGCAAGTTACGGAGTGGGTGATGCGACGTGACTATCTTTCACCGTGCCCAACGACGAGGTGCGACGATCTGCCGAAGGCTAATTGATCACAAAAAGAAACCGCCAGCGGTCATGTGATTTGCAGATCGCTTGCGGTTTGATTTGCTATTGATCAGCTTGTGTTGCTTAACGCTTTTGAGCTGATGGCACAAGGACCGAAGGAACTTTGGTGGAGGGGACTTCATCTCTGGGAGCCTGCTGTACAGGCTGATTGGCTACAGTGGCTGTAGAAGATTCACACACAAAGTCAATGGTGGCTGTAGCGCTCTTATCGTCGTTGCCGTCATTGAAGCGAGAGTTGAGCAAGCGGAATTTGAGATCCTTATCCGAACAGAATTCCTGAGATTGCTGGATCAGCTCCACACGGACGATGCCGCCGTTGTCGGTGGAGTCGCTCGAGGCGCTGATCGTGTATGTGTTGTTTCCGATCTCGACGAATGCTGTTCTCGCATTAGCTATACACCCACGATGACATTTGATATAAGTCTCAGTGCAGGAATAGGGCAACGATCGTATATTCTACGATGTGTCACTAATTATAGATAAATATTGAAATTTATTTCTAGAATCTGGATGATTGGTATTTGTTTGATTATTTCAAGATCTTAGATGCTAAAAAAGATATAAAAATAGAGAACAGCATAGGCTATGTTGTTCTCTATTCTATATAAAACTGTTAGATATATCTAGTGAATAACGTAGTGGTTCAGATTTTAATGCTTTTCAATAATAGCAATAAGTTCAATTAGCTAGAGATTTTTTTGAGAGACCTTAGCAAAAATCCCATGATGGTGACACTGTTGAGATCCCAATACGATTTATCTGGGATGCGAAAGCGGATATGTTCACCATAGATTTCTCGAATGATTTCCTGGCTCGTTTTGGTGGGACTCGATAACTTTGCGTTTGTTCTATGAATTCTGATCAAAACAGAATTTTCGGGGCCATCTAACAGTCGTATGTCATCTCTTTTAATTTTTTTGTCTTTTACTTTTAAGTCATAGGAGAGGCCTTGTTTAATAGACCATTTGTTGGGAACGCTGATATTGACGTCTTGGTCTTGTTCGAGGTATTTGTAAATATCACTAAAACAAGTTTTTAGTAAAGGATTACGTATTGATGTTTCTAGTGCATAACAATATTCTGAGGCTTCAATTTTAGAACTTTGTATTGAACTAGGTTGCGAGGTGTTAATGTTGGCTTTGGTAGATTTTAAAGAATTGCCTATTGCTTCATTTGTGGTGTGTTTCCAGTTAGGGTGGGAGATATTTTTACCTAGGCATATCTGAACAGCAAGAGTTTCGTTTTTTACGAAATAGTCATATTTAAAAGTATTGGTCTGGTCGTCAATATAGTTATTCTTTTTTAAAAGTTTGCGCAGTTGGTCAGCATCTGAATTTGTTAATGATGCGCTAATTTTTTGTCTAAAGGAAGAACCTTTTAGGATTAATAATCCGTTACCTTTCAAAGATAAGGCTTCGATTCTGAGATTTCCTTGTATAAGAATTATTTTTTCAAGATTTTTATCAGCAATAATTTCAGAAGGTTCTCGATGGCGTGCAGTTAAAATGCTTTGGTCGCATGTGAGTAATATCTGCTCTATAGCTGTACAGATTAATTCATTTTGTATTTCGGGGCGAGTAAGACTACTGGAGGAGTTTTTTGTTAAATTGGCAGTAGTTTTCGATCCTTTTTGTTTGTTTGTGAGTAAAACTCGATGGCTATCGCGAGCTTTTTGAATACAAGTTCTCTCAACTAGATTGAGTAATGTATCGTTAAAGTCAGAACTGGTAAATGCTATAGCCAGGCTGTAATATTTTGTTTTATTGGGATCGCTTGAATGGTATTTAAGTCTTTCTCCGATTTCTTTAGCTTGTCCAATGTAAACAAATGGAGTTTTGTAGTTGTTCTCAGTTAGTGTTGTTTGACCAAGTAAGAAATAAATGCCAGGTTCATTGTACTGATCCCAGTTTGTAGATTTGGCGTAGAATTCATCGATGTAGAACAGTTTTGCCTTTATGTTCAAAAATGGAATTCTGCAAATAGTTAATTTATCAATGTCAAAGCTTTTGATAGCAGGAGGGAGAACAGTCGTAGCTACAGTGAATGAATTGGGCATAACAGTTTTAGAACACTGAGATTGAATGAAACCACAGCGTAACGCAAATATGAATCATCGTCAAAGTTGCAATGCTAGTAACAACGATTAATGAGGTTTCTGTTGCCAAGATTGCGTGATCAATCCCCCAAACAGGAACGGAATGTTGGTACAAATTTCATTCTGCCTTGGTGCCCTTGCCGAGAGCGGATTCAGGCCTCAATTGAAGCTCAGAACGAGAAGTTCGGAGTGAAAGTTGTGAGGCTAGCAAGTACCAAGTGATCTGCGGAATGGGCGATGTGGAGAGAATTCCTCTCACCGAGCCCGACGACGAAGTGAGGGAATCTCTTGAAGACAAACAAAAACCGCTTGCGCTTTGCGTGGAAGGCAGAACGCTTGCGGTTTCACTTGCCGTTGATCTGAGTGCTTTGTTTAACGCGGTTGAGCGGAAGGCACTAAGACCGAAGGAACTTTGGCGGAGGGGACTTCATCTTTGGGAGCTGGCTGCGGAGGCTGATTGGCTGAAGCTGCCGTATGTGATTCACAAACGAAGTCTATGGTCGCCGTGGCACTCTTGTCGTCGTTGCTGTCATTGAAGCGAGAGTTGAGCAAGCGGAATCTGAGATCCTTATCCGAACAGAATTCCTGAGCTTGCTTGATCAGCTCCACACGGACGATGCCGCCGTTGTCGGTGGAGTCGCTCGAGGCGCTGATCGTGTATGTGTTGTTTCCTATCTCAACGAAATCAGTGCGCTCGGGCGAGCCGGCGCAGCCGGCGAGAATCAGGGCTGATGAAAGAGCAATTGCCAGATTGAGACGACGGTTGAGCATTAGCTACCTCGGATTAAAAAGTACTATCTGAATCGATTGTAATTCGATGTGATCGGGTTGAAATGCAGGGAAATTGGAACAAAGTTCGGTTGACGCATATGGCGGGAACAAGGTAGCGAAGTTAGCTCCTATCTGGGTTAATTTAGCTATAGTAATGACGCATTACTAGTTGATTTGAGTGTATATGCGAAAACGCTCAGCAAGATAGTCCCTATTAGGAGTGACTCGCAGTGATCCAAAGTCAAGCTCCATACCGTCAATGCTTTGAAGACTTTGTCGTGTTTGGTTGTTACCACCGTCTCGGAGTAAACGCCTAGATATGCTGACCTTGCCGTCTGGGCTAATACCGAGAAGGTTTTGGTCAAAGGCAGCGTGAAAGAAAGGGTTGAGAGCAAGCCCATTTGATTGCTTCAGTCGCTCATAGGGGTGATCTGCCCAGGGGAGGATATGAGCTGCTTCGACTAGACTTCGGATGCTGCACCCGGAGATGGCGCAAGTGCAATTGAAATTCGCGAGAACGGCCTGACGGAAAAAGCCCTGCGAACGTCGACGCTTGCAGAGGATTTCTACTTCCGATTCACCGGGGAGTGTTGAATCTACCAGTAAGTCGCTGTAATTATCAGGACTTGATGGAGTGGAGGAGGAAGATAGGTTGCTGTCAGAAGTGTCAAGCCAGTCAGCGAGCTCAAGATCTTTGTTAAAGTGATTGCAGGCGATGTCGACAGCATCGTTCATCAGTGGTAACAACTGGAGCTCTTGTCCGTCGGAATATTTGTTCCATACCAGACGATCAAGTTCACTTATATGGTTAAAACCTCTCCCAGTTGCTCTCTTGTCTAGAGAAGCGAAATTATGGAGCCTGCACTTCACAGCTCCAGGTGCTCGGCCAATTATTTTGGCTAAGCCAATGATCTGGGGGTTGTTAGCTTTCAACTTTGAAGATGGAGTTACCGCGTACAGGCTCAGGGCAAGCGTAGCTTCAGGTAACGACCAAGCAAGCGGACGAGAAGACATTGTTTTTCTATTAATCAATATGTGCTTGAGGCACCTCAGGCAATCGAACTCCGAGTAGCCAAAATCCTAACCAGTTCTTGCTAGACCTAATTTGGTTAAAATCGATTGAAAGTGGTGCTGATGGATTTAGTGTCGGATGAATTACTAGGCATGGTAATAGGGTTCTCGACAACTCTTTAGACATTCCCCACTCGTACAGTTTTTCATGAACAGGGGCAAAACGAGCGTAGCCGGATATTTGCCTGGCATCGTCACGAGCAATTGAACTTAAATCTTTGTCATAAATCATTTTATATTTAGCATCAGCAATTGCAAAGCGAGTTTTGAGATGCGGTTCTAATGCTTGTATACTGAGCAAATAATCGAGTTCTTGTTTCCCTACATTAAGGTGATAGGCAACTTTATCTTCCGGTTCAATTGCTGATTGAATAAGCGAATATACATAAAGTTCGAATAACTTTGGCATATATAGCCAATGGGGAAGAACAGTTGCAGAATTTTGGCTACGAGCATAGCCAACAGACTCCATCGCAAAGATGCGACGAGTCATTTCAATAGCAATTGAATAATCTTTAAAGACTGGATTCGTTTTAACAAAGCGAGGCCGAGTTGACTCGTCTGTATCTGAGACCTCTTCAAAAGCAGCAAGCACGAACTGGAAAAGACTGCGAATCTCTTTACTTTTAAGCCCGGACGGAATTTTACCCAGGATATTTCCTGCTGCGCGAAGTCCGGCTTTAAGATATTGATTCTCATCAGTATCTCTCGTGAAGCCTACAGGTTCGCAAACAATTCGGTCTGCTAAATGGGCAGAAGGCTTTGAAAAAGTCTTGCTCCAGAGTATTCGGCCGCGAAGCTTGCGTTTGTAAATTTCCTGATGCGCAACGTATTGTCGACGAAGCCCTTTACGAGCGATACGTTTTAAGAGGGCAAGGTATTCAGCTATAAGAAACTGTCTGACACCGATTGCATCGCCTCCTTTAGGAATTGGCATCGCATCAGAAGAATATGAAATTAGTCCCTCGTAGTGAATAGAATCGAACTCAGCAGCTACAATTTTATTTAGCATACCGAGTACATCGATTTCGAAGGTTTGGGATTTTTCTTCAGAGTTTTTATCATGGAATACTTTTTCGATCTTTGGGTGTACTCGCACAGCAAGAACGCCCGTGATGATCCAGTCAATGCCAACGAAAAAAGTTGAAGAAATTCTTAGCGTGAAATTTTCTCCTCCCAGCTTTTCAACCAGGATTGCCGCGGGCTGGTCGTTCCCTAATGGATGAACACGACGCAACTCACCATTGCGGTGAGTTGCGAGTGTCTCAACGACTCGTTCGGCTTCTTCTTGATTGCCATCAGCAGAAAGTTGCTCTAGAAGAGCTGAACGAGTTAGTTCGAGTGTCTTGTGTTCGAAGAGTTCAAGAATCTTCATGCTTTCACATGTTCTTTTTCGATATTTTCAATAGCTTCGATTGCTTCCGGCTTAAGCACTCCATCACGAATGTACTCTTCCAGAAGAGGTCGTATTTCATAACGCCATCTATAGCCAATATTGCACCTGCTGTTAGTAACAAAGTAACTGTGTCCCGGCCATACATCTTCAGGGTTGTAGGCCTCAGAGAGATACTTCTCATTACGTTTTACAGGTGACGCAGGGGTGTCAGGAAGTCTCTCGATGAAAAGCCTACTTACGTCATTGAACAGTTCTTCTTGGAATTCGAGACTATGCTCTTTTTTATCGGATTTAAAACTGAGAGAGTGCGGACGCACTCGTACGAAAGCAAAGCGCCTTCTCAGGGCGTAATCAATACCTCCAACGCTCCTGTCGGCAGTATTCATAGTGCCGATAATGTACAAATTTGAAGGAACTGTAAACTGGGTGCGACTATAGGGCAGCATCACTGAAATATCGCCGCGTTTGTCTGCCTCGATCAATGTAATTAACTCACCAAATATTTTGGCAATATTGCCTCGGTTGATTTCGTCAATGATTAAGACGACAGGTTTTGTACGCGCAGTAGAATCAATAAGGTTTCTTTCAGAAAGAATCCCTTTAAGGGTAGAGACAGGAATTTTATCTTCTAATTTAAAAAAAGCCTGACGGAAAATCTTATCAGCGTAATATGGCTCAGTTGAAATCCCTCCAGCAGACTCTTCAGTTCTTTCGGTAGAGTCCTCGGACAAGAAGAACCATTGGACGGGGCGGGTCAATACATATCTTCCTTCAGCTTCATCAATTGTATGAACTGTGATTTCGTTCTCTAACACCTGGCCAATGGCGTCAATACGTTTCGGTCCGCAGAATGAAACAACAAACTGACCTTTCTTGGGATTGTTAAAGAATTTATTGAGATTTCTATTTTCAATATCTTCAACATCCTCGTCGCGGTTTCTAGCTTTTACCCACTTGACGACTTCTTCGGTTGTTGCAAAATTTAAACCGAGTTCGGTTGTCTTAATTTCGATTCTTATTGTTCCCACGGAACTTTTATCTTTCTCGGTTATTTTATTAAAACTTAAAGTTTGAGCTTCTTTGTCGCCCACAACGTTATAGATGCAAGCACGAGCATCAGGACCGGAATCCAGAAGGCGCGGTAAATTGGATTTTTGCGAATCTTTAGCTTTTTCGTCGTTCTGGTTTAAGGCGGCAGCGCAGGCAAGCAGAAAAATCCCGTCGCGGCGTTCAAATTCTCCTTGGTTTGCAGAAGAGCCACTGGGGGCATCATCTCCAGTGTGCGCAATGGGTTTATAGCCCTCGACGAAGTCTTCGTAGTCAAGAGAAGGGTGAAAAGTAGTGAAGAAAACACGTGAGCCGACGAGTTCTTTATATTTTTTAATTACGTTGGCTCTGGACGTATCACTATCAAGCACACCACACAATCGAGTGACAATCTCAGGGATGCCATAAGTCTTCCCGCACCCTGGCGCCCCTTGCAGAACAATGTTTTTTCGTGCACGTAATACTTTTAACGCAGTTGCCAGATCATAATCCCGGGCTTCAAGATCAAGATCTGCCCAAACTGGCAAAGTTGCTTTGACATAATCGTGAGTTGTTCTCCACCAATTATTACTGAGGCTTTTGTTTTTATTTAATTTATTTAAAAGTTCAGGTGCATTTGAAGAAGAATCAGATCGAGTAATTCGAATTATATCTGATTTACTGCAGACGGGTAATAACTGAGGTTCTTCTATAGGCTGATAAAGAACCATTACGCGATAAAGGCGAAAGTCAGTTTTCTTTTTCCTGTTGTAATTATTTTTTGATGCTTCTTCAGCGACAGTGCAAATAAGATTTTTTGCATTTGGATTGTCTTTCAGAAGGAAAGCGCAGCTATCATTGTCCTCTTCTGTGGTAAGGCCAAATTGCAGGACTGCATCATCTACAGCTTTAAGAAACTTGACCAGGGTCTCAGGATCTTCTAGTGCTTCGGGAAGAGTTGCCACTGGCCATGCTCGTATAAACTCTGTCCATTTTTGTGTCGTGCGATTTTTCCATTGCTCGAAGTCCTTACAAGTGGTCAGCAGTTCTGTAATCAGAGGTGAAGTCATTAGCATGAGAGAATCCTTGAATTTTTAACCGGAAATACTCGTAAGTAAATTTTAGAAAACTGCTATGATTTTACGGAAGTTGCAGAATTCTTGAAAGTGTTTATGCTCAGAGTTCTGTCCTAAGTTGAACTCAAGTTTGCCAGAGACTACACTTAACGCAGATCATAATTACCTTGATTCCTAAATCTCTCAGATCTCACGTAACTATTACCAAACGCCGCCCCATAGAGGCTTGGCCACATCTTGGAACAACTTGTTCCCTCATCCTCCCATGAGTACCGATCTTGGTTTGACTGCATTTTACGAAACCACACTCTTAGAAATTCTCACCCGTAGCTTTCTTCGCGGTCGCCCGCCCATCGACATCCCGCCGTACCAACGTCCTTACCGTTGGTCGATCAGCGAGGTTCGCAAGCTACTGGACGATCTCGACAGCTTCCGCTACAACCCCGAGACAAAAGAGTACGGCGAAGGCGCCAAGTATTACTACGGCACGATCTGCTTTCAGGCGTATTACGATAGGCAGGCTCACCAAGTCAGCAAACTGGAACTTATCGACGGTCAGCAGAGGTTGACGAGCTTTCTGATTCTCATTAAGGCGCTTCTGAATGCTACGGAGCAGACCAAGACAGAGAAAATCGTCAATGCGCGTAATGATCTGATCAAATTGCTTCACAATGGATCGGAGCCGGACCAAGGTGATAAGGATTGGCATGGCGAACAATGGCAGCCTCAATACGAGTACCGCCAGCCTCAGACGCAGGAGCACATCGCAACGATTTACCGTGAACAGATGGCGGAGTATCTGCGCGTCAAAGAACTCAGCGAGCAGGTGGCCATGCCGACCTGTGGCGAGAACGTTCAAGGCGGTGATGGCAAGCCGGAAGATGTTCCCGCTTACGTCATCGACTTTTTCAAGGGCGAGATCAAACGCCTGAGCTACGCGCTTACGAATGGTGTTTTTGCCGTGCGTATCATCCGAACCCGTTACGATGCCGAGCTCTTTTTCCAATGCGAAAACAATCGCGGCAAGGTTATGCAGCTCGTTGATATGCTCAAGGCCTATCACCTTCGCATAGCGCTTGCTGTTGAGAAATCAGATAAGGCAGTTACGCTCAAGACGATCAAAGACATCTGGCATACGCTGACTGAAACCAAAGAGCGCTACGAGCGTTTCAGAACAACCGTCATCGGTTTGTTGCTGATTCGCTTGGGCGTGCCCTATTGGTATCACTACGACAAATCAAACGTTGAAAAGCTCAAGGGCATTCATGGCACCTACAAGGGAAACCTCGTCGTCGATGAGAAACTGAAGCTGACAGGCGTAGGGAACGAATCTGCGGGAGGCACTTTTCTGCCCGATCTGATGATGCCCGTAACACCTGGGCTGCCGTTTTTCCAGACGCTCGCGTATTACCAGCGCATTGTTGAAGCGCTCTACAGTTCAAGTTGGTTTAGCAAACACACCGACGGCGGATCGAGCGCGGATCCGGAACCTTTCCGCAATATGTTCCGTGACATGGTGCTCAATAAAAACTGGTATTTCAATGACAGTAATGCAATTGCCGTACAGGCTGCTGTCTGCTGGCTTGATCGCTTTGCGTCCGTTCGACCGAATCTCGAGGCCTCGTTCGAGGAGGACGTTGACCGTCTCATCAAAAGCTACAACAAGGACATGGACTTTCTTGTCTACGTTCAATCGTATATACGCCTCTTCAAACGCCTGAGGGTGAGGTTGACGGTTAAGCGTGACAATGTCAAGAAAGACATCCTTGTCTTCGGCATGTTGAAAGGCAGCCGACAGGTCGCTTTTTTCAAGCTGGGAAGCCCCATGGAGAATTTGATCACGATACCGTATCGCACCAATAGTCCTGCCGAGTGCCGCCGCGAACTCGAACGGCTGACAAGTCCCGATATGGTGAGTTGGGCGATGGTGGGTGACCGACAGCAGACCTACCGCGATTACGTTGAAGCCGAAAGCTTCGTCATTGTGCAGGACAACCAGGAGCAGTCAAAATGAGTTCGAAGTTTGAGGCAAGTTTGTTATCCGTGGCCGAACTTCAAGCGATCGATCCGACAAGTGCTGAGGCCCTTGTTGTGCCAGCTTATCAGCGAGCGTTTTGCTGGACGGATAAACAGATCGAAGTGTTGGTACAGGACCTTGTGACGCACTTTACTCGTTACAGTGAAGACGAGACTTGCCGCTATTCTCTCGGCACGATTGTCTGTCACCAACGAGAGAAGCTGGAAGTGCTCGACGGGCAACAGCGCTTGACGAGCATAGATGTGCTTCTGGCGGTGCTCGGCCGACGAGAAGCGGATACGGAACAAAATCCTGAATTTTCGGTTACGGAAGAAGAATTCCGTAAGTGGGATCCCACTCTCATCAGGGAGTACGCCAACCTGACGCTGGAAGAGGGGAAAGATATTCGGGGACCGAATATCAGCGAGAAGATTCTCTCGTCCGTTTGCCACAAGATCAACGAGGCCGTGAGAGAGAGACTGATTTTTTCGAACGAAGAAGGAATTTCGCCGATTGAGAAGTTCATCGACTGCATACGCAAGAGCGTCTGCGTTTTGCGTGTGATTCTGCCCATTGACGATCGGAATGCCTACGAGGGGCCTGCCATGTTTGAAATCGTTAACATGCGAGGACAGGCCTTGCGTTCCATCGACATTGCCAAGGCGACGTTGGTTGAAAAACTTAAGTTTGCAACAGATGCCGAGCGTCTTGCCTTTGACCGGCTCTGGACCGGCGTGGCCGGTTTGCTTCGTACCACTCCTCAGACGGAAGCAAAAGGTATCCTCGAAGCCATGCACAAAGAGCTCGCAACAAAGACTGAAGCTTCTGAGCCCGACGATCGGGGCGGCGGCCTTAAATTCAACGCCATTGTTGCGAATGCGCGTCACGCACTGAAGACGAAGCTAACCCAAATCGCGGAGTCCGAGGAAGATGACAGCTCGGATGAAAAGCGTTTTGTCGTTGATTTCGAAAATCTCTTCGTGATCGCCAACGAGATATTCCGTTGGACCAAAGTCAAAGACGCAGACGAAGCGAAGTACGAGACGCTCAACATCCGTCCGAGACCCGGCGAGACCGAGTATCGCGGCTTGCACGAGCGCATCGTTGTCGGTAAGGATCTGAATGTCGATGACGACAAGCTCGATCAGGAGCGGCACAAGGACGTCTGGCGGTTCATGTCGGTTCTCTGGATTGCGGCGATCGTTGCACGTCAGGTGAATGATCTCAAGAATCGTGATAGCACAACCAAGAAACCGTTTGAGTTGTTGATCGACACTTTCTATGCCGCCAACGGTTACCAGTATTCGGGGCAGTATTGGCTACTGTCTCTGGTACATACCGCAGTCAACGAAATTTACCCTGATACCGATCGTCTCCCCGAGACGGTCGAGGCTTTCGTTTCAGAGTACCGCTCGACCAAGAATCTCTCTGATCAAGTGAACAAAAGCTTTAAGCGCGGCTACTTATGTTTGTTGCTCTGGGGATTGAAGCGATTCAATTGGCCTAATGAGCAGGGCTCGATGACGGAACGCGTGATAAATGTTGGCAAAGACGAAGGTGTAGATAAGCTCAAAAATTCTGTCATCGACGAGTTTAAAGTTATTGAAAAGTGCCATGAGTCGGACGCGGAATTTGAAGCCTGGCGGTATCCCGAAAACGGCGTTCGTTGGAAGCTCTTTTTCACTGATTGGTTGCTGTGGGTTGATTCGGGTAGTAGGTTTTTGTATTTGGAATCTCAGTTGCACGAGCATTCCGGTCTCTTCAAGGATTTTTTAGAAATAGAAGGCTCGAAAAACGACCCGTTGAAAGCTTTCCGCGAGGACTTCGAGTCTAAGGTTTACGGCAAGGACCAACCCGATAAGATGCGCATCGTGTCGCGTTCACAGATTGAACATTGGATCGCACAGGATACGGCGGATTTGGTAGGCAGGGACGAACTGCACCACTTCGGCAATCTGGCGCTCATCAACACTTCGGAAAACATTTCAAACGGCAACAAGTCGACATCGGATAAGAGTGCCCCTCGGCAGCTCGGAAGCAATCCAACGGCCAAGTTGCTGTGGCTATCGATATTTGCCAAGGCCGGTGCAACGGATCAGGAGAGGTTGTTCGATAGTCTTTGCACGGCAGATATGACGAAATTCTGGGCGGACTACATAGGTTCATTTGCTAAATACGACTGGCCGACCTCGTAGTTAAGCACTTCGAAACGGTGACCTTACAAGCAGAACTGCCTGCTAACGCCATTGGTTGTTGCCTGAATCTGAGTGCGACAGTGTCGGATGCATCAAGGCGTATAACAGCCTTCTGAATGCGCATAGGAGGCTGTGTGTCGACACTGGTGACCTTTGTTCTGGTCATGTTTTTATGGGGTTGGCAGGGATTGCAGTTTTGACAGTGATCGGCAGTTTGAGTTTCTTCCTGATGACCAAGCTAATTAGCGACACTTCCGATCCGGACGGAGCCGGTTGTTTGGTTGCCATCTTTGCGATGGTGTGTACCTTGATTGCTGTACCTGTTTTGAATTGGCTTCGAAAATAAGAGGAACTTCCACTTCTGAGGACCATGTATTCATTGGCTCAACAGCTTGATCCGTTGCAAGAAGAGCAATGTTGCTAAGTCAGGTAAATGACAATCGAGCTACGCGAAGTCTGCCTCGAACAAAGAAGATTCTCGGTCAGTACAGTGACCTTCCGATGCGAAAAGTACCAAAGCACTTGATTCTGTCCAACCTCAACGGACAGGCATCCCGATGATCCGCCCTGGTACAGGCGTAGGCAGATGATCGTCCCGGTCCTTTTGTTCATGAAGATAGGCTTCAAGAACGTCGACTTCGAGTGGGCCGGTTTCCTGAATCTTGGCGTGTTGCCCGAGCATCGAAAAATGGTCGCCCCCGCCGAGAAGGTAGGAGATCGTGACGATGCGATAGAGGTTCTCGGGCAGAATCGACTCCCAGGTTCCTTCTTTCGTGCGTATCTCAGCGGACACGATGCGTTGTCCCACGGGGGCAACAGGATTCAGTCGATAACGAAGCCCCGCGGTCTGCAGGACTCTCGGGCCGATCACGTCGGGCTCCGAGATGCCGTGTTCGAGTGCCTCCCGAAGCACCGCGCCCGAGACCTCGGCCAATTGAATACGGTTACCGAACGGGTGAATGTCGAGAAGATCGGCGTAGGTGACCGGACCGATGGGCATGGCGGCCCGAATGGCACCGCCGTTCAAAATTGCCGCAACCGCACCTCGTGACCGGCCCCAGGCAAGAAACGCGTCGGCGGTAGTCATTCCCGAGAGGCAGTCGCCTTCTCGACAGGGATCGAGCCCGTCGGGAAGCGTTGACGTGTTGACGCCCACGAAACGCTCCTGATCGGCGCGAATGGCCTCAAGTGACCGAACAACGAATTCGTGCATCGGTTCGTCGCGACGAAGGCATGGTACGAGTTCTTCGAGGTCGCCCTTAAACTGCACGATGCGACCCGCATCGTCAAAAGAAACAGAGAGCCTTCCGAGATAGCGCGTCGAGCGACCCGCTTGCACCACGAGCGTCTGTGAACCGTCGTCATGCGGAATTACGGTCGGGTAGGGGCCTTCCGAATGCGGGTGATTTCCGAGAACGCTGTGGGTGTGGCCTCCGACGATCACGTCGATGGCAGGCACGGCTCGGGCAAGCGCCTGATCGGCCTCGTAGCCCACATGCGTCACTGCGATGATGTGCGTCACGCCCGCTTTTTCAAGTTTCGCTGCGGCACGTCGAAGCGCCGTCGTACGGTCGGCAAAATTCGTTTCGTGGCAGGCTTCGGAAATGTCCTTTCCTTCATCGTTGGCAAGACCGATGATGCCGACCTTGACTCCATTAAAGTCCTTTACGACGGTTGCAGGAAGCGGCGCGGTTGAGAGCGGGCAGGCGGGATTCTTTTCAAGATTCGCGGCGAGAACCGGGAAGGGAAGGGCCTTCACATACCGGGCAAGTGTTTCGCATCCTAGGTCGAATTCGTGATTACCGAGTGTCACCGCGTCCCAGGGCATGCGTCGCATGGCTTCGCGGGCCCAAGGCATGCCGCCCGTTCTGAAAAAGTGAGTCCCCTGCCAAAAGTCGCCGGAATCAAGCGCCAGCACGGCTTTGCCTTGAACCTTCGCTTTTGCTTTCTCGTCGGCTACGAGCGCCGTAACGCGTGCAAGTCCGCCCACTGCGTTGGTGTCGTCGTAGACGGGGCCGCGGTCATTGACGCCGGCCGCCGCCGAATGTACATCGTTAACGTGCAGGATCGTCAGGTCCCAGGCGAATGAGGCCGGGGAGACGAAAGATCCGACGAGCGAACAGGTAGCGGCAACGAAAGCGCGTCGTAGTGAATGAAGTGGAACGTAGGCAAGCGACATGGCGTTTCCGAAACAAGGTGCGAGCATTCTACTTCCCGAGACATCATGACGGCCTTGCCGAATTGGTGAGAGGAGAATGGAGTCGAGCCGTCGCGAGCTCGTGGCAAGTCTTTGATGCGTAACAGAGACCTGTTTGTTCCATAGTGATTCGTCCAGATCAGGCTCTGCAAGGGAAAGCTCACACTTGTCAGTAAACTGGGCGATTGCTCAGTTATGCGTGTTAGTTGATGCAAGAAACTCAAGCATTCTTTGATTAACTTGCATCAACCAACATCACTCACTACAAAATCCACCGTTTCGGATTTCCCATCCCTGCAGCCTTCAAGTTCGACTCGACAGCCAAACGCTCGACAAAATCCTCGGTCCCCGAAAGTTTCCTGAACGCCGCTTGACGGCCCACGGCCGCAAAGTCACCGGGCGTCAGATTCCCAAAGTCGGCCACACGGTCAAGCGCTTCGACGCCATCAGTCAAACCAAGCTTGCCCGCATAAGCCTTGGCCATCGCCACGGCCTGTTCGGGGCGCAGGTAGTCAAACTTCGTCTTCAGATCAAAGCGACGCAGACACGCAGGATCCAGGTCGTCCTTCAGATTCGTGGTTGCGATGAAGTAACCGCCGTAGCGTTCCATCTGAGCCAGCATTTCGTTGACGGCCGTCACTTCCCAGCTGTACCGAGTCGCCTGGCGATCACGAAGGAACGAATCCACCTCATCGAGCAACAGTAGAGCACCGTCGCGCTGCGCCGTCTCAAAGGCATCCGCAATGAGTTTCTCGGTCACGCCCACGTAGCAGCTCGTGAGTTCCGCACCGGTTTTGCGCATCAGCGGAATGCCAAGTTCCCGAGCAACGTACGCCGCATAAGCCGACTTTCCCGTACCCGGAGGCCCGTAGATGCAAAGACGCCCGCAGCGAGCAGCACGCAACCCTTCGAGCAGATTTTCGAGATCCAGCTCAGAATTGACAAACTGAGGCTCGTAAAGCTCCGGCAACAGTGTGTTGTTGTCAACGACGCGTCCCATGTGCTGTGCCTTGAGCATCTGGTCGGCCATCTCGATGATCTCGTCCTCAGAAGGAGACTCGGATGTTTTGCCGGTTTCGCGAACGATGTCCGAAATCGATCGAATCACGGCGCTCGAGAGGTTTTCCGTCAAGGCAAGCCTCTCCGTCGTGCCCTTCGAGAGTCGGTGATCAAACGCTTTGTCGATCATCTCGCGTCGATAGGCAAGCCCCGGCGACTTCACTTCAATGACCATATTGAAGCGCCGCAGCATGGCCGGATCGATGTTGTGAATCGAATTGGCGGTCCAAAGCGTGACAACCGGATTTTCTTCCAGTAGGCGGTTGATTTCTCCCTTGTTGGTGCGTCCGCTGAAAAAGAACGATCCCAGATCGTTGAAGACGTCTTCGGCTTCGTCGATCACCAAAAGATTGGTGTTGGTTTGCGAAAGGACGTTGCCCGCAGCCTTCCAGAACTTCAGTCGCGAGGTTCGCTCCTCCTTCTTTGGCGTTTCCTTTTCGGCGAACTGCACTTCGTAACCGGTGAGACCCAGTTCCTTGGCAATGACGCGCGTAAGTTCCGTTTTGCCGCTGCCCGGGGGTCCGTAAAAGAGGATGTTGACGCCTTTGCGCTCGCCGGCTACGGCAGACTTGAGGTAGGGGAGAAGAACGCGGCTCACGATCGGCAGATGCGGAAAATGTTCGACGCTCAAGGTCGGTTCGGGTGCCGGCAAAAACGACTCCTGCAGCAATTTGGACAAGGACAGTTTCACGCTTAAGGTTGAAGGAGACAGCACTGCCCCCGGAACAATCTGCTCGCAAAATTCGTCGCCCGATTCACCGTAATCCAGAAGACCGATGGAAACAAGTTTTCCTTCGGCGGCAAGAGCCTTCTTGACGTCTTCGCGATCAGCGTTCAGAGCCAGAGAGAGCGTATCGATGACGAGTGTCATGCCTTGCTCTCCGTAGTCGAACAGATCGCACAGCAGTCGGTTGACGAGCTTCACGTCACGGGCACAGTAGACGAAGGCGAGAATGCGGGTTTCCAGATCCGAGAGCTTGAAGTTCTCCTGAAGCAGACGAAGGTTAGCGGCAAAGGCTTCAGGCAAAGCGGAGAGTTGGTCGGAGCAGGCCGATTCCAAATATCGCAGTTCACGGCTTAAGGCACGCGGCATGCCGTTTTCCAACAACTTGGCGGTAAACGGATGGCCGAGAAAAGGGCGGCAGTATGCGCCGATGGTCTCCGGATGACGCGGCTGCACCGTCAGGAAAGGCATCAATCCGTCGATAAAGTTGTATTGAGGCCAGACTTCTTCGATCAAATATCGGATGCGTTTTTCGGGAGCAATGACAGCATCCTCATCGAGTTCCATCTCGACGTCTGTAACCGCTTTGATGTCTTTGACGGCGCCGGTTCCCAAGAACTTCTCATTGTTGAGGATCAATGCTCCTAGATGCAGGTGACGACGAAGTTTGAGTCCCCAGAAGAACTTCGGCAAGGCGTCGTGGGAGTACATGTCGTTGCGGGCTACTTTTGCCCACAAGTCGCCATTGCACAGCAATCGCAGCATCCAAAGGTTGATAACGGAGTGCCCAATGTTGGAATTGTTCAGGTTCAAAGACGTGGCGCGATCAGACATACAGCACTTTCTCATTATTTATTTCGTGAAATTCGACAAGTGCAGAATAGGTCTCGATGCGTCAACGATTGACGCATGGAGCGTTCGTTGATCAACTGATGCGCAATTGTTTCCCCTTTTCGCTTTTTTCGTTGCAATGCGACGCAGTCTGTCGCATCCACTCTTACGATCTCCGTCAACGAAATGTTTAAACACCGTCAGCTTATGCGAGCGCACGGTTATGAGAAGAGAGGAGCCGGCATAGCCGGAAAAGACAAATGGATTCGTGCACCGACATTGACGACACAGTAAATGCATTCAATTGCAACAGCGAGCCCGTGAAGCATCTCATCGAAGGGTTAAACCTCAAAGCTGAAGACTTCCGTGAGCGCCAATTCGACTTGCACGGCATCACGGTTACGCTCGATCGCGTTGAAGCGGAATATCCGGTTATCACTGCAGAAGGGAAACCGCGTACCGATTTCTATCTGGTTCTCTATTGCAGGAAAGGAGATCAAGAGCACGACGTGCTGGTTCGTTTCCCGTATGACAAGCAAAAGCAGGCGCTTGAGCTCTACGAAGCTCTTGACTATTGCGACTTAAACCGAGCCGCCTGCCTGTGGGACAGTGACGAGGACGAAGACCGCGACGATTATTGGGGTTGTGTCAAAACCTTCAAAGCGGACAAGTGCGGCAATCCGTTTTCGTTGCTCAACGCCGTCTGTCATTGCTCCGAAGGCATTCAGGATTTGCTCAAGTGCCGAGAAACGTCTGATCCCGAACCGGTTGCACAGTCGATTCGCGACTTTGCGTCGTGTACTGACTTCATGGTCAACAAGGCACTTTCGATCATGCAGGACTACTGCCGAAAACAATGTTCGCCCTCAGGCTTCGACGTCTTCTCCACGCCCGTTCGTACCGGGGGCTTCAGAAAGGACATATGGCGAAGCTACGTCTTTTGCGACGAAGAAAACGGCACCTATCGCGGTGCGTTTCACGTCACGTTGAGAGGTGGCCAGCGCGGATGGCTGATTGCCAACAATGAACAGAAATTGCTTGCTATGGCAGATCGTTATCCGAAATTGGCGGAGCTGGTTGCCGACTGGCTTGAAACTGCTCGCGAACAACGAAATTTCAAGCCGACGAGTCTTTATCCGCTCGAAGAGTTCTACGCCGGGCGAATGCGGGATCTCTTAGTTTGTCTTGCCCGCGTTGCCGAAACGCCGGTCGTGCCGTCTGACAGACAGGAGGCGGCCGACTTTATGACTTGGGGACTGGAGGAAGCCGAACGCCTGGGCAAACGATCCTTGGCGATTTTCAAGGGCTATCAGCAATCCAACTCTTCCGCCACAACATCCTGACGGTAACCACATAAACAAACGTTAGCTGCCAAACGATCGGCAGCAAGGAGACAAGAAATGGGATTTTTCCCGCGTGAATTCATGTTGCGCAAAGTCAGGCATCACAATTTCTACGAACTTGCCGACAAGCTCGAGTCGGTGTCTTTGCTTGCACTGTTCG
Source organism: Sutterella sp. AM11-39 (assembly GCF_003472385.1). Lineage (GTDB taxonomy): Bacteria > Pseudomonadota > Gammaproteobacteria > Burkholderiales > Burkholderiaceae_F > Duodenibacillus > Duodenibacillus intestinigallinarum. The sequence continues at coordinate 22,811 of NZ_QRLV01000013.1, read as the reverse complement.
GCGGCCGCAGAAAAGAGGGGGAACTGTCTCTGGATACACTCGAGGACGTCTTTATCTGTCCGCTCAAAACGGAAAAGGCCGGCAGTCTGATGTCGCGAGTACAAAACAAGAACGAGGCCTCAATTATCGTCAAAGAGGCATCCGTATTTTTTGATCGCCTGGCTCGACACCCCGACGTCTGGATGCGCGAGATTGCCGCTGCCGGTCACGGTCTTTCAGAGGAAGCAGTGCGACTGCTTGCAAAAGATCACGGGTTCGACGTCTGCAACGTGCTTGCAAAGAATCCCGAAAACCTTTTCAAGCTCAATGTTGAAGAGCTCATCGTCTTCGTCAAGCGCGATGAGGCGATCAAGTCTCAGGTGTTCCAAAACCTTGTGCACTTCAGCGGTTTCTCGGAGGACATGATTGAGGCCGGAGTCATCGACAAGCTCAAGACTTTTGTCGAAGCGTTTACCAACGATCCCGATGGAGATCTGAGGGAGACGCTCGAGGAGCTGCGGATAAGAATCGAAGAAAACGACTTCGTTGCACCGAAGACGGCCCATCTGCGTCGCCGAGAGAATCTTTCCTGCACGAACCCGTACGGACGCATCGGCGAGTACGTATTCGCCATCGGATTTGTCAAAGTCGACAGCGGAACCAATGCACTTGAAATTGATCCCAACGAGCCGATTTTCTGGCTGCAGGTATCGGTTCACTCGTCTCTGGCGTATTGGGACGAGCAAGGTGTTCAGGAGGAATTGCTCACGCGGCTTGCGCAAAGCAAGTCGTTTGACGTTCGCCGCGAACTCTCAGAACGCCGAGATTTGCCCAAAGCCGTCGTGGACAAGCTCAAGACAGATAAGTCGTTCATCATCCGCAGCAATCTGTTGAGCCGGAATTCAGCCCAACATCTGACGGACGACGAAATCCGAGAAATACTGCGCGGCGAGCTCGGCGTCATGCGCGACTGGGACGATTGTTTTCCGTTTGACAAACGCGTGGAGGCGATTGCGTTGGAACTCTTTACAAACGAAGGCCCGGACGGATTAATTGCGCGGGAATCCGACAAGCAAGGCGTATAGCAGGCAGAACACAGAGAGTGAAAGTTCGGGGAGATAATAATGGGCAGCACCGTCTCTGCAGTGAAACGAGTTCAATTTCGACTTAGAGCGGAGGACAAGGGCCTGCTGCAATTGGCTGCATCCTACGAAGGCGAGTCTTTGTCTGCCTTCATAAAAATCCTCCCGACACGCATGGCATCGGGAGGAGGAGGGCTGTCAGATTGCCCGTCGTTCGGCGTTAGCGGCCGTTTAATTTTTCAAGGGTACGGCGGAAAATGCCGAAGGCGGTTTCAAGACCCGTTTCGTCGAAATCAAATTCGCGCTGATGGTGAGCCGCCGTTCTGTCGGCGCCGACAACGAAGAATTCGGCCTTGCCGCCGTGAGCCTGAACGCGTCGAGCCAGAAGCGTGAAGTCTTCCGAGCAGCCTAGTTTCTTGCGTTCCACAACGTTCTTGCAGGTGGGTTCTTCGTGAGCGCATTCCGCAACAAGATCGATCAGCTCACGATCGTTAATCATTTCACCGGCTTCACCGACTTTTTCCACTTCGTATTGAACGTCGTAGGCCAAGGCGGTGCCTTTGACGATTCTGACAGCCTGGTCAACCATAAAGTCGTTGATTTCGGCCGTTTCGCCGCGCACTCCCATTTGAATCTGAGCGTGTACGGGAATCACGTTGCGGCATTCGCCCGCGCTCATCAGGCCGACGTTGATGCAGCCCAAACCGTTGCCGTGGCCCCAGATTTTTTGAAAACGCAAAGCGCCATGCGCGTACTGGAGGACCTTCAAAAACGACCGATTATTGCGGAGCGAAGCGGACGAACGCTGATGCTCGGCAAAGATGAGAGCGCGGCCATCTGGGTGGAGCCGACGATGAGGGTGAATAATGCCGGAGCGCTTGCTGCTGCCCTGGCCGCTGCCGGTTACGCGGTCGGCGTACCGTTGTGGCAGATCAGCTCGCATCTCAAAACCGGCAAATTGGAACTTGTTCTGGAGAACCGGCGGATCGCGGCGCGTCCGGTTTGGCTTTTAAAACATCCTCACACAGAGCACAACACGCATATTCGCCGCTTGGAACAATATTTGATCGAATGCAGGGCGCAGACTGAAGGGCTTGACGCAGCGCGCCGAACGTTTGCTCGCATGTCTCTTACCGACGCGAATTAAGTTTAGGGGACGGACGTCGACGTTCTAGCGGATTCGCTATTCCGAAAAGGAATAACTGCACTTTGGGACAGTTGTCGGAATTACTCCGGCAGGCCAAGATGAGACCATGGAGCCGAGTACTCACAAAAACAAGAAGGTCTCGGCAGCTTCTCTGCCCCAAAACAGGAGAATCGCATGAGCAAATCCGAACAACAGAGCCGTTGCGCTCTTCCCTCCACACGTCGTCAGTTTCTTAAGATGACGTCCGCTGCGGCGGCCGTCTCATCTTTGTCCTGTTGGACACAGGCTCTTGCCAAGACCGATTTGGATGTTCTCGGAGCCAAGCCTGCTGAAACGCTCGACAAAAGCGTCAAAGTCGTCAACACCTATCACGAAATCCATTGCCACGGGCAGTGCATGTTAAAGGCCCATGTCAAAAACGGAAGACTGCTTGCGTTGACCTCGGCCGGTGACGTTCCGCGTTGCGAAGCGGCCAAGACGGACGAATCGATCGGTAAGATGCAGCGTCGCGCCTGCATGAAGGGTTATGCCGAACGTAAACGCCTGTACGCTCCCGACCGTCTGAAGTATCCGCTTCTTCAAACGATCGAACGCGGCAATCTTGCGGGCTTCAAGCGCATTTCCTGGGATGAAGCTATTGACCGTGCATGCGAGCATATCGAAAAGGCGAGAGCTCGCCAGAAGGAATTGGGCTACATCCCCATCTGGGAGGTTGGCAGCACGCCGCTTGCTTTCCTCGGCCCGTACGTTTCGTGCTGGGGCCATCACTCGGCCGGCAACGAAATGGATGCGCTCTATAACGCACTCGGCAAGGGCGTCAACGGGCATCCGTCAATTGACATGCTCAATTCCAAGTTCATCATCGTTTGGGGTGCCGACCCGCAAACAACGTCGCCGCATCTGCCTTTCATCATGACCAAGGCCAGAGAAAAGGGCATTCCGATCGTGGTGGTTGATCCGCGCTACACGGGCACGGTAGGAGCCATGGCAACGGGAGCCCCTGGCATTACGCCGTGGATTGCACCGCGTCCCGGGACTGACAGTGCCATTCTGGCAGCCATGGCCAATACGATCTATCGGCGCGGTCTGCACGATGAAGCGTATATCCGCAAGTATTGCTTCGGCTTTTTCCCGGGTGACACGGTTGTCAGTCATTCTCCTGCGAAAGATCCGATCACGGGCAAGCCATGGAAGGGAACCACGTTTACGACGCCTAAAGGTCAGTCGTTTGTGGAGTATCTCGATGAACTCAATCGTGAACACGGCGGGGAAGAGGGCGTGTTGCGCTGGGCCTCTCTCCTGTCGGGTGTACAGGCCGAAACCATTGAGGCTCTGGCTGTGACTTACGCCAAGACCAAGCCCGCTTGTCTGCATTCGACATGGACTTGCGGCGGTGCGCAACGTACCGGCAACGGCATGTACCATGTTTGGCTGTTGCTGTGTCTGGCGGCTATGACCGGCAACGCAACGGTTCGAGGCGGCGGCATCGGCGCTCTGGCTCCCGTTGACGGTATGGCGGTCAAGCTCGGCAAGGCGCCTGCCATGTGCAAGGGGAAAAAGCACAGCGCATTGCTGTTTTCTCAGTACATGCAAAGCAAAGTGTTGCTGACAGGCCGCGATTCGCGTACGCCCGAACAAATTCGAGCCGACGTGCTCGGCATCAACGGTATTGATCTGGGGCCCGACGCCAAGATTGAAATTGATATGGTTTGGCGCGGCGGCGGTTCAGCCGACCCGTTTAATCAGCGCTCTTCTATCAATCCCAAGATTCTTGCCTGGAAAAAACTCGACTATGTCGTAAGCTACGAACGCTTCATGAGTACGACGGCGCGTTATTCCGATCTGGTCCTTCCGGTGGTGACGCACCTCGAAGAGAGCTTCTTTACGGGCAGTCGTGTCAAGACCGACATGAACGTGGTCAACGCCGTTGTCAATCCCATGTACGAAGCCAAGAGCGACGTTGCCATCAACGAGATGATCGCTGAGCGACTCGGCCTGGATTGGGGACGCCACGGCATGACGGACCATGATGTGATGCGCATTCAGTGGCAGGGTACGAAGTTGCCTGAAGCCTACAAGTCGGTCGATCCCGACATGAAGCTTCCTACGTTTGAGGAGATGCTTGAAAAGGCCAACCTGCAGCTGCCCGTACCGCCCGAAAAGAGCGTGATCGCAGCGGCCAAATTCGCTCCGGGAGAATTCCCGACGGATACCGGCCGAATCAATTTCTATTCCCCCTGGCTTGCGCAGCGCGGTCGCGTTCAGGCCGGTGTGGCTCGTGCCCAGTACGTGCGCCCGGCCGACGGCTACGAAGACATCCTCGAGAAAACGCCTCATGCTTCGGGTCGTCGCTATACGCTGCAGTACACGACGCCGCATATGCCCAATCGTTCGCATTCGTCCTTTGACAACACGACGATGATCCAGGACGTTTTCCCGCACGCCGTGACCATGCATCCTGACGACGCCGCAGCGCGCGGTATCAAGGACGGTGCCGACGTTTATGTCTACACCGAAGCAGGTTGCATCAAACTTCCGGCCAAAGTCACCGTACGTCAATTGCCCGGAGTCGTATCGATCGGTGAAGGCGCCTGGTATCAGCCGAGTCAAACCGAATTCTTTGACGCCTACTTTGACGCAGCCGGTACGGGCAAGGCCGTTTGCCATCGTGTGCCCGTTGACGTGGGCGGGGCCGTCAACACGCTGACGATCGACCGAGACATCGGTGCGAGCGACCCCTACCTGCATCTGCAGACATCGAAGTCGGGCGGCTTTGCCGCCGGCGGGTGTGTGTGTGAAGTGAGCGCAACATTGCCCGCCTAACGGCTCAAGCAGATCATCAACGAATACGTCGAGGAATACGAAAATGACACAGTGGGGTTTTTACTTTAACCAGAAGCGATGCTTGGGCTGCGCCACATGTACGGTTGCCTGCAAAGAGTGGAACGAGGGACGTCGCGGCGACGCCAAGCTAAACGGTCTGACGGACAATTCTTTAAAGAGTTTGGAAACGCCGAGGGACTGGAAAGCCGGAACATCCGATAAAGCATCGAACTATGCTTTTTTGCGGCGTTTCGACATGAAGGAAAATTGGCGTCGTGTGACATTCTTTGAGTTTGGAAAACGAGCTCCGGACGTCGAGGTAGTGCCGCTTTCTATGTCATGCAACCATTGCAATGATCCGGCCTGCGTAAAGGTTTGTCCCGTCAAGGCGATTTCCAAGGAAAAGGAATTCGGTGCGGTCATTGTCGACAGCGCCAAGTGCATCGGTTGCGGAGCTTGTGCGAAGGCCTGCCCCTGGGGTGCGCCGCAATACTTCGAGGCGTTGGAAAAAACACAGATGGGTGCGCCCGATCATCCTCACATGACCAAGTGCGACATGTGCGTCGATCGCCTGCGTGTCGGACTTAAGCCCGCCTGCGTGGCATCCTGTCCCGGTCGCGCACTGGAGTGCGGGCCGATTGAGGAACTCAAAAAGCTGCATCCCAATGCAACGTTCGATGCCGTGGGCGTGCCGCGCAAACTTGTCGAACAGACAAAGCCCAATGTGCTGTATGAGGCTCGGAAGACCTTTGTGAAGTAAGGAGTGAAACACAAGTGACCGAACATCTTTCCGATCGTGTGACGGCTCTTGTGGCGCTTACTTTTTCTGACTGGCTGCTCAAAGGTGCGGATGACTCGATTTGCTCGAGTCTTACCGCAATGATGCAGACGTTGTCTGAAGGGCCTCAAACCGTGGCCAAGGCAGCTTGTCAGGCAGCACATGTATTGCGGGAAAGCTCGATTGAGGAGCAGTCCCGCTGCTGGACACGTGCGTTTTGCGTCGGCGAAGGTTCCGTGACGCCGCATCAAAGCGTGGCGGTGACGGGACTGGTGATGCAGGAGCCGCGCGATGAGGTCTTGCAGGTGATGAGCGATTTCGGCCTTGCTCCCGAAGCGGCATTGCATGAGCCGGCCGATCATCTCGGTGTGCTGTTGGCTTTCTGGGCGCGTCTTCTTGCCGCGCCCGGTCACGCTGACGCCGCGGTTTCCTTTGCTGAGAAGCATCTCTCCTGGGTTTCTTGGGTAAGAGCCGAGCTCGCAGCAAAGCAACCTGACAACGATGTTGCGATGGCGTTGGTAACTCTGCTCGAAACCGTGATAGACGACTTTCTTCGCAAGCACGTTCGAGTAACGGCTTAAAGCACCGGAATCTCCAACTGACGACCTGCCGTTATGATGTCTGTGACGGCAGGTTGTTTTTCGGTGGTTGCGATTATGCCCAGATGGATTTGTAATGTTGTGCTGATGACGATGCTGGCGGTGCAAAATCCGTCGGCTGCATCGTCCGGTGTGTCGAGTCTCGACCGTCGGTTGGCCACAGAAGGCCCGGTGAGACTGGGTATTCTGAGCACAATCGGTGAATTGTCTAGCACAGAAGTTTTCTCCGAGACGGTTCAGGCTTTGAAAAGAGCCTGGGGGCGGAATATTGAACTTTCGTATTACGATCTTGACACGCTGCCGGAGGCCGTTCGTCGCAAACAGCTTGATTTTTTCATCTCCAATGCGGGCACTTTCTCGCAAATGCAGACTCAGGGGCTCGCCCGTCATCTGGCTACGCGGAAAATTCGCGAAGCCGATGATCCCAATTTCAGTATGGGCGGCATCTTTTTTGTCCGCAGTGAAAATACGACGATTCGCACGTTCGAAGATATGAAGGGAAAAACGGCGGTGGCCGTTGCGCCCAATGCATTCGGCGGATACCGAGTTCATCTCGGAGAACTGAATGCTCGGGGATATGAACCTGAAACATTCTTTGGCTCGACTACTTTTACCGGATATCCCATGCAGAGCGTCTTTGACGTGATGAAGCAGGGAAGAGCCGATATTGGTATGGTGCGCGCCTGTCTGCTCGAGGAAATGGTGCACAAAGGACTTGTTGGCCCGGACGACTTTCGTGTTATCGGGGCAAAGACGGAACCTCGTTTGCGTTGTCTGACTTCTACCGCGCTGTACCCTGATTGGGTGTTTGCTGCAACGACCGAAGCTTTGCCGGAATTGAGCCGAAAGGCTTCGGCAGCTTTGTTTTCAATGCCGGAGGACTCAGCGATGTATTGGAGCATCGCAAGCGACTTCACAAGGATTGACCGTCTTTTCAAGGATCTGAAAATCGGTCACTACAGCTACTTGCGCGAGTGGACGTTCAAGCGCTTTTGGCAGGAATACCGATGGGTGGTCCTCGTGGCGCTCGGACTGCTTTTTTTAGGCATATGGCATGCGGTTTTTGTGACTTTGGAAGTACGGCGAAAGACTGCAAGTCTGCGAGCGGCCATGCAGCAACGGGAAGCCGCGCAAAACGAAGTGTTGCAGACTCAATCGCGACTTCAGGCTCTTGAAAAGGCCAGTTTGGTCGGCATGCTTTCCAACATGGTGGCGCATGAACTCAAACAGCCGCTTGGAGCGATCGCTAATTTCGCAGACGGAATTCGGACGATTACCAAGGGCGAGACCGAACACGGCAAACCGAGCTCTGCCGGAGAGGTTGGACAAAAGTCCGATACGATGGAGTTGATCGGCATTGCCGCTAATGAGATCATCGGACAGACACAGCGGGCGAGCGCTATCATCGAACGAGTTCGCGGGTACGCCAAGAGCGGGGCAGGCAAACAAATTGAAAAACGGCCATTGCTCAAAGTTGTCAGTGACGCCGTCAGAGATTTTCGTCTGTTGGCTAAGTCGCCCCCGACAATCAACGTGAATGTTCCGCCCAATGCCTATGTACAGGTCGATGCGGTGGAGCTTTCTCTTGTCATTTTGAATCTTTTCAAGAACGCTTCTGAAGCGACCCGCCACACGACAGATCCGAAAGTTGACGTCAAACTCGAAAGTAACGGCTCGATGTGGGAGCTGGCCGTCTCCGACAATGGGCCCACGGTTGACGTTTCTATGTTTCAGGATCTGTTTTCACCGAAAACGAGCAGCAAGTCCACCGGTTTGGGCGTCGGCCTTGCCATATCGGCCCGCATTATGGAAGGTTGCGGAGGCAGACTGAGAATCGAGCGCAATCAACCTTTTGGTTTGAAGGCCGTGATGGTTTTGCCGAAAGCATAAAAAAATGACGGATAGACACACCAAAATTGACGATTTGCCGGAAGCCCGGGTGAAGGCGGCTTGTCTGGTTCGCATTGTTGATGATGACGAGACGATGCTTAACTCTTACCGTTTCATGCTGGGTGCGGTCGGGTGGCAAGTTAAGTGTTATCAACAGGCTCGAGCCTTTCTTGACGATCAGAACGATGCGGCAGGTTGCCTTGTTCTGGACGTTCGCATGCCGCAGATGAGCGGATTGGAGCTTCAAGCAGAAATGAGAAGACTTGGCGTGACCTTGCCGGTCATCTTTGTGACAGGACACGGTGACGTGGATATGGCTGTGCAGACGATGAAGGACGGTGCAGTTGACTTCATGCTCAAGCCGGTGGTTCCGGATCGATTGAAAGAAGCCGTTTTGCATTGGTGTCGAGAGGATTGCAAGCGGAGGCTGTCTGAACTTCAGAACAATGCTCTGGAAAGCGACGCTCGTTCGCTGACCGAAAGAGAGCGTGAGGTGGCGCAGCTCGTCGTGCAAGGCCTATCCAACAAAGCGATTGCTGCCAAATTGTCTATCGCGGAACGTACCGTAAAGTTTCATCGCGCGTCAGCTTGTGAGAAGCTCGGCGTCGGCAGTACGGCGCAGTTGATTGCGCGAATGATGTTGCTTAAAGAAAAAGGACTGGTGTAGGCGGCTTTTCTCTTATGTCCTCAGGAGTCAATAGCAGGGAACGCGCCTTCTTGACTCAAGTCAAACTCCATTTTCTTATCCGACGACAAAGCATCCAACGATAGTGCGATTAAGGCCGCCCAATGGCAATCCATCGTGCGTGAAAACGTCCGTGGAATAAGGCGCTGCGGCGTGTAGCCTCACCTCTTGGTTTGGTTGGCTGTCAAGTTGCCGAAACCTGCCTGACTTCTTTTTCCGAGCTGCAAAAGCCCTTGCCAGTACTTGTGTGTATTGGCAGAAACTTTCACTAACCGAGCCGAACCTGTTGTCTGTTCTTGCTGCCCGACGTCATCAAGCGTCTCAGTGTTCGTTACGTTATCAACAGAAGAAAGCGTTGAACGTTCTTATTCGACCTGTTTATCGTCATGACCGCATTGGCAAATGCGGTGCTTCTGACGTGGCCATGATGGAGATCCGGACCTCTGTACCTCTTTTTTATAGCGACGCAAAAATACGTCAAAAGGCCGCACAGGTTTAGCAGAGGCCGGCGTAACCGGTTTTTACATCATTGAGCTTGGATCAATCACGGCGAGCATTTCCTCTTTCTCCTATGCTGCCGTAACGGGCATCCTTCTCCAGTCCTGTCCCTTGCTTGCCACCGCCTAGCACTGGCGTGCCATGCGGTTGGCGATGGCAACCATTGCCACCTTCTTGGGTTTCTTTGCCAAAATGGTCCTCACCCAGTCTGTCCGGCATGTCGACCTGGCCACCGCATGAGCTCCCTGTACCAATAAAGCTCGCAGAGCTTTATCGCATCGGCCGGGAATCTTTGTGGTGACAGTCTTGCCGCCACTGCCCGTATGCATTGGCACCAAGCCAAGATAAGCTGCAAACTGCCGGCCCGAAGAAAATTGCGTTGGATCGGCAAGGAGCACACACATATATGCCATGATTGTGTCGCCAACGCCCGGAACTGTCAGAAAGTGCTTTGCATTTCTGGTTTGATTGGCAAGCCTGCTGATTTTGCGCTGAAGCGTCTTAATCCGGTCGTAGTTGCGCAGACGCATGTATTCGAGAATGCGGGAACACTGATCGAAGTTGAAATAGCGGTAGCCGTTCTCCCGATGGTGTACGTCGAGTAGGCCGCACTCTTCGTAGTGCTTCAAAAAGTTGGTGTAACACCCATGTATTCGGCAAACTCGCCGATGCAGTAGTTTGTACGAGGCGATTTCGGTTGCTTCATTGATTTCGAATGTTTTTTCCGGTTTTGCACTCAACAATGATCGCACGGTTTTTTGCGCAGGTGTGAGATAAGGCCTACTCGAGTAATGTCGGAGCAGGGCCAAAAATTTCGCCGCCGTAAAAGCGAAAGACATTTCTTTTTCAGGTTGCAGCAGCGAAACTAGAAGAGCACGGCCTGAATCGCCGGGTAATCTTGTCAGACACCCGGCGAGCCATTGGCATGTCAACCCAGTTTCTTGAGCGCCATCGCGACGAGCACTTTGACGCCTTTGGAAAGTTGCGCGGTGTCAAACGTCATGTTGCGGGCGTGCAGTCCCGGCGTGCAGCCGGCTCCGAGCCCGAAGTACGCCGCTTTCATATTAGGCTTGGCCTGCTTGAAGTAGTGGAAGTCTTCTCCGCCGCCACCGCAGTCGGGAGCCAATTTGTCCGCTCCGAGCTCTTCCTTGATGGTTTGCGCCACCTCGGCGACGAGATCTTCGTCGTAAATGGCTGCCGGAATGACGCCGCCCGGGAACTTGATTATCGCTTTGGCTCCGATGCTTGACGCTGCGCCTTCGATCGCTCGCCGCACTTTCTCGAGAAGTTCGTCCATCAGTTCGTTGGTCTGAGCCCGCACGTCCAGGACAAGTTCGCCGCGATCGGGAATGATGTTTGAGGCCGACGACACAGCCGAAATCGAGGTGACTTTGCACGACCAAGTCAGGGCAGGATTCATCTTGATCGCACAGATCGCATTGGTGATCAGCGCTGCGGCTTCAGCGCAGTTGACGCCCAGATGGGGACGTGCAGCGTGAGCCGACTTGCCTTCGATCTCCACGCAGAGGAATGTGCTTGCCGAATGCCGCACCGCTGCGCAGCACGTGCCGGCCGGAATGTCCTGAACGGGCCGCACATGAAGGCCCAGCGCAATGTCCACGTCGTCTATGACGCCGTCCTTCATCACTGCGAGCGCTCCTTCGAGCGTTTCTTCGGCCGGCTGAAACAGGATCTTGAGCGTGCCTTTTTTGACTTTGTCCACGAGTTCGGCGGCCGCCGTCAGAACCATGGCGCTGTGGGAGTCATGACCGCACGCATGCACATACTCAATGCTGCCGTCTTCGTTCTTGAAGGGAAGCGCATCCATGTCGGCGCGCAGCATCACAACGGGCCCGGGTTCTTTGCCGCGGACAACACCCACGACACCGGTTTTTCCCACGCCTCGGGTGACCTCATAGCCCAATTTTTCGAGTGCATCTGCCAGGAACTCCCCGGTTTTGAATTCGTTCATGCCGGGTTCGGGCATACGGTGCAGTTCTTTCCAAATTTCGACGACGTCCAATTTGCTCATTTTCGATCCTTTTTTGATGGTGTTGCCTTGTGCAGGCACGCCTTCCATAGTCTTCGGGTGATAAGCCTAACGCCGCTTACTGTTTTGTCTGTAGGGCATAGCACCTAGCGAAATACGGGTTTGCTCAAAGGCTTGTCGATTTTGCCATACGCATTCAAGGCGCTGTTCTAGGATTCGTTAAGGTAACAAACCACCCCAAAGGAAAATCATGGATAACAAACCGTCTCCTCAGTTAAAAGAGGAAAAGAAAGTCGGCATCGGAGCGTATATCGCTTTGATCTTTGCCATCGTCATCTTTTCCGGCGTTTTCTATCAAATGCCTGAAGCGCGCAAGTGGTTGAGCGCTTTTGACTTTACGACCCTGATCGGCAAGTTCGGTGTGATCGGTGACTCCAAGAGCAACTACATCGGTTCGGGCGGCTTGTCGGCTCGTGCTGCATTTTTGTTTGCTCTGTCGCTTATTCCCAGCGTGATGCTTGCCATGGGGCTCATTGAAGTGCTTGCGCACTATGGAGCTCTGCGTGCCGCTCAGGTACTCATGACTCCGCTTTTAAAGCCCTTGTTGGGACTGCCCGGCTTTACGGCGCTTGCCATGATCACCGATCTGCAGAGCACGGATGGCGGTGCGGCTCTTACCCGCGGTATGTACGACAGCGGTCAACTCAGCAAAAAAGGACTGGTGACCATGTCCGCATGGCAGTACGCAGGAGCCGGATGCGTCAACAACTACTACGCCATTGTCTCTGCGCTGTTTTTCCTTTTCGTGTGTCCGGTGTGGATTCCGATGCTCATCATCTTTGTTCTGAAGTTCGTGGGCGGCATGTTCACCCGCTTTGTTCTGAGCACCGTTTATAAGAAGGATTTCGAAAATGAGTAACGAAGCCGCCAAGACCACCTCGAACAATCCCTTCGACATCTTTATCGTCGGCCTCAAGAAGGGACTCAACATCGGGCTTTACAGCCTGCTTCCGAACGTGGTGATGGCCTTTGTGCTCACCTACATTCTGCAGTTGTGGGGCGTGATGGATTTTCTCGGACGCACATGCGGCGGAATCATGGGAATTTTCGATTTGCCCGGTCAGGCCATCACCGTGCTGCTCGCCACCTGGATGTCGTGCGGGGCAGGCGTCGGTGTTGCGGCGAGCCTGGCTTCGAGCGGCGTCCTCAACGGTCACGACGTCACGATTCTGGCACCCGCGTTGATTCTGATGGCCTCTCAAATTCAGTACATGGGTCGACTCCTCGGCGTGGCGGATGTTCCCAAGAAGTACTGGCCGCTGTTGATGCTCAACAGTCTGTTGATGGCCTTCATCGGTATGATCCTGATGCGGTTTTTCGTCTGAGTATTTGCTGCGGTGATAAGGCGGCTGGTCGAACGGCTGCCTGCCCAAGGCGCTCTTTTGAGATTCGCGGTTATGCGCGGTTTCGGAGAGCGTCTTCATTTTTTATTAGGCCAATTTGTCGATTTTGTGACACGGTATCAGTCGTCGGGACTATCATCGAAGCAAACGGCCCCCGTTTCTGAGGTCAGAGAGCCGCGAGAAGTTTTGTTGGGTAGGGGGATGTTATGAAAGCTTTCTTTCGCAACCATCCGAGGATTCGGTATTTCGCCATTGCCGGCGCCATCGTTGCCTGCTGCTATCTGTTCTGGCTCCTTGTTCTGTACGTGCCGTATTACTGCGGGTGGGTCACGATGCCCGTGAACTAAAGGTGTTACCAGAATGGCTGGTTTCTTCTAGTCAATCTGTGGCGTATCTGTCGCTTGTACGCCAGCGTTAATCTTTAACGCAGTCCTTCCTAAACTTAAACTGATCATTAAGGCAGTGTTCAATGGGTTGAACAAAAACGATGTAAAATTGTTCAACTCATTGAACAGGAAGCGGTGATGATTTCGACTGATATTCTCCGTCAAGTGCTGACAGACAACCGTAACTTGGTTGCTCAAAAGAAAGTGTTTCCTCGCGACATCGAGATAGGCGAATTGCCTCGTTGCGTCTTGGTTGGCGTGAGACGTTCAGGTAAGTCCTATTTGCTGTTTTCAAAAATCCAGAGTTTGTTGGCATCAGGTCATAGTTGGGACAAGGTTCTGTACGTCAATTTTGAAGACGAGCGCTTGATGGGCTTCGATGTAGCCGATTTCAACAAACTCCTTGAAGTTCAGGCCGAGCTGTCCGGCAAAGACTCTTTGCCGGCTTTGTTCCTTGACGAGGTACAGCTGATTGATGGTTGGGAGAAGTTCGCGCGCCGTATGGCTGATGCCCAGGCCGAGATCTACATTACCGGTTCCAACGCAAAGATGCTGAGCATCCAGATTGCTGCAGCACTGGGCGGCCGATTCTTGACTGTCAACGTTTTCCCATTGAACTTTTCCGAGTATTTGAAAGCAAAGGGCGTCGCAGTTCGCAAGGATGTTTGGTCTTCGACGACAGGCAAGGCCCGAATTTTGCGTGAATTCGCTGAATTTTTTGAATACGGCGGCTTGCCTGAGTGTGTGCAATTTTCGAACAAGCTTGAGTATATAAACAGCGTATTCCAAAAAATATATCTGGGCGACATCATTGTCCGAAACAAGGTGACGAACGCATTGCCATTGCGTATCCTTCTAAAGAAAGTGGCTGAAAGCATTGGACAACCGGTTTCGTTCACGAGGTTGACAAATGTAATTCAGTCAACCGGCGTGAAGCTTTCAAAGAACACGTGCATCAGTTATCTGCAATACGCTTGCGAAGCGTGCCTGGTGCTGCCGATCTCCAACATCGTCGGTAAGTTGCAGGAACGAGAAAGCAGCCGGAAGTATTACTTTGTGGACAATGGCTTCATCCGCTTGCTCAAGTCTGATCCCAAGGCCGACCAATTGGAGAATCTGGTTGCGCTTCACCTTCTTAGGCGGCATGGTTTTAATGACCGCGTTTTTTTCTACCGTCGTGAAGTTGAAGTGGATTTCTATTTGCCTGACGAGGAAACAGCTATTCAGGTATGCGTTAAGCTCGGCACGGATCCGAAGACTCTGGAGCGTGAGGTTGAGGCCTTCAATAAAATCGCAAAAGAGCTGTCAGTTACGCGATGCCTAATTGTCACAATGGAAGAGGAACGCACGATCGAATCCAATGGCCGGACTATCGAGGTTGTGCCTGTTTGGAAGTGGCTGTTGACAGAAGCCAGCGGCAAACAATAGGCGTATTTGTGAGTTTGCCGCCGATTCTTGAGAGTGACATAACGAGCCGAAGTTGTTCGCTGCGTCAGAGCACGCAAGATGGAAACGACAGACAATCCGCTGTATGCATATAGTCGGATTTAAGCCCGAACGGTGCGGCCCGGTGATGACGTTGACCCGGGAGTGAGTTGCAGACTCGATGTCCTGGTCGAGTGCGCGTCGGATGTAGGTTCCCATCTTGCGTAGAACGTAATAACGAAAAATCGCGAATTTTCGTTAATACGGTTTACGTGGCGTAGAGAAGATTGCTTAAAAGCACGGAGCCCTGGCACAAAGACCAAGGCTCCGAAACTGGAGGACAGGATAACGCTCGCAATTTCAAATGTGTGGATAGGACGGTGTCCAAGACGGCCGGACTGAGGCAAAAGGCGGATTGTGCCGTGCCGGTCAGGCCTTAATCTCGCAATACTTCAGAATCGCATCGAGCTTTGAGAACAGGCATTCCATCAACGGCTCAAAGTCGCCGCGACTGAGCATCGAGAACCAATAAGGATCTTCCAGACTGTACGGCACATCGGCTTTACAGTCGATCGTCTCGTCCTTTTTACCTTCACGCAACCACGCCCAGTGACCGGAACATCGATGATCTCCGTAGCCAAAAAGCGTTTTCATCATGTCGGACAAGCTTTCCGCGAGTTCCGGCTCGTCGGCAAAGAAACCTCCGTTGGTTAGGCACACGCCCCAGCAAAAGCCTTCCGCCTTGCCGCGGTTGTTGGGGCGGCAGGCAAAGGAAAGACACCATTTCTTGGAAACCGAGAAAAGAAAGCGCAAGACGAATTTTTCGGGCTTCTCGGACGATACATTGTCTGTGTCACAGTCGACTTCGAACTTGTAGCGTTCGCGGCAAGCATCCGTCACCGCGCGCACGAATCGCTGCCAGTTACGCTCAACCAAGTCGGCGTAGGCCTCTGAAATGCAGGCTGCCGCCGTAACGTTTTCCGGAGATCGCAAAAGTTCGTAAAGCTTGCGTTTGCGGCCGGCCTGTGTGTCGGCTCCGTGAGTGAGAAGGTGCTGCGCAAAGGCTTCGACGAACCAGCGCACGTCGGAGAAGTCGATTCCCTCAACGGTCTGCAGCAACATGTCGGCAAAATCAACGATCGAATACCGAACGATGGCTGCGTCTTCGCCGTTCGTACGCAACGCACAATCCGAGTCGCCTAAGTGCGCAATCAAAACGGTTTTTCCACGCTGCAGCATGATGTCCAGGGAGGCACTCGAATCATTTGTGCCAGCCGTAACCACCGTATCCGCTGGAGCACAGCGTACGATGACGAGACCGATGTCGCTCGAGGAAGGATTCGTGTCGGGCGACCTGTTTGTCTGATCAAAGCAGACCTTCGTCTTGTCGGTCAGCTCCGGGACCGTGACGGAACGAGCAAGCCCTGCGGCTTCGATGTGCTGCGTGAGATCCTCGCAGAAGGCCTTGAGAAAAAGCGTTGACTGACCGTGCGAGGCTTTGGGATCGAGCAGAAACGCGATCACGGACGCTACGGACTGGGGAGTCGGATTGAAAAACGACAGCGGCGAGAAAGCGACGTTAACGCGCTCAACGATTCCGGCCGAGTCGGATTTCGTGTCGGTCAGAAGTGCGGTAGCCGATTCAAGCAGTTCCTGCGCTGATGATTGCTTTAGTGTGGATGTCTTGTCGGAACGTTTTGGCATGGTGTTGTGTTTCAGTCGAAATATTCTTCCGGAGTCGGGATGCGGCCGCCGTGCTTTTCCTTGTATTCCTCAAGCGTGTAGAGGTAGCACTGCCAACGCGAATCGATCGATTTGCCGTCGGGCGTCTCCCAACGGCTTTCGAATTTCTCCAGGTCTTCGGGCGTGAAGTCCACATAGATCGAGCCGTCGTATGGCATCGCGATGAAGCCGCTGTCCGAGTCGAACGGGAGAATCGGGCCCACGTCGGTGGATGGTAGCTTCTCTCGAAGCCAGTCCAGAAGCTCACGGCGACCGTCAATGGCTTCACAATCCCGGACTGCCGGAAATCCCACCGGATCTTTCTTGACCTGTGTGAACGTCACAAAATAGAGGTCACGCTTTTTTCGGTGAAAATAGCTTGTGAAATTGTCAATGCGTCTGGGCATGTCGGGCCTCCCGCTTGTCCGGTTGTCAGGAAGCCGAATCGTCCGGCTGCTCGTTGTCGCGGGCAGCGGTTGCAACCGTTTCCGTTGCTTGAGCCTGCGTGACCTTCTCGATCCAATTGCCCAGCGTTTCAAGCACGGCGGGCAGAACTGTCGTTGCGTTGCCTCGCACAAACTTCGTGAAGTGCCCCACGGAGTCGTTTTCGGTTGACAGCGGCTGAAAACCGTCCAAAGGTGCGTCCTTGGCGATGAGAAGGCGGGTGCGGCAATTACGGCGTCGGGCTTCGGTCACAAAGCCCGCAGCCGGATAGACCATGCCTGAAGTTCCGACGGCGACAAACACGTCGGCGCGGCGGAGTACTCCCGGAATCCAATCGAGACCGTGCGGACGCTCACCGAAAAGGACCACGTCGGTACGAACGGACCAGCCGGACGCTTTGCAGGCAGGGCACACGTTGCCTTCCTTGTAGAGTCCCAAGCGAGGGAAGGTCGCTCCGCATTCCGTGCAACGGCTGGTCAGAAACGATCCGTGCAGGTGAAAGACACCCGCGTCGCCCGCTTCTTCGCACAGCGTGTCGATGTTCTGTGTGATGTGGATGATGTCGGCCTTGTTGCGCCACTTCTTTTTGAATTTAGCGATCGAAAGGTGCGCGGCATTGGGTTTGGCCTGATCGTAGGCTTCAATGCGGCGGTTGATCGAATCGAACACGAGCTGAGGGCGGTGCTTCATGTCGACGGAGTCCATGCTATCGGTGCGATTCCAGCTGTTGTCGGCACTGCGGTAGGTGGGAATGCCGCTTTCGGCCGAAAGACCGGCGCCCGAAAGAATCACGATGACAGGGCGTTCGCCCTTGATTTGCATCGACTTGATGCGGAGGTCGGTAAAGGAATAGGCAGTCATTTTTTATTCTCGAAGTAGTTTCAGAAGTGGTTCGAATGTCTTGAGCTGATCGTTGGCGGTAGAGAGGTCGTCAATGTCGACAATCGCTTCGAGCGGATCGGCTCGGGTGCTCGTGAGAAGGCGTTCGCGCGCTGCCTGATAGGCCATGCCGGTCATCCAGGACGAGACGGCCTGTCGGCTCCACTGGACTTCGGAGAGCTTTTCCGAGTACCGAACTTTGCGTATGGTGCAAAGCTTTCCGAATTGCGTATGGTGCAAAGCTTTCCGAAGCGCGCGGCAAGAGAGGCCATCAGACGATCGACGGCGCCTTCGTTTCCGTCTCGTCCGTGTTCGTTGCGAACAAAGAACATTGGCTCCTGAGACGTGCCGTTGGGTAGTTCTCCCTTTATCAGCCACTGCTTGCGAGTCACACGCTTGAGCCCGGAGATGACTTCACGGGCGACGGGAAGAGCGAGATCCTTATGGGCCTGAACCAACCAAACCCAAGTGCGCTCCGGTGTGAGTTCATCCGTGAGGTGCACCTTGTCAATGGCCGCCGTCACTGAATCCATCAGGTCGTCGGCCGTCGTGTCGACCGTGGTCTTTTCGAGTGCTTGCGCGATGGCAAGCATGTTTTGCAGATACGGCTTGCAAACGATGTTCGGAATATCGGCACTCATCGAACGGCAGCAGTGTTCGTTGGCGACGGTGAGGAACACCGAAATAATCGAACGAGCTCGAGCAGGGGCTTCGGAAATGGCGGTACCGATGGTCGCCACCGAAGGCTGGTCTGAAGAACTTTGATAGCCTAAATGCATTACAAAGAGCTTCCAAAGGTTGGAAACGGCATCGATGTCTCCTATCAGATAGCTTGGCGCCAGACGAAACGACTCTTGACGAGGCAAGGTCGAAAGGATTGCAGCGAGCTGATCGTCCTGCGAGAAGCCCTTGAACTGAAGACGATTGATGGCTTCAAGTACGAGACTGGCCGAGAGCTGTCCAAAGCTGCTCGACTGAGGCGGCAGAGTATCAATTGCCAGATGCAGTGCTTCTCTCAAAGAGGCCGGTGTGTCGTGCGTGCCCGTGGAGGATTCAGTCATGTTGCCACCAAAGAAAAGAGGTCTTTCGATGGTGGTATTGTGGATGGCAGTGCGTCAACGATTGACGCATAAAATCACATTGGAGGTTGAGGCGATGTAAGAGCAGTTATACGAAAGGTTTTCTTCCTCATCGTTCATAAAGGACGACCGACAGGACGCAATAAAAACGATGGTGATTTTGTTTAACCTACCTATTAAATGCAGCTGTTAACGCTTTCAAAAATAGAAAGTGGCCGCAGAGATAGTGAACCGGTCCCCGCGGCCGACGCTTTGTGACCAGTTAGACGATCAGTACATGCCGATCACCTTCCACCAAGCCATACCGATGGTCATCCAGATCACGGTATTGATGGTTGTAATGATGAAGCCGTTGCGCCACCATTCGCCCTGCGAAACATAGCCTGCACCGAAGTAGACCGGAGCGGCGCCGTTACCATAGTGCGTAAGCGAAATCGGCAGGTTGGCAAAGATGCCGAACGCCACTGCCACCATCAACGCTGGAGCGCCGCACGCAACGGCGACCGCAACAAACGCGCCGTACATGGCCGAGATGCGGGCCGTAACGGATGCAAAGCAGTAGTGCGAGTAGGTGTAGATCAGCGAAATAATGATGAAAGACGCGATCCAACCCATGTGAGCCGACGAAATGCCGCTTGCGATAAAGGCGGCAGCCCACTTGATGAAGCCCGACTTCGCAAGAGCCGTTGCCAGAGCCATCAGGCCGCCCATCCAGAACATGGCGTCCCATGCGCCTTTTTCGGAAAGAACATCCTTCCAAGTCAGCACGCCCGAAATCAGCATGATCGAGACCGCAACCATGGCAATCGGCGTGGCCCCGAGCTTGGTGATGCTGCCGGTCGCCCAGAGGATCAGGCACATCACAAACACGAACGCGAGAACCTTTTCCTGGAAAGTCATCGGTCCCATCTTGGAGAGTTCTTCAGCCGCCAGGGTGCGAGCGTTCGGAATCTTGCGCAGTTCCGGAGGAGCGATTTTCAGAAGAACGAGCGGAACCAGGAAGAGACAGATCAGGCCGGGAACAATGGCGGCCACGCACCACTGCATCCAGGTGAGTTCAATGCCGACGGCACTTGCAGCCAAGCCTACGCACAACGGGTTGCCGGCCATGGATGTGAGAAACATCGTGCACGTCACGGCGTCGGCATGAAAGCCCACCTGCATTAGGTATTTACCGATACGGCCGGCGTTGGAGTTGGCCTCAGACCCAAATGCGCTGCTCAAAGACTGAACGATCGGATAGAAAACGCCGCCCCCGCGAGCCGTGGCTGAAGGCATGGCAGGCGAAATCACGAGTTCAGCGAGGCAGATCGAAAAGCCGAGCGACACGGCGCTCTTGCCGATTGCCTTGATGATGCAAAACGCAATGCGCCGTCCAAGCCCGGTCTTGATGAAGCCGCGCGACAGGAAGAAGGCGCAGACGATCAGCCAAATCGTTCCGTTGCCGAAACCCATCAGCGCATCTTTGGTTTTCAGAATGCCAAGAATGGCGCAGAAGGTTAATGATAAAAACGCCACCGCGCCCATCGGAATGGGCTGCAGGATAAATCCTGCAATGGTGGCGACGAAGACTGCAAACAGTGTCCAGGCGTTTGGCGAAAGCCCTTCGGGACACGGCAACAGCCATACTACCAGCCCGAGAGCCAGCACAATCAGCCAGCTTCTGAGTTTTGTGCTCATAATTTCCTCCCTGTAATGAGCATCGTTAATCAACAGGAGAAGGCTAATTGAAATAATTTCTTACGTTCTGAAAAAATTGGAGAAAGGTTGCGACGACACAAATTGATTAGCCGATATGCCCTATGGGAATAACGCTTAATCGATAGACAGTAGGAATGCTCGGAAGCATGGCCTTTTCGACCTCGACATGCGCTCGACACTGCTGTCCAATCTTCCGGTCTGCCACATCGAGTTGGTGTTAGGTGATTGGTTCACACACCGACCTCTCACACCACTGCCCGTACCGATCTGGTTGGCGACCCTCGCGAGGTTTTTGCGGCAATTGCCATGGTTTTAGCCTCTGTACTCGTCGACTCGTGTTAGTCCGCGCCAACTCCGGCCTTGCGTTCTGAGTGCCGTATATCTCGTCCTGACCCGTTTCCAAGTTTTCCACAGAAGTTGTCGGATTCGTCACCGAATTTGAAACACATTAATTGACAGACAACGAGTATTATTAGTCTGACGATTTCCTTAATTTGTCTGACAGGAGTAGGAGGATGTCCACTGTACAGCGTGCTTTTAGACTTGAGGAGTCTCTTGACAAACAATTCTGTACCATTGCTGAAAAACTAGGTACGTCGCCCTCAGATACGTTGCGGATGTTTGTGACAGCGTTTGTTGCTAACAAGGGGTTTCCTTTTGCTTTGAGACTTTCCGATGAGCTGACAAACAAACGAGTCTTCAATTCGAACCATCCGAATATCATTACCCCGCCAATTCGGGATGGGCATGCCGTTCTGCCGGCTTCCTGGCGCGAGGACGATGACTACGATGAATAAGGTGGCACCCCAAAATCACGCTGCCAGTGCAAATCCGCAGCTTTTCGAGGTATGGCGTCTGCCATTTGAATATGACGACAGGCCCAGAGTCTTCAAGGAACGTCCGGTTATCGTTGGCGATATTGAAGAAGACTCCGTTGAAGTCTTTATTGTTTCAGTTAAAGTTACAAGTCATGCGCCACGACCTCAGTTTCCCGGAGAAGTAGCGTTGCTTGATTGGAAGGAGGCAGGTCTTGCAAAGCCATCAACAGCCCGATGCTCGCATATCGCACGATTCCCTAAGAGTTTTTTTGAAGGCCGCTTCAGATACGGGAAGTTAAGCACCCGCGATGCCGATGCTGTAGATGCCGCTCTGCTTGAGCTTGGTATTCTCACTAGTAGGTAAACAACCCGCGACTAAAGTCGCAGGCTTTGCAACTATCACATTCGTAATGTCGCATTAGGCCTGTTTACGTCCGGCCTCTGGGTCATCAGCAGATAGCCCAGACCGTGCAGATTTCGACCTGCATTCAGGTCGCTGTGCGCTCGGTAACCACAGTGACATTCGAACCGGTGCTTCTTTCTCTTTCCGATTGCACCGCACGCCGAACACGTCTTGCTTGTATATCTCGGATCCACAAACATTACCCTCATCCCCAATCGTGAGGCTTTGTCGACAATCATCTGCTGCAGCTCGCGAAACGGCCATCGGTTCAGTCTTGCCCGCACCTTGTGTCCGGCCTTGATTCTCTCGCGAATGTGCGTGAGATCCTCCAATACGATCAACCGCTTGCCGCTTTGTGAGGCTTTTTCCACGATTGTCTTGCTGACATTGTGGTTGACGTGTTCCACA
>NZ_QRLV01000013.1:0-662 GCF_003472385.1 Sutterella sp. AM11-39 | reverse complement strand
CTTTGTCGACAATCATCTGCTGCAGCTCGCGAAACGGCCATCGGTTCAGTCTTGCCCGCACCTTGTGTCCGGCCTTGATTCTCTCGCGAATGTGCGTGAGATCCTCCAATACGATCAACCGCTTGCCGCTTTGTGAGGCTTTTTCCACGATTGTCTTGCTGACATTGTGGTTGACGTGTTCCACATGTCGTCTTTCTCGGCCTGAGATTTGGCGTAACTTCCGTTTGGCGTTACGCGAACCGTTGCGCTGAAGACGAGCTCTGTGACTCAAATACTTATCGCGGTCATTTTTCAATTTGCCGGCTTTGAACAGACTGCCGTCCGAAGTGGCTGCCACGTTGTTTTCACCGACGTCAACACCGAGAATTTCCTCCTTTTTTAGATTCTTCAAACTTGGCAATTTGAGATCACGCTCAACAGCGATATGCAACTGCCAGCTTCCCTTGCTGCCTTTTCGTCCTTTTTTGTAGACCAGATTACACTCGCGCCACTTGCCGTTCGACAAAATGTCTTGTTGAAAAGTTCCGGGGCAGAGGCGCACCGAGACGCGCTTCTGACTTGTAAAGACTGTCGCTGTGGTTCGATCTTTCGAAAACGTCAAAGTACGCGCGTCCAGATGGATGCCAACGTTTTTAAAGACGATTTTTGGCAACTCCAGATTC
>NZ_QRLV01000012.1 GCF_003472385.1 Sutterella sp. AM11-39 | reverse complement strand
TGCTGAAGGAATAACTTGCGTGCCGTAGTTCCCTTTAGCTTTTTAACGGCGTCCGAAACAGCTTTCGAAGGAGGTATGCTGACGAACAGATGGATGTGATCAGGCTGAATTTCCAGACTCAGAATCACCCAGCCGTTTTCGTTGCACACTTCTGTTAAGAGAAGACGCAAAGAATCGGCAACAGCTCCCGTCAATACTGATCTTCGGTACTTGGGACACCATACCACATGATATGCAGTCTGGTAAACACAATTCCGATTAAAAACTACTTCCAGCATGGACACATATTATCATTTTTAGAGCCGCGATTCCTCCCGCGGCTAAAACCGCGGGTTTCCTCGCGGATTTATATGATTCAAGTTCACCGACGCGGCCAAAGAAATCTGTGTCGCCCATCTTCTGCTCCTGCGCCAACTATTTTATTTTCCTGATTTAACTATTAAAGATTATGTTCAGCCAGATCACAATCTGCCAGATCATAATCTTCACACTTTTCCTATCGCTCCCCGACACGCTCAGATCTGCCGCAATTCAATCGGCCTTGAGTAAATCATTCCTCTTCGTCGTCGGACAGAGTGCCAAACCCTCTGGCCTCATTGCCTAATCCATCTGCGCTGCAAGCCACTGCGCCTCGATGAACGGCCTACGCCCCGCTGCGCGGATCCCCTCCATTAAGCGAGGCTTTGGGCTTGACACGATCACCCCCTGAGTCGAAGTTGACCTCGACTCGTTACATCGTCACGGTAAGGAGGATGCAAGGATAAAATCGAAGAAGATTCTCCGACGAGAGCGTTTGGTGTCAACCAAATCAGGTCTTTGTAAAAAAGCTGTCGACAGTTTTAGGCAAAAACCAAAGAACTGTCTACTTATTCAGTCACACCGCAGAAAACTGTCAACCAATTTCAGGCAAGGACAGAGACCTGCATATATGCATCAAAATTCTGGGAATTTGATGCATGCACGCATGCTATTTCTCGGAATTTGATGCATTTTGCTCCAAATACCCTGCACTGAGACAAGCAAAAACTCTGGAGAAGAAAGGATGCAACGAATTGCCATGGACAAGCAGTTCGCATAAAAGCATTACGAAGCAAAGCGCCTGATGCTTCTGGCTTTGGAAAAGCAAAAAGCGGGCTTTCCGAGCAATGTCACGCAGTGAGGCGGTGAGTGGTCCTGGTCATTGAGCGGCAGACCGTCTCTTCCCGACACGCTCAGATCTGCCGCAATTCAGTTAGCCTTGAGCAAATCATCCCATTTCGTCGTCGGACAGGGCGATAAATACTCTCGCCGCATCGCCCACTCCGCAGAACACTTGGCACTTGCGAGCGTCACCACCTTGCCGCCAAACTTCTCGTTCAGTGCCTCAATCGAAGCCTGAATCCGTTCTCGGCGTTTCAGAACCTCGATCTCATCCGTGTCGAAAAGCGTCGTCGGCACCAAAGAGTGTTCAGCCGGCACCAGGTCGGCAAGCATGACACCCGCTTTCTTGTACCCGTATCCTTCCTTGAAAAAGGCTCGCACCAGATCGTGCGCAGCCCGGGTAAGCGTGATCACATCCGCGCACGCGTGTGGCAACGGTCTGTATTCGACGACTGCGTGATAACGGCCGTTGGCTTTAAACGGATCCGTATGAAACATCACTCCCACCGTTTTGGCGGCGCAGCCCTGCTTACGCAACACATTGACGGCTTCGGCCATGTGAACCGATACGGCCGCAAGAATGGCGTCCATGTCGCTGCATGTCACGTCAAAGCTGCGTGTCCGAACAATCTGTTGCCGCGGCTGCGGATGATCTTCCAAAGGAATGCACGAGACGCCAAGAATCTCTCTGTGAGTTCGCTCAAGTACGACCGTGAAGCGCCTGCGAATGAGTGAAGCGTCCATCCGGGCAAAATCAAGCACCGTCTTCACGCCCATGGCTTCCAATCTCTCGCGGTTTCTGGAGCCGATTCCCCAGATTTCCTTGATCGGCGTAATCGCCATGGCTTTGCGCTGACGCTCCGGCGTCAGCTCCAGCCAATTGACAACGCCGTTAAAAACCGGATAGGTCTTGGCAAAGTGGTCGCACAGTTTGGCAAGCGTCTTGGTGGGAGCAATCCCTGCGCACGTCGGAATGCCGACCCACTTGTAGACGCGCTGACGTATGGATTGCGCCAGAGCGGTCAAACGTGCCGGATCCTCGTCTTCCACCCCGGTTAAATCCCCAAACACTTCGTCGATGGAATACGACTCCATACGCGGAATCATGCCGGCAACGGTTCGTTGCATCCGCCCAGAGATTGAGTTGTAGAGCTCGTAGTTGGAGGACAAAACGGCCACCTTGTTGGCTTCAACGATGTCCTTGACCTTAAAAAGCGGCATGCCGCGCTTGAGTCCCACAGCTTTGGCTTCCTTGGTGAGCGCCACGATGCAACCGTCATTGTTGGAAAGCACAACAACAGGTTTGCCACGCAGCTCGGGACGGAAAAGCCGCTCGCAGCTGCAGTAAAACGAATTGCCGTCCAGATGGAGAAAAATAGGCGTAGACATTTGCATACGAATCTTGTTTTGAGGTAGGATACGTTATTCGTATACAAATCGCAAGTGCGAGAATCCCATGGAAAAAAGCAAAAAACAGCCTTCGTCCCAAGAACACAAACCGGTTGGAAGACCTCGTCTGACCAATGAGTTGCTTGATGTCAATCTTCAGGTTCGCGTGACCAAGAAGCTTGCCGACACCTGCAAGTCACTGGGCGGCGCAAACTTTATGAGACCCCTGCTTGAAGCGGCAACGCAGCGGGCAATGGCGCTCAAGAAACTGGCTCCCGCTCGTCCCGGTGAAGACTCCGAAGGCATCAAGTTCATCGACCTGACGGTTCAGTGCGGCTTTCCCTCCCCTGCTGCGGACTATGCCGAAAACGACCTGTCGCTCAACGACTACTTCGTGAAAAACCGCGATGCGACTTTCATTATTGAAGCACGCGGTGACTCCATGATCGATGCCGGCATCTACGAGGGTGACATTCTCATCATCGATCGCTCCGTTGAACCGCGCCGCGGCGACATTGTTCTCGCCTACCTGCAAGGGGACTTCACGCTCAAAAAGCTCGAATTTGTCGACGGTAAACCGGAACTGCATCCGCAAAACAGCTCCGGCAACTATCCGGTCATTCACCCGGGCGAATACGACGACTTCTCAATCGAAGGCGTTCTGGTCGGGTCCGGCAGAAGGTACCGCAATTGAGGAGCCCTCAAAGATTCTGAAAAGATGTATTCCTCAACGCACTTGAGGACCATGATTTGCTGAATTTGCAGGGCATAAAAAACTCCCAGACTGTCTCAACCGTTAGTGATCACGTAGTCTGGGAGTTTGGCGTTAATCTTCGATCGTCTCAAAGCCGGTCTTGGCTCGTTCATCCACAACCAGCGTGAAGATATCGTTGCGGGCGTAGTGACCGCAGACATCAAAGTCATATTGACCTTCCGCCCGAATACCCATGTCGAGTTCGGCAATCAGCATGCCTTCTTTGTTATAGAGCGGCTCACAGACATATCGTCCGAGCGGATCAATAATCGCGCTGCCGCCGCGGCACATGATATCGGGCTCGCCATCAAGTTCCCCTCTCTCCAAGATATCCTTCGGGTACATATCCTTGGTGACAAACTGATTGCATCCGAGTACAAAGCAACGGCCTTCAATGGCGATATGCTGAATCGTCGACTGCCAAGTGTCGCGGGAATCCGCCGTCGGGGCCAAATAAATAGCCACATCCTTGCCGTACATTGCTGCACGCAGCATCGGCATGTAGTTTTCCCAACAAATGACCGCTCCCATCGTGCCGAACGGCGTCTTGATCGCCGGCATCGTGCTACCGTCTCCCCGTCCCCAGATAAGGCGTTCCGAGCCAGTCGGCATCAATTTACGATGTTTGCCGAGAAGCGTTCCGTCAGGCCCGTAGAAAACAACACAGCAATAGAGCGTTCCGTATTCACGCTCCATCACACCGACAACCAAATACACATTGCTGTCCGCTGCAATTTGTCCTAAACGATCCGAGTCAGGACCGGGCACATCAATGGAATTTTCGTAGTAACGTCGGAAATCTTTTCGGCCTTCTTCGGTTCGTTTACCTACGTTTGCTCCGAAGCTCATGCCTCGCGGGTAACAAGGAATGAAAGACTCAGGAAACAAGACCAACTGCGCGCCCTTTGCGGCGGCCTTAGGAACCAGTTCAGCAATTTTGTCGATCGTTGCATCTTTATTAAAAAGCACCGGTGCTGCTTGAACCACAGCGACTTTTACGCTTTCAGTCATGATTGACTCCTTTCACATAGATGCATCAGCCAAGGAGGTTGGCCGCACTCAAAATGATTGACGGGAAATACGTAATGGCCAAAAGAACCAACATCAGAATTGCCAAATAAGGCATGCAGTTGACAATCACGTCTTTGAACGGAACATCCTTTCTGAGTCCGTTAGCAACGAACAAATTGATGCCCATAGGCGGAGTCAGCAGACCGATTGCCAAGTTGACAATCATGACTACGCCAAAGTGAACCGGATCAATGCCGAATTGCAGAAGAATCGGCAACATGATCGGACCGAGCAAAATAACCGCTGCATTTACTTCCATCAAGCACCCGGTGATGAGCAAAATAATGTTCAAGATCAGGAGCATCACAGCAGTCGAATCCGTGAGTCCGGTCATAAAAGTTGTGATTTTCACAGGTATCTGTTGGGTTGTCATGATCCAGCTCATGGATGCCGCACAGCCTATGATCATCATCACCATTGCAGCCGGCACAGCCGCATCACCGAAACTCTTGAAGGCATCCTTCCACGTGAGTTCCTTGTAGATAAAAAGTCCTACAAACAAACTGTAGACGCAGGCCACTGCCGCCGCTTCGGTCGGAGTGAAAAAACCGCCGTAGATGCCGCCCAAAATAATTACGGGCATCATGATCCCCCAGGACGCCTCTTTCAGGGCAGCCAACGGACGCAGTTTTTCAAAGTTGCGCGACTTGTACCCCTTTTTGCGGCAGATGAGATAGCAAACCAACATCATCGACAAGCCCATCAGAATGCCTGGGACAATGCCTCCGGCAAAAAGTTTGCCGATGGATGCATTCATCGTGATTCCATATGTGACAAGCGGAATCGAAGGTGGTATCACGAAGCCGGTGGTTCCGGCAGCAGCAGCTAGAGCCACGGCAAATTTCGGGTCATAACCATCCCTGATCATGGCCGGAATCATGATGCTGCCGATGGCTACCACAGTGGCAGGCGCTGAGCCAGAAATCGCCGAAAAGAACATACTTGCCAGAATCGTGACAATGCCCAACCCGCCATAGATGTTGCCGACGCAGTTCTTTGCCAGAAGGATCAGGCGACGCGAGATTCCACCGCGCTCCATCAAAACGCCGGCAATCATGAAAAGCGGGATCGCCAACAAGGCAAAGGAGTCCATGCCGGTAAACATCTTCTGGGTGACCACGAACAACGGGATGCGACCGTTGAACCAAATAGCCAGAGCCGCCGCTGCACCGATACTAAAAGCGATCGGCACATTCAAGACAATGAGAACAGCCAAAGCGATTAATAAAACCTCACCCATTTTGGCCCTCCGTCTCTTCTGTCAATAACAGCTGTATCAGAAAGTGTGCACACATCAGTGAACAACCGACCGGCACTGCCAAAAAGGCATAACAAAGAGGAAATTGCAAAGCAGGCGTCACTTGCCCCGTTTTGAATAAACGCAGAAAATAAATGAAACCGTAATAAGCCATAACCCCCATAAAAGCCGTGCATATCAGGCTTGCAAGTCGAGCACATACAGCCTGAAGACTCTGGGGAAGCAATTTCACAAAAACTTCAACGCCGACATGAGCCCCTTTGACAATGCCCAGGCTCGCACCGAAAAAAATTGCAGCAATGCTGATATAGCGCGACAGCTCGTCCGTCCAGCCTGCACCATGCTGAATAACATAGCGCTCGAAAATGCCGTAACTGATCACTGTCGTCATGGCAATCATCAAAACTGAAGCGAAAAACTCTTCGATGCGTATCAGCGTTGAACGGACAGTGAATAGAAATTTGTTCATATCACCCCTCCTCTCCGAAGCCGGAGTTGGTATTGACTCCGGCTGTGGGGTTGCTGAGACAGAAAAACAAACTACTTGATTGTTTTTTTGGCTTCGTCGACAGCTGCCATAAATTCATCGACCAATGCGTCGCCGAGTTCCTTACGAATAAGAGCCTCCGTGCTCTTTGTCGCTTCCTGGAACTGACGTTTTTCATCTTCAGTCAGTTCGATGACCTGTACGCCCTTGGACTTCATAAACTCAATGCCTTCATCGCTTTGCTTGGCGTTGCGGGCTCGTTCTTCAGATCTCCAAAGCTTGGCGCCTTCCTGAAGAATGGCCTGATGTTCGGGCTTCAGAGACTGGTAGAAATCTTCGTTGATGACAAAAAGGTACGGGGCGTACAGGTGGCCTGTCATGATCAGATACTTCTGCACTTCATAAAAGCGCATTGACTGAATCAGCGAAATCGGGTTTTCCTGACCATCGCACACACCCTGAGCAAGACCTGTATAGAGCTCAGCAAAAGCCATTGCAGTCGGAATGGCTCCCATGCCTCGGATCATTTCCATGTGTGCGGGATTTTCCATCACACGCAACTTCAGACCCGCAGCATCCTTGGGCGTATGAATTTCTTTCTTGGTTGTCGTGAAATGCCGCAAACCATTTTCACCGTAGACAAAACAGCGAATCCCGGTTCTCTTCAACAGCAAATCACGCAGTTTGTCGCCAAACGGGCCATCCAAAACTTTGTGTGCTTGCTCAGCCTTTGTGAATGTGAAGGGAATGTCAAAAATCAGAGTTTCCTTCAAAAAATTAGAGAACGGAGCATTTGTGATGGTGCCTGTTTCCAAAGTTCCCATCTGGATACTTTCGAGCATTTCACGCTCGCCGCCTAACTGAGAAGCCGGGAAAGTTTTGACGATTAGTTCTCCATTGGATTTTTCTTCCACAAACTTTTTGAAAATTTGTGCGGAATCTTCCAGTCGATCGCCAGTTGCAGGACAAACATGACCGAGCTTGATTTCAATCGGAGCTGCCATCGAACTCGCAGAGATCGTAAAAGTCATCGCAACGGCAGCAGCAACGCAGGCAAGGAGCTTCTTCATAACGTCCTCCCAGAGGTGATATTTCGAAGAACGAAAGAGTCTTGCTAGACTTTCCAGAAGATTTGATCCGATGCCAGCAAGGCTCATTCGGTCTTTTCTTCTTTTATTATCAGGAAATTAAAGCTGACACAGACCAAGAAATGAACACATCTGATATTTGCCAACCTGATATCAGGGATATCGATTTGAATCTTCTGAATGTCTTTCTGACTGTCTACGACGAAAGAAGTGCCACAAAGGCCGCCGAGCGCCTGAGATTAACCCAGGCTTCAGTGTCTAACAAAATCGCAGAATTGAGACGGATTTATAGGGATCCCCTGTTCAAGAGAACAGGCCGAGGGCTGCTCCCCACGAGTTTTGCTGACCGCATCTATCCGTTTGTGAGAGACTCTCTTTCCTGCGTGCAGTCTTCATTGCGCCTTCAGGACAATGACTACATCGGACGCACAATCATTATTGGGCTATCCGATGATTTTGAATTGGCTTTCAGCTCGCACATTTCAAAATTCGCGAAGAACATTACTGGATGCGGGCGCATCCATTTCAAACAGACGAACTCCCATTTGGTTTCGGAAGCTCTTCTAACCCGGTCTTTTGATCTCGCTCTGACTGCCGGCGGCTATACCGAAGAGGGTATCTCCTCTCTTGCTCTGGGATCCTGCAACTACGCCTGTCTGATTGATCCGGACGTTCTCGACATTGACGCCATTTCGTTGCCCTTTTATCTTGCTCACGAACACGTCATGCTCTCAGCCAGCGGACTTTTCGGCATTGTTGATGATGTTCTGGCAAGCATCGGTTTAACACGTAAAGTACGTACTTCAACCACTCACTTCGCTGCAATTCCCTACCTCGTCAAAGGAACTGATTGCATCTCGACCATTCCGAAACATGCGGCAAAAGCGATTGCCAAAATGACATCGTTGCGTTGTCTGGATGCGCCCATTGAGTTTCCGTCACAAAACTTCGGGATTGCTTGGAGAAACTTCGCCGGACGAGATCGTGTCATCAAAGAATTGATTGATACCTTGAAAAAAGAGCTACCGGCCATATACGCCGAGCTTTGCAACTGAAGTCGGATTTTCACAAATCTGTCTATTCATTGCCGAAGACAAAATCAAAATTAGCCACTTCATTGAAGATTTTTATAACAAAATTCTTCAATGGACTGACGATTTATTGAGCAGCTATAGCTCCGCTTCACACACAAAGGGACAGACAAAAGCCTGTCCCTCCCTTTGTGATTCTTTCAGCGATGCCGCCTGATACGGGCGGAAATCAGACAATTACATCCACGGCTTCTGCGCAGCAGCCTGCTTGCCTGCAATTCGACCGTTGATAAGCGCGTCGGCCGTACCGCAGGAACCCAAACGCACAGCCCCGTGCACACCGCCCGTGGCTTCGCCGGCAGCGTACAGACCCGGGATCAAATGACCCTGAACATGGTAGACCTGCGCCTTTTCGTTGGTGTAGAGGCCGCCCATGCAGTGGTGAATCTTGGGCGACATGCGTGCAACATACCAGGGACCGTTTTCGAGCTTCTTTGCCTTGGCGTTGACGGGACGCCCAATCGGATCCTTCCTGGTGTCAACCGCTTTGTTCGCTTCAGCAATGGTCTGCTTGAGCGCTTCAACGGGAATGTTGAACTTCTTGGCCAAGTCTTCGAGCGTCTTAAATTCGAACACCACGCCGCGTTCGAGCTGTCGCTTGAGCATGCCCGGACGAATTTCCTCGAAGGAGGCTGCGGTACCGGCGTCACCGATAGCCAAGCAGTCGTGTCCTTGGTTGAGGCGTTCGAGAATGGCAAGCGAACGCACCTTGCGGTTGGCCAGTTCGTTCACAAAGCGCTTGCCGGTCGTCGCATCGACCCAAACACCGAACATAGAGACATGGCCCGACCAGGCAAAACCGATGCCAAAACCCTTTTCGTCGGGAGAGGTCTGCGGCAAGATCTGAATCTGATCGGCCTGAATGACATGAGCGCCGATGGCCATGGCCGCACGCCAACCTTCGGATGTGGCACCGGGTTGATTGGTCGTATCAAACTTGTTCGTGAGCTTCGGGTCGTAAATTTGACGGAACTGAGCGTCCGCGGAGAAGCCGCCGTAGCAAAGCACAACAGCACGCTTGGCGGCCAGATACTTCACCTTGCCGGAATCCTTATTGGGGAAGCGGTAGCCTTCACGGATCTTGACGCCCACCACGCGGCCTTCGTCATTGACGATGATCTCTTCCATGAGCGTGCGCAGACGGGGTTTGACGCCGAGCTTTTCAAGAGCGGCAAGTTCCTTGTTGACGATTTCGGAGCCGGAACCGTTGATGGTAAAGAGGCTGCGGGGAACGGTATGTCCGCCTTCCTGCTTGATGTTCTTGTCCTGATACTGCACGCCGAGTTCGTCAACCGTCCAGCGATACGTTTCAACAGCCGCTTCGCACAAGGCCTTGACCTTATCGGGATGGTTCATGGCGTCGCCCGCCTTGATCATGTCCTTGGCCATGAGTTCAGGCGAATCCTTAATGCCGAGCTTCTTTTGCAAAGGAGAACCGGGAACGGCCAGAATGCCGCCGTTGATTGCCGAGTTACCGCCCGCCACGCGCATCTTTTCCAAGAGCGCAACCGTGGCTCCCGCCTTCTTGGCCTCATAAGCAGCCGCCAAACCAGCAAAGCCCGAACCGATGATCACGACATCGACAGCTTCGTCCCATTTGGCAGGAACCTTGGTGGAAGCCACCACCCAGCTCGGCAACGCAGATACTGCCGCCGTTGCCGTCAAAACCTGTACAAAACCTCTGCGGCTTAGTTTGTTCATCAGCATGGTTTCTCTCCTTCTTATCAGAGCTGATTAACGCAACAGATTTTTTGATTGTAGGAAACGGCTTTCGAGGCAGCCCGTCGGAATCGGTCAAAGGTTTTGCAAATTCTGCAAAACGCCGTCAAAGCGAATCAGGATTTACACCAAGGATGCGAAAACCCTCTTCTCTTCGGCTGTCAATTTCCTGTGTGGCACGCTTGGCATACCAAGCTGCAAATCGACCGACTGCCGTTTGCTGGTCGTCTTCCTTGCGTGTGGCGATGCTGTAGTCCCAGTAGTCACGGTGCCAGCCGTTGAGAACGGGCACCAGCGTTTTCTGTCGAAGTTCATCAAGGATCATGCCGAGCGGCACGTCAAGCGCGATGCCGTAGCCGTTGACAACGGCATCCTTGATGTTGAGCATGTCGTGGTGAAAGATCACGTGCTTCCACTGAACCGGACATCTATGATCACGAAGCAACAAATGAGTAGCCTGAGGAAAGTTTTCTCCGGCCTTGAGTACCAGCGTATGCCGAACAAGGTCCTCGGGCGAAGCAGGAGTTCCGAAACGCCGCAGATACTCGGGAGAAGCCACCGGCATGGTGAAGGCGTGCATGGCCGGATAAATTTTGAGCGAGGGATTGTTCGGTCGATAAGGAAGAAAAACGACATCCACTTCGTGATTCAAAAGCGCCTCCACTCCTTGTTCAATTGAAGCTTCGATCACAATATGCGGAGCGATCTTGTGATATTCGGCAAGTTGCTTGTTGAGGTAGAAGCGTCCGATTCCCACGGGCGTTGAGAGGCGCACCACGTGATGCAAGCCTTTTTCGGCGTTGAGAAAGTCCTCGAACTCACACCACAGAGGCAAAACTGTCTTGAGCTTTGCAAGAACCTTTTGGCCGAAAGCGGTCGGTCGAAGCGGATGCCGGCTACGATCAATGAGCGTCTCTCCCAGATCGTCTTCAAGTTGCGCAAGTAGCCGACTGAGTTTACTCACCGACAGATCCAGCTCGATTGCCGCGCGCGACAAGCTGCCGGTCTTCGTGATGGCTTGGAAAACCTTCCAGGCGACGATGTTTGTTGATGTGGCGCGCATGCGGACAAAACCGAGAGATGTGGTCTGACTAACGTTCAACACCGATTATCCATCCAAACATTGTTTGCGAAAACAGGTGCAATTCCTCACTCAAAATTGATTCAAAAGCATTTCAGTTTGCCGATCCGGCCGGGACTCTGGTCTCGGGGTGCGATAGTTCCAATGACCATCGGACGCTCTTTTGATTTTTCCGGTTGATCCTCACAGCGAAAAGCCGGACACCTCACTTCAAACTGTTGTGACTCGGCAAACTGATCAGTTGTCGTCCTCATCATCTCGCCATGATGCCGGCAAAACAACCGCATCGCCTTCTATTTTTGGACGAAAAAGGTTCGGATAGCCTAAATCAATTGTCGGTGAGCGTCTTACATCAAACGGGAAGCCTCCGACTTCATTGAATTTTCGAATAAGAACCTTCAATGCGCTAGACGAAGAAAGGCCGAGAGCTTCTGCAGTTTCAACAAATTTTTTCTTTTCGTCCGCCGTCAGTTTGGTGTTCAATGTAACAGTTGCTTTCACATAATATTACGACAATGTCGTATTTTATTTTCCTCTGTCATGGCAAAACTTCACGATATTGATAACACTAGGTCGTCTTAAGAAATGATGTCTACTCGATACAAAAGAGCCTCGGCAATTCAACGAATGTCGGGGCTCTCGTGTTTTTACTCTTTATAACTTGTCAACCCAAACTCTCGGCCCTTTAGATAATCAAGGCAGCCAGAGAGTTTGGGTTTCGGGAAGCGTCCGGTTTTTCTGAGATCCAAATCAGACGTAGGTTTTACTTCTGCGCCTTTGCATAAGCAGCGGCGTTTTCACCCGCAATCTTGCCGTACACAAGACCAATGATGGCGGCAAATCCAACTTCGTTGGCATACGCTTCGTGCACGGTCTACTTCATCATGACACGGCTCTTGAGATTAACAGCTTTTGAAACGCTGGATTAGCGGTCGAGTACTGCGATGCAAAACCGCCTGCAACTAGTGATTGAATTCTGAGAGGCATCGTTGCAAGGACACAGTCCAGTTGTTACAAGACTGTGTCCTCCGGGAGCTTCAACAAGAGCGGCTTTTCAACCGCATGTACTCTGAATCTTCTTTAGAAGACATATTTCCCGCCGAAATTAAATACCCAGGTCTGATCCAGATCATTGCCGAAGCGATACTCTGCATCTCCGTAGGCGTAAAAGCTCTTACCCACCGGGGCCTGGAAACCTAAGCCGACATCAAACCACGTTCCATGGTTATTAATTGAGATCGTATCGCCCCTGATAGCAGTAGTGTTGTCAGTGACGTGAATCTCTTGTTCTCCTGCCCATTCGTGCATGACATCGGTCTTGAAGTAGACATTGGCATTCTTCTGCTCACCGAACCAACGTCCGGCTCTGAAACCGGCACGCGTGATGAAGGAATGGATGCTGTCCTGCTCAATTTCGGTTTGTCCGTTTGAGTAATCATTATCGGAAACAAACACGTACTGAGCTTGCATCTGGGGTTCAAAGAACCACCGAGAGTTGTCGGTGGAAAGCTGATGACCGACTTCCACGGAAATGCCTGCCATCCAGTTCATGTAATCGGCAGAAACGCCTGCTCCGGAGTCAAGTTTTACGGCATACTCGTTGGAAAGACGTCCGACCTTGCCGACGACGTCGACATATCCTCCGTTATCGCCCAGATACGTCGCATAAGCAGACACGGCGTAACGCTTGGTTTCGCCAGAACCGTCAATCGATTCGTAGTCCGTATTGCCGTCCATCAAATCAACGGCCGCGCCGAAAATCATCTTGCCGCTGTCGGACGGTCGGGTATAGTCAAAGCCGATTTGATACGTCGTATTCTGACTCTTGAAGTCACCGACACCGGCAGCTGTACCCCATCGATCCTGGCGCACACGAGCCCAGAGACTCTTGTTGTTTTCATCGTAGCGACGGTCTCCGTATCGCTGATTGAATCGATCGATTTCGATGGCGTTGTAGTACAGGGCACGGGCTGTAGCGATAATCGCTTGGCCTGCATCTGAAATGGAAGAGTCTCCGCCCGGAGGTGTCGGTTCATCGGGGTTTTCAGAACCCGGATCGAATGCGTCCGGATCGCCGAAGTACCAATTCGTCGAGTCCTGGTCGCCAAACAGGCTTCCAATGGCTGATTCGCCGGGTTTATATGACCCGGTTCCATTGTCCTGACCGTCGAAATACTTGTTATCCGTATCGTCGGCAGAGTAATCCTCGGTTTGTATCGTCAGCGTTCGGTTAAAGAATCCTTGATCGTTGACCTTTAACACAAAATTATCGAGATTACTGGTTGTGTTTGTTGTGGCAAAACGCAAACCGTTAAGTTCATTGATATTGACGTCCAATGTAACATCAATGGTGTATTTGGCATCGTCTGCCATGTTCTGGATGTAAAGCATATCGCTGTGGACTTCGCCGGTTGCTTCGTCAACAACCGGTTTCCCAAGCTTCATGCGGAATGTCCCATCACCGGTGAGATTTTTAATAACGACAGACGAGTTCGTGTTTTGACTCAGATCGACAAGGTTGTTTTGTCCTTCAAAAGTCAGATCGGTGATAAAACTTTGGCCTCTGGCCAGCCACTGTGCACCGTCTTTGAGGGTCAGATCGACGTGGCCGGATTCAGAAACATCAATCGTATTCCCGCCAGCATCTTTGAATGCGGAATTGCGGAATACTTCACCTTTCTTAACGGAATCGAGTTCCCAGTAGTCGTCAATCTGACCTTCAATCAGCGAATTGGATCCTTCCAGTGCCATCGTGATCTGTCCACCGTTACCGGCATACACATCGCCCTTGATGACAACATTTCGTTCGCGCTTGGAACCGAAATATTTTCCTCTCGTAATATCGATTATGCCTGCACTGGCAGAATCATTTTGACCACCGCGACCGGCCACAATCGTGCCGTAGATCTGCACGTTTGCCGCATTTGTAAAATCGGCCAAGCCGTTGGCATTCACGCGGAGTGCAACCTGATCTATCGTCTCTTCATCACTCGGCTGCGAAGCGTAATGGCCCTTGTAATTTTGGTCGGTATAGCCTTGTGTGGACAAGTACAGCGCACGCTGATTGTCTACACCACTGGATGATGCGTATTGGGTAAACTCAAACACGGATTGTTCAGTATCTCCAACATTGCCGATAACTAATGCGTCCTTATATCCATTGATTGTGCCTTGTGCGGCAATATCCGAAACAATGAAAAGCTTCTGATAAATTTCGGCCGAAGATCCGTTGCCAAGAGACAGCGTGCCGTTGATGTGCGATTCTTTAACCGGAGATGCAAATTCTATGGACGAATCCGATAAATCAACTCTGCCTTTCAAATGAACACTCGTCGGCACGAATTCATGGTATTTCGAGTTTACAGATGAAGTGTCCTGTTCTTCCCCGAGAATAATCTCGGATCTATTGGCTTTCAAAGCATAGTTTGCTTCAACATCAATGTCGCCGATACTCACGGAAGCATTATTGATGTCCAACCCGATTGTATCGTTGTCACTGGTTAGGTTAGATACATTAACATCCCATAGATGGGTGATTTCGTTTTGCCGATTTGTTTGATCTACAGCAATAGCAGTGATGTGTCCGTTGGCAGAACTGAGATTATCGACCGTCAGGTTGACGTACGAAGTGCCTCCGGCGGATCGATTCTCTGCGGAGTCGAAATTATCTTTAAGGGTGATACCTACAATGTCTGAATTTGAAGCGGCAATATCCGTGACAGTACCGGAGATGATGAGATTGTCACCTTCAGCTTTAGGTGCGTTTCCTTCAAAATGAATGCCTTCAACGAGAGAGACATCAACAGCGTCGGATACCTTAATGTCACCGACTGTCATGAACAGAGCGGGATAATCCTGATTCCCTTTGCTGTTGGAGAAGGTGTTGTTGGCCAGAAACACACCGGATACACGTTCCCGATCGGCAAGAACTGTAATCCCATCAACACTTAGTGCCGTACCTTTCCATGGGTATGCTTCGCCACTCGGTTGCGTAAACCCGCTGGCGTCTTCTACGATGGAGGCATTGGTTTTTCTAAGCGCAAATCCCTCAAAATTTCCTGTTTCACCGATACCGTTAACCGTTGTATCTTCGATAAAAATCGTATCGAATACTTCAAAATGATTTCGATAAGTTGTGTTGTTTTTAATATTGTCATCCCTGCCAATGGAAATGCCTGCATCTCTGAAGGTGTTTCCTTTCAGGCGGATACGGTCGATTTCAACACTAACTCCGGTATGTGCAGTTATTGCTGAGTCTGCTATTGTGTTTTGAACATCAAATATGGAAGAATTATCGTTGTTGGTGACATTTAAAATGGCACTCTGATTGAATTCCGAAATTAAGTTGTTGTTGCTGGTATATTTTTCGGAACCTTGAACAAAAATCAATGAGTCATCTGCTTCAAGGTTTGATAAATGGATATTTTGAGCTTTAAGTTGAGCACCGACAGGATTGGATGAATTATTTCCCGCACCTTGTATGGAAACAATGTTTGACGTTGAAGAGGAATCTCTCACAGTCAGGTCGCCCTGGGAGAGTTCGAGCCTGCCTTTTGAGGGAGTGTCACCCAATTCTCCCAAGGTGATCAAACCAGATGCGGACGCGTCGGTCAGCATATAGCCTTGAACAACCAGGCTTGCAGATTCAGTTGTCGGATTTTTGATTGCGATCGGCTGTGCGTTTCCAATAATGGAAATAACCGGCGAAGTTGTTGCAACGGGGGAATCACCGCTTGTCCAATTTTCCGGAGCAACATACAAAATATCATCGTGAATTTTGATGCCCTGGCCACTTTGATATTTGTTGATTTGAATGCCTTGAACGGTGTTCTGGCCTTGCGCAAGTTCAGTTTCAGGATTGCTGATGATCGTTTCAGCGTGAGCGGTAGCGGCCAGAAGTGCTGCGACGAGAGGGAGCAGTGCGGATTTTGAGTGAAATGTTCGATGAAAGTGAAGAACATTTTCATTGACGGCAGAAACGGGGAACTTATAAGTGTCAGTTATAAATGGGGGGGGCAACATAGGTTTTCCTCGATATTTTGGATTAGGGTAACGGAATGTTAGCTCGGTTGAGTCAACTTTTAAAATAGTCCGTGAGACCCAGAGTTTTTCTTTAGCAATACAACAGATTTCCTGCTTGGCAAGCAGCCATGTAGTCCTTCATCGTCTTG
Organism: Sutterella sp. AM11-39; assembly: GCF_003472385.1. GTDB lineage: Bacteria > Pseudomonadota > Gammaproteobacteria > Burkholderiales > Burkholderiaceae_F > Duodenibacillus > Duodenibacillus intestinigallinarum. The sequence goes on along the minus strand of NZ_QRLV01000012.1, from coordinate 41,195 downwards.
ATGAAGGCTTTCTGATCGACCTTGAGCTTAGAGGCCAACTCTTCGACCGTGTTGGCTTTGACAAAATAGCCGGCCGCTGCATAGTTACGCATTAATTTGAGGTTATCCATCGCCGTCTGATCAACAATGGCATAAGCCTCGTGCCCGGTCTGCTTCATCATGGCACGGCTCTTGAAGTTAATGGAAGTGTGACCTTCATCAACAAAGCGCTTGCCTTCGTGATTGATCAAGATGTTGTAAGGCGTGATAGCCGTGAGCGACACGCCGTCTCGCGCAGTCAGCGGATGGCACAGATAATTTGCCTTGATTTCCTGCATGGCAACCGTTTGAGCACCAACCTTTTGAGCCATCAATATGCCGTCGCCGGTCAGCGAAACAGCGCCCGTTGTCGGGCGACCAACCCATTCAGGAGCCCACTTCTTAACCAACTCATGACTTGCTGAAAAGCCACCCGTTGCCATGACGACAGCCTTGGCATTGACTTTGTAGCTACCGGCTCCGGTCTTGACCGTTGCGCCGACAACCTTGCCGTCCTTCATAAGCAGATCCACAACCTGGCTATTGAGTCGGTAGTTGATGTTGTCGTCTGCAATCTTCTTGGACAGGGCTCGAACAATGTGCGGCCCCGGTGCTGATCCGTCTTTCGTGATATGGAACCATTTGTCCTTTTGGAATCGACCGAAAGGAACTCCTGGATCCATCAGCCAGTCAACAAGCTCACCGCCGCGCATTGCATAGGTTCTGACATTCTTTTCATTAATCGGAACTTTTTTCGTAGCGGCTTGCTCGGCAAGAAAGTCGGCGTAGTCCTTGGCAGTCGCATTTTCAATGCCATGTTGCTTGGTGAGAAAAAGTTACCAAATAACAACACAAATTCGATCTAAATGTCAAATTTCTTGACAAATAGAATCGGGGGGGGGTAGCGTAAGTCAGTCCTTAGGAGGATTTAATATGAAACGAACTGTCAAACTTTCTATATTATCCATTGCTGTTATTTCAGCAATCTCTGCAAATGCATCAAATTCATATCGTGCTGACAAAGATGCAGTGATTGACGGGAACTATACTATAGATGAACCTCACCTCTTACTGAACTTCACAGATAAAACACAGGGACTAGTTGGCATATACGCGCCTGGCTACACAACATCCTTTACTGGGGGAAAAATTAATCTGAACATTGATTCTCGTCAAAGAGAATACAAATCCATTTCCATTTATTCGGCTAACGCCACCACAAGGCTCAATCTTGGAACCTCCGCCAGTGAAGTAATTATCAATTCATATAGCGATAACTTTTCCAGTGCCATTATGGCGCAGTCATCATCAAATGTCGCATTAAACGGATCGAATATTAAAATTCACGCTGAATCAACAAATGATGAAGCTCGCGCACTAGAAATAAGCGGCGGAGCTATTGTGAACATTGGTTCAGATTTAACTCAAAATGTTAATATTTCGGCACAAGGGAATGATACGTCTATGGGATTATTTGCCCTTCAAGGTGGACAAATAAATATTAAATCCAAAGATGTAACTATCACTACAAATGGGTATTACGCCTTGCTGGCACAAAATAATACTGAAACTAGTGAGGCGCCAGATGGTTCATCAAAAATTACCATTAACGCGGACAATACATCCATTTCCGCAACGGGTGCAGATGGTGCAGGAATTATGGCCTTTTCGAATGGCCAAGTTGAAATTAATGGGAATTTAACAGTAAACGCCCCAACAGCAATTGACACTCGAGGAAATGCCACAATAAACATTAACCAAAATGGAGGAGGCACTGTTGTTTTAAATGGGGATATTGTCTTTGAAACTCCAGGCCCTAGCAACAACAGCGGAAATGTTATTAATTCCTATGTTAACATAAACCTTGAAGGCTCCAATTCGTCTTGGACCGGAGCTTTGGTAAAGCTTTATCCAACTGACAATAAAGACAATCCAAGCTATACCACTGTAGAGGGTTTTAAACTAAACCTATCTGATGGAGCACAATGGAATGCCACTGAATACAAGGGCTCTACCCCTGATGGAGGCACACTTGAAGCTCAGGCAGTGAACAATTTAACGTTAGATGGCGGCGTTATCAATTCTAGTTCCTCCTCACAAACCATAGCCGTAGAAAATCTGACCGTCACTGAGAACGGAGGCAAGTTTAAATCAGCCACAGTACAAGGCCAGGACGGGCAATTCTCCACGGCAAAACTGGACGTCAAAACTGTATCTTCAAGTCAAGATGGCACGATGACGGTCACATATACTGGTATTACATCGGATCAGATCAACGGTGAGAATTCCAGCAGTCTGAACGCTATTACAAATGATGACGTTTCCAAACGAGAGGTGGTACAAGAAGGCAATATCAAAGGAACGTGGACTCGGGATGAAAACGGCGAAAACTTTTCCAAAAACGTCAAGCTCACCGACTACGGTGCTCTCAACTCCATGACATTCGTGCAGTGGAGAAACGAGATCAACCACCTCACAAAACGTTTGGGTGACATCCGCGCTTCGGAGTCCAGCATCGGCGCTTGGGCTCGCATCTACGGCGGTGAGTCGCAGTGGAAGAGCAATTCCGAAATCGAAATGGATCACACCACGATCCAAGTGGGTGCTGACTACCGCATCAACAACCACTGGATTGTGGGCGGTGCGTTCTCTTACACAGATTCGGATGCAGACCTCGTCAAAGGACAGGCCAAGGGCGACTCCTACAGTCTTGCCGCCTATGCGACGTACATGGCCGATGGAGGCTCATACCTTGATTTGATCGCCCGTTACGGCTATCTCGACAATGAGCTGACGTCAGGCAATATGAACGTTGACACCCAGTCCAATGCGTTCAGCCTCTCGGTTGAAACCGGACACATGTTCCGCATCATGGAGCAGGCCTACATTGAGCCGCAGATTGAAGTCACCTACGGCTTCATTTCCGGCGACGATGCGACGGCGTCCAACGGTGTCAGACTGAATCAGGACGATTTCCAATCACTCATTACCCGCGTGGGTGTGCGTACCGGCTTTGAATTCCCCGAAAAAGCGGGCACGATTTACGCCATGCTCTCCTACTCCTACGATTTCTTGGGCGACGCTGACGGCACGGCTTCTCAGGGCGGATTGCGCGAAGCACTCAACGAAGACCTCGGAGGCGGCTGGGTGAGCTACGGTATCGGTGCCCAGTTTAAGCTCGGCGACAACGCGTTTGCCTATGGTGAACTCGAACGCACCTCGGGCGGAGAGATCGACAATCCGTATCTCTTCAACGTTGGGTTCCGCTGGAATTTCTAACCCAGTCGTAACGTCTGATTAAGCAACCGGAAGTCTTCTTCTTGAAGATTTCCGGTTTTCTGCAGCATAAGTGACACCGTCCGGTCGACCGACGGCGAACTGAGCTTTGGTGTCGGAGGACATCGGCTGAACCTTCGTTATCTTCCGGGAATCGTTTGAAATGCCTAACGGAAGAAAATAGAGCGAAAGCTACCGCAATAAAGAACGGTACTTGGTCATTCGTCCTATTCCGATCTTTTCAATCTGCCCGACCTTCAACAAAGCATTGACCGCTGTGTTAGCTGAAGTTCTCGATACGTTCAGCAAATTCATAATTTCAGTCATTGAAAGCGTATCGCGCGTTTCGAACAGTGCCCGACAACGTTCAGTCGTTGTTCCTCGTGGCTCGTCCTGGATCTTAGGCAAGACGATACGAAACACCCGTCTGGTTGCCTCCAGCTTCGGTTCCGCACCGGAATTGGCGTATTCACGCCAAATCATCGGGAAGCCAGAACCGTAATTCTCCATCCATCCCAAGCGCCTAAGAACATCGGCCAAGCGCTCATTGCAACACTTGCTCACGCCTTCCAAAACGATATCGTCAACGCTCAGTCGTCCCGGAATGCTCCCGTAGGACAGAAATTCGAATCGATTCGGAAAGATCGAGACTTTGGTCGGTTCCGACTGCGAATAATCACAGTGAACAGCACAATTGACCAGTGCCTCTCTCAAAGCCTTTGGAGGCCAGGCGAAATGGCGTTTGTTTGCAAGTTCCCCCGTTTTGTGGATCAACTCCGGATTGATTGCGGCAAACATGGCGAATGCCTGGTCAATTTGTCTCAACAGAGATCCTGAGAATTCGCGAACAGAAAGCGATGCTGAGTCTTGAGAAAAAGTTCCGACCACAAGTTTTGTCCGGTTCTGATCCGAGAGCAGTTCACCCAATTGCGTGAAGCGGTCGGCGTCATCAACCAAGCCCAACCGCAGAAAATGCGCAGAAGAAAAACTGACGTTGTATTTCTTAAAAATGTCCGCAGTTTCTCCGAACCTGAGATCTGTTTGCCTTCTCAATCGTGATTCCCATGGCTGGGGTGAACTGTCGCGAATCATGTCGCGAATTTCTTCTTCCGTAGCAGTATCAGACATAGATCCGTCACGCACATAGGCGCCACCCGTATACCGCTTACCTTTCAACGCATAAGGCCTATCCTCGCCGGGTTCGACAGACACTCGCAGGACGTACGTGCAATTGCCTGCCGAAATAACCTTCGTTGAAACCATATCAATAAGGACGGGCTCAACTTCTGAACGGCAAAATTCTTGAACCGTACGGGAAATTACATTGACAGCCTTCTTGCTGAGTCCTTTCGTGATTCCATCATCGGTTATTCCGAAATACAGATCTCCGCCAATCGTGTTTGCAAACGCGAGCAGCGTCTTTTGAGCCGTTTGGCTCCAACCTTCTTGAAATTCGACACGTACACTCCGGCATTCAGGCAGCTTTTCTATCACTTTTCCTCCCGAATTGAGCTTTTTGCTATCAATCTATCAATTTTATTGACAGATTGATGGAAAGCCGTGACAGACACAATGCCATTTCTCGGTACGCCATAGCGGCCAAGTCCTGTTCCCTCAAAACCATAGATTTCAATCAAAAAAATACGGGAATGAAGCCTGCGGAAGATGCTTTCAGACCAATAGATACAAAAGCACATGACTCAAACCACATCCGCCGTTGATTGCAACTCCAACAACTCAACGGTTCTTCTCTCAACGTATCGTGCGGTTAGATACCACAAGGTAGGATGCATGCATTTTTCCGCGATTGCTTCCTCATCAGAATTGCCCCGCTTCACATCACAAAACTCCACAAGGCCAGCAACACAACCTGACCGGTGAGAATTCGCAGGAACATCGCCAACGGATACACCGTGGAATAGGCAATCGCCGAAGAGTCCTTTTCGGAAATTGTGTTGGCATACGCCAACGTCGGAGGATCCGTCGTCGCTCCTGCCAGCAGTCCGACGATGAGGTGGTAGTTCATCTTGAACTTGATGCGAGCGACGACCCCCGTGATGATGAGCGGAACGACCGTAATAACCAAACCCAACGCCACATAAAGCAAGCCGTTGCCGTCAATGAAGGCATTGACAAACCGATCGCCAGCGCTCAAGCCCACACTTGCCAAAAAGAGCGCAATGCCCATTTCGCGAAGCATCAGGTTGGCCGAATGAGTCGTGTAGGTAATGAGCTTAAAGTGCGGCCCCCAGTAACCCAGGAGGATGGCCACGATCAATGGACCGCCCGCAAGACCGAGTCGAAGCGGAACGGGCATGCCGGGAATCGCGATGGGAAGAAAGCCCAACAAGATCCCCAGAACAATGCCCAGAAAAATCGAAATGATGTTGGGGTGATCGAGCTTTTGCACCTGGTTGCCCAAACGATCGGCCAGGCGTTCGATCGAGCGCTGCGGTCCAACACAATAAACCTGATCGCCCATCTGCAAATGCAAGTTCTGGTACGGGAAAAGCGTCATACCGGCACGAAAGACTCGTGTGATATTGACGCCGTCATAGCGGCTCAGATGCAGTTCTCCCAGGCGCATCCCGTTGACCTGATCCTTGGTAATCAGAATGTTGCGGGCGATCAGCGGCGAATGCGCCGTCGCAAGATCAATGTCGGTTTCCTCCTGCCCGAAAAAAGCAACGATGGCAGCCTTAGACTCGGCTCCAGACACTATTCTCAGCTTGTCACCCACAAATACCTGCGTGTCAGGACTCGGACTCGTGATCACGCCGTCGTGCAAAACGCGCGAGCAGATGAAAGCTCGTCCGATGAAGTCACGGATGTTGCGCATCGTCTGACCGTTGATGCCGGCATTCGTAACAGCAACATGAAAGAAGATCGGAGCATCGCTGTTTGCACTCGCCTCTTCGCCCCAATGCCGATCTTCCTCTTTGAGATTGATGCGAAACATCTTTCTCAAAATAACAGCCGACGTGATGATGCCAACCACACCCAACGGATAAGCGCAGGCATAGGCGATAGCAATGTTCTCGCCTTTGTAGCCCAACATATCGAGCGCTTCCTGCGTTGCACCGAGTCCTGGCGTGTTGGTGACGGCGCCGTAATGCACGCCCAAAATCTGAGGCAGCGTCACGGTACCTTGCAAAACCAGAAAGAGCGCGATCGTCACGAGAATGCTTAAGCCCACCGCCAACAAGGTGAGCAAATTGAGCTGCAAGCCGCCGCTTTTGAAGGACGAAAAGAAGGATGGTCCGACCTGCAGACCGATGAAGAACACAAAGAGGATGAGCCCGAAATCTCGGAGGAAGTTGAGAACCGTGCCGTTGACGGTGATGCCGGCGTAGCTCACGGCCAGGGCAACAAAAAGAACGAATGTGACGCCAAGTGAGATGCCAAACACCTTGATGCGGCCTAACGCCATGCCCACCGCGATGACAACCGAGTAAACCAACAGGATGTGGCCGATTGAATCCGTATCCGTGAGAAGCGGCATTAACCAGTCCATAACTGACCTCCAGCGCGCTTTGCTACGCTCTTGAGAACTATACTCTGCGGCAACAAACGCTACGGATCGAAACAGATTTGAGGAGTAAAAACAGCATGCCTAAGGCAATCATCGTCGGCGCAACATCCGGAATCGGCAAGGAAGTGGCACTGCAGCTGCTCGCCAAAGGCTGGAAACTCGGCATTGCGGGAAGACGCACCGAGCGACTTGATGAAATCAAAGCACAAGCGCCGCAGCAAATTCATACACGCCGCATTGACGTACGCTCTGACGATGCCGCCAGCGACCTGCTCGCTTTGATTGCCGATCTTGGTGGAATGGATCTGTACATCCATTGCTCAGGCATCGGATGCCAAAACACCGAACTCAATCCTGACGCTGAATTGAATATCGTCGCAACCAATGTCGACGGTTTCGTGAAGCTCGTGGACTGCGCCTTCTCCTACTTCCTCGGTAAAGGCGACGGACATCTGTGCATTATCAGCTCCATCGCCGGTACCAAAGGCCTCGGAGCCGCCTGCGCCTACTCGGCTTCAAAGGCGTTTCAGAACACGTATCTCGACGCTCTGGAACAATTGTCTGTGATGCGAAAGTGCCCCATGACCTTCACCGATGTGCGCCCCGGTTTTGTCGATACGGATCTGCTTGCAGACGGCAAGAGCTACCCGTTCAAAATGAACGTCACGGATGTCGCCTCCTCCATTGTCAAGGGCATCGAAACGAAAAAGCGCGTCCTAGTCATTGACTGGAAGTACGAGCTACTCGTCTTTGTCTGGCGTCTGGTGCCGCAGTGTCTGTGGAAATTTTTTCCGATCAAGAGCTAAGAGCATCTTCGATCAGCAACCGCATTACCTGAGCAAAGACCGAAGAATCTCACCGCTCGTATTGCCGCCTCCATTCTTCAAGCTTTTTGATTTCGGCCTCGTACGCACTGCGCTCGAAATGGAATTCGAGTCCGCCGTAGGTGTACTTACGATGCTCATGCTCGAAGCCATGCCAAACGACCTCATCGTCAGTCTCGCGCACTTTAGCCCGCACGCCCCAACAACCTTCATCGCCACAAACGGAACAACAGCAAAGCGAGGCGCCGTACAAATCCGCTGATTCTTTTTTGAGTTCCTCGGCCAGCCACAATCCGATGTGACCGTAGACATGGGCAGGATCCGAAGGCGTGGTCTCACCGTCTTCATTGTCTTCCAGTTCTACAAGAAGAGCATTGAGCTCTTTGTCGTTCACATAAATTCTCACCGCATGACAACCAGTGCGATGTAAATCAACGGCCCATTGTTCTTTTGCTTCATACGGATCGAACAGCTCGAATCGGATCGTGTCAAAGTTTTTATCCATAGCGATCAAACCTCTACAAGGTTTTTGTCGGTTAATTCCCAATTCACGCACACAAGCTTAAGAACCGAAGCGTCATTTTGCGACGCATGCAGACAGCGCGCTCAAATGCGTTCACTTCTCGTTGATCCTGCTGACCCAAAAAGCGCTAACCATCCAACCATTTGCATGGTGTCAAGAAACAGATCCCTAACGAACCTCCGAGAATTCCGCGTCAGTAACTATTTGTGACGGCGTGTATCCAACGGAATCCCAATGGCTGCTCTGCCCTTTTGCTGGCTGCAAGCCCAAATGAAGGTTGTTTGCGAGTCGCCACGTGTCGGAATTCGTATCGTCTGCATGCTTGCGTCGGAAATTGACGCACGAGCGGTAATAATGACCAAACCCGGATGGAGTCGTCGAAAAAGGAGGCAAACATGACGATCAAATTCAAGGAACTTTTCGGCCTGACCGCCATCAGTGATGAAGCAATAGAACGAGCGGCGGAGAGCCCCGCTGAAATCATCCCCATGTATTGGGGAACAAGTCGCGACACCAAATTTGCAAACGGCATCACGCTGATTCGGGAAACCTTCCCGCACGGATGGGACAGTGACGGAAAAGCCACAGAAAATGAAAGAACAGCGATTTCGTTGAGTTTTGACGTTTCGACGGAAATGCCGCTCATTCCTTGGTCTTGTATCAAGCCTGAATACTATTACGCACCCGGAATGATCATGATGAGGCCGCTGACACCTGAACGAGAGTTCGGCCGTCCGCTGCCGGTCAATCCGGTACATCCTTGGCTATCCAGAAGCATTCACCTGCGACAGCAAGAATTCAACTACAAGTTGTTCCTCGCTGCAAAAACGATCCGACTCGACCAAGCAACGTCGTTCGATGACCAGACGGCCTTTGTCCACGCCGCACACGGCTTCCTTCCGCTCAACGAGCTTATCGGCGAAAACGCCCCGGAGGAAGCAAAGCGCAAAGTGCGCTTCGAAGGGGAAATTGTTGAAAGCCGCGTCATAGGTCCGATCCGTTTCTCAGATCACGGCGAGGAGATTGCCTCCGAACCTCTTCGACTGTTTATTTGCCGAACGGAATTCGGAAACGTCAGCGTGTTGGCTCGCGAATCCTTGCTGTCGGATTCGAGCCGCGCACTCGTTAACTCCCCCGGCATCATTCTGGACGCCGAAGGCACTCTCTTTGCCGATGCCCGCGCAGGCCGTTACGAATCAGGCGCGATTTGGGACACTGAGCACGCTTGTACGCACCTTTACAATCTAGCCGCAATCAAGGGCATCAAGATCCTTTCCGAGAGACTGAGTCGATCATCGGAACTCTTCATTGACGGTCAGCCGGAGGCATTGGGAATTGAGTCGGTGATCAATGCGCTTCGCCCACTCGTGTACGACTTCATCATGAGCTACGCTCGAATCCGCGACCTGAAAAACGATCGCGTTCTACCCGCGCTTTTTTGCCGCGACGTAACGCGAAAAGAGTTTCGCCACTTGATCATTCCTGAATGGAACGCTGAAAGTGCGACTTTTGACCGCTTTCGTATCGAGACCGCCGCTGAAGAATTCGAAATATTGTTCGAAACGCATGATTTTGTCCGGTTCATAAATCCGGATGAACCCGAGCTGCGACCGCTTGAAAAGAAGCCGAAAGCGCAGGAGCCAGTCACTTCGAAATATGAGTTCACCGGCGACGCTGACTGCTTCCCCGATAACCACGACGAGAATGCCTGCGGCTTACTGGCCTCGATTGTTAAAAACGATGGCGGCTACAAGAAATACATTGAGGAGTCGCTCACTCCGGGCACCGTTCGGAAGAACTCAGACCGTACGATCGATGGTGTCAAATTTCTCACGCTCGAAAGCCCCGTTGTACCGGACGAACCGACACTCACTGGGAATTTGGCTTTGGCGCCCGGCGAAAAATCATGGACACTCATCAACTTTATGCCGAGACTTCCAGGGCTCGCCGCCGAAGCAGAAGTCAAAGCAACCTGTGGCTGGGAGATGCCTGTCGGAGGTGAAGTCGCATTGGCTCTGGGGCACACTACCATCACTGCGGTTGTTCCGGATTTCGATCTGGTCAAGCATCTGATGCAGCCGGGTACCAAACACTATTTCCGTTTGAGCGCTGCGGTGGAGGATCTGGCGGTTCGCGAGCCCACTCCCATCATCGTCAATGAAGGGCCGCTCTATGAGATGGAACTGGAGAGTTTCCTTAAAGAAAACCCCGGAAAGACCGCAAGTGACTTCGAGCCCGTTGAGATTTCGACGGTAGGAATGCAGATGTTGTTCCCGAGAGACTATTCAACGATCTTCGAACTCGCCAGCCCGGTTCTCTCAGTGAAGCAAACCAAGCTGTGCGGCCGCGACATCGTGCGGCTTGAAGTCATTCTGCATCGTTGGGAGAACGAAGAGATCCGCACGTATCTCTACGGTACACCGTCTCAAATCCCCAAAGGCGTGAAAGAAGGCAGCGAAGTTCACGGACTGATTCGTCTATACGCCGAGCCGATTGCCGAGACCTTCAATTGAACGATTCCTGAATTCCCGCCTGCGTGAATTCACTTGAGATTTCAACACCTAAGACGCGATCTTTTTGAGAAGCTGGTTACCTCCGAACAAATGGCAACCGCTTCTCAATAGAACGCTAATCACAATTGAGACAACCGATCTTCAGCAAGCTGTAACAATCAACTCGTTGCGAAAACGCTCGATTCCTCCACTCCTAGAATCGAGCGTTTACCTGATTTTTTAGACGTACGCACGATCGGCCTTATATCGTCAGTCTGAAGCCAAGCGCTACAGAGCCAGTTCTATAAATTTCGGTAACCAGTCAACCAGAGCCAGGAGAACGTTAAGTTTCATGATTCACGGATTTCCTTCGACTTCCGTGTAGATTTACACGAAAATCGAAGGAAAGACGTGCAGAAAGACACCTTGACAGAAATTCGACGGAGTAACGAGACTGTCTGACAACTATAAGTGATCTTTGTGACCATCTTTACAAGTCTTAACTATCAATCTCGTCAGTCTCTTTGCAGTTGTAGACAATCTCGAAAGCACCGCACTTCGACAACACATCTGCAATTTCATTATCAGATCTGATCGGCTTCAAATGCACCCCCTTGTCCTTGAAACAATTGTGAAGCCACAGCCAGTCACCATGGCCTTTATCTTGAAAGTACTCAAAATCCAAGGTGTACTTTGTACGAGAGAACCAACACAGACCGCTTTCCTGAGCTGTAAAAAGTTCCAGGTCGCCTTCGAAGAAAAACACCTGATCACCCAATTCCCAAAATAACTGCGGAGATTCAGATCCCTTACACAAAGGCGACAGCGCCTTCTTGCTGATGTCCACGAAGTCCATCCAGAGTCCCGGAAAGGCTTGATCAGCGTTTCGACGAAACGTTCGGAAAGATTGATACCAGCGCTTTTTATCCCGATTTTTACGATGAGGACAAAGTCCGTCTTTACAGTGTCTTCGGAGGCATTCCTGCCTACACCAGAAAAATAGATCCGCTTCTTACAGTCAAGGAAAACATACTGAACCTAGTTGGAGCAACAGTCTTGCCTGGGCAAAGGACTGGCGAAATGAAGTGTCTTCTTAGTTCAGGTCATATTTCTTCGCTCTAGAAATTCCAACCAAGCATAAAGACTTATGAAAAACGCCCGACTTCCATCTTCCGAGAATCGAGCGTTCTGTCGCTGGACAGCTTTTGTCAAGTCAGCCAATGCCCGGCTATAAGCCCCGCCACCGTCAGCATTGAGAACATCAGCTGCGTCTTAGCCGTCGAGGCATCCAACGTCGCTATGCTCTCCGTATTGACGCCATCAAATCGTCCGACCTGCTCTTGCACTGGGTCATCACACCCACGGCAACAGGCAGAGTCAACAGCACTGTCAACGGCAAAATCCCGAGCCAAACAGTTGCCAACAAAATTGCAAACGGCACAAGCATCTCAAACTGATACAGCCTCACCGACCATTTTTTCCCAAGACTGAAGCAAGCGTACGAATGCCGGCCTCCGTATCCGTCTTAGCATCTCGCAGATTATTGGCGTGCAAAATGCCGACTGTGAGAATCCCGGTGGGCAGTACCGCCCAGATAGCATCAAGCGACCACGTCCCCGTCACAATCCACGCCGTAGCAAAAAGCGGCGTGAGCGTATAGGCGATAAAGATGACCGCGTCACCGCCGACGCGATACTTAAAAGGCGGATACACCAGCGCCGCCGCAATGCCCGCAAAAGTCACCGCCAGAAACGGCAACCCCGTTCGCCAAACGAGAAAGAGCGCACACAGCGTTCCAGCGGCAAAAAGGAAAATTGCAAGCCAGAGAAACTCCCGGGCCACGAACTTACCGTCGACAAGCTGGCGAACTCCCAACGTGTTTTGGTTGTCGACGCCGTACTGAAAGTCAAAATAGTCGCTCCAGACGTTACCTGCCGCATGGAAAATGACGATGTTCACAAGCGCCCAGACGGCATTGACCGGATCAACGGCTACACCGTCAGCGAAATAGTAGGCAAGGACCAAAGCCACCGGCATTGTCGAAGCCGGATACGACCACGGGCGAGTCGCCAGGAACCAATCTGCCAAGGTGCGCTTATTTGTCATGTAATACAACTTTCCTCTACACGGTTAACGAAAACCCGCAGTATACCCATTAGTAGTGTCCCGAATATGCTCTGACACCAACAGACGCCCAAGTGGGCTCGAAAGCAAACGAAAAACTGACGGCACCGTCAATCAGGTCAGAAAAACAAGCGGCCCAGGCGGAATCCCTCTCCTACTTCTTTGCCATTTATCGAGTCTACACGCCCTGAGATCATGGCCACGCCGATCGGCGATTGAAAAAACTCCAGTGCCTGATCGAGATCCATTTCGAGGCTGACTTTGCTGCTCGAAACCGGATACGTCTTGATCGTCGTATCTTTTTGCAAGTCACAGTAGTTGCGCTTCAAGTCAAAATGGCCGTGAGTGATGCCAAGCATGATCTGCATCTCTTCATCGCTGCCGTTGGAACGCTCCAGCAGAAGATCCAGGCGACGTCTTTCGAGCCTGAACTCCGCCTTTACAATGGCCCCCTCCTCGGTGTAATGAACGTTCACGCAAAACACCGAGCCGGCCTGAGTATTGACGATGATCCACTGCGGCGCCGGGCACCCGGACTCGTTCAGTGTGATACACCAAGTCTTGCCGTAATCGAGCTCAGGATCGGGAATCACGCGCCGCACATAGGTAGTGATCAGAAGAAGCGCTTCATGGGAAAACCGAGACTCACGAAAATTCATGTAGCGCTCCCAGTCGCTTGCAGTGGCTTTGTTTTTGGCTTCCTCGAGCGTTTCAAGCCAGCCGCCTTGGCCGAACTGAAAAACGGCGTACTCGTCCATGCGATCGAGCTTCTGAACGGCGGCAGAAACCGAGAGATATTCCTTGCGACGATTGAGTTCTTCGGCAAGCTTGACCTTGGATTTGTTCGCAAGACGCAGTCCCCTCTTCTGCGCCGAAGCAATCACGGACGTTTCCAGATTCTTTCGTTCTTGCATATCCATCATGTCTGTGGGAAGGATCGCAAGGCTCGGGCCGTGCCCGACGCTCGTCGCCGGCGACGATCATGGCGCCCGTCACAAGCACAAACACCACGGTTAGTCCCGCAACGGCCGTCTGCACCTGTTTTTTCTTTTCCTTTTGCTGTGCGGCAACGCCGCTTGCCTGCGAGCGCTCCTTTCTGCTTTGCGCAAAGCCCTGAAAGCGGTTGAACATCGACTTCATGCGCAGTTTCAAAGAAAGCTTGGAATGCTCCTTGGCCATCGAAACGCCTGCGGTCTGCTCGCTCTGAGACTCCGTCGTGCGGCCCTGCGAGTAGATGGCTTCCGCCGTGTCGTTGTCTTCCTGGTAGTAACGGGGCTGATCGAAATCGCGGCCTGCGGCGCTCGACTCGGGTACGGGTTCCTGAGCCGAGTTCGGAGTTTCTTCAAAGGCCGAGGTGCGATTGGGCTTGCGCTCGGTTGCCAGAATCTCCGTGAGCTCCCGTTTGGCCTCTTGCGCTTGCATGTTTTCCTGCCAGAAGACGGCCTTGCCGTTGTCCGAATACGTAAGACCCAGTTCCTTTGCCATCCTGTTGCGCTCGGCTTCAAAATCAAAGGGCTTGTTTGTCATCGACGCTCCTCGGTACGGGAGTGCGAGGGCACGGCGCCCGAAAGTTCGGTCAAGGCGCTTTCAAAGACATCGCGGCCGCGCAGTGCCGCTTCTCGCGAACGGATGATCGTGACTTCGGTCTGCAGTCGGTCTCCGGTGCGCACTTCCTGAGCAACGGCCAAGACGCCGCGGATAACGCCCGCCAGGCGTGCGGCGTCAGGCACCGACGCCTTGGGGGAGACGCGTGTAAAAAGAAGCGTCTCGGTCAATTTGTCGGCGGTGAGAAAGGCCCGGGTTTCTCTCACCTTGAACCCTTCCCAGTAGACGGAGCCTTCGGGTGCGGGAAGACTCGCAAAGCGACGGTCGTCCTCGGCGCCCGTCAGAGAACCCACGGCACGAACGTCGTGAGCGATATCTGCCGTGACGCTTTTTTGCACCAGGAGCTTCAAGTCGCTCACAAAGTCGCCCGTGTCGAGTTTCATCAGAGGTGCGGCAAGTGCAATTCGCGTCTGCCGATCGTCGGCGGCGCCCGCCACGTCCGTCTGCGGCACCAGATCGACCGTCTGAGACGGCACGGCGCTCACAAAGAACTGCACGGAGAAGTTTTCGGTTTCGGTGTTGAAGAAGGCCGACGTCACGTTCTCTGCAGCCGAATTGAGCCAAGCCGACTTAACCTTCACAAAGACGATCCCGCGCTGTTTGTCGGCGGAGACTTCCAGCGCCTGGGTGTCGTAGACGACGTCGGTGATTTTCTGTCCCTGTACGCGAACGAGGTTGACGTGATCGCGCGAGAGCGGATGCGTGGCGGGATCGGCAGCCGTGGCAGGGTTTGCAAGAGCAAATCCAAGCGCACAGACACCGGCGAGCGTCTTTGGCAAAAAGGCGTTCTTCATTTGGTTTGTTTGTGAGCTGTTAGTAGTGTTTCAAACGCACGACGCCTCTGGCTCTTAAAATTGTCTCAGAGCGGCGTTTTGGGTTTGTCGTGCTTGGGTGATTGATGCGCGTCAGTTCGGCGTATCAGGAGTTTCAGCTGAAACGACGGTGGCGTCGGTTTGCGTGAAGGCGGCGAGTTCCGCGGCCGGATCCGAGCTTTGACTCGGGCGGATGGTGAGCAGAGAAATCTGCAATCGGCCGGCCGTTACAACATATCGCATGCAGACCGTTACGTCGCTCGTTTCGGTCACGGTGCTTGCGATCATCATTCGGCGTTCGCCGGTAAGGCATACGCTCTTGGCGCTTTCATCCACGGCCGAGGCGTGTCGGTAAAAGACGCTTGAAGCGTAGTTGCGAACGAGTTCAGAAGCGCCGCGGCGCACGGCGCTTGCCATGGCGCCGTAGGCTTGAGGCGCGACGTTTTTCAGGAAGATTTCGGCATTGGAAGAAGCCGTCGCCGGCGTCATCGTCAGGAGAACGGAAGCCGACTCCGAGGCAAAGGACTCCATCAGATTGGGACTCACCGAATCGTCGGTGGCGATGTAGGTTTGCGTGGCCGCCGGCGACAAGACGATCGTGCGGCTGTTGTCGGTTTTGGTAAGAAGCGTGAGCGCCAAGGCGGCATTGGTGACGAGACTCACGCCCAATGCCGCCACAATGGCGCGTCGGATCTGCAGATGGGCGGCGGCTTCGGCCGAGACTGTCTGAATGATTCGCTGCATGGGTACGGTCTTTTTCGGTTTGACTGACGGCGAGCGACTCGAATCGCCCTGTGTCTTCTCTGTCTGTTCGGTTTGGGTTTGACGTTGTTCGGATTTACCCGATGAAATGGCGTCTGGCGCTTTGCGGGACTCGGATGAAGAAGTCCGCCGGCAGATGCCAGTACGCAAGCGCCACCGCGCGGGAGGTGGAACCCCCGCCTCGGGCTTTTTTCCAACCCCAGGCAAAGAGAAATGCTCCGACGATTCCTGCGGTGAGCCCCGAAACCAGAAGGCCGGCAACCAACCCGCCCATGGCGGCCAATACATAGTCGCTCTCCCAGAAAAGCAATCGGGAACGCGCATCAAGCGTTCTCGGTACGGGAATCGGCTGCATGTGTCTTTCCTTTTGTTCGGTTATGTCGGGGGTTTAGTGCGAAAGGAGCCTGTTGCCGAGAAAGCGATGCAGGCCTCTTTCGCACAGGTCTTTGCTTAAACTCCGACGCCGTTAAAGAGCGTGTCGATGATCGCGGGCAACATCAGCAAGGCCACTGCCGCGCCCATTGCCGTCACCGCCGCAACCACGGAGCCGCGAACCAGACCCGTCAAAAGGCCCACAAGCAGAAAGACCACTGCGATCGCTCTGCCGAGGTAGCCGCGCGCCCAACCCGACACGAGCTCGTAGAGCGATTTGAATTCCGCTCCACCCGTGGCGGCGGCATGCGCCGGATCCGACATCAAAAGCAAAGCCCAAACGGCGAGCACCGTCACGAAGCCCCACTTGAATGCCTTCAGGCGCGCTTCGTCCGACATGGTGAAAAACATTGTTTTCTCCTTTGGGGATTGCACAAAAAAACGATCGGTGGCGGTTTGTCCGTCCCGACCGTTGTCCTCCGTACCGAGCGCAAAGACGTCCCCGCACCCGGCACGGCGGCGAATTCTTCGCAAAGCAGCCTGCGCCGTCAAGGATTTTTCGGGACGCTTTGGAGCGTTTCCGACAAAGTTTGCCGCAAAAATTTTCGTTGCTCCGTGGCGTGTTTCCGACTCGAATTTTCAATGCCGTCAATGGTTTAACGGGTCACACAAGAGCGTTAGCAGGTCCGAACTTTTCATCAAAAATTCGCAACGTGCCTCCGAGTCGTGTAGTCTTCGCGGTCTTGCTTTTTCGGAGCCGAAACAATATGTCGATCGCCGACATTCGAATGTCCAATCGAGAACGCATGTGATTTGACGGTCATTCGCAAATTCCCGTCTATTTGATTTCTGCCGTAGTTTTTCAAGTTTGAAAATCGGATAACGGCACTTTGCTCCCGAATCCCGATTTTCAAGGCCGCCGTCTCGGCTGCCGGGCTCTCCGGAGCATGCTTTTGATAACTCTTTGTTTCTATTTAGAAATATCTCTTTAGGCTTGACCTTTTCATTTTTATTCGTGCTCATTGTGAGCACTGTCCCCCTGCTTTCTCCAATCGACGGTTGATGCCGGCGAATTCCGTCCGGCTCAGGTCCGCATTTTCTTCCAATCCGTCTTGCAGAAAAAAATATTTTTTCAGGCTATTTACATTTCAGTAAATTTTCCCTAGATTGCCTCCCTTCGCTTGCTCGCGAGCAGCCCGATGTTCCGATATTGGACACCCACCTTAACTCCGAGCGCCTTATAGAACGGCCGTTGCGCTTATTCGAAGCGAATAATCGAGCGGTTGAGAATCGCAAAGTGCGCTCTTACTTATTTGGCCAGAAAGCAGTTTGAAATGACCAAACAAATTGAAGCTAAGGAGAAGACCTTTGTCTCAGCATGCAAAAACCACATCGCTCCGCGGCCAACACCGGTCCGCACACGCTGGAGCGTTCAGCAGGACCTTGACCTGCGCTTTGCCGCCTCGATCTTCGAGGACGTAGAAGGAGGCGTTCGCAGCGCGATGATCGATCGCCTGCAAATGGCCGTTCTGCGCTCTCATCAGCCTCTGGAAATTTCCGTGTTGTCCAACGCAGTACGCGTTCTCGGCAACTGTCGCCACGACCGCTTTCACACGGTCGCCCGCGCCTGCGACTTGCAATACTTTCTCTCGCTTTTTTGCTCCACCATGACAGCGCCGGAGATCAAAGGCATAAGGAGCCGCTGCAAGTTTCACTTCTGCGCCACTTTTGAGGCTTTGGAGGACTTTGAAAAGAGCGCCACCACAGATCGCAAGGACTGCCGCCTGGTGTTTGTCGACCTCACGCCGATGCGTTTTGAGAGATATTCCCTTTTGCCCGACGACGGGAAAACACCGGAGAGCCGACGCAGCGGAAAACTCATTCGCTTCACGATGCTGCGCGCAAGCACCAAGATGCATCACGCGATCTTTCGGGCGAAAGTGACGCCGAGCACTGCCGTCGTCACCGAAGCCCTGGCTTTCGAGGCGGCCAAGGCCGTCACGAGAGATGTTTTCCCGCAAGGACTCTTTGTGAGTGAACCGCAATCAGAGCCGCGCGAGCACCGCACGATTGTTGCTACCACCAAAGCCATTGATGCGGTGGAAGCCGTCGCGCAGTTCATCGTCAATGCGCTTGCTGAATACCGCACGGGAAGCAAGATTGCGCTGGCGCTCTCGGACGCCACAGGCTTGGTTGATCCGACGGCCTTGAAGAAGGCCATTGATCGGCATCCGCTGAAAGTACAGATTGCGATCGGGTATTTGCCGACGAGAATTTCAGTCGGAGAAGTTCGTCAAGAATAAAAACAATTGACAATCTTATATACGTAAAACGGACTCAGTGTTGATGCCGCAGCGTTTGTCTTCTTGGCTTCGACCATCCTCCTTTTGACCTGGTAATCGAAAAAAAACGGTCCTGTTCGGAAAAATCCGTAGGACCGTTTTTCCCCACTCTGGGCAGGATGGTTGTTAAGCGACTCGGTGTAACAGACGAAGTTATTGGATCAATCTATGCTCACATGCATCGCCTTGAGTCGACGCTTCGACCGTCTGTCGACAGTGACTAGAAGCGATAGTTCATGCGACCAGACAGTAACCACGTGTCGTCAATCTCACTACCCTCGGTTTTTTCAACGTCGAATTGGAAATCCAGACAGTTCCTCCATGTTGCGAAACCGCCAATACCGAACGTTGCCCAAGTTCCGAAATCACCCCAGTCACGATGCAGCACGTCCGTCTTGGACTTGAACGTTACATCCTGACCATCGGTTAACTGATGCAAGACATCACCGCGGATATAGATTTCACCGGCGCACGTCTCTCCGGACCAGGCACGACCGGCGCGCAGACCGATGCGGCCGATGACGCTCGTTGCGCTGTCGACATCAGTGCTCATAGTGCGCTGGACGCTGTAGTCGTAGCTATCGAGCCATGCTACCTGGGCTTGCACCTGCGGTTCAACGAAAACGCCGGTGTTGACATCCTTGAGCGTGTACCCATATTCGGCCGACAACGCCAGATAGTCCTGATCGTAATCCCCGGAAGTCGAGTACTTCGGATTAACCGTTGAGAACTCGGAACTCACGCGACCGAAGCGTCCGACAAAATCGAGGTAATGGCTACCAAAGGTCAGCGTGTCGTAGAGAGCCAGTTCGTAGCGCTCCATATCGCCGTTGCCGTCATCCACGTCCAGCAGTTCCGTGTTGCCTTTGCTGTATGAGAACCACAGCCCCAAACGGTTGCCTTCGGAAATCTTCCTGTCGAAACCCAACGTAAAGCCGTCACGGTCCCACCGATATTGGCCAGTAGCCCCGGCTCGACCGTGTGTCGCTCGTATCCACAACCCGCTATTCGGATCCTCTTGATTGCGCGAAGTTTCGGAGAGACGACGATCGCGACGATCCATTTCGACAGCGGCGCCATAGCTTGCCCAGCCTGCGCCGGTCATGCCGCGAACCGCAGCTGAGTCAGAGAAAGTAATATTCTTAATCACCCATTTCGTACCGTTTCTGAAGTCCGACCATTGCTCATATTTTCCCTGCAACTCCTCCTCACGTGAGAGTTCATAAGTGCTATCAATGTCTTCCGAACCAATTTCAAGTTCATAGTCAAAAAGCGTTTCACCGAACAGGTTTTGCTTATCCGCGAACGTCACTTCTACATCTTTGGCGACAAGAGCAAAAATCAACTCATTTTCCGGACTAATCGAACGAAGAGCATCGAGGTTGTATGGTTCGATGTAGTGCATACCCGGATCAGTGGATCCTTCAACGTAGATCACGTCGCTTTCAGACCGTTTATCAGAGTTCAGATCCAACCGGAAGATACCGCCACTGCCTTTCAAATCTCCGATTCGAACATAGTCATGTTTAACGTATTTAAGATCCTTAAAAATATCGAGTAACCCTAGGTCCTCCCAGTTTTTCTGAATATTCTCGTCAAACATGTTAATGATTCCACCATCTTCTAACCTGATGGCAGAAATTCGTTTTGGGATACTAGTTAAAGTCGCATCCTGGCCACTAACAACTCGTTGATAAGAATCAGCGATGCCAAAATATGTCCATTGAGCACCATCTCTAAACGTGAGTTCAAAGGTATCTGTAATTTTTGGAAAATCAAATTCAATAGGAAACTTTATACTAGTTCCTGCCCAATCTTTATATTCAAATGTCAGAGAACCTAACAGAGGAACATCTTCTATGGTTACAGCAGCATTTGCCCAACTTTGTTCATCACCGAACCAATATGCTCCCTCACCTGAAAATATTCCAGAAATTGAAGAATTTCGTCCACCTAAATTTCCATCCAAAAAATCCATCGAACCAACTACCTGGTTCATTTCTGATTGAAAAACAACCGTACCACCAGCCTTTGCGGATATAGCATCCGGTTTATTTTCAATAGACCAAACTCTTGTCGTTGTGCCTTTTGACCCCAATTCAACATGGCCCGAATTTTGTGCATAAACGGCGTTAGCACCGAATTTCGCATGCTCTTTGTGTCGCGACACAATATCGACATTGCCTAACAGATAAATTTTGCCTCCAGATGTATGAACGGCGTAGCTACCTACATCACCTTCATCAGAGTGAGGCGCATATTGGTGGATTTTTGTGTTACCTTCAACAGTAAATGAAGCACCATCTTTTACATCAAGGATGTAACTTTGGTTCCACTTAGCGTCCTCAATTACATCCCACGATATATATTGGTAACGTTCGTGAACGTCGCCTTCGACTAGATGTGTGAAATTTTTGTCAAGATCAACTGTCAGGGGGGGGGGCAGCAAGCGCAGCCGAACTGAATACGGTGTTACACAATATGGCAACTTGAAGGAGTTTGTATCGCATAATATTAATTTAATCCAAATAAATTATCACAAATAAGAAAACTTATTTAGCTACGATTAATATAACAATTTTAGTTTTATAAAGGCACCAACAAATCAAAAATCTATCAACATCCTAGAATTGGTATTAGCCTATTCAAAAAAAAAACAGAATTACGAACAATAGACCGCAAAGCCAGCTCATGATTAAAGTCAGAATTTGGAGGCTATATTTTCTGAATAATCAAATGTAAAATATATCCATGGTTTCTTTTATGACATTTTAAGCAGCGATCTCATACGAACTCTGCTTCACAAACTTACGAGACTTTAGCACAGGTCTATGCTGTCTGCTAAATATCAATCGACACTGTTGCTGATATGCCAGCCCCGTCCGGATACACAACAGTCACCGTTGCTCGTACAGGCATCTCTTCCTATACCAATATTGGACACGTCATCCGTGTGAATGCCGCCCCGTTCGCCTGGTTGCACATGGTATCCGATGAAAAAAATAGTATTCGCACGTCAAAATACATCATGGTATCGCGAACACGCAGCTCAGTCGATTTCCATGAGAAAAATTTGCCCCTGCTCACCACGCCAGCCTATTTCGTTAAGAACCTCGTCTCTGATCTCGGGGATAAACTGCCACTCATAGCCTGAGAAAGGCATACTGCCCACTAGACCAATCTGCGGTGTGTGCTGTTCAAGTAGCTGGGTCAGTCCCGCTGTATGAAGTCCCATGACAAGACTCCGTGCAAAAAAAGCAACTTACGTTGACGGAATTTTGTACAAAAAAAGGTCAACGCATTGATCTTTTTTTGTATGAGCTCGCGATGCTCACCCTGGTTTCTATTTCAGTTCTACCAGTGCAGCACATCAGCACATGACCGGCGGCGTCTGTCCTCGTAGTGTTTTGATGCTGCTCTGGAGTCGTTGAACCAAGATGATCTTGAGTTTATCTCTCGGCCTTGCCATATGACCTACCAACAACCTACCAACCTACCAATAAGCAGCGGCAGGTGGTAGGTTCTTGATGTCTGGGTAGCTCATCATTTATTGCTTTGTGTTTGGCAACCGGCATTGACTACAACGAGCAACACAAGAAACACTTCCGATAATGTCAAATTGCTCTTTTCAATAGTTTTGCCTACGTAAACAACAGGATATAAAATAATAGTTTTATGCTGCTGACGCAGCAAAAGCAAAAACAGTCAGAGATTTGCAGACTGAAAACATCCGGGAGAACGCTCTTCCGGGAGAAAACGAGTTAAACACTCTCATGTTCTGTAACTTACTATCAAAGCAACAGCTCAGAACGAAATTATTACAAATGAGAACTACCGTCCCCCCCCCATTCAGATTTCTAATTTCCGTAAGTCGGTGATCGCATTCGCCGTTGCCGCCGCCTGTTCCTCGCAAGCTACAGCCATTGATCTGACGGTTAAAGATGAAACCTACGATCTGTTCACCCCTGGCTTTTATGCTAGTACCTTAGATTCCAAAGAAACCTACGATTCAATATCTTTTCACAATATCGAATTCGGGCTAGGTAATAACGAGCTTCCTTCAAGTATGAGTAGCGGTGTTTTGAAAATTGGGCATTTTGATGGATCAATTTCAAGCATTACTCTTTCGGATATTAAGCAAACTTCCGACATAGCCGTTGTTGGCATTGACGGCATCCATATCGCCGGGGAAAACGGTTCACTGCAATCAAACGTCCAGATCGGATCTATTAACGTGAACGGTCTTTCGACTCAAGGCGCTCTCAGCGAGGCGGATGGCGTCAATATCGGAAGCTACAGCTCGGTAACTTACAACAAAATCACAATTTCGAACGTAACTAGTAAGTACTGGGGTGCACAAGGTCTTCTTATGCGTGGAAGCACCTTAAATGCTCTTGATTCAACCAGTGATGGGACGATCAAAATTCAGAATATTACTGGATTTGCAGCTTATGGAGCCAATTTTGAAAACGGACCCAATAGCTCGCAGGTTTCGGGGAAGAACCTCATTATCGATACTGTTACAGCAAAAGGAGAATCGCCGTATTGGCCCTTTAAAGGCTCAGCTCATGGCCTCAACGTCGGCATAGACACGATTTTCGACAATATCAGCATAGCCAACATAACTTCAGAGGGTTCAAGTTACGGCGTTGACGTTGATAGCTCATCAGATTTAACCGTTAGCGAAGAGCTCATTATCAAAAATGTGCAAGGCAGCACTTCAGAAGGTCTCAGAATCTGGTATGACGGCGATCTTGAACAAATAGTCAAAACGACTTCCGCAAAAATCCTCAACATCGGCGGAACTTCCGCTGATGCTTCTGCGTCAAACTTAAGTTTCGGCGTAGAAGTGAATGGCAATATTTGGGAAGGCACCTCCGCTCAAATTACCGGCATTTATGCAACTGACAGCGGAGAAGCTGCCGGCCTTCAGTTTTATACAAACGGACAAAATCGCGGCAGAATTGTTCAAAAATCCATCGAAATAGCCTCTGTCAGCGGCGGCGATTCATATGGCATTCGAAATGCAATATCAGAATCATATACGCCTGACATTGAAACCGATCCGGAAAATCTCGCATCAAATCCGGTACTCACCTTCAATTCAGAAACAATTGACATTAATGGCATAACCGGCGCCAAATCTGCCTTTGGCATTTACAATGCCAATATAAATAAAAATAAGGATAAAACTTACAGTTGGCGAGATGATTACGACGACCCCGAATCACCATTAAAAACTGTTTCTTACTTTAATACCGATTCCCTACAAATGGACGCAAAGGAAACCTATATCCACAACGTCCAAGGGAAGGAGTTGGCATTCGGGCTTTACAGCGCCAGAAGCAGCTTCAATTCCGACTATTTGGAAATTAGCAATGTCAGCGCCGACAGTTTTTCGGCAGGCATTAGTGCCGAAGACAAATCGGACGTCAGCGTCAAAAGCGCTTTCATCGACACAAGCAATTCGTCATCAAAGGGCTACAACGGCAGCTACAGCGAATACCGCATAGAAGATGAAGACGATGCAAGCTCTGTCAACGTCACATCCGTCGCCTTGCGCGCCGTTAGCGGCTCGTCCATTTCTCTCGGCACCGACGGCAATCAAACGGTCGGCATCTACGGCACGATTGTTGCCGGCCGCGGCACTGTTGACACTCAGGGCTCTTCCGTCGGGGAAAGCAAGATTACGCTCGGCAGCACGGACGGCTCGACCATCGTTAAGGTCTACGGCGATGTCTACGCCGGCAACGGCGGCACAGTCAATCTGACGCTTGGAAAAGGCTCAATCCTCGAAGGGCAGGTAGACGACTACCACGAACTCGATTCGACCCAAGCGGGTACGGTTTTCCGCAACTCTGCGTTCGTGAATCTTGAAGATAAAAATGCCGGTACGGGCAAAGACGAAGAAATCTCCGTTGGCGATCGAATCCCAGTCACGGCTGCAGGCACCGCAACCATCAAACTCGATGGCGGCACCTGGATTGCACGCGGCCAAAGCTTCGTGAGAAACGTGGCGTTCGGATCTCAAGGCGGTCGAATCGACCTGACTCGGAACGAGAACTCCTCGGTTTCGATTGAAAACCTCTCGGGCCAGGGGCAGTTCGACATGACGCTCGGCGCGTACACAGAAGGTACCGATGAAATTAAATCGGATATGCTCTACGTCCAAAACGTCGGCGCGGGCAGTTCCTTCACGATCGCTGCCCATCTTGCCGACGGCGTGAACGTCGAGGATCTAACCGGCTTACGTTTTGCGACAGTGGGTTCCGTTGAGGGCGGTCACTCGAGCAACTTGTTTAAGGTTGTTCAGATCACCGATCAGGGCTTCAAGAATTGGAATCTCGATGTCGTTACGGAAGACTATCAGTCCGGAGATGAAGACAACGCTCGCTTCAATGGCAACAGCGACGGTAAAGGGGACTACAAACCCGGGGAAGACGCTATCGATGCCATTTTTGGAGATGACAAGTCTCGAGACAACGTGGCTGTTAACGATCTCGAACAGCGTGCTGATGATGAAGGCTCACAGAACTACATCATTGGTGGAGTCCAGAAAGGATCGACAATTTCTGACGCCGGACAGGCCGTGATTGCTACTGCTCGCGGCCTCTATTACAACGCTGTGGAAATTGACCGCTTCAATCAGCGTTATGGCGATCGTCGCTATGACGAAAACAACAATTCGTTATGGATGCGTGTCCGCCATGACCGTTGGGGGACAGCCGCAGGCGTGGGTGACTTCAAGAGTCAGAACACTACGTATCAGGTCGGGTTCGACTACACCGATTTCGTCGACAGCGGCAAGATGATTTATGGTGCGGCGATTGACTTCATGGATGGCAACACGGACTACGAATCTATTTCAGGGTCAGGTCAAACCAAGCGATACGCCGCGTCGGCTTACGTCACCTACCTGGGTGACAACGGTTCGTATCTCGACATGATCGGCAAGGTGGGGCGTCTCTCGAACGAATACGCCGTTAAACTGGACTCGGGAGCAGGCGTTTCAGCTGACTACATGAACTGGATGACTGCTCTTTCTGTTGAAGCGGGCCATCAGTTTACGAGTGAGGGCTCTTCATGGTTCGCCGAACCGCAAATCCAGGCTCAGTATGTTTTCGTGTCAAACAACGACTATTCGAACGGACAGACGCAGATTGATCAGGATGCCATTCATTCGTTTATCACACGAGCGGGGTTCCGCATCGGTCGTTGGCTTGACGAAAACAAGGGTGCAAACGTATATGCCAAGGCTGATGTTTTGCATGAGTGGGCCGGTGAACAGGATATCCATGTCAAGGACAAAACGACTGCCGTTGGTGGAGAAACGTTTGAGATCAACAATCACGGAACGTGGTTTGACGTCGGACTTGGCTTCCAAGCGCCTATTGGCGAGAGCTTCTATGCCTATGGTGACGCTGAATACCGTTTCGGTAACGATCTTGATCAGACTTGGACCTTCAATTTCGGCGGCAAGTTCGTCTTCTAACGAAGCCTCGTTCGCATAACCGACTTTTGGGCTTGAATCTCTGTTCTCAGGGGTTCAAGCTTTTTTGTCGTTCTCTATCCACTTTGCCCGCAACGGTGCTGTTGTCTTGCCCATTCTGCATGCCTGGCGCAAACTGTCCGAATTTCCCGATCTCCACAAATGTCACGAAGTCATCCAAGGCCGCCTTCCAGCTGTCAGAATAGTCTAAAAAGACCTCAATCGCGTAAAAATCCGTCAGACCATTGAAGATTTTTAATACAAAATTCTTCAATACATTGAAGAATTTTTTCCATTTCGGGTAGGGCGGCCTAATCCGCCGCCCCTTCCTTAAGGTCCCGTCTAGAAAGGCTCAGTTGGAACCTTGGTTCAAACTCAACCTTGAACTCAAACTGACTCTATTTCGAAAACTAAATTTAACCCTGACCCTCCATGGCAAAGATTGATGTGGCAACTCGCTGATATCTCGCATCGATGTTCTTCCCAACATTCCGCCACCCGATTTGGCCGTTTTTTGCCACCCAATTTGGCCGATTTTTACCACCTGATTTGGCCGCACCCAACCACTGCGCTCATTTTGTGTCACACTACGTTTAAGGGTGCCTTTTTTGATCTTCCCGTCATAGGGAGGGGTTTTTATGCCCTCTTCAAACCGTTTTCGTCACCATCGTTCAGCTCTCGCTCTGGCTGTCTGCGCCGTTTTGTGGCCCCTGTCAGTCTGCGCCTCTCCCACCGGCAACATCAACCTAGACGCCATCAACGCAGCAGGCGCCTACGCTCAGGGCTTTACGGGAGCGGGCGTGCGCATCGGCATTCTCGATTCGGGCTTTGACACCACCCACATCGCCTTTGAAGGCAAAGACATCATCAAGCTCTACAGCGACCAGTATCTCGAGAAATTCGGCACCGGCGTCAACGCCACCCAACAAAGTCACGGCAGTCACGTAGCGGGCATCGCTTCAGGCAACTCCTCCGTTAACTACGGCGTAGCCAAAGACGCCTCGTTGCTTTTGCTCTACTCGACCATTCAAGGTCCGACCATGATCTATGAGGTCGCAGACCTCTACAAAAAAGCCATTGAAACCTACGACGACGTCAAGATCTACAGCAACTCCTGGGGCTGGGTGCGCGGCTTGTTCAGCTACGGTGACATTCCGGACGAAACGTGTGCCTTCAATGAGGTTTTCAACTCCGCCGTCAAACACGACAAACTCATGGTCTTTGCCGCAGGCAACCAAGGAGGACTTGCGCCGGCCGACCCGATTCTGCCGATCATGCGGGCCCCTTCGAAAGCCGGCCACTTCATCAACGTCATCAATATCGAATCAGACCACCTCTTTGAAGAAGGATTCGTTCACGGCAACAGCAGCGCCATCGAAGCCTCCAACCGCGCTCTCTTTGCTTCTCTGTGGTCCGTCGCCGCGCCCGGAACCAACATCGTGAGCGTTGAAGCGGGAAGCGGCAACGGCTCCATTGAGATGACCGGCACATCCATGGCCGCGCCGCATGTGGCCGGCACCCTTGCGCTCGTGCAGCAGGCATTTCCCTGGATGACCGCCTCGCAGCTGGCCGACTGCGTTCTTACCACCGCCCGCAAGCCTCAGGAAGGAGTCTACGAAGTACTTGCCCTGCATCCAGAACAAACAGGCGCGGACCCAAACCATAACAACCCGGACTATCACCTGCAGTACGGCGGCAGACTGGATTTTCGTGTCGCCTCGCCCACGTGGTCACCGGACGAAAATAAATACGTCTCCAACGTCTATAAAGAATCCGCCGCCATCGTCTTTTGGGGCAGCGCCGGCACCAAACTTGGTGACCTTAAGGCTCTCAAGGCAGAAGCCGCCGAACGGGCAGCTGCCCAGTGGCGCGAGGAAATCCTCGACGGCTACGAATGGGAACTTGACCCTGACGCCTATCTTGAGGCGGTTGATAAGGCATACAAGGAATGGAAGGAATACTTCATCAAAAACTGCACCATCGTTGAATACGGAATCGGCGCGGGGCTTCTGGATGCGGCTTCTGCCGTGGGCGGCATTGCCGAACTCAACATCAACCGCATGGCGCGTTGGGATGAGACGAATTCAAAGTGGACGCTGCCGGTTCAGACAGGGCTCAACGGAAACGAACAGATTGCCTACACGCTCAATCTTGCCGGCAACGGCGTGAGCCGCTTTGGCAATGACATCAACGAAGTGCCCTGGAATCCGACGCTGCACATCACCACCCAAGAAGAATTAAAGGCATACAACGAGGCAATCCAAAGCGGCCAACCTTATAAAGGTTCGAGCAATCAGACCTCTGCTCCGGATCAGGCCGATCTTCCCGTTTCGCTCGTCGTTTCCGGCACGCTCGGCAAAAACAACAGCATCGTTTCAGCGGGCACTCTCGTCATGAGCGGTCACGCCTCCTACAGCGGCTCCACCGACGTGATCAACGGCGCCACACTCGTCATTGACGGCATCATTGACAACGACGTCCAGTCCGATGCCACGGCCACCGTTGCAGGACGCGGTGAGGTCGGGTCACTGACATCCCGCGGCACGCTCTCGCCCGGAGACGATCTCAACCCTGGTAATCGAATCGGCACGTTTCACGTCAAAGGTCAACTGAAACTGGAAGCGGGCTCATCGCTTGTGCTTGATGTCGGCGAACATACGATCGACCAAATAATCGTGCGCAATCTTTCTCAGGATCAAACATCGTCCCTGACACTTTTGGCGAAATCCGGCCAAGAGAGCAATGCTGATGCCCCATTGAACATCACGATTCGCACGGGGCAATACGTCGATCAAACGATTACCCTGCACCCAAGTCTCTTTTTCCCGGGTTTGGAAACTGATGACGAAATCTTTAAGCAGGTCAAAGATGCGGAGCTCTCCTGGGGCGGCGGCATTACGTTTGAGTTCGTCACAAATCAAGACGGCAGCTTTGAGATGCACCGTGTCGAAAACAGCATGCAGCGCGTCGGCAAAACCGTTTCACTCTCACAAGACGCCATGCGTCGAGCTCAAAAACTGGACGCTGTGATCCAAGCCGACGGCATTCTTTCGGGAACCGCCTCCGAGTTTGTCAGCGCCGTGGATATCCTTTCCGAAAACCTGAAGAAGGGCTTCACAGAAAGCGACAGACAGCTGGTGGCTGAAACCCTGGAAAACACGTTTGCTTCAACCAAGGCGGATTCTCACCTGGCCTTCGATGCCGCCGCGATGTCTCGATCCATTCGCCTGCGTGAGGTGACAGCGCTCTCGCCGCTTACCGATCTGTATGCCACGGATGTCATTCCCGAGGCTACGCTCGTCGTCGAACGGGCAAATATGGACGGCGCGAAATCATTCCAGAGTACCCGTACCATTCTTTCAGCCGGTGCTCGCCGCAGTTTCGGCGACTGGGCGCTGGGTTGGAAAGTCGGCGGCTATTACGACGACATCGAAATCTCCGGCCCGGACAAGGGAAACGCGCAAGGTGTTTTTGCAAGCGTTTCGGCAATGCGGGAATTCGGTGCCGGCATGCGACTCTTCGGTCAGGCACTTCTGGGCTACGGGGTTGAGGATCGCACAAGATACGTCAGCGACTTCTACGGTTCAAAGCGACTCGATACAACCACCCATGCCGTCAGTCTCGGCGCGTCCATCGGCATCGGCCGCAAATTTGCCCCCGATCGGATCGCGCTCTCGTTCATGCCGTACGCTCAGCTCAGCTGGGACGGAATCCACCGAGACGATGTCCGCGAGTCGGATTCTCTCGTTGCACAAGAGTATGAAGATGAACTTTTAAGCGTAGCGGCACTTGAAGCCGGCCTGGCTGTCAAGACGCGCAGCAGTGCCGCCTCCCCGACAGGCAATCTCTTTCTGGAAGGTCGCATTGCGTACCGCAATCGCTTTCACGTCAATGGCAACGAGACATACACATGGACCGGCATAGGCGACGAAACCAACGTCGAATTCTTCGACAACCGTCACGCGGCGGCAGCGCAATGCAGGATTGGCTGGGTATCGTCAACCGGTCACGAGTTCGCGCTGATGCTCGACGGTGAAGCCGGGGACTCCGGAGACGAGCGCTGGGGCGCTTCTCTGCGCTGGACGAAGCACTTCTGATCGGACAGAAATCATCGGCTCACCATACGACAAGCGCCGCTTCGGAAATCCTTTAAGCGGCGCTTGATGTTTCTTTTTAAAGATCCGTATCTGAACTATTCCGACTCACCGAGCAATTTGCCGACCGTCTTGTCGATTCTCTCGGCAGTCTTGCCCCACTTCGTGAGCGTCATGCTTCCGGCCTTGTACTTGGCGGTCGACACGATGGCGCCGTTTTTATAGAGCGTCAGTTCCGCAAGACCGAGGTAGGTCGTTGCGTCCCACGAGCGCTGCATCACGTAGCTCAAACGGTATTCCGACGTGCAGGACGCAGCATCCCGGACCACTGTCGTCTTGATGCCGCGGCGCTGGAATGCCGACTGCAGCGACGGAATGGCCTCACCGATCGTGACCTTGGGATTTTGGATGATGCAGACTTCCGTCGGCATCACTTCAAGCGGCTCGACCATCTTTCCGGTCGTCGTATTGGCGCACCCGACCATCAGCGCGCTTACGGCCGAGGCCGCTGCCAAACCAACTGTTTTGTAAAGCATTTCTGCCTCCCGTTCGTGTTGATTCTGTACGGCCACAATAGCAGATTCCGCTCGATGCCAACGAGCTCAAGGCCTTGAATCAACATGATTGGTTACCGGATAACGGAAAAAAGATAGGACATTTCGCCTGCGAACTTTCGATATTCTGAAACTAGATTATTCGGCAAACGACGAATATGTTATTCGTCAATCTACGACTCGAATTTCAGCGAGTACTTCCACTCGACAAATGTCGTAAAAATCATCTTGCTTGCCCGAGCTGTACGTGTGAAAACCGGTTTTGTCATCAAGGCGCCGAACTACGAAATTGAGGATCCGATCTTCCGACATTGGATCCGGCTCCGCGTTGATCTGAGAATTTGATCGGTTTCCATTCTGTGTCAGAGATTTGTCTACGAGTGCCTGAACTCTTCCTCGCAAAAACACGACTCAAGATACCGGAGGACTATGGTAACAATCATCCGGTATCGCTTGGCATGTTGACCTAAAGTTTCGTATCCGAACCATTACGGTTCGCCGAAGAGTTTGCCGATTGCCCGGTCGAAGCTCTCTGAGAGTTCCACCTCGCTCAGTGAGCTTCACGCTTCCGACGCCGGCAAAAACGTTCCGACCTCTGCTTGTCCGCTCATAGTCGTTCTTGCCGGCGGTCCGAACGTCAGACACTCTCAGCCATTGCCATTCGAACGAATTTCGGCAATGACTCGGAAACGTCGAGCAAGCATCATTATCCTTGAGGTTCTAATCCGACAAGCGGATACGCAAGGCGAGCCCATACTTTGCGCGCATAGACCGACAGCATTCTGCCGGCGACAGTCGTGCCGGATTTCGCTTCTTGCAATTCCGCGCCATTCTGGCAAAATGCCGACCTTCAAACGGATTTCTCAGTGTTTACCGTGGTCTTCGGACCGATCAAACCTGAACTACAAACCAACCCGACGCGGGCGTTTGCCTGCGTGAATGCAAGTTTCGAGTGTCTCCCTCAACGGAGCTCTCAGCTTGTCTTTGGTGGGTTTTCGCTCGCTCCCTTTGATGGATTTTCAAAAAGGCGAAAACCACTATGCCAATGACATTCACAACTTGCATTTCGGCTCAAGACTTCGGACTTGCGTCCGAGACAATGATCCCGGGGTTTCAGGCTTCGCAGCTTTCCTGTGCTGCGCCCGCCCAAGTCGTTCGGGTCGATCCCTGCCACGTGTTCGATGAATCCTTTCTGCAGGATCTCGTGCTGTGGTGGACCTGGCCCGACACCCGTATCCCGCTCTACATCGCGGGGCCCACGGGCTGCGGCAAAACGACCTCCGTTCTTCAGTTTCTCGCACGCGTCCACGTACCGGTCATTTCCCTGACCTGTTCCCGACGCTTCGTGAAGGACGACCTTGTCGGCCGCTGGGGCGCGCACGAAGGAGGCTTCGCATGGATCGACGGACCGGCCACCATTGCGTGGAAAACCGGAGCCGTACTGCTCATCAACGAGTTTTCGCTCGCTCCCCCGGAAGTCTGGGTGGGCGCCAACGACATCTTCGAAGGGCAGCCAATCACGATCGAGAAGACAGGTTTGAGCATTCCCAGACACGTCAACACCCGGGTCATTGTCACCGACAACTGCCGTTGCGGTACGCTGCCCGAGTCGGCATACAGTTCTCGCAACCAGCAGGACGCCAGCACGTGCGACCGCTTCTGGCATATGGCAGCCGATTGGCCCAAACCCGAAGTGGAAGCCCACATCGTCCTATACCGTTGTGAGCGCATCGCTCAGGGCGCTCTGTCAAGCGAAACGCTTGCCGAGCTTGCCCGATGCGCCGCACGACTTGCACAAGCCTCGCGCACGAACCCCGCATTGGAAGCGGATTTCGTGAGCGAGGACGTGCCTGCGGCACTGAGTACACGCGTTGTGATTCGCCTGTGCGAAATACTGACGCAGCTGCTTGCGGGCTCCTGCATCCCCGAGCAGTCTCTGTCGCGAGCCGTCCGGCTTGCCATCGGCAGTGCACTCAACGACCGCGCGTGTCTGACGCTCTTGGAAATGGCGGCGTTTCACTTCGCCCCGTTGCTTGAGACGCTTCACTCTTCGACGGCAGCGAACCGAAGACGTCGTAACGTACGACCGAAAATCGGTTAACGCCGCTCGCTCTTGCCGCGCGCCCTTTGAATCCCGAAGGACGCCCCCTTCTCATCCGTTCCGACCCCGTTTTCCGTCCTTCCTGCTCAAGACGCAGAGGCTCTCCGCAATGCTTGTCCGCAGGCGTTGTCGAGTCAGCCCCTGAGGTTCTTTGTGTGTGCGATCGACGGCAACGGGGTCTTTTCTTATGGAAAAACACCCGATATGTCCGACGATCCCCGCCCCGAACCCGTTGCGATGACCGACGACGAAATCGCGAAACTGGCCCCTCTGAAAGGAGTGGAAAGTTTCTCGGTACGGTTTGCCGTCAACGTCGACCTTGAGCCGAACTGTAAAGGCCCCGTGCCTTTCTTGGGCCCGCACTTTTGCGAGCTCACCCGAAAGCAGTTTCGAGACCTCTACGGGAAAAGCCTTCTTTGCAGGACGGACCGAATTGAAAATATCGATGCCGGCTGCGGCCCGTTGCCCGAGCTTCCCAAAAAAGCTCCGAAAAAGGCAACGCCGCTGCGGCGCACGTTTCGTCGCCGTTCGTTGAAGCGCATGCGTTTCAACGAAAAAGAAAGCCGTCAGATCCGTCTGCTCGATTAGTCAAGCATCCATGGCTTTGAGAGCTCTCAACTGAACCTTAAACTTCTGCGGTTTGTTTTCCTTCGCGTTCTCTTTTTCCCGGCATCTTCGGCCTAGCCGACGGTTGTCCGGGAAAAAGGGAGTGCCGGGATTTTCTTTATCTTCCTTTTCCAGACTACCCTGTCGTTTCCCGCCCTTGAGTCACACCGAGTTTGACACTCTCGCCGAACGCCTTCTTGAGAGGCTCTGTTTGTGCGCCAGCCTGCGTCAACGATACGCGACGATTCTGTCCGAATCGCTCGCCGCCTTTTCGCCCGACATTAAACCTCAGGCGCAACAACGACTTCTGTCGTTTTTGCAGGCGACCTTCACCGGCAACATCCGGCACGACCTCAAACTCACCGAGGCGCTTTTTGAGGTCGCCCTGATGCTCACGGGCCTCATTGCCAAAAGCGACGCCCGATTTTCCGATGAATGCCGCAGGCTTCTGGCCGCCTTTTTCGAAGAACCCCAAATAAAGGATCCCGTCTCCGGTGACAAACCAACGGCCTTTCAAACCGCCCTTCTGCTCCTGGCGGGCTTTCTTCTGACGTTTCCGAATTCAAATTCAGTGGCATCGTCCGCGTTCAGTAAAGCGCTTTTTGCTCGGCACTTTTTCTTTACGTCAATGGCGACTGCCTCCCCGGGCGTACTGACGCGCACCATGGTCGCAATGCGTACGCAATCGAGCTCGAATCCGCCCCTGCGGCTCTTCATGACGCCCGACGCTTTTGCCGAGCTTTTCACACAACGACTACGCAGCGAGATTCCGGCACTTTTCAAAGCCGTCTCCGAACATTTCTCAAACGTCACGGACCAACCGTCGCTCTATGCGTTTCTCACTCAGGCAAGGCTCGTTGTCTCTTCCTTTCGTGCCCATTGCTGGGAAAACGACGGCAGACAACACCTCGTCACCCTCTGGGAAATTCATCCTGAGGCGGCAGCACGCCTTTTGGCTTTGATTTCACCCGAATCGAAACGAGCACTTGCAACCGCCGCCTACGACTTTCTGCAACTCGAAATCGACGTTGACAACGACTCGAGAGATCGTGGCACCCGAGGCAACGTGGCAAAACGAGCCCTCCGAACCTTGCCCGATTCGATCTGTCACCCGGTCATGAATGGGGCCGTTGCCGGCCTCGGACTGTCTTCCTGGGCATCGGGGGTATTTGCAAAGGGTTTGCGCAAAGTCGACGAAGCTCTGCGTCTAAACGTCGCTTCGCGCAAATTTTTTGGCGTGGGGCTCGATTCCCACATGGAAAAGAGCATTGAGACCATGGCAACAGAGCCGAGCGTCTCAGCGTCGGTCGGCACCGAAAACTTGCCACAGACAGAGGACCAAATCAAGGAACACATCACGCACGCCTTGATGCGTTACGCCGCCGAACACAAAGCTGCCATACGAACTGCCGCAAACCGTTCGGCACAAGATTCGAGCGCCGCCCGAACGCAGTTGCCCGCACTTCCCGCAGGCCTATTCGTGCCGTCGCGATTCTTCACAGGTCCGATCGCGCTCTGGATCTCGCCGCTGCAAGCCTTGGGACTAGCCGTGTCCTGTACGAGAGAAGTGTCTGAGGCAGCCGACAACGAATCGGAGACTGAAACCGAAAACATGATTGAGCTGCATCGCTACTGGCCAGGTAATCCCTTGCACGAAACCGGCGTTCTTTTCCCCTTTTTCGAGTCCGTTTCGGCAGCGATCTGGTGGATGGAGCACATGACGGAGTTTCACCGCACGAAGCTCTCGGAGGCCACTCGAAAGGATGTGTTGAAACAGTTTCTCTTTACCGATGCCATGGCGCGACTTTTAAGGCTCTTTATCCGAGAAAGCCGAGAAGCAGACCAAGAGATCGGCAATCGCATGCTCGCGCAAAGCGCAGCTCTCACTCAAAACCAAACGGGGGAACGCACAAAACGCGAGTTGCAGAAATTTGTCAAGCCAAAGCTACTTCGCAAACTCTGCTCGGCCTCAATTGCCGAAGTCGCGCACGGCTATTTGACGCATGAACTTCGCCGCAAAGGCGAAGCCGACGTCTCCACCGGTCTTGAAATCGTGCTCGATATCCAGAAGCGACAGCTTGCCGCCGCCCGCAGCAAGCGCATGAAGCGCGTTGTCGCCCGACCCGATTCCTGATCTTCTTGTTTCATTTATGACACTTTTGACAATCTTTTCCCGCCGTCGACGTTCCGTCTTTACGGCCGGTACCGATTCTGTGCGCGCCGACACCTCGCGCCCCGCAACCGAATTCAAGCCTGCTCTTGCCTGGAGCGTGACCGCGTCCGTCGCCGGTGTCTTTGCTGCCGCCGGATTGGCTCCGGCTTTTGCCGCCTCCCTTGTCGGACTCGTCTCTGCCTTCATGGCAGGCATCCGTCTGAAATCCGGCATGGCCGTTCTCAAGGACCGAGCACCGCTTGCGGGCAGTGCTTTGGAACTCATTTCGTGCCGCGTCTTTGCCCGGCGTCTTCTTCGCGCACGCCGCAACATGGCCAGCAAGGGCGACACCGAAACCTTTGCGCCCGTGTGGTTCGGCCGCGGTTTTGACTGGGGCCCCGAGCACGCACAAAAGCTCTATGAGCTCTCCAAAATTGACGTCGAGCGGCTGATTCCGCACCGCAATATCTGTCGGCGTCTGACCGGCACTGCCCCTAAGGATCCCCGTACGGTTGGGCTCGCTGCCATTGACGGCTTGGAGAGCAGAAAGAAGGACATCTGGGTCTCGGAAAAGACATTGGAAGGCGGCACGCTCATTGTTGGAACGACCCAGGCGGGCAAAGGCGTGCTTCTTACGAGTCTCGTCACTCAGGCGATTCTGCGCGGCGAAGCGGTGATCGTGATCGACCCCAAGATGAGCTCCCGACTCAAAAACGCCGTAACGGCTGCGGCAAAGCTTGCCAACCGCAGCGATCCCCTTTTCTTTCATCCGAACGACCCCGATGGAATCCGCATCAATCCGCTCACGCACTTTGAGAGACCGAGTGAAATCGCCAGCCGCCTTACCGCCGTGATGGCCGACTCCGGCCCCTTTACGTCCTTTGCATGGTCTGCGGTGAACGTCGTCGTCAATCTCCTCGTTCACGTCGGCCGCACGCCCTCGATTGCCGGCATCGAATCGGTGCTCACGGGCGACTTCGAAGATCTGCTTTTGGAAGCGGTGGAACTCGACTGCGAGCCGGATCTGTTTGATACGCTCGTCTCCGAAGTCAAGCTCAAGGGTAAAAAGGGCCGCGAAGGCGTGCTTCTGCTCTTGGATAAAGCTCGAGACAGAGAGGCGCTCTCGGAGGCCACGCTCAAAGGTGCCGCTACCTACGCTCACGACCCGGTGCATTTTTCCAAAATCACGGCGAGCCTCATGCCCGTTCTGGCAATGCTCACATCGGGAGCTCTGCGACAAACGCTTTCGCCCGCAGACAACGACGCAGAAGCAATGAGCTTGTCGGAGATCATCGCCCAGCGAAAGATTCTCTACGTGTGCCTCAATTCGCTTCCCGATCCGACGGTCGCGGGCGCCATCGGCTCCCTTCTTCTTGCCGACCTCGCCTCCTGTGCGGGCGAACGTTACAACGACACCTCGATTGCCCGCACCACGGTGAGTCTCTTTGTCGATGAATGCTCCAACGTCATCAACCGCTCCCTCATCGAGATACTCAACAAGGGCGCAGAATCCGGCCTGCGCACTACCTGTGCCATGCAGACGGTGGCCGACCTTGCCGCCCGCTTGGGTTCCACCGACGAAGCGCGAATGGCGCTCGGCAACTTCAACAGCCTCGTGAGTCTGCGCACCAAGGATCGCCTCACGCAGGAGTTCGTGGCCGAAACGTTCGGTCGCACCTACATCGCCAACACCGCCGCCACGCTCACAAGCGCTTCGGATACGGCGCACCCCGGACACTTCACCGCAGGCGCCTCTCGTCAGATCACGGCTTCGCGCGAAGAAATCATCCCCTGCGACGTGCTCGGCAAACTCCCCAACTGCGAGTTTTTCGCGTCTCTTGCAGGCGGCCGTCTGGTGAAGGGCCGCACGCCGATTCTGATTGCCGACGAAGACTTGGTCTCCGGCTAAAACCTGTCGTCCTTTGAAAGGAATTTCCATGACCACAAAGCCTTTGCGATCCCTCGCCTCCGGCGGCCTGTTTCTGATCATAGCCCTGTGGCTTGCCGTCTTTTGCTTTGCCTCGGGCTCAACCGTTCATGCCGTTTTTGAGCACGAAAGTACAACGTGCGAAGCATCCTGCCGGGCGCATATTGCCCCTAAACTCAGGTTGATTGACGGCAGTTTCGATGAACTGCGAAACTCAATCTACCGGGAGATTGTCTCCCTGCCGGCGGCCTATGAATCTCTCTCAGAACTTGACGCCGCTGTTCGCAACGGGCTCTGGCAGACGGCATTAAATCGCCTTGCGGCTATCCAAGGACTCCTGCGTCTCGCTTGCTTGCGACTGGAAGTTTTCAAATACACGTTCGGACTCATCTTGCTTTTAGCCGTCGCCACCGTCATTGACGCTTTAAGTCTGCGAGCCATTGCGCACCATACGTTTGAGACCTCGCGACCGGCAGTGAGCTTTACCTCGGCAATTGGCTTTTTAGGGGCTTTGATTATGGGCTCAGCCTTGGTACTAATGCCTTTTGCGGGGGCGGCTGTGGTCGGACTCTCGGTGATTGCTGTCGGCTGTGTGGGTTTGCACGCTTGGGTGAGGTATTTCCATCGTTTATGACGATGCCGTCTTGTAAAGCCGCAGTTTGTTGTCGTATTCACGAACAGGAGGCGACTTTTCTCCATTGCGCGAATGGTGCAAATTCGCATGCAGTAGCTTCTCGTACTAGCAGAATCAACAGGCAGGTTACGTAAGGTTATAGCATTTGATATAATTATGTTGATTTCAATAAGTTGGCGTAACTGTTCTGAGTAACCATATGTCCGCACCTATTTTCCAACGTCCTGATCTAGCGCTTGCATTGAGCAACCGTTTGCTGCACCCTGATGCGTTGCAACTCACGTCACGGGACGGTCTTTTTCTCACCGGCGTTCGCCGTATTGGCAAAACCACATTTATCCGCAGAGACCTGATACCACAGCTCGAAAAGGAAAACGCGTTGGTCATCTACATTGACCTTTGGGAAAACCGCGGAAGCATCTCTCCGGCGGAAGCGGTTCTTTCCAAAATAAGACAATTTTTAGCGGAATCTCCACGACTGTCATCTTTCAAGGTGACATTTCCCGGAGTGTCCTTAAGCTTTGAACCAAAACAAGTCGGCATTCCCTCAGGCGTGTCACTTGCAAACGTCTTTTCGGAGATTGTTGCCAAGTACGATGTAAATATTGTGCTCATCATCGACGAAATTCAGGAAGCATTAAAAAACGAAGCTGGACTCAATTTGCTCACAGCTTTGAAAGCCGCCCGTGACGCCGTCAACCTGCGCCCGAACAACCCAAAAGACACGTATCTGCTAATCGTCGGTACCGGTTCGCATCGTTCAATTTTGACTGCAATGGCCGCTAGATCGTCCCAACCTTTCTATGGAACCGATCGTCAAGATTTTCCTCTGTTAGGTGACGAATATCTGCAGTGGCAAGTAGACCAAATGAAGGACAAGTCAAAAGTTCCTTCAAGAGAAGCGTTACGTGAGGGTTTTTCAATTCTGGGATGCCGCCCGAAAGCCTTCCGTCAGCTTCTGACACATATTCAGAGCTATCCGGGAGTCGAAATCAATCAGACATTTGTTTCTTTGTGCACAAATCAGGCCCGAATAGACGCCAATGAATTTTTGGATCCTATTCGCAACTGCGATCTGATCACCAGACTTCTTTTTACAGAGATTGCCAAAGCTGGATTGGGCGGATGTACCAACCTTTTTTCTTCGGCATTTCGGGCACAGCTCACTAAGTCTGCCGGTCTCGATCGCACCATCAGCGCCTCTTCAATCCAAGGCAAATTGGGTACCATGCAGAAAAACGACTGGATTTATCCGGTAAGTTATGGTTGCTATGCCGCTTCAGACCCGCAAGCTGCCAGCATATGGCTATCCGAAGAAGAGTCTGACTAACGGACCAGCATCGCGGCTCGCTTCCTTCAATTCTCAAGGCGAGCTGCGAGCTCTGCCGCCTTTTGCATCCGAACGGGTAAATTCCGCGCTCATTCCTAAAGACTAGGTTGCTAGTTACCGAGGGCTTTCTAAGTGGAGGACTCGCGTCTTGATCTGGTTAGATAGCACAGAGAATCTGATTCCTGTACGGAGATTTTTGCGACTCACTCTGGCAAACAGACGTACGGCGCTTCGGGACGACTCAAAGGCACAGGATTGATTCGAAAGCCGGCGACAGCACCCAAACTCCGTTGTTGCGCATCAACAGTCCCGTATTGCGCCCGTGGTCGTCAGTGTTGTTGATCAGATAGTTCAGAAGCAGTCGACCGACGATTTCTTTAGCAGTCGTTTTGTCCGGACTGTCTGCCTGAAGATACAGACGTTCGTTCAGTTCCGTGTAGCACGGCGGTGGGTAACCGTCTTCCGTGCTCTGCAGAAACGTGGCCATTGACCAATACGGAATGCGGCGACCTGCTGACGTACGATCAAAGCGGTCGATAACCGCCACGTTGACGTCATCGATCGTCACAACTTTGCCGGTGGCGGCATTGAGTCCTGCAGCACGCGCAAGTTCGAGTCCAAGAATCTCGCCTTTGACGACGCTTCTTTCGTCATTGACGCTCGCAAACTTTCCGATGGCAAAACGTCCGTTTTCTTTGAGAACAGTACATTTGGGGCGTGCACCGCCCAGACTTGTTCCGATGCCGTTAAGCAAATCCAGATCGTCGTCCGTCGCCTCGCCTGTTTCGAAACGCTTAGCGGCTCGCGCGACCTGTCTGTCCCAAATCCTTCAGGGGAAGCGTCAGGTCTTTGCCTGCTTCGGTATCAGCGAGCTGCACACCTTCCGGCACAAAGCGCAAAGCACCCACACGGCTACCGTCATCGGCTGCTAAAAGAAAATCGACGGCCGAGAGACTGCGCTCGTGACCCGCTTTCGAAAAGACGGCCTTCAACAAGCGGCAGCCCCAACTCTCAGGCTCCGTATCGGCAAAGGCAAACGGAAACGGACTCTTTCGAGAGAGACTACTGAAGTATTGCCACTGAACTGTCAAAGCAAGCTCGGGCGACACGGCAAAAGCAGTCGCGTCAGAGCACCACGAGTCAGCGTAGCAAAACTGAGAGGCGTCCGGTCGAGTGTCGTCAAAGACAAGCGTGCCAACACACTTGTTGTCGGCACCTATCAAGACCGAAATCCGCTGTTGCATTTCAGAATCCTTCGAACTCTTCGGGCTTGCGGCGTACGCGTTTGGGCACCCGGGCCTCCATCATGGCTGCGCCACCCGGTCTTCCAGCGGAGACAACACGCTATCAAACGACTCAAGCCGATCAAGAATCATAAGAACTCGACACACTGTGGCAAACGCCACCGTTCCGTCGCCTTTTTCTATACGCTGATAGGTCGCAATTGACGTACACGCCTTCTCAGCCATGTCCATCTGCGTGAGACCTCGTTTGCGCCGAGCAAGAGAAATGTATTCGCCAATGCGGGTACAAAAGGCGTCAACGGACTTGAATTGACGTCCTCCCCTGATTGAAAATCAGAGGATTCCTTCGGAGTTGCTTACGCAACTCCAAGAGGTTGGTTCT
>NZ_QRLV01000011.1:61739-62063 GCF_003472385.1 Sutterella sp. AM11-39 | reverse complement strand
CACAGCGTTGCAGACGAGCTGCGCACCCAGTTCCGGTACAGCTTCGCGTACGCGGTAGTAGCCGGCGTGGTGCAGGTTGAAACGTTGCCATAGGCGCAGCTTCTTTTCGGTGTCCTCACGGATAATGTCAACGAGCAAATTGCAAGCGCGACGAAAGAGCTCTTGGGTGCGCTGCAATTTTTCAAAGGCATCGCTGTCCATGTCCAGGACAACACAAGCGGTACGAACGTCCTTGGAACGTTCTACCAGACTACCTGCGTCCTCTGATGTGTTCAGTCCTTTCAATGTACTGCCTTATCGTTTCTGCGCTGACCTTGCCAGCTG
>NZ_QRLV01000011.1:0-61729 GCF_003472385.1 Sutterella sp. AM11-39 | reverse complement strand
GCTGACCTTGCCAGCTGTGCCTACATAATAGGATGGAGACCAAAGGTGCCCATCCCGAAGTTGTTTTTTCAAATCGGGGTGCTGAAGGAATAACTTGCGTGCCGTAGTTCCCTTTAGCTTTTTAACGGCGTCCGAAACAGCTTTCGAGGGAGGTATGCTGACGAACAGATGGATGTGATCAGGCTGAATTTCCAGACTCAGAATCACCCAGCCGTTTTCGTTGCACACTTCTGTTAAGAGAAGACGCAAAGAATCGGCAACAGCTCCCGTCAATACTGATCTTCGGTACTTGGGACACCATACCACATGGTATGCAGTCTGGTAAACACAATTCCGATTAAAAATTAATTCCAGCATGGACACATATTATCATTTTTAGAGCCACGATTCCTCCCGCGGCTAAAGCCGCGGGTTTCCTCGCGGATTTATATGAATAATCTGTTCGTCGGCCAAGAGGTTTTCGCTGGGCCTGACTGAAAGAAAACACCAAAACGGGCTCGGCTTCAAGCGGAGCCTTTTTGCTGTAGGTTAACCGTCAAACAGAACCGACATGGTAGCCAAACACACTCCGACACAAGCAGTCGAAAAGGAAGCCCGGGACAAAGAGCGTTTCTTATCGCGAGCTTTTGCTAAAAAGCCGTTTGATTCAAGGATGGCTTCATCAAAGCTTTCGGCAGCAGAGGTTTTGAAGCTGCTATCAGCTGAGTCCTATGTGAAGCGCATGTCCATTGATCGTCCCAAAACGCAGGAGGCGCTTCTGGATCGCATGGTGTTGTACAAGCTTCTCGTCAAAGAGATTAACGGTCTGTATTCCATTACAAACCTCGGCGCCATTTGTTTTGCGGAAAAGTTAAGTAACTTTCCGTCGCTTGCGCGCAGGGCTTTTCGCATCGTCAGGTACGCGGATGACAGTCGCCTTTTCACCGAAAAACGAATTCGTCTGGGATCAGGGTTATGCCGTTGACTTCGACGGATTGATTCGTCTCATCAAAGGCTTTTGCCAAGCAAGGAGGTCATTGGCGAAGCCTTTCGACGAGAGGTCAGCATGTATCCTGAAATCATCATTCGTGAACTGATTCCGAATGCTTTGATCCATCAGGATTTCCGGATCAGCGGCAGCGGTCCGATGTTGGAGATTTTCAAAGACCGAATCGAGATCTTCAATCTCGGCCGTCCTCTGGTCGATACTGAGCGTTTCATAGACAGTCCGCCGAGAAGCCGAAACGAAGATTTGGCCGCCTTGATGCGAAGAATCAACATCTGCGAAGAACGAGGCAGCGGGATTGACAAAGTGGTCGCAGCAACCGAGCAGGCCTTTCTGCCAGCGCCCGAGTTTGAAATCACCGGCGAGAATTTCAAGGTTGTTTTGTGTGCGCGA
The DNA here is from genome assembly GCF_003472385.1 of Sutterella sp. AM11-39. Taxonomy (GTDB): domain Bacteria; phylum Pseudomonadota; class Gammaproteobacteria; order Burkholderiales; family Burkholderiaceae_F; genus Duodenibacillus; species Duodenibacillus intestinigallinarum. The sequence goes on along the minus strand of NZ_QRLV01000011.1, from coordinate 60,351 downwards.
AAAGCCTTCAAGGACTATTCGTCGCAAGAAAAAGAGCAGATTTGCTACCAGCATTGTGTGCTCAAGCATGTGAATCGCAAGCCGATGACCAACGCGACGTTGCGGGAACGATTCGGGATTGAAGCCAAGAATTCCTCACAAATCAGCCGAATCATCAAGGATGCGTTATCGAAGAAGCTGATCAAACTCTACGACCCGGAAGCCGGTCCGCGTTTGCGCCGATACATTCCTTATTGGGCTTAACGGGGCGTCGATCGATAAGCCGGAAACCAGTAAAACGAACGCTCTCCGACCGTATCGAGCGAAGAGCGCTTCATTCCAATGGCAAGAACTGATCTGAATTCCTACTCTTTCTTTTTCCAGTTGTTCCCAAAGGTATGCTGTTCCGTTTCCACAAAACCGCGATGGCCGTGGACGGTGCAGGCGTTGAGAGCCGCTTCGAGCTGTGCGAACTCGTTATCGGTGAGCGTCACGTCGGCAGCGCCAAGATTCTCAAGAATTCGCTCCAGATTCTTTGAGCCCGGAATCGGCACCACGTTGGGATACTTATGCAGCATCCAGGCTAGTGAAATCTGCGCGTTGGTGGCGTTCTTGAGCTTGGAGAAGTCGGCGAGCACATCAAGAATCGGTTGATTGGCTGTAATGTTTTCCTTTTTGAGCTGCGGCACGAATTTGCGCACATCGTCGACTTCCTCAAACTTGGTGTCCACTGTCACCTTTCCGGACAAGAAACCGCTTGCAATCGGAGAGAAGGGAACAAAGCCGATGTTGTGTTCAACGCAGTACGGGATCACTTCGGCTTCGCAGCCGCGCTCAAGCATGGAGTAGATGTTTTGCACGGCAGACACAGGTGTTATGGCATGTGCTTTGGCCAGTGTCTCGACATCGACTTGCGACAGTCCCCAACCGCGGATCAGTCCTTTATCGATCAGGCGCCCCATGGCCGCGGCCACTTCCTCAAAAGAGACTTCTTCGTTAATGCGGTGCAGGTAGTACAGGTCGACGTAGTCGGTCCCAAGACGCTTCATCGAGGCAACGAGATGGGACTTGACGGCGTCGTAGACGCTTGATCTTGCCGCCACTTCATCGGGTCGCAGATGCAGTTTTGTGGCAAGCACCACGTCTTTGCGTACCGAGGAAAGAGCCTTGCCGACGAGCTCTTCATTGTGGCCTGGGTAAAACACTACGTCGCCGTAGACTTCGGCGGTGTCAAAGAAATTGCAGCCGACTTCAAAGGCTTTGCGCATCGCATTGATGCTGTATTCAGTCTCGGGCACTTTGCCGTATCCGTGAGAAAAACCCATGCAGCCCACGCCGATGGCGGAGACTTCCAGATCGCGAAGTTTTCTTTTTTGCATCATTGCCTTCCTTGTTCGTGTTCCTTCGAGAGCCATTTACTAGCCCCGAAGAAAAGAGTTATTCGTTGTGTTTGATTATGGCTTTGCGCTGGAATTCCCGCCTGTCACAGGCTGGGGCAAAAATGTCACTTTTCGGAGAAGCCGGCCGGCAAAAGAGGGGATGCTAATTCAACACGTCAGTCCGAACGCGTCACGGGCACCGTCGCAAAAGAGCCCACGAGAAGAGACTTTTCCGCATCCAAGGCCGCTCAGGCCACTCACTGGACCGTAGGCAGCGGTTGTGGGAAAGTCGGGCCCGGGCAGGTAGACACAAGCCTATTTCTGCGAGAGCCTTATGCACCGCAGACCACATCATGCAAGACTCGCCACGGTCGCGGCAAGTCTCCCGACATCGGTCACCATCGGACTCACTTCCTCGTAATGCACGTCGACGCCCGGCTTTGCCGCCCACTTGCGTGCCGTCACGGGCATCGGTTCGGACTCTGGTTTGAGCCAGCCGTAGAGAATCCACAAGCCTTCGAGCGTTTCGTCGTCGTTGACGGGGCACACGGAATAAAGGTACTTAAAGAGGAGCTCGCGCGTCTGCGTCTGCACGGCGTTCCAGCCGTCGGTGTATTTGGCGTCGGCGATGAACCACCGCACGCGTTCACCCGTCTGCAGTTTGACGATGTAGTCGGGCGTCACGAAACTGTTTTGCGCATCCGTCGTCTTAAAGCCGCCATCCCAAGAGAAGGGAGACGTGCGCACGAGCCCCACGCCGTTTTCAAGCGGCATGCGGGGCGAACACACAAACGGCTCATAAAAGACCGTCGCGCGACAGACGGAGTTGTCAGCCGTCGGTTTTTCGAGAACGAAGGTGTTGGGCACCGGACTTTGCGGCCAGTGCGGCGGTCGCGCCGAATAGACGAAGCGCTTGTGGTCGGTGATTTCAAAGCCTGCGGCACGCAGATCGTCGATGAGTTTGAAGAGGCAAAAGAGCTCGTAGAGTCGGCTGCGCTCAAATGTCGTCAGAAGCAGTCCTTCGTCCATCAGATGCAGCGGGCCCATCTTCTGCCAGTCGCACATGCACTGATACACCAGACGATAGGCAGGAATCGTCAGAAAGACCTTCGAGGGAACCGGAGTCTCTCCATAGGGCGCCGGCGTCACTGGCAGAACCTGTCGGTACTGTCCGCTGATGCGTTTGGCGTGTGAGAGCAATGCTTCAAGCTGCGACTGATGGTTTTTGAGGCGCTTGAGTACCACGCCCATGATTGCCTCGGCGCTGCTTACGTATTCATCCTCAACCTTGAGAAGCTCGGGCAGTTGCGAGCGACGAGCACCCACGGCCTCAACCTCTGCCTCAAGCACTTCGGTGACGCATTCGAGAAAACCCAGCATCAGGCGGTTTTCGGGCAGGTCAAAGGTCTTGCGCTTGGTTTCCACCAATGTATGCCGCGGCATGTAGTAGCGGTTGTGGATGCGAATGCCGGTGCCGTGACTCGAGGTGACGAGATCTTCGGGATGTTCGATGACGTGGCGAAGTGTCGAGTGCGAAAACCCCGTGAGCCTTCCTACGCCATCGACCGTTTCCTGCGAGACGAGCTCGAACTTGGCGTTGGTACGAAAGTAGGGCAGCAGCTGCTCGAAGGTTTTCAGCGTCCTTTCGATCGAATCCAGGCGGTTTTGGAGTTCGGTAGCAAATGTGGATTCTTCTGCAGGAGCCGTCAGGTATTCCCCGGGCGTAGGCGCCTTGGCCCAGACATTGAGTCGGTCGACGACGTAGTCGGCCATTTTGCTAACGTAGTCGGCCACAAAGCCGCGCTTGAGCGAAAGAAAGAAGGCCTCAGTGTGGATTGCCCCGATACTCGAATCGACTGAGAGTGACACCGCGCCGATCGAGTCCTTGAAAAGAACAGCCGGCCTCGTATTCGCAATGGATACGACCGGCGTCAGGACGAAGGAATCTTGATCGCGCCAACCCATTGTGACGATTGGCTCGCCGTTGAGGAGAAGCGTCGGGATGGAGATGTGCGCAATGTCCTCGGGCTCGACCCCCAATTCGGCAAAAGCAGCATGCGGAATACGGATACGCCACAGCCGATCAGCTTTGACCGACAGGCGGATACGGTGAAGCGTTTCGGCGCAGACGGTAGCGGGCTCCCTTTGAAGCCTCAGCGCGACGCGTTCGGTGTCCGTAAAAAGTTCGAGCTGCGACATCGTTTCTCAATCAAAAGAAGCGATACCACCCCATGGACTTTTCGCCGCGCTCGATGAGTTCGGCTAGTTCCGTGCGACTTCGATCCAGACCGTTGCCGTCGAAGATCGACTGCATGGCCTCCAACCGCTCGCGGTATTCCTTGCCGTTGCCGTCAATGCGCGGCATCAGGCGCTGCACGACAGCAAAGTCAATAGCAGTGCGGTAGGCGGGTTCGGTTTCGCCCGTAAAGACCACGGCGCCGGCAGAAACGTAATCCTGTATGGCCAGACGCGTTCTCATCGAAACGGAGATGCCCAGCTGATTCTTGAAGCCCGCGTAAATATCTTCCAAAAGCGCGTTGACTTCGTCGGCGTTTTCCATTGTCCTGGGACCGAAGTAGTCCTTCATGGCGTGCCAGGAGACGATCGGGTGTTCCTCGCGTTCGTCGGGTTGTTTGGAGAATCGCACGTCCTGCTCGGGGAGTTTCACGATGTTGGCGCGATCCAAGAGACGCGGCGAGAGGTTTTCCGTCGTAAAGTCGTTGTTGATGGTCGCGAGGAACCGCAGCGTATCCGGTACCGAGTAGGTGGCTTCGCCGCCAAACGACACGTACTCACCGATGTGCGTACGGTTGTCACAGATGCGCATGAAGTCGCCCCAGTAGTATTCCATGGGCGAGAGGTTGGCTTCGTCGAGAAGCATCACAAACGCGATGTCGTCAAAGCCTCTCTGGTTTTCGGCGTGCAGTTCAGCAAAGGCTTCGCGACGGCGAGAGTCGGTGCTCTCAAAGGTCTTGGAAAGCGGGTTGTAGTAACCGATGAAGTCGCGCTTGGACGTCCATCCTCGCTCTACCGGGACGGTGAGGAAGCGCTGCGCCGCCATGGGATTTTTCCACAGGCCCGACTGCGCAACAGCAGGCATCTTATGCAACGAGCGCAAGCCCAGAACGTAGGAGAGAATCTCGCAGATCGACGTTTTGCCGGAACCCGGTTCGCCCGAAAAGACCGTGAGGAAGTTCTGGGTGAGCAGGATGAAGAAATTGAGGATCGTGTTCTTGTCGTACGCGCGGTAGCTTTGCACGTCGGCAACGAGCGCGTCAGCTAACGCCTTACCGGTCAGTTCAAGACGCGGCAGAGTAGCGACCACGCGGGCGCGAGCTTCGAAATTGGTCTGCTCGGTGTCGGACTCCCAGTCGGAGGCGGCCTGCAACAATTTGGACGCAATGGCGCCGTCAAACGCGTAGGCGTGCGCCTTTTGCACGGCTTGCTTCAGATGGTCGTCGATCGCGTTGATTTCCGACGAGATCTTGGAGTGCTGAGCCGAAAGGTCGTCGACCTTGGTCTGAAGCTTCTTTTTTTGTTGGGTGAGCTCTTCGATGTCGTCGATGAGCCCGAGTTCGGCACGACGCTCGGAACACTGCTGCGCGAGCTTTCGGTTGTCTTCGAGAAGCGTGCGGTTGTTTTCCTGCGCCTGCTTGCGTTCCATCTCGAGCGTGCGGGATATTTCGCGCTGCAGGGTGTCGCGACGGGTCTCGAGCTGAGAAACCATCTCACGCAAGTTCTCGAGCTGTGTGGTGACCACGCGGTGCGACTCCAGGCGTTTTCTCAGCTCGGGATTGTCTATGAACTGCTTGACGATGCCGTCAAAGAAGTTTTGATCGTCAACGCGGCGATCGATCGTCTTTGCCAGGAGAGCAATGACCGAGTCGAAATAACGGTCGTTGGTTTCGGCGCGCTGCAGGAGGCTCCTGATTCGGTTCTTTCGGGATGCGCGAATGCGGTCGTCTTCGCAGAAGAGTTCGCTCGTCTCGAGCTGCGTGGCGGCCCATTCCTCGAGCTTTTCTCGTTCGGAACGGTTTTCTGCGATGCTCGCAGAGAGTTTGCTGAGAAGCCCGTCGTCCGAGAGCATATCGTAGGCACAGCGCTGCAGGTTGGTGACGAAGATGACGTCGACCTTGACATTGACGCGCGAGTCGCCGGACTGGCAGCTTTGTTCGACAGTGAGCAACGGTGCCTCGCCGCTTGTGCGGTCAAAACCCTTGATCACGCGCGAGCCAGAGCGCAGCTGCAGGTTGACGTACGGCCGGTGCAGGGAATCTTCGAGAAGGTTAAGCGGACCGTAGAGGCGATCGCCGACAGCAAGCAGTACCGGAACGTTGTTGAGATGCAGAAGCTTGCGGTTTTCCGCGTCTTCGGGCTCTTCCTTCCGACGGAAGCGAATCGATACCTTGTCCTGCAGGTTGGGCGCCTCGTTGTCGGGCAGATCCGGATAGACCACCACATAGCCGCCCGCGTCTTCAACGCGGCGCAGGGCACCCGAAGAGACGATGTCGTCGTAGTCTACGCCCAAAGCGTAGTCCGAGCGGCGACCTCCGTAGCCATCCTTGCGGTCGTAGAAGATTTCGTCTGACCAGTCAAAGATAAAGAACGAGCCTTCGTTGATCTTCAGGGGCGACTTGCTCGAATCCAGACTCACGGCACCAAAGCTCGGAAACCGGGTCGAGAGATCCTGCTGGATGAAGCGTTTGGCGGCGTCCGACCAGTTGGCGACGAGAAAGAGGTTCGTGAATTTGTTTCCGAAGCGGCGAACGCACCCGAGACTTCTCGTCTTGCCGCGGGCGGGCTTGACGTCGTACGTGAATTCATTTTCAATCGGGAAGTTGTCGGGCGCAACGTAAGGAGCCGGTTCGGGCTCGGGCTCCGGAGCAGGGGCTGCGGGGTCTGCGGCGGTTCGGTTTTCTTCGGTTGGAGTATCAGCGGGCGCTTCTTGTGCCTTGGTGCCTGCGGTCGTCGTTTTCGACACGGCAGCCGCAAGGGAGACAGCCTCAATCTTGCTGCGCAGCGTATGGGTGTCATGTGCGGGCGTCACTTCGGCTGAGAGACTGTTGGCGGCGGTCGTCAGCAGCGTTTCGGCAGCAGGATTCGATTTCTTTGCATCGAACCCGTCGCTGACGAGTTTTGCCACGCGGGACTTGGCGCTGGTTGTGGTCTTCGTCTTGCGGACATTCTTGGCGGCGGCCGGTTTAGCTTTCGGTTCAACGGGAGATTCGCGCGCTTCCTTGTCTTGCGTTGACTGCGGCTGGCGAGCGAGCACGTAGGCTTTGAACGATTCGGCGCCCGCTTTGGACTTTTCCGATGAATCAAGAGCGGTGAGCACCACGCCGAGCACTTCGCTCAAGCGATCCTTTCGCTCGTCCGGAATCGAGAAAGAGAGTCCCTTGCCGTCGGCTTCCAAAAATTCATCAAAGAAGAGCAACAATACGTGAGCGGCGAGTTCCTCGGGCTTGCCCTTGAGTAGCGTGAGAAGCTTCTCAGTGATGCCGTACACCGTTTCGGGAGCGAATTCGCCCGCAGCCTTAAACGGGTCCTCGTGCTTTGCCTTCTTGTCGGCAAGAAGCTGGACATGCGTTTCTCTCAAAAGCGTCTTGATGAAGGCGCTCATCGACGGCAAGCTGTTTTTGAAAGACGTCGGAATGCGGTTGCGAAACGTCGCGCCGTCGAGAAAGGTGTTGCTGCTCGTGCGTACTCCCTTGAACATAGGGGCCTTGGAGAGATTCTCCTTGACGTAGAGGCCGACTTCTTTTTTGGCTTTGTTGGGTGCGTGATCCAACGCAAAGTTGAGAAGATCGGAGGCGGTGATGGAGGGCACGGGCGAAACGGTATTGCTGTCAGACATACGAGAAACCAGGTCCGAAATAACGGGCGCGCGGCATCGGCGTACTAAAAGAAAAGCCGCGCCCTTAAACGATATCTCTTGGATTTTAGCGAGCTGCGCTGGACGTTGCGGAAGTTGGAAAAAGGGCGGCCGCCGGCAAATGGATAGTTTCGCGGGCGGCGCGTACCGGTCGCACTCAGCAGTCACTCCTGCGGTGTATTGAGAAGATCGGTGTCCTTCGGCACCTCAAAATGAAGCCGTCCCTCAAGACGCGTCTCCTGCAGGAACATCACGACGGCGTCTTCGATCGTGACGCCCATTTCGGCGCGGACTTCCTCGGCTTGAACAAGCAGCTCGGAATCAAGTTCGATGCTCAGCGAGTCCATGGGCGACCCATAGGTTGATCTTTGCACGATATGTTGATTCTGTACTGAATTCTGACAGGATCGGGACGATCCGATAGATGAGATCTATGTCGGTTCGTCAGATCGTACGCACGAGACCTCCGGTGGAAGCCTTGCGAACCTTCGTTTTACCGTTGCTCATGCGAATCGCTACCAGATCGCCGCTAAAGGAAATGTCCACGGCGTCCTTGGGTTCGAGCGTACGAAGCAAGCCGCCGTTAAGTCGCCGGAGTTCAGCCTTGCCGCTGGCGTAGACGATGCCGACGAGTTCCAGTTCCGAACTCATCGAGACGCTCACCACGTTGGACGAACCCATCGTTCGCACCAATCCTCCGTTGTCGTTTCGCAGTTCCGCTTTGCCATTGCGTATCGTGATCAGCATTTTGTTTATTCTCCTTCGTTTAGGGGCAAGCGCCTTTGTTTGTTCGATTGTAGGCCTTTGTCGGGCGTTGGGAAAAATTCGTCGAAAGCCTCCTGCATCACCCGATAGACCATGACTTCAAGTTCGGTTTTCACCTCGTCGCCTTCCTTGTCCGTGTACTTTTCGGGCTTGTCGAACACCTTCTGCAATTGCCTGAGATAACAGTCGAGCATGTCCTCGTAACACTGCACACAGTCAGCGGCAGACAAGGGCACCAGCGTGACCTTATAAAACTTCTCCCGAGTAAGATTGAGCAGGAGACTCTGTTCTTCAGTGGCGTTCAGAAGGGCGGTGATCAGATGATTGCTGATCGCCTCAATGATTTTCGTCTGACGATCTTCCGGTTTGCCTTTGCCTTGCGCGACAGTTTCGACTTCGGTTTTTCTCGCATCCGACAAAAACAATTTCCAGCCGGCACCTTCTTGCGCCACGAAGTAAGCCGGCAGGTCCTCGAAAAAGTCGACATTGTTGTCGGAGACGCTTGCAAAGGTTCCGCTTAACTTGGTGTAGAGCGGCACACAAAATCGAATGTTTTCGGGTTGATAGAACCGGCTTTTGGCTCTCGAACTCGGCTCCAACAGCGTTCGGCGATCCAGCAGCCGATCAGTCGCAAGCTCTACGCTTCGAAAGGCAAAAGTAACCGGCTTCCATTTCTTGGGCAAGGTTCCGCTCTTGGCGCGCTCGACAAGCTTTTCGAGCGTCAGCCGACCTTCAAGGGCCGTCATGATGAGCGAGAAGGCGTGCGGTCTGGAATAGACGCTGTGAAAGGGCAGTTTGTTCCACACTGACTTGGCCATGCGGTCGACCGTATGCACGGACAGCGGCATCTGCAGCGGCGCTCTGGTGTCTCTGTCCAGGCCGAAACGTCTTAACGGCGCCCAGCCGTCCACAAAGGAAAACATCGGATGTTTACCGGTGCGCATGAGCTCAGCCTTTGCGCGAGAGTAAAAGCCCGGCGAAGGCCCCGTGTAAATGTGCTGCATCGAGATGTAGAAATTGAGCGGCAGGTAGCTGGCCGACCAAAGCTCGTAGACGAAACGAAAACGGTTGGGCCGTACGATGCTGTACAGGTAGGGCTTTCCAAGGTCGGCAGCGGTGACCTGACCGATCGGAACGTCGCTCGCATGCCGACTGAGAAACTTTCGGAGTTGGTCGGGATAAAAATAAGATCGTGGCGTGTGTACGTACATATTTCAGTTCCGGTTGCCATTGACGTAGATCACTTCGCCCCGCATGTCTTGATGCGGGTGGAAATCGCTGCTCAACACCCAGACAAGCGGGCAGGGGACCTGTTTTTCGGTTGGATAGGGCGTATAGCCGTCGGTAAACGTGACGCAGACGTCGGCTTCGATGTCGTTCTTTGCAATCCAATCCATGATGGCCGGCATACAGGTGCCGCCGCTCCAAAGGTTTTTGCGAGGTTCGAGCGGTTCTCCCTTTTCATATTCGTCGACGGCTTCAACTTGCGTTGTGCAGTAGACGACATAGACCTTGCGCGGGTGGCAGAGGTCGAAAATTCGCTCGCAATGGCCGAGATACTCGGCGATTTCAATGTCGGAAATGGAACCTGAAACGTCGACGCCGATCACGACCGTTCCCAAGGACGGGAAACGTTCGCGCCGCGGCAGGTAGGCGATGTTCAGCCGCCGTTTGTCGGGACGGCTCCAGTTGTAACGTTGCTCAGCCTTGCCGACCATGTAGCGCTCAAGCAGTTCGTACCAGGGCATGGAGGATTCCAGAATCGAACCGATGAAGCGGGCAAGGCCGCCGCTCATGTTTCCGCAGGTCCTGGCGGTCGTGAGCGCCTGGCCGAGCGCGAGCTTTCCTTCTTCGATCTGCTCGTTGATTTCCTCCTGCGTCATCTTCCGTGCTTCACGCGGAAGGTCCGGGATGTTGAGTTCCCCGATGAAGGGAGAAGTGCTTGCCGAGCTGTCGTTGCCATTCTCGGATCCGTCATCGGATGCACCGGCGAGTCCGCCGGCTTGCCCATCGGCCTCAGGATCATCCGGAAATAACGGCAGCGTCAGGCCTTGGCCTATCGAGGGAGACGTTTTTTCCTTGGGTTTGAGCCTTGACGCGATCTCGTCGTAGATAGACTCCGACGTACGGTACTGCGCGCCGAGCATACGGATGCCGCCTGCGATGAACTCGCCGACACCTTCGGCGATAAGCGTTTCGTTGATGACGGCGTCGCATGCGATGTTGTAGATCACCGGATCCCGGTCACCGCGCCTTGCAATGTGTGCAAAGACGATGTGCATCACCTCGTGGGCAAGCAAAAATTCAAGCTGCGGGGCAGAGCATTTCTCTACGAACTCGGGGTTGAGCAAAATGACTCGGTCAGTCGTCACGGCGGCGGTCTCGACGGAAGCCGTGATAAGCACTTCGTGACGGTAGAGAAGGCTGCCGAAAAAGGGATGACGAAGAAGCAACCCCACGGAGGCCTTGCTGATTTTCTGTCCCTGGTCTACGTCGGCGGCAAGCATCGCTTTACTCCTTCACGCTTTAGATCAAAAGGCCGCTTTTGAGCAGAAAGCGCGCCACGACCGTGCTGTAGAGGTTGTTGCCGTCGCGAGTCTTCGCCGACGTAAAGTCCTTACGGTTGGCCGAGAGATACATCTTGGCCGCGGCCACGGTCATTTCGGGGTTCAGGCGCGCCGTGTAGGTCCAGATTGCCTCGGCGTTGTGGGTCGTGAGGACGGAGCTGAGCTGGGCAATCGTGGCCCACTGAATGTCGTTGGCGCTCGGTATCTCGATCCCCTCAGGATCGTTGATGATTCTCTCGGCACTCGGAAGGCGTTTCATGACTCTCAGAAAGCCCACGTATTCAGCCGCGGCGCCGTCGCCCACGGAACCTGCGACGTGCTCCCGAAAGAGCTTTGCTTTCTTTTCGATCGACTCGGGGATTAAGGCCACGGAGGCCCAGGAGCGCGGCGTCGGATTCCTGCTGCGTTTGGCGTCGAAGTCCGAGAGCAGACTCGGGCGAAAGCGCAGAAAGGCCTGCAGTTTCACAGGCACGTTGTTTGCCTGCGCCCACTCGAGCCAGTCGTCGAGGTTTTCGGTGAATTCGAGCTCGCGCATGCGGTTGGCAAGTTTCGTGCTCAGTCGATTGGCGCCCGATCGATCTTCGGTGCGGTTGCCCGTGGCGATGATGAAGAGTTGATCCGACAGACGCAGCTGCCCGGCGCAGCGATCGAGCACGACGCGGCAGAGCGGATTTTGCATGTTCATGTCGGCGTCGCTCAGTTCCTCCAGAATCAGCACGCACGGTCCCACACCTTGGCGCAAGGCCCAGAACTCTTCGGGCGGCAGCCATTTGGTGCACTCGCCGTGAAATTGCGGCAGACCCAGCACGTCGCAAGGCTCTCGCAGAGACGGGTTGAATTCGACGATGCGCTCAGAAGGAATCTTGTGGGTGACGGCAAGTTCCTGCGCGATTTCGCGTGCACAGGAGCTCTTTCCGCCGCCGGGCTTGCCGACGATGAACGGAACCACTTCGTGGGTGGTCTTGAACTGTTCGAGGATGGTTGATTTCAGGTCGGAGAATTTCATGGCCTTTTGACTCTTTTTGGTTGTCTGCAGCAGACATTGTCAGACATCATGCGTCAATAATTGACGCATTCGGAAAGCCCGAAGGAGGAAACCGAAAAGTCATAGAAATATCTGCGTCGCAGGAAAAAAAGAGGCCGATCCGAAGACCGGCCCGAGGAGGTTCAAGGAGAAATTGCATAAAAGAGTGAGCTGCAGAAGGTTAGTTTTTCTTCTGTAACGCGATGATCAGTTCATTGAGCAAGGATTCGACTTCGTGCGCAACAGGTAACTTACGCTCTCGATAGATGGCAACAAGCTCCGAGTAGTTCCACAGAACGAGCTCGCGTTTTTCGGCGCGGACCTTTTTCTGGTCGACAAAACGATCGAACACGGCGTCACCCAGGTGCTTGGCGTCGGCCAGAGTGCACTGAAGGTTGTGCCATTTGTCAGCGGCGCTGATGAGCAGTACCTCGTCTGAAGCCGCGCGCAAGTGCTCAAGGTACTGCCTCTTGCGCTCAAGCCAGGGAGCTTTCGCTTGGCCCGAGGCGGGTGCCGCGTCCGAGCAAGCTATCACGAGTTCGAGCACGTGCTTGCCGAAATGCTCTTCGATGACCGGAATGTACTGCGCGCCGCCGTCTTCGATCACGTCGTGCAGGAGCGCTGCGACGAACTGATCTTCGCTGCCGCCCCAAACGGCTACCTGAGAGGCCACGGCCATGGGATGCGAGATGTACGGAATCTCGGTGGATTTGCGCTTTTGGTTTTCGTGTACAAGCGCGGCCAGAGCAAAGGCGGCGCAGATGCGGTCGGTGCAATACATTTGTTTGGTCCTTTCGGTTGCGTTGAGTCGTGCGCTTCGACACTTTTTCCGCGGAAGCTTATCTTCGGAAGTCTTGTCGATTGACAACAAAAGACTAAAACCGCGTGCGTCGTTTTCCGTCGCAACCGATCAATCCCGAGAGACCGGTCGGTATCTGGACTCAAATGCGGCAAGCACACCGCGCAGGCGATCGTCGAGAAAGCTCGAGGCTTGCTGTGCGATTTCATCGGCAACGCCGTAATAGGCGCCCGCGACGCTTCCCGCAATCGCGCACAACGTATCGCTGTCACCGCCGAGACTCACCGCGTTTCTGAGGGCGTCTTCGAAGGACGTCGACTCGAAGAAACATAACAGCGCCTGCGGCACCGAGTTTTGACAGGTGTTGAGCGCTTTACCGCGGCAATATGTCGGGCGGATCGAATCAAGCGAAAATGAGAGGTCGTAGAAGTGGCGACCGACGAAGTTTTTGACAGAGGCTTTGTCGTGGCCGGTGCGGGCGAGAAAGACGCAGGCAGCCACGGCTTTGGCGCCGTTGAGACCTTCCGGGTGGTTGTGCGTGACGGCGGTGACTGCATCAGCCAGTGCAAAGACCTCGTCGAGCGTTTTTGCTGCGTAGCCGCAGCCGCTTACGCGCATAGCCGCACCGTTTCCACAGCTGAAGTACGGCGATTTGACTTCCGATATGCGCCAGCGGTTGAATTGTCCGCCGTAACTGAGCTTCCAATAGCGGTTGGCAAAGTTGGCAAGATGCCTTTCGGCGGCCTGCGGCAAAAGCTCAGGCTTTGTTTCGGTCTCCAGAAGCGCCTGACAGACGGCGAGCGTGAGCACGGTGTCGTCAGAGAAGGAGCATTCGGGCGAAAAGAGCTCAAAAGACTTGCTGAGATGATTGGCGTGTTCGAACTGAGAGCCGACGATGTCGCCGACAATGGCTCCGAGCATTGTTGTCTCCCTGACAAGGTTAATTTTCGATCGCGCCCAGACTGAACTCGGCGATCAAGGCATTCGCAAAAATATCCGGTACGGGACGGTTATACCGTGCAAAGCTTTCGGCAACGGTTTCGCCATCCGTGACGATCGTTCGTTTGCCGGCGTTGGCGCGTTCGTTGAGCGCCTGCATGACGGTCTCAAAGTCTTCCGGCCAACCGTGCATAAACGACGACGGTCCACGAAGGTGCAGAAGGTCTGCCGTCTCGATGATGGTGAGCGCTGCGCTCACGACGTCCGCGCGCTTTTCCTTATTCAAGGCTCGGATTTCGCAGTCGAATGTGACAAGCGACCATTCCGGGTGGCGCTCAAGGAGCCTTGACTGTACGGCAAGCTCGGCAAGATCTAAGGGATTCAGGGAGAGCCACCGCGAAGAACCGATGATGCACAGCGTCGGAATGTCGGTTCGCTCTTCCGCGAAGTCTCGAATGAGATCCATTGTTTGTGGGGCAACTTTCATCCAGGTCAATTTCGTGAACGGATCGTTGGGTTCGGAAACGTCAGATGTCTTCTCGGAGACAGTCATTTCCGCTTTCAGATGCGCGGCGATGTCTTCGAGTTTGACGCGGTCCTGCGCGAGTTCCACCAGAAGCTCGGGAAGGGCCTCGGAATCTTTCAGGCGGCAGCCTGCGCGCTTCAAAAGAAGTCCGGCGGCGTTTAAGGCTGTGCGTTTGTTGCCGTCGGCAAAGGCATGAGCGCGAGCGATGCAGTACGTCTGAAAGGCGGCGCACAGAAAGACATTGGTCCAATCGTAGGCCGTGTTGTAGGTCATCGCGGTACGGATGCGGCCGACGAGAGCTTCGGCCTTGGAAAGAGATTCTTCGGGCGCCATCGGGGATGTTTTTAAGCCGCCGAAACGCTCAATCACGGCGTCGTGAATGCGAAGGATTTCTTTCGGTTTGAGAAGGTGCATGTTCTGTTCCTAAAGAGATTTGAGAGCGGCGTTGCTCGCCGCGAGTGTGTTCAAAACATCCTGAATTTCGGCTTCGAGCTTGGTTTCGTCTTCGTTTGGCGGTACATAGCCTCGAGCGATGAGTACCTTGCGGGCAGCCTCGGAGCGGTTTTTATAGATCTCCGGCCAGCGGCGTTTGCCGATGCGGCGGTCGGCCGCCAGAAGAATGTCCGTGAGGCCGAAACGGTCGTGCAAGGTCATGAGTCTGTCGACGGGGGCCTGAAAGTGGCGAATGACGATACCGCAGCACCACGAGATGTCGTCTTCAAACGGAAGATTGCCTATGTCGAAGTCCTTGTCGTGCCACATGAACATGAAGTCATGCATGCAATCGAAGATGACTTCTCCGTCGAGAGTTACCCAAAAGCGCGGTATGCCGTTGGCACACGTTTTGCCGCCGCCCGGATAGACGGCGCAATGGACTTGCAGGTTAATTTTGGGATCGATGATTTCGTAGAGTTTTCGTTGGATTTGCGACCACATGTGTGGCTCTCCTTACTTCGGTTGACTGTGAAAAACAGTGGGTTCGCAAGTAAGGTATCCGGTTGTGCGTCAACGATTGACGCATAGAAGGCGAGCGTGCGACTGCGTCGGTCAGTGACGCAGCAGGCAATAGAGTGGGCGAAAAGATTCTTTTAGGTACGCCTCTGAAATGTCCCGATCACACCGCTACTCGCCGATCTGTTCTTTGCTCAAAGTTGACAGCGAAAGGTTTGACAAGCAGCGCTGGCACCGCGCCTGGCGGGCTCGTCAGCGCGCTGCGTTGAACGCTGCCGTGCGGATCACCGAGGCAAAGGACGTAGAGGAGGCGTTTGACGATTTCAATCTGATCTTGCCGCGCGAGGTTTCCAACATCTGGACGATGGAAAAGGAAGGCAAGGTGCGGTTTTCGCCGGTCAGGTACCGGAATGAGGAATGGTGGAAAAGCGTAATGAGAAAATAGACGTATTTGGCTGCACTAACTGTGTTGCAGGACTTCCCTGAGCATGTAAAGATACGAAAGGATCAATAGCGGCGAACCGGTTCTGCAAAGTCTAGTCCACAATTCGAGGTCTCTCTTTACGCGTAACCTATAGAGTTCGTAGCAACGAACTCTATAGGATGCGTCAGTTCGGTGTATGGTCACAGCTTTTCGTCGAAAAGCGGCAACTTCAGATTGCGTGCATCGGACTTTTCTCTGCTGACTTCGTCTTCTTCCTTATCCTCATCCTCATCGTCGTCCTCGCCATCTTCTTCGTCGTCTCCGTACAGATCGCGAAAATCGATGTCCCAGTCGGGATCCAGCCCGTCTTCATCGAGGCCGAACTCGTCGACTTCATCTTCCTCGTCTTCGTCCTCAAAGTCCTCGGCGTCGTTGACCGCCTCGACGATGAGGTCTTGGATTTGGCGCGTGGTGTGTTGCACAACCGCGGGATCGGGGTCAGCAAGGAGAAGGCGGATGAAGTCGGTCGTTGCCGGGAGCTCCTGGAGATTCTCGACGTAGTCAATCAGGCGCTCCGGATCATCGCCGTAAAACGCGATGCGCTCTTCGTTCGTGAGATCCTGGGGTTCGACACAAACGGCGCGACGTACTGCCGGGCTCTCGTCAAAGGCCAATTTTCTTGCGGCAGGCATGGACGAACGGACGTAGTGCGCGGCATATTGTCGTACGAATTCTCTGGGATCCGATGCAAATTTTTCAATCACGTACTCGGGTTGCGCGGTCAGATCGAATAGATCGGGGCCGTTATGGCCTTCCGTATCGTCAAAGTCGTCGTAACTCATGAGGCTGTCGATCGCGTTTTCGATTGCTGCCGGTTCCGTGAGCGTAATCGTGTACGGATCGGTGTCGGGGTTGAGCACCAGTTCGAAAGGAATCGCATCACCCGCAACGGCGTCGCCTTCGGTAACGGCTTTAATCAACAGGGGACGCAGAACGGCTGCAGCATGCTCGTCAATGTAGCGGATGCGGTGGCGCACAGTGTTGCGAAGCGTGCGATCCTTGAGCGCGTCGGCAACAGCTCGGCGTCCGTCTTCGGTCGAGGCAAGCGTCTCGAGACCGTCGATGTTGTCAAGCACAGCTTCACGCACGCAAAAAGCGCGATCGTTCAGAAGCTTGATAAAAGTTCCTAGTTTCAGGCCGCGGCCGGCGGCTATCTTGCGCATTTCGTAGGACGGACTCTTGGCAAGAATTTCCCAGACTTCACGTTGGGGCTCAGGCACCGCCGTGGGCTCGGCCGTGTAGGTCATCTCGGTCTCTTCGACGATCAGTGCCGGCGAAATTCCGTCTTCAGTGTGGCGCGTGGGTGAATACTGTGCCGACAAAATGTAATCCACGATGGGCCAGCCCAGTCGCACGGTCGTGTCGCCGTAGCGCAATACTGCCAGAGGCTTTACACGATCTTTGGTCAGGTAAATAGGAAGATGCTGCCACTGTTCGAGAGTGGCCTTGGGGTTCGTTTGGGAGGTTTCGACGGTGGTCGTATTGTTTTGATCGGTCATTTCGACTCCTTGAAAGACATTGGAGATACGATCATTCTGACAGTCGGTGCGACACTGATTGACGCTTGCAAGACACCTGTTATCGAAAGAGAGATCCGCCGAAATTGCCCGAGTTGTAAAGCTATTTTGCGGGTGAGTCGCAAAATGACGCATCCTCCGTTACCATGCGGTTGACAATAAATTTGTCATTGGCAAAAAAGGTTTTCGAGAGGAAATTTGAAAATGACCCATACCCCATCAACGGTTAACGACAACCATCAGTGTGTGCCGCCGATCCTGCAGCCTCAACTGCCCGAATTCCGGGAACTGATCAAGCGTGCTCCCAGCGGCATCGGTCTGATCAGCGGCAAGCGCATGACGGGTTCGGACGAGTGGGATGAAATCATCACGGTGGCGGTTTCCACAGAGTTTGTGGCCGACCTGGTTCGCTGGGGCGGCATGGATGCGGCAATGCCGGAAGAGGCGATGCGCCGGGCCGCCTTTATGAATCTGCTTGCCCGTCACCCGGACGCACGACTGCGCACGGCTGCGGCTACGGAGCCGAATCTGACGGCCGAGTCCGTCACGCTTCTTGCAGACGACGCTTCGCACGACGTCAAAAACAATCTCTCGCTCAATGCTCAGGCCGTCGGTCTGATGAGTTTCGATCAGGCCGTGGCCTTCGCCAGCGAAGACGGACAACTCATTGAAAACACGATGGAGTCGATGACGCAGGCTGCGAACAATGCCTACCACAATCCGCTGCGTCAGAAGAGCGAAGCGGCTACCGTCGAAGAGTTTGAGCGCTCTGTGGCGTTTGACGAGCAATATCAAGCGCTTGCCGAAAAAGCTCGAAAGCTTATCGAGCACTTCTATGAACATCCCGATCTGAGTGTGCGCCAGGAGGCGCGAATTCTGCAGGACCGGCTGGAAAAATTTTCCGATGAGGTTCCGAAACGCCGTCATCCGTTTACCCGCCGCAGACGCAGCGCCTCGGAGTTCGGACTGGATCTCTATGGACGACCGCAAGACTATGTTTATGCCTTGGTGTTTCTTGAGGAAGTCGAGGGCGACCTGCGCGCGGCCGGCTCAACGCCAAAACTCATGATTCCCGTAGACGGTCTTGAGGGGGTCGCTCGCGACCTTCCGATCAACGGCGATACGGAACCGTTTGTGGTTCGCATGGCCTACCACCCGGCTCGCGCGGTACGAAGCGAAGTGGCGCGACGGGATGCGCTGCCGACGGACGCCGTCAAGGCGCTTTGTGCTGACAGCACATACGATGTGCGCCAGGCGTTGCTCGCCAACGAAGACGTTCTTGCGGACCTTTCCGATAAGGAAATCCTCAATATCATCAAGGCTGACCCCGGTCTTTTGAGCGAGTCCTTCGGTTTTGGCTGCGCGAGCAGCCGCATTTCACGTCTGCTTCGGCAGACTTACGGCGACTCGAAGGACCCATACATTCTCGAAACGATCAGCTGTCTTGAATAACACCTGATCCAATCAAATGATCCACGCCGCCGGCCAAAGACAGCTGGCGGTTTTTTCGTGTGTACGAAAATGGCCGAAAGGCCGATCGGTTGAAAGTTAGGATTTCGACCGGAATTGATCGCAAAAAAAGCCTCCGAGGTTGTCCTGGGAGGCTTTTCGAATCCGAACGGCTTCGGATTACTTCTTGAACTGTTCAGTCAGGAACTGTTCAAGGTCTTCACGCTTCATATTGTTGGCTTCGAGGAAGGCGCGAACTTCGCGCTTCATGTTGCCCTTGCCGGTCCATTCGACGCCGTTGGGAAGGCGATACTTGATCGGGGACTTGCCGCGGGACTTCTTGGTGGCGGCAACAGGTTCTTCGGCAAACGTGAAGTCGGAAGCTTTGAGTTGGAAATCGGTGATGATTTCCTGAACGTAAGCGATGGCTTCAGCTCTGGCTTCCTGAGCCTGCTTCTTGAGTTCTTCCTGCTGACGCTGCAAGTTAGCGTAAAGTTCCTTGAAATTATCAGACATTTTTATCCTCCTACTTAGATGCGGTGAGTCTAACAGTCTTTATTCGCAATTGTCAATGAATAATTGATGATAAACATTCGAAATTTTTAAATTAGGAGATTCTATCTAGGATATCTCAAGATATTCGGGGCTTACTGCCGAAAATTGAAGACGAGATCATTGGTTTGGGCTCAAGGAAATATTTTGACGAAAGCGAAGTGAAAATATTGGGGATTGTGTCGGGGTGAGTTGGCAGCCCGCGGCTGAAACTCGCAGAGACAGGAGGAACAAGGGATGGGGCGGATTGAAGGAAAAAACTGCCGCCGAAAGAGCAAAAGGAGGAAATCTCTAACGGCGGCAGGCTGGCTAAGTGAATGGATAATCGTTACTTATCGAATCTATGTTTTGCGTTTTGCGCAGTTGGCAATTTCAATCGCCGCTGACAGGTCGTCACCGTTGGGATTCGGAAACGTGACCGTCATTTGAACCGGCGAATAGTATTTTGTATCGAACATACGGATGAGGTGCTCGCCCAGAGCATCCAATGTGCCGGCATGGATGAGCTTAATCCGAATGCTGACCTTTTCATTTTCGAATGTTTGCTTAACGGTGATCGGAAGGCATTCGTACTTCTTGGCAAGCGCATAGAAGTCTCGCACTTTTGCGGCAATCTGCTTTCGAATATGGTCTTGCTCGATTTTCGTAAGATCGCTTGATTCAAGAGCGGCGATGAACTTCTCAAGTTTGGCCTTGCGACTCTTTCGAGTCTTTATTGTCAGTTTGTACGCAAACATTGTCGTCCTCGGTAAAGGTTGTCGGTTGTTTTTCTCAGTAGTTCGCTAAGGTCGCGGCGCCGGTTCGTGTTCTTAATTCGAGCGTGTTGCTTTGTTTTTCAAAGCTTTCTTGCTGCGACACTGAAACATTAAAGCTACGTGCGTCAATTTCCGTCGCATGCAAAAACAATCGCTTTTGGAAGTCGTTCGAGACGATCGTCAGAAGCTTGCGGTCATTGAGTGTCAGGTGCAATGGCATAATTGCGAGCACCCACCACCAACGAACCGAATTGGTCTCATACATGAACAAACTTGCCGCTGTTGCTTCCGCCATCGCTTTGATGCTTTCCATTCCCACGGTTTCGGCTGCTGACTCGTTCTTTGATTCCATTAAGGAAGTCGGCCGAACCATCGGTCACACCACGCGCGACGTGACCCGTGAAATCGGTCATGCCTCTCGCGACGCCACACGGGAAGTCGGTCACGCTTTCCGCGACGGTTTCTCCGACGATGAAAAGGGCAAGGCTAAGGGCGACAAAAAGCAAAAGGACGAAAAGAAAGCCGACAAGTGAGCTCCTTCTGAGTTGTTCGGATTGCGAAATCGAACTTAGCAAAAACGTTTCACGTTGTTATTTTTGCTTCTCTGAATGTCCGGGACTCCGGCGTTTTCGTAGTTAAAGTTTTATGCGAATTTGTGCCTAACGGTTTTGTGCCAATTACGGTATCGTTGAACATCAGGAATCGGAAAGGAGACTGATCGTGATTTCCTTGCGCGAATTCGAAGCCGTTTTTTCCATGCTGGCACCTTGGGAGTCGGATGCCGAAGCGTTTGTGCGAACCGATGCCGACGGCATCGTCTATGTGCCGAACTCTATGTTTGCCGACACCGAGGAAATCGACGCCGCATACGACGCAATGAAAGAAGGTTCCTGGATCGCTTTTCCGGATGCCTCCGAATTGCGTTTAGGCCATCGCATGGCTCTGCGGTTCGCCCGAGAGTTCTTGTCTGAAGAGCAGTGTGAACGCGTCGTCGCAATCTTCTCTCGCCGCGGCGCCTTCCGACGATTCAAAGATTTTCTTGATGAATGCGGAAAGCTTCATGAGTGGTACGCCTACGAAGAACTCACCGTACTGGAGGCACTTAAACAATGGCTCAAGGACAACGACATCGATTATGTGGATGATCGGCCGCTTTCCGAAGAAGCGCAGAGGATAGCGGCGCTGCAAAGATAGAGCCGGTTAGAAAACTCCCAGAAGTGCCAAGGCCATGACCGAATAACGAGCGGTCTTGCCTGCTGCTGTCCAAAGAAGAGCCGGCCAGAAACCGATGCGTAGCCACCCGGCGGCGAGCGGCAGCACATCTCCGATGACGGGTACCCAGGCCAGCGCCAGTCCCGGGGCACCCCAACGGCGCAGACGATCGACGGCGTCGTTTGCCGGCACGCGATGGGGAACATAGCGGCCGATCGCCCAGCTGGTCATGCTGCCGAGCGTATTAAAGAGGCTTGCCGCGGCAACAAGCAAAAGGGCGCGATCGGTTTGCGGGGCGGATGCGAGAGCCGCTGCCAGAAGCGCTTCCGAGCTTCCGGGTAAGACAGTTGACGACAAAAAGGCGGACACGCAAAGAGCCCAAAGGCCGCCGTCGCCGGCTAGAAACGAGGTTATCGACTCGATCATTGAAAGATGGAAAACCGACTAGATCAAGAACGTCTTGCAAGGCGAATAGTCTTCGCCTTCGTTCAGAGCCAGATAGCCCAATTGGTTGGAGACGAACTTTGTCTTACCGATGCTGCCTTCAATCGACGTGTGTGAGTGGCCGTAGACCCAGTAGTCGATGCGTGAGTCTGCAATCCAGTTGCCCAGTTCGGTGACAAAACCGGAAGCAATGGGCGAATTCTTGTGATCTTCTCGGCAAAGCGTAAAGCTCGGCACGTGGTGCGTTACGACGACGATGTGCTTGGCATCGGACCCTGCTACGGCTTCCTGAAGGAATGCAACGGCCTCCTTGTGCATGGCGACGTAGTCGTCGACCGTGATTCTCTTGCCGTCAAACGTGATTTCACTGAAATCAAGCAGTGTGGAATTGACCGCGGCAGCCTGTTCGGGAATGATGTTCGACCAGAGAGTCGAGCAGATGAAGTCAGTGTCGCCCACACGCACGACTTCATTGTTGCAGCACGTCACATTGGGACGGATCGAAATCTTGATCGGTTCAATCAGGTCTTCGACCTTGTCCCATTCGCCGTAGTAATCGTGATTGCCCGGTACGAAGATCGTTTTTTCAAAGTTTGAGGAACACAGGTCCCAGAAGAGGCGATAGGTACGCAGCGCCACTAGATTTGCAACGTCTCCGGCAAGAATGAGCACGTTGCCTTCCTCCTCAAAGCCTTTGTTGAGGACGTATTCGTAATTCTGTCCGTAGTCGAGGTGCAGATCTGAAGCGTATTGGACAATCATGGCCGAGACCTAGTTAAAAAGCCGCGCGTTCAAGTCTAAACGGCTTGAAAAGATTTTCCAGACGTACGGCCTTATCGTTTAACCTATCTCTTTGCGCCAGTCGAATTTCGCCGGCATCTTTTTCCTGTTAACGAAGGGACGACTCTGAAATTGCCGGCCGGAACACAGCGCCTTGGCAATCAGGTTGCGGGTACGAGGTACTTTGACCTTGACGACGGTTTTCTTTTTGGTTTTGCTCATGTTGATTCCTGAGTAGATGGTTCAACATGAGGTTAACCTCGGGTGCGTCAACGAACGCCGCAGGCAATACACTCCCCGCAATCCGTCACAACCACAGAAACGCCATCGGCACCGCAACTCCGATCGAATCAAAGCGTCTTAAGCTTTGCCCGCAATAAAGAAGAACGTTTTGAACCTCACGGTCTTTGACAAGTTCTCTGAATTTCACTAAAGCGCCGAAATCGTTTTCCGTGACGTTTTCCCTGGTTGAGACCTTGAAGGCTGTGAGCGACCCCGTTCTGGCGTCTTCCAGAATCAGGTCGATGCTTAGCCCCGTTCGCAAAGCAAAGTGCCACAGATGCAAATCCCGAGCATTGTCCGTGAGGGTTGCCAATTGAGCCCAAGTCCAGGTCGTAAGCAACCTGCGGACATCCTCCGGATGATCGCTTGAAATAACGCAAGGCGTCGTGCTGCAAAAACCAAGCAGACCGCACAGCCAGCCGGAATCGGCTACGACATATTTAGGACTGCGTACGCCGCGCTCAAAGGCAAGGCTGCCCGGCCAGACAGCAATGCGGTCCACCAAGCAAAGCCGCTCGAGCGTTTCCAGACAATGCTTGGCAAAGGGGCGTCCGATGCCGAGCACCTCTGCTATGTGCGTGAGATTGACACTTTCTCCCGAAACCGCGCCAACCATGCGGTAAACCTTGCGAAGCAACAAGGGATTTTTCAACGGGCTTACAGACGGAAGATCGAGTCGGCAGATTTCACGGATGAGATCATGGAAAAAGTCGTGGCGCTCGTCGGGCGTGCCGTCTCGTCCCGACGGATAACCGCCTCTCATGGCTTGGCTCAGAATCAGATCGCGGTTGCTTTCGTTGTAAGAGACAACGGAAGGGAAATCCAAAAGGCGTAGCCGCTCGAGAAAATCGTGTCCGCCGCCCGTGATTTCACCCTGAGACAGGGTGCGCATACGAAATATTCGAACGTTGCTGTTGCGTTCGGCAGCGGTTTCAAGCTCGGGAAGTCGTACGCTGGATCCCATGATGACAATTTTGGGGGCGGCCAGATCAGCACCCTCGTGCATGCGTCCGGCCTCGGAAACAATCAATCTCGCGAGGGCGGGTACCAGATGCACGTTATAGAGCACCAGCATCGGCAAAGCCGCGTAACGCGCAAAAAAAGTCCGCGGTGCGTCTTCGGCGTCCATTCTTGCACCTTCATCGGCAAAGTTCACACACGGCGCATCGGGAACAACCTGCTCAAAAAACGTGTGCATGCCGGATTTGCGGGGACCGATGACGACAAAGACCGAGCGGCGGCTGCAGACCGAAGCGTCTTGCAGACACTCCAGAAATGGCGCTTCAAGACGCCGCAAGAGAGCTCTTTCGGGAGACTGGGGCACGGAAACGGAGCTTGAACGGAACAAAGCTTCAGTGGATCCGGCTGACGACTTCTCTTCCGGAAGCGTGATGTTGTAGTCAGTCGAGGCCGCCTTGAGAGAGCGAGCGGCGACATGCGGACGATTTGAACAGACAGTGCTGCGAACAGCCATCGTGCTTGGCCTCTTTTTTTGTTGTGCGAAACGTTAATTCGAGTATATGCGAATTGAAATCTCAAGGCCTAGGGAAAACCCATTAAGCGAAGGTGAAAATCTGAGCTTTAACGGGCGATGACCTAAAAAGCCCGATGAATAAAAGGTTTGCGAAGGGAAGGAGACAACGGGCTGATCATGTTCGCGGATGAACGAAATCGACGGCAGTTCTGAAATTTGCGGCTACAGTGAAGCGAAGACTCGTATTCAAACAACGCGGAAACAGCAAGCATCCTTTCGCTGTCGAGACAAGCGCACGTGTGCAGACCGAGAACAATGATGCGGAGCGGCCTGACCTTGATCCGCTTGATATGAGTTTGTTGTTCGAAGTATGGTTTTATGAAGCTGCTTTCTGAACTTTCCAATCGGAGAAACGAATTACGTGAGCCGGACGTCATATCCAATGTCACGTCGCCTTGGATGTGGGTTTTGCTCGTGGGCTTCACCGTCTGCATGGCGGCAGTCGTCTACTGGGCTTTCTTCGGAACGCTCATTGACAGTGTCACGGGCAGCGGCATCGTCGTTCGTGACCGCGGCATCAGTTCGATCACCGCCAAGAGCAGCGAGGCCGACAAGCGCAAAAACGAGCTCATCGACCATCTCGTCACCCTGATGAAGCAAAATCGCGACCGCATTCAGGAACTCGTGGAGATGCAGCGCAAACTGAGCGAAAAGGGGATCACGACCAAGGTCGATCACTACAACGTGCTCAGCGAAAACGTAAGCAATGAAAATCAACTTGCCAAAATGCTGCTCTGTGGCGGTTGTCGGGCGAGAGCTCATGCCGCGGGCAACCTATACTGTCCCGACCCGGAAATGTGCGCGTACTTCAAGAAGGGCGAGCGGGCGTTGTTTGAGTTGCGTCCGCAAGTCTCGGGAGTCGCGGCACGCGAATAAGCATGATTAAAACACTCAAAGTAAAAGGCTTTCTCAGGAAGACCGAGCCGTACGATCGCACGAGGGGAGGACAGATGAAAAAAACATTGCCTCAAACCGTCAAAACGTTGACTTGTTTCGGCGTGTTGACCGTTGTTGCGTCGCAAACGGCGCAAGCTCTGCAGTATTGGGACTATACGCTGGCCGACGGCAGTCCTTTTGTGACGCTTGAAGTGTATGACGAGGGCGATGACTTCGTCTTTAATAACTATCCTGATGACGACGGTTCTCCGCTACAGGGTGAGTCCGGCTGGACGCTTTCGGATGACGATAAGACTCGCATTGATGAGAGTTTCGATTATCTCGGCCGAATGATTGGTAAATTCGTTGTTTCAACAGGGTCCATCGCAGTTGTGACCGATTCTGATAAAGACGGCAATGCTGCCGCGACCAGCAACATCATTACAACGGGACCGTTAGCAGGCATCACGGAACTCACAGCCGAACTGCTCTACGGCGTCAAGGGTGACGATAATACAGGCCTGATTTTCATCAACCATACGTCTGCCGAAGACGGTAACTGGTATTACGGACCGATGTATTCGTTACCCGAAAACGGTGAAGTCGGCGACCTTTCGGCCACACTGGCGCACGAGATGTTTCATGCCTTGGGATTGCTGAGCAGTGCGGTTGAAAACAAGTTTGGCGACGCTCTTTCCGTGTGGGACAAAGGTCTTCGGGACATTGACGGTGATGCACCAGAAGCGGCTATGTCCATTACGGATAATCACAGCGATCGTTCAAATACATTTGATCTTTACTCAAAAGAAGAGCGAGATAAACTCGGCTTAGGTGAAAGCGACGCCGGTGTTTATTACACGAGCGAGAATGTTCAAGACGTTCTCCAAGGTGCGACTATCTACTATCACGATCAGCTTCATTTCGAAAAACCTGTGGGTGTCAACGGGTTACCGGTCAATGGCTGGGAAGAGGGTGTGGCCGAACTGAGTCACATTGAACTGCAAAACAGTTTGATGAGTCATCAGTACTGGCGAAATTGGAACACCTTCATGGAAGCTGAACTTGCCGTCCTGCAGGACCTCGGTTTTGACATTGATCGCCGCGACTGGTTCGGGTATTCGGTCTATAACTCAGGCATCACTCTCGTTAACACGAATCCTTATTTCGCTCGAAACGAAGACGGAACGGGCTGGATCGAGGGTGTTGCCAACGACAATCCTTGGGGTGTGGGTCTTCACGTATACGGCCGCAACAATGACATCAAGCAAGCGGCCGACATTCTGACAAGCGGCACGTATGCGCTGGGCATACGTGTTGACGGTACCGACAATACGCTGCGCATCGCCCCGGACGTAGAGGTACGATCGGATGGCGACTACGGTTATGCGCTTGCCGTGACCTACGGTAAAAATCATCACATTGTGCATCAGGGAACCCTGGCGGCCGACGGTGCCTACGGCATCGGTGCCATGTTTTCGTTCGGCGACAATACGATCGGAGAAACGACCGAGCAGCGAGGGTCGTATATCTATGATCCGGCCACTGATGAAGATCTGGGTACGGACACGATCGGACTCGACGGCGCGTTGGTCTCCTCGTTTGACGTCGCGGGCACATTGAGCGGAACAAGAGCAGCAATCTACATTGACGACAGCGCGCTCGTCTCCAACATCAACATCATGAACGGTGCCAGTCTTTCGGGGGACATTGTTTCTTTGTGGAACCCGATGGTTGATCGAGTTCAGTTCTACGATGAATCTGGACAGAGGATGACAGATCCGAAGAAAGTAACCGTCGACACCGTTAACGAAATGCTGACGCACCTGACGTTCGGCCGTAAAGCCGATGAGGCGGGGGCCGCTGTAGGAGAGACGACTGACGAGAATTTCTGCCTGTCTTATACGGGCAACATCTACGGCGCCTGGGATGACTACGAAGGGCAAGCCGGTACCGCGGCCATGACAATGGACGTGAAGGGAGGAGAACTTAACTTCAACGGCATGGCCAATGTGTTGTCCGTGACGGTCGACGACGGTGCGACGTTAAGCGGAGAAGGACAGTACAACCTGGCGGCACTGTATACGCTCCTCGAAGGTCCGTACACAGTACTTGACAAGTCAGATGTTTCTGAAGAAGTGTTCTTTTCATACGGCACGTTCATCAACAACGGAACACTCTCGCCCGGCAACGGCATCGGCACGATGGAAATCAACGGTGCTTTCTCGATGGGCGATACGGGGAGTGTTTTGCTTGAATTTGCTGCGGACAAGACAACCGATCAGCTCGTGATTTGTGATGAAACCCGAGATACAGAAGAAATACCGAGCGAATTCGGCGGGAAAGTGATCCTTACGCCTGTCATCGGCTACTACAGCGGTGCACATACTGTGGATCTTTCTCAAGCAATAAAGATCAATGATGTTGAACAGAAGCTAACAGAGGTGGCGTTGCGCGACATTTCCGAGCTTTCGCCCACGCTCAAAATGACCGGTAGCGTGGAAAACAATGAGCTCACCGTGACAACCGAACGCGCCCCAAATGCCTACAGTCAATATGCGATAAATTTCAACACGAAATCCATAGCGGCGGCTTTCGACAAACATGCCGATGAAGCGCAGGGCGGCATGCAGGATTTGGTTGCGACGCTCGACTTTTCCAATCCCGACGGCAGTACGCTGAACACCGCCTACGAAAAGCTTGGCCCCGATGTGTTTGCACGCGCCGGGCGTGCGGCATTGATGGCTCAGCGTGTGGTGAGTGGCACGGTGCTTGAGCAAATCAGCTCTCCGACGGCACTTGAAGTTGACGCCACGGGGCGGTCGTTTTACATCCGTCCTTTGGGCGGTTACGGCAAGATCGAAGACCGCGGAATTCGTTGCAACTACGCCGGACTGATTGCGGGGGTCGACGTTAGGACTTCTTTGAGCGAAGGCGGACTGACGCTCGGCACGCACGCAGCAATTCTCGATAGAAAAGACAAATACGACGGAACCGACGGCAGTCAGACCGACGCGCAAAGCTTCTATTTAGGTGCTCATGCCCGATACGACTTTGCCACAACCGTTGAAACATACGCCTTCGGGTTGGCACAGCTTGCCGTTGAAAATGCTGATACCGATCGTGTGGTGCGGTTTGAGGGGTATGCCGACAGCGCTTCAAGCGACTGGACGGGGTGGGGCGGCAGTTTGGTCGCAGGACTCGGACAAGCCTATCGTCTTTCGACTGGCATCAAGGCCGGTCCCGTTTTTTGGCTCGACTACAGTTTCATGCATCAGCCTTCGATAACCGAAGATTCGCATCACGGAGCCGAGCTTTATGTGCAAGGCGAAACTTATCAGTCGTTGAGATCAAGTCTCGGCGTGAAGCTTTCGGCGCAGTTTGAGGCGAACGAGAAAGAAGCGGCGATTGATGCAACGGTCGTATGGAACCATGAATTTCTCAATCGTTACGGTATGGCTCGAGCGAGTTTCGTGCCTTGGCGCGACTCGGTTTTCAGCATTGACGAGGAGGTCGGCACGCGCGACACCGGTACAGCTTCGGTTTCGCTGACAGGAAAATTTGCAGAAGGCTTTGCCGCGAGTCTCGGCGTGGGCACCGAGTTTGGAGGAGATGTTTCCGGCGTTTGGGGACACCTAAATCTCAAGTGGGAGTTCTGAGTAAGACTGCAGCTTCGGAACCGTTCAACTCTCGGCGTACCAGACGTAGTCTTCCAAAAATACGTGCACTTGCTTTAACGATGTCGAGCCTTAGAAACGATGGAAGTTGTCTGATATGCCGATCGCGGTTTTTCATTCGTCCGGCTGCCTGCTAAGCTCAACAAAACATGCTTCAGGTTGGAGTAGACAAGTGGATCGAGAATTTTTACCTCAACCTTTCGGTAAGCCTCTCGACGAAGATTCCGATTTGAGAAACGGATCGGTTAACCATCGAAACTACGGCCACGGTGTTTTTACAGCGGTTGTTTGGCCGACAACGGTCAATTCTTTGACGTGAAGATGAAGCTCCATCGAACATGGATACAGATGGAGCGTTGCGGAATCAGTCGGGTGTGCGGAGCGGCCTGGGCTACTACAACTGGGCAGTTGAATACGGTTGGCGGTTTCGTTGTCCCGCGACGAACTCCTGGTTCGAACCGAGTGACAAACTCCCCTGAGGTCAACTCGATTCCGTTGACTTTCACTCCGATCATGGCGTGATGGTATAACAGGACGTGGTCCATACGCTTGTCAGTTATTTGGGGTCGGTTTTCGGCTACATCTTTGACGTATTTCCGCGCTTCGGCGCTCCACGACTGGAATGGAGAAACCGCTACGAAACACCCTTTAGCCGGAACGCAGCGTCGCTTTGAAACAGATTTGGACGGAACCTAGGCGAGACTTTGGTCGGCGGGACCTACGGCACCAATGAGTCGATATACGCCGACGGATGCCTCATGACATCAACAGGGTCTCCCGTCCAAAATCCTTGACAGGTGAGCGCGGGACTGCGGTGGGTTTTGTGACGGCTAGATGTACGGGCTCGGAAGAAGCCGAAAGACAATTTCGGTTACTACCGAGCCCAGTACGATCTTCACTGATATAACGTCAGTTCGCTTCGGTTTACGTAAGGGTACGTGACATCACATAATTACGTCACAAGCTCAAAAGTAACGTAATTTAGGTGATATGGTCTGATTTTTTATAGAGCTGACCTTGCGGCAGCTTTGAAAAAGTGATTACTTCGTCGAATCAACTTTTCGTGATGGACTGTTTCTAATTGGAATTCGTCCCATAAGTAAAACCACGTTTGTAAAGCAAATCCAACTCAGTTTGGTTTACTTAGCGCGGACCCGTTAGATTGTTTCGAAGTAATTTAGAACATATAGGTCAGACGACCTGACACCATCCAGGCATCAAGTTGCTCGCCGCCGGCGCCCTTTTCGAGATCAAGTTGCATCGAGAACTTGTTGGCGAATTGGTAATAGCCGCCTACGCCGAAGTTTGTCCAGGTGCCGGCATCTCCCCAATGCAGTACCTCAACATCCTCAAGGTCACGGATGCGGCCGAACTGACCGTCGGTGAACTGATGCAAGAGGTCGCCTCGAACGTAGATTTCGCCCGAGCTGCGTTCACCGGCAAAGTGCTTGCCGAGTCTCAGACCGGCACGTCCGACAAGCGCCGTTTCCTGTTCAACATCAACTGACATGTCGCGTTGCAAACCGTAGTTGTAGCCTTCAAGTCGAGTCGCCTGCATCTGTAATTGAGGTTCGGCAAAGAAACCTGCCGCAGACTTGAGCGTATAACCGTATTCAGCAGAAACGCCGAAGTAGTTCGTCGAGAATTCACCTTGGGTGGAAATCGAGCTGGCGCTTCTTGAAGATGAGAAGTCTGAGCTCAAGTGACCGAAGCGTCCCACGAAGTCCAAGTAGTGGTTGCCGAAGGTGAGGGTATCGTAAACGGCGATTTCGTAGCGTTTCAGATCACCGCCTCCCTTCAGGTTTTCAAAGTCAGGACTGCCGTCCATGTAAGAGACACTCACACCGAAGCGGTTGTTGTCAGAAGTCTGACGTTCGTAACCCACGTGAACGGTGGTCGTGTCGGACTTGTATGCGTCATCTGCGCCGAGTCTGCCGTACTGTACTCGTACCCACAGGCCGTCGTTGGAAGCATCGTTGGCAAATGCGCTTTCACGTAAACGACGATCGCGGCGATCCATCTGCATTACGGCGTCATAGGCTGCCCAGCCGGCGTTGCGCACGCCGACAGTCGCAGCCGATTCGGAAACAGTGACGCGATTGATGAACCATCTGGTGCCGTCTTCATAATCGCTGACCTTAAAGTCTTCGAAGTCTGTGTAGTTGGATTTGATTTGATCTTCTAGTTCGGCCAAATCTTCAGAACTGATCGTCTCGTAGTCAATGGACAGTTCGTAGTCGTAGAGCGTTTCGCCGTAGATGTTGATTTTGTCAGCAAAAGTGACGTCATTGGCCTCTTTTTGGGTGAGAGCGAATGTGAGCGTATTGTCGGCAGAGACACTGACGAGCTGAGAGGGGCGATAAGGTTCAATCCAGTGACGCCCTGGTTCGTTTGAGGATTCGATAAAGACCATATCGCTTTGCGTGCGGTCATCCGAGTTGAGATCCAGACGGAAGATGCCGTCGCTGCCCTTGAGGTCACCAATGCGGACATAATTGTGCTCAACGTCGTAGTTCCCTTCTTTCAAAAGCGGCAAAAGACCGATTTCATCCCAGAACGCTTCCAGGTTGTCGTCGAAGAGGTTGATGATGCCACCGTCTCTTAGCGTGATGGAACTGATGCGCTTGTCGATAGTTTTCTCTCCGGCAACCGCCAGATAGGACCACTGAGCACCGTTTGTGAAGGTCAGATCGAGAACACCTTTGGCGTTCTTTCGTCCGTCAGCAGATGTGTTTTCGCTTGAGGCCTCGTCACCGAACCAATAGGAATCCGAGCCCGAAAAGGTACCTGTAATCTTTGAGACGGCAGTATCGGTTACGCCGCCATTTACAGTCATGTCCATTGTTCCGACAACTTGGTTTCGTGTTGAGACAAATTCAATTGTCGAGCCTTTTTTGGCACTAATGGCGTCGGGGCTGGCCGCAATGCTCCATATGCGCGTTGTTGAGTTTGAATTTCCGAGAATAGCTTGTGCGCCGTTATTGATGTACAGCACATTAGCACCATAATCGTCTTCGATTCCCGGCTCATACGTTGTTATCAGATCGACATTGCCGTTCAGGCGGATTGTGACACCAGCGGTGCCCGTATGAAGAGCTTGTGTCGCAGCTCCGCTTCCGCTGACATGAGTTCCGTAAAGATGTAGGACTGTGTCGCCGGTGACTGTCAGGTTTTTGTTAGTTGTGATCGTATAGTTATTCCAACAAACCACCGTCTTGACGTCAACATTGATGCCCTCAACGATGGTTTCTTCATCCAGGGAAAGATGAGGGAAATCCTTACCAGAATTGAGCCAGTCATTGGTGATGATATCAGCAAGAGATGGCGTAGAAAAACATGCGGCGACGACTGCGGCACAGGTGTTGAGAGCGAGAGTTGCCCTCAGGCGGGAAAGGGTATTAGTTTCTTGCGACGGGGGGGGCAAATCACTTATTACGATACGACCATCTACGCTACACATGACCTTCAGAGACTCTGCTTTCATTCTTTTTATTCCTGTAAAAGGTGTAGATGAATTAATCTCTCTGTCTGCCCAACGCAATTCATTCCGGTTTAGACACAAAACCACTATAGGGAGATGAATTTCCCGGAGTATCGAAAAGATTGCACTTGTCTTCTGATTCCCTCGAAAGGCCGACAGGAGTTGCACTGGGCCGATTGTGTCGATGATGAGCCTTACTTGAAGATTCTGGTGCACAAATTCGGCCGGCAACACAGCGCGATTATATTGTATTGCTATAACTGAATACAACTACTGTTGTCCAAAGCAAGCTATGGATAGGCTGATCAAAAATCCACGAAAAAAAGCTCCCCTTAAAGTTTGCGGAGCAAAATTAAAGAACTCTTGAATTGAGAAAGCTAATGGATCAGACGATGACGTTAAATCTCGGAACTGCTGCCACTGCAGTCCAGCATCGACCGAGCCGCCGAAATGTCACTGAGAGTTACCGCTGCCTGTGATTTTGAGCACCCAGCGACCGTCGTTCGTCTCAGGCGAAATGCCCAAGGCATAACCAGATTGGCCACACGATAGGCACCTGCTGACACTTTTGCCGGGTAACTAAGCCTGTGGCAAGCCTGCAGTTGCTATCGCCAAAGCAATACCGTGAGAAGAGGGCGTTTTCCGGACTTGTTAACGAGGACGAAAGTTTCACGTCGGGAACCGGATACGCAGCTTGTCTTGGCCGTTGTGAGGCTGCCAGTTTTTGAAGGATTATGTTTGCCCTGGTCAGGATGCCACCTGTCGCGCAAAGGAAGATCTCTTGCGAAACGGTGAGTTCATCGTTTGCGAAACGTAACCCGAAGAGGGAGGGATAACCCTATTTTTGCCGAAATGCCAAGGCAAATCGCAGTTCAAATTGCTTTGAATGCCCCGTCAATGAAGGGTTTTGCCAGAAAGGGGACATTTTTGTCTTCCTTAACGCAAATCATACAGAACGACGGAAAACCGAGAATTTCCCGTTAAAGTGGAAATGTGGCTTGGATTCGTTTCAAGCAAAGGAGGAGTATGGCGATTTGGCAAGACCGACTGACCACGCGGTTGATGGCGGTTTTCGCCTTGTGCATGCTTACGCCGGTCCATGCGCAGGTCGCTGACGATGTGGGCCGCGACATACGCAATCCGGCCGTGCGTGACCTGCAGCAGATCAGACGCGATGTTGAACGGTGGCAGCAGGAGCGCGAAGTCGAGCGAATGCAGGAAATCCGCCGCGGGCACGAAGAGGAGCGCGAGAGGACGCTTGAACAAGAGAAAGCATCGGCGTTTCGGTTTCAGCTCAATGCCGTCGAGCACGGCAAGTCGGCGATTCTCACCGATGAAGAGATCGACAAGGCCGTTGCGCCTTGGATCGGTCGCGAAGTGAGCATGAGTGACATTGAGGCCATGCTCGAAGCGATCAACCGACTCTATCGTGAAAAAGGCTACGTCGTGTGCGAAGCTCGCATCAAGCCGCAGCGCATCAAAAACGGGCGACTGGCGATCACGCTTGTGGAAGGCAAGACCGGAAAACTGACGGTCACGGGGAACGAACACACACGAGAGAGCTACATTCGCGGGGCGTTTGATCTTGAGCCGGGCGAAATCGCCAACTACCGCGAAATGAGCGAAGACCTCGTACGGTTCAACATGACCAACGACGTGGTGCTTCGTATCGACATACGTGCGGGCAGTTCTCCTGAAACCACAGACTATGAGATCACCGCGGCCGAACCCGCCAACTGGACGGCAACAGTCTTTGCCGATACTTTAGGCACGCGATCGACGGGTCGGCCGCGCGTGGGCGCGAGCGTCACCAACCGCAGCGTACTGGGTTTTCGCGACGCATTCACGGTTTTAGGGCTTGTGAGCGAAGGAAGCAAAAGCTTCATGGCCAGCTATGCCGTGCCGCTCAACAGCCTCGGCACGAAACTCACTGCTTCGGCCTCGTTCGGCGACGTCGAAGTGGTGCAGGGACCGTCTGCGGACGACGACGTGAAGGGCACGTCTGAATACTATTCGATCCGATTGGATCATCCGCTATACGTAACGTCCGAGACCAAATGGACGATCTACGGCGAATGGAGCCGCCAGAAATCGACGACCGACTTCTGGGACATCACGATCAACGACACGCAGATCGACTCCTGGACGGGAGGCCTTGAGGCGATTCTCCTTGGCGAACGCTCGGTCTTTTACGCCACAGCGGCCCTGTCACACGAAAAGTCCGTAGAAGAAACGTTCGGCCAAGAGTGGAAGCAAAACATTTTCACCGGCAACGCCTTCTGGCGCTATCGCTTGACTCACAGCGTCACATTTACCTTGTCGGGAGCCTGGCAAAGCGTGGTGAGCGGCGACGATCTCACCACGTCCCAGTACTTCTATCTCGGTCACACAAGCGGCGTGAGAGGTTATGAAAACGACGTGCTGTCGGCCGAACAGGGCGCTTACGTCAATGCGCAGCTCGACTGGGCGTTTCTGGGACCGAAAACGTCGCTTTTTGCCTTTGTCGACGCCGGGCGGATTTCCGGCACGTCGGCCTATGAACAGCAGACGCTTGCCAGCATCGGCGCCGGCCTCACTTGGCCCTTGTGGAACGGCGCGGGCTTGACCGCCACGGTCGGCGTACCGCTCGAAAAGGACATCGGCGACGACACCCACGTCAACACCGCACGATTCGACATTTCGTTGGTTGCGACGTGGTAACCACCAATAGCCCGTACGTCTGAGGCGTGCCGGCTGCAGGGGGCAGTATGAACAAGATATTCAAAGTTTTGTGGAACCGATCGCGCGGCGTTCGCGTCGTGACAAACGAAACGAAGACCGCCTGCGGCAAAGGCCGCCAAGAAGCGACCGTGGCAACGGACGTGCGTCCATCCTCAATTGACGCTGTTACGCTGTTGTTCGCCATCGGCCTGTTGGGGACGGGGCTGTCCGTACCGGCAATCGCGGCCACGGAAATTTCAAGACCTGCCGGTTGGAACCAGACGACGATCACCGCTAACGGCAATCGATACGACATTCACACGGAAAAGTTCGTCAACAACAATAAAACGGGCATCAATCGGTTTGACAAGTTCAGTTTGGACGCAGGCAACATCGCAAATCTGCATTTGAACAATGCCTCAGGCACGATCAGCGCCGATCGACTGCTCAATTTCGTCAACCAGCAAATCAAGGTCGACGGGACGGTGAACGCCGTCAAGGACGGCAAGATCGGCGGCGATCTGATCTTCGTCTCACCTCAGGGCATGGCCGTGGGATCGACCGGCGTCATCAACGCAGGCAGCTTCACGGCCGTTGCACCTACGCAGGATGAGTACGAAACATGGACCGGTGCGCTCGGCAACTCGGTGCTCGAGGCCGATCTCTTTACCGATTCCTACTGGTCCAACCTTCAATCAGGCGACGTTCCGCTCAACCCCAATGCCGTCATCACGGTCGCCGGCAGCATCAACGCAGGTAACCGCATTGCTTTGTCGGCCGCCAAAATCGAGTTGAAGGAAAATGCTCTGGTTAAAACGGGCGTCGACAATTTCTCGCAGCTTGTCAACATTGAAAATGCCGACGGCTCCGTGTCCGTATCCGCCGATCTGCTTGAAAAGGATCTGACATTTAACGTCGATCCAAAGTCCGGCGACATCGTTTTGGTTGCCCGCGCCGACGAAAAGGCTTCGGGCAATACGAGCTCGGGTTCGGGCGACCTAGCGCCCGTTCATGCTGTCATTTCGGTCGGACAGAAAGCCAAGATTGACGCCGCAGGCAACGTCAAGGTTTTAGCCGAAGCCGGCAACACCACCTACGATTTCGTCAACAAGACCTGGGTGGCCAAAGAGGGGCAGGGCAGCACCAAGGTGAGCGCCTCGGTCACCATCGACGGCACCATTTCGGTCGGAAAAGACATTGACGTACAGGCCAACGCCTACAACATGATCGACCATTCATCGCTCTTTACGATCAAGGCATTGGGCGAACAATTTCTCGGCTCGGTGCTCGGACCCTTCGTGGGACACGCGGTGGAATACGTCGACATGGGTGCAAGTTCGTCGCTCACGGTAAACGAACACGCGCTGCTCACAGCTCAGAAAAATCTCTCGCTGACCGCCAAGACGGATCTGGAACTTGCCATCGGCGACTCGACGGCCTGGAAGAACTATTCCAACTTGCTGCCCGAAGCCAAGTCACTGCCGATAGCGGCGATCGCCGTCGCCAAGGCTGATGCGTCAAGTACGCTCACCATCAAGGGTACGGCCCGTGCGGGAAGCGATTTGTCGATTAAGGCGAACACGGATTTCAAAGCGGATGTGAGCACGACGGCCACAATGCAGGGCACGAGCAATCCGCAAGCCTCGTTTGTCTATGCAGACTTTGACAGCAAATCAACGCTGACGGTGGACCGATCGGCGGAAATCGGAGCCTTGGAAAACCAAACCGTTTTAGGAAAAACAAGCCTCGAATCCAAGACGACGAACAAGGTCAAGACCAGTGCCGAAACGTATGTAACGGCAGCCGGAAACATCGGACTTGCCGTCAACTACACCGATTTTTCGTCCGATTCGATTCTGACGCTCAAAAGCGGCTTGGACGGGACGGCGAATTCGCTCACGATCAACGCCGAGAATCTGACCGAGACGCTCACGGCGAGTTCTAAAACGGATGTCGGCGACACCGGTCTGATGATGAAACTGCAGGCCAAGATTTCGGACGTCGCCTTAAATAAGATCGCACAGTTTGCCGGCAAACACGGCGCTTCGGTCGACGGGACTGTGACGGATTCGAGCTTCAACGGCGGCGGAGCCATCACGGTTGTCACCAACCGCCAGAGTTCGAAAGCGCTCGTTGATCCCGGACAGGATGAAAAGTTCAATGCTTCTAAGGATATTTCCATCGCAAGCGCAGCAACGCTCAAGGACCACCGTTACGAAGCCGCCACAACGTCGTCGATCGACGAGGAACAGGGAAACCAGCAGACAAACAAGCAGGGCGCGCTTGCCATTGTCGTCGCCACGAGCGGCAGCAGCGACGCGGCTGCGTCCGAACTTACCATTGCAGACAATGCAGCCATCGAATCGGTTGACGGTAAATTGGAGCTCTCGAGCACCGTTCTAATCGAGCAAAACCGGCGCGACCATTTGATCGAAGAGATTGAAGCACGTTGGAAGCAACTGACGGGCTACTTCGTTGAGACCGATCTCAAGCCCAAACTGGCAGAGTTTGAGGATCAAAAGAACAAGATGGTGACCGCGTTCAAGGCGGTGACTTCGGGACAAAACTCCACGGACAACTTCAAGCAGCTCCTGTCGGCCATGGTCGAATTCGGCAAGCTTGTCGTCGATACGTTCGGTGTAGCAGGAAGTGCCGTGAGCCCGGTGATTGCGGGTGCCAAGGAAACGGCATTCAGCATTCTCGACATCGTCAATCCGGCCGGCTGGGCCAATATGTACGTTTCAGCCGCCGGCACCTCCAAGGATTCCAAGCATTCGTCGTTGTCGGTTTCCGGCGCAATAGGTGTTCTCAATCAATCATCTTCAAATACGCTAAAGATCGGCACAAAAACAAGTCTTGTTTCTGGTGGCAATCTATCGATTACGGCGGACAGCAAAAACGGCAATGTTGCTCTGACAGGGTATCTGGACAATCTGATCGGCATTCCGCTTCCCTCGCGCGACAATTCCCAAGCTTTCGGGGCGTCACTTGGCTATCAGCAGCTCGAGTCAAACAATGCGCTCACCATCAGTGAAGGAGCCGACATCGAAGCCGAGCATGGCAGCCTGACCCTTACGGCGAGCGATCAGCTCAAGGCCATAGCCGTGACGGCTTCAGCCGGCCTCAATTCGGGCGGAACATCGTTTTCAGGCATGGTCGCGGTCACCAAGGCCGACGGCAGCAATACGCTGGCGATCGATGACGAGGCAACTCTTGATTCGGCCGGTGCCATGACGATTGACGCCCGGCGCGACGACCTGCTTGAGACAATCGCCGGCGCCCTTGGAAAAACATCAAGCGACGAGGGAGGCAGCGTTGCGGTCGGAGCCGGAATTGCCGTCAATCTCGGCGGAGTCGATAACAAGCTTGAAATCAAGGACAACGACAGTGCGTCTTCGACCATAAATTACGGTGCTGGGCACCTTGTGTCCTCGGCGGGCACACTTACCTTGACGGCCGACACAACAGTCAACGCCAACGCAATCGGTGTGGCCGGAGAAGCGGCGACAACGACACACAAGGATCTGGGAGAGCAGCTCGACAACCTCCCCGGTGAAGAGGTTGACGGGGACGCCTTCAGTGCCGACGAAATCGAGAACATGACCGAAGTGGCGGCCGGTCAGAACGGCGACGACACGTATCTCTCGGATCTCAACTGGCTCTTTAACGAAGACAATTCGTCGGCCGAGAGCGCTTCCGAGCTGCCTACGCTTCCCGACACAAGCGTCGCCGAACTGTCACCTCGCACGATCAACATCGCGGCCGCGGGCAGCATCGGCTGGAATCAGTTCAATCAGAACAACAGTCTCACGATTCAGAGCAGTGCAAGCGATCCGTTCTCTTTGAAGGCCCAAAGTCTGTCCATTGAAGCACTTTCGAACAAATGGATCGGCGCCTTTGCGGGCGCTGCGGCTCTTTCGATCACGCGAGGCGGCAATACAACGAGCAACGTCGGCATCGGCGGATCCGGCGCCGTCAACAGGTTGGACTTTGTCAACGCAATCGGTATTGACGGCCTCAAGATCACGGCTCAAGACACGAGCGTGAAATCGCTCGTCAACGGCACGACAGTCGCCGAAGGTCTGGGGCTCGCCGTCGCAGCCGGTCAGTCGCAGACGGCCCTTGGCATTGACGCGGGCATTTCAGCCAATCTCGTTACAAACGAGGTCACGGCCAGCGTCAAGAATCTGAACTACAGCTCCAGTGACGACGGAGACCATGTCTACGATCAGACGGCATGGTCCGGCGAAACGCAGGTCACGGGCGGCACGGCCGTGGGCGTGGCCGCCGGCGGCGGTACATTCTCCGGAGCCTTCGGCGCTTCCATTGCCGTAGCCAAAATCAAGAACACCATCGGTTCGGAAATGTCAGACTCGAATCTTTCCGACCTTTCGAACGCAAGTGTTCGCGCGCTTGCAAGCCTCACGCAGGTAAATACAGCCGTGGGCGCCAACGTGGCCGTGTCGTCGGAAACAGCCGGCGCGGCTTCGGGCTCGATTCTCTACGCGGACATCACCAACAATGTCAATGCTCAGGCCGACCGCACCACACTTACCGTTGCTGACGGCGGAACGGTTGAAATTGCCGCGCGCACCGCAGGAACAGGAAACGGGCAAGAGGCTCACGATCTGGCTCAGCGTGCCAAAGGCGTTGACGGCGTTCTCACGCGAGAAAAACTTCTCAATCGCGATGCGCTTGAAGGAATAACGCTCTACAAGGATAAAGACAAGAAGGAGAGTGTCGACGTCAAGGGCGAATTCGTCGACGGCAGCAAGATGAGTCAAGTGTCTGTGGCCATCGGTGTGGGCGTTGCCGTCGGAAGCCAAGGCGGCGGATCCGGCAGCGCTGCGATCCTGGTGAGCGACTTTGACAATCGCTTTACGGCAAAGAGCGATACGCTCACCGTGAAAACCGACACGACGGCCGTCCAAGGCATCGGCTTTACGCAGATTGCCGCAACAGACGTCTCGACGGTTAACGTCGCCGCCGGCGTTGCCGCTGCGGCAACAGGTGAGACGAGTTTCGGTGTCGCAGGGTCGCTTATCCTGGGCGGCATCGAACAGACGGCCGAATCGACTGCCACCGGTTTGACGCTCACGCCTTCGCAAAGCGAAGACTCAGCGACTGTTAAGAACGCCGTCAGCGCCACCAACGAAGCCAAAACGGTAAATGTCGCGGGGAACGCGAGCGCTGCCGTCGGCGAGTCGGGAGCGGGCATCGGAGCCGCTTTTGTGAGTACAGGCGTAGAAAACAACGCCATTGCCGGTTTGGACAGCTCGACGATCAACGGCACCGGCATGGGTGACTTTGTGGTCAACGCGCACAACAATGCGCAGACGTGGGATGCCGCCGTTAACGGTTCCGTCGCGGCCAATGCCGCCGTCGGCGGTTCGGTCGTACTTAACCGTCTGGCCAACAACGCACAGGCTCACATCAAGGGATCGATGCTTACGGGTCTGGGCGGCATTGACATCAATGCCAAGGACGAGTCTCAGGCTTGGACACTGGCGGGCGCCGTATCCGTCAACTACGGAGAAGGCGCATCGGTTTCGGGCGGAATCGGCATTACCCTGGACAGGGGTGCCACAGAAGCAAAGCTCGAAGATTCCTCGATCGAATCGAAGGATACGGCAACCGACATTTCCGTAGAGGCTCACGCCAAAGACAAAGTGATGACCATGACGCTCGGCGTGTCGGCGGCCCCGGGAGGCGTGGGCATCACGACGGCGTCGGCTAAAAACAAAATCGATCGTACGGTAACGGCCCAGGTTCGCAACGTCAATCACACGCAGCAAAGCGGCGCTCTCGGAACGCTGTCGATCAAATCGGAGAGCAGAGCGACCATCGGCAACCTCGGCATCATGGCCGGCGGCGGCAATATGGCCGGCGTCGGCGTGGGCTTCGGGTTCAACACGATCGATATCGATGTCTCTTCCGTCGGTGAGAAAATCAGCAACTTTGAAGTCGACACGATTGAGGTCGGAGCAGTTTCCGCCAATGACATCAATTCGATCGGCGTGGGCGGTGCGGGAGCCATGAACACGGCAGTTGCGGGCTCTGCGACCATCAACAACATCTCGGGCGACGTAACGGCGCGGCTAGCCGGAACGAGTGACGCGCCGATGCTGCTGCAGCATAAAGGAGCGGCGGCAATCTACGCCACGTCCGACGATACGGTGGGCACCTATGCGGGCCAAGTGGTGGGCGCCGGCACGGCAGCCGTAGGCCTCAATATCGGCGTTACCGATCACTCGGTCAACACGACGGCCGAACTCGATTACGTCACGCTCAACCGAACCGGCGACAGCGGACATATGCTTGCCGTTAAAGGCGGCGTAGACGATGACGCCATCAACAGCGATGTGGTCGAAGACGTCAGCATCGGCAAATCTCTTGAAACGGATCGAGACGACGTCACGGTGTCGGGCACGTTGGTGTCGGCAACAAGCACCACGACCTACAAGACGCTTGTCATCAACGGGGGCGGTGCCTCGAGCGCGGAGGTCTCGGGATCAGCCAACGCCGTCACGCACGGAGGCACAACGACGGCTTCCGTGAGAAACTCTTCGATCGACAGCCGCACGGCTGACATCGGCATTTTTGCGGGCGACTACGCCAATTTCTTTACGTCGCTCACGACAGTGGGCGGCGCCATGACCTTTGCGGGCGACGCCAACGTCTCTGTCGTTCAGACCAAGCACGCAACCAAGGCCGAACTCACGCAAGATTCAATCATCACGACGGATAAGGACGCTTCGATTCAAGCCGAAGGCAAAGAAGGCGTCTCGGCCATGACGATCACCGCGGCAGTC
Organism: Sutterella sp. AM11-39; assembly: GCF_003472385.1. GTDB lineage: Bacteria > Pseudomonadota > Gammaproteobacteria > Burkholderiales > Burkholderiaceae_F > Duodenibacillus > Duodenibacillus intestinigallinarum. The sequence continues at coordinate 18,998 of NZ_QRLV01000011.1, read as the reverse complement.
GCAGGCAGCGGAGCATTGGGGGCTTCAGCCGCGGTCACGAATCTGCACTCGAGCGTTGAGACGGATGTTCGGACAAACTCTACACTCACGGCAGCTCGAAGTTATCTGCAGAATGCTAATTACCTAGGCCGCATTTCCAATCTCGGCATCACGGGAGCCGGCACGCTTGCCGGCGCCGGTGCCGTGAGTGTGGCCATCAACAATATCAATAACCGTGTGGCATCGCATTTCGGATCGACAACCGGCGCGACGCTGACACTTCACACCGACAGTGCGCAAATTACGGCCGAGCGAACCACCGGCATCAAGCTTTACGGCGCCAGCGCGGCTGTTGCCGTTCAGGGCGTTGCGGGGGCCGCGTTTGTGGGTGTCAATACGGTCGACGGGGAGTCGGAAGTCACGGTGCAAAACGCAGACATCCGCAAGACGGACGCGCAAGGGCAGTCCCAAGGTGCCCAAAGAATCGGGATAAGCGCTGAAAACAAAGATACGATCGATATCGTTGAAATAGGCGTCGGAGCAGGCGCTTACGGCGGAGCAGGCGCCAGCGTCGTCGTCAACCGAATTCACGACGCCGCACGTGTCAACGTGAACAAATCCGCTCTTGCGGCGGACACAATGGAGATCAGCGCCGGGCAGAACCGCACGGTCGACGGTACGCTCGTGATGGTGACCGGAGGTTTGATCGGCGGCATCGCAGCCAATGTCGTTGCCACTGAAATCGGCGAACCCACAGGCAACGAATCGATTTTCGGCGACGCATTTCCGTCGGGCAGTGCTGATGATCCGAGCGACGAAGTGTCCGGATATCAGGATAAGTTCGGCAGCGTCACCACCGAAGAGATACTCAATCGCGCAAAGAAGACGGCCGAGGGCGGCGCACAGGGCGCATCTGCGGACACGGACGCTCCCGTGTCTGCCGGCCCCACCCCGACGAAGGGGCTCACGGGCACTCACGTTGCGCTCACCGATACGACAATCGTCTCTGAACCTGCCGATACCTCAAAGAAAGGCAGCGTGTCGATTACAGCCAATGAAGATACGGATGCGGGCGCGGGCGTCAATGTCACGCTCGGATCCGGCAGCGGCGGCGCGGCGTCACTTGCCGCGTCGGTAGCCACATTGACGCGTCACAGCGACGCGGCGGTGAGTATTGAAAACGGCGGTGTTCGTTCGGACAACATTACCATCGAATCGCGTCTCGGTGCGGTTGACAAGCTCAAGCTCTATCAGGGATCGCTCGGCATCGTTGCAGGCTCGGCCGTCTACGGTGAAACCAAGGCCGACGGTCAGGCATCGGTCGAAATCAAGAGCGGCACCTACGAAGCTCGACAAACGTCGGAAGACGACAAGGGAACGCTGACGATCAATTCAGCCGACAATCGCTCAAGTTCGATTGAATCGCTCGGCGTGGAAGTGGCTGTCGGAACGGCCGGGGCCGTGATCAGCAAAATCAAGGACAGGACCGCCGCGCGGGTTCGCATGGACAACGCCGCTGTCAAGGGAACGACGTCGTTCTCGGCACAAAGAACCCCCGTATTGACAGCCCATTCCAAGGCCGGTTACTTCGGCGGCATCACCGGCGTCGGCGCGGTAGCCGAAATCACGGATTCCGGAACCGCCCGAACCGACATCAACAATGTCACGGCCGAAGACTATGTTTGGAAGGAGGAAGAGGACGGTGTTTTGCAGGATCGCAAGACAGGCATCTTCGGGGCGAGCGTTGTTCTCAAACCCACTATTTCGGTAACGGCCGACAGTTACGGCGGCAGCGGCTTTGCGCTCGGCATCGTCGAAGCGAAAGCCGTCGAGTCCGGAAAAGCCGAACTTGAAGTCAGGGGCGGACAATTGAGCACCCATGATGTCAGTCTGCTTGCTTCGGCCGGGCGCGACACGGACAACTCGGCCGATGCGCTTCACATGACCTCTCTTGTGAAGGGCTATGGCGGCGCCGGTCTGGGCGTTCAGGTCAATACCGGTAGCCTCACGAACAATGCCGAGGTCAAACTCAAGACGGACAAGGTGAACTACTCGCAGGATACGACCGTCGACATCGATGCGGAAGGGCATGCCGAATACTCGCTTGTGTCACGTGAAGCCGCCGGCGAAGTCATTTCGAGCGACAACAGCGCTCTGAAGCTCGGCCACGGCGTCAAAACTTCGGTTACCATGGTCGGCAAGTCCGATGAGACGAAAGCCAAAGACATTGATGTCAAAGCACACAACACGGAAAACGCCGTTTTCAACGCCACCGGCGCCGGCGGCTCGGTCATCGCGATCGACGTCGATGCCATTCGACTTGAACACAACGATACGTCAAGCACGTCGGCCGACATCTCCGGCAAGTGGCTCACGGCAGAGGACATGCGCGTCTCGGCTCTCACAGACCGCGACGTCGCTTTCCACGGTCGAAACACCAAGGGCGATGTGGCCGGCGGCAGCGGTGCGGGCATCGTCAATTCAATGACGGGAGCCACCGCCGTCACGCTTGCGGACAACACGGAAATTGAAAGCGGGGGGACACTTGAACTGCTGAGTGACTCCAAATGGACGATCAAACCCGTGCAAGAGGGTGAAAACGCGTTTGCTCTCATTTCCGCCAACTACGGCGCGGTGGCAGGAAGCACGGTGAGCGTCAGCAATACCCAGACGTCTACGGCGTCCGTCACGGTCGGCAAGAACGCCAAACTGACTTCAGCCGAGGCAATGACGCTCGCGGCTAAGACCACGGGCGCGACCGCTCTTCGCGTGCAGTCGCTCACGGCAGGGGCTGTGGCAGGCGTCGGCACCAGCGCCACGCACAACATCCATGTCACCGACACGGTGAATATCGGTGAAGGAGCTTCTTTGCGGACAACGACGTCCGCGGGCAACATCACGTTGTCTGCTTCCGGAGACGAGACCTATGAACTTGCAGCCGTCGGAAACGTCCGCGGTGCGGCGGGCGGCGGCTCAACGGCAAGTCTCACGCTCACCTACGCGCGCGACAATTCGGTTGACATTGCCAAGAACGCTTCCGTCCATTCCGGCCGAGACGTCAACCTGTACGCCGGCCGAGATGCCAGCGGCGCCGACGCTTCGCTGGATTTCCACACTTACACGCACGCCTACAACCACTCGCTCATTGCGCCGGTGAGTTCCAAGATCACGGATGCGTATGCGTTTACCAACTCTGTGTCGGTTAACGAAGGAGCAACCGTTCTTTCGACGGCAGACACCAAGGTTGCGGCCATTCTCGGTGATCTTACAAGCAAGAAGGAAGCGCGCTACTACAACTGGACAAGCGGCAAGACCGCGGGCAACGTTGAAATGGTGACTTCCGGTTCGGGCGAAATTCCGAAGGGCACAACGCAGCAGTCCAACGCCGTGACGCTCGACGGAGAAATTCTTGCGGGCGTCAACACCGCCGCCAATGTGACCATAGAGGGCGTCGTGTTGCATGAAAACGACTGGGGCTTGACGACGGGTGGAGACGTTCGGGAAAGTCCGATCGTCACCGTCAACGAAGGCGAAGAGACGGAATTTGCAGAATCGATTCGCGACGGCATCAGCATCGGAATGGATGAGAATGCCAACGAATACTGGGATCGTCACATGGAGCTGCAGCGCCTGATACAGGAGTATTCGGGGCTAGGCACCGACAACGGATCGATTCTGGCCGCGTACATGGCCGAAGACGAAGCATTGATCAACGTCATGCTTGACAAGGGTTATGCGACGAGAAGCGAAGACGGTGCCGTGAGAGCAGCCACATCGGTTGATCGAGGCTATGTTTTGGTCGACAACATCACGGTTTCAGGCGGCAATGTGAGTTTCACAACCGGCACCGTATCGGGCAAGGGGGCTGTTAAGGCGAATTCAGCCACAGGCATTACGATCGAGAACAATTCCAATCTCGCGCTCAAGATAGGCGACCTCGAAATCCTCAATGTCGGCGGTAACGTGACCATGAACGACGTTGCCGTAATGCCCGGACAGAGCACGGCAGGATTTGACGTCGCCAATGTCGCAACCAACCCGACGGCCGACAAGCCGGTCATCGACATCGCCTCTAACCTCGGCGATTCGATCACCTACACGGGCAAGGACGGCAGTGAAACGGTGACGAGAACGATCAAGCCCGACACCAGCGTGATTCTCACGGGTAATATCGTCAATGCTGCGGGCGACGTGAAGATTCACTCGGCGTCCGACCTCTTCCAACACGAAGGATCCACGATCTCTGCCGCCGGCAACGTCGATTTGTCGGCCAACGGTACGGTCACGCAGGCTTATTCGAGCGGAATCACGAACATCGGCGGGAACGTGGAGGATCAGTGGACAGAGGCCAGAGAAGAGATCGACAAGAAAATCGCTGAGAATTATGACCAGAACAACTACGCTTGGAATAACAAGGAGGTACAGGGCGGCAGCATCATCGCGGGCGGCGATGTGATCATCTCGGGCGAGATGATCAACATCAACGGAACCGTGCAAAGCGGATATTCCTCGTACCAGCTTGACCTGAGCGGCGACGCGCTCGAGAGAATCAAAACGGTGACCGACAATTGGGTGAAGAACGGTTCCAAGCAAAATATTGATGTCAAGAGCGCCGCTTACCTTATCAGCGAGGGTGGCTATGTCGACAATAAGGACGGCACTTACAGTTATCGTGTCGCCGCCTGGTACGACCCGGTCAACGAGCGCATCGTGCTCGATGACATCAATCCGCAGGGCGGGCACGTCTACATCACGGGGCGCATTGCGAGCACCGGCAACGGCAACATCTACGTTGCCAACGGCAGCGCCGACATCAAGGTTGACGTGGGTGACTATGACGTGCTCACAGGTGTCGTCGACACCGGCAACATTGCAGGGCGCGTCCGCATCACGGACACGAACTACAAGTCATACGGTGACCGGAAGGCCTCGGCCATGGTAACCGAATGGTCACAGAATCAGTATGGCAATTGGTACCTCGATGAGAAGGGCGAACGTATTGAAGACAGCATCATCATCCGAGACCACAACAGCAATACTTTCGGCTACGACCCGGTCAAGGGAACGCTTTACTCCTGGTCATGGGGCTATCAGACAGGTACGGTCGGGCGAGTAAACCGCGAAAACCACTTTACCTGGTGGCGTCAAACGATTTGGGACAAAAACACAGAACCTGACCAATCGGAGATCACGTTGACTGAACTCGGAAAAGACATGCTCGAAGGCACGACATTCATTCAGAGTTCTTCCGAGCAGACCAATCAGGCTCAAGGCATTGTCCAGACGGTCAAGGAATACAAATCCGATTGGCAATGGGTCGAGTGGAGAACGTACGACGATGCGCTTCACTGGGGCGGTACCGACCATTTGGCAGGAACCCGGACCGAATCTTCGCAAAAGATCGTGACTTTTACCGTTAAGGCCGATTACGGCATCGGCGGCGGACTGATTGAAGGCTCCAACTCGATTGACATCAAGACGGGTGGTACGCTTTTGCTTGGAAATCGTGTCTCGGCAACCGAGGGTAAGGTGACGCTGACTGCCGGAAACGACATCCTCTCAGCCTCGAGTCATGCGGTCATAAACGGCGCTTCAGAACTTTCGATGTCGGCTGGCGGATCAATCGGTGAAGCAGACAACGCCATCGCGCTTTCGGGAGGGAACGAGCAGCTGATCGCCAAGATCTCCGCTGGCAACAATATCTACATCGACGGCTCGCGCCTGACCAATTCGGCAGTCAAGGCTGATTTGACGGCGGGTGACGCCGTCGGGTTTACGTCAAGCGCAGACCTGGTGGCCACCGTAAAGGCATCCGACATTGCGCTTACCAGCACGCAAGGAAGCATCAAGGCCGATGTCGAACAGATCGCCAAGCTCGATTCCTCGCAACGGTTCGACGCAACCGCGGCCAAAGACATTTCAGTCACGGTCGGTGAAGGAAAGGGAAATCTAGGCCTCGGCAAGGTCGAGTCGACCGAAGGCAATGTCTTGATTAATCTTGAAGAAGGAACCGTGTTCGACGCGATCGATCGCTCCGAAGAGACAGCCCTTACCGCCGAAGAGCGCATTGCGCTCTGGAAGGACCTCGGGTTGATCGGCGAAAACGGTGAAGACATCGGTGAACAGAACTGGAAATCCGACATGCAGAAAGCCGAAGCGGCAGTGGTCAATGACTACGAGCGCTATGAGGCTTACAAGTCGCAGGACAATCTGACGGACGAACAGAAAGCGGATTTCGCTTCGCTCACCGAACGCTTTGCCGCATACGGGTCGGCAGAGGCCGCCGTCGAAGGAGAAAAGGCCGACGAGTCGACAAACTTGGGCAAACTTGCACGCTCTGCCGACAATTACGACTGGACGCAGGACGAACTGCTCTATTCAATAGCCGAGTCAATCGTCAATCCCGATCCCGGAGACGTACCGGTTGCCGGTGAACCCAACATCATCGGCAAGCAGATCACCGTCAACTCCGCATACGGCGGCCTGGGCGTCAACAGCGACTCCGTAACGGGCGAACTGCGCACGCAAAGCGGTGAGATAAACACCGAGATTCTCAAGCTTCTTGCTCAAGCCGATGTTGACGACGTGGACTGGAATGCCGACGGCACGGTAACCGTTGAACTCAAGCAGCCCGTGACTGTCAAGGCCGACAAGTTCCAGGCCGAAACCGAAACAAACGTTTTCGTGCAGTCCTCCGCCGATACGGCACTCAAGATTTCTCGCGTCATCGCACGCAACGGGGCCGTGAGGCTTGCCAGCGCCAACGGCGTGTACGGTGTAGACAGCGTCTTTGGAATCAAGGGAGAAGTAAATGGCTCAAGCGTTGCGATCCGCGGCGGATCGGGCGGCATCGGCACGTCCGATACACCGCTTCATGTGACGCACGCCGCAGACGGATGGGTCGCTTTGTCGAGCGCCGATGACATTTTCGTGACAAGCGATTCGGGCAATCTGACACTTTACTCGGTTTCGGGCGGCAGCGATGTGTCGCTCACCGCGTCCAATCTCTATGCATTCGCAGGTAAGGAAGTCGACTTCGGCGACGACGTACTCGACTTCTCGACCATGGGTTACCTCTCGGCGGGCAAGGACGGGGAGGTCATTCTCAACGTAATCGGAAACATCGGCACCGAAACCACCGCGTTGCGAGTGGACTCCGACGAAACCCTTGTCTTTAACAACAGCGTTGAAAACGTATGGCTGCATACCGTCGGTACGGGCGGATCGCTTGATCTGGTCAATCTCGATGCCGCGCAAAACATCGGTGTGCAGGCGACCGGCGACGTTTCGCTCACGGGTAAAGCCGCTGCGGGCGAGGCTCTGACGGTTGTTTCCTCCGAAGGCGACATCACGCTGAGCAACGCAGACGTGAAGACGCCGGGAACGCTCACCGTAACCGCCGTCGAAGGCAACGTGGATATTTCGGGCATTACGGCAACGGATGAAGGGCTAAGCGCCGGTGAAATCTTCATTACCGCCGGCGACGAACTGATGCTCGGGCCGGATCCGGTGAAAGTCTCGAGCACCGAGGGCAGTCTTACGATCAAAGCCGGACGGCTTGACGACAACGCGGTGAAGTCCGGCTCGAACTTCAATGCGGCCGAAGCTCTCACGATCGCCGTGGCCGACAATCTCACGGTGGGCGGCGAAGGCGTGACGATGACAGGCAACAACGTCAGCGTCTCGAGCACCGAGTCGACATTGTGTATCGAAGACGGCACTGTCATTGAAGCACGTCAGACGGCTTCTGTTTCGGGGCATGAAGGTGCGTACCTGCAAGGCGATGTTCTTGTGACGGGAAAGACCGCTGAAGTCACGTCCGAAGAAGGCGGCATTGAACTTGCCGGTAATGTCAAACTCGGAGGCAAGACCGCCGACGACGATCAGGCCAACGTGGTTCTTACTGCACGTGATGACATCGTTCAGCAGAATGCGCTCGCAGAAGGAGGCATACACGGCAATGCTCTTACGGCCAAGTCTGAAGCGGGAAGCATTCTTCTCGATGCGCCGCTCGACGACACAGCCGGGTCCTCGGGCAACACCGTCACCAACGCCAATCTTGAAGCCGCAGAAAACATCGCCTTTGGCACAAGCCGCAGAGACGTAACGATCACGGTGAACGAATCGACCAGCGGCGAGCTTGCCGGCAGCCTCAAGGTGCATGCCGACAATGCGGGTGTGACTCTTGCCAACAACGTGACGACCGGAGGCGATGTACTCATCAATGCTGCGGCCGTTCACGGCGACAGTCTTACCGCCGGCGGTACGCTTGGCATCGTGAGCGCCCTTTACGACGACTCGATTGCAGAGGGAGAGCTGCGTGACGTGGTCTTTACCGGGTCGCTTACCGGAAACCGTGTGACGGTCTATACCGACAAAGGAAACATCCACCTTGCCGAGGTGAACACGACCGAAGGTTACCTCGACGTCTATCGCCTGAGTCAAACCGAAAAGGGAACGGTGACAATCGATGGCGGCGTCTCCGAAGACTCGACGATGATTCTCAACCACAACGGAGACGTGAACATCACCGATCCGTATGTCGGCGAAGACAGCATCATTGTTCTAACGGGGCACGGCGGACAGGCTCACGGTCAAGACCTGCTCAAGTCCGAATCCGGCACGATTCTCGTACGCGACCATGCACAGAAGTTCGGATCGCTGTTGACGCTCGAAGGATTGCGGCAAATTCTTGCTCGTGACCTATCGCCCGACGATTTGCCTCATCTTGAACTTAACGATGCCATGTACGGAACGGCCGGTCGTGCGGTCGATGCCAACATCGTTGCACCTTTCGGCGACTTCGATTCGCCCACGGACCCGTATTTCTTCATGCATCTGAGAACCGATGCGCAGTCCGCAAAGGATGAGGAGGAAGAATCCAGTCTGACGCTCGAAAACGGGCTGCCGGCTTCTCCCAAGGCGATCATCATAGACCACCGCATTCGTGATCCGCACAATCTGTGGTGGATGGCTCAAAGCGTGGACTGACAAGCCGTCAACGAACGAAACCGCCGGGAGGTGATCTCGGCGGTTTCGATTGGGTGCGCTCGGCATGGTCGCGCTCTAACGGATAACACGTTCCGGATATCGTGTCACGCATCGCCTTCAGCGCTGTCTGAAAGGATTGTTTTAGCGACTGAACATGTAGGTTTTGCCGTTGCTCATGAGTCTGGCTTCACGGCAAAGGCCCTTGTCCACCTGTCTGGGCGCAAAATACAGGCTAAAGCCGTTCGGAAGCTTTCCTGAAACAGATTCCCACAGACGGCTTTGTTCCGAAAGAGGGGTTTGTTTTAAGTCCGATTCAAGCGAGGTTGCCCAGAATTTCCAGTGTTTGCCGCCATCGAGCTTTTGAGTCTGTACGATCCAATCGGCCGGCTTCATCGGTTCGTTTTCCGAAAAATGCGATGTAAAGGCAATTCGGCACGGGGAGTGCTTTAAGCAGCCCGCGGCTTCGTTCACGAGTTTGATTTGCACGCTTTGCCGCAGCGTGTCGCCGGATTGCTCAAGTTCTGAAGTTCTGATGTCTTTAACGGTGTAACCGTTTTGACTGAAGACGGCGATCGTCGCTTCTGCCAGAGCCTGAACGGTGTAGCTCTGAGCGGCTTCCTTGCTCGAGTACGATTGCTGCGGAACAAATGCGAACCAGTGATCAAGATTTTCGAAATAGACCGTGTCGTTCTTCCAGCCGAGGTTGGCAAAGTCCAGACCTACGCCGGTACTGAACGGGCCTTTGGATACGCTTTTGGAAAGATCTTGAAGCGGAGAGTTGGCCAACAATGTGACACCTAAATTGCGCGCCAGGTGAGTTTCTGTCTTCACACTCGCGCATTGCTCCGTACCGGTCATTGCATCAGTGATTTTCAGGATGCCGAATTGACGCCCCAAGTTTTGGGCGTAAGAAGCTGTTTGGTCGTACGAAGCGCTGTTTTCAGGAACTGTTCGCGGTATTTCCGCTGTCGAGCATGCTGTGAGTAGAACCGAACACAGGACAGCTGAGGAAAGTGCCGTTCTTTTCATGTAAGTGATTCCTATCGTGGTGGGCTTGTCATAAGTCAAATAAAAAAGATGTTGAGGTGCATTTGATGCAGATCAAACGCAAGTCGGGATTGTACAGGAAAATACTTGGGTATAAACGCTGAAACACAAGAATGTTTTGTCGCAGTGAAAGAAATGTTGGACCGATTAGAGCCATATCCCTCGGGTGAGTAAGAATGCTCTAAACAGGTTGTCTCGGTGCTCTGACCGTCAGTAAGATCAAAGAGGCTTATCTGACTGGAGACGATTTCGGCAAGAAGGCCGTTTCGTCAAAAAAGGCATCGTGCCGAAAATTGCAAAAACATCATTCATCAGGTCCGAGAACGACATGCTTGCTGTCACGCGTTTTTCCAAACTTTTGCTTCTGAGCGGTTGCCTCAGTGTCGCCGGTTGCGCATGCGTCACGACCTCAATTGACTCGGAACTCGCCGAAATGGTTGCCGATGTTGCAAACATCTATGCCGCAGATGCACGTCTGTCCGTCTGGGAAGTCAAGGTCAATGAGACGTCTGACGGTTGGACGATCGAGGGCAAGACAGATCGCAAAGAGGCGCTAGACGAACTCAATAGCCGACTGCACGCAAAGAAAATGCCGGTTGACGTTCGCGTGACGGTGCTTCCGCAAGACAATGCGCAAATAGGGGATAAGCCGTGGGCACTTGTGAATGTTTCCGTAGCGACCGTCAAAAAGGAACCTCGATTTGCGGTGGCTGCAACAACGCAGGCTCTGGCCGGCACGCCGTTACGTCTTCTCGAATTCAAGGCTCCGTTTTGGCGCGTGCAAATGCCCGACGGCTATATCGGCTGGGTGCATCGGCTGCAAATTGCTCGTATGACCGAACAAGAACTCTCGGACTGGAACGCCTCACGGCGTGTGGTTGTGACCGCACGTTCCACAACACTTACAAATGAAAACGGAACGGTTCTGGCTCCGCTTACCGCCGGCAGCATCCTTCGCTTGATTGAAAAGCAGGGTAAACGGGTTTGGGTCCAGCTGCCGGACGGAAATTCAGGTTTTCTCAGAACAATCGATGTCAGGGAGGCGAACACGTATTTCGCCTTTTATGACCGAGTCCGAAAGGAGGCCCCGCGGACTTTTGTCCGTCACCTGCTTGGTAATGCTAAGAAACTTCTCGGAACTCCGTACCTATGGGGCGGAACGAGCACCAATGGCGTGGATTGTTCCGGTTTTGTGTCGCTGGTGTGGCGGCTTAACGGTGTGATACTCAGCCGGGACGCTGATCAACAGATTGCTCAGGCTGAAAAACTGGTTGTGCATTCTGTGGAAGATATCCCGGCAGGCAGTCTTGTTGCTTTCGGAAAGAAAAACGAAGCCGGGGACAATATCGTGCGCCACATAGGCATTGCTCTGGAAAACGGTGACTTTATCCATTCGCTGGGAGCCGTGCGAATTGAGTCGCTGTCTCCGAATTCACCGATCTACAGCGCATACTTTGCGGAGCGTTTCTTGGGCGCTTATACGATTGACTTGTCTTTGCAAGATGTTCCGAATGCCGAAGCGCTCTCCGAGAATGCGTTCTATCAGGTGCCTGCGAAAAAGATGTCCGTCAACAAGTCACATTAATATTTTCCCCGAACCATAGCCATGGCTGTTACGGATTGTCGAACACAAAAAAAGACCCTGGCGCGCTAACGACAGAGTCTCAGATTCCGTTGCAATAGTTAGTTGTGAAGTAACGGATTAACGGTTGTCACGGCGACGATTGTCGTCTCGACGATCCCGTTCATCGCGACGACGCTCTCTGGCATCGCGGCGGTCATCCTTGCGGCGATCTTTTTCATCACGACGCTGTTCTTTCTTGAACTTGCGATAGTTCTTGCCGTAACGTTTTTCTTCCCAGGCACGACGCTTGCTGTCGCGCCAATCACGTCCTTCTTCTTCAGCGCGGGCGCGTCTTTGAATTTCACGCTGCCATTCGCTGCGGGAATAACGGCGGTTGTCGTATTTGTCGTAGTAGTACTTGCCGTCCCAGCGGGCATCGTCTCGATATTTTTCGGCGTAACGGCGAGATGCTACATCAGCCAGTCCGCCCAAAAGATCGCCGAAACCACCGTCACCGGCGGCCATAACTGCCGGAGCGATCGCTGACGCCGCAGCGGCGGCGAAACCGGTAATGAGCAATCGTCTGCTGATCATATAACTCTCCTTCAAGTATCACCGATCTCGGCTTACTGTCATTGTGAACCAAAACTTAGGATGAGCATTGGTATTTTCTTTGAATTTGCGAAACTGTACTTCTATCCATGGCACCGGCATTTGTTACTGCCGCACGGCCAGGAAACGAAATCTTTGAATCAGAACGAGCGTCAAGACGGCAAAGACCACCCCGCCGGCAAAGCAGTACTGCGCACCGAACAGCTCCCACAAGCCGCCCGCAATAAGGCCTGAAACCAGCAAAGCGATACCCGAGAAAAAGTTGAATACGCCAAAGGCAGTCGCGCGCAAATGAGAAACTGCTACTTCGGAAACGATAGCGGAGAAGATTCCCTGAGTGGCGCCGAGATGCATCCCGAACAGAACGACACCGAGTACCAAAACGGCAGTGTTTGCAGCAAAGGCAAACAACAAATCGGAAAGTGCCAGCAAAACCATGCCCAAAGCCAACAGCCTCATCGGATTGAGTCGATCGGCGAGCATTCCGAACGGATAACTGGATAGAGAAAAGGCGAAATTCATGAGCACGACGATCATCGGTATCCAGGCTTGGTCAATACCGATATCTGCAGCTTTGAGCACAATAAAGGCATTGGAAAAGCGTGCCAGCGAAAAGAGCGTGCCCAGAATTACCAGTTGCCGGAAGGCAGGCGTCATGACACTGCCGATTTCGTTCCATTCGATCCGCTTCGTGCTTTTTGTTTCCGTGACATTGTCTTCGACGCCGATCAATATCAATAGCAGACACGCAGCCCCGGGAATCAGCGCGATCCAGAAAATGCTTCTCAGATCCTCAGTCCAAAGCAAAAGCAGCAGCGTAGCAATCAGAGGACCGACAAAAGCGCCGGCGGCATCAAGCGACTGCCGGAGTCCGTAAGCTGCGCCTCGGATGCTTTCATCGGTGACGTCTGCCACAATGGCGTCTCGTGGTGCACCTCTGAGACCTTTGCCGATCCGGTCGAAAAAGCGAGCGGCAAGAACAACCGGCATACAACCGGCCAAAGCAAAGACCGGTTTCGAGACAACTCCCAGAAAGTAACCAGCAAACACCAGGTGCTTCTTGTGCCCGAATCGATCGGCTACGACGCCTGAAAAGACTTTGGCTATCAGCGCCGTACCTTCGCCGATACCTTCAACGAGACCGATCCAAATGGCGCTGGCGCCGAGAGTGCCGGCCATGAAAAGAGGCAGAAGCGCATGGATCATTTCCGAAGAAATGTCCATCAACAGACTAACAAAACCCAGCACCCATACGGTACGAGGAATTTTGATTTTGGTTGCAGGACGATCGGACGACATGGCCGTCAAACAGGAAGGACAATTCTGGGGCCATTATCTGCTCGAAACGTGAAGAGAGCGTCAAAAGCAGAGGAACTTAGCCGGACAAACAGATTGAATGAATATCTGCAACCTGTATGTAATCAAGCAGATTTCAGCCAACATAATCATGAATCAATAGCCAAAATCAATCACAAAGCCCAACTCACCAGTTTGTTCGAGACTTCCCGGGCATCACGACGCGCCATTTCGTACGCGCGGATGATCGCCTGCGGGTCGTGCGAAAGACGACTCACCGGAATCGGAGCCTTCGGTCTAATAGTGAAAACGGTGCCTTTCTGCTCTTCTGCTTTGAGATAGGCCTGAGTCTTTTCGTAGTCCTGCGGGCTATTTTCAAACGTTCGGCAGAACGCAGGGTACTTGCAATAGAAGAGACGTACGAGCGCAGCATCGCGATCCTTGACACGATGATCTTCCGGGTGCGTGAGCACAACGACGTTTCGATCAAAACCCCTGGACTGAAAGGCTCTGAGCGGAACGCGGTCCGAACAGCCGCCGTCGAGAAGAAGCTTTCCCCGGTAGTGAATCGGCTTGGAGACATAGGGAAGAGAGGCCGAAGCGATGAGCGCATCAATTTCGGCAAAGCAATCCCGCATACGAATGTACTCGGGTTTTCCGGTCTCCAAATTTGTGCTCACTGTCCAGAATGCCATGCCGGAAGCTTCGAACGCTTTCTGATCGAACGGCTCGAGTTCCTGAGGGATTTGCCGATAGCAAAAGTCGTTGTCAACGATGTTGCCGGTGCGAAGCCATGTTCTGAAGCTGAAAAACCTCGGATCCCTGCAAAAACGCGTATAGATGCGATAGCTGCGGCCTTTCTGGCCCGACACAAACGAAATTCCGTGAATGGCACCCGCAGAAACGCCGATGACTCCGGAAAAGGGCAGGCGCATGTCGTGCAGGACGTCCAAGACGCCCGCCGCATAGATGGCGCGCACGCCGCCGCCTTCGACCACAAGTCCGAGTTTGCTCTTCTGCGTTTTCTGCATGGTTCTAATGCTGATACTCCGAAGGTTACCGAGCATAATGCGCTTAACGGCAGAAAACAATCGGCCGTTTGTCTTGTCCGAAGCGGTAATACCTCAAGGAGCGGTCATCTAGGTAGTTTGTTGATCTTGACAAAACCTCGACAAAATCGGAGACTTCGATATCGTGCAAATTCCCGTATTTCCGTCTTTTCCGACAAATATGCGTCCGTTGCCCACAACGCTCGTTTCCTTTGCGGTTCTTACTCAGTACTGCCGCTCCCATCTCATGCGCTGATCTCCACGCGCACAGGGCTTGTTCGTCCGCGCTCAGCGGCAATTTCGACACAGGTCTTCAACTGAGAACCACTGCGTTCACTCAAGCCCAAAGCAACCAACACAAGCAGACACCATCGACGGCACGGACGCGCAAGCTGCGTTTGTCGTGCGAAGCCGCAAAAGATCAGGAAAAGAACCAACGAACATGCTTGAACTCAAACACATTACAAAAACGTTCGACACGGACGCCGGCCGCGTGAAGGCCGTCGACGACGTGTCGCTTACGATCAATCCCGGGGAAATTTTCGGCATCATCGGATTTTCAGGCGCCGGCAAATCCACCTTGGTGCGCTGCATCAATCTGCTCGAGCGCCCGACCTCGGGCAATGTCGTCATCGACGGCACGGACCTCACAACGCTTTCCGACGCCGATCTCCGCGTCGTTCGCCGCCGCATCGGCATGATCTTTCAGCACTTCAATCTGATGCCCAGCCGCACGGTATTCGACAACATCGCACTCGCGTTGCGACACTCCGAGCTCGGCAAAGAAGCAAAGGCCAAGAAAATTGAAGAACTTTTGGCTCTGGTCGGGCTTTCGGACAAGTCAAACGCCTATCCCGCGCAGCTTTCCGGCGGCCAGAAACAGCGCGTGGCAATTGCACGAGCCCTTGCCAACGACCCGAAAGTGCTTTTGTGCGACGAAGCCACGAGCGCACTGGATCCGCAAACCACGCACTCGATTCTGAAGCTTCTCAAGGAAGTCAATCAAAAGCTCAGGCTCACGATCGTGGTGATCACGCATCAGATGTCGGTGATCAAGGAAATCTGCGATCGAGTCGCCGTAATGAAGACGGGGCGCATCGTCGAGGAAGGCACGATTACGGAGATCTTCGCCCATCCTAAGGCTGATCTCACCAAGGAATTCATCAACACGGCCAACAACGTCAAGAAGTTCCTTGGTCTCGTTGAAAGCGGTCAGCTTGACAACGAAGTTGCCGACGGCGGCAAAATCCTGCTTTTGACCTACACGGGCGGCTCGGCCGGCGAACCGCTCGTCGTGGCGCTCTACGAGCGCTTCAAGGTGCGGGCCAACATCGTCTTCGGAAACATCGACTTCATTCAGGGCTCGGCCCTGGGCAAGCTCGGCGTGGTGCTCACTGGTGAAAAAGCCTCGGTGCAGCAGGCCGAGGACTATCTCAAGGAAAACGGCGTTTATGTAGAGGAGCTCAAAAATGGACTTCATTAACACACTGATGCCCAATTTCGAGCGTTTGAGCGGCGAACTCTACGAATGCATCGGACAGACTTTCACCATGCTCGCCGTCTCCGGGAGCATCGCCTGGGTGCTCGGTGTTGCCGTGGGCGTGCTTCTTACCGTCTGCCGCCCCGGAGGCATTTTGGAAAACCGGTGGCTTTTTACGATCTTTGACCGCGGCATCGACATCATCCGCTCGATTCCGTTCATCATTCTGATCGTGCTACTGATTCCGGTGAGCCGTTTCCTGGTCGGCACGGGCTCGGGTGTGACGGGGTCCTTCGTCGCTCTTGTGGCCGGCACCGTCCCGTTCTTTGCCCGTCAGATCGAATCGGTCCTGGCCGACATTGATCACGGTCTCATTGAAGCGAGCCAGGCGATGGGCTTTTCGCCGCGCGAAATCATCTTCTCGGTGTATCTGCGCGAGAGCATTCCCGGCATCACCCGCGTGACGATGATCACCTTTGTGAGCCTTGTGGGCATCACGGCCATTGCGGGCGCAATCGGCGCGGGCGGCCTGGGCGACTTTGCCATCCGCTACGGCTATCAGATGGGCTACCGCGACATGATCTGGCTTACCGTGATCATCATCTTGCTCATCATCAGCGTATTCCAGTTCTTCGGAAACATCATCATCAAGAAATCGACGCACTAAATTCAAAAGGGAGACAAAACATGACCGGACTTCAATCTCGATTCGGCAAAGTGACGACGGCGCTTGTTGCCGCAGGCATCGTGGCGGTGACGCTCGTCGGTTGCGGCGACGACAAAAAGCAGGCGACGGCCGACGGCTTTACCGTAGTCAAGGTGGGCGTCGTGGGCGACTACAACGCGCAGTGGGATACCGTCAACGACCTTCTCAAGAAGGACAAGATTCAGGTCAAACTCGTGAAGTTCTCCGACTACGCCACCCCCAACCGCGCTTTGGCCGACGGCGAAATCGATCTCAACGCCTTCCAGCACAAGGCCTATCTCAAGAACGACATCGAGCGCAACGGCTACAAGATCGAAGCGATCGGTGATACCCTCATCACGCCGCTTCGCGTCTTTAACAACAAGGAAAAGCTAAAGAGCATGAAGGACGTCAAGGACGGCGACATCTTCGCCATCCCGAGCGACCTCACCAACGGCGGCCGAGCTCTGAAGGTTCTTGAGTCCGCCGGTCTGATCGTCTGCGACCCGGCCAAGGGTTACGTTCCCACCAAGACCGACATCACCAAGTACAACGTCAAGATTCAGATCCGCGAAGCCGAATCGGGCGTTCTCTTTAACATCCTGCCCGACGTGTCAGCGGCGCTCATCAACGGCGGCAACGCCTATACGGCAGGGCTCGACTCCAAGAAGGACTCAATCTTTGCCGAGGACATTGATCCCAAGACCAATCCCAACGTGGGTCAGCTCTTCAACGTGATCGTCGCCCGCAGCAAAGACAAGGACAACCCCGTCTACAAGAAGGTGGTCGACGCCTATCACACGCCCGAAACCGCCAAGACGCTCGTGGACGTCTACAAGGGTGCCTTTACTCCTGTTTGGGCGGGTTCTGAAAAATACACGTACTGATCGGCGGGCTGACCGCCGCGGCCGGCAGTAATGGGTTTAGAGACCGACTGCCGGCTTTTCTTTGAACGAACGGATACATCTGACATGGCAATCGACACCTGCGTTCTGGCACAAAAGGACTACATCGTCGGCATGCGCCGCTACTTTCACGCGCATCCGGAAGTAAGCCTGAAGGAATTCCAAACATCGGCTCGCATTGAGGAAGAACTTGACAAGGTCGGCATTGAGCACACCCGTGTGGGTGAAACGGGCGTCTATGCTCGTGTAGTCGGGAAAAAAGTTGGCGAAGGCAAAACGAAAATCGTGGCGCTGCGGGCCGATATGGACGCTCTCGGCATGGAAGATCTCAAAAACTGCGAGTACTCCTCTCAGAATCCGGGCTTTTGCCACGCCTGCGGCCACGACGGCCACACGGCAACGTTGCTTGCTGCCGCACGCATTCTGAAGTCAATGGAAAACGACTTTGCCGGGGAAGTGCGCTTTTTCTTCCAGCAGGCCGAGGAAATCGGGCAGGGGGCGCGACAGTTCGTTGCGGCAGGTTTGCTCGAAGGGGTAGATCGCATCTACGGTCAGCACGTTACCAATACCCTCAACGTCGGTCAGGTGGGCGTCGTTGCAGGACCTCTCAACGCAAGCTGCGACTTTTTCCGCATCGAAGTGAAAGGCAAAGGGGCACACGTTTCGATGCCGCACAAGGGCGTGGATGCCCTCTACGTAGCATCCCAAATCGTGGTGGCCGTTCAGAGCATCGTTGCGCGCAGCACAGATCCGATGGAGTCAGCTGTCGTCGGCATCGGCAAGGCCTGGGCCGGCACGCAGTACAACATCGTTGCCGAAGAGGCCGTTCTGGAAGGGACGGTGCGCACATTTTTGCCCGAAGTCCGTGAAGCCACGAACCGTCGTCTTACCGACATCGTCGAGAAGACGGCAGAGATGCTGGGCGCCAAGGCAAGCATCGTCATCAAGAACTATTCCAACCCCTTGATAAACGACGCGGATGCGACAAAGGAAGCCAAGCTCGTAGCGCAGGAAATTGTTGGTGCCGAAAACATCATCACGGACTATCCCAAGTCGATGATGGCCGAAGACTTCGCCGACTATCTGCCGCATTGCAAGGGGACGTTCGTTTACTTCGGTACGCACAGCGACAAGCCGGGCACCGATCGGCCCAACCACAACGGATTCTTCGACATTGACGAAGAGGGACTGCTCGTGGCGTGCAATATGTTTGTGCGCTACGCGCTCTACGTGCTTGGCACGAAGTAGCCGTGGGGTCGGGTTTGAGAAAGCTCGTTTGCGTTTGAGCTCGCTTACAAAAAGATAAAGGGCTACTTGGTTCTTCAAGCAGCCCTTTATCCCGAACTCCCGGTTAACTGATCCACATAACGTTTGAACTGGATCAATAAAC
>NZ_QRLV01000010.1 GCF_003472385.1 Sutterella sp. AM11-39 | reverse complement strand
CGGCGTTTCTGCTCAATGCAGAACGCTGCTCGTCTGTCGTATGGAGTTCGTACCTGAAGCCGCAGATGATTTTCATGATCGGGGAATCATGCCAGAAATTTTGTATACACGCCAGTATTGATCGTTTTTTTCGTGCGATGCACGATCGGCCTTATATTCCCTGGCTGAAGTCAGGGGCTTTACGGCCTTTACTGTAAAAGCACGGCCGACGCGACAGAGATTGAAGCACGCATTCCTAATGCCTGTACTGATTTTTAATTCAAAAAAATTCGACAGTAGACATTCGAAAATTTCTACAGTAGGGACTCCAAAATTTCTTCAATAGGAAGAATTTTTCTTTTTCATTCAATGGACTACAAGGACGCCAAAAAACAACCGCAAAAACTCGTCTTCACTCCGAATCTTCGGCGTTAAGCATCTGATAAATCGCATCGCGCTTCATACCGGTAACCTTCGCGGCCAAAGCCGCCGCTCTGCTCTTGGGCATTTCTTCCGCAATGGCTCGCAGCCATTTGAGGTCCTTGGCGTCAAGCCCTTCCTCACTCTTGTCCTGCATATCCACAACCACGGCATATTCGCCACGCGGATCATGAGCCTGCGCCCAATCGGGCAAATCGGACGCCGTCATCGCATCGAAAGTTTCGAACTTTTTGGTCAGTTCGCGAGCCACCACAACCCGGCGTCCGGCATGCAACACGCCGGCCAGATCCTTGAGAAGATCGCAAATGCGGTGCGGTGCCTCATAAAGCACAAACGCCTCTTCTTTCTGCGCTAACTTAGAAAGTGCCGTTCGGCGAGCCTTCCCCGAAGGAGGCACAAATCCAGCGAAGGTAAAACTGTAGGAATCCAAGCCGCTTGCCGAGAGTGCCGTAACAACCGCACTTGCACCCGGCACCGGTACCACACGAAAGCCCGCTTCGCGCACGCTTTGAACTGCTTTGGCTCCGGGATCGCTCACGGCAGGAGTGCCTGCATCCGTCACGAGAGCGATGCGCTCACCTTTGGCAAGATAGTCAATGAGTTTTTGCGATGCCGAACGTTCGTTATGCTCATGCACACTGATCGTCGGCGTGGAAATCCCGTAACGATCCAGAAGTTTGCGGGTTTCCCGGGTATCCTCACAGGCCACATGGTCACAGATGTCCAACACCCAGAGTGCGCGCAGAGTAATGTCTGCCGCATTCCCGATCGGAAGCCCTACAATATAGAGCGCTGACTGCGGAAAGCTCTGCTGCGCCGTTTGTGCGCTCTGCATCAGAGGATCAGCCGCAAACTGCGACGATCGCGTCCTCTGTCCCGTTTCATCAATATCTGAAGTGAACTGCATCGTGAAAAATCCTGCCGTTGCCGGTCTTTTTTGCGCTTTTTCGTTACTGACTTGCGCCGCTGCGGCCCAAGAAACAAACCCGACCCCGAGCGCTCTCGAAGCCGCGCCCGCCGCTGCTGTCAACAGCGAGCTTGAAGCCGCCCTCG
The DNA here is from genome assembly GCF_003472385.1 of Sutterella sp. AM11-39. Classification (GTDB taxonomy): domain Bacteria; phylum Pseudomonadota; class Gammaproteobacteria; order Burkholderiales; family Burkholderiaceae_F; genus Duodenibacillus; species Duodenibacillus intestinigallinarum. Next base: position 77,671 of record NZ_QRLV01000010.1, on the reverse strand, counting down.
GAACCGTTTCAGCTGCCGAAGCCGCTGAAGCGGCTCAGCAGCAGGCTCAGCCCGCCGCGCCCGCTCCTGCCGCTGCATCCGTTGACGCACTGTCTTCCGACACCGCTTCGAGCTCACCCTCCGAAGAATCCGGCCAAACGTCCGAAACTCCGCTTGCGGCCAACAATACAGCTTCCGGAGAGGCAGCCGGCGAGCCGCAAGAGTACAGCATGCGCATGGCGTTTTTGCTGCCGACCGCAGACTCTCCTCTGGAAGGTCCCTCACAGACGGCTCTCTTAGGCCTTCTGGCAGCCAATTATGCATCAGAGCACCCCGCCGAAGTCCTGTTGGTGCGTCCGGGATCTAACGGCACAGCCGTTGATCAGCTCAAAGCCGCCGCTCGTGCCGGCGCACAGGTTGCCGTCGGTCCGCTTGATCGTACCGCCATTTCCGAGATTGCCAAGCTCAACTACCTGCCGCTTCCCCTGGTGACGCTCAACGAAATCGAACTCGACGAGCTCACACCGATGACGCAGGACGAAATTTTCGCCGAGCGGCGTTTGCGTGAAGCACAGAAAAACGCCGCGGCACTCGAAGCCGCCGAAGAACGTCCGCTTGAAGCTGCCTTGTCCGAAAAGGAAGCCGCAGACAATCAGCCGACCGGCGGCCGCATTTCCAATAAAACCAAGGTGCCGGGGTTGGTGCTTGCCGACGAAATTGAATTGCCCTTCTACAACCGCAAACCGCTGCAGTTCCCGCGCAACATGCTCATGCTCGGCATGTCCATGGAGCATGATGCCGAATACGTCGCTCGTCTCGGCGTAGCCTCCCTGCCGGAAACCACGGAAGCAGGCGAAAAGCCCAAGGTACTGCTGATCGACCACGACACACCGCTTGAAAAGCGCGTTTCTCAAGCCTTCGAGCAAGAACTGATCCGCATGGGCTTTACGCCCGATCGACTGACGGTCGACCTCAATGAATTCACGCGCCTGCGCAAGTTCTTCGAACTGGTCGTCGAAAAACTCAATACCGACGAATTCGACGAAGTGCTGATCGATCAGGAAGCCGACCCGGTCGGTTGGCGTCAGCAGCAGATTCGCATACGTCGTCTGCAGGCGGCAAAGCGCGCCCGCGTGGCGCTCTCCGAGCCGCCCTACTATGCCGCGTTCCTAGCCATGGACGCCAAAAACGCGTCACTTGTGCGCTCTCGTCTGCCCATCCGCACGCGCGTGTGGGCCACATCGCTCACAAACCCCGGAGAGACCGCCACCGATTCGGCCGCCCGCGCCATGACCTACGACCTGCTGCAGGTCGGTCTTGTGGACGCTCCGATGATTCTGAACTTCAACCCCGAAGAGTTCGAGCAGACCTATCAGGTTCCGGTGCCTGAAACCACGTTTGACAAGCGCCTCTTTGCGCTCGGCGCCGATGCCTATGCTCTGTCGCAATCAGTGGCTCACGGTGTTTCCTCGGCTCAGATCAAGGGACTTCTGGGGACGCTCACTTACAACCTCAATTTCACGCCGGTTGTGGATCGCCGTGCTCAGACCGCCATGATTCAGGGCGGTGTCGTCAAGCCGGTGAGCGAAGAAGACCTGGTGGAATTTGAAGTTCTGCGTCAGAGCAAACGTCTGCGAGCCCAAAGCCGCTCGCTGGAGCGACTGACGCGCGAAGCCGAACGTGCCGCACAGGAAGCAGGAACGCTCGCGCCCAACGACCCGGAACTGGAGTCCGAACTCCTGCAGCAAATGCAGAACACACCGGCGAAATCTTCGGCACAACCCCCTGAAGAACTCGACGATGCTCTTGAAGCCACAACCACGGAAACGACAACCACGCCTGCTCCCTAAGCCACCATGCCTTTTATTACGATTGCAGACGCGCAGCTTGCTTGGGGCGACCTGCCCCTACTGGACCGAGCCCAAATGCAGCTCGATGCCGGTGAACGCGTTGGCCTCATCGGCCGCAACGGCACCGGCAAAAGTTCTCTGATGCATGTTCTTGCCGGTCGCGACAAACTGGACGACGGCATTTTGACGCGTCAAGACGGTCTGGTTTCGGTTTATCTCGAACAGGAACCGAACCTTCCCGAAGCCGCCACTCTGCGAGAAAGTCTTCTCGCACGCGGCCGTTTTGAAGACATTGCCGACGAACGTGAAAAGTGGGCAGCCATCGCTCGTCTCGATGAATATTTGCATCGTCTTCGTACGGCAAGTGAGCAAAACCCTCAGGCCGCTTCGGGCGGTGAAAAGAAAAAAGCGGCGCTTGCCTTGGCGCTCAGCCTCAAGCCCGATTTGCTGCTCCTTGATGAACCGACAAATCATCTTGACGTTGAAACCATCGAAATTCTCGAAGGCATTCTCACGCAGGAGTACCGCAACAACCGTTCGCTCATTGTGGTGACGCACGATCGTGCTTTCCTGGATACGGTTTGCACACGCATTCTCGAACTCGATCGAGGTATCCTGCGCAGCTATCCGGGCAATTTTGCGGCCTACGAAGCCCGCAAAAACGAAGAACTTAATGCTGAAGCCATTGCCAACCGGCGTTTTGACAAGTTCTGGGCACAGGAAGAAGTTTGGATTCGCAAGGGTATCGAAGCACGCCGCACCCGCAATGAAGGCCGTGTGCGCCGTCTGGAAGCCCTGCGTCGCGAACGCGCCGCTCGCCGCGAGCGTATGGGACGCGTGTCCATGACAGTGGACGCAGGCGAGCGAAGCGGAAAACTGGTGGCCGAAGTCACGTCTTTGAGCAAAGTCTTCGGCGACAAAACCGTCGTCAAGGATCTGAATTTTCGTCTGCTGCGCGGCGACAAGCTCGGCCTGGTCGGCCCCAACGGCGCAGGCAAGTCGACACTCATCAAGCTGCTTTTGGGAAAACTCGAACCTGACGAAGGCAGTGTGCGACTCGGCACCAATCTGAAAATCGCCTATTTCGATCAGTTGCGCGAACAGCTCGACGACACCAAGACTGTGGCCGAAACCGTGAGTCCCGGCAGCGAATGGATTGAAATCGCCGGCGTAAAAAAGCATGTCATGAGCTATCTCGGTGACTTCCTGTTTGCTCCGCATCGCGCGGAAGTTCCGGTTGCCAACCTTTCGGGCGGTGAGCGCAATCGCCTCCTGCTCGCGCGTCTTTTTGCTCTGCCTGCCAACCTTCTGGTGCTCGACGAACCCACTAACGATCTGGACATCGACTCGCTCGAACTCCTTGAAGAGACGCTTGAAAACTACCCCGGCACCGTGATTCTGGTGAGCCACGACCGCCGCTTTCTCGACAGCGTCGTCACGCAGGTGCTCGCTCCGGTCAACTATCTTGCGCCCGACGGACGCTGGATGGAATTTGTCGGCGGCTACGAGGACTGGGTGCGTCAGCGGCCCGCAATTGAAACTCCCGAAACCGGAGCAGTACCGGATAAGCCCGCCGCAAAGAAACCCATTCGTCAACGCGCCGAACGCATGAGCTGGAAGGAAAACAAGGAACTTGAAACGCTTCCCGAAACCATTGAAACATTGGAGTCCGAGCAGGAAGTACTCATGCAGAAGATGAGTTCGGCCGATTTCTTCAGGCTTCCCGTTTCCGAACAGCAAGCCGTAACGGCCCGATCGGAAGCGCTCACGCAGGAAATCGAAACCGCCTACGAACGTTGGGAATTCCTCACGCAAAAGGCACAGTCCTGCGCTAAGAACTAAACCGAAGGACGACGGTCGTGCTCGAAAGTTTGATCAATCAAGACTTCTGGGTAACCCTGGCGGGGGCAGCGGCCGTTTTATTGCAATTCGTCCTTACGGCCAGCGTCATTTTGCGCGTGATCCTGACGCGGCATCCGCCCGGCAGTTCGTTTGCCTGGATTCTGCTCGTCACAATCTTGCCCTACATCGGCTTCATCCTCTACGTCTGGCTCGGCGAGCGCCCCATCGGCCGTTGGCGAGCCTTGAGACTGCGCCATTTGCTCAAACACTGGGAAGAGGTGACCGATGAGGGTTATGCCATCTCAGGCACGCTTCCCACGATGCCGCACGGCCAGCGCCATAAGGGGCTCACACGTCTGGCCGAGCGTCTGGGCGATCTGCCGATGAGCTGCGGCTCACGCCTGGAATTGATTTCCGACTCCGTCGAAGCACTTTCCCGCATTGAGTACGACGTCAACAACGCTCGGAAATCCGTTTCCATGGAGTTCTATATCTGGGGCGTCGGCGGATGGTGCGACAGAGTCGCTCAGGCCATCATCCGAGCCGCAGAACGCGGCTGCGAATGCCGCATCCTCGTCGACGACATCGGAGCCCGCGCCTGGCTTCGCAGTTCTTGGCCCTCCAAGATGCTCGCTGCAGGCGTACACGTTTCCCGTGCATTGCCGGTGAGTCTTTTCCCGATCACCAAGGGCCGCGCCGACCTGCGCCTGCACAGAAAGACGGTCATCATCGATGATCACCTCGGCTACACGGGAAGCCTCAATCTCATTGATCCCAACATCTTCAACGCAACCGAAGGTATCGGCGAATGGGTCGATGCGATGGTGCGCGTCGAAGGCACTGCGGTGCGCGACCTCAATCAGGTCTTTCTCTTTGACTGGGCACTGCAGCCTGACATTGAAGGCGAGCGTATCTCACTGGAGAAGATTGCTCCCGTTCCCGCTGTGGGTTCAGCCTGCGTGACTGTCGTTCCTTCCGGTCCTACCACGGTTGACGACGCCAACCAACGCCTGATTTTGGAAGCCATCAGCTGTGCGCGCAAGCGCATCTATCTCACAACGCCCTATTTCATTCCGGGCGAAACGCTGATCCTGGCGCTTCAAAATGCCGCCATGCGCGGGGTTGATGTGCGTCTGTGCATCCCGAGCAAACCTGATTCGCAGTTTGTGCGCTGGGCGAGCCGCCGATACTTCAGTGACCTGATGAACGCGGGCGTGAAGATTTCCTTTTTCACAGACGGTCTTTTGCACACCAAAGCGATCACGGTTGACGACACGTTCAGCCTTTTTGGCACCGTCAATTTGGACAAGCGCAGCCTGCACCTGAATTTCGAAATGATGCTGCTGATTTTCGACCCGAAGTTTGTCGCCGACATGACTGCTCTGCATCGGCACTACGAAGCAAAATCCGTGCCGATCGATCCGGTACGGTGGCACCGCCGCCACATTGGACAGCGTTTCCTCGAAGGCCTCTCCTATCTGCTCAGTCCGTTGCTCTGATGCATTTCGGGCGCCGTTCCTTCAGCGGGAAAGGCGCCCGAAACATTGTCTGTCCGCTAGTTTTTGCCGTCAGGCCTTGAACGCAATGAGACTCTTGCCGGTCATCGCGGCTGGCGGTTCAACGCCCATGAGCGAGAGCACGGTTGGCGCCACGTCGGCAAGCACACCGTTTTGAACCGATGCCACGCGATCGGACACAACAACGATGGGCACGGGATTGAGCGAGTGGGCCGTATTGGGCGAACCGTCTGCATTGACGGCATTGTCAGCATTGCCGTGATCGGCAATGATCACCACCTCGTAGCCGGCGGTCTTGGCCGCCTGCACGACCGTCTTCACGCAATCGTCGACCGCGTGCACGGCCTTAATAATGGCCTCGTACACACCGGTGTGTCCCACCATATCACCGTTGGCAAAGTTCAGACATACAAAGTTGTATTTGCGCTCAGCCAAAGCCGCCGCCAGTTTGTCGGCCACTTCATAAGCACTCATTTCAGGCTGCAGATCGTAAGTCGCCACCTTGGGGCTCGGCACCAGAATACGTTCTTCACCTTCAAAGACTGCCTCACGACCGCCGTTCAAGAAGAACGTCACATGCGCATACTTTTCCGTTTCGGCGATGCGCAACTGCTTGAGCCCCTGCTTGGAAACCCATTCGCCGATCGTGTCGGGCACGTTTTCTTTCGGGAAAAGCACATGCACGCCGGTGTAGGTAGGATCGTAGGGCGTCATCGTGGCAAAGAACAGATCCAACGGCTTCATTCCTTCGGTCTCTGCCTGCGTGAGCACTGTCGTCAGTTCTTTAGCACGATCATTGCGGAAATTGATGAAAATGACCGCGTCGCCCGAGCGAATGCGACCGATCGGATGGCCTTCGGCATCCACGCGGACATGAGCCTTCATGAATTCATCGGTGACGCCTTCGTCATAGGAAGTCGCCACGGCATTCGCTGCGTTGCTGTAGGCGGTTCCCTTACCGTTGACCAACAGTTCATAAGCTTCGCGCACGCGCTCCCAGCGCTTATCGCGGTCCATGGCGTAATAGCGACCGATAAGACTTGCGATCGTCCCGGCCAGCGCACCCGATTTCATCTTTTCTTCAACCTGGCGCACAAAGCCAAGGCCGCTCTTGGGATCCGTGTCACGACCGTCCATGAAGGCATGCACGTAACATTTTTCCATCCCTTCGCGCTTAGCAAGCGCCAGAAGCGCTTCGAGATGTTCGAGCGAAGAATGCACGCCGCCGTCGGAGAAAAGCCCCATCACGTGCAGTGCACACCCCGTGCTTTTCACATGATCGATGAGTGCGCGTATTTCCGTGTTCTGAGCCAGAGAATGGTCTTCCGAATCCTGCGCACGGCAAGCACGGTTGATCTTGACAAGATCCTGATAGACCACGCGGCCGGCACCGATGTTGAGATGCCCCACCTCGGAGTTACCCATCTGGCCTTCGGGAAGGCCCACATTCTCGCCATCGGTGCGAAGAGCGGCGTGAGGATTGCTGCGGGTGAGCTCCTCGATAAAAACAGGGTGCCCGGCACGGATGGCGTCCGACTTGGAGCCGTCGCCGATCCCCCAGCCGTCAAGAATCATTAACAAAACATTGCGCGTCATAGTCATTCCTTTTTCTGTCGGAAGCACGGATCGCACAACAAAAAAGCCGAGAGAATTCAACCACTCGGCCACAAAGTCAAAAACAGCAAAAGCGATCCGCCGGAGTGTGCGAAGGATAATAGCCGATTCGACTTTGTTCGACCCAAAATCCTTCGCCCGTCCGTCGGAAAGCTAAGGCCTCAGGCGGCCTTGGGCAGATGCTGGCATTCCGTTTCCACGTAATCGCGCCATACTTCCTCAGCGGTGGGAAGCTGCCAGGAACCATCGGGACGGCGCTTGGTGACATTCTTCAGGCGCGAGACGCTTGCGCCGCATGTCCACACCTTGAAGTTGCGCATGTGCGTGCACAGACAGCACTTGGAGTGTTCGGGAACGGGCTGAATGTCAATCTTGCCGTGACGGGCGAACCATTCCTTCACATAGGAGCATTCGCCCTTTTGCAGCAGGTAGCCGTAGGCCTCGCAGTTGGGGCGAATGTCGCTCGTGATGGCCGGAGAGTCCTTCAACATGCGCATCGGGTACCCCGTCGTGGAAAAGTGATTGACCTGCACATCGTCGTCCGTGGCGTCGATATAGCGTTGCTTGACCGCTTCGGGCAGGCCGCTTTCCTGAGCCACAGCAAAGCGCGTTGCCACCTGAACACCTGCGGCGCCCACGTCGCGCACGAAATGCACGGCGTCTTCGCCGGAGAAGATGCCGCCTGCGGCAAACACGGGGATGTCAAAGCCGTTGTCGCCGATCCACTTCACCACATCGCGCACGATATCTTCGAGGTTGTATTCGGCCCAGTCATCGCCAAAGCCCAGGTGTCCGCCCGCGAGCGGTCCTTCTACCACAACGTAGTCGGGCAGTCGGCCGACGGCCTGAGCGCGCTTCATGAAAATCTGCAGCGCACGCGTACTCGAAACAACGATGCCGATCAGTGCTTCATGAAAGCGAGGATTGTCCTGCATGAGCTTCATGCTGGAAAGATGCAAGCCCGCCGAAAGCGTGATGCCGTCAATGCCGCCGTCGAGGGCCGCATTCAGACGCGTCTTAAGCGTAGCTGTGCTCGCATTCATCGTGAGCTTTTCCATGCAGTTGATCAGAATCAGACCGCGGCCGGTCTTGCGGCGCATCACATCCGAAACGTAGCGGCGCGTGGACTCAGCCAGACGTTCGAGATCAAAGACGATTTCCGACTTGTCGTAGGAGTCGATGAGATTCTTGAAGCGATGAATCTTATCTTTACAAAAGCTCGTACCAAACTGCTTATCGGCGATGTCCATCAAAAGAGCATCGGACAAGTGCGCGATTCCGCCTAGTTTTTCCACCGCAAGCGCGAGCGTATCGTTGGAAATATTGACTCCCATGCCGCCGACCATCAACGGTGCGTATTGGCGGTTATGAAATGTGACGGGAAAGTCGGAGAGTCTGTCGCTCATTTCTAGTCGATCCTCAGAGGCCTTAAAAGCTGCAAAACATTGGGAACAACATTTTTTCGCTTTTGCAAGCCTTTGAGTTGACTCGAAAATTCCGAAGAATTCCGTAATTTTCAAGTGCCCCAAACGTCTCGATTTTGTGCTATTTACGCGCGCTCGAGAAAAAAAATGGGAGCCACACGCGACTCCCATCTTCTTATCCGTGAGTCAAGCCATCTTTTCAGGCGCTGAACACGTCCTTATAAGCTTTGACAGCCGCCAGAGCGTCAAGTCGGTCCGGATGCGTCTCGCTTTGCTTGCGCCGAGCCTCGCGCTCGGGCGTCACTTCGCCCCCCATCATGGCTGTCATGCGAGCAAAAAGCTCCGGATCAATGCGGCCTCGGCACAAAAATTCCAGTTTTAGCTCGTTGGCTTCGCCCGATTCGACCAACCCCACACTCGTGCGATGCATCCAATCCTTGGCCTTCGGGTTTTGCGGATCTCCTCCCATCGTGGCAAAGCAGGCAATGTCCTTACCCTTGATCCGTTCGGCGGCAGCTTTGGTGTCTTCGGGAGCCATGCCTCGGTCGCACCAGAAACAAAGTACGATCGGGTTGTATGCTCTCAGATCACTCGGCATCTGAGCGGCTTCAACGTAGTCGCAGGGACCGATGCCGTCCTGCAGTGCGCGTGCAATCATACGGGTATTACCCGTTTTCGAACTGACAACAATCAGAGGTCTCATGTTTTTTCCTTGATTAAGCACAAAAGGCTTCCTTGCCCGCGAAAAAGGCCGCCTTGACGGACTCAATGATTTGGTGATTTTCGCGTCCGAGATACACCGAGAAGGAAACCTTACCCTCCTTGTCGAAGAAAATCACGCAATGCGATTCGCGTTTCATAAAGGGAATAGAGGCAAAGGCGATGGCTCCGACGGCGTCGTACTTCAAATGACCGCCAACCACGGCTTTCATGTGAAGAATGTTGTAGTACCCTTGGGCGCGCTTACCCGCAGAAAGCTTGGCTTCGATTTCAAACACGTGTCCGCCGTGCTGAATGAAAAGCGTGGCACGCTCCCATTGTGCAAGGCTCGCCCATACCTCGTCAAAACGTTCAGTGACGTCTCCCGTCACGAACGAACACATGTCGCGCCCGAGAATCTGTGCGGCCGCAAGCGGCGTCAGATCCAGTCGGGCAGCAATCGTCTCGAGCGTAGCCGGAAAAGTCGCGGCAAGCAGCTCCTCAATCACAGCCTTCTGTTCTTCGGTGGCGGTGCGATATTCAATCGTCATTGTTTTTATCCTTTCAAAAAAATGTGAATTGAAATTTACTTCCGTTTCTTCGAAATCTTTATCCGGCGCATTTCTTCTGCAGATCCGTCATCACCAACGCCCGATCACACGATTCCAAAAGCTCCAGATCGTGCGTCACCAAAAACACGGCGCGCCCCGCATCAGCCTGCTCGCGCATCAGGCGGGCAATGGCAGCCATATTGGCGCCGTCCAACCCGCTCGTCGGTTCATCCAAAATCAAAATGGCGGGATCTTTTGCAACGGCGCAGGCAATCACCAGACGCTGCTTTTCGCCTCCGGAAAGACTTTGCGGGTGGCGCTCTGCCAGCGCCAATAGATTGAGGCTTGTCAAAATTTCTTGAACTCGAGCCCTGTCTTCAGGTCTCGGCCGCATGGCTGCCAAACGTCGCCAGCCCTTGGCTTTTGACGCCCCGACACGACCGGCCACAATAGCTCCTTCGACTTCTTCGGCGACAGTTCGCATCTGCAGTTGATGATCGGCGTTTTGAAGCACCAGTCCGGAAAACGGCATCAATCCCTCGTCGCCGACTTTTTCCTCGCCAATGTAAAAGTCCCCTTTAGCCTTATTGAGTCCCGTGAGAATGCGGGCCAATGTCGTCTTACCCGTGCCGTTGTCACCCACAAGTGCCGTAACGCCCTGCCCGACGGAAAAACCCGTACCATCAAAAATGATGTGTTCGTCGCCGTAAGCAAAACGTATGCGGCTCGCTGAAAATACGTCGTGCGCTTTCGGTGTTGTGTTCCGGCTCGTCACTCCAACGCGCGGCAAGCTCCGGCGCGCGTCTGACACTTCGGCTTTTCTTAGCCCCCATCGGGCTCGGAAAGCATCGTCATAGAGCCCTGAAAAAGGCATCTCCTCAACGATTCGTCCCTGACTCATCACGATAACGGCGTCGGCAGCTTCTTTGAGCCAATAGAGGCGATGATCCACAACCAAAATCGCCGCACCCTCTTTTTTAAGTTCCAAAATCGTGCGAGCAAGCGCTTGCGTAGCTTCCGGATCGAGATTGGCGCTGGGCTCGTCGAAGATAAGCGTCTTTGGTCCTAGCGCCAAAATGGCCGCCAGACCGACCTTTTGCTTTTGCCCTTCGGACAGCGCATGGATGTCGCGCGTGAGCAGTTCTTCGATCCCGAGTTTACGAGCCGCCGTTAGCGTACGCTCGCGCACGTCCTTGGGATCAAACGAGCGACTGCGCAGGGCAAATGCAATTTCATCGCCCGCGTTGAGTGCGAAAAACTGCTCTTCGGGATCTTGAAACAGCGTACCGATCACTTCCGACAAATCCGCCACCGGCGTTTCGGAAACATTGAATCCGGCCACCGTCACGCTGCCTTCAAGCCTGCCGCCGTATATCTGCGGGCAAAGCCCGTTGGCCAAACGCATCAGAGTGGTCTTGCCGCAGCCCGAAGCCCCCGTCACCACTTTGAGTTCGCCCGGGGCAACCGTGAAATTGATGTCGGAAACCGCCGGAGTCTGCGTATTGGCGTAAGTGTATGAAACGTTCTTGAATTCGATCATGTCAGGAATCCGTCCGAAGCCTCAGTGCATCATCTTGACGCCCCCGTCGGGCATCCATACGTGCGAGAGCCACACCTCGCAGCAAATCACAGCGGCAATCGTCACTAGCATCAAGCCCAGCACACGCCAATCGGCCGAACAGAGGCGAACACCGTCGCTTCGAATCGTGCGCTTGCGGGCTCCCATGCCTTTGAGTTCAGCCGCCACCCCCAAGGTCTCCGAACTTTTCAGCGCACGGAAAAGAATCGGTGCCAAAATCAAACGGGCCGACAAAATCGGATGCAACGTAAGCATTGCAGGCCCCAGCGGCCAGCCCTTGATGCGAAGCGTTTCCCAGACCTGTTTGATGTCGTTGGCAAAGGTCGGAATAAAACGCAGCATCACGGCTGTAGGCAAAAAAATGCAAAACGGAAGTTTCATCCGTTCCAGCGTCAGCAACAGATCTTCCACACGTGTAGTGAGAGCCAAAACCATCACCACGTTCATCATGGAAAGGCCGCGCAGAAAAGGAATCAGGAGCATTTTGGCGCTCAGCCCCCCGAGCCCCGGCATCCAACTCTGAAAACCCAGAGCGCAAAGCGCCGCAATAGCCATCATCGCTGCCATCAAGGCGTACAAAACGGCAACCAAACCGGGGCGCTTGAGCAACAACACATAAGCAAGCGTGACGGCAAAAATCACAAGCTGAGCCAGCATGCCGGAAGAGGCGACTGTCAGAACAGCAGTGACCGCCGTCACAATGAGTTTGGTACGGGCGTCGAGCTTTCGCAGCACGCTCGACTGAGCCGCCCCATTAGCGAACAAAGCCCGCATGTCGCAGCTCCTTTACCGTTTTACGGCCAAACCACAGTCCGCCGAGAGATCCCAGATAGCCGATGAAGACAATCGGCACAACCACCGTCATCAGGCTTGGGCTTTCTCGCATGAAAAGAAACGACACTCCCAGCGACAAACCTTTGCTCACCAAGTCGTAAACACCGACGCCGATCCAAGGGGACCAGGGCTTGGAAGCTCCTCCCGTCAACCAAATGCAAAGTTCACCCAGCAAAGCTCCTGCTAATGCTGCCGGCAACAGCGTCAGACTGCCGCCCATCAGACACACGCTCACGATCATGCTGATGACCGTAAACAAAAGCAGCGTGCCGGGCTTGGGTACTTTGGTGAGCAGCACAATGATCAGCGTCGTGTAGACAAGATTTTTAGCAACCAGAGACACAGGGTTCATGCCGCCGCCGGCAAGAGCAATCAACAGGCTCGAGAGCTTGGCAGCCGCGGCAAAAACACCGATGAGCACCAACTCTCGCGCTTCCCAATGCCTCTTTCTGATGGGACTGTTCGTCATAACATTTTGTGAGTGGTGAAGATGCTGTCCGGTAAGCGTCGATTAGGAAGCTGAATCGAACACTTCCCGGATCAGCGGGTCGTTTCAGGCCTTTGGAGAGGATGGTTTAGAAGCGAGCACCCAACTTGGCCACGAAGTAACGACCGGGTTCATAGATGGAGGTCTGCTCCTGGTAACCTTTATCAAAGATGTTGTAGAGCCCCAGATCAAACGAATACTGACGCTTCGGGCCAAAGTCCACGCCCGCCGTCAGATTGAGCGTGGTGTAGCCGCCGAGATGGTAGCTGTTAGATCCCGCCGCGCTCTGAACACCGTCGTCGTATTCGATTTCGCTCTGAGAACGCGCAAAGACATCTGTTCTCAGACCTACGCCTGCGTACATGCCGCTCCAGCGCACGCCGTAGCGAAGCATGAATTCAGGAGTAGCGGTGTCATACGTTGAAAAGCCGTCGCCGTTTTGGAATTGACGGCGCATCCACGTTGCAGTCAGATAGGGTTCGAACCCAGTTTCGGCAATACGTACGGACGAAGTCAACTCAATACCAAATGTTTTGGCTTCTGCAACATTGCTGTATCTGTACTCCGAATCACTCACTCTGAGCGTCGTGATATAGTCATCAGCCTCCGAATAAAACGCAGCGATATCAGCCGACACATACGCCGAAGCCCAGCGTGCTCCGATTTCAAAGTTGTCGGAAGTTTCGGGCTTAAGATCAGGATTGGCGTAGGTATAACCTGAATTCTGACCCATTGCCGTATCAACATAGAGTTCCTGCAGGATAGGCGCTCGGTATCCCTGCGCATAACTTGCACGCAACGTCAGATTGTCTGTTGCCCTCCACAGAAGCCCTGCATTGAAAATCAACTTTCCATCCGACGTCGAACCGTCTGTGATCTGGTTGGATCCCTTAATTCGGGTCATATCCATGTCGGTGTGCACCCAGGTATATCGAGCACCATAGGTCAACATGACGTCAGCTGGTAACTGTGTCTCCATGCTAGCGTATACAGCATTAGTCATTTGGTAGCCGTCATAGAGATAATTCCCCATGGTTACTCCTATCCCAGACGTTGTCATCTGCGTGATGCTTTGAGCAGACAAATCATCGTAGGAAAGTTCATAACCGGCAATCAAGTAATTCCATTCGCCCAACTGCCAATCGGTTTGCAGAGAAAAGCCATATTGATCGGTCGTGTTGTATGCCATTGGCTGCATTACATATGGAACTGAACTCCCATCTGGCATCTCTGTTGTCCCAGGCACACTGTTGACCATGTCCTTCTTACTTTTCTGATAGAAAGCATCCGTGCGCAGACGAACGAATGTATCGCTGATGTTTCTGAATTCACCAAAGGCGGCCGCTTTAAAACGCGACCACTTAGGCACATCAACAGCAAATCCCGGCGTGTTTACGTCACTAGAACCGAACTCCAGATCGTAATAGTCCAGTGAAGCCCCGACCGTCGCATCGGGCGTAAAGTCATACGACAAAAAGCCAGAAACGGAACGCGCCGTGAAGTACGTGTTCTCCATTTCACCCTTCGGGGTCTTCAAATTGTCGTTGTCTTCAATCGACGCACTTAAACGATATTTCCAACCATCAATTCCGCCGTAAATCGAACCCGAGGCGTTCTTCCCAGAAGCCGATGTATTCATGCCAGCCGATACCTCGCCTTCGATCGGCTTCGTACCGCCCTTTTTCGTGATGATGTTGATGGCGCCGCCAATGGCGTCCGAGCCGTACAAAACGGAAGCCGGCCCTTTGATCACTTCGATGCGTTCGATCATGGATGGATCGATCAGCATCGGTGAGCCCGACATGGACTTGTGTTCCGATACCTTCTGCCCATCGATCATCACGAGGGTGCGAAAGGCATCTTCACCGCGAATCTTGATTCGCTTCATTCCCTGACCGCCGTCGTTGTTGATACGAACGCCAGGAATATCTTCGAGCAGTTCACCCACGTTACGTGCGCTTGAACGGCGAATCTCCTCCTGCGTGATCACAGAGACAGACATATTCACGTCCATAAGTTCCTGTTCCACGCGGCCGGCTGTGACTTTGACCTCGTCGAGTTCAACGGTTTCCTGTGCTTGCACTTGCAGCGCGAGGCCGGAAAACGCAGCCAATACAGCGACAGCCGCAAGTTTGGGAATACGGGACATCATCGATTTTTCCTTCGTTTGATAAAGACAGCGCGCACTCTTGTGGTTTGTTTTTTACGGTGCGGCGCGTTCGTTAAGTTCCTGTGTCAACGGGGATGATTTGAAACAAGGTTCTTACCCGTGCGCGGGTTTTTCGCCGGAGAAAACGGCAGCGTTTCCGGCCGGTCGCTCGTTCACTGCACCGGCGCTCAAACGCATACCGACGAGACCGATCAGGAGCTGAGCCAGCGTCACGTGCCAATACTGGCCGGCAATCGTCTGAACCAGCCAGTCATCCACGCGGTGCATCAAACCGGCATCAATCCACTGAGCAATAACATCTTCGGTCAATGCCCTCACGGGAACCCCGAACTGCTTTTCGATATGCGCCAGATTGATGCGCCCCGATTCCATTTCGGAACTGAGCGTGCGCATCAGGTGCCAATGCTTGCCGGGTTTCATCAGCATGCCCACAGGTTTTTCACCGCCCTCAAGCACCTTTTCCCATTCGGCAAGCCGTCTTTCCATCATGAAGCTGTTGCCTTGCAGACGTCCGCCCGCTCCGCACCCGAAAGCGAGGCAATCGCAAGCGCCTTTACCAAGCGCGTTGTAGATGTTTCGCTCGCGCATCGTTTGCCCCCAGTGATTGTTCGAAAGTCGCCGCCACTGTGCGTTCGTGAAACGTTCGACCGAGAGAGCAAACATATCGGCCTTCATAGCCGTGTCGGCAGCCGGAGGCAATTTGCCGTTGGCAATGTATTTAGCCAAAGGAGACTTCTCAAAGACGTTGAGTTGGTAGCAGTCCACGCCGTCAAGCTTGAGACTTTGCGCCGTACGAATGTCGTCTTCCCAAACTTCCATCGTCTGCCAAGGAAAACCGTAGATCAGATCAATCACAACGGCAGCTTCGTCATAGGAAATCAGCTTGTCGAGTCGCGACAAAATGGCGTCGCGCCCGTCCACTCGCATCACCGATTGACGCACACGGTCGTCAAAGGTCTGCACGCCGAGCGAAAAGCGATTGGCGCCGCCTTCCAGGGCCGCCTCGATCTTGTCGTCTCCGAAATTGTGAATTCGCCCTTCAATTGTTATTTCGCAGTCGTTGGCAAGCGGCAGATAGCGATTGACGGCGGTAAGCACCGTCTTGAGATCTTCGGGTTCAAGCGCCGTAGGCGTTCCGCCGCCGAAGTAGACGGCGTGAACAGGATGAGAATTCATTGCCGCCTTGTCGCTCCACAGTTCGATTTCGCGCACGAGATTGCGGGCAAAAACCGAAGAAGCCTCTTTGCTGTAAGGGTTCTGATAGAACATGCAGTAAAGGCAGCGCGTTTCGCAAAAAGGCACATGCAAATAAGCAAGCGTCTTGCCATTTCGCGGCTGCTCGGCGACGGCCTCAAGGTAGTCGCGTGCCTCTTTTCCCATCAACGGCATACCGCCAGGACCAGAGTGAATGACCGCCTTGGCTTCAAAAGCCGCATGAAGAGGGTCGGCTGCATTGGCAAAAAAACTCTCAGCCGTACCGTTTTTGAGCTTTTCGCTCATCTTCTTGGCACCGGCTTCAAAGGTCACGTGCTTGAGTGCGGCACCGCCGTGGCCGACGGACAACTTCGTCTGATTTTTCTGCATCAATCTTTTTTCTCCGAGAAGTGCCGACCGCCTTAACGCTTTCGGCCACAAGACGGCACTCGACGTTTTTGAGAACCGACTTAAAATTTCGAGCGCTCAGAATATCACGAATGATAATCATTCTCAAATTTAGATCAATCAAACTTCTGTAGGTTTTGCCGATATAATTCCTCGTCGGATCTCTGTTCAGCCGCTCTTCACTCCTTTGCCGTTACATGTCTTTTGCTTCTAACCCGTTGATTCAACAAGGAACAACAACCGATCACAATGGTTTGACGGCCATCCAAGCCGACTATCTTGAGATCATCTATGAAGAGCTTCTCGTCAATGGATCAGCCCGCGGTTGCGCCATTGCCAAAGCAGCCAATGTGACACGTTCAACCGTGACTTCAACCATGCGAGCGCTCAAAGAGATGGGCTTTATCCACTACGAGCCCTACGGTACGATCACCCTTACCGAGAAAGGACTCAGCACAGCCAAGGATTTACGCCGTCGTCGTCAGGCCATCGAAGCGTTTTTCACCGATATCTTCGGTACGCCGCCGCAGATTGCCCGAGAGCTTGCCGACATGAATAAGCACGGAGCTCCGGACAAGATGGTGAGTTCGCTACAGCGTCTGACGCGCTTTATCCGAGCGCATAAAGATGAGTGGCTCGCTTGGGAACGCCAAGAGGCCTCCGAGAAACCGCACGCGTAGGACGCACTCATGTCGTCAAAAGAATCCGAGAACAGTGCCGCTCTGCGCGTGCTCAACCTCCGCAAAACCTACAAAGCCGCCGCGGCACCGGCGCTTGATGGCGTAACTTTCGAGGTTGGGCAAGGCGAATTTTTCGGCCTGCTCGGCCCCAACGGCGCCGGCAAGTCAACCCTAATCGGCACCGTTGCCGGCCTCGTCAAACCCGATGCGGGAAGCGCTTACATACTCGGCCGAGACACGGTCAAAGAACCGCGCTTTACCAAAATGGCAGTAGGCATCGTGCCGCAGGAAATCACGTTCGATCCGTTTTTCACCGTAAGAGAAACATTGCGTCTGCAAAGCGGGTTCTACGGCATCCGTCACAACGACATCTGGATTTCCACGTTGATCTCAAGGCTGGGGCTTTCCGACAAAATAAACGAAAAAGTCTCACGCCTGTCGGGCGGCATGAAGCGTCGCGTTCTGATTGCACAGGCACTCGTTCACAAGCCTCCGGTCATCATTCTCGACGAGCCCACGGCAGGCGTTGATGTCGAATTACGTCACCGCATCTGGGACTTCATGCAGGAGTTGCACGCGCACGGTCACACGATCATCCTCACAACGCACTACCTCGAGGAAGCCCAGAGCTTGTGCGGCCGCATTGCACTCCTTAACGGCGGGAAACTGGCCGCACTGGACACCACCAAAGCACTTTTGAGCCGCTTCTCCGGTAAACGCCTGCGCTTTACCTTGCGCTCGGGTTCATTGCCGGCAATCGCAGATTTTGTCTTCGAGCGCATCGGCCAGACCAACGACTACGCCGTGTCGTATCGCAATGACACCGACATCCTGACCGTACTGCAAGCCCTGCAAAGCACGGCCCGCATCGATGACGTTCACACGGGAGAATCCAGCCTCGAAGAGGTGTTCCTGCACCTAACCAATTCGGACAAACGCCCATGAAACCTGTTGTGACCGACTACCGCCCGTTTGCCGCCTTCCTTACGCTTTTCGACAAAGAAGTCCTGCGGTTTCGGAAGATTGCGCTTCACGCCATCCTCGCTCCCATTCTCACGTCGATTCTTTACCTGTTGGTGTTCGGCGAAGTGCTTAAGGGCAAGATGTCCGTACTTGGCGGCGTGGACTACGTCGCCTTTCTGATTCCGGGCCTAGTGATGATGGCGCTGCTGCAAAACGCGTTTGCCAACTCGGCCTCTTCGATTCTTCAGTCCAAGATCATGGGCAGCATCGTCTTTATCGAACTGCCGCCTTTTTCAGGCTGGCAGCTTGCCGCGGCCTTTATTTCAGCATCCGTCGCGCGCGGACTGATCGTCGGCGCGGGCGTCTTTGCTGCCACTTGTCTTTGGATTGTGCCGCCTCTGGAAAACGTCTTTTGGGTGCTCGGCTTTGCGATTTTAGGTGCCGCACTGATGGCTAGCCTCGGCGTCGTCTGCGGGCTTTGGGCGGAAAAATACGATCAGATGGGCGCTTTTCAAAGCTTTGTGATCATGCCGCTCACATTCCTGTCAGGGGTCTTCTATTCGGTCGAGCAACTGCCGGATTTCTGGGCCAAAGCGTCGCTTCTCAACCCCTTCTTCTACATGATTGACGGCTTTCGCTACGGTTTTTTCGGTCGCAGCGACTTCGATCCCTTCATTTCGCTGTTTGTGACCGGAGGTTTCTGCGCAGCTGCTGTCGCCATTGCGACGACACTGTTTGTGACCGGCTACAAGCTCAGACATTAATTTCGTTTTTCTCGATCACAAACGTCGCATGTCGCACTGCTGCGTTATGCCGGTTGATTTCTTGCAAAAAAGCTCTCTTCCGTCAAAAAAAGGCGCCTTTCTCATATAACATTGCCATCGGGTTTTCCATTAATCGTTTAACCCTACTGATCTAGGCCTTCTGCCTCGTTTTTTGGTTCTTTTTTCCCAAGTTCGGCAATGTCTCTGCAAGAAGCAAAGAAACAGACTCAGACAGATCCCGTCAAAAAAACTTCAGGCCGCGGCGGCCATCGCCCCGGTTCCGGCCGCAAGCCGATCGAAGGCGTTCCTTACAACCGCCACATCGTCATTCGCGTATCGGAAGAGCAAAGAAGCACCTTCGTCAACCGCGGCGGTTCTCGATGGATCCGCACGCTGATTATGCAAACCCAAACCAACATGCAGGCCTTGGAAAACTGCATCGAACCGACCAAGGATTCGGACATCCGCCGCATCAGGGCCCAAAGCGCATCAGACGTTGAGATTGAACCCACAAAAATAAGCCTCACCCAACTACCGTTGCATAACAATCAATCGACGTTTGTCGTAACCGTCAACGGCAATGCCATGGATGCCGCCGGCATTGCGCACGGCGACTCCGTTCTGATCGACAGCAAGCGCACGCCCGTCACCGATGACATCGTCGTCGTTCAAATCGGCGACAAAACGCTTCTTCGACGTCTCGCATACGACGTCAAGATCAAATGTCCCTGTCTGAAGGCAGAGACCACGACGGACGAAGTTTTTGAAGATCTGTTTCCGTGGGACGAGAACCGGTGGCAATGTCTGGGCGTGGTGACGCACAGCATCCGACCGTTCATTGAAAACCATCCGCTCAACGAAACCGGCTTCCTGCCCGGCCAATAAGTTCATCAAGCCAGTCGGTGCCGACTATAGGCGGCACCAGGACGGTCACCTCCATTGAAGTTGATGTCGCAAGGCGGTGCGCCAGCGCATAAGCGGCCGCCTGCCCCGCAAATTTGGCATCGTTGTCCGCAAACACCAACAGACGCTTGACTCCGGAGGGAATACCCATGAAATCGTGCATGTTCGTACAACCTAGCGTCGCCCAAACCGGGATGCTTCGCTTCTGATGTACCGCAATCGCCGTCTCAATGCCTTCGGCAAGCCCGAGCACATCTCCGACCTCGCCTCCGAAATGTACTGCTCCGCCTTTGGCAGCCCCTGACATCAACTTTTTCGGTTTCGGAAGATCCGCTTTCGCACCTTTCTCATCCAAGTAGGTTCGGTGCAAATTGATCACCACGCCGTGCCGATCAATCACGCGCGAGAGCATCGCCGGATGCTGCGTGACCGTACCGTCCTCGTGGTTATAGGAAAGAGCCGGATGGTAGCGCACTTCCAAACCGGCACAACTCGGCGTGAGTCCTCGACCGGCCAAGTAGGTCCAAACCGGATCACCGGGCACAATGGGATGAGCCTGACTCCAAAGCTTCATGCGCTCGCGTGCCTGCTCCTTTTCCTTGATCTGCGCCTGCGTCAGTTCCACGCGAGCATCGGCTTTTTCGCCCTGCCAAGAAATGCCGCAAAAACGCTCCACCACTTCCAGAGCTTCAATAAAACCGCACTGACAGTAGCGCGAAATCAGATCAAAACCGTCGCCCGACCCGCAGCCGCGGCAGATAAAGTTGCCTCGCCCCCATCGATCGGTAAAGGAAAAGCGATCGGTTCCGCCGCACACAGGGCACGGACGCCCCTGCTTGACAAAGTGGGAGCCATCCATTCCGCAGGAGGCAAAAATGGCCGGCCAACGTCCCTTGGCAGCACGCACGGCAGAATCGGTTCGCAAAGTCAGAGGCGTGGCGGCAGATGTCGTCATGCTAAACAGGCTTTCGAAAGTAAGCAGCCGCATCAAGGGATGCAGACTAGAAACTCATGAAATTGTTGCGGTCGTTGTTTTTCCAGGGATCTTCGGTGACTTCGATGGACTGCATGACGCCGTTGACGTCAAACTGCGGCCACACGGCCATGTCAAAGCCGCCCTTGTCGCGGAAGCGATACATCCAGGCGTGCTCGTCGACAAGATTGAACTCATACTTTTGAGCACACTTGCCCCACATGGCCCACACGTCGGCTTCAGTGGACTTGCCCGGTGTGAGCATATTGAAGTACTTCTCCTGCAGCCCCTGTTCGCGCGAAACAACTTTGCCGCTTTGATCAACAAAGAGCCACCAGACTTCCTGCCCGAAGGGCTGCACACTGTAGGTTAAGCGCACCGTGCCGTCGGGCATGGCCGTCTTGGCCTGCGGTTCACCCAGATAAGCGATGACGTCTTCCTGCGTCTGTCCCATCTCGACGAGCTGCGGGTGCGCGCAACCGCCCAACACGACAACCGCGCCGAACGCTGCAGCAAGCGCCGCCGCTTTCGACACAAACTTGATTCGCATTTTCAGCAGCCTTCAACGATTAATCGAAACTGTCGCCGTCGTTGAGAACCCAGGGATCGAGCGTCACCTCAAGCGACTGCATCACGCCGTTGACGTCAAACTGCGGCCACACGGCCATGTCGAATCCGCCGGGAGCTTTGTAGCGGTACATCCAGGCGTGCTGGTTGACGAGCGGAAACTCGTACTTCTGCGCGCATTTACCCCACAGAGCCCATACATCGGCCTCGGTGGACTTGCCCGGAGTGAGCATATTGAAGTACTTCTCCTGCAACCCCTGTTCGCGCGAAACAACTTTGCCGTCCTTACCGATGAAAAGCCACCAAGCATCCTGTCCAAAGGGCTGGCCGCTGTAGGTCAGTCGCACAGTACCGTCGGGCATCGGGGTCTGTGCCGCCGGTTCACCCAGATAGGCGATGACCTCCTGCTGCGTCTCGCCCATGCTGACGAGCTGAGGATGCGCACAGCCGGCCAATACGCCGACAACGCTCAATGCAACGGCAAAGCACGCCGTCTTCAATTTGAAAACCTTGCTCATTTTTTCTCCTTTCAAACAAAGGAGGCAAGCAAACGATCAAAAGACCGCTTAAAGCTTGTCGAGATGGTGCTCCACGGCAAATACGGCCGCCTGCACACGGCTCTTGATGTTGAGCTTGCGAAGCACGCTCTGCACATGCACTTTAACCGTCGATTCGGCCAGATCCAGCGTACGGGCGATTTCCTTGTTGGAAACGCCGCGGGCAAGCCAGGCCAGCGTCTGACGTTCGCGAGGCGTAAGCGACTCGATGTCAGCGCTCGCCGAGCTGGCGCGATACGTGTCGTTGCGAAGCTTCATCACGAGCTTACTGGTCATTTCCGGCGAAATAACCGAATCTCCCGCCACGGCATGCCGAATACTCTGCAACAGGAAGTCGGCATCGATCTTCTTAAGCAGATAGCCGACTGCGCCGAGACGCATGCACTCGGCCAGATCGTCGCCGTCTTCGCTCACCGTGAGCATCAGCACCTTCATCGAAGGATCGGTTTCAAGAATTTGTGCGAGCGCCTCATTGCCGCTCATCGTGGGCATATCCAGATCAAGCAGAACGATGTCGGGCTTAATTTGCTCGACTAACTTGACGCCTTCAAGGCCGTCGGCAGCTTCGCCCACGATTTCAAAATCGCTCTGTCGCGTCAGCAGCGCCTTTAAGCCGCTGCGAAACAGCGTGTGGTCGTCAATGAGCGCAATGCGGATTTTTTTTGCGGTTTCTTCTGCAGTCATACGTTAAAAAGGCCAATCGGTTAAATGCCAGATCGCCGACTCCGATGTCAGACGAAAATCAATTCCCGAGGTTAGCGCATTTTTGATGGGTATGGATAACTTAGGTTGCGGATTATCCGCAAATCAAATAAAAAACCGCCGGCGGACAAGACAATCCGGCGACGGCTTGCGATCGAAGCGGACCCGCAGGTCCGCAGTTTCGAACAAGAGATTAGGCGTTGGCTTCGGGAGCGGCGGGAGCAGCGGCGGCTGCTTCGGCCTGCTTCTGAGCCTGCTGCGCCATGCGCTGCTGATAGAGGCCTTCGAAGTTGACTTCGGGCAGGTGCACCGGCGGCAGCCCCGTACGGTTGATGAGGTCGGCCAAGTTGGCGCGCAAGTACGGGTAGATGGTGCTCGCGCACAGCACGTTGAGAATGTGGTGCACGCCTTCCTGCGGGATGCCGCGGATTTCGAAAATACCGGCCTGCTTGCCTTCAACGAGGAACATGGCCTGCCCCTTCACGGACACAGTGATCGTGCCGCGCACCACCACTTCGTACGTGTTGGGGATCTGAAGCGCGCGCTGGGACACTTCGAACTGAATGTCAACGTTGGGCTGCTCTTCGGGCGTGGTCATGAAGATTTCGGGTGCGTGCGGCATTTCGAGCGACGCATCCTTCATGTAGCAGCGGACGAGCTGGAAGAACGGTTCGTTCTTGTCCTGAGCCTGCTGAGCCTGACCTTCAGTATTTTCCGTGCGGTTTTCTTCTGCCATTTTGGCTGACTCCGTCAATGGGTTTCTTGAGTGATAAAAAGAAAAAATCGTTTCTTAGCGGCTAAACGGCGTGCCGGAACGGCGCCATGCGTTCAGACCGCCCTGCAGAATGTAGACCTGCTTGCAGCCCACACCGCGCAGCAGGGGCGAAGCCATGCGGGCGCGCTTGCCATCTTCGTCAACGAGCAAGATGGGCTTGGTCTTGTCGAGCTTGTCAAGTTCGTAATGAATGCGGTCAGCCGGAATATTGACCGAGCGGGCGATGCATTCCTTCTTGAATTCGCTCGGGTCGCGCAGGTCAATGATCTGGGCGCCCTTGTGATTGATGAGATCGGTGGCCGAGGCGTTGTCGAGTTCCGCAAAGCGGCGGCGATTGATGTAGGGAGTTGCCAACGTCACCACGCAGACCAGAATGATGACCAAAAGCAGGATGTTGTCGATCAGAAATTGGTTCACAGCCGTAAGTTCCTGTTTCTTTCAAATGACTTGCCCGGACCTTCCGAAAAGGCCGCTTCATTGGGATATGGGGACGGGGGCCCGACTTTTCAAGCTTTGCCGCAAGCCGTTAAACATGAGCAACGGATTATAAAGACTTGCGGCGAAAAGCTTGTACTCTCCAAAAGCCCGCTTGAAAGGCGCTTCCTCTACAATTGAGGACACCTCGCGGCGATGCGTTGTGCGTGGCGGCGAGCGTTTGTGTTGCCTGCTTTCTTTTTGCGTTTGCCTTTCATGCTCTTCGCGCTTCCTGCCAAACTGTTCGTGATTGCGGTCTTTGCCGCAGGGCTGGCCGCGCCCGTCGTTCAGGCAACGGCTGCGCCCGCCAAGCAGTCGAGCTCCCAGTCCAAGCAAAAAAAGAGCTCTCTGCAAAAGGAACAGCGCTCGCTTAAAGGGCAAATTTCGTCCATCAAAAAGGACATCTCCGAAAAGGAAGCGAGTCTGGACAAGGTCAACGGCGAACTCGCCGCCTCCGAAAAGGCCATTTCGCAAAGCAACCGAACGCTCAAGGAACTCGGCGACAAAAAGCAAGATGTTGAAAATCAGCTTGAAGACCTAAAGCGAGAGGCCGGCATCGTGAGCCTGCACGTCTCGGAAGCAGAAGACCTCATCGCCAGCATCAGTCAGGCGCAGTTCGTCAACTCGCGCCGCCACCCGTGGCAAACAGCTTTGGTCGGCAATAACCCCAACGACATTGCACGCATGTCGGCCATCCTGCAGTACATGGCCAGAGAACAGGACCGTACCATCGATCGTCTTGCCAATCGCCGCAAGAACATCGAAATCGTCACGGCAAAGACGAACGAAACGCAGCAGGAACTGATTCGCATTGAAAGCGCCGAGCAGAAAAACCGATCGGAACTCGAGCGGGAAAAGACACGCCGCGAAAGTGCCTTTGCCCAACTCAAAAAAGAGCTCAGCACTCAAAAAGCCCGTTATGAGCAGCTCGTCAAGAACGATCGGCAGCTCACCAACCTGATTGCCGACATCGACAAACAGATTGCCGCCGCAGCCGCGCGCGAACGCGCCAAGAAAGAAGCGCTTGCCGCCGCCAAACGACGCGAACAGGAAAAAGCCGCGGCAAAACGCAAAGAGTCTAAGAAAACACAGACTGCAAAAGTCGCCAAACCCGATCCGCGCCGCACTACTGTGGCGCCGACCACCGGCAACTTCGGCAAGCTTCGCGGCAAGCTCACCATGCCCACCAAGGGCAAGATCGTGGCCAAATTCGGCCAAAAACGCGAAGGCGCGGCCTCCACGCTTGCCTGGCGCGGCCTGCTGATTCGCGCCAAACAAGGTCAGGACGTCGTTGCCGCCGGCCCCGGCACCGTCGTGTTTTCCGACTGGATGCGCGGCTTCGGCAACCTGCTGATCGTGGATCACGGCTCCAACTACCTTTCGGTCTACGCCAATAACGAAACGCTTTATAAGAGCGTGGGCGACTCCGTTAAACAAGGCGAAACAATTGCCAGCGTCGGAAGCTCGGGTGGCGAAGATGCCCCTGGCTTATACTTTGAGCTCCGTTACAAAGGCAAACCCTTTGATCCGTCGCGCTGGATCGCCAAAAACTAAGAAGCGCAGCGGATCGCCGCACTCAATGCCAGCCATTGGAAAGCTTTAACATGACCTCTCAACGACTCAAAGGCACCGCTTTTGCCTTTCTTCTGGCCGCCGGAACACTCTTCGGCGGTTCCGTTCTTGCCGCCGACGTTCAGCCTCAGGAGCAGGAACAAGCCGAAGAAAGCATTCCTCTTGAAGAAATCGGCCTCTTTGCGGACATTTTCGGCACCATCAAGAATTACTACGTCGATGAAGTGCCAAGCAAAGACCTGATTGAAAACGCCATTCGAGGCATGGTTGAGGGGCTTGACCCTCACTCGTCCTATCTCGACTTCAACGCCTTCAAGGACATGGAAGAGTCCACGATGGGCGAATTCGGCGGTCTCGGCCTGGAAGTCACCAAGGATGCGCAAGGCGTGCGCGTTGTCAATCCAATTGACGATACGCCCGCGGCCAAGGCCGGCGTCATGGCTGGCGACCTGATCGTCAAGATTGACGGAAAATCCACGGCCGACCTGAGCCTCAACGAAAACGTCAAGCTCATGCGCGGCAAACCCAAGACCTCGATCACACTTACCATTGCCCGCAAGGGGGTGGCCAAGCCCATCGTCATCAAGCTCATGCGCGACATCATCAAGATTCAGTCGGTGAAGTCCAAGTCCTTGGGCGACGGCCTGGCCTACATCCGCATCTCGCAGTTTCAGGAACGCACGGCAACCGACGTGGCCGACGCGCTCATGAAGCTCAACAAGGAAAAGCCGCTCAAGGGCGTGGTACTTGATCTTCGCAACAACTCGGGCGGACTTCTCAATTCGGCTATCGGCGTGTCTGCCGCCTTCATCAAACCGGGAAGCCTCGTCGTTTCCACTCGCGGACGCAATCCGGAAGACGAGCGCAAGTTCAACGCGGTTGAAAAGGACTATGCCACCGGCAAGTCCAGTCAGGACAACATCTCGCACCTGCCTGAAATCACCAAGACGGTGCCTGTTGTCGTACTCATCAACTCGGCCTCGGCCTCCGCTTCGGAAATTGTGGCGGGCGCCCTTCAGGACCACAAGCGCGCCACCATCATGGGTACGCGCAGCTTCGGCAAAGGCAGCGTCCAGACCATCATCCCGATCCGCATGAAGAAGGATCAGACCACCGGCGTCAAAATCACGACGGCCCGCTACTACACGCCCTCAGGCCGCACGATTCAGGCCACGGGCATCACGCCCGACATCGCCGTTGACGACACCCCCGAAGGCAACTATCCCTCCTTCTCGATTCGCGAGGCAGAACTCGCACATCACCTTGAAGTGAAGGAGGAAAAGAAGGTCGAGCAGAAAAACGGCGACAAGCCTGAAGTCAAGAAGGACGACAAGTCGGCCGTCCAAAAAGACAAGAACAAGAAAGCCGCTGAAGAATTCGTGGACGAAGAAGAGACCACGATGCCCAAGCTTCGCTACATGTTCGGCGACGAAAAAGACTTCCCGCTGCAACAGGCCAAGGCGTTTCTAAAGGGTGAGCATGTCGTCACGCACGAGGAAACGCAGGCTAAGCTCAAGGCCGATCGCGACAAGAAGAAGGCTGAACAAGCGGCCAAAGACAAGAAGCAAAACAAGGCTCAGAGCAAGAACACGACCGAAACCGAAAAGAAGTAATGACCGACGATCGCTACAGCCGTCACGTTTTTCTGAAGGAAATCGGCCCTGAGGGGCAGTCGCGCATTGCCGCCAGCCGCGTATTCATCATCGGCGCGGGCGGCGTGGGCTGTCCCGCAGCCTTGGCGCTTGTTGAAAGCGGCGTGGCCTCGCTCACGATTGCCGACGCCGACGCCGTGGATCTTTCCAATCTGCCGCGGCAAATCCTGCACACGCCCGAGCGCATCGGCATGAACAAGGCGCAAAGCGCAGCCCTCGCCCTGCACGCCGTCAATCCCGACGTTCCGGTCAAAGTCGTCAGGGACTTCGTTGACGAAGCCAAACTCCTCGATCTCGCCCGAGACTGCGACATCATCATTGACGCTTCGGACAACTTCCGCACGCGCCACGCCTCCAACCGCGCGGCCAAAGCGTTGCGAAAGGTGCTGATTTCGGCTTCTTCCGTGCGCTACAGCGTGCAATTGGCAGTCTTCGACTTCCGCAACGGTAATCCTGCGTGCTATCAGTGCACTTTTCCTGAAGACGACGCCACCGACGTCAAGGCCTCGCAAACGGGCGTCATGGCACCGGTTACGTCCATTGCCGGCATGATGGCCGCCGAAGAGGCCCTCAAGATTGCGGCAGGACTCACGCCCGTTTCCGTCGGAAGTCTTCTGATACTCGATACGCTGTCGTGGGAATTCACACGCATGAAGCTCGCGAGCGACCCCGATTGCCCGGTGTGTGCCAAGTATCGCTGACTGACGCTTCTTACCAGAGCAGACGCCCCCAGTAGAACGTCAGAGACGAGCTTTCGCCGAACGTTCTGCCCGCGACCAGATACATAGGACCGAGCCAGGTGTCGCTTGCGATGTACAAGCTTGCAGCCTTACGCCACGGCGTTCCCTGATCCCCGATCACCTCGGTGATCGTGCCGTTCCAAACGCGCCCGATTTCAAACGTGCCGCCTAGATAGATCGGCATGCGCAGTTCGCGCATGGTGCGGCTCACGTCGTGATAGATCATCACGCGGCCGAATGCCAGCCGATCACCCGAATAACGTCCGTAAGGCGAACCGGAAAGATTAAAAACGCCTCCCATGTTGTAGTTTCCGACCTCGCTTGCCGCAGCAGCTCTGCCGCTCACCAAAGCCGTCGTGCGTTCACCGAGCTGAAGCGGAATGGCGGCCTTGACCTCGTAGCGCGTGTTGGAGTCCGGCTCTCCAATCGAACCCTGCGGATTGAAGTCATAGGTCACCGAACCGTCGAAGTAAAAACCTCTGCGCGGGAAGCTCGCATCATCGAGCGTATCGAAATTGGCGCGCAGAGACACAAACGACGAATCTTCGGTGTATTTCAGATCTGTGATGAACGTTTCCGTCTTGATGCGACTGTCGTACCAGCCGGCACCCGCGGAGATGCGGCCGAGCCTCGGAAATTCATACCCCAGGAACATGCCCGCTTCGAACGTCTCGGTTCGGAACTCGCCCACCGGCGTGTCGCTGTCGCCGACATAAAGATCAAACGGCTCCCACTGGTAGCTCACGCGCGGCATCAAAAACCAGCGTCCGCCCACGCCCAAAGGCTGGTGAAATTCGGAAAGAAATCGCTTGACTTCACCGAGCTGAATTTCGTTACGCCATTCACCGCCCCATTTGTTGAGCCATCCCCAGGTATGCGACAGCACCACGTTAAAGGTGTTGGACGACTGAAAGTCAGACTGCACGTTGCCGCCAAACATCAGACGGGAGTAGCCCACCGTCTTTTCCTCGGGTTCAAACACCAGCACTTCCGTGCCGTTCGGGCCAGGTTCAAAACGAAACGGCACGCTCTGAAAGTCGCCTTCGGCCCAGATGTCGCGTGCGGCCTCCGCCGCCTGTTCGTTGCTCACGGGCTTGTCGGTGTCAATATCAATTGTCGCCAGCACATGCTCGGGATTAACGTGCTCGAGTCCCGCAACTTTCACTTCGGAAACGTTATGCTCACCATCGACAAGCGTCTTTTCGTAGCGGGCGCTCAAATAGAACCGGTAGTCGTATTCGTCTTCGATGTAGGGCGCAAAGAGCTCCTTATTGTCCATCACAGCCTTGTAGCCGATTTCGATAATGTCGCGCGACTTCATGAAGTCGCCGGAAGTCAGTCCCCCCAGATCAGGTTCTATGTAGATATCTCCCGGTCGGATGGACTCCTTGGACTTGCGCACATTCTGCTCGGTCAGAATGTTGACCACCTGCGCCATGACACCCAACACGCCTTTAATGTCATCGCGCTTACCCAAAGGTGTGCCGACGTTAATCGCCACCACGCGTTCTGCGCCCATATCCCGAGCCAGATCAATCGGCAGGTTGTCGATCAGACCGCCGTCAACCAAGACTCGGCCCTTGTACTCGGCCGGTCGAAATGCCCCCGGCACAGACATTGAGCAACGCATGGCCTGCGCCAACGAGATTTCTTTTTGCAGCACCACCCTTTGCCCGCTTTCCAGATCCGTAGCGACGGCCGCAAACGGAATGTCCAGTTCGGAGAGATCGTAGACACTGTTGAAAGGCTGCGTGGAGCGCTGCAGGAAGATGTCGAGCTCCTGCGAAGGGACTAGCTGTCCTGAGAAGCGCAATCCGTCCTTCGTGACGCCGATTTCAGTAGGTCCCAGGCCTCTACGGTCGTTGTCTTTACCCTGCCAGTCCATACGATTGCGATCCGGACGCGGCGCAAACATACGAGGCCAGTCAACAGCAAGCGTGATGTCCTCAATCTGCTTGGCGCTGTAGCCCGCCGCATACGCGCCGCCCACCATCGAGCCCATACTCGTGCCGGTGATCACGTCAAAACGCACGCGAAGCTCTTCGAGCGCCTTCAGCGCCCCGATATGTGCAAAACCGCGCGCGCCTCCGCCGGAAAGCACCAGACCCAATCTAGGTCTTTCGGCTCGTGCCTGCTGCGTCGGAGCCGCATACACCGCATCGGCACCGACGATCGTCGTCGACAACAGCGCAAATAGCGCGAGCTTCAAAGAAAACCCGAGTCGCTTCGTCATGCCGGCTCCCCTTTAGACACAACAATGTCCCGGACCGATGCCGCACGGGATCGGTCAAGCCGCAACATGACTGTCAATGACCACGGATTCACGCCGATTTTCCTCGATTGTGGATTCTGAAATTGGTTATGTTCTATGGTGCCAAAGATACCTGAAGATTGTTCGATTCTATCTTGCGTCACCTTCCGACTGTCGGCAATCGCTTTGAACATTTCGCCTCAGATCTTGAGCGAGGGGCCTTTGCTCAGTTCGGCAGCTTCCAACAAAACGGCCTGCTGCATGTGCTTGAGATGGTTTGTGATGGTCAATCTCGACGGCCTCGACACCGCCATTAGCTACTTCACCGAAAGTGACGTTTCTTTTTTCAAGATCCTTAAGGCCGTTTACTGTCCATGTCGCATTGATGGCCACCGGAGGCATCAGTCTTCACACCCGGTCAACACAAATTGGGTTGTAAAAGAGTCGACGCGTTTTTCCGCAATACCTTACAATTAAACGCTACGCTTGAAAGACAAGCAGTTTTTTCGAAAACAACCGCAAAAAGAGGCCTTTTTCCTATGGCGATGATTGAAATCAAAAATGTGAGCAAGTGGTACGGTTCCTTCCAAGTTCTGAAGAACTGCTCCACGTCCGTAGAAAAAGGCGAAGTGGTGGTCGTCTGCGGCCCCTCCGGCTCCGGCAAGTCCACGCTCATCAAGACCGTCAACGCCCTGGAACCGTTCCAGCAGGGTGAAGTGCTCATCAACGGCATCAACGTGGGCGATCCCAAGACCGATCTGCCCAAGTTGCGCAGCCACGTCGGCATGGTGTTCCAGCACTTCGAACTCTTCCCGCATCTGTCCATTACCGACAATCTGACACTCGCTCAGATGAAGGTACTCGGCCGTTCCCGTGAAGAAGCCACGGAACGCGGTCTGGCGCTTCTCGACCGCGTGGGGCTCCTCAAGCACGCTCCCAAATTCCCCGGCCAGCTCTCGGGCGGCCAGCAGCAGCGTGTGGCCATCGCTCGCGCTCTTGCCATGGATCCGGTCTGCATGCTCTTTGACGAACCGACGTCGGCTCTCGACCCGGAAATGATTAACGAAGTGCTTGACGTGATGGTGGAACTCGCCCGTGAAGGCATGACCATGATGGTGGTGACGCACGAAATGGGCTTTGCCCGCAAGGTGGCCGATCGCGTGATCTTCATGGAAGCCGGCGAAATCCTCGAAGATGCCAAGAAAGAGGAGTTCTTCAGCTCTCCGCGTTCGGAACGCGCCCAGCAGTTCCTCTCCAAGATTCTCTCGCACTGAGCGAAGCCTTCGCTTTTTGCAAACCAAAGCAGAAAAGCTCCCACGCCTTTCTGCTTTTTTTGTGACTGCATTTCTTATGGCCAAACGCAGAACCTTCGGCAACACCTGGTGGGGCAAACAATGGCTCGACGCATTGAGCAATGTTGACTTCGACAACCGACTGCCTCGCGGACGTTCCTACTACAACACCGGACACGTCGTGAGCTGCGAGTGGATTTCGCACGAAGATCGCGTCGAAGCGCTCGTCTCGGGATCTGCCTACTATCCGTACGAAATCAAAATTGCGCTGCCGAAGTGGGGACGGGAAAAGGAAAAACTGCTGCTTGACGCCATTGCACAAAATCCGTCGCTTGTGGCCGAACTTCTGGAAGGTACGCTTTCGCCGAGCGTCGCCGACATCTGCCAAGGGCTCTCCCTGGAGCTCTTTCCTCGTTCCTGGCGAGAAATGCGCACATCCTGTTCGTGCCCGGACAGCGCTCGCATCTGCAAGCACATCGCCGCCGTTTTCTACTGCATGGCCAACCACATCGACGCCGATCCGTTTTTGATTTTCAAACTTCACGGGCTTGACCTGCAGTCCGAACTCAAAAACAGAGGCGTTGACCTGAAATCAGCCACCACGGCTCGCCCGCTGCGTCTGGCCGAACTCGCTGCGGCCGCTACCGAATCGCGCCCCGACCCGGTCGAGCTGGATGAACCATCGGCTCTGTCCGAACTGCGCAGCCTCCCCTACGCCACACTTGAGCCGCTGCGCGAAACCATCCTGTCTCTTTTCCCCGAATCGCTTCCGATGCCCGGAGGCGAAGCCTTTCGCAGCGACCTTCGAAAGCTTTTCACAGGGGTCGAAAAGGAGCTGAGGCGCCGAATTTCCTATTCCGTCGCCTCGGATTGGCTGGGCTACTGCCTCTCGTCACATTTATTCCAAAAGAAAATCACGGTCGACGAGTCGGCGCTCGCATCTCTGAGCGTTTCCGTAAAAGCCGTCTGTGACGCCGATGAGGGCTTGAGCGCAGAACTCGCTGTTCACGTGCGGGACACGGCAGGAAAAGCGCGGCGTCTCACACTCACCGACTCCTCCGACATTTTCGAAGTCCTGTTGACGATGCCCGTCGTGTACGCTCAGGAGTCGGCGCCGGAAGTCGAATGTTGGCGCGAGATCACACAGCTTGCCGCTCGACTGCTGATGAACTCGGCCGTAGTGCCTGCTCTGGTCGTCCCGCAAAACAACCCGCAGGCTGTACCGTTTTTCATGTGGACTCCTGCCGTTCGCAACCGTCACGTCGCGCAGCTTGTTGAGCAACTGACCCGAGCCTGCCAGCCGTACGCAAACCGATTGTTCAGCTCCACCGTCGTTCCAAGCGGTGAGGGATTTGCCCGTCAGACCGTTTTCCTGGCGCTTACCGCTGCGCTTTGCGCTCTGATGAAGCTTGTCGCAGGCGACATTAAGGCTCTAGCCGACACCCGTTCGCTACTGCTTCTTTTGGCAATGCAAACACCGTTGCCAAAAAACCACCTCCTGCCCGAAAGCATGCTCAAGACCATGCTGCGCGGCCTGCGCGCCTTTCTATTAGGCAACGTCTACCCGTGGCGCCCCGTATTGACGGTACGTACACACCCGGACGGCATCAAAATCAACTACGGCATTCTGGGTCGGGAAGTCGATCCCGCTCAAGTCGACGTGTCGGAAGAAAGCGACGGTTCGCTTTTTGACAACGAGACCACCTCGCAAACCACAGTGTTTTCCACCAAGCGGCCGGTGATGCTCAAGCGTTTGCTCAAGGAAAGCCGCTTTCAAAACGAACGCTTTGCCGCCGTCTCCGTTCTTAAAACGCTCACTTCGGCTTACCCGTCATTGAACCGCATTGAAGCAACCGGCGGAAGCCCCGTGACGGTTGAACGATCCGAACTCAAGGACTTTCTCTTTGAAGTCGCTCCGGTGCTCACACTTTTGGGCGTGGCCGTGATGTTGCCCGAACGCCTCAAAAACCTTCTCAAACCGCGTCTGGTGGCACACCTGGACGCCGGCACCGGTAAATCGTTTTTGGGCAAAGACGCCTTCTCACGCTTTGACTGGCGCGTGGCCGTAGGCGATCGGGAACTCACGAAGGAGGAACTCGCAGAGCTTGCCAAGCACGTCGGCGAAGTCGTGCAGGTCGGCGACGATTTCGTCTACCTCGATCCGACCGAGCTCGCGCGAATGGCAGAAACCGTTGATAAGCAGCCGCAGCCCACCTATCTGGAAAAAATGCGCGCGGCGCTAATGGGCAACTATGAAAACAAAGGCCGACAGGCCGAAGTGCTCGTGAGCGACGAAATCCGCAAACGACTTAAGCGCCTCACCGAGATCGACGAAATTTCACCTCCTGAGAACCTTCACGCCACGCTTCGCCCTTATCAGGCGCGCGGCTTTTCGTGGCTCATGAAAAACCTTCGTCTCGGCATCGGCGCCCTGATTGCCGACGACATGGGGCTCGGAAAGACACTGCAGGTGATCGCCACACTGCTTCAGCTCAAAAACGACGGCGAACTGACCAAAGCCAAGGCACTTGTCGTTGTACCGACCACGCTCATGACCAACTGGCAGCGCGAAATCGCCAAATTCGCGCCCTCTCTTTCCGTAGGTATCTATCACGGCACCAGTCGCGTGCTGCCCGAAGCCGTCAAAGACCTCCCCGACGTCACGCTGACGACATACGGGCTGATGCGCCGGGAAACGGAAAAATTGGCGGGATACAAGTGGCGCCTGTTGGTGCTCGATGAGGCACAGGCCGTGAAAAACGCCACATCAGGCCAGTCCGTGGCGGCCAAATCCCTCAACGCCTCTCAGACGATCGCCATGACAGGTACACCCGTTGAAAATCGATTGAGCGAATACTGGTCGATTCTGGAAACCGTCCAGCCGCGCCTTCTGGGATCGCTCAGGGATTTCACGGAGACTTTCGCCGCTCCGATCGAGACCGATCACAGCGAATCAGCCGCCGAAGCGTTCCGCCGCCTGACGGCCCCCTTCATGCTGCGTCGTCTGAAAAGCGACAAGTCCATCATCGCCGATCTGCCCGAACGCAACACGGTGGATCAGTTCACGAACCTCACGGCGGAACAGGCCGCGCTTTACAGCAAGGTGCTCGAAGCGCACATGAAAAAGCTCAAAAAGCTCGAGGAGAAAGCGGTCGAAGATCCGCAAGGCACCGACATCCGCACCATCCGCCGCGGTGAAGTGCTCAAGCTCATCACGAGCATGAAGCAAATCTGCAATTCGCCCTCGCAATACCTCAAGACGGAAACGGCAATGCCTGACTCCGGCAAGGCTGCCGCCCTCTTTGACATTCTCGGGCACTGTCGGGAAGCGGGTCGCAAGGTGCTCATTTTCACGCAATACCGGGAAATGGGAGAGCGCCTGCAGACCTGGATCGAAAAAGCAACCGGTCATAGGCCCGACTTCCTTCACGGAGGCGTCTCCGTCAAGGCACGTCAAGTTATGGTCGATCGCTTCCAAACAGATCGTTCCGTTCACGCCATGATCATTTCTCTCAAAGCGGGCGGCACAGGTCTTAATCTCACGGCGGCAAGCTGCGTCGTGCATTACGACCTGTGGTGGAATCCGGCCGTTGAAGCACAGGCCACCGACCGCGCCTACCGCATCGGACAAAGACGCGACGTTCTCGTCTATCGCTTCGTGACGGCGGGAACCTTTGAAGAGCGCATCAACGAAATGCTCATGGAAAAGCGCAATCTGGCCGATCTCACCGTAGCCACGGGAGAAACTTGGATCGGTGAGCTTTCCGCTGCCGAACTGCAGTCGCTCTTTACGCTGGATCCCAAGAGCATCGCCGCATGACGGCTCCCATAAAAAACGCTACGAAAACCTCCAGAGGCTCTCGCAGCGTTTCTTTTCGTAGTTGGGCGGCCGCTACCGTCGCTCCAGCAGCCACAGGGCTACTGCCGCGCATATCAGCATGACGCTTGTCGGCACCACCGCCACCACCATCGGGTGCCATGTGTTCAAGACCCCGAGGAAAGAGAAGATGTTGTTGAGCGCATAGAACGAAATGCCGATCATCAGCCCGGCGAAGATCTTGATCGATACGCCGCCCGATCGCGTATTGAGGTACGCAAAGGGCATTGCCACGGCCAGCATTACGAATATGGCCAAGGGATAGAACACCTTCGACCAGAGCGCCACCTGGTAGCGATCCGATGTTTGCTTCGTCTCCTTCAGGTGCGCGATGTATTGCCAGAGATCTGAAATCCCCATGCGCTCCGGCTTAATGGTCAGCACGCCCAGAATTTCAGGTCGCATTTCGGACGGAAGCATCAAATCCACGTCCTTGCGGGCGGAACTCTTTTCCACCATGGGCGTTTCATCGTGCGTAATCTTGGGGAGCGTTTCGACCTTGGCATCCTTGAGGTGCCAGCCGCGGCCGGAAATGTAGCTGGCTTCAGGCGCATGCAGCACGCGAATCAGACTGCCGTCCTTGTCGAACTCAAAAACGCGCCAGGCTCCCGTGCGGCTGTGTTCGCCCGCAATCAGGTTGTGTACGTTCACAAAGCGCACCGTCGCCTGACCAGCGTTTTGCTGCTCCTTGACATTGTCCTTCACCCAGACACCCGACGAATAACCTCTTGCCGAAAGTTTCCGGTTAAAAAGGATGTTGTCCATGTCGTTGCGCATCATGTCGGCCGCAGGGGTCAGCCACTCACCCAAGCAATACGTCATGGCAATCAAGATAAGCGCCGGCACCGTCATCATTCCCGCCAGACGGAAGGGCGACAGGCCCGCCACACGCATGATGGTGAATTCGGAATTGGCGGCGAGCCGGCTCATCGTGTAGACGGCGCCCAATAGAGCCGCAATCGGCATCACTTCGTAGAGGCGAGACGGGAGCTTGAGCATCGTCAAAAAAAGCGCCATCGAAATACTGTATCGATTGCCGATGTTTCGAGCCTGGCTAACCAGATCGAAAAAAGCGATGAGCGCAACGAGCGCCACCAGCACAAAGAGGGTGGCGATCAAAACTTCTTTGGCAACGTGTCGGGTCAGGACCTTCACGATTTATCCCTCCCGAGAAGCTTGTAGGGCAGTTCGGAAATCGCAAGCGGTATCCATCGCTGCATCCAGACGCGCCGTATGAACAG
Source organism: Sutterella sp. AM11-39 (assembly GCF_003472385.1). GTDB lineage: Bacteria > Pseudomonadota > Gammaproteobacteria > Burkholderiales > Burkholderiaceae_F > Duodenibacillus > Duodenibacillus intestinigallinarum. Next base: position 41,540 of record NZ_QRLV01000010.1, on the reverse strand, counting down.
TAGCGCCGTCACCATTGTGACCGTGCCGTTGAGTCCGACCAGCGCAGCAATCCAATTGACCTTCTCGGTCTTGATCCAGCTTTCGGCCACCGAGATGCCGTTGAGATACAGAATAAAGATCAGCACGGCCAGAATCAGACTCATGCTACGACCGGCGCGCGGGTTGGTGTAGGACAGAGGGATGGCCAGAAGCGCCAGGTTGAAGGCCGCCAAAGGCCAGCACAGGCGCCAGACGATTTCGGCCTTGGCGTGCGACGTATCCAGTTCCAGAAGTTTTTCAAACGTCATGGTTTCCACGTCGCGGCTGATGTAGGCCTGTTCGGCACGAGTGCCGATGCGAATTTCGTAGGTGTCGAACTCGGTCACGCGCCAGGCGGCGTCCCCGTTTCGGCTCGTGTCGTAGCGACGGCCGTTTTTGAGCACCACGTAACGCTCGCCTTTGTCGGTCGCCCGTACTTCCCCCGAAGCGGCACGCACGATGATTTCACTCTCACCGTTTTGCTCACTCATGAAGACATTTTTAACCGAAGAACCGTCCGGACTAACCTCCTCGATGAAGAAGATGCGGCGTCCGCCCATTGTCTCAATAAAACGTCCGGGGGCAATGCGGTTGACATCGTCGCGTTGCTCGAATTGCTGCGCCGTACGCTCAATCTGATCTTTTGCCCAAGGCGTCACCGCAATCGAAATCACGCCCACCAAGATGATCATCGGCATGGCAAATCGCAGAACCGGAGCGATCCAACGCAACAAACTCAATCCGCCGGAACTGAACCAAACGGGGATTTCGCTATCCTGCCAACTGCGCATCATGACCATCAGGACGGCAATGAAGATTGACAGCGACAGCAATGCCGGCAGATTGGTAAACGACGAGTAGGCCATCAGCTCAAACACGGAGCGAGAGTCAATTTTGCCTCCGGCAGCCTCGCCCAAAATGGTCACAAGCCCGATCGTCACCACGACCGAAAAAAGCACCGTGAAGACACCCCCGGCGCTGCTTGCGAATTCGTTGACCAACAGTCGATTAAAAATCATGCACTCAAAACGCCCGCCAGGTCGCGGGCGCTACTCAAAAACCTTGGTGGGATTGTAGCGGCCTGAGCGTTTCTGCGAACTCTGACCGCAAGGATTGTTACGCTTTAGACGCAGAGCGTCCCTCTTTGACATGCAGGAAAATTGTCACGCCGAACAACACCACCGCCGTTGCAAGCCAGCTCATCCACAGACTGCCGCCCGAGACGCCGGCCACCAAGTAGCCAACGCCTGCCGAACCGGCAACCAGCAATGCATACGGCAATTGCGTCGAAACGTGTTCGATGTGCGCACAGCCTGCGCCCGCAGACGACAGAATCGTCGTATCCGAAATCGGAGAGCAGTGATCGCCGAAGACCGAGCCGGCAAGCGTAGCCGACAGAACCACCACCGTAAGGTTCGGGTCGAGCACTTCAACAATCGGCACCACGATCGGAATCAGGATGCCGAAAGTGCCCCAGGCAGTACCCATGGAAAAGGCCAGGAAGGCGGCGATCGCAAAGACGATCACGGGCAGGAACATCGCTCCCATACCCGAAGAGGTCACCACATGCTGCATGAACTGCGGCGCCGAGAGCAGATCGCGGCAAACGCCCGAAAGCGTCCAAGCCAGAATCAGGATGATGTTTGCGGGCAGCATCAGCTTCATGCCTTCAACCGAACCTTCGGCAAACTGGGCAAACGTCATCAGCTTGCGCGGCACATACATGAGCAATGCCACCATCAGTGCACCGAAGGAAGCAAACACCAGCGAGATTGAAGCCGAGGAATTGCCGATGGCAGCCATGAAGGTGTGGTACTTGGCGTCAGTGCCCCAATAGCCGCCGGTATACATCAGAGCCAGCACGGCAAACACGATGAGCGCGCCGAGCGGAACCAACATGTCCCAGGTCGTGCCGTTGGGGTTGTACTTGAGCTTTTCATCAGCCGTTCCTCCGGAAGCCGTGACATCAACACTCTGCCGGCTTGCCTGCTCTTCGGCGCGACGCATCGGACCGAAGTCAAAGTCCGTACAGCAAAGGAAGAACACCAGCAAAAGAGAGAAAATGGCGTAGAAATTCCACGGAATCGTAGCCACAAAGGCGCCGAGCTCGCTCTCAAACACACCGGTATCCTTAAGCGAAGAGCCGACGGCAGCCGCCCAGGAAGAAATCGGAGCAATGATGCACACGGGTGCAGCCGTGCTGTCAATGATGTAGGCAAGTTTGGCACGGCTGATTTTGTAGACATCCGTAATCGGGCGCATGACGGTGCCGACAGTGAGGCAGTTGAAGTAGTCGTCAATGAAGATGGCGATCCCCAAGCCTCCCGTTGCAGCCAAGGACGAACGGCGTCCGCGAATGACCTTCGTTGATGCCTTGCCATAAGCCACCGTACCTCCCGACAAGCTGATCAGGTAGACCAACGCCCCCAGCAGCGAGCAGAAGATGAGAATATTGAAGTCCACCTTTTTGGCCATCATCGTAAAGGCCGTCTCCAGCGTGCCCATCACGATGTTGGCGTCTGTGCCCACCGCGTAGATGAGCGTGCCAGTGAAGATGCCCACCAGCAGAGATGAGAACACTTCCTTGGTCAGAAGCGCGAGGCCAATGGCCACAATCGGAGGAACAATCGACCACCACTCGGCAGCATAGGGTTCCATTTTGTGTTTCCTTTGTTGTTTGTTGTTTTCAAGCAGCTCGACTCAGGATCAGTCAATCCCTAACGGCTGCGTTTTTCTCGGCGAAGCGCTGCTGCAGAGCACAACGCACGGGTTGCGGCACAAAGCCGGAGACATCGCCACCCAAAGCAGCGATTTCACGAACGAAGCTGCCGCTCACGAATTGGCACTCGAGGGCGGGCATCAGAAAAATCGTTTCGACCTGCGGCATCAACGTACGATTCATGCCGGCCATCTGAAACTCATACTCAAAGTCGCTCACAGCACGCGCGCCTCGTACGGACACGGTCACGCCGCGGGCCTTGGCAAAATCACACAACAATCCGCGAAAGCCTTCCACCGTCACGTTTTCAAGCCCTTGTTCCTCTTCACAGGAGGCTTGCGCCAAGGCGATGCGCTCTTCCAAAGTAAAAAGCGTTTTTTTCTTTTCGCTTTCGGCCACCGCGAGAATCACGCGGTCAAAGAGGCGCGCCGCTCGTTTAAGCACATCTAGGTGCCCGAGCGTAAAGGGGTCAAATGTTCCGGGATAGACGGCCGTCGTCATGCGATTTAAGGCTGAGCGCGCATCCGAAAAGACCCGCGCTCCTTCATCAAAATATGAGAAACAAATAATTTTACCCGATACTGCGAACGCAAAGAAGGTAATAAACGGCTCCCGCCCTGCCGCGACGCACGGCTTGCAGTCCCCACTTGCTCAACATGTCATCCGGAATCTCGCTTTCGTTTTCCAGATAAAGGAATCCGTCTTTCTTCAGATGCGGCAAGGCGGCCTGCACAGCCTTCTGATGCAGCGACAGCGCAAAAGGCGGATCGATGAAAACCACATCAAAAGTCTCGTTGACCTGCTGCGCCCAGACAAACGCGTCGACAGCAAGGCACTGCACGGTGTCCTGCGCCTGCAGTTTGGCAATGACGGCCAAAATCGACGCCGCAGACTGGCGATCCTTTTCCAGCAGCACCACGCGTCCGGCGCCGTTGCTTGCCGCTTCCAGCCCCAGTGCCCCGCTACCAGCGAACATGTCCAGAAACGACGCCGAGGAAAAATCGCCGAGAAAATGGCGCAACCAATCGAAAAGCGTCTCGCGCACGCGCGAAGGCGTTGGCCGCAGTCCGTCGCGCAAACCGACGGCCACGGGCGTTCGTTTATAGCGTCCGGAAACGATGCGAACCGTGCCGTCAGCACCACGGGTTGGTAAACTAATGTGTTGGACTTTTTCGCCCGCTGTGGTGCCTGCGCGCCGTTTGGGCGCCGCTGGTTTTTTCTTGGTTTTCGTCATGGGATTTTTTTCACGCTTAAAAAGCGGGCTTGCCCGAACCCGCGTCAACCTCGTCGGCCTGTTTTCGGGCGGGGTTGTCGATGAAGAATTTTTTGAATCGCTCGAAGAAACGCTGATTGCCGCCGACATTGGCTACAAGCCTACGTCCGTCATCCTACAGCGTTTGCGCGATACGGTGAAGCTCAAGGGCCTCAAAACGCGCGAGGAAGTGCGTGCAGCATTGCGCGATGAAATCGAACGCATCCTGCTTCCGGCGCAGAAACCCATGAATCTGGATGCGGCCAAGCCGTTGGTGATCATGATGGCCGGCGTCAATGGTGCAGGCAAAACCACTACGATCGGGAAAATCGCAAAGTGGCTTGCCGCTCAGAATAAGACAGTGCTGCTTGCCGCTGCCGACACCTTCCGCGCCGCCGCGCGCGAACAACTGGCCGTCTGGGGCGAACGCAACAAGATTGACGTGATCACGCAAAGCGGCGGAGATCCGGCCGCTGTTGTTTTCGACGCCGTCTCGGCGGGCCGCGCTCGCGGCACCGATGTTGTCATTGCCGATACGGCCGGACGCCTGCCTACGCAGACCAACCTCATGGAAGAACTTGCCCGCATTCGACGCTCGCAGGGCAAAGCCATGGAAGGCGCACCGCACGAAGTGCTCCTGGTGGTCGACGGCACCAACGGTCAGAATGCGCTTGCGCAGGTTAAGGCTTTTGATCAATATGCCGGCCTCACCGGTCTTATCGTTACCAAATTGGACGGCACCGCCAAAGGCGGCGTTCTGGTGGCGATCACCGCCGAGCGTGAAGAGCCGCTTCCGATCTATTTCGTCGGCGTAGGCGAAACGATCGATGATCTGCAGCCTTTTGACGCCAAGCGCTTTGCCAGCGCGCTGGTCGGCGAAGAGCTCGAGGATAATTAACCTAATTTCCAGCCCATAGCAAACGATACTTGAGAGAGACAACGAGATGAAGGGTGAAGCACAGGACAAGCAGCCGATTTTGCTTGGCGCAGTTGACCTTGGCAGCAACAGCTTTCGCGTGGAAATCGGTCGCGTGGAGGACTACCGCATCACGACCGAAAGCTATTGGAAGGAAACCGTGCGTCTGGCCGGCGGTATTGATGAACACGGCGCCTTTACGCCGGAAATTCAGGAGCGTGCCCTGTCGGCGCTACGCCGTTTCCGTGAAAAGCTCGAGGGCATTGATCCGCAGAACATTCGTGCCGTCGGCACGCAGGCGCTGCGCGTTGCAACGAACTCTGCCGACTTCCTGCCGCGAGCCGAAGAAGCTCTCGGGCACCCCATCGAAATCATCGCCGGCCGTGAAGAAGCCCGTCTCGTCTTTTCGGGTTGTGCCCACACACTTCCTCCCTCCAGCGAAAAGCGCCTGGTGGTGGACATCGGCGGCGCTTCAACCGAACTGATCATCGGGTGCGGCTTCATCGCCAAAGAATGCGAATCGTTTCATGTGGGTTGCGTGAACACGTCCCGCGCCTATTTTCCGGACGGGAAAATCACCGCCAACGCTCTCAAGCAGGCTCAGCTCTCGGCTCAGGCCGAATTTGAAGAAGCCCATCAGGAATTCTCCTTCCGCAACTGGGACGCCGCCTACGGCAGCGCCGGCACGATCGGCGCCGTCGCCGACATCGGTCACGCCTCGGGCCTGACCAACGGCGTAGTTACGCCGGCTCTCCTGAAGGTCATGCGCAAAGAGCTCGTTGAAGCGGGCGACATACGCAAGATCAACTTCCCGGGTCTCAAAGAAGACCGCCGCGAAGTGATCGCCGGCGGCCTGGCCGTTCTCTCGGCTGTGTTCGACACCTTCAAGATCAAGGAAATGCGCCCGGCTTCCGGTGCGTTGCGCGTGGGACTTCTCTACGACATGCTCGGCAGACAGGAACAGCGCGACACGCGTGACAGTACGGTCACAGCGCTCATCAAGCGCTCGAGCATCGACAAGCAGCAGGCCGCCCGCGTGGCCGCGCTTGCCGACAAGTTCTTCGTAGCTCTCAACCCCGACGATCAGCAGACGCACGACTGCCGCAAGCTGTTGCAGTGGGCCTCCATGCTGCACGAAACCGGCCGCGTGATCAGTCCGAGCGGTTACCATAAGCACAGCCAGTACATCCTGATGAATTCCGATCTGCCCGGGTTCTCCCGCTACGATCAGACGCAGATGAGCACGCTTGTGCTCGGTCAGCGAGGCAACCTCAAAAAGGTCGAAAGCGCCCTGCAGGATCCGACCTTCGTCAACATGCTTCTGTCGCTTCGTCTGGCCGTGATCTTCGCCCATGCCCGCCGTACGCTGCGACTGCCCGAAATCAAGCTCGAACGCGTTGCGCACACCCGCAAGACCGCTTTCCGACTCTGGGTTGATCCGCAGTGGCTCTCGCGCCATCCGCTTACCGGCTATCTGCTCGAGCAAGAGTCTCTGGTCTGGGCACGCGTCGGTATGGAATTCACGCTGCAAAACAACGTTTCTTAACCGGAGTCACGCAATCCCATGGTCTCCAACGGCGTCAACATTCCCCTTGTCGAGCTCATCAACGCCGGCATTGAAATCAACGGCGAGCGGCTCTCCGCCGGCATCACGTTTAACGTGACGCGCGGCGAGTTCGTCTGCCTGCACGGTCCCACGGGTTCGGGCAAATCGTTGGCGCTTTCGATGATCGCTGGCATTCTGCGCCCCACCTTCGGCGAAGTGCGCGTTGCGGGCGACTGCCTCAACAACTTCACCGAGCGTGAGATGGCGATCGTGCGCCGCTCCATGGGCATCATGATGCAGGAGTGTCTGTTGCTGGACAACCGCACCATTCTGGAAAACGTCATGCTGCCGTCGCTCGCTGCCGAAGAGTCCTACGGCAAGGCGCGCGTGGCCGCCATGAACGCACTCGACAAGTGCGGCATCGCGGATCTGGCTCAGGCCCATCCGCACGATCTGTCAGCCGGACAAAAGCAGATCGCAAGCGTGGCGCGCGCCATCGTCAACGATCCGCTGCTTGTGCTGGCCGATGAGCCGTGCGCGCATCTGGACGCTGACAACGCTCAGCACCTGATGGATCTGCTGGGCGAAGTGTCGCTATCCAACGTCTCCGTGATCGTGGCCTCACACCTGCAGCTCAACCCCTCCAATATCGTCTGCCGCCCCATTATGCTGCAGGGAGGTTTTCGATGAGCATGTTTACAAGCACACGCTGGGCCGCGCGACAGACCGTTCGAGCCATCGTAGAATTCAAGGGCCTCTTTCTGATGGCGCTTTCTCTGGCTGGTTTGGCACTGACCATTCCCTTCTTCCTTGCGACGCTTGCCTGGTCCCTGTCGGCACAGGTCTTCAACGTCCCGACGCAAGCCGAAGTCACCGTCTTTGCCGACCGCAGCGCGGGCGAGCAATCCGTGAAGGATCTGGCTGAAGCCATTTCCAAAAACAGTGTCATCTCCGCGGTACGAATCATGCCGAAGGAAGACGCGCTTGCCTTGGTCAATCAGTCGCTCGGCATGAAAACCGAGGATGAGCGCTCCAAGGAAAAAGCCAAGAACAATCCGCTGCCCGACATCATCATCGCGACGGTAGCAAACAATGTCTCCTCCGAAGAACTTGCCGCCGCAGCCGAGCAGTTCCGTAAAATCAAAAACGTCGATCTCGTCGCCTACGACGACTCTTGGCAGCGTTACCTCAATGCGCTCTACACCGCTTTGTCCGTCGTTCTCGGCATTCTCGGCACCGTGGTCTTCCTGTTGGTTTTGCTTGTGATCTTTGCTTCCGTGCGCCTGACGACCAACGCGCAGCGAGACGAAATCCGCGCGCTGCACCTTTTCGGCGCCACCTCGAGTTTTATTCGCCGTCCGTATTCGTGGCGCGGCTTTCTCACGCTGATGCTGGCGGCGGTTCTGTCACTCGGCGTGACGGCCACCGGCGTGAGTCTGCTTGCAAAGCCCATCGCCGACTTTGCGGGCTTGTACGGCGTAACGGTGATTCTTCGCATGCCTGCGCTTGACTGGTGTCTGCTTTACGTTGGCTCAGCCGCACTTCTGGGTTACGTTGTCGGATCTTTTGCCGCTAAAGACGCCATCACCCGCGTGTTGCGGCATCAGCCCTGATTTTTGTCAAACTCCGACAAACTTGACTGCACCCGTTTACGTCTTTTCGCAGTAGCATCCTGCTGTTAATTTGAAAAGCTTTTCTCTGCTTACGTGACTGATACTCCTGCAATTCCGCAAAAGCTCGAGGCCGAACCTTCCGACACGAAGACAATCGCCTCGGTACCGGACTCCGCCCGCCCCACGGCGACGGACAGGGCTCTTGTTGCGCGCGGAAAAAACGCAGGGCAGATCGTCGTAGCCGATAAAGGCGCAGGCAAACAGCTCGTCCCTTATCAAGGGCCGCAAGGCGGCTCACTTGTTGTTCGACCCGATCCCGTCAAGGGCGAAGTCGTTCCCTACGAGAAAAAACAGTATCTGCCGGCGGTCATTCCGCGTCTGGGAGATCTGGATGCGTACATTCGCTATGCCAACGCTGCGCCGATTCTTTCTGCCGAAGAAGAGCACGATCTGGCCGTACGACTGCGCGACGAGGGCGACCTAATGGCTGCGCAGCAACTTATCCTGTCGCATCTGAGGCTTGTCGTTTCGATTGCCCGCGGCTTTCTGGGCTACGGTCTGCCGCATGCCGATCTGATTCAGGAAGGCAACATCGGGCTCATGAAGGCAATCAAGCACTTCGACCCCGACCGCGGCGTGCGTCTGATGACATTCTCCGTGCACTGGATTCGCTCTGAAATTCAAGAATACATCGTACGCAACTGGCGCATGGTCAAGCTCGCAACAACCAAAAATCAACGCAAGCTGTTTTTTAACCTGCGCCAGATGAAGTCCGACGAAAAGTCGCTCTCACCCTCGGAAACAGAGCGCATCGCCGAAACGCTCGACGTCAAGCCTGAAGAAGTGCGCGAAATGGAAGCGCGCCTGTCGGGCGGCGACACGCCCCTGGAAGGTCCCGGCTCGTCTGGCGCTGAAGACGACAATCCGTTTGCTCCCATCGACTGGCTCTCAAGAGAAGAGGATGAACCGGAAGCGGCGCTTGAAGAGCGTGACCGCAATCGACTCACAGGTGAAATTCTGCGCGATGCGCTCGCTGCGCTTGACGATCGCAGTCGCCGCGTCGTACAGGCGCGGTGGCTACGCACAGACACCGACGGCAACCCGGATCCGATGACGCTGCAGGAACTGGCCGCAGAACTGGGCGTCTCGGCCGAACGCGTTCGCCAAATCGAAAAGAAGGCGATCGCGAAGCTGCGCACGGAACTTGCCGCCGACAAAGACATCCTTTGACATCTTTTCTATTGAGCCTTTACCGCCTCAGTTCGCTAAACGCCCACACCATGTTTCACGTCGTTCTCGTTCATCCGGAAATTCCTCCCAATACCGGCAACGCCATTCGCCTGTGCGCCAACACGGGCTGCTCGCTTCATCTGATCGAACCGCTGGGCTTTAGCGTCGACGACAAGCACCTCATCCGCGCCGGTCTCGACTACCACGAATTCACGACCATGAAGACTTACCCGTCCTGGGAGGCCTTTTTGGAAACGGAAAAGCCCTCAGCCTCACGCATGTTTGCCATGACGACCAAGGGCTCGAGCATTTTCTCGACGATGAAATTTCAGCCGGGCGACTGGCTGATTTTCGGCAGCGAAGGCCACGGCTTGCCGGACGCCATTCGAGAGTCTTTCCCCTCGTCTCAGCGCATTCGTCTGCCGATGATGCCCAAGAACCGTTCGCTCAACCTCAGTAACGCTGTCGCCGTCACGGTATTCGAGGCCTGGCGCCAAAACGGCTACCAAGGCTCGGTTTGATGACTATGATGCCTGATTGTCTTTACCGACAATCATGACCATGTTGTCGCGATGCACGGCTTCTTCTGGACCGGAGAAACCCAGAATCGCCGCAAATTCCTCACAGTGCTTTCCGGCGATGAGACGCAATTGCGACGAATCGTAATTGACAAGTCCTCGTGCGATTTCCGTGCCGTCCGGAGCCAAGCAGCCCACCACGTCACCGCGTACAAAATCCCCCTGCACGGCCTTGATACCCACCGGCAAAAGACTCGTCTTTTTCTCCATCAGTGCCTTTGCCGCACCGGCGTCAAGCACCACCAACCCCTGGGCTCTGAGCTGGTCGGCGAGCCATTTCGCACGTGCGTGCCACGGCGCATGCACGGCCGTGAGCTGCGTACCAATTGCCTCACCCTGCGCCAGACGCGGCAGAACGTTTTCTTCCCGTCCGCATGCAATCACGGTGCTCGATCCGCTGCGCGCTGCTCGCTTGGCCGCCAGAATCTTGGTAATCATGCCGCCCTTGGAGAGCGAGCTTGCGGCGCCTCCTGCCATTTTTTCAAGGGCCGGATCGCCTGCACTGGCTTCGGACACAAACTGAGCCAATGGATCCTTGCGGGGATCGGCCGTATAAAGGCCGCGCTGATCGGTGAGAATCACGAGCACGTCAGCTTCGATGAGATTGGTTACCAACGCTCCCAAAGTGTCGTTGTCTCCCACCTTGATTTCATCGGTCACCACCGTGTCGTTTTCGTTGATGATGGGCACCACCCCCAAGCGAAGCAGTTCGAGAAGCGCCTCGCGGGCGTTCAGATAACGTTCACGATTGGAAAGGTCAGCGTGGGTCAGAAGAATCTGCGCGGTCTTAACGCCGTGTGCCGAAAAAGCTGTTTCGTAAGCTTGCACCAAGCCCATCTGACCGACGGCAGCTGCAGCCTGCAATTCACAAATGCGCTCCGGACGCTTGCTCCAGCCCAGGCGCAGAACGCCTTCGGCAATGGCGCCGGAACTCACGAAAACCACTTCCTTTCCGTCGCGCACCAGCGTGCAAATCTGGGCAGCCAGGTTTTCGATCATCTGCCGATCCAATCCTCGGCCGTCGTTGGTCAAAAGAGCACTTCCGACTTTCACGACAACGCGTCGGGCTTGTTTCAGCGCACTCTGTTCCATGCTTTTCTCTCCTTTGACCATTACCGACGACCGGGATTTGCGGTCGATTTAAAGCTCCACTTCGTGCGTTTCGGCAAAGCGCACGTCGTCGCGCTGCTCATCAATCTGCTGCGCTTCGCGGCGCTTGGTGTCGAGTTCCTGAGCAATCGCCTTGATGAGCGTCTCGCAGCCTTCGCGGGTTGCGGCACTCATCACAAAGAGCGGACGATCGGCTCCGAGCTCAGCCTTGAAACGCGCGATCAGCTCTTCGCGTTCGTCTTCGGGCACCAGATCGATCTTGTTGAGCACTACCCAGCGCGTCTTTTCGGCGAGCTCATCATCGTACTTGGCCAGTTCGGCCACGAGAGCGCGAGCTTCGGCAACCGAGTCAGTGTCCGGATCCAACGGTGCGCAGTCAATGATATGCAGCAGCAGGCTCGTACGAGACAGATGACGCAAGAACAAATGTCCGAGGCCGGCACCTTCGCTTGCGCCTTCGATCAGACCCGGAATATCGGCCACGACAAAGCTCTGTTCGGGACCGACGCGCACCACGCCGAGATGCGGATGCAAGGTCGTGAAGGGATAGTCGGCGATCTTGGGACGGGCGTTACTCACGGCAGTGATGAAAGTCGACTTGCCGGCGTTGGGCATACCGAGCAGACCGACATCGGCCAACACCTTGAGCTCAAGGCGAACGGCGCGGTACTGACCGGGTTCGCCCGGCGTGCACTGACGCGGCGCACGGTTGACACTCGTCTTAAAGTGCAGGTTGCCCAGGCCACCCTTGCCGCCTGCGGCCAACAGCTGCTTGTCGCCGTGGTGCGTCAGGTCGGCAACGGTTTCGCCGGTGGTTTCGTCCACAATCAACGTGCCCACGGGCATGCGCAGCACGATGTCTTCACCGCCCGCACCGAAACAGTCGGCACCGCGGCCGTTCTCACCGTTGGGAGCAAAGAATTTGCGCGTATAGCGATAGTCCACCAGGGTGTTGATGTTGCGGTCGGCTACCGCCCACACGCTGCCGCCGCGGCCGCCGTCGCCACCGTCGGGACCGCCCTTGGGTATGAATTTTTCGCGGCGAAAGCTCGCAACGCCATTGCCGCCTTTGCCGCCTTGAACTTCAATGCGGGCTTCGTCAACGAATTTCACTTGAAAACCGTCCGTAAAAATTTAAATGGGTCATTGCGGCTCAAACGACAGCCGCATCAAACAGCATAACGAAAAAAGCCCCGCGAGAACAACGTCCCGTCAGGGCTTTTTCAGTCAAGCGAGGCACCGTTTTTCGGCGCCCGACGCCTTAATTAGCCGGCAACCGGAACAACCTTCACGAACTGGTTGTTCTTCGGGCCCTTCACTTCGAAGGTAACCACACCGTCGACCAGAGCGTAGAGCGTATGGTCACGGCCGATACCGACGTTGTCGCCGGCGTGGAACTTGGTGCCGCGCTGACGAACGATGATGCCGCCAGCGTTGATCATGGCGTTACCGAAAACCTTGACGCCGAGGCGCTTAGCCTGAGAGTCACGACCGTTGCGGGTGGAACCGCCGCCTTTCTTGTGTGCCATTTTCTATGTTCTCTTCTAAAAATCGTTACTTAAATTAAGCCTGGATCTTGACGATCTTGACTTCCGTGTAGTTCTGACGGTGGCCGGCGCTCTTCATGGAGTGCTTGCGGCGGCGGAACTTGAAAATGCGGACCTTGTCGGCGCGGCCGTGATGGGTCACGACAGCGGTCACGGCAGCACCTTCCACAACGGGGGTGCCGACCTTAAGGCCTTCTTCGGTGCTCACAGCGAGCACTTCGTTGAAAACCACTTCGCCTTCAACGTCGGCGTTAAGGGTTTCGACCTTGAGAAAATCGCCTTCGGCAACGCGGTACTGCTTGCCGCCGGTCTTGATAATTGCGTACATGTATTTATCCTCGCCGTTTTGCGCCCGGTTTCCCGGTTGGCAAAACCTTTTTGTAATTACACATCACGCGCACTGCGCCACTGCACAGAATTGCACAGTGTTGCGCGCACGCGCGCACCTTCCCTGCGAAGGAAGGAATCGAGATTATGACAGAGGCAACGGATGATGTCAACCGTTTGAGCGCTTATTTTTGCAGAAAAATCAGGTGCTTGTGCTCGCTCTCCGTCTCGGATCCCAAGGTTACTGCTGATTTTTAAGAACCTCGAGCTGTTCGGTCACTACGAGCTTGAGCATTTCGGCGCGTGCTGCATCGATCTCGCCGAGCCGCAAGCGACGCCAGAGAATGTCATCGGCCGAGCGTGCGCCCGTTTCATCAAAGTGTCGGGCAACGAACGCATTGAGCTGCATGAGCGCATCCGTCGAAGGCGCTTCGCCCGCAAGAAGCTTTTTCTGCAGTTCTTCCATGGCCATCTGAGAGCTGCCGTCCAAGCGCATCGAGCGCGTCATGCAGCCGTACTTAGGCAGCATGTGCCGCGCGATGGCTGCGTCGATCGCCGTTTCGGCCTTGGCACGATAAAGCGTCATGGAGCCGCCGACCACCGTAAACATGTTGTTGAACTCAGTCACCACGGCAAAGCCTCGCCCGGCATCCAGTCCACGCACGCCTACTTCAGCCTGCAGTCCCGCAAAGCGAGCACGCACGTCCTCGCGACGAATCTTGCGGCTCAGCAGTCGGTTAGCGCTCGCCATCAGAAGACGGATTTCGTCCTCAGTCGGCTGCGGATCGATCGGAGCCTGTCCTTGATCAATGGCCGTCGCCCCAATCAGCAGTCGCCCCTGCCACGGTACGATGGTAAGCGGTCCGCGCCCGCCGCAGCCGCGCGGCAGATAAAGCGCGTTGCCCGTCGGCATGAACGTCTTGTCGACCACGATATAGGAGCGGCGCACGATTTTCACCAGATTGCCGCAGGTCACGTCCACCATACGGCGAACATCGTCGGCCCAGACACCAGCGCAATTGAAGACCGTGCGGGTGCGCACCTTGCGCTTGCGGCCTGTTTCGGCATCCTGTAGCACGACCGAGGTCACGCGGCGCCCATCGGCTTCCGCATCAATCATGCGCATGTTGTTGAGCGCCACCGCGCCGTATTCCACGGCTCCCTTCAAAAGAGAAAGAGCCAGACCGGCGTCGTCACAGACAGCATCGGTAAACGTCACGGCACCTGCCAGTCCCTTGCGTTCAATACCGGGCAGCATGCCGAGCGCTCCGACACGACCCTGCATGGAGACGGGACGCGTACCACGTCCGCCGCTCGAAAAGAGGCTGTAGAGCGCGAGACTAGAAGCTCGCAGCGCCATGCCGACCTTGCTGCGGCAGGGAATCACGTAATTCTGTGCGCGCACAAGACTCGGCGCATTTTGCAAAAGCAAACGTCGCTCGTAAAGCTCTTCGCGAACGCGAGCCCAACCAGCCGGGCACACCAGGCGGCGAATGTCGCTGCCGATATGCTTGCCCGAGCGAGAGGCGTGGCCCGAGGCCCAGTCCTGACCGTCCACAATGAGCACCGACATGCCGCGGCTGGCCGCATCAAGCGCCACACCCAGTCCGGTGGCGCCGGCTCCGATCACGGTAACGTCAAACTCGTCTTGCCGCTCCAGACGTTCAATCATCTCGCGGCGGCTCCAAGGGGCCTGCTTCTTGTCCATGTCTCGTGTCACTTATCTGGTCGTAGAAAAAGAGACTTGGCACCGGGAAGGCGCCGCCGGCGCGTTTGCACAACCCGCCGTCCTCTTTCATGCAAACGCAAGTTTAGCCGAGCAATCCGCCCGAAAAACTTAACGCGGCAACTGGCAGAAAAAAGCGCCTCCACGCCATCGGGAAGCGCTTTTTGCAAATGTCTGTGAACCGGCGCTCTTATTCTTCGCCGGCGTCGGTCTCAGCGGCGGCTTCAATAGCCTGCGGCTGATCGTCCTCGACCTTTGCCGGAGCCTCTTCGGCCTTGACGGTCTTGGTAAGCGCAATCACCATGCGCAGCGCAGCGTTGACATCTTCGGAAGACTTGAAGTAGCGAGCCACGTCAGAATCCAAACGCACCGTAGCATTCTGAACAAATGCGGCACGATCGGAGAAGCGGCGCTTGTCCACAGCCTTGGCTCGCGGACCGGAACGACCGCCGAGCTCTTCCTTGAACGGACGACCGACAAACGGCTTGCGTGCGCCGAAGCGAGCTTCACCACGATCACCGAAACGGCCTTCTCCGCGGCCGCGTCCGAATTCTTCAAAACGGCCGCCCTTGCCGCCGAAACGATCGCCGTCACGTTTTTCACGGCGCGCAGGTTTGTCATTGAAACGGTCGAAAGCCATTGCAATTTTCCTTATCGAAAACAATCGGCGGACTTGCTCCGCAAGCCGCCCAACTAAATAGTATAGACAGAGTCGTGCCGGCTCTGTCGAAAAATACAAATTTCCACCAAATCCAAACAATCCCGCGCGTTTTAACCGTTCATGCCGAGTAAACTACTTCGTACAGGAAGACTTTCAGCAGTCTGACTGGAACCCTACAAACAACAAAAAGAGAGGTTTTTATGCTGCAGGTTATTTTCCACGGCGTTGATCGTTCTCCGGCGGCTGAAGCCGACATCGCAAGACGCTTCGAAGCTCTCCAGCGCTTTGACAACAATCTCTCGGAGTGCAAAGCGACGATTACGAAAGTCGGTCATCAAGGTCTCGGCGAATTCAGCGTCAAACTTGACATGATTGTCTCAGGTGGCCGCAGCGTGATTGCAACGGAAAACGACCCTGACGCCATGCAAGCCATCAACAAGGTGTTTGATACGGCTCGCCGTGCGGTCAAGGAGGAAAACGACAAGCGTCATTCTCATTGATTGAGTTTCACCGCTTTCCCGACTTCTCGCCTGATGCTTGGAGTCGATCGCAAACCGTCCGGCATCGTCCGGGCGGTTTTTTCTTGTGTTGAAATCTACCGCAGATACCAAAAAAGCCCGCCGGTTAAGGCGAGCTTTTTAAATTTGGCGTCCCCAAGGGGATTCGAACCCCTGTACCAACCGTGAAAGGGTTGTGTCCTAGGCCTCTAGACGATGGGGACCTAATCTTGGTGGAGGTAAGCGGGATCGAACCGCTGACCTCTTGCATGCCATGCAAGCGCTCTCCCAGCTGAGCTATACCCCCGAAGGAGTCGAAACTATATACCGATATTTTTTGAAATGCAAGTCTTTTTGCGAAAATTTTTGAAGAAATTTCTCAAAAAATTCTCGAAAAACGAATTTTCTTTTGTAAAATCAAATATTTGCGCACCTAAAAAATTTTTTTAATTTTTTTGCCCTCTTCTCTTTTTCGGCTCCACAGAAGCAAAACCATGTTGATTTGCGTTTTCTTCTGCCCGCCAACAACTCCAAACAAGCTCTTTTGATAGCATTCCGTTGTCGTCCCAACCTACTATTCGTGTGCTTTCATGGCTCTTCGACTGCCTGCTCCCGCTTTTGAAAACAAAATCGTCACGTTCGAAGAACTCGCCGCCCGCCGTGCGCAACTACCCGGCCCCGTCGTCATGACCAACGGCGTCTTCGATATTCTTCATCGTGGCCACGTCACCTATCTTGCACAGGCACGTGATCTGGGAAAGAGTCTGATCGTAGCCGTCAATTCCGACGCCTCCGTCAAAATGCTCGGCAAAGGAGATGATCGCCCCATCAACACCGAAGCTGATCGCGCCGCCGTGCTCGCCTCGCTTGAAGCCGTTGATCTCGTCGTCATCTTTAAAGAAAAAGTGCCGCTGAAGGTTATTGAAGAGGCACACCCGGACATCTATGTGAAAGGCGGCGATTACCGCATCGAAGACCTTCCCGAAGCTCCTCTTGTCGCTTCCTGGGGTGGGCGCACCGTCACCGTTGAGTTCGAATACCAGCGTTCCACGACAGCACTTTTAGAAAAAGTACGCGGCGCCTGATATTTCCTTCTTCGTCAGACAAACATTTCGAGTAACGCATTCACATGGCTTTCAATAAACACATTAAGCACTTGAACGTTAACGACGTTAACGTTAACATGCTTAACAAGTTTATTTCTATTTCCTGAATTGCCATGCAGTTTTTCGGTCGCACTGAAGAAATCAAACGTCTGCAAAACCAACTGAGCGCCGTGCAGTCGCAGCACGAGTCTCGAATGGTTTGCCTTATGGGCCGTCGACGGGTCGGAAAAACAACGCTACTGCTGAAAGCCTTTGAAAACAAGAGTTGCCTTGTCCTCTATCTATATGTGCCAAACCGCTGCACACTCAACGAACTGGTCCGCGCCTGGCTTGATCAAGTTGTCGAGATCTTTAAGCTTCCTTTTCCGCCAGCTGTCCAAACGCCGACCGATGTTCTTCAGGTCGTCATGCATCTGAGCAAAGACGCCCCCTGTGTCATCATCATTGATGAATGTCAGGAACTCAATCAGATGGATCCCGCTTTTTGGGGAAAACTGCAGGAACTCTGGGACAGATGCCGCCAATCGTCCCGTACGCTGCTCGTCATGAGCGGCTCCATCATTTCCGCTCTGGAAGACATTTTCGGCAACAACAGCAAACCGCTCTACGGACGCTTGAACGATCAGATGATGCTCATGCCGTTTGGTCCCTCAGACATGTGCACCATCATGGGAACTTTGGCTCCTCTGGCATCCGATCTGGATCTGCTGACGGTCTACGCCATGACCGGTGGTGTCGCCAAATACATTGAGCTTCTTGACGAAGCGCAATGCCTGACGCAGGAAAAAGCCGTTTCCTATTTCTTCAGCAACGCCGGTTCTTGGTTGCGCAGTGAAGGTGAGCGCTTCCTTTCCAACGAATTTCGATTCGAAAGTCCCATCTACATGGAGCTACTCAGAAAAATTGCCCGCGGCCGCAGCAAGTGGACAGAGTTGCAGGACGGCATGGATGTCAACATCACGGCTTACCTGCGCCGGCTGGAAACCTTTCGCATCCTGAGGCAGAAACTTCCTTTCGGCGAACAAAAGACAAAAGGCAGCAGCCGTTGGGTCTTGTGCGACCCGTACTTCATCTTCTGGCTACGCTTCGTCGACAGTATTCAAGCCAACACCTTGGAGTCTCTCGGGCAAAGCCGCATCCTTTCGCAAATGTGCTTAAGAGAGCTTCCGACGCTATTGGGCCGCACATTGGAGGAATGGTTTCGGCAAGCCTGGCTGCAAAACGGTCAATGGTTGCACGCCGACGCCTGGTGGGATCGAAAAGGCCAAAACGAAATTGACCTCGTCGCCACTAACCCGCTCACGCAATCCATTGGTTTTGCCGAGGTCAAATTGAATCCGGCCAAGTTCTCCGCCGGACTTTTGGAGCTCAAGATTGGGGCGTTTTTGAAATCTCAGCCGCAGTACCGCGACTGGAACATCACGCGACAAAGCTTGAGTCTTGAGGATTTGCGCAATATCTGATCCGACAGGACGCAGCTCATTCAAGCCGCGTCCGCCTCAAAAGTCTCAGGATCAGATGAAGTCGTAGCCGGCCAAACGGGCGTAGTGCGCTGTGGCCGTCAGGAAGCCCTGCTTGCTGCCGCAGTCAAAACGACGGCCTTCAAAGCGGTGGGCATAAGTCTTGCCTTCGCCGAGCAAAGAGGCGATGGCGTCCGTGAGCTGAATCTCACCGCCCACGCCGCGATCCACGTGTTCGAGTGCGGTGAAGATTTCGGGCTCAAGCACGTAGCGGCCAATGACGGCAAGCGTCGAGGGCGCCGCCTCGGGAGCGGGTTTTTCGACCATCGTACGCACGCAGCTCGTCTGCTTGAGTTCGTCATCCACGCCGACAATGCCGTACTTATTGGTTTCCTTGGGTTCCACATTCTGAACGGCCAGCACGCTGCCGCCGCCCATTTCACTGCGAGCACCAATCAACTGGCCCAAAGCAGGCTGCTGAGCGTAGATCAGGTCATCGGCCAAAATCACGCCGAAGGGTTCGTCGCCCACCACGGGACGGGCGCAGAGCACGGCATGCCCCAGACCGAGCGGTTCGGGCTGGCGGATAAAGATGAAGTTGACGCCGCGCGGCGTCACGGAATGCACCAAATCCAAAAGTTCGTACTTGCCCTTGGCCGTAAGATCGGCTTCCAATTCAGGGCTCTTGTCGAAGTGATCTTCAATGGCGCGCTTGTAACGGCCCGTAATGAAGATCATGTCGGTGATACCGGCGGCAGCGGCTTCTTCCACAGCATACTGAATGAGCGGCTTGTCGACCACCGGCAACATTTCCTTGGGCATTGCCTTAGTAGCGGGCAGGAAGCGGGTGCCCAAACCGGCAACCGGGAATACAGCCTTACGAACGGGTTTCATGTCATTTTCCCAAATGAAAAAGCGGTTGTCTGCCGGTGCGGCCGTTTCCGCAAAAATGCAATCGGGACGGCACACTGTCGGACAAATGCCGCAGTTAGAATCTGAGTCGAAATTCTAACCAATGCTGTGATCATGTCTGTGTCCGAGCCAATTTACGCCGTCGGAGACCTTCAGGGCTGTCTGGAGAGCTTCGAAGAACTTATCGATATGTTGGATCCGAATGCTTCCTTCGTGTTCGTGGGAGACATCGTCAACCGAGGCCCCGCCTCGCTCGAAACCCTGCGCCGCGTCAAGGCGCTCGACGAAGCCGGACGATGCCGGGCCGTACTGCTCGGCAATCACGATCTGCATTTATTAGCCGTTGCCGCCGGTGCAGGCAAGCTGCATCGCAGCGACACCATCGGAGAGATTCTTGAGGCGCCGGACTGCAAGGAACTGCTCAAGTGGCTGCGTCACCGTCCGCTTCTTTTCGAAACGCCCGACACGGTGTTCGTTCATGCCGGCATTTCACCCGCCTGGACGCTCGAAGAAGCGCGCACCTATGCCGCGGAAGTCTCCGACACCCTGCAAAGCAAGGACTGGAAGTCCTACCTGCAGGGCATGTACGGCGACGACACCGATACGGAAAAAAAGGGGGCCGGCCGCATGCGCGCCATCCTCAACGCCTTTACCCGTATGCGCTACGTCAGAACCGATGGTTCACTTGAATTCAAAGCCAAGATGAACCCGAAAGACACGCCCGACCTCTTGCCTTGGTTCGATTACCCGCGCCGGTTCGAGAAAACCGTGTGTTTCGGTCATTGGTCGACACTCGGTCTTGTGATGCGCAAGGACACTATCGCCATCGATACGGGTTGCCTGTGGGGCGGGCAACTGACCTGCGTACGACTGCCCGATCGGCGCCTTTGGCAGGTTTGCTGCCCGCAGTGGGCCTCCCCGTGCTAAATACGATTTTTCCTGCCCAACTTTCTGTCTTTTTCGAGAACCTGAATTGATTTGCCATGCGTAACGCCGCCGACAGAACAGACATTAGTCCCATCCGAATCCGCGGAGCCCGTCAGAACAACCTTCGCAACCTGGACCTGGATATTGAACCGGGTACGATGACCGTCATCACCGGCCCGTCGGGGTCTGGCAAAAGCTCGCTTGCCTACGACACGCTCTACGCCGAAGGGCAGCGCCGCTACGTCGAAACGTTCAGCGCTTACGCCCGGCAATTTCTGGAGCGCTGCGATCGTCCTCAGGTCGACAAAATCGACGGCGTACCTCCGTCCATCGCCATCAATCAGTCCAACAGCGTCAAAACGTCGCGCTCGACCGTGGGCACGATGACGGAAATCAACGACTGCCTCAAGCTCATCTTCGCGCGAAGCGCTGCTCTGTTCTGCGGTCAGTGCGGAGAACCGGTCAAGGCGCGCAGCGCAGGCGACATTGCCGAAGAAATCGTGGCGTGGGCCCAAACGAAACCTCAGGCACGTCTGAGCATCTGCTTTGCGGTTCTGGTTCCCAAAAATCTCGAACGGGACGTGGTGCTGGGCGGCCTTTCCGCACAAGGCTTCACGCATATCCTCGAAGAGGAATCAATTGAAAACAAAAGCAAGCGACTGTGGGTAGCGGCCGATCGCGTGCGCGCCTCACGCCTGACGCAATCGCGCGCGGTCGAAGCCGTTGAAAAGTCGCTCCAGCTCGGAAAAGAGCGCGTTCTGTGCGTCTACGCACAGGCCGAAGACGGCACCCTTACCAAGCGCCGTTGGGTGACCGACCTCACCTGCCCGGTGTGTTTGCAGCGTTACGCCGCCCCCACCCCGTCTCGCTTTTCCTTTAATTCGGCCGTCGGCGCATGTCCCACCTGCCGCGGCTTCGGCCGCGTGATCGGCATCGACTACTCGCTGGTGATTCCCGACGAAACGCTCACGCTTGCACAAGGCGCCATCAAGCCCTGGCGTACCGCCACTGGATCGGAATGCCAGCGGGACCTTGAAAAATGGGCACCCAAGCGCGGCGTGCCGCTTGACGTCCCCTGGCAGAAACTCACGGCCGAGCAAAAGAACTGGGTCATCCACGGCGACAAGGAATACAACGGCAAAAACTGGCGCACACATTGGTACGGCATCAAAGCTTATTTCGATATGCTCGAATCGAAAAGCTACAAGATGCACGTGCGCGTGCAGCTTGCCAACTACCGCGGCTACGCGTTGTGCCCTGACTGCCGAGGCGCACGCCTCATCGGTGAAAGTCTGTTGTGGCGTCTGGGGTCGCGCGAGGCGTCCGACGCCGCTGTGTTGCCAAAGAAAGGACTCTACAAGCGCTTCCGCCCGCGCGGTTTGGGTAAAGCGGCTCTCGAAAATTTCGAGTCGCTGCCCGGGCTTGCTATGCCCGATCTGATGAACTTGCCGATCGAAGACATCAAGCGCTTTTTCGACGCGCTGCTGCAAGAGACCCGCGACGAAGCGGCGCGATTGGTGGCCGAAGAAATTCGCACGCGGCTCACATACCTCATTGACGTCGGCGTGGGCTACCTGACATTGGGACGCCAAAGCCGCACGCTTTCGGGCGGCGAAGTGCAGCGCGTCAACCTCACAACGGCGCTCGGCACCAACCTCACCGACACACTCTTTGTGCTGGACGAACCGTCCGTAGGTCTGCATCCGCGCGACATGGACCGAGTCAACAGCATCATGACCGGACTCAAGGAGGGCGGCAACACGCTGGTGGTGGTCGAGCACGATCCGCAAGTGATGACTGCCGCCGACCGCATCATCGACATGGGACCGGGCGCCGGCACCAACGGCGGTGCGATCGTCTCCGACGGCACGCCCGATGCGGTTCGAGCTTCTGACTCGCTCACCGGGCTCTACCTCAGAGGCAAACGCTCGACCATGCCCGAAGAACCCAAAAAACGGCCAGAAGCGTTTTCTGGCTTTCTGACCGTGACGGGAGCGCACGCACACAACCTCAAAAACATTACCGTCAATCTGCCGATCGGCGCTTTCACGGCGCTCACCGGCGTTTCGGGATCCGGCAAATCAACGCTTGCCAACGACGTCATTCTCGCTGCGGTCGAATTCCTGAACAAGAACAACAAAGACAATCCGCCGGACGTTTTCGCGTCCGTTGAAAGCACCTGTCCGGTAGGCGAAGCCGTCTACGTGAGCCAATCCGAAATCGGTAAAACGAGCCGCGGAAATCCGGCCTCCTATTGCGGCGTCTTTACCGACATCCGCTACCTTTTTGCCAACACGCAACAGGCTCACGAGCGAGGATATACCGCGGGCACCTTCAGCTTTAACTCGGGAACAGGCCGCTGCCCCACCTGTCAGGGTGCAGGTTTCGAGCGCGTTGAAATGCAGTTTTTAAGCGACGTCCTCTTACGTTGCCCGGACTGCAACGGCACCCGCTACCGCGCTGAAACGCTGGAAGTGAAGCTTAACTATCTCGGCCGCGGCGAAGTCAGCATCGCCGATGTACTCGAGATGACCGTGCAACAAGCCTTCGACTATTTCCTCGGCGAACGTTCAATCGAACGCGCGCTTCAAAGTCTCATTGATGTCGGTCTCGATTACGTCAAACTCGGTCAGCCGCTTTCCACCCTCTCGGGCGGCGAAGCGCAGCGCCTGAAGCTTGCGCAGATTCTCGCTGAAACTGAATCGGGCTACGCCTCCAAACGGCATCTCTACATATTTGACGAACCCACCACGGGGCTTCACTTCGATGACATCCGCAAGCTTCTGATAGTCTTCCGTCGTCTGGTGCTCAACGGTCAGACCGTGCTGGTGATCGAACATAACCTCGACGTGATTTCCGCCGCCGACTGGGTGATCGACCTCGGTCCCGAAGGCGGCGACGAGGGCGGACAAATCGTGGCGACCGCCACCCCCGAAGATCTTCGCTGCAACTCCCGAAGCTACACGGGACAGGCGCTGGCCGCCTACGACAAAATGATCGGCGAAGAAAGCGTGCCGATGACAGGACTTTTCGCTCAGCCGCACACCCGCGGCCGCACAAGCCCGGGGCGATCGCTGCAAAGCATCTGGCGCGGCGCGCGTCAAGGCGACCTGGGAATTTTCGGAGCACGTGAACACAACCTCAAGAACATTGACGTCGTGATTCCGAAGCGGCGTCTGACCGCCGTGACCGGCGTCTCGGGCTCGGGCAAATCAACGCTTGCCTTCGGCATCGTCTTCTCCGAAGGTCAGCGGCGTTATCTCGAAAGCCTCAACGCCTACGCGCGCTCCATCACGCAGCCGCCGCCCAAGGCCGATGTCGAAAGCATCACGGGCATTGCTCCCACGGTGGCAATCGAACAGCGCACAAGCCGAGGAGGCCGCAAGTCAACGGTGGCAACGATCACCGAAATCCAGCATTTCCTGCGCTTGCTTTACGTCAAACTCGGCACGCAGTATTGCCCGAAGTGCGGTTCGCTTGTACGCGAACAGACGCAGGAGCAAATCCTCGCGCACGTCATGAAGACCTACCGCGGTCAGCGCGTCACGTTGATGGCACCTGTCGTCGTAGCTCGAAAAGGCACCTACCAGGAAGTCGCACAGTGGGCGCACTCAAAGCTCAACGCCCATCAAATCCGCGTTGACGGCAAATGGGAACCCACTGCACCCTTCCCGCTGCTGTCGCGCTACAAAGAGCACACCCTTGAAGTGCCGACCGGCACGTTTAAGGTTGAGCCGCAAACCGAGGAAAAGATTCATCAGGCGCTCACTGAAGCGCTCTTCCACGGTCACGGGCTGGTGTGCGTGGCAAGCGGCCGCAAGGCGCTCCCAAATTCCGGCGATCTGTCTGAATCCGAAGAAGGCACCGTGGAAATCTTGTCCACCAAGCGAGCCTGCCCGGTGTGCGCCGTCAGTTTTCCGGAGCCCGATCCGCGTCTGTTTTCCTACAACAACAAGATGGGCTGGTGTCCGCAATGCACCGGCACGGGCCGCGTCGGCATCAACGCCGAGGAGGATCAGGCTCTTGCCGATGATGAAGAAGCGCTCTCGGCGGCCGTTTGTCCGGCCTGTCACGGCATGCGCTTGAATCCCGTTGCGCTTGCCGTGAAGTTCGACGGCCGCTCGATCGGCGACACCACGGCAATGTCAGTCGACGAAGCGCTCGAAACAATGCGCGCAATCAAGCTCAAGGGGCGAGACAAAGCCATCGGCGGTGACGCCGTCAAGGAAATCATTTCTCGTCTGGAATTCCTGCAGAAGGTGGGTTTGGGCTACCTGAGTCTAGATCGCGATGCGCCCTCATTGTCGGGCGGAGAAGCGCAGCGCATTCGTCTGGCCGCTCAGATCGGCAGCACGCTCCAAGGCGTTTGCTATGTGCTTGACGAACCCACGATCGGCCTGCACGCCCGAGACAACGCGCGTCTTGTGGACATGCTCACGGAACTCAAAAACAAGGGCAACACGGTCATTGTTGTCGAACATGACGAGGAACTCATCCGACGCGCCGATCACGTGGTCGACATCGGTCCGGGTGCGGGCAGCCGCGGCGGCGAACTCATTGTCGAAGGCTCACTCGAAGATGTCTGCGCCAACGAAAAGAGCGTCACGGGTCGTATGCTGCGTGAGCCGCTCGCGCACACAGGCAAAGCAAAGCATCCGGTCGACGACGCTACGCCGCGTCTGACAGTGCGCAACGCCTCGCTTCACAACCTCAAAAACATCACGGTCGAGTTCCCGCTCGGCCGTCTGGTGGCCGTCACAGGTGTCTCGGGATCGGGCAAATCGACGCTCGTGCGCGATGTGTTGCGTACGTCGTTGCAGGCGCGACTGGAATCCTCTTCATCCAAGCTTCGCGGGTGCGACGCGATCAAATGGGACGAAGACGCTCCTTTGGGACGTGTGCTGGAGGTCGATCAAACCCCGATCGGAAAGACGCCGCGATCGTGTCCTGCAACCTACGTGTCGTTCTTCAACCACATCCGAGATCTTTACGCACAGACGCCTGAAGCACAAGCGCGAGGCTACCAGCCGACCCGTTTTTCCTTCAACACGCCCGAAGGCCGCTGTCCGATCTGCGAAGGCCAGGGGCAGGTGAGCGTCGAAATGAGCTTTCTGCCCAACGTCAAGATGCCGTGCGAGGCGTGCGGCGGCATGCGTTTTGACGAAGAAACGCTCGCTGTCAAATGGATGGGAAAGAGCATCGGCGAAGTATTGAATCTGAGCGTTGACGACGCGCTCGAACTTTTTGCCAATCGTCCCAAGATCGCCAAGCCCCTTGAACTGCTGCGCGCCGTGGGACTCGGCTACCTTCGCCTCGGTCAGCCTTCGTCAACGCTCTCCGGGGGCGAGGCCCAACGCATCAAGCTTGTCACAGAGCTTTCCAAGGCCTACAGCCAGATGCGTACGCGCCGAACCGCGCACACGTTCTACATCCTTGACGAGCCCACCGTGGGCCTTCACATGGCCGACGTCGAAAAGCTCATCAATGTGCTGCATAAGCTCGTTGAAGCCGGAAACACCGTGGTGGTGATTGAGCACAATCTTGACGTCATTGCGGAAGCCGACTGGGTGATCGATCTCGGTCCGGAAGGCGGCCCCGAAGGCGGCAAGGTAACCGGCGAGGGAGAACCCGCTGCCATTGCCCGGAAGAAAACCCCGACGGGCATTGCTCTCAAAGCGTTTCTTGCCGAACACAAAGCGCGTACCGATCGTAAAGCCAAAACGGCAAAGGATGCATCATGAGCTTGCACGTCTTTAAGGTCGGCGGATGCGTTCGCGACCGCCTCTTGCGGGAACAAGGCCTCGACGCCCCTACGGGCGACATCGACTGGGTGGTGACAGGCGCCACCCCCGAAGCGATGCTCGCGCGAGGTTTCATACCGGTGGGCGCCGATTTCCCCGTCTTTTTACATCCGAGTACGCACGAGGAATATGCTCTGGCGCGCACCGAACGCAAAACCGCCAAGGGCTATCACGGTTTTACGTTTTACACGGCGCCGGACGTGACGCTCGAAGAAGACCTGCGTCGACGCGATCTTACGATCAACGCCATGGCCGAAGACAACAAGGGCAACATCATTGATCCGTGGGGCGGTCAGGCCGACATCAAATCCCGCGTGTTAAGACACGTCTCGGAAGCATTTTGCGAAGACCCCGTGCGCATCCTGCGTCTGGCCCGCTTTGCCGCACGGTTTCCCGACTTTGCTGTTGCCCCCGAAACGCTTGCGCTTTGCCGGCAAATGGTGGATTGCGGAGAAGTTGACGCCCTGGTGCCCGAACGCACCTGGCAGGAGTTGCGCAGAGGACTTGCCGAAGTCAATCCGGTGCGCATGATCGAGGTGTTGGAAGAGTGCGGTGTCTGGAATCGAATTTTTGCCGACATCTCCGTCACCGGCCGTGTTCGTGAAGCACTGCTGCGCGCCGCTCAACGCAAGCTCGATACCGCTCAACGCACGGCGCTTCTTTTTGCCGAATTCGACGACCCGGTCAAACTGCGACAGCGTTTGCAGGCGCTTCGCGTTGATGCCGACACGATTTCGCTGTGCGAGATCTTTTGCCGGTTGCACCATACGCTTTTCACTCTGCATGAAGCCGGCGATTACGTCACTTTTCTGGAAGCTGCCGATGTCTTGCGCCGTCCGTCTCGATTCGAGTCTTTTCTGGCAACTTGCGCAGCGTTTGACCCGCAGATCGACTTTGCAGACCTTCGTTTGGCCGCTCGAGCATTTATTGAAACAGATGCGGGAGCCGCTGCGCGTCAAGCACAAGGTAAAAATGTGGCGCAGGCCGTGCGGCAAGCCCGCCTAGCTGCGGTAAAGTCTGCGCTTTGCCATAGCCTCTGAGGAATTTTTCGATGCCCTTTCTTGCTTCACTCGACCATTTGGTTCTGACGGTAGCCGATGTTCAAAAAACGATCGACTTTTACTGCGGCGTTCTGGGCTGTGAAGAAGTTACCTTCGGCGACAACCGCAAGGCCATTCGCTTTGGTGACCAAAAAATCAATCTGCACATCAAGGGAAATGAAGTTGCGCCGCACGCACTTTATCCGACGCCCGGCAGCGCCGATCTATGTTTTTTGAGCACCGTTCCGGTGGCGGCCTTGGCCGGTCACTTCAAGGCTCACGGCATTGCGGTGGAATTGGGACCGGTAGAACGCACCGGTGCCACGGGGAATCTTTTGTCGATTTATGTGCGCGACCCCGACGGCAACCTCATTGAAATTGCCAATCGCAAACGTCCGATTTTCTAGAGAAACTTCCCGATCAGGAAGAACAGAAGAAAGATCAGCAGCGTACTGGCAAGCGGAATGCTGATGCGGCGACCGAACACCCGGAAATTGATATCTCCGGGCAATCGGCCGAGACCGAACCGCGAAAGCCAAGGCACACAGGTCATCAAGACCATGATGCAAACCAAAATAACTAAAATCCAGCGCATTGGCGCATTGTAAAGCCTCCCGCGGCTTCTTCCCGTCTGCGCCGACTCCTTTGCGAAATCATCCGAATGTCCTCCTTATTTGAAACATTGACTCTGACCTGCCGCCGCATCGTTCTTGAGGATTTGCAGGTCGACATGGAAATCGGCGCGCACGCCGAAGAACACGGCCGCACACAGCCCGTGCTCGTCACCATTGAAGCCTGGGTACCGTTTGAATACAGCACGGCCACGGGCGACAATCTTGACGAGGTCTACAGCTACTCCGTCTTGTCGCAAATCGTGACAGAAACGGTTTCCGAAGGACACATCCGTTTGCAGGAAACCTTCGGCGACCGACTTCTCGATCGCATCCTCGCCGACAAACGCGTTGCCGCCGCACGCGTCAAGACCGCCAAACTGCACGCTTGCGTCGGTGCCAAGGCCGTTGCCGTCGAAACCTTCCGCAGCCGAATCTGAAATCAACGATCATGACCGAACACAACGCCTCCGACATTCCCGTGCGTCCGGTACGCATGACCAAAAGCCGCGCCGAAAAAGCCAAATTCATCGAAATCGCACCCGGCAAGCACATCGAAGCCTCCGTTTCGATGCGAAAACTCGAAAAACGCATCGTGCGCCTGTGCGCAATGGCCTGCACCGACTACGGCATGATCAAAGACGGCGACAAAATCGCCGTTGCCATGAGCGGCGGAAAGGACAGCTACGTGCTGCTTGATGCGCTTTTGAAACTCAAGGCTCGTGCTCCGGTGCACTTTGACATCATCGCTGTGCACGTCAACCAACATATTCCGGGCAGTCCCACGCACCTGCTCGAAGCCTGGCTCAAGGAAAAGGGCGTGGCTTATCACATCGAAAATCAGGACACCTACTCGATCACGCAAAAGCTCATCCCGTCGGGCAAAAACGTCTGTTCGCTGTGCGCCCGCCTGCGCCGCGGCATCCTCTATCGCGTCGCAAAAGAACTCGGCTGCACCAAGATTGCGCTGGGCCATCAGATGGACGACGTTGTCTCCACGTTGCTTCTTAATATGTTCTACGGCGGCCGAATCAAGGCGATGCCCCCGGTGCTCAAAAGCGACGATGGTCACAACACCGTGATTCGCCCGCTCATCTATCTGCGCGAATACGAAATGAGCCGCTGGGCCGAGATCTGCGGCTACCCCCTCTTTCCCAAGGATTTGTGCGGCGTGGGTGAAAACTTAAAGCGAAAAGAGATCAAGGCCTTGATGGCGCAGTGGGACAAGGAATTCGACAGCCGCATCTACAATCTCTTCATGAGCACCACACGCGTAGCCGCTTCGCAGCTCGCCGACAAGACGCTTTATGACTTCACGCACTTCTGCCGCATTGCCGACTGCGGTGCGCCAGAAGAAGTGGAAGACTGAGAGCGGTATATCCTTTGGGAGGAACTCATGCTAAAGATCACGACGCCCGCTTTCGCGCATGAAGCTGAAATTCCAATGCGCTACACACAGGAAGGCGAAAACCTCTCACCCGAACTCGTCTTTTCGGGAGTTCCGGCCAATGCCCGCTCGCTGGTCCTCCTTTCCGACGATCCCGACGCCCCGGATCCGGCGGCACCCAAACGCATCTGGCTGCATTGGCTTGTCGTGAACATCCCGACCGAGACCGCAGGCTTTGCCGAAGGCATCCGCGACTATCCGCAAGGTTGCCTTGTCGCCGTCAACGACAGCGGCGTACGCGGCTGGTCCGGTCCGCGGCCGCCCATCGGACGACACCGTTATTTCTTCAAGCTTTACGCTTTGGATACGGTGCTTGACTTGCCGGAGAACTTCACGCGTGCGCAAGCCGAAGCCGCCATGCAAGGACACGTCATTGAAAGCGCCGTCACCATGGGCACCTATCTGCTATCGAGTAATCGCTAACCGGTTTCGTTTTTCTTTTGCGAATTTCTGCGCCAAAATTGTGTGTTGAGCGGAAGCGCGGCGCGTTTGCGTGCGTCGGGCTTGTCTCACACATATTCCATAGGTTACTCACCCCTCGGAGTCAAACCCGATGTCACTGAAGCATATTTTTGCTGCCGCAGCCTGTGCGGCAACCGTCCTTACCTGCGGCCCGGTCTCGGCCGCCGATCCCGTGACCTACACCGTCGGCACGGGCGCAACCTATCGTCCCTTTGAATTCCAGGCTCCGAACAAGGAACTCGTTGGCTTTGACATTGACCTTGTCAAGGCCATCGCCAAGGAACAGGGCTTCAAGGTGGAATTCATCAACACGCTTTTTGGCGTGATTTTTGAATCCGTTCGCAACGGCGACCGCGACATGATCATCAGCGGCATCACCATCACGCCGCAGCGCAAGGAAGCCGTTGACTTCTCCTATCCCTACTTCGCCGCTCACCAGCTTATCCTCACCCAGAAGAATCTGACGGTGAAGTCCGTGGCCGACCTCAAGGGCAAGAATGTGGCTGTTGTGGCCAACTCGGCCGGCGACATCGCCTGCAGCAAGGTTTTCGGCAAGGCAAGCAGCAACATCAAGCGCTTTGACAACACCCCGCTCGTGCTCGAAGAGCTCTCCGCAGGCGGCGTGGACGCTGCCGTGGGCGACATCGGCGTGTTTGCGTACTACGCCTTGCAGAACCCCGAAAAACAGTTCAACATGGCCCGCGATCCGTCCTTTGAAGACCAGTACTTCGGCATCGCCTTCCGCAAGGGCAACACAGAGCTGCGCGACAAGGTCAACGAAGGTCTAAAGAAGATCATCGCCAACGGTGAATACGCCAAGATCTACGCCAAGTGGTTCGGCGACAAGACTCAGCCGCCGAAGCTTCCGATTCCGTAATAAATCGGCCTGATCCGATCCCATACGAATCCCGACGGGCGCTTTTTGAAAAGAAAGCGCCCGTTTTGCATCAGGAATAACGCCCAGAAGCTCGAACCGGTCAAAAAGGCATAACCCGCATCGGGTAAAATATCCGCCGATTTTTTAAGCGCAATACTTTTTTACAGTGTTGTGCCGTCTCTTCCATTCCCCCACAACAAGGAAATCACGATGAGCGGATTTCGTTTTGATGTTCTAGCCGAATACTGGCCGCTGTTTGCGGAAGGTATCGGCATGACGCTCAAGCTCACCATCGGTTGCGTCATCTGCGGCGTTTTCCTCGGCATGCTGCTCGGCATGGCCCGCATGGCCGAAGCCCGTCACGACCCCTGGAAATCCATTCTTTATTACGGCGTTCGCTGGCCGGTCACCATCTGGGTGAGTTTTTTCCGCGGCACTCCGCTGTTCGTTCAGATCTTTCTGATGTACTTTGCCGTGCTGCCGGTGTTCATTCATCCGGTCGACGGTCTGATTATCTCGGGCAGCCTCGCACGCGAAATTCGCAGCAACTACGGTGCGTTCCTCGCCGGCTTCTTTGCGATCACGCTCAATGCCGGCGCCTACATGAGCGAAGTATTCCGCGCCGGTATTCAGTCGCTCGACAAGGGCCAGAGCGAAGCGGCCCGCTCCGTGGGCATGACCTACTGGCAGTGCATGCGTCACATCATCCTGCCGCAGGCTTTCCGCCGCATGCTGCCGGCCTTGGGCAACAACGCCATCGCCATTTTGAAGGACTCCTCTCTGGTGTCGGCCATCGGCCTTACCGAACTCGCCTACGCCGCACGCACCGTCGCGGGCGCCTCGGCGCGCTACTGGGAGCCCTATCTCACTATTTCCTTGATGTACTGGGTGGCAACGCTCGGCTTGGCCTGGCTCATCCACATGCTTGAAAAGCGCCTGGGCAAGGGAGACGACAAATGAGCAACAAAGACGTCATGATCAGCATCCGCGGGTTGCACAAGCATTTCGGCGATCTGGAGGTTCTCAAGGGCATCGACCTTGATGTGCACCGCGGCGAAAAAGTGGTGATTCTGGGCCCGTCGGGTTCGGGCAAATCCACGATGCTGCGCTGCATCAACGCACTGGAAGACCCCGACAAGGGCACGATCACGGTCGACGGCATCGAAGTCACGAGCCGCCGCACCAACATCAACAAGCTGCGCGAACATCTCGGCATGGTGTTTCAGCGCTTTAACCTGTGGCCGCACAAGACGGTGCTCGAAAACGTCATGCTCGGCCAGATGGTTGTGAGCGGCAAGGACAAGGAAGCGGCTCGCAAGAAGGCCATCGAAACGCTCACGCGTGTGGGACTCGCAGCCAAGGCCGACGACTATCCCGTGCGTCTGTCGGGCGGTCAGCAACAGCGTGTGGGCATCGCCCGAGCGTTGGCGATGGATCCCAAAGCCATCTTATTTGACGAACCCACCTCGGCGCTTGACCCCGAACTCGTTGGCGAAGTGCTCGCCGTGATGAAGAGCCTTGCTGACGAAGGCATGACGATGGTTGTAGTGACACACGAAATCGGCTTTGCCCGCGAAGTGGCCGACCACGTCGTCTTCATGGACGGCGGTGTGATCGTTGAACAGGGGCACCCAAGCGAAGTGCTCGTCAATCCGAAGGAAGAACGCACCCGCGCCTTCCTCAAGCGCGTGCTCTGACGCCTGTTGCAGGGTGCAAACGCAAAGCCGTCGGCCGACGTCCGACGGCTTTGTGTGTCTAAAAAAGAAGGTGAAAACAAAGCTCCAGGCTTGTTTTCAAAATGTTTCGGTGCGGTTTCCCGAAAAGCCGCCGTCCCTATAATCAGTCCAGTTTTTACACGTGTTTTTCAAGAAAGCGAGACGTCCGACGCGACGCCGTCGCCCCCGTTCCGTGACCACGCAGAAATCCAAAACCAAATCCCGCGGCTGGCTCAAGTGGCTCGGTCGCCTGACCGGCCTCGGCCTTGCCGCGGCCGTAAGCGGCGCAAGCCTCTTCATGATCGTCTTTTCCGTGGTGTACTCCCAGCTGCCGCCCATTGATTCTCTGACGGAATATAAGCCCAAGGTTCCGCTGCGCGTCTGGAGCGCCGACGGCACCCTGATCGGCGAATACGGCGAGGAGCGCCGCGACTTCGTGCGCCTCGATGAAATTCCGGGCTTTGTTCGCAATGCCGTTCTCGCGGCCGAAGACAACGGTTTTTACGAGCACTCCGGCATCGAATTCATGGGCATTGCCCGCGCTGCGCTCTCCAACATTCTCACGGGACGCCGAGGTCAGGGCGGCTCGACCATCACCATGCAGGTGGCCCGTAACTTCTTTCTGAGTTCCGAGCGCACGTACACGCGCAAGCTCTATGAAGTGGCCATGGCCTACAAGATCGAGCGCCATCTCACCAAGGACCAAATTCTCGAGGTCTATCTCAACCAGATCTATCTCGGTCAGCGTGCCTACGGCTTTGCCGCGGCCGCGCAGGTCTACTTCGGCAAGAAACTCAACGAGCTCACCATCGGCGAAGCCGCTACGATCGCAGGTCTTCCCGTGGCGCCGTCGGCTTACAACCCCATCGTCAATCCCAAGCGCGCGACGATGCGCAAAAACTATGTGCTGAGCCGCATGCACCAGTTGCAGTACATTGATGACATCACGTACGAAGCCGAAGTAAACGCTCCGCTGATGCCCGTAAAGCGCTCGGTTGACCTCACCAAGGAAACACCTGAAAACGAAAAGACGATTCACGCCGAGTACGCCGCTGAAATGGCTCGTATGTTGGTCTACGACATCTTCCGTGAAGAAACCTACACGCGTGGCCTCAACGTCTATACGACCATCCGTGACAAGGATCAGCTAGCCGCCTGGGAATCCGTGCGCAAGCACCTGATCGCCTACGACCGCAAGTACCGTTACCGTGGTCCGAGCGGCCGCATCGACATCAGCGACGAACAAACCCGCGACGACTCGATTCGTCTGGCGCTGCACAAGGCCAAGTCCTCGGACAATCTGGAACCGGCCGTTGTCACGGAGCTCACGGACAAGACCTTTAAGGTCGTGGTGCTCGACGGCAAGGAACTCAAGACGTTGGATCTGGATGCCGACAGCCGCAAGTTTGCGGGCAAATACCTCACCAACAAGGTGGCCAAGGAAAAGCGCCTGCAAGTCGGTAGCATTATCCGCGTCTCTCGCGTGAAAAAAGGCTGGACCCTGTCCCAGATTCCCGAAGTGCAGGCCGGTTTCATCAGCGTGGACTTCGACACGGGCGCCGTCAAGAGTCTGGTGGGAGGCTTTGACTTCTACCTCAACATGTTCAACCATGTCACGCAGGCGCTTCGCCAGCCCGGTTCTTCTTTTAAGCCCTTCATTTATTCGGCTGCGCTCGACAAGGGCTTTAACCCCGGCACCATCATCAACGATGCGCCGATCTTCATCGATCCGCGTCTGACGGGCGGCGAACTGTGGGAACCACGTAACTACGACAACAAGTTCGACGGTCCGATGTCGCTTGCGATGGCGTTGCGCAAGTCGAAGAACCTCGTCTCAATCCGCGTGATGCAGGCCATCGGCGCCCGCTACGCGCAGGAGTATGTCTCGAAGTTCGGTTTTGATCCGTCGCGTACGCCCGCTCAGCTCACCACCGCGTTAGGCGCAGGTTCAACCACGCCCTGGGAAATGGCTGCCGCCTTCTCGGTGTTTGCCAACGGCGGCTATCGCGTCAAGCCCTACCTCATCAACAAAGTCACGGACGTCGACGGCAAGGTGCTCATGCGCGTCAACAATCCTAAGGCGGGCAACGAAGCCATCCGTGCAATCGACGAGCGCAACGCCTTTGTGATGCACACGCTTTTGAACGGCGTCGTAAGCGGCCCGGGCGGCACCGCACGCCGCGCCTACCGCGAGCTCAAGCGCCCCGACATGGGCGGCAAAACCGGTACCTCGAACAACGCGCACGACGCGTGGTTTGCGGGCTACGCCTCGCACACCATGGCCGTGGGTTGGGTCGGGTACGATCAGATGCGTCCTCTGGGCAGCACCGAAACGGGCGGCGGCCTGGTGCTTCCGATCTGGATCGACTATATGAAGACGGCCATCAAGGATGAGCCGCCTTACCGTCGCCGTCAGCCCTCGAGCGTCGTGCTTTTGAACGGCACCTACTATTACGCCGACAGTGTGGACAAGGCCGTTCGCGATGTGCCGCTCGACGGCCGCATCAAGCAGGAAAACCTGCAAAAGGAACTGGTCCGCGATCAGATCTTCTGATCGTCGGCCCCGGGCAAACCGCGTCGGAAATGTTTTTCGGCGCGGTTTTTGTCCTATCAATCAAGAGAAAACGAAACGTCTTCCTCGCAAACGAAATTCAAAGCAGCCTGAAGCGCGCTCTCAAACGTCGTCCCGTCGCGAGTGTTGCGCCACTTGCCGTCCGAATTTTCAAAATGAAGGCCTCCTTTGCGCGTAGCAAGCCACATCTGCTGCGTCGGCGTATGACGATTGATCACGATCTGCTCGCCCGAATCGGCTTCGATGGTGAGCACATTGCCCGTGCGATCGCACTCGACGTCGAGTTCGGCCGCATCAACGGCGTTTTCCACTTGCTGCATCAGAGCTTCGCTTGCCTCAAGGAATTCCGTTTCAGTCATAATTGCTTCCTGCGCCAAAAAATTTTCGCTTTTTTCATTTCAAGGAGGCACGCAAGCCATGGTGCGCACCGTTTTAGCCATTCTAAGCATTGCCCTTTTGTCCGCATGTGGCCTCAAGGGGCCGCTTTACATGACCGATGAAAACGGGCAGCGCCAGCAAGCTCCGTCGCAAACGCAGCAACAGCAGCCGAGCGGCGTGCCCTCCGACAGTCTCCTGCAGGATCGCTGGGAAGACTAAAAGCAGAACCATAACAAAAAAACTCCTCGGAAAATACGTTTATGTCTGAAGACTTCACCGCGCTGCCCGGCTTTTCCCGCCGCGACGGCGAACTATTCTGCGAAGATCTCAACCTCAGAAAGCTTGCCGACCAATTCGGCACACCGCTTTACGTCTATTCCCGTGAAGCGCTCAAAACGGCGCTTGAGAGCTGGCTGCGCGGCATTTCCGGCACCAAGCACCGCGTCTTCTATGCCATGAAGGCCAACAGCAATCTGGCTCTTTTGAAATTTTTCCGCGATGCGGGCATTGGCTTTGACATCGTGAGTCCCGGAGAACTCAAGCGAGCACTCATGGTCGGAGCCAAGGGCGAAGACATCGTCTACTCAGGCGTCGGCAAGAGTCGAGAAGACATCCGTACCGCCCTGCGCGCAGGCATTGGCTGTTTTAACGTCGAAAGCATTCCGGAACTCGACCGCATCAACGAAGTGGCGCTGCAAGAAAAGCTGCTGGCGCCGATTTCCGTGCGCGTCAATCCGGATGTCGACGCCAAGACACATCCGTACATTTCCACAGGGCTCAAGAACAACAAGTTCGGCGTTGCTTACGATCAGACCGTGGCGCTTTACCGACATGCCGCCTCGCTTCCCGGCGTTCAAATTTCGGGCATCGATATGCACATCGGCAGCCAAATCACGGAACTTGAACCATTCGTGCACGCCGCCGACAAGATTTTCGACATTGTCGAACAACTCGCTCAGCACGGCATCACGCTCGATCACCTCGACTTCGGGGGCGGTCTGGGCGTGCGCTACACCGACGAAACGCCGCCCTCGGCCGAAACGCTGGTCAAGGCCGTCTCACAGAAAGCTTCTGAGCGCGGCTTTGCTGACCTTCCGATCTATTTCGAGCCCGGACGTTCGCTTGTAGCCCGCGCCGGCGTTCTGCTCACCACCGTGGAATACCTTAAGCCCACACAGGCCAAAAACTTCATGATCGTAGACGCAGCCATGAACGACATGGTGCGCCCGACGCTTTATCAGGCGCAAATGCCACTCGTCAACTGTACCGAGCGCGAACAAAGCCAGCAATGGGATGTGGTGGGCCCGGTGTGCGAAACGGGCGACTTCCTTGCCCGGTCAATTGAGCTTGCCGCGCAGCCCGGCGACGTGCTGGCCATGACGGGTGCGGGTGCCTACGGCATGTCGATGGCGTCCAACTATAACTCGCGCGGACGTGCTGCCGAGGTACTTGTAAGCGGTTCTCGCGCTTGGCTCATCCGCCGCCGTGAGACAATTGAGGAGCTCACCGCGCTGGAAAACACGGTGCCGAACGAAGCTTTTATGTAAAAAACCAACGGCTTTTCGTGCAATTGCACCGATTAACGGCTAAACTCAATCAACGCTGGGTTTCGGACTTGAAACCCGGCGTTTTTCGTGTTTGGACTCTTCCGAGGAGTAATCCGCAATGCATTTAGACAATCAAATCAAACTTGACTTTAAGGATGTGCTGATCCGTCCGAAGCGCTCGACTCTCACCAGCCGCAGCCAGGTGGACATCACCCGTGAAATCAAGTTTCGCTGGTCCCCGGAACGCTTTCACGCCATTCCCGTGATCGCCGCCAACATGGATACCACCGGTACGTTTGAAATGGCCCGCGCACTCGGCCGTCACGGCATGATGACCGCCCTGCACAAGCACTACAGCGCCCAAGAATACATTGACTTCTTCACCGGTCTTGAAAACAAATCCGACGCGTTTTATTCGCTCGGCATCGGCGATGCCGAGTACGAACAGTTCTGCGCCGTCATGAAGGCTGCCCCGGGCGCTGTGCGCTACGTCTGCATTGACGTGGCCAACGGCTACACCGAAGCCTTCGTGAGCTTCGTCAAAAAGATGCGCGACAACTTCCCCGATGTCGTGATCATGGCAGGCAACGTCGTCACCGGTGACATGACCGAGGAGCTGATTCTCGCCGGCGCCGACATCGTCAAGGTCGGCATCGGTCCGGGTTCGGTCTGCACCACCCGTAAGATGACCGGCGTGGGGTACCCGCAGTTGTCGGCCGTAATTGAATGCGCCGATGCCGCTCACGGTCTCGGCGGCCGCATATGCTCGGACGGCGGCTGCACGCAACCCGGCGACATCGCCAAAGCCTTCGGCGGTGGCGCCGACTTCGTCATGCTCGGCGGCATGTTTGCCGGCCACAACGAATCCGGCGGCGAAGTTATCGAAAAGGACGGCAAGAAGATGCGCGCTTTCTACGGCATGAGCTCCAAGGCCGCCATGGACAAGTATTCGGGCGGCGTGGCTCACTACCGCGCAGCCGAAGGCAAGATCGTCTACCTCGACGACCGAGGTCCCGTGAATCAGACCTGTCAGGACATCCTCGGCGGCGTGCGCAGCGCCTGCACCTACGTCGGCGCCCGCAAGCTCAAGGAACTCACGATGCGCACGACTTTCGTCCGCGTGACACAGCAGTTAAACGAAATTTTCGGCAAGTCATAATCGGCTTCTTGTCGTGAATAACAAAACCGGGCGTTCCGTTTTGTAGAACGACCCGGTTTTGTTTTGCCGTGGAAACGCGGTTTAACCAACCGACGTCTCTTTCTTACTTTGATCCTTTTCGAGCTTTTCAATGGTCAGAAGCATTCGCGTGATGTCGGCCGCCGAGCGGATGCCTAACTTGCGGCATAGCGAACTGCGGTGCGCGATCACGGTCTTTTCCGAAATGTTCAGATCGTAGGCAATCTGCTTGTTGAGCTTGCCGTCGGCCACGCCCCGGGCCACCTCTTTTTCGCGCGCGCTCAACAGATCCCAGCTGCGGCGGACGCGATCGTCCTCGGCGCTTTCCTCTCGCCGGGTCTGATCAAGCTCCAAGGCTTCGGAAACCGTTTGAATCAAGCGCTCAGTTTCCACGGGCTTTAAAAGAAAGTCGTAAGCGCCGTCCTTGACGGCTTTGACCGCCATCACCAGATCGGCATGAGCGGAGATGAGTACAAGCGGCATCGTGTTGCCGGTTCGCTTCATTTCCGTCTGCAATTCAATGCCGCTCATCTCAGGCATACGCACATCACAAACGATGCAACCGGGGATCGACGGATCGTCCTCCTGCAGAAACCGTACGGCGCTCTCATAAGCCTGTACCTGCCAGCCTTCCCCTTCCAGAACAAACTGCCAGGATCGACGCACTTTATCGTCATCGTCCACCACACGCACGATCGGCACGTGCGGCTGCTGTGCGTCCGATGCATCATGAAGCGAGCCCATTTCCACCATAAAAGTATCCTTTCCAATCCTACTGTTGTTGCGCTGCGTCCTGCGGCAGTACGAGCGGCAAACGGACCGTGCAGCAAATCCCGCACGGATCAAGTCTCTCTATTCTAAGCGCGCCGGAATGTGCTTCAAGCAAACTTTTCACAATCGCAAGCCCCATTCCCATACCGTTTTTCTTGGTCGTGCGTCCGATCTGTCCTATCTGAGAGAATTGCTCATCGGTAAGCGGCTTGCCGTTGTCGGCAATGCGCGCATAAGCAAAGGCCTCGTCACGCCAGACCTTGAATTCAACTCTGGGCGACTCCACGTCGGCCACCGCAGCCACCGCGTTCTTCAGCAGATTCGTGAGCACCAGTTCAAGCTCAATCGTATCGGCAAGCACATAGGTGCCAAGGCGCAGGTCCGGGTGAATAATATGCTGGTACTTGCGGTTGCGATCCAAAACGTGCCGCGCATTCATCGCAAGGTCCGTACGCACAAAGGTTCTTTCCTTATTGGTGGCGTATCCGCGCACCAGGTCGATCACTTCGGCGGCCTTCAGTCCCGACTCTTCAATTTCGGTGAGCGCATCAATGAGTACCTCACGCGGCACATCACTACGCATCAATCGGCGCCGGAGACTTCCCGCATAATTGTTGACAACCGTCAAAGGTTGCTTGAGCTCGTGGGCGGCCATGCTCGAGAGTGTACCAACGGCGCTTAACTTTTCCATGGTGCGAAGTTTGAGAGCCGCCCGCCTCGCATCCAAATCCGACTGCATTTTTTCGGCAAGCGCTTTTTCCTTTTGTTTGGTGCGGATACGGACCGCCACCGTGAGCACCACAATGTTAACGACGAGCACCAAACCAACGGCCAGAACACCAAAAGCCACGCCGGAGTATTCAAGCAGCAGATCACGCAGACCGTAGGCTTCAGCATAAGGAAGGTTCAGCTGCTGAAAAACGGCATCGGCACCCGTGCCGTCGGGAGTCAATGTCCAGTGCACGGAGATGTCTTCTGAGGCGGGGATCGACAGCAGTGCCATCACGACAGCCTTGGACTCGTCCGGACTCATCTGCGGCTTAATGGAAAACGACCAGTTGGGATAAAGTCGAGTGGAATGCTTGCAGCTGCTGCCTGAGCGCAATCCTCGGTCGCCGATCACCTTGAAGTCTTCTTCCTTGTACTTGCCAAGCGCCTGAACGTCCTCCAACAGACAGTTGACAACAAAACCTACGTCAGCCTCGCCCCTGTAGACCAGATCGAGAATCTGAGTCATCGGCTCGCCCACGACCTTGATGTCGCGAAAGGCTCTCTTGACGTCAATACCCATCGATGTGAGTTCGGCCATCGGCACCTGCCAGCCCGCAAACGCAGTGATGCTCATCACCCCAAGCGATTTTCCCGGCAAGTCTTCAAAGGTATTGATGTCCTTTCTATCCGAGCGAACGATAATGGCCGCACCGTTGCCGGCATAGGGGTTGGGGAAACGATTGTTGACGGCGGTCAAAACACGCGCGCCTCCGGTTTGACGCAGCATGATGCTCGTTAGCCCGTAGGAGGCGATGGACATGTCAAACTGATTGCTGCGAGCGGCGTCCAGAAAAGTATCCGGCCCGTAGATACGAATCTCCAGCGGACGCGGCGCAATCGCCTCGCGAATCTTTTTGAGCGATTCGCCGTAATACATGTCCGAGAGAATCTGACCGTAGGTATTGACGATCGCCAGCCGCAGGGGACGATCATGCGCGCGACTCACGTCGCTCGCCGCATGAACGCCGGCGGCGTTAAACAAAAGAACAAAAGCCGCGAAGAAAAGTATTGCGCTACAGCGCAGATTGCTCAACCAACTCAAAAACATCCGAAGTCGGGCAAAAAAATTCTGTCAACTGTCGGATTCTGCCACTTCCGCAGAATCAGTGCGCAGACGGAGGACAAAAAAACGGGCCGGGATCTTGTCTCTAATCCCGGCCCAAAGCATTTGATCACAGTTACAATGACCAAACTAAGGAGATCGATGTGTGCCTTGAATAGTACATATGGATATTTGTCCTATGTGCAAAGAAATCTAGTGTGAAGCAACCGTTTGTAAACAAAGAATGAAGCCCATAGACCTTTCTTCACACTGTCTTAGGACAAACTTAAGAATCCAATCCTATTGAACTTCGCTTTAAAACGCAATAATCCAAACAAATTCAAGGACTTAATCGAATTTTTGGCTATAGCGCCGTCGCTCATTTAAGCAAAAACGTCGCCATTTCATATGTAACAAAGCCGTTAACAACAATTATCAGCAGATTAAGAAGCAAGCAGGCCGCCGAACAAAACCGCCTGTGCCTGGGGCCAATCGGCCGTAGGCTTTTCTTCAAAGCCCGAAGCCACGAACCGAGCCCAACGTCCCTGCACGTAGCTCATGATGAGGCGCGCGCGCACGGCCGGATCCTCACTGTTGGGAACCTCGCGCTGCACCACCGCAAGCTGCAGACTCGAGCAAAGAGCCTTCTCGGCCTTTTCCAAACAGGCCAGCATTGCTTCACGCACTTGCTGCCCCTCCGAAGAAAGCGCTTCACCAGTCAGAAGACGAGTCAGACCGCAGTTGGCTTCCGCAAACAACAGCAGAGCACGAGCCTTCACCATGGCACGCGTCACCATCGTCACTTCCGCTTCGGCGTTGATTTCATCGAACATACGCTCGAAAGAATCATCGCAAAAACCGATCAGTTCCTGAAGGATCTCGGCCTTGCCGGAAAAATGGCGATAAAGCGCGCCGTCTGCCAACCCAAGGTAGCGGGCAATGTCTTTCGTCGTGACACCGGTGCTATCAGGATCCGACAACAGCTGCACGACTGCAACCAGAATCTCCTGGCGGCGTTCCGTGGTACGACGGTATTGCCGGCGAGCCGGTTTGGTTTCCTCAGACATGTTGTTTTCTCTCAAGAAAAGACTCCGTCTGGACAGGGTCTGAAAATTCATGCCGCACAAACAGACGAAACCCCCGAAGGAGAGACTCCAACGGGGGTTCGCTTTAATGATTTAGC
>NZ_QRLV01000001.1 GCF_003472385.1 Sutterella sp. AM11-39 | reverse complement strand
GCCGACGTGCCTTTTGCACGAAACTCCGGCGCCAACAGCGAGAACCAACCTCTCGGCGTTGCGTGAGCAACTCCGGAGGAATCCTCTGATTTCAATCAGGGGAGGACGTCAAGCTGGAGATGTGGTGGGATCATTCGGCAATGGTTTCTTTGCCGTCCCGTTTGCGCTGTTTTGGATCGATTGCTGAAGAAAATTCAGCCCGGCGCAAAGGGCAACCGGGCTGAAGTGCAGGCAATTCGGTCAGAGACCGAGCTCTTTGGCGCGCGGCTTTTCTCCGCGACCGCTTAAGGCCCAGTCGAAGACGGAATCGGGAAGAATCTTCAGGAGGCGAGCCACCCAGGCCATCTGCCAGGGAATCACACGATAGGAATCCTTGTCGAGAATCGCCTTGACGGCGCGCTCGGCGAATTCTTCCGGCTCCAGAATGAAGGGCATCTTGTACGGGTTCTTTGCAACGAGTGGGGTGCGCACGAAGCCCGGGCAGATCGTTGTGACGGAAATGCCGTACTTACGCACGTCGTTGCGCAAACTTTCCAGATAGCTGATCACGGCGGCCTTGCTGGAGCAATAGGCTTCGCTGCCGGGAAGACCGCGGATGCCGCCGACGGAACCGATGCCGGCAAATTGGCCGCCGCCGCGCTTGCTCATCGGTTCGATGAAGGGGTGAAAGGTTGCGGCCATAGCAAAGACGTTCGTGCGATAGACCTTTTCAAGAACGTCCAGATCTTCTTCGTATTCCGTTTTGACGCCGATCGAGATGCCGGCGTTGGCTAGCACGATGTCCACGGGGGCTTTGCCGTCAAAGTCCCGAGCCGCGGCAAAGAGTGCTGCGCGGTCGGTGACGTCGAGCGCATAGGTGGTGTGTGCCTGAGCGTTTTGCATGCTCGAAAGCACGGTGTCAAGCTTTTCCTGACTGCGGCCGACAAGACCCAGCTGAGCGCCCATGGCATCGAACTTCTTGGCCATCGCAGCGCCGATGCCGCTGGAAGCCCCAGTGATGAAAACGCGCATTATTTTTCCTGACGGATTTTGTTGATGAGCCACTGCACGGTGTCGACCGTACCCTGACGCGTACCAACGAGATGCGGAGCAGTGATATAGCGGCCGGCAACGCCTACGCAAGGCGTGGAGTCCACACCGTAGTTCTTCCAGGTGCGGGTGGCTTGGCGAGCTTTGCTCACAACGGAGAAGCTACCGAGCGTCTGACGGAACTTGTTCTGATCGAGGCCATGCTCGCCGACCCACTGCAGAACATCCTTTTCGATGTCGGCTGCCGAGCTCCAGTCGTGAGAGCCGCGGATCACCCAGGTCCAGAATTCCATATGCAGATCGCCCATGCGGCCGAGCGCTTCAAAGGCGTAGTAGGTATGCGGGAAGATGGCGAGATCGTCGTTCCAAGCTACGGGAACCGGCACGACCTTCACTTCCGGATTGCCCTTAACGGACTCGATGAACTTTTCCATGACCGGAGCAAAGGTCAGACAGTGCGGGCAGGTGTAGGCGAAGAAGTCGTGAACGACGATCGGTTTTTTGGGAAATTCCAGAGGAGGACGCACCTCGATGTAGTCTTTGCCGAGAACGGGATCCGGAGCGGCAGCGAAAAGCGAACCGGAAAAGCCGGCCGCGCCAACGGCGGCGGCAGAAGAAATCAGGAGTCGGCGAGAAATCATGGTCGATAGTCCTTGTCTCTTACGAAAATTAGTTGGGTTGATGCATGACAGTGCCCTGAATGCCGTTGTCGGCCAGGGTCTGTCGAATTTCTTCGGCAGCCGTTTCGTTGTCGAAGGGACCGAGGCGAACGCGATAGACACGCTTGCCGGCTTCACGACGGTACTCGATTTGAGCGTCGTTGCCTGTAAAGGCAATCTGGCCGCGCACTTTTTCGGCATCCGGCAACTCGGAGAAGGTGCCGGCGTTTACCCAGTAGCGATCGGTTGCAACCACTTCGGCAGCATCGGTGTTGCCGGCCGTGACGGAAGCAACCTGACTTTCGGTCTGTTCGCTGCCCTGGCCGGAGGCGTAAAGCTTCTTGTTCGGATCAATAGTCTTGCCGTCAAGAAGCTTTTCGTCGACCGAGGTACTCACCTGCTGAATCTTGTTGACGAACGGAATCGGAGCATTCGAAATAAAGATGAAAACGGCAGCCGCAAGGATGAGTGCCGTTACGACGCCCATCGTAAAGGACCAGAAAAGCGCTGCCCCGGAATATTTACGTATCGTCATCTTTGTTCCGTTTTCTTTACATACGTTCGGGAGCGGATACGCCGAGAACTTCCAGACCGTTGGCAAGGACGCGGCGGGCCGCCATACACAAGGCCAGGCGTGCGTTGCGTTCAGCTTCGTTGTCGACGAGCACGCGTTCGGCGTTGTAGAACGTGTGGAAGTCAGCGGCAAGTTCCTTCAGGTACACGCAAATGAGGTGCGGAGCCAGATCACGAGCCGCAACGGCGAGCGTTTCGCCGTAACCGGCAAACTTGGCTGCCAAAGCGGTGGCGGCCGTGCCGGTTAGGCTAGACAAATCAAACTCTGCGGCTTCGGCTTCGGCCGGAATGGCAAAGCCCTTTTCCTGAGCCTGGCGCAGGACCGAGCAGATGCGGGCGTGAGCGTACTGCAGATAGTAGACAGGGTTTTCGTCGGACTTTGAGCAGGCCAGATTGATGTCGAACACGAATTCGGCATCGGACTTGCGCGAAACGAGGAAGAAGCGGGCGGCGTCGCGGCCGACCCAGTCGACGAGGTCGCGCAGCGTGACGTAGGTGCCAGCACGCTTGCTCATTTTGACTTCCTGACCGTCTTTGACCACCAGCAGCATCTTGTGCAAGAGGTACTCGGGGAAGGTTTTGGGAATGCTGATGCCGAGCGTTTTCGAGGCGGCCTGCAGGCCAATGCGTACGCGAGCTACGGTACCGTGGTGGTCCGACCCCTGAATGTTAATGGCGCGATCAAAACCGCGTTCGAACTTGGCAAGGTGATAGGCTACGTCAGGCACGAAGTAGGTGTAGTAACCGTCCTTCTTGCGCATCACTCGATCCTTGTCGTCCTTGAAGTCCTTGAATGCTTCATCGGTGGTGCGCAGCCACAGTG
Organism: Sutterella sp. AM11-39; assembly: GCF_003472385.1. Classification (GTDB taxonomy): domain Bacteria; phylum Pseudomonadota; class Gammaproteobacteria; order Burkholderiales; family Burkholderiaceae_F; genus Duodenibacillus; species Duodenibacillus intestinigallinarum. The sequence continues at coordinate 387,891 of NZ_QRLV01000001.1, read as the reverse complement.
CACCGTCGGCTTCGTAGGTGAAGCCGGCTTGCACCATGGCGTCAACGGCCTTCTGCACACGGCCGTCGGTGTACAGCGAGCTTTCGAGATAGAAGTTGTCGAAGGCAACGCCGAGCTGCTTGAGGTCGGAGTCCTGTTCGTTGCGCAGATAAGCCACAGAGTAGCGGCGGATGCATTCAAGATCAGCCGTATCGCCCGTGCTCTCGATCGTTTCGCCGGTGGTGGTGACGACGGGCTTCTTAGCGCAGTAGTCGCGGGCGATGTCAACGATGTAGTCGCCGTGGTAGCCGTTTTCAGGGAAATCTTCGGCGGTCTGTTCGCCGGCCAGTTCTTTGGCGCGGGCCTGTACGGAAATCGTGAGATTGTGAATCTGAACGCCGGCGTCGTTGTAGTAGAACTCGCGCATCACGCGGTAGCCCTGCGTGGCCATGATGCGGGAGAGCACGTCGCCCAGAGCCCCCTGACGAGCGTGCCCCAGATGCAGCGGGCCGGTGGGGTTGGCCGAGACGTACTCGAGAAGCACGCTCTTGCCTTCAAAAGCTTTGCTAGTGCCGTAAGCGGAACCCTGGCGCAGCACATCGCGAACGGCACGCACCTTGGCTTCCTGTGAGAAGCGGAAATTGATAAAGCCGGGGCCGGCAATTTCAACGTCGGAGAGGATGTCGCTGAAAGCGGCGTCCTGCTTTATGGCTTCGACCAGAGCCGCAGCGAGTTCGCGGGGATTCTTGCCGGCTTTCTTGGCGCATTGCAGTGCGATGGTGGTGGCAAGATCACCGTGGCCGGCCTGCTTGGGGCGTTCAAGGCGGATGGGTTCCGGGGAAAGGCCGCAAGCGGACAGTGCGCGGGTCAGAAGTTCAGTGAGAGCCTGTTTCTGGTCTTCGATCATTTTTTTGTCTTCGTTGAAATGAAGCGGGTGAAAGCCTATTTGAAAAGGTCGGCCGTAGACATGACAAAGAGGCGGTCGAATCGACCGCCTGTCTGCCAGAGATGTTCCTGAATTTTACGCGAGACGCTTGTCGCGAGAAATCGTTGCGTAAGCGGAATGGTTATGAATTGATTCAAAGTTCTCGGCTTCGGCTCGGTACCAGAGCACTCGATCGTCGGCGTTGAGCTGCTTGCAAACGTCGCGGATGATGTCTTCAACGAACTTCGGATGATCGTACGCAAACTCCGTCACGAACTTTTCATCGTTGCGCTTCAGACGGCTCCAAAGTTCGCACGAGGCAGACGTTTCGGCAAAGCGGATCTGCTCTTCGAGCGAAATGGGCTCGGACAGTTCCAGCGCCACAACAATGTGAGAGCGCTGATTGTGGGCGCCGTAGTCGCTGATTTCACGGCTGCAGGGGCACAGACTCGTGACCGGAACGGTGACCTCCTGAATGACGCGTGTCTTTCCGCCGACTCGTTCGGCCAGGAAGCGTACGTCGTAGTTCATGAGGCTCTTTAATTTGGACATGGGACTCGTCTTGGTGACGAAGAAGGGGCAGGAAATTTCGATGTAACCCTCTTCAGCTTCCAGAAGCGTGAGCATTTTTTCGAGTGTCTCGCGCATCATGTCGCTCGAAAGCGGTTCGTGGTTGTCGGCAATGAGCGAGACGAAGCGGGACATATGCGTGCCGCGCTTGTCGGCGGGAAGTCCCACGCACATGCACACCTTGGCGACGGTGGGCTGAGCACCCTTGATACTTTGCACCTGCAGAGGAACGGTGAGGCCGCGGATGCCGACGCGGTCAATCGGAATATTGCGCCCGTCCATCAGATTCTGGACGTCGGGCAGGACGTTGCTGGTCTTATCCATATCAATAACAGTCAAGTGCGATCCCGTCGTGCGTTTCTTATTGTTATTTCACGGTGTTCGGACTGCCAGCCGAAGGCCTCGGTAAGATGGTGAAGAAGGCGGACTGGAGTGGGCGGCGATAGACGCACGGCGACACAAACCGCTAGGTCTGTCGGATCTCGAAATTTCGTTGGAGAGCGAATGATAAAGGATTTGTGAGGAAGATATGACAAAAGTCGGGACCTTTACCGGTCGATCATCGACGAAGACAATCGGCAAGTACTGGAAAAAGCTATGGCGCGTCTCCATATAAGAATAGACATCCGAAACAAACGGTTGCCAACTGCGATAGAAACATACGCACTTGCCAGGTGTGCATCGGTACACTGAGCGCACTCTCCAAAGCACCTCTACAGAACAAGGAACTGCGAGCATGGCTCTCTACATCAACGGCCGTCCTGTCAATCCCATCGTGACCTTCCTGGTCTCCGCCGTTGTCATAGCAGGCATTATCGGCTTGGGCATTTTGCTGCTGCCCGTGATCGGCGGTCTCTTCGTGATCGCTCTTTTGATCGTAGCGGGCATTGCGCTTTACGGTGCCTACTGCCGCTGGCGTTACGGCGATCCTTTTACTCAGATGCAAAAGCAGGCTGAAGAAATGCTGCGTCGCCGCGCACGTCCTCAAGAGGAGCAGCCCCAGCAGCAGACGGTGCAGGACGAACCTGACCTTAAGACCGGAACGGCCCGCACTGGCATCAAGCGCGTGACAGTTGTCGAAGATGCCGTTGTTGTGGAAGAAATTCGACACAAGGACCTTTGACCTAAGTCAAAAACAATGCGGAAAGTCTGTTAGAGCAAGACTTTATGTGCAATCTTCGTATTTCCTGGGTTAACCCTCAGCAGGATGACGAAGAGATGTCCCAAAAGAAGGCATTTATAATTTCACTACTCATTAGTGAGTAGTCTTAATTGTTAACAGTCGACTTTTTGTTGACATAAGTCAACACGCAAGAGACGCTGAGGCTGGTTCGACTTTAATCAATCTCCCTTTGGATTGCGACAAAACTCCAACCTACCTGAAGGAAGTCTTAAGGTAGTCTTACAGTGCTCGCGATGCCTCAAGGTATTGCGGCGCTTCTGCTGTCTCCCCCGACGGCAGGGGTTTAAAAAAGATTTAGGAGATTGAGATGACAACAAAAATGATCAAAACGGCGGCTGCAACGCTGTTTTGCTCCGCTGCTTTGGTTGCGTCTGGTGTACAAGCTGCCTCTACGGGCCCCGGCCTCGGCACCAAGACCGTGAATACCATTACGCAGAAGGTTTGGGACAATCCGTCTACGACTGAAAAGGAAATGGGCGTCAAGACGCTCCAGGACTACATCGTCCAAGAAAAGGAAATGTGGGACTACCTTTTCCAGAATCACCCGGTGTTCAAGTACGCTGAAAAGGGCGCTATCAAGGGTGTGTACAAGATTTCGACCCGTGGTTCGGAATTCTTGACGGAAGGTAACGCTCAGACCTATTCGAAGCTTGCCGGCGGCCGTCCGAGCGCTTCGCAGTACCGCTTGGCTGCCAAGTCCGTGCTGGACTTCCCGAACCGTTTCGTCGGTCCGGAACGCTGCGGTGAATGCCATGCGATCCAGTACCAGAAGTGGAAGAGATCGCGTCATGCTCAGACGTTGCGCTTCCCGGGCGAACACCCCGAAGTCAACAACGATCTGAAGAAGAAGCTTTATGGCTCTCAGGCTTCGATTCTGCCTGACGGCATCATGCCTGAAGACATTTACGTGACCGTCGGTACGCCGCGTACGAAGTACGGCTTCATCGATAAGTGGCTGGTTCGTGGTTCCTACCACGTCCGTGACGGTCTTCTGAGTGACCTCTCCGGTACGATCGTTGCCGGCGGCAACCAGTTCTCCCGCGGTTGGGCACAGTGGCTCACCCCCGAAAAGGCCAAGGAAATCCAGAAGGTTATTCCTGATTTCCCGACTGAATTGAGCAAGTTCGGTCCGTCGGCTTCGCACCAGTGGGGTATGACCTCCTACGGTTCGACCTACGAACAGACTCTGTTGTTCCAGTCCGCAACTTCCTACTGCGAAGTCTGCCACTCGTTCAAGTTTGACTTTAAGTCCAAGGACGAATTCTTCAAGGCTCTCGGCAACGCCAAGGAACTGCAGAAGCACACGATTTCTCGCGGTATTTCCTGCGAAGAATGCCACGGTGCCGGCGGCCACTTGGTTGGCGCTGAATCCAACGGCTTCCAGACGAACTGCGAACGCTGCCACCAGCGCTCCAACTTCGTCGAAAGCGACTACAAGCTCCCGTCCGCTCAGGGCAAGCTTGAAAAGGGCTTCAACATCAAGACGAAGTCTTCCTGCCCGTCCTGCGGTACCGAAGGCTCTCAGCTCATGATGTCCAAGCACTATGAAAAGGGTATGCGCTGCGTGACCTGCCACGATCCGCACGAAGTGACCAGCAACGATTGGAAGGACTACTACACCAAGCCCGCCATCCGTCAGACCTGCCAGGACTGCCATAAGACCCAGGCCGACGTTGTTGCTAACACCAACACCCACAAGAAGATGGACTGCGTGGACTGCCATATGCCGTTCACGATGAGCTGCGAAAACTTCACGGCCATCCAGCGTCCTGACATGGCTGGTTTCGACGCCGTTCGTCGTTCTCACCTCTTCAAGATCGAAGTTGATCCTGAAAAGAAGATGATGAATCCGGGTGCCGGTCAGTCTCGTGCTTCCAACTCCAAGGGCTGGCACGTTGCACGTGACGAAGAAGGCCACGGCTACGTTGACCTGATGTGGTCTTGCGCCCGTACGGCCAACGCTGAAAAGGGCGTGATGGACAACAAGGGCTGCCATAGCCTGTTCCTGTCCGAGCTCGAAAAGGGCCTGCAGTACGGTGACCAGAAGGTCATCTACGGTGAAGTCATGAAGTGGCAGAACCCGGTTAAGGACGGCTTCAAGACCGCCAAGGCCGCTCTGGAACGCATCAACAAGCTTCTGGAAGTCACCAAGCTCACGGTTGAAGCCAAGACCGAAATCATGCTGCTCGTCGACAAGGCTGCCGACATCACCAAGCAGGTTGAAGAAGACGGTTCCTGGGGTGTTCACGCTCCCGATTACCTCAAGCAGCGCGTTGATACCGCTAACGCCTACTTGACGCAGGCTCAGAAGATTCTTGATAACGGCAACTTCCCGCTCATCAAGACTGAAGCCAAGAAGTAATCTAAGCGACTAGTAAACCTTGATCTCCTATTCTCGAGCGAAGGGAGCGACTCAAAACTCCCTTCGCTTCGAGGGTCAGAAGGAAAAAGGTTCATTGGAACACGAAATGAAAAAACAACTGCAAAATCTTGCGGTCTGTGCGCTTCTTGCAATCCCGACGCTCGGCTTTGCCGGCGGGGATGCTCCTTTGGAGGCGGCCGAGGAATATGTCTACAAAGTCAGACAAGTCTCGATTCCCGAGGCCGAACAGCTCTTTATGGAGCCCGGTGTGCGCATCTTTGATGTCAATACGCTTGAGCTCTGGGCTGAAGGCTACATTCCGGGGGCGGTGTTTTTTAACGTCGGCAACTGGAAGAAGCTCCTTCCCAAGGATAAGAACACGCTGATAGTGTTTTATTGCGCAAATCGCTTGTGCAGCTCCAGTCAGATTGCAGCCTATGAGACCATGAAGCTCGGCTACACCAATGTGTGGCAGATGCCCGATGGAATCTATGGCTGGAAGCTTACGGGGCGGCAAGTCGAGCTTCCTTAAGGAAGCGGCAATAAGCCAAGCAAGCTTTTGTGCAGTGCGCGATTTCAGTTTTGGAAGCGTACTGCGGGTGAACTGTATTAACTGAAGAAAGAAACCACAATGCAATCCCTCAAGAAAATCGTGCTGACGGCCTCTGCTCTGATGTGTGCCGGTACCGTTGCTTTCGCTGGCGAACTTGACACGCAGCAGGCCAAAGAGTCCTACAGCATGGGGGCATCAGTCGGAAACTACCTCTCTGACCAGATCTACAAGCAGAGCAAGCTCGGCTTGTCGGCTGACATGGCTCTTATTGAACAGGGCTTTCAGGATGCGATTCGCGGAAAAAGCAAACTTTCTGACGAAGACATGCTGAAGTTCCTCAACAGCCGCGCTGAAAAGCTCAATAAGCTGGATGTGGCTGCCAAAGAGAAAATGGCCAAGGAAAATAAGGCCAAGGCCACCAAGTTCCTCGCCGAAAACGCCAAGAAAAAGGGCGTGACGGTTACAAAGAGCGGCCTGCAGTATGAGGTGCTCAGAAAGGGTTCCGGCGCAACGCCTCGTATCGAGGACGTGGTAACTGTCGGTTATACGGGCAAACTCATGGACGGCACGGTGTTTGAAAGCACGTATGAGGCCAAACAGCCTGCCCGTTTCGTGGTCATGAGCATTATTCCGGGTCTGGAAGAAGGCCTGAAGCTGATGAAGGAAGGTGCGCAGTTCCGTTTCACGATTCCTGCGAACCTTGCTTACGGCGAATTCGGTGCCGGTCAGATTCCCCCGGAATCTCCGCTGATCTTTGAACTGGAACTTATCAAGGTCGAAAAAGTCGGAGCCCACCAAGGCATGGGTAAGACCGTGATCAACGGTATGCCCAACCCGCACAAATAATTGTGCTGGTGATGACGACTTGACTTTCTGAGCAATAAACAAGCTCTTTAACAAAGTGAAGGCATTTTCGTGAACGGCTTGGACGTTTTGATCGCACTGACTGCAGCGCTCTTTGCATTTCTGCTCGGGGTGTATGCGTACCGCGTCAGATACCGCTCAATGCCGCTAACGGTTGGGTTTGCAGTTCTTGTACTCGCATCAAGCGTTGCCGTTTATGCCGGTTTCGGTAGGTATGCCGACTGGCAGAACGAACAAACGGGGGTTGAGACGAACTACATGCTCGCAGCAAAGATTGCCGAAGCGCGTCGCATGGTAAAAAACATGCCTAACAATGCGCGGGCGCAGTCGGAGCTGGCCGAAGCGCTATACGAAGCCGGCCAATACGGTGAGGCCGTTGAGGTTTTCAACGAATTCATCAGGGTGGGTGGAGAAAGTGCGGAGGCACTCGGGAGACTCGCGCGTGCGATGTACTATCGCGACGCCAGAGTGATAACTGCCGAAACTCACCGTGTGATCGAGCGCGCTTTGTCGATCAATGCGTTGGATGTGCAGACGCGAATGCTCCTCGGGGAGGATGCGTTTATGCATCAACGTTATGACGAAGCCGTCAGCCACTGGAAGATGCTGCTTGATGCGGGCGTTGCACCCGCTCAGCAAAGAGCGCTCAGAAATGCCATCGCCAATGCCGAGTCCAGGGCTCGGTTGCAAGACTAATCGGCGGAACCCTTTGTCTTAGCAATAAGAAATTCGGTTCTGTCTGTGGAGAATATTGTGAGCGAAAAGATTGACAGGAGAAAATTCCTCGCAGGTGCCGGAGCCGGCTCGCTGCTCCTGTCGCCTCTCGGTGGGGCGGCAGCTGCTGGCAAGTCCGACGGCGGCAACCGGCCGCAATATGTGATGGTCTTTGACCAGAACAAGTGCGTCGGCTGCAGAGACTGCAGAATTGCCTGCAACGAGACCAACAAGTTGCCGAAAGGCCGCTCGCGTCTGTTACTGGAACTGCAGGGCAGCAAGCTCGAAACCGATCGCGGCTACGAGCCCAACCGCCGCTACATCCGCGTTTCTTGCCAGCAGTGCAAGAACGCTCCCTGCGTGAGAGTGTGCCCGACCGGCGCCGCCCATCGCGATCCCAAGACGGGCATCGTTACGATGGACACCTCCAAGTGCGTCGGATGCAAATACTGCATCGTGGCATGTCCGTACAACGTGCGCTTCATCAATGAAGAGACCAAGGTCGCTGACAACTGCGACTTCTGCCTGCATACCCGCCTCGAAAAGAACGAGCAGCCGGCATGCGTGGAAAGCTGCAAGTACGATGCGCTGATCTTCGGCGACATCAACGACCCGAAGTCGTATGTGAGCAAGTTGCTCGCCGTGAAGGATTCCGTTCGTATCCGTCCGGAACTCGGCACTGAGCCGCAGCTTCGCTACATTCCCATTGTGAAGAAAGGAGTGTAAAGATGGATATCACCATGAACTTTACACTTGGTCTGACGCAAGGCATCAGCTGGCCGTGGCCGATTGCCGTGTACCTGTTTTTGGCAGGTATTTCGGGCGGCGCGGTGGCCGTTGCCATCATGCTCAACCTTTATAAGAAGCAGACCGCGCAGAACACTCCGATCCTGAAGGCCGCGTCGCTGATCGGCGCCGTGACCATCATTCTCGGTATGGTCTGCCTGGTTGCTGACTTGACCAATCCGCTGTGGTTCTGGCGGATCCTGGTGTACTACAACCTCACCTCCGTGATGAGCTTGGGCGTTATTGCGCTTATTGTCTACATCCCGCTGGTGTGCATCCTCACGCTGGTTGCGGTTCGCGACAGCTTCAAGATCGGGTTCCTTGACGGCCTTATCGGTTGGTTTGACAACCATCGCTGCGGCCTTCAGTGGATCACGCTTGTGTTTGCGCTGACGATCTGCGCATACACGGGCTTCCTGATCAGCGCGCTGATCCGCTTCCCGCTGATCAATCAGGCTGTGCTTCCGGCCCTCTTTGTGGCTTCCGGTCTTTCCGCCGGTACCGCCGCTGCGAAGATGGTTGCCGCCGGCATGTTTGGTGAAGATCAGCACAGCGCCGATCAGAAGGTGCTGCACGGCGCCGAGTGGCCGATCATGGCTGCCGAAGCTCTGTGCATCTTCATGATCGCTGTGGCGCTGTTTACCGGCAATGCGGCTGCTCAGCACGCAGCTCAGGCCTTCTGCACGGGTACCTGGGCCACGCTGTTCTGGGTTGGTGTCGTCGGTATCGGCTTTGTCATCCCGGTGGTGCTCTGCAAGGCTAAGGGTTCGGGTACGTTCTACCTGACCGGTCTTTGCAGCGTTGTCGGCATGATGTGCCTGCGACTCTTCATCCTCTACGCCGGTCAGACCTACGGTATCTGATTGCTGAGGATCCCATAAGACTTTAAGTCTTTAGCAACTGCGGCGGAAAAACTCCGCTGCAGTTGCGCTTCTCAAAACACAAAAAAGGCTGATATAACAGTCCTGTTGAACGGGCCGCCGTTATCGGCGGCGTTTTTGCAATTGCGCGGCGTAAATCGCAGAAGACGGAGTGTTTACCGCGCGTCGAAAGCGCAAATCCGTGCAAACCATCCAGAGAAATAGTCCTATGAAAAGCCTGATTAAACTGTGCCTTGGCGCGGCTGTTGCCGTGAGCCTGTCCACCGCCGCTGTTGCCGGTCCCTTCAACGAAACCGATCAGTGCTCTTCCTGCGCCATGGTGATCAAGAAGTATCCTGGCCCCAAGGGACTGCTCGTTCTCAAAGACAAATCCGTACAGAAATTCTGTTCGGCTCGCGGCACGGCCTGCGGCTATGCGGCGGCCATGAAAAAGACCGGCGTCGTTCACGTGTTCATGCATGACGCCGGCGCCGTAGATTGGAAAAATCCCGACGACTCGAAGCTGATTGACGCCACCAAGGCGTGGTTCGTCTACGGCTCCAAGGTTAAGGCCGTGATGGGACCCTCTCTGGCACCCTTTGCCACGAAGGAAGCCGCGGAAGCCTTCCAGAAGGCCAATGGCGGCAAACTGATGAGCTTTGCTGATTTGACGCCTGAAGCACTTGGCTGCGGAGAAAAATACTGATGTCTCCTGTCCGTGGACTGGCGCTGGCGGCGATAGCCTGCACGGCGCTTATCGGCTGCTCGGAAGAAACGACAGAGGTTGTCAAGGCTGTTCCTATCGGAGCGCACGACCGCTGCAAGATGTGCGGCATGGTGATCGTGCACTATCCCGGCCCCAAGGCCGAGATATTCATCAAAGGAGCTGATGGCGAAGCCGTGAAGTTCTGTTCCGGGCGCGATGCCTTTACTTTTGCGCTGCAACCGGAAAACGCGCGTCGCCTGATCGGCTTCTTCATCCATGACATGGGTAAGACCGGTTGGGAAAAGCCTGACGATGCCGCGCTTGTTGATGCGACGAAGGCTGTTTATGTTTACGGCCACGACGTCGACGGCGTGATGGGCAATGAGCCCGTGGCGTTTACCTCTCAGGATAAGGCGCAGGAATTCATCAAAAAGCACGGCGGCAAGCTGTACGCCTACAAGGACGTGACGCTTGAGCTGCTTGACAAGTAGTACCGGCACCACGATGTCTTTGCGTTTGACGCCCTTGGCGGCTATTTTTCTGGCTTTGAGCGTGCCTGCGGCAGATGCCGCGGTATGGCGCGTGACGCCTGCCGACGACGTGGAAGACATCGTGGACAATGCCGAAGAGGGCGACACGATCATCTTTGCCAAGGGCGAATACAAGGTCAATCTGCTTCTTACCGAACCTTTGAGTCTGAAGGGAGAAGACGGCGCTGTGATCAATGCCGGAGGAAAAGGCTCGGGCATCACGATTCGCCGTTCCCGGACGACGGTTGAGAATCTGACCATCAAAAACTACGGCGGGGATCTCTACAAGCGAGACAGTGGTGTGCGCGTGATGGACGGCTGTACCGGTGTGAAGCTAACGAATCTCAAGCTTTTCGGTTCTGGTTTCGGCATCCGTGCCGATCGACTGGACAATCTGGAGATTCGCGACTGCGAAATCACGGGCAACTCGCGCCGGCATATCCTGGATCGCGGTGACGGGGTCTTTCTCAACTACGTCAAGCACTCCAAACTCATCAATAACAAGGTCAAGAACGTTCGCGACGGTTTTTACTTTGAAAACACCGATGCGACGGAGGCTGTCGGCAACCATTTCGACAACACCCAATATGGCATCCATTGGATGTACACCCGCAATGACATCGGCTACGACAACGTGACTGTAAATTCCGTGGGTGGTTTTGCCCTGATGAGCAGCAAGCGAATCATGTGCCGCGACAATACCGCGCGGGACAACATCGAGTTCGGCATCCTGCTTAACGTCTGCGAAGGTTGTACCGTCAGGAGCAACCTAGTTGAGGGTGTACACAACCCCAAGGGAAAGGCGGCGCTTGATACTGAGGGCAAGGGACTCTTCATCTACGGTCCCGGCGCAAGCCGCGTCGAAGGCAACGCCTTTACGGGAGCCGACATTGGCATCGGTGTGGCACTCGGTGGGGAAAAGACGATCGTCACTGAAAATGTGTTTGACAAGAACACGATTCAGGTGCGCTACGTCGGCAAGGCTCCGTTAGAGTGGAGTGAAAACGGTCGGGGCAACTATTGGAGCACATTCATGAGCTGGGATGCCGACGGCAACGGCATTGCCGATACGCCTTATCAGCCCAACGACAGTCTGGACCGTATTTTTTGGATCTATCCGGAAGCGAGGTTTTTGATGCAAAGCCCAGTCACGGCGCTGTTGCGCTGGTTTGCGGCGCGCCTAGAAATTGACCGCGGCAAGGGTGTGACGGACAGTCACCCGCTGATGACGGCTCCGGTTGTCAAAGGAGCGGCGCAATGAGCGGCATGCAGGAAACGATTTGCGTTGAGAGCGTCGGGTTCTGGCGAGGTCGGCGCAAAGTGCTGGACGGTGTGAGCTGCCGGCTGCGGGCAGGAACGCTCACCGCCTTGATCGGGCACAATGGTGCGGGCAAGTCCACATTGATCAAAACCATTCTGGGACTGATTCAACCTGCCGAGGGCAAAGTGTCGGTTTTGGGACGCGCGCCGGGCAGTGATCCGCTTAGCATCGGTTATCTGCCGGAAAACATCAGTTTTTACGAACAGATGACCATGCAGGCGCATCTTGAATATTTTGCGGATTTAAAAGGCGTCGCTCGCTCACGAGTCGACGAGCTTTTGGAAGCGCTCGGCTTGTCGCACGTGCGACGCAACCGCATGAACCAGTGCTCCAAGGGTCAGCGGCAGCGTCTGGGGTTGGCGCAGGCGCTTTTGGCTCAGCCCAAGATCATGATTCTCGACGAACCTACGGTTGGTCTCGATCCTCAGGCATCATCCTGGATGTACGCGCAACTTGCGCAACTGCGCAGTCAGGGTTGCACGGTGATTGTCTGTACGCATGAGCTCAGCTTGATCGAACCCTTTGCGGATTTGGTTCTGATGCTCTCGGGCGGCAAATTGCGTGCAAGCGGCTCTGTAGCCGAACTGCGTCGCGAGGCCAATCTGCCCGCCGTCATTCGCGGTTTTGACGCGGCGGCGGTGGCGGCGACGTCGGCTGCCAAATATCTCGACGGAGACTTGCTGCGCGTGCCCGACCATGATGTGGCCGAAGTGGTGCGCGTGCTTACCGAAGAGACGAAGGATTTTGATTTTGACATTCGCCGAGCGGGACTTTCTGAAATCTTCCGCGCATATTGCGTGCCTGCGGCTCAAACGGCGGAGGCATCGGCATGAGAAGCATTTGGTTGGTTGCCCGAAAGGAATTTCTAGATTGCCTGCAAAGTCGTTGGCTGCTCTCCGGCGGTCTGCTCTTTGCAATTTTGGCGCTGGCGGTGTTCTACGGTACGGCGGCCATTGGCGGCAGCTTTGCGTATCCGCCGCTTTCGGTCGTCATGAATTCACTTGTGAGCCTCACGGTCTTTTTGCTGCCGCTTCTGGCGATACTTCTGAGCTACGACGCGTTTGTGGGCGAACTCGAAGGCGGCATGCTGATTTTGATGCTCACCTATCCGGTGACGCGAACGGCGTTTTTACTTGGTAAAGCCGTCGGGCAAGGGGCGGCACTCTTCGTCGTTCTGACGGTTGGTTTTGCCGTGATGCCCATTGCCGCTTCATTTGCGGCCGTGCCTTACAGTGTCGGCGAATTGGCCGGAGCTTTGACGGTGACGGCGGGGTCGGCCTGGCTTCTGGGTCTCGTCTTCATGTTTGCGGCGTATTGCGTGAGTCTGGCCGTGCGCACGAAGGCTCAGGCGCTTGCCATCCTGATTTTGATTTGGCTTGCCGCCGTGCTTCTCTACGACCTGGGGCTGCTGGTTGCGGCCGTATCCTTTACGGGAGGCTTGCCGCGAGGCGTTTTGAACGCCTTGATGCTTGCTAATCCTGCCAGCGGCTTCCGTCTGCTCAATCAGTCGCTTTTCGGAAGCGTACAGACCACGGTTCCGATTGCGGCTCTGGCAGGCGTGCTCGCGGCATGGGCGGTGGCTCTTTTCGCGCTGGCTCGCGGCATTTTTGCAGCCAAACGCTTCTGAGGCTTCAGCGTCCGTGAAGGTTTGCCCGTTAAAGTCTGTCGGTATGTCCATGTGCGCCGAATTGTCGGTGTGAAGAAACGAAAGGTGCTTTCAGCGTGATTGCGGAATTCGGCCACTATCTGTTGTGTTTGGCGGCGGCCTGCTCGCTTTTCGGGGCGGTTGCCGTCTGGGCGGGGCTTGTAAAGGGGCAGCAGGCGGCTGCCGGCCTTTGGCGTGTCTGCACGCCCGTTGCGGCACTGTGTCTGGCCGTTGCCACCGGCATTTTGCTGCGTGCCTTTCTGATCGATGATTTCTCGATTGCCTACGTGGCTGATCATTCCAACACCAAGCTTGACGTCATCTATAAGGCGGCAGCCCTGTGGGGCAGCCACGAAGGCTCCATGTTGCTGTGGATTCTTCTGATGGCGTTGGCCACCTGCCTAGTTGCGTTTACCCAGCGTAAAAACGAAGCCCTGAACGCGCGCATTCAGTCCACGATGCTTGCCGTGATCGGCGTGTTCTGCGCCTTCGTGTTGACGGTTTCCAATCCTTTCCTGCGCAACCTCCCGGCCGTTCCCTCCGAAGGACGAGACCTCAATCCGATTCTGCAGGACATCGGCATGATTCTGCATCCGCCGGTGATCTTTGCTGCGTACGCCGGTTTGGCAGTGATTTTTGCTGTGATCGTGGCGGTGCTGTGGCAAAAGCGCATGTCGCCCCAGGCCGTTTCCTCGCTCAAGCGCATCGGCATCGTGACCTGGATCTTTTTGACTGCAGGCAATGCTCTCGGTTCCTGGTGGGCCTATACCGAACTCGGTTGGGGCGGTTGGTGGTTCTGGGACCCGGTGGAAAACGCCTCCTTTATCCCCTGGCTTTCCGTAGGCGCCTTGCTGCATGCTCTGATCCTGTTTGAAAAGCGCGCCCGTATGCTCAGGACTGTGGTAATGCTCGGCATCGTTTCCTTTGCACTGTGTCTGCTTGGCACCTTCATTGTTCGAAGCGGTCTGATGCAGTCGGTGCATGCCTTTGCGTCCGATCCGGAACGCGGTACCGTGCTTTTGTTTGCCTGCATCCTCGTGATGATTCCCGGGCTGGTTCTCTATACGTTGCGCATTGATGCCGTACAGGCTGCCGACGGCCGCGAAGCCGACGAGCCCAATGCGTTCGATATGGCGCTCACGCTAGCCGTGTGCGTGCTGTGCGTGGCTTCCGCCGCGGTGCTGGTCGGCACGCTCTATCCGGTTTTCTACGACATGCTGGGCTTGGGTACGCTTACGGTGGGAGCTCCTTATTTCAACAGTTTCTTTGCGCCGATGACGCTTTTTGCCGCAGTGGCGGCCGGCGGTGCGCAGATTCTTGCTTCTAAAAACGTGAAACTCACGGCGAGTGTCTGTGCGGCTGTAGCGTTGGGGTGCGGGACAGTTGCTTTTGCGACCGATCCCAAGGAACTTGTCATGACGTTTGCGGCATTTGCCGCGGCAGGCTGGCTGGTGGCTACCAGCGTGGCTTCGATTGTCATTCGCGGCGCCGGACGACCAAGTTTCGGTGCTGTTCTTGCGCACGCGGCCGTTGCCGTTGCCATTGTCGGCGCGACCGGAATCGCTCAGTACGAACAGGAAGCACTCGTGCGAATGGGGCCGGGCGCGGGTAAACCGGTGGGCGACGTGATTTTTGTCTACCGCGATACCTACAAGGTCAACACGCACGCCTACTTTGGCGACGCTGCGCACATAGAAGTGCTCAAGGCGACAGACGAAAGTCACCTCACGGATCTCTTCCCGATGCGCCAGACGTTCGTTTCAAGCGGCATGCAGATGACGGCCGCGGGCATCAATCACGGCATGCTCCGCGATCTCTACGTCTCGATGGGTAACAAACTTTCCGACACCGAATGGCTGGTTCGTTTGTCTGTAAAGCCTCTTGCAAGCTGGCTGTGGCTTTCTGCAGCGCTTATGATGGTCGCGGGAGTTTTGTTGTGCGTACACCGCCGCAAGGAGAAGGAAAAGAATGCTTTGGCTTAAACGAACACTCGTGGCGTTAGGCTGCGTTGCCGTCGCATCCGTGGCCACTCTAACGACGACTCAGGGGACGCAGTCGGCGGGGTTCTGCATCGTGCCCCAGGCGCAGGCCGCGGAACAAAAAGTCGAGCAGACTAAACAGGGCTTGACAGGCCGCGAGCTCTACGACGAAGCCATTGCAGTTTCCAAACTTTTGCGTGATCCGAGCTCGGCCAACAACACGCTTTTTGAGTCCGAAACTGCGCTTTCCGGCGAACTGAAGGCTCTCATTTATCAAAAACTTCGGGAAGGCGCCACACGCGGCGAAATTCTCGATTACATGGCTGAGCGCTACGGCGAGGCCGTTCGTTATCAGCCGGATTTCAACGCAACGACTTTTCTTCTGTGGGCCGCTCCCTGGATTGCCGTTGTCGTCGGAGCGTTCGTCTTCTGGCGTAGCATGCGGCGTAAGAAAAAGCCGGCTGTACGTTCGTAATGTATTTTTGACTTGTTATTTCTCAGGAGTATCAATTGAAACGTCTTCTGCTTAGCTTGGCTCTGGCTACGAGCCTATCTGTGTCGGCTGTGGCGGCTGAGGCGCCGGTCACGGATCATATACCTGCCTTCCAGACGAAGATCGTCGAAAACGGTGAGCCGATTGCCGGCAAACCCGGTCAGTTGCGCGACTTCCTGGAAATGCGACATACGCGCGGCTTTTCCAAGGCTGTTTTGCCGGATCTGAAGGGAAAGCAGGTGGCGTTGGATTCCTTCAAGGGCAAACTGGTGTTGATTGACATCTGGGCGAGCTGGTGCGAACCGTGCATCCGTACGATGCCGGCCATGCACGAGCTACAGAAGAAGTTCAATCACGATCCCAAGAGCCGCATCCACATTCTGTCCGTGTCGGTCGATGACAAGGTTAAGAATGTGCAGAAGTTCATGAAGAAGCATGGATTGGGAGAAGATTTCGAAACGCTGATCGACGCCAAGCAGGTGATCGGCGACGATGTGCCGCTCGATGTGGTGCCGAGCTTCTTCATGCTTGACGGTCAGGGCAATTTGATTGGCTTCGTTCGAGGCTTCGTGGACTGGACGGGCCCTGAAGTGATCGATTATCTCAATAAGCTTGCTGACAAGTACGCCGGTCGCGACTACTAAGCCGGTTTACTTTCAGCCCAAAACAACCCCCGCTTTCTACGAGAGAAAAGCGGGGGTTGTTGTTTCTCGAGTTCAAAGAGTATCGGCTAGAAACTGAAGAATTCCTTGACACTTTGCCAGATGCTCTTTTCTTCCTTCTTCGAGGGAACGATCGGCTTACCCTGAGCGCGGCGCAAGGCTTCGGAAGACTTCTGCCAATCGAAGCTCCATGCCGGAGCGGCGCTCTTGCCGTTGAAGACCGCCGTCAGGTGAATCGACGGAATGCCCTGTTGCGGCGCAAAGTTGATGCTGCTGTTGCCGTCAAGCGTGCCGGTTGCCAGATCGAGCTGCGCATCGGCGCGAGCGCGGATGTATACCGATCGCGCCACAATGTCTTTCAACGACAGAGCGTTGCCGTTGAGCGTGAGTGACAGCGTGGCTTCATCGAGATCGGTGCGCGCGCCCTGACGCGTGATGAGCGCAGTTTCGGCGTTCGTTACCAGATGGTTGCGAACGGCGGCAGCGTCCAGACCGAGATAAGAGGGACGCAGCACGCGCAGTTTGGAGGTACCGGCTAGATTTTCCGCCGCAAAGCCCTTGCCGGAAATCGTCAAATCGCCGTTGGCTACACCAGCTACGGGAGAGGCACCTGCTACCGGAGCAATGAACTTGTCGAGCGCGATGCCATCGATGCGGCCGTTAAAAAGCCATGAGGTGTCTTCGGCGAGCTCGAACGTGCCAAACAGGCGTCCCTCGGCGGTATTGACGACGAGGGAATCGACAACGGCCCTTCCGTTCTTGACGGAGAGAGTGCCGCTTAACTGTGTGCCAGTAATGCCGGCTACGGCAATGCGGCCGACACGAACAGCGCCGGAGAAGTCGAAGTGACGCATCCACGCGAGCATTTCTTCGCCGGGAAGAGTGTCGCGGTTGATTTCTCCGATCATCAGTTCGCCTTCGAGCTCGGGTACGCCGGCGGTTCGGCGAACAGTTCCGTTAAAGGAGATGGGGGCGCCCGCAAAGTCGCCCGACAAGCCTACCTGGGCGGTGTTCTCGTTCCAGTCGGCTTTGATGAAGCCTGAAACGGAAGCGTTGAAGTCCGTTGGCAGAGCCGCGTCTCCCGTGATGCTCACGCGAGCGATGAGGTTGTCAAGATCGGCGGTCTTTTTCACAAAGTCTGCGCGCACGGAGCTTGCTACTTCAAATGTATTGACACGGCTGCCGCGCTCTTCGGTGCGCGAGAAGCGCATTTCGGGACTTTCGATGATGCCGGGACGCACGCGGAAATCCACTGCACCGAGATGAATATCGCCGGTCGTATCGTCGGGCTTGGAAAGTGAAGCCGAGAGGTTGCTGCCGGAGACTTCACTACCCTTGAAGCGCACGCGGTCGGCCTTGGCTACCGTGGTCCAGGCCGAACCCTTGTTGCTGAGTTCGCCCGCAAAGCTTACGTCTTCGACCATCACGTAACGATCAGTCACGGAGATGGTCAGGATGCCTTTGGCAGACAAGTCACCGGCAAGCGTCGAGGGGTCGAAACTTACGAAGATTTGTCCGGTCTCGGCAAGCGTTTCCTGAGCGTGAGCGTCCTTGATGAGGCGGATGTTCCAAGCCGTTGTGGCGGACTCGGAGGCGGGTTCCTCAGTGGCCGGAGCGGGCTGTTGTTCGGAAGAGGTATCCTGAGGCTCGGGGGATGTTTCTGCGGCCGGGGACGTTGTTTCAGCAGGGGGCTCATCAGTGGGTTCAGCAGGTGTTGTCGGTTCGCCTGCCGAGGCTTCAGTCTCGGGGACGGTCGCCGCTGCAGGCGCCTGATCAGCGGGTGCGGGCTCGGCAACGAAGTCCTGCGGCACTTCACTTTGAGGGGAAGCTGCCGGTTCGGTCGGGGGAGTCAGGGTGCTTTCTTCGACGGGGTTTGCCGGGGCAGGTTCAGCGGCCGGCGTTGTCGGCACGGAACTTTCAACGGCTGGCGTCTGGGGCTGTCCGTCGTTTCCGACGGCTTCAAAATGCGCCGACATCTCAAACGGCGTATTCATTTCGGGCGAGAAGCGTCCTGAGGACAGCGTGAGCGCAGAAATTTTCCATTGACGGGCCGACTCGGCCGAGCCCGTCGTGAGCGCAATCTGCGCATTGTTCAGCCGGAAGTTGGAAACACGGAGGTTTTCCGGAAAGCGTACGGAACCGAACGCCTCTTCAAAAAGCGCGTCGCCGCTGGCGCGAGGCACGGACAGCGAAAACTGCGCACCATCGATGGCGATGGTTTTGACGTTGACGGCGCCGAGAAGCGACGACCAGAGAGCAACTTCGGCCTGAGCGCCAGCAATTGAGCCGATCGCTTCACCGCTTTCGATATCAACGAAGCGTAGCGACGGAATTTGTACGTGCAGCGAGGTGAGGTGCTTGAGCTCAATGGGGCCGCCGTATTCGACGGATGCGTTCAAAGCTTCTTTGGCGTAGGTGTCAATCGTCTCTTTGACCGCCTTTCCGTCGAGCACATAAAAGAGAGTGCCGACGGCCGCAACCGCCAACACAAAGATCAAAACGACAAGCGCGAGCACGAGACGCGCAATACGAGGCACAGAAGAAAGGAACATAGTTTGAGAGCTCAACAGACTGTCAGTTTGCCACATTTGACAAAGCCCTGTGCGTTACATCGTATCCACTTTGAGAAACTGTTGTTTTTGAGGTGCAAGTATGCAGCCATTCGTTCGCCTTCTTCTCACAAGCGCGGGACTGAACGACTCACCTTGGAAAGTGAGGTTTCTTTGGATTAAGTCAAAGAAAATCGCCGAAAATACAAAAAATGAGCCATGCACTCTGAAAAACGATCATGAAAAAATTGCCCCGAGGTGCGCGCGTGATTCATAACTGTAGAACACGCGCGTTTCACGACTGTGACTCTTGAGAAAGGAAGATAAAAATGAACAACTACACCAAGTACGGCCTGATTTTCCTCGGTGGCGTTGCCCTCGGCGCTCTCGGTGCGATGGCGATTTCCCGCGGTCGCGTGCAGGGTGTCAAACCGCTGGCAACTGATCTCGTGGCGGGCGGCATCGCTCTGCGCGACAAGCTGATGTCCGTTGCCGAAGGCGTAAAGGAAGATATTGAAGATGTCGTAGCCGAAGCTCAACTTAAGAATCAGGAAAAGAAGGCGGCCCAGGAAGCTCAGGAAACGGCCCAGGCCGTTCAAGATTCCGCCGTTGAAAAGACCCCGGCCTGATTCGTACCGCGAGCGGTTTCGTCCATCTTTTCGGACGCATAAGGAATGTTTTTTAAATTAGTTCATGAAGTCGGTAACCGTCAGCGGTGGATCACGACCGGCACGATGACGACGGCAAGTGCCGAATTGATTGCCGACGATGTGTCGGTGATCGCCGGCGTTTCCGGCGTGAAGGTCAATCCGCGCACGGGCTCGGTGATTGTTTTTTACGATGATGCGTGTGGCTTGGTGCCGGTGGCGGAGTACCTGAAGGGACTTGCGGCGGTGCCGCCGATGATGCGCGATGCGCGCAAGGCTCACGTAGAGGCTCTGCAAAAGGCGAAAGCCGAAACGCAAGACAAGGAGTCGGTGCCCACAACCGGGGCTCCTGCTTTGGCGACCGTGGTACGAGCTATGCGATCGATGCCGCTGCTTCGTGTTTTATCGCGTCCGTTGCAGCGACTCAGCCAGGTTGTCAGAGAGCCGCAGTCGGGAGAGCTTGATTTTTCTCCGCTGGTTCGTTGGGTGGTGGTGCGCCCCTTTATGCCGTTGGTTATTAACGCACTGAATGCGGTACTCGGCGCGATTCCCTTCCTAATCGAAGGGGCCAAGCAGTTGCGACGCGGAAAATTGACGGTGGAGGTGCTTGACGCTGCTGCCATCGGCATTTCTCTGCTGAGACGAGATTTCAAGACTGCCGGCCTGGTGGCTCTGTTGCTGGGCTTGGGCGAAATGCTTGAAAACTACACTCGCAAGAAGTCGCTTGAGAGTTTGGCCGACCAATTGGCTCTTAAGGTTGATCGGGTCTGGGTGCGCAAAGGTGAAACTATTGTCGAAGTGCCTCTTGTGGAAGTGTCCGAAAGCGACGTAATCGTGGTGCGTGCCGGCAGTACGATTCCCGTTGACGGGACGGTTGTGGGAGGCGAAGCCGACGTTAATCAGGCGACGATGACCGGTGAACCGTTGCCGGTTCACCGTACGCACGGCGGACAGGTTTATGCCGGTACGGTAGTTGAAGACGGAGAGATTGATATTCGGCCAACCAAATTGGCCGGTGAAACACGTTTGTCCAAAATTATCGAATTTATCGAAACCAGCGAGAAGAGCAAGGCGGGCATCCAGGGTAAGGCCGAACGCCTGGCCGATGCCATCGTTCCGTATAACTTTGCGCTCGCCGGTCTTGTGTTTCTTTTGACCCGCAACCTGACGCGTACTGCCGGCGTGCTCATGGTGGACTATTCCTGTGCATTGCGGTTGGCAACGCCGCTGGCCATTCTTGCCGGTATGAAAACGGGAACGAAAAACGGCACCCTCATCAAGGGCGGTCGCTATCTGGAAGCGTTGGCAGAAGTTGATACGGTAGTGTTTGACAAAACGGGTACGCTCACGGCAGCTTCTCCGAAGCTTTCCGACGTTGTGACGTTGGATGCGGCGCGTGATGAAGATGAACTGCTGAGTTTGGCGGCCTGTTTGGAAGAACACTTCCCGCACCCTGTTTCCCGAGCTGTGGTGCAGGCCGCTGTTGACCGCGATTTGGACCACTTCATCGAAAAACACGATGCACAAGTGAACTATGTTGTGGCACACGGCATATGCTCAAGCGTGGATTCGGCCAAAGTCATCATCGGGTCTCGGCATTTTGTTGAAGACGATGAAGGTGTGGACTGTTCAACGGCCAGAGCGCATGTGGAACGGCTTGCTCGCGAGGGTAAATCGATTCTCTACATTGCTTGCGCGGGAAAACTGATTGGTTTGCTCGGCATTGTGGATCCGATTCGGGAAGAATCGGCGCGGGTAATTGCCGAACTTAAGAAGCGAGGCATCAAGCGTGTCGTGATGCTTACGGGCGACGATGAACGCACGGCCGCCGTTGTGGCTGCCCAGATTGGCGTGGACGAATACCGCGCGCAAGTCCTGCCGACCGATAAGGCGGGCTATGTGCAGAGGCTCAAGGCAGAAGGGTGCAAGGTTTTGATGGTGGGTGACGGCATTAACGACAGTCCTGCGCTTTCTGCGGCAGATGTCGGCGCAACGCTTCGTGAAGGCAGTGCTATTGCGCAGGAGGTGGCCGATGTGGTGCTCACCCGCAACACGCTAGAGGATCTGCCCCGCGCCATTGACCTGGGGCGAGCCGTGATGAAACGCGTAAAAACAAACTTCGTGACTTCGGTGGGGCTAAATTCCGCCTTTATGGCGGGAGGCGTCACGGGTTTGTTGCAGCCCGCCATGGGAGCGGTGCTGCACAATCTCACGACGATCGGCGTGTGCTTGAACGCCATGCGTCCGGCTGACAATGGCCGTATCGAATGGCATGATGTGATCGAAAAGGTGCGAGAGGTGCTCCTGCAGCAGCCACACACCGAGCATTTGGCAGGGTTGTTGGACGAAACCTCCCGACTCTGAAAGGCAAAGACAATGCAATTGGAAACGTATGTCAGAAGTTTCGCAAATGGCCGCATGCGCGTCCGTCACCCGGCTTTAGTCGGACTCGACGGTGAGGAGCGTCAGGCGATCGAGGCGATGGTTATGGCCGTCGACGGTGTAACATCGGTGAGCTTTAATCCGTCCGTGGGCAGCGCATTGCTGCTTTGGGATCCGCTGCGGCTTGACGTGGAAACCATGAAGGACCATCTGCAAGGGTGGCTCGAAATGGTCGAAGCGGGTGATGACTCCGCTCTCGAGGAAGGCACGCACGCGCCTCAGTCCGAAGGTTGTTCTTTAACGACTTGTGCGAAGGAGGCGCTGGAGCCCGCCAAAAAAATTGGTCAGACGGCGTTGGACAGCGTTGCCAAGGTGATCGTGCCGGACGTGAAAAACACCAAGCGCGCCCGACGCATGGCGCAAAACCGCATCATGCTGGGACTGGGCTCCGCGTCCGTGGCGTCTTTGGCTTTCAATAAGACAGGGCACGGTTATTTGGGCTGGGGTTTTGCCGCCTTCGTCTTGTTGCACTTGTGGCAGCATCGCCGTGTTCTCTGAACAAAAGGAAGGTCATGTCGCGTTCTTGGGTAGAGAAATTTGCCGTTTTTGCCATGGCGCTTGGGCTTGTGGCGCTGGCTGCCGTTTCTGTGGCGGCGCTTCTGATTGCCGCGGGTGTCTTTATCTGCTTGGCCGCGATCCTCTACATCATCAATCCGGCTGGTGTGCGTGCCGCGCTGAAGGTTCTCGCTGACAAGCCGGACGAATGGCTCAAGCGTGCGCACGATTGGCTCGAAAGTTTCAAGGAAATCCTCGCGACTTTTCAGGCGGCTGCTCAGGCTGCGGCGTCTGCTCCGCAGGCTGAGTCGGATAAGTCCGGAGATGAAATGCCGCAGCAAGCTGCACCGCAGGAGAAAGCACCGACGCCATCGAAACCCAAGCAGGACTGATCCAATCAATTTGAACAAAAAATAAAACCGCCGGACAACGGAAGATGACTTTCCCATTTTTCGGCGGTTTTGCTTTGGTGGTCGGCTGCGGTTCAGCGCAACGTGTCGCGGATTTTCTTTTTGATGTTCTCTTTGAGATTCGGTGCCAATCTCTCAAGTGCATCAAGCGTCATGAAAACGGACGTTTTGCCGCGCAGCGATAACTCGCGGAAGCGGTTCAAAAGCTCGCTTTCTTCCTGCACCGGACGATAGCGATCACCGGTGATGATGAACATGACGTCAAAGCCGATGGAGTAGAGACGCTGCATGCTGAAGATTCCGGGATCATCTTCTCCGGATTCGTACTGAAGGTACACCTCCAGCTGGACCCCGAGAAGCTGGGCAATCTGCAACTCGGTGTAGTTGAGTCTGCGGCGCTCCTGGGCGAGTCGCTCCCCGATGGCTCGTCGTTGTTTTGTCGTTGTGAGGGCCATTGTTCTCGAAAGGCGTTGATTTTGTTGGAATAAAAATCAACGGCTAAGGATTAGTTCGAACAAAAGTATAACGGCTGCCGCAGCGTACGAACGCGTGATTTTGTTTCCGTTTGCACATAAAAACAGCCCGGCAAAGGAAAGCTCTGTCGGGCTGTCTGAGGTGCATGCGTCACCGAAGCGATTCATGCACCCGCGCGCAGGAAATTAATCCTTCTTGGGTTCGTTGCGCAGACGAATGTGCAGTTCGCGCAACTGCTTTTCGTCGACCGGGCTCGGAGCACCGGTGAGCAGGCACTGAGCGCGCTGCGTCTTCGGGAAGGCGATCACGTCGCGAATGGAGGGGGCACCCGCCATCATCGTGACGATACGGTCCAAACCGAAGGCGATGCCGCCGTGAGGAGGCGCACCGTACTGCAGAGCGTCAAGCAGGAAGCCGAACTTGAGCTTGGCTTCTTCCGGACCAATCTTCAGAGCACTGAAGACCTTGCTCTGGACATCGGCGCGGTGGATACGGACGGAACCGCCGCCGATTTCCCAACCGTTCAAGACCATGTCGTAGGCCTTGGCGAAGCAATTTTCGGGATCGGTTTCGAGCAGATCCACGCATTCGTCCTTGGGCGAGGTGAACGGATGGTGGCAGGCCACCCAGCGGTCTTCGTCTTCGGAGTATTCGAACATCGGGAAGTCAACAACCCACAGCGGACGCCAGCCTTCTTCAAAGAGACCGTTCTTCTTGCCGAATTCGCTGTGACCGATCTTCAGACGCAGAGCGCCGAGGCTATCGTAAACGATCTTGGCCTTGTCGGCGCCGAAGAAGATCACATCGCCGGACTGAGCGCCGGTGACTTCAACGATCTTGGCGACCACTTCGTCGGAGAGGTTCTTCACCACGGGGCCCTGCATGCCTTCGCGGCCTGCCGTGACATCGTTGATCTTGATGTAGGCCAAACCTTTGGCGCCGTAGATCTTGACGTACTCGGTGTAGCCATCGATTTCGGAGCGCGGCATGGCGCTGGCGCCCGGAACGCGCAGAGCGACAACCTTGCCGTTGTGGATGGACTTCACGGAGGTGAAGACCTTGAATTCGCTGTTGGCGACAATGTCGGTGACTTCGACGAGCTTGAGCTTGACGCGCAGGTCGGGCTTGTCGGAGCCGTAGTCGGCCATGGCCTGCTTGTAGGGCATCACGAGGAAGCGTTCGCCTTCTTTAGCGAGATCAACGTCGAGAACCTGCTTGAAGACGCGGCGGATCAGGTTTTCCATGATCTCGCGGATTTCTTCTTCCTTGAGGAACGACGTTTCGATATCAACCTGGGTGAATTCGGGCTGACGGTCGGCGCGGAGGTCTTCGTCGCGGAAGCACTTGACGATCTGGTAGTAGCGGTCGAAGCCGGCAATCATCAGAAGTTGCTTGAAGAGCTGCGGCGACTGCGGCAGAGCGAAGAAGTGGCCGTCCATCGTGCGGGAAGGCACGAGGTAGTCGCGGGCGCCTTCGGGCGTGGACTTTGTGAGGAACGGCGTTTCGATGTCGATGAAGCCGTTTTCGTCAAGGAAGTGACGGAAGGCCTGAGCCACTTTGAAGCGCAGCTTGAGGTTGCGCTGCATCTGCTGACGACGCAGATCGAGCACGCGATAGGTAAGGCGAGCCGATTCGCTCACGGTGTCGTCGTCGAGCTGGAAGGGCGGCGGCAACGACGGATTGAGGATTTCGAGCTGCTGGCAAAGCACTTCGACGCCGCCCGAGATGAGGTGTTCGTTCTTGGTGCCTTCGGGGCGAGCACGCACAACGCCGACCACGGCGAGGCAGAACTCGTTGCGCACCTTGTCGGCCGTAGCGAACACTTCGGGACGGTCCGGATCGCAAACCACCTGCACGAGGCCTTCACGGTCGCGCAAGTCAATGAAAATCACGCCGCCGTGGTCGCGACGACGATGAGCCCACCCATAGAGGGTGACGGTCTGGCCGATGAGTTTTTCATCGACCAAGCCACTGTATGTGGTACGCATAATTGCTCCGGTTTCCTGTTTTTCTTTGTTTCGGCCCGAGTCGGGCCGTGCCGCACAACAAAAAGCACGGTCTTCTGATTACACAATGAGGCAATATTTTAATGCCTCTATGCTTTCTTTGCGCGGCCTTGAGCCTGTCGCTGTTGCCGAATATGAACGACGAACGGAAGCAATCTTGCACAAAGCGCAACGCCGAGAAACAAGTTTGCGCCCATCCATAGGCAGAACTGCCTACAATGCAAGGAACTCCGAACCGGCGAGTGAGCCGTTACATCCACATAAAGAGAATTTCTATGCAGCTTGATCGTTCTATCTTCAAGGCCTACGACATCCGCGGCATCGTCGGAAAAACGCTGACCGAAGACGTTGTGCGCGGCGTCGGCGAAGTGCTCGGCACCTGGGCCGCTCGCAAGGGCATCCAAACCATGTGCGTGGGCCGCGACGGTCGCCTTTCCGGACCGTCCCTGTCGACAGCTCTCATGCAGGGTATCGTGTCTGCGGGCGTCAACGTCAAGGACATCGGCATGCAGCCCACGCCGGTGCTCTATTTCGCTACGCACCATTTCGGCTGCGGCTCCGGCGTTGCTGTGACCGGTTCGCACAATCCGTCGGAATACAACGGACTGAAAATGATGTTGGGCGGCCTGACGTTGTTCGGACATGAAATTGCCGCGATTGCCGACGCCATAGAAGCCGGCGACGTGATCAAGGCCGAAGTGCCGGGCACGATCGAAACGGTCGACGTGACGCCCGCCTATCTTGAAAAAATTTGCGGCAACGTGAAGCTTGCTCGCCGCATGAAGGTTGCAGTTGACTGCGGTAACGGCGTGGCAGGCCCGCTTGCCGCACGCCTCTTTGAGGGACTCGGTGCGGACATCGAGCCGCTTTATTTCGAAATCGACGGCAACTTCCCGCATCACCATCCCGATCCGAGTAAGCCCGCCAACCTCAACGATCTGATTCGCGCAGTGCAGGCCGGCGACGCGGAGCTTGGTCTTGCCTTTGACGGCGATGCCGACCGTCTGGGCGTCGTGACCCGCTCGGGCAATATCATCTATCCTGATCGTCAGATGATGCTTTTTGCCGAAGACATCCTCAAGCACCATCCTGGCGCTCAGATCATTTACGACGTCAAGTGCACGCGCGCTCTGGTGCCCTGGATTCGAGAACGAGGCGGCGTTCCTACGATCAGCGCAACGGGTCATTCGCTTGTGAAAGCTCGATTGCGCGAAACGGGAGCTCCGTTTGCGGGTGAAATGAGCGGTCATTTGTTCTTTAACGACGGCCGTTGGCCAGGTTTTGACGATGGACTCTATGCCGCTGCACGTCTGCTTGAAATCGTCAGCCGCAGCGACAATCCTTCGGCCGTACTCGATGCGCTGCCCACGGCCGTCAACACGCCCGAACTGCATATCGAATTTTCCAAGGAAGGCGAAAACAAGGCGTTTATTGAAAAGCTGCGTCAGGCAGCAAAGTTTGACGACGCCGAAGACGTGATTCTGATCGATGGTCTGCGTGTGGAATTCAAGGATGGCTTTGCTCTGGCCCGTTCGTCCAACACCACTCCTGTGGCGGTGATTCGCGTGGAAGGCGACACGCCTGAAGCGCTTGAGCGTATCAAGGAGCGTTTCGCCGCGTTCATCCTCTCAGTGGATCCGACGGTGAAGCTGCCGTTCTGATGACGGTTAACTGACAACGCAAAAACGGCGCAAAGACCCAAAGTCAATGCGCCGTCTTTGTCGTTGCCGGAAAGCGCGTTAAAGCGGCTGCCCGAGAGCAAACACCAAACCGTTGGCTCCTTCAAACGTTTTTCCGGGAGCAAAGGCGGTGACCTGTCGCTTGACGTACATTTCGGGCCAGGGACCGAATTGCGCGCCGAGTCCCTTGAGAATAGCCACTCCGGTGGGGGTCACCGTTTCGCCCGTACCGTTGTAGGGACGTACGGCTACACCTTCGAGCTGAGCTAAAGTAGCAGGTGCCGGATTGGGGACTGCACCGTGCGCGCAACGCACCGTACCGTCGGCTAGCGGCAAGGGAGAGGCTACAAAAGCCGCCGGATTGATCGACGTGAACATTTCGGCAATCAGGCCCACCGCCAGAATATTGGTCATTCGGCCCACTTCGTGAAAGTGCACCGATTCAAGCGGACTGTTGTGTACGCGGGCTTCGGCTGTGGCCACGTTGTGCCAAATGCGGCGGGCGACTTCGAAAGCGGCTTCCGACAGGTTCGAGGTCGAGGCGTAGTAATGAAGAATGTCGCCAGGAGTGCGATGCACATGCCCTTCGGCAGGAGCCTCGAAACGCGCCGTCACGCCGCTGATGCCGTTGACGGAGACGGGCGCGACTTCAAGTGAGGCCTGCGTCTTGGGAAAGTGCAATTTCAAAAGCTCGTCGGCGCTTGAAAAAAGACCTATGCCGCCAACGGTAAAAAGACCGGCAAGAAGGCTGGCTGCGTTCAGACCGGCGTGTACGCGTACCGTCAGAACGGGGCGGCTCAGTACAGTAGTGCTAAGAGGCATTGTCAGTTTTTTGGAGGATAAATGGCGTTAAGAATGCGAGCGGCCGCGCAGGCTGCGCCGTAGCCGTTGTCGATGTTCATGACGGCAAGGCCGGGAGCGCAGGACGAAAGCATACTGCTTAAGGCCGCGTGACCTCCCTCGGCAACGCCGTACCCCACGGAGGTGGGAACCGCAATGAGCGGACGGCTCGTCAAACCGCCCAGGACGCTGGCAAGTGCCGCGTCGAGCCCCGCAGCCACCACAACTACGTCGGCCTTGTTGATCTCGTCGATTACGCTTTGGATGCGCCACAAGCCGGCTACGCCGCAGTCTTCGAATCGCTCGCACGTCCAGCCCAGATAGGTTAGGGTGCGCGAGACTTCGCGCGCGACGGCGCCGTCGGCAGTGCCCGCCGAAACGATCGCAGCACGGCCCTCGGGGCGTTGCGGCATCCGTGCGTTCCACGCTGTGCGGCTGAGCGCGTCGTAGTCGTAGGCGCGGGTGATTTCCTCTTCAAAAGAATAGAAAACGTCTTGCGATAGGCGCGTAAAGAGAATCGGAGTGTTCTTTTCTTGGGCAAACCGCTGCAACAGCGTGTGCAGCGCGCGGCGGGGCTTGCCTTCGCAAAAGACTGCCTCGGGCAGGCCGATGCGCTTGGGTCGATCGGTGTCGAATCGAATGCAGGGCGTACTCTTTTCTGTCATGACACAAAGGCGGAGAAATTTCTTTTCCGAAAGAATAGCCCGTGCGGACTTTGGAGAAGTCTCGGCACGGGCCGAAAAAGAGGATCAGGCAATAAACTGCGAGGCCGTGTTACTCGACGCGCGGCACCGTGAGGCTGCCTTCGGGCATCAGAATGATCGAAGGCTTGTCACCTACATATTGCTTGGCGATTTCAAGCGCCTCCTCGACGGTGTCGACGGCGCCCGTAAAGAGCATGTCCTTGGCAAGCTGACGATCGAGACGCGTCACGAGGATGTAGCGGGCGTGCGAGATCGGGCGCGTGATGGCAAAAGCCTTGTTGGCGCCGATGCGGAAGTTGGCTTCGAGTTCGGCCTTGATGGCTTCCGGAGTCTTCAGACGGCGGAAGGTCTCTTCGAGCACCTTGGAACCCGAGCCTTCCTCGCAGTCGGCCAAAAGAACCACTACGCCGCCTTCGCGAACGGCGCACATGGCGTTGTCCATCGTCTTTTGCATCTGGTAGACGTTGATGTCCTTCGGGAAGCCGCCGCAGGAGGCGATTACGAGGTCGGCGAGCTTCGGGATCACGCACCCGTAGACTTCATCGACGAATTTGCAGGCTTCCTTGTGAGCGGCGATGTAGTCGCCCGCGAACATGCGCAAGAATTCGTGCTTGGCATTGAGAATGGCGTTGAAGAGGAACAGCGAACGACCCTTGGCAAAGAGCGCGACGCCTTCCATCTGGTCTTCATAGCAAGGATTGCCGACGGTGCGGCCGAGTCCGGCATTCTTGTCGAGCATGAAGCTGTGATTGACGCGCACCGTTTCCATGGCGGCGCAACCCGGCAAAATGGCCTTGCGGCCGCCGCCGTAGCCCGAGAAGTAGTGGTGCACGATGGTGCCCGTCAGAATGACGTGATCGACGTGGCACAGATGCTTGTTGATCCACACGGGAGTGCCGCGGCTCGTCGTGCCGAAGTATTCGAAGTCTTCGTCCTTGGTGGCGGTGCTGTTGTACATCTTCAGGCGCGAGGAAACTTCTTCGCCTACGGCTTCGACCATTTCCTCATGCGTCATGTCGCGGTGCGTGCCCAGAGAGAAGACGATGTGCATGTCTTCGTCCTTGACGCCGAGCTTGTTGAATTCATTGACGAGCACCGGCATGAAGTCGTAGCTGTTTGCCACGCGCGTCGGATCGTTGCAGATGAAGGCCACCGTATCGCCCGGCTTGATGATCTTGTCGATAGGTTCACATCCGATCGGGTTGTAGATAGCATCAAGCACGCCTTGCTTGATGTCACTCATCGGCGTGAATTCTTCGGTGCGGACTTCCTTGATGACAAGGCTTTCGTCAATGGAAAACTCTTTGCGGCCGCGGCCGTAGGCAAAATCGTAGGTCTTCATTTTCAGGATCAGTAAAACGAAATAAATTTCAGCGCCGGTGCTTTCCAAGCATGCGCTAACAAATCAAAAGATTATAGGAATGAACGACAAAGGGACGCCGTAACTTTTGGGCGCCTCTTTGCTCAAATCAAAAGCAGAACGCAAACTTACTCGGCGTTGTCTTCCGCAAACAGATCAAGGAGCTTGCGGGTGGTTTCCACGTCAAGCTGGCCCGGAGCCGACGACTTCACAACGCTTGCGAAGGTGGCGCAGGAGCCGAAGGCGGCGGCACCCACGCGCGTGACGGCCCCGGTCTTACCCATGCACATGGCAATAAGCGGCTGCGGGGCGTTGAACTCGGCGCGAATGACAGAAACTTCTTCGATAAAGCGGGCGATGTCGATGCCTTTGTCGGGCATGGCAACGATCTTGAGCACATCGGCTCCTGTGTAGGACATCTGTTCGAGCTTGCCGAAATAACCCAATTCTTCATCGTATTCACCCGGCACAAAGCTGTGCCAGCTCACGACCGAGGCAATGCCGGCCTTGCGCGCCGCTTCAACCAAAAACTCAGCGCGACCGCGATCGAATTCGATGTCAACAGCATCAAACAGTTTTGAATCAATAGCAGCCAACACCTTCTTTCGCCAGGTTGTACTCGACATCGGTTCGGTGCGCACGCCGCCCTCGGATTGACTGCGGAATGTGTAGATGACGGGTTTGGTGACGACGGCTTTCATGGCGGCGACAGCTTCCTGCCACGAGGTGCCATCAGCAAAGTAGTCGGCGCGCCACTCGATGATGTCTGCGCCGGAGGCTTCGATCGCCTTGGCCTGCTCAATCATTTCTTCGGCCGTCGCGGCGCAGACGCTTGAGATGATCTTGACGGGAGCGCGACCCAGAACAACGTTGCCGATGGATACTTCTTGAACGGCATCGAAGGAAGGAGAGCGAAAAGCCATGGGAAAAACCTCAGAAGAATATGAACGATGCGACAAAGTGTAATTCTTTGTTCGGCGTAAGATAAGCGCTTGGCGCCGGAACTTTCAGAAAAAAGGTGTCAAAGAAAATAACAACAGAGTTTAGGGAGTAAATCATGACCGGACTCGGAATCATGATGATTGCCATCGTGGCGTTGGCCGTAGGTTATTTCGGATACGCGCGCTGGCTTGAAAAGACGTGGGGCATTGATCCGAACCGCCCGACGCCGGCCGTTGAGAAAAACGACGGCAAAGACTTTTCGCCGGCTTCACGCTGGACGGTGTTTGCTCACCAATTCACGTCAATTACGGGTGCCGGTCCCGTGACCGGTCCCATCATTGCGGCGATGTTCGGCTGGGCGCCCGCGCTGCTGTGGATGATTGTCGGCGGTATCTTCTTCGGGGCCGTCCAGGACTTCACGGCGCTTTACGCGTCCGTCAAAAACGGCGGCAAGTCCGTCGGCATGATCATTGAATCCTACGTGGGCCGCACGGGCCGTCAGCTCTTCTTGCTTTTCTGCTGGCTCTTCACGCTTTTGGTGATCGCTGCTTTCTGTGACATGGTGGCCAATACCTTCAACGGTTTTGCCAAAGACGGCTCGCAGATCATGCCCAATGCGGCTGCTGCCTCGATTTCGTTGCTCTATATGTTCGTGGCTGTCGGCTTCGGGCTGTATCTCAAGTACTGTAAGCCGAGCTCCGGCGTGCAGCTTGGCGTGGGCATCGTACTCATGGTCGTCATGGTGACGGCGGGCATCTATTTCCCGGTCTACGCCGACGCCGTGACGTGGCGCTACGTGGTGTTTGCCTACCTCTTTGCCGCTTCCGTCATGCCGATGTGGCTTTTGAAGCAACCGCGTGACTATCTGTCGATGTTTCTTCTGATCGGCATGATTATTGCGGCCGTAATCGGCGTATGCATTCAGAATCCGACGCTCAACATGCCTGCTTTTGCCGGATTCACCGTCAAAGGGCTTGATCTTTTCCCGATTCTTTTCGTGACAATTGCCTGCGGCGCCGTTTCGGGCTTTCACTCGCTGGTGAGTTCCGGTACCAGCTCCAAGATGATTTCGAGTGAAAAAGACATGCGTCTGGTCGGCTACGGCTCTATGTGTGTAGAGGTGGTGCTGGGTGTCGTTTCGCTTATCGTGGTCTGCGCTGCGGCTTCGAACGGCGTTTTGCCGTCGGGTACGCCTTTTCAGACTTTCTCGGGGTCTGTGGCGGCTTTTCTGACCGAAATCTTCGGCGTGCCGCATCAGATCGCGGCCTGCATCCTCACAATGTGCGTCTCGGCTTTGGCGCTCACCTCGGTGGACGCTGTGGCTCGCATCGGCCGTATGTCACTGCAGGAACTTTTCATGCCTGAACCCGGCAAGGAAAAGACGGCCGTACAGAAGCTTTTTACGAACACGGTATTTTCGACGTGCCTCACACTTTTGGCCGGTTACGCGCTTTGCATCGCCGGTTACATGAGTGTTTGGCCGCTCTTCGGTTCTGCCAACCAGCTGCTCTCGGCTTTGGTGCTCACGGGTTTGGCGGTGTTCCTGAAGTCCACCGGGCGCAAGGGCTGGATGCTCTACGCTCCCATGACCATCATGTTTGCCGTGACGATGACCGCACTTGTTCAGGCAGTGATTCGCATCATCGGTGCCTGGATGGACGGCACGTTTGTTTGGATGATTCATGGTTTGCAGTTCGTCGTGGCCGCAGCGCTTATTGTGCTGGCGCTTTTGGTGGTGTACCACTGCGTGCTCAAACTGAGGGATGCGGCGCCTATCGTCAAACGCAATTGAGCATTGCGATACAAACTCCGTCTGACGGCGT
The DNA here is from genome assembly GCF_003472385.1 of Sutterella sp. AM11-39. Taxonomy (GTDB): domain Bacteria; phylum Pseudomonadota; class Gammaproteobacteria; order Burkholderiales; family Burkholderiaceae_F; genus Duodenibacillus; species Duodenibacillus intestinigallinarum. Next base: position 355,388 of record NZ_QRLV01000001.1, on the reverse strand, counting down.
ATTGCATTCGTTATTCATTTAAGGTATAACGCTTCTGCATGATGCAATCCTGACGGTCAGGACGGAGAAAAGAAACATGCGATATAACTTCGCTGGAAATTTTCAACTTGATTTTTTTAAGGAGTTACATCATGAAAATTTCCGCTCGCAACTGCCTCAAGGGCACCATCATCGCCATCAAGGAAGGTCCTGTGACCACCGAAGTGACGATTGAAACCGAAGCCAAGGAAAAGATCGTTTCCTCGATCACCACGGCTTCTGCTCAGAGCCTGGGCCTTAAAGTCGGCGGCGAAGCTTACGCCGTGATCAAGGCTTCGTCCGTGATGGTTGCCGTCGCTGAATGAGGTAAGTAAAAGGGCACTCCGACGGAGTGCCCTGCAGACTGCGGGAAACAAGTTTTTCCCTGGGTCGTGATCCTGCCGGGGCTTGCAGCAGCAAGGGGCAGGATCTTTTTTGCCTGAATGTCTTACTTCTTGGCTGCCTTGGCCTTTTTCTTTTCCTCATCGGCCGCTCGCATGGCAGACAGAACGGCATTGACCTGTTCGATCGTCACGCCGGCAGACAACACAACGTTGTTGGTGTCGGCGAGTCCCTGAGCCTTGAGTTTGCCCACGGCCATGCCGGCGTCGCGACCGCTCTCAAAGCCGACGGAGGTCAGAAGCGTTTCGGCGCCTTCAGTGATCTTGAAGTAAAAGAGACCGTCGGTTTCGCGGTATTGTTTGACCACGCCGAGCGGTTTGGCGGTGGTTTTCACTTCGGCCTTGGCTTCTTCGTTGCGCAACATCGTGAAGCTGCGAAGCCCCACGGCGTGGCGAAGCTCTTCGATAAAGGGCGAGGCAATCTTGCGAGCCTTGGCAGCGCCCGCCAGCAAAATGGCTTCGAGTTCGGCCGGGTGCGAAACGTAGTATTCGTACTTTTCGCGCATCGGACCGATTTCGCCGTTGATCTTGTCGATGAGCTTTTTCTTGGCTTCGCCCCAGCCCAGACCGTCGCGCAGTTCCTGACAGAAAGCGTCGTACTCTTCGCGCGTGGCAAAGGCTTCGTAGATGCGCGTGAGCGACGTGCTTTGCGGATCCTTTGGTTCGCCGGGCAGCTTGCTGTCGGTGACGATGCGGCCGATCGCTTCGCGCAGCGCCTTTTCGCCGCCATCAAAGAGCGGAATGACGTTGTTGTAGCTCTTACTCATCTTGCGGCCGTCGAGGCCCGGGAGAATTTCGACGTTTTCATCGATCTGCTCGAAGGGCAGCACGAAGAATTCCTTGCCTCGGCCGTACATGTTGTTAAAGCGCGTGGCCATATCGCGGGCCATTTCCAGGTGTTGAATCTGATCGCGTCCCACTGGGACGCGGTCGGCGTTGAACATCAGAATGTCGGCGGCCATCAGAACCGGGTAGCAGAAAAGACCCATGGACACGCCGGCGTCGGGGTCTTCGCCCGCGTCCTGATTGGCTTCCAGGAAAGCCTTGTAGGCGTGCGCACGGTTCATGAGCCCCTTGGAGCACACGCAGTTCAACATCCAATTGAGCAGCGGAATTTCGGGGATGTCGCTTTGACGGTAGAACGTCACGCGTTCGGGGTCGAGGCCGCAGGCAAGCCAGCTTGCCGCAATCTGCATGCGGCTCTTTTCAATGCGGTCGGGATCGTGACATTTGATGAGCGCATGCAAGTCGGCCATGAAAAAGAAGCTTTCCACGTCGTCGCGTTTGGAAGCCTGCACGCAGGGGCGTATGGCACCGCAGTAGTTTCCGAGGTGAAGCGTGCCCGTGGTGTTGATGCCGGTTAAGACTCGCATGAGAGTTTTCAATCCTATTGAAAGTAATGCGGACACGGGGAAGTCCGGCCGCGAAAGAAACAACAGGTGCGAAGTTTACCGCGCGGCAGGAATTCAAGCTTGGCCTGCCGGTCAAATAGGCCGCTTTTGCAAACGCATTCGAAGTAGTTCTGCAGGCTTACGCAACGTTGCGATCCTATCCGTTGAGAGGGAAAACGTGACGCAAAGAACTACTACCAACGGTGGGCGAGTTCCGAGAAGAACTGTTCGGTGAAATAGCGCTGAGGCTTGATGAATGCGGCATAGCGCGGGAGTCGACAGAGGTAGAGCAGGGTAGAAAACAATCGTTATTTACTTTAAGTAATAACGAAAAATGCATCAGTTGGCTCGCCTTTCGGAGAATTGACGCTATGGGCGGAGTTCGAGAAACTCACGGGCAACCCGTGCAATTTGCAGAAAGACAATCAGCTCGGGTCATAAATTTTCGGCCATCTGCTGCATGAGACTGATTCAGCACGTGCGCCCAGCGTTGCGCATTGACGAGAGCAACGATTCGGGGCAGTTCGCAGACAGCAGACCGAGACTAGGAGAACCCAATGGAACTATCCCGCAGAAGTTTTTTCAAGCGATCTCTTCTGGCTGCTGGAAGCGGCAGCGCTGTCGCCTTTGCTTCCGGCTCAGCACGAGCCGAAGCCGACTGTCTGAAAAAGCCTTACAAGCTTGAAAGCGTCAAGGAAGTCACGAACATCTGCTGCTACTGCTCCGGCGGCTGCGGCACGATTTGCTCGTCGCGCAACGGCGAACTCATCAATCTCGAAGGCGATCCGGATCATCCGGTCAACCTCGGCGGTCTGTGCCCGAAGGGCGCCGCCATGTGGGGCCTTCGCAATATCGTCAATCCCGATCGTACGGTGTCTGCTCATCCCGACCGCGTGATCTATCCTATGGTGCGCCGTCCTGGCTCGACGAAGTGGGAACGCATTTCGTGGGATCAGGCTGCTAAGGAAATCGCTCGTCATGTTAAAAAGACCCGTGATGCGAGCTTCGTGGAAACCGAAGACGGCGTGACGGTCAACCGCTGCGACGGCATCGCAAGTCTGGGTGCTGCCCAGCTCAACAACGAGGAAGGTTGGCTCGTTCAGAAGTTCGCCCGTTCGCTCGGCATCGTTGCGATTGACAACCAGACGCGCGTGTGTCACTCCTCGACCGTTGCGGGCCTCGCTCCGAGTTTCGGCCGCGGTTCCATGACGAGCCACTGGTGCGATTTCGCCAACTCCGACGTCATTCTGACGATCGGCTCCAACAATGTCGAAAACCACCCGCTGAGTTCGCGTTGGGTGGAACGCGCACAGGACCGCGGTGCCACCTGGATCGTGGTCGATCCGCGTTATTCTCGTTCGGCGGCCCAGGCCGACATCTATGGTCGGTTGCGTCCGGGCACCGACATTGCGTTTTTCGGCGGGATGATCAACTACATCCTGCAAAACGAGCTCTATCACAAGGACTATATCCTCAGCTACACGAACGCTGCCTGCCTGCTTCGCGACGACTACAAGTTCGATCCCGATACGGGTCTCTTCTCGGGCTGGGATCCGGTGAAGCAAAAGTACGACAACGAATCCTGGGGTTACGACTCTGACAAGAAGCAGCTGTGGAACACGGCCGAAGGCACGGCCTTTGCTTGGGTCAATAAGCCGGGTACGCCGAAATTCAAGACGCCGGCTCTCAAGGTGCTCAAGCGCGATGAAACGCTGCAGGATCCACGCTGCGTTTTGAACGTCATGAAGGCTCACTACGCCCGCTATACGCCCGAAATGGTCGAACGCATCACTGGCATGGACCATGACGTGCTTCTTAAGATCTGGCAGACCTATGCCGCAACGGGCCGTCCTGACAAGGCCGGTTCGATCCTTTACGCGCTCGGCCAGACGCAGCACACCTACGGCTCTCAGAACTGCCGCATCATGTGTGTCGTGCAGCTTTTGTTGGGCAACGTCGGCATCGCCGGCGGCGGCATCAACGCGCTGCGCGGCGAACCCAACGTGCAGGGCTCGACCGACGTGGGTGCTTCCGTGCATCAGGCTCCGGGTTACCTCTCCTGGCCTACGGGCAAGAGCCACCCGACGCTTGCCGACTACCTGTCGGTGGAAACGTATGCCGCCGGTTACTACAGCAACAAGCCCAAGTTCTGGGTCTCGGCCTTAAAGGAATGGTTCGGCGACAATGCAACGGTCGAAAACGACTATTGCTACGACCTGCTGCCCAAGATCAGCCCGCGCTATGACTATGCGCACTACTCGACCATCATGACGTTCAATCAGATGCGCGACGAGAGAATCAAGGGCTACTTCTGCTGGGGCATGAATCCGGCGCACTCCACGCCCAACGCCAAGCACGCCCGCAATTCCATGGCCAAGCTCGACTGGCTTGTGGTGACCGACTGGTTCTTTACGGAAACGGCTGATTTCTGGCGCGCTCCCGACATGAAGCCCGAAGAAGTGAAGACCGAGTGCTATTTCCTGCCCGCTGCGCTGATCTATGAAAAGACGGGTTCGATCAACAACTCCGGCCGCTGGATCCAGTGGCGAGAGAAATCCGTCGAGCCGCCCGGAGAGGCCAAGCCTGACTTCGATCAGCTGTTGCTGCTGTGGCGCGAAATCCGTGCGCTGTATGAAAAGGAAGGCGGAGCCTGTCCCGATCAGATCCTCAAGACCAACATGGATTACACGATCGACGGCAAGCCAGACATCCGTGCGCTGTGCTGGGCGATGAACGGCTACGACGTCAAGACCCGCAAGCTGATTCCGAGCTACGGTTCGCTTCAGGCTGACGGCAGCACCGCCTGCGGCATCTGGATTTTCTCGGGCTACTACAACAATGAAGCCACCAAGATGGATCCGATGAAGCAGCCAATGACGCGCCGCAGCAAGGACGATCCGACGGGGCTCGGTCTCTTCCCACAGTGGTCGTTTGCGTGGCCCGCCAACCGCCGCATTCTCTACAACCGCGCTTCGGCCGACGAAAACGGCAAACCGTGGAATCCCGATCGCGTGCTCGTCGAATGGAAGGACGGCAAGTGGTTGCAAAACGACGTGGGTGACTTCGTGACAGCCGCTCCGCCCGATCGCAACGCGTTCTTCATGACGTGGGAACAGCAGGCCCGACTCTTTGCCTATCCGATGGGAGACGGTCCGTTGCCTGAACATTTCGAACCGCATGAAACGCCGGTGAAGAATCTTCTCAACGGCGCGGGAGGCAACCCGTGCGCGCTCTTTACCAAAGATCCCTCCGTCAAGCGAGGCAATGCCAAGGATTATCCGTACGTGGTGACGACCTACTCTGTGGTCGAACACTGGCAGAGCGGCACGCAGACGAGAAATATCCCGTGGCTCAATGAACTGATTCCGTGCAACTTCATCGAAATCAGCGAAGAGCTCGCCAAGGAAAAGGGTATCCAGAACGGTCAGATGGTACGCGTATGGAACAACCGCGGCGACGTGAAGGTTGCTGCCATGGTAACCAAGCGCATGAAGCCGATGATGATCGACGGCAAGGTGACGCACGTTGTGGGCATGCCGCACCACTTCTCGTGGGCGACGAAGTTTGCTACCGGTGACAATGTCAACGACCTTACCCCCAACGTCGGCGATCCGAATTCGTGGATTCCGGAATACAAGGCGTTCCTGGTGAATCTGGAACCCGTCGCCTGACCCGTGAGACAAGGAGAAAATAATGGCTAAGAGTAAAGAAGTCGCCATCTTGTTTGACGCTTCGCACTGCACGGGCTGCAAGGGTTGTCAGGTGGCCTGCAAGCAATGGAACGGACTGCCCGCTCCCACGGGACTCAACTCGGTTCCGTTTACCGGCAGCTACCAGTCGCCTGCGGATTTGAACGGCGACACGCGTCTGATCATGACGTTTGCCGAACATGAATCCGGCAACAAGTTTCAGCCCTTGAATTTCGCCATCGGCCGCCGCTCGTGCTTCCACTGCACGGACGCCGCTTGTGTGGAAATCTGCTCGTCGGGCGCGCTCTACAAGACCGACAAGGGCGTGGTGGCGTTTGATACCGACAAGTGCAACGGCTGCACTTATTGCCAGTCGGCTTGTCCCTTTGACGTGCCGCGTTTTCGTCCGACGGACAAGCGCATCGACAAGTGCACGCTGTGTCTGGATCGTCTCGAAGAGGGCGGCATCCCGGCTTGCGTCAAGACCTGCCAGCCCGAGGCGCTTTGCTTCGGACCGCGCGAGGAAATGATCGAAAAGGGTCTCAAGCGTGTCGAATTCCTCAAGAAGAAGGGTTTTGAAAAGGCCGAACTCTACGGTGTCAACGAAATGGGCGGTCTGCACACCCTTACCGTCTGCAAGCACGGGCATGAAGCCTACGGCTTGCCGACCAACCCCGTGAAGAAAGACGTGATCACCATGGGAACGGCAATGCGCACGGTCACGGCCGTGGGTACCGCCGCGGTGGTCGCCGGTCTGGCTGTTTCTCTGGTTGCCGCACGCGGCTATCGTCGAGAAGAAATGACGATCGAAGAAGCCAAGAAGCACTGGACGCCGGAGCAGCGCGAAAAGGCCGATCGCGAAGTGGCGGCTCTCAAGCGCGACTCTCAATAGATCCCACTAGGAGTAAAGAACATGACCCGCTACATTCAGCGTCATTCGCTTTTGACTCGTGTCACGCACGGGGTGGCTGCGATCGCCTGCATCCTGCTTGCGTTCACCGGTTTGTTTGTGTTCGTGCCCTCGCTCGGCGGCGGCATCATGGGCGGCGACTTCACGTACGCCATGCGTATGCTGCACCGTGTGCTCGCCGTACCCTTCATCCTGGTGCCGCTCTTTGCCATTCTCAAGAGCCCCAAGGGTTTCGTGCATCTTTTCAAGGAAGACATCTTCGGCAAGTGGGACAAGGACGACGTGGCCTGGGCCGTGAAGTTCCCGCTGTACCTCTTTGCACCTTCCAAAGTGCATATGCCGCCGCAGCACCACGTGAAGTCAGCGCAGCGTCTGGCTGACGGCGCGCTTGTGATCTTCGGTGTCTTCATGGCTGTCTCCGGCATGATCTTGTGGCTTAACACGGGACTCTTGCCTGACGGCTCCGGCAAGGTTGACTTTGCACCCGAAACGGTTCTCGTTGCCAAACTTGTGCACGACATCTTCTTTTTCCTGACGGTGTTCGTGGGCATCGCACACATTTACCTCGGCGCGGGTATCTTCCAGCCCTATCGCGGCACGATCCGTCTGATGTTCGGCGATGGCAAGGTTTCCGAGTCCGACGCCGCCTATCACTGGGGCTATTGGGCCAATGAAGAGCTTGCGCTCGGCAAGAATGTCACCGAAGAGCCCGACAAAAAAGGCGGAAAGTAAGCGCAAAACCATCGTTTTTGCCGCATAATCCGCCACAAGACTGTGCGTGAGCGTGTCGCAGCGCCCACGCACTTTTTTCTAGAGATGCACTGCGGTCGGCGACGACCGAAACACCATGCTTAGCTTGAAAAAACTCGATCGTTTGTTTGCCAAATACAACATCAATCCCGCCGAAGACCAGTTTTTGGCGATGCTGCACGAAGCCGCGCGCCTGAAAGCCGAGGTGACGGTGCCGGAGGTGGAGTGGACGCCCGAAGAAATGCAAGACGCGCTGCACGGCAAAAAGCCACTCTTTGCAAGCCGCTTCATTCACGTTCCGCGGGAAGAGTTTTTGCGCGTCTTTGCTGCGATTCGTGCGGTGGCAGACGAAAGTATTCCCTCGGGCGATCCGTGCCTCAACATTCCCGAGCCGGAAGCGTTTTTTACACAGGACACGCTTGACGCTCTTGCCAAGTACCCCGACGCATTGTGGGATCGCATTGAAGAGGCCGGCATGGATCTGACGCTTGCCGAACTCTATTTCGTGCCCGTCACGGCTTTTGCCATGCGCGTTTTTCTTGACGATGCCGCGACTGAGGCCAGCCGTGCCTTTGACCGCATGGTGCCCGATACGGTGCACTTCAAGCGCAGCATTACGTGCCCGGTCTGCGGTACGCGTGCTTCTATGGCGGCGGTCGGCGCCACGCAAAACCGCGGCAACGTCAAGCGTCTGTACTGTGCCTGCTGCGGTGCGGACTGGCAGTTTGAACGTATCCGCTGTGCGGTGTGCGGCGATGAAGCGACGTCCGAATTGCAGTACGTGCATCTCGAAGGCGACGACAAGCACCGCCTGCATGTTTGCAGTGCCTGTGACTCGACCGTGGCCACGGTGTTCGGTGCCGAAAGCGAAGACTTTGATCCGGAGTTCGAATCTTGGCGCTGTGCCGAGCTGATGGTTGCCTACGCACAAACGCGCGGGCAGGCTCAGAAAGATGCCTCGAAGGCCGGTAACGCCTAAAAAGCGCGGAGTCGACCCATGAACGACATGCAGCTTCCTGCTGATGGCGAAAAGCTGACCGCACCGACGGGCGCGCAGGCGGTGAGTGTTCTCAGTTTGGACGGCTCGCGCAAGTCGGACTTCGTCATTGACGAAGTGCCTGCGGCGCTCGTCTACAACGGCATTTCGCACACGGTGATGATGGTCACGCCGCAGCACCTCGAAGACTTTGCGCTCGGTTTTTCATTGGCCGAAGGCATTGTGCAGGACGTTTCCGATGTCTACGACATCGAAGTGCAGCCCGGCTGCGGGCGCGGCTACGAAGTTCATCTGACGGTTTCGTCGGAATCATTTTGGAAGCTCAAGGAACATCGCCGTACGATGGCCGGCCGCACCGGCTGCGGCATCTGCGGCACCGAAAGTCTCGAGGGGGTCATGCGCCCGCTCAAGGCGCTTTCCTTTACACAGCGCTTTGATTTAAAGCACTACGGCGCGGGTCTGGCCGGTATCGCTCAGACCGAAGAGCTCCGAAGTCTCACGGGCGGCACGCACGCGGCTGTCTGGTTGCGACACGACGGTACGGTCGCGTTCGGACGCGAAGATGTCGGCCGGCATGTGGCGCTCGATAAGCTTCTCGGCTGCCGAGCGCGTACGAAAGAACTCGACGGCGCGCTTTTTGTGAGTTCCCGCGCCTCCTACGAAATGGTGCAGAAGGCGGCCGCCTGCGGCGTGGAAATTCTCTTTGCTGTGTCGGCGCCCACGGCCTTGGCCGTTGAAGTGGCGCAACGCTGCAATCTCACTTTGGCGGCGTTTTGCCGCGACAAGCGCGCCAACATCTACACGCATCCGCAGCGTCTGATCGGCTTGTGATTGAGCTCTAGCCGATCTCCTGCAGATCGTACGGCGTTTCCTGATACACGAAGTAGTTAAGCCAGTTGGCAAAGATCAGGTGAGCGTGCGCTCTCCATGTCATGCGCGGACCGGCGGTCGGATCGCTGTTGACATAGTAGTTTTCGGGGACCGGTACGGGAAGTCCCGCCTTGATGTCGCGGCGATATTCAGCGTCGAGCGTTTCGAGATCGTATTCAGCGTGTCCCGTAAAGAAAATCTGACGGCCTTTGTCGGTGGCAACGGCAAAAATGCCGGCTTTGTCGGACTGTGCGAGCACCTTGAGTCGCGAATCGGAGCGAACCGCCTTTTCGTCGATGGTCGTGTGACGCGAGTGCGGCAAGAAAAACAAGTCGTCGCAGCCGCGAAAGAGCATATTGCTTTTACGTACCACTTCGTGGGCGAACACGCCCGAGAGTTTCTGTTCAAGCAGAACCTTGCGAATGCCGAAATGATGATAGAGGCCTGCCTGCGCGGCCCAGCAGATGTGCAACGTGCTGTAGACGTGCGTTTTGCTCCAATCCATCAGCTCCGTGAGTTCGGACCAATAGTCGATGTCTTCAAAGGCCATGCGTTCGACGGGCGCTCCCGTGATCACCATGCCGTCGAATTTTTGATCACGCACATCTGCAAAGGTGCGGTAAAAGCTCTTGAGGTGGCTGTGCGCGGTGTTTTTCGAGACGTGCGAACTCATGTGAATGAGCTCAAGCTCGATTTGCAACGGCGTATTGCTCAGAAGCCGCGCAAATTGCGTCTCCGTTGTGATCTTGTCGGGCATGAGATTCACAAGAGCAATTCGCAGCGGACGGATGTCCTGGGTTTGCGCGCGCGCTTCGCGCATGATGAAGATATTTTCCCGGTTGAGAACTTCAACGGCGGGCAGTGTGTTGGGTATCTTGATGGGCATGGCTCAACCTCCTACGCCGCAATCGCATCAAGCGCCTGGGCAACATCGGCAATCAAGTCCTCGGCCGATTCGATGCCGCAGGATAGACGTACCAGCTCGGGGGCGATGCCGCAGGCGACAAGCTCCTCGTCGCTTAGCTGACGATGCGTGGTGCTTGCCGGGTGCAGGCAGCAGCTGCGCGCATCGGCAACATGCGTTTCGATGGCGGCGATGGTGAGCTTTTGCATGAAGTCCTGGGCGGCCTGCCGCCCCGCCTTGAGGCCGAAGCTGATCACGCCGCAGCTGCCGCGGGACAGATACTTGCGTGCGCGATCGTATTCCGGGTCGTCTTCCAATCCCGGATACCGAACCCAGCTGACGGCGGGGTGCTTTTGTAGGAATTGCGCGAGAGCAAGAGCGTTGGCACAGTGCTGCGCCATTCTCAGATGCAGGCTTTCGAGCCCGAGATTAAGAAGGTAAGCACTCTGGGGAGACTGCGCACTGCCCAGGTCTCGCATGAGCTGCGCTGTAGCTTTGGTGATGTAGGCGCCCGACAGACCGAATCGTTCGGTGTACACGAGTCCGTGATAGCTTTCGTCGGGCGTGGTGAGTCCGGGAAATTTCTCGGCGTGTACCGTCCAGTCGAAGTTGCCCGAATCCACGATGCAGCCGCCCACCGCACAGCCGTGCCCGTCCATGTATTTGGTGGTGGAGTGCGTCACGATGTCTGCGCCCCATTCGAACGGGCGGCAGTTCACGGGTGTGGCAAACGTGTTGTCGACAATGAGCGGTACGCCGTGGGCGTGAGCCGCTTTCGCGAAACGCTCGATGTCAAGGACGTTGAGAGCGGGATTGGCGATGGTTTCGCCAAAGAGCGCCTTGGTGTTGGGACGAAAGGCGGCTTCGAGTTCTTCGGTGCTGCAGTCGGGCGACAGAAAAGTGAACTCAATGCCCATCTTCTTCATCGTGACTGCAAAGAGGTTATAGGTGCCGCCGTAAATGGTGGAAAGTGCAATCACATGATCGCCCGCGTTGGCGATATTGAAAACGGCAAAAAAGTTGGCGGCCTGACCTGAAGAGGTGAGCATGGCGGCGGTGCCGCCTTCAAGCGCCGCGATTTTGGCTGCCACCGAGTCGCAGGTCGGGTTTTGCAGGCGAGAGTAAAAGTAGCCGCTTGCCTCGAGGTCAAAGAGTTTGGCCATCAGTTCGCCCGAGTCGTACTTGAAGGTGGTGCTTTGAACGATCGGAAGCTGACGGGGGTCGCCGTTTTTCGGACGCCAGCCGCCCTGAACGCAGATGGTGGAAAGTGAATGACCGCTCATGAAAGGTCCCTCATACGTAATTGTTGACACAGTCAGAGCAGTGTATGGGTAGCCGGAGCGGCTATTGAGGGAGTGCGAAAGAATATGTGCACAAGTTTTGAGGTATTGCCGTCAGACGACACTCAAAAAGGCAAACCGCCTGCGGCGAGGCCTGCAGGCGGCTGTAGGGCCGTCGCAGAGGCGACGGCCGGACGGAAAACAATTCCCGATTAGCTGAACATGCCCTTGAGGATGTCGGCCTTGTCGGTCTTTTCCCACGTGAATTCCGGCTCTTCGCGGCCGAAGTGACCGTAAGCGGCGGTCTTGGAGTAGATCGGACGACGCAGGTCGAGCATCTGCAGGATGCCACCCGGACGCAGATCGAAGACCTTGCGCACGGCTTCCGACAGAGCATCGTCGGAAACCTTGCCCGTGCCCATCGTGCGAACGGTGATGTTCATCGGTTCGGCCACGCCGATGGCGTAGGCGACCTGAACCTGGCAGCGGCTGGCCAGCCCTGCGGCCACGATGTTCTTGGCAACGTAACGGCAGGCGTAGGCGGCCGAACGGTCAACCTTGGTCGGATCCTTACCGGAGAAGGCACCGCCGCCGTGCGGGCAGCTGCCGCCGTAGGTGTCGACGATGATCTTGCGGCCGGTCAGACCGCAGTCGCCCTGCGGGCCACCGACCACGAAGCGGCCGGTCGGGTTGACGAGAAACTTCGTGTTCTTGAGCCATTCGGCAGGCATCACCGGACGAATGATGTTTTCGATCACGGCTTCGATGAATTCGGGCTTCATGCTCATGCCGTCGCTCCATTCGGGCGAGTGCTGGGTCGAGAGCACGATTGTGTCAGCAGCCACCGGACGACCATTTTCGTAGCGCAGCGTCACCTGGCTCTTGGCGTCGGGACGAAGATAGGGCATTGTGCCGTCGCGGCGCAGTTTGCTCTGGCGCAGCATCAGCTGGTGAGCGTAGTAAATGGCTGCGGGCATCAGCGTGGCGGTTTCGTCACAGGCGTAGCCGAACATCAGGCCCTGGTCGCCGGCACCGATCGTGAGCGGATCGGCGTTCTTGGCGTCCACGCCCTGAGCGATATCGTTGGACTGCTTGTCATAGCCCACGAGCACGGAGCAACCCTTGTGGTCAATGCCGTATTCGGTGTTGTCGTAGCCGATGCGCTTCAAAACTTCGCGCGTGAGCCCGATGTAGTCAACCGTAGCGTTGGTGGTGATTTCACCGGCCAGAACGACGAGACCGGTATTGCAGAGCGTCTCGGCGGCCACACGGCTCATCGGATCCTGAGCCAGACACGCATCGAGAACGGCGTCGGAAATCTGGTCGGCGACTTTATCCGGATGGCCTTCGCTCACCGACTCAGAGGTGAAAAGATAAGAATCGGACATCTCTTGAATCCTTTTTGAATATTTGCAGTAGAAGTTGGAAAGCGCCCTACGCAAACACTCGAATTCAAGCCGATGTCCGGCAGATCATTTTGCGACAGACGCTTTAGCGGTTCTGGTTTAACGTCACTCCGCAAGTTGTCTTGTTAACTCAGTGACGGTTTTATAGTTGGCGCAATCATACGCTAAATTGAGTGCCAATGCGTTAAAAAACCTTAAGAATTCCGTACCTTACCGTGAATCACGCAGTAGATGACGGCTACCAAAACGGCGCCGCCGACGATGTTTCCGAGCGTGACGGCAGGCAGATTGTCAATAAAGAATTTCGACCAGTCGGCGGTAAGCGGCACGGCAGCTCCGGAGTTGACGAGTTCCACATAGCGGGGGTCGGTGCCCGCAAAAATTGCCGCCGGAATGAAGAACATGTTGGCGATGCAGTGTTCCATGCCCATCGCAACGAAGGCCATCGTGGGGAACCACAGCGCGAGAATTTTTCCGGCAATGTCTTTGGCGGCGTAGCTGAGATAAACGGCAAGGCACACGAGCCAGTTGCAGCCGACGCCGCGCCAGAATGCTTCGCCGAAGGACAGTGACGTTTTGCCGTTGGCTAGTTTCACCAGCCCTTCTGCCCAGGGCATAGCGGCAGCGCCCGCAGCGGCGGGAACTTTCTCAAAGATGATGCCTGTGGCCCAGACCAGGAAATAAGCCACAAAGAGTGCCCCGATGAAGTTGCCGATCCAGGCAAAAGTCCAGCTGCGCAGAACGGCGATCCAGTCGACGCGGTTGTTGATGCGGGCGCTCGTGAGCGTCATGGCGTTGCCTGTGAAAAGGTCAGCGCCGCAGATGACGGTGAGAATCAGCCCTAGTGGGAAGACCGCGGCAAACACGAACTTGCCCATGGATCCCCATTGATCCCATGACAGACCCAGACCACAGCGCACAGCCAAAAAGCCGCCCAAGGCAATATAAGCTCCTGCAAGAAACGTCATGAGCAGTGTTTGCAGGAAGCTTTGGTTTGCGCGCGAGACGCCGCCCGTCACACAGGTTTCAAGGAGGGCTTTGTAGGGATTGCTCGGGGCTGCGGTTTTGTTATCTGGCATGGTATTCGCGAGAGGGGCGTGAATGAGGAGGGGCAAACCGGAATTTTCTCACGCACGGGATTAAAAATCTTCCGTCGGAAGGAGGAGAAGCTTGCTAGTGCTTGCGTACAATACCGCCAACTGAGTTGCTACGTTGTTGGATTGTTATGCCCGAATTGCCCGAAGTGGAAGTGACGCGGCGCGGTCTCGCACCGCATTTGATAGGCAAAACGGTCACCGAAGTCGTTGCGCGTGTGGGCGCCCTTCGAGGCTTTCTGGATTGCCTGCCCAACATTGAGGGGCTGCGGCTGGTAAGCCTTGAGCGCCGCGCCAAGGTGCTGATTTGGGTGTTTGAAAACGATCAGGGTGCGCGCACCTGGTTGGCTTCTCACATGGGCATGAGCGGTTCCTGGCGCGTCTACGATCGGCCTTGGCCCGAAGTGCAGAAGCACGAACACGTCGATTTGGTTTTCGGCGATACGGTCGCGCGCTACCGTGATCCCAGAAGATTCGGGGCCATGACGGTGATGGATGCGGATCCGCGCGGCGTGCCGCCGTTAAGCCGCTTAGGGCCTGAGCCTTTTGACGAGGCACTTACCGAGAGCTCGTTTTTCAATAACCTTAAAAAGACGCATCGCTCCGTCAAGCAGGTATTGCTTGATGGGAGCGCCGTCGTCGGCTGCGGCAATATATACGCTAACGAGGCGTTGTTTGATGCACGCATACATCCGACTAAGCCGGCGGACCGGCTGAGCAGGCCGCAATGTGCCCGTCTGTTGGAAGCGGTGCGCAAGGTGCTTTCCTCGGCAATCGAAGCGGGCGGCAGCACTTTGCGGGACTTTCACGGTGCCGACGGCGCTTCGGGATGGTTTGCACTGCAAACGAGCGTCTATGACCGGGAGGGCGAACCGTGTCCCATCTGCGGCACGCCGATTCGACGCATCGTGCTGGGACAGAGAAGCACCTATTTCTGCCCGAAATGCCAGAAAAAATGAAATTTTTCATGAATTCGGAAGAATTTGCCCGCAGGCTCTGCTCGTGGCAGCGCGAAAAGGGCCGCCAAAATCTGCCTTGGTTTACGAGCGACCCATACCGTCGATGGCTGAGCGAAATCATGCTTCAGCAGACGCAGGTATCGGTCGTCAGGGACTACTTTGCCCGTTTTCTGCAGGCCTTTCCTACTGTTGACGATCTGGCCGAGGCTTCGGAAGAAGATGTCATGCGCCTGTGGGCCGGACTGGGTTACTACAGCCGAGCGCGCAATCTGCATAAGACCGCCAAAGAGATTGCTGCCGCAGGCCGTTTCCCGCAGACTAGGGCCGCATGGGAAAAGTTGCCCGGCGTGGGCTCGAGTACGGCTGCGGCGCTTGCCAGCTTCTGCAACGGGGAAGTGGCGGCCGTCTGCGACGGCAACGTCAAGCGAGTTCTGGCGCGCATTTTTGCTTTGTCCGCTCCGATCAATCAGTCGAAAACGGCGAAGTTGCTGCAGCAGCGGGCCGAGGCGCTAGTAAGCCGTACGGATCCGGGCTGCTACAACCAGGCCATGATGGATTTGGGAGCGATGCTCTGCACCCGGACTACGCCCAAGTGCGAGCAGTGTCCCGTCGGGGAGTTTTGCAAAGCATCCAGACAGGGCAATCCATTGGACTACCCTGTGAAGGCTCCGGCCAAGCCCAGGAGGACGGCGCTTGTCCACGCTTTGCTGTGCGTCGAGATCAAGGAGGAAGAGCCCTGGGTGTGGCTCGTGCTCCGCGATGAGGTCCAAAAGGGAATGGGGCACTGGAAGGGCTTGTGGACACTGCCGGAAACAGCTCATCCTCGGGGCGTCGAAGTGGCGCGCATCGAACACGTGATGTCGCACGTGACGCTTACCTTGGCGGTGCACAGAGCCGAGGTAAGCGAGCTGCCGCCGAAGGCTTTTGCCGTGCCGGCAAGTCGTCTTACGGACGGCCCGCTGCCCGCACCGATTAAAAAACTTCTTTCAACGCTGCTTTTTGACGCTCAGCTCTTCTGACGCGCCTGCGCCGCCTCGTAACGGGCGATTGCCTCAGGCATCTTGGTCGAGAGATTGCGGTGGCGCACGACCGTGAGCACTTTGTCTTTAAAGAGACGTCCGAGCGTGTTGGCAACGTAGACACTGCGGTGCTGCCCGCCTGTGCAGCCGATGGCAATCGTCAAATAATGGCGGTTTTGCGCTTCATACGACGGAAGCCATTTGGCAAGGAACTGCTCGATGTCGGCGATCATTTCCCGCACGTTTTCAAACTGAGCCAGATAGTCGGCGACCGGCGCATCAAGCCCGGTGAGCGGCCGCAGCTGCGGATCGTAATAGGGGTTGGGAAGGTTGCGGACGTCAAAGACGAGGTCGGCGGCCACCGGAATGCCGTTTTTGAACGCAAAGCTTTCAAAGGCTAGCGTCATCATCGACTGCTCGGCCTGCGCAAACGTGCGCACCCAGTCGCGCAGCGTATTGGGAAGCAGCCCCGTGGTGTCGATGACGTGAGCGTATTGTGTGGCCGGAGCCAGCAGTTCGCGCTCCAGGCTGATGGCGTCGTTGAGCGTACGGTCGGCCGAACCGTCTTCCTGCGGTCCGGTGAGCGGGTGCCGGCGGCGGGTTTCAGAAAAGCGTCGCACCAGTTCAGGTGTTGAGGCGGTCAAAAACAGCACACGTACGTCGCAACCTGCGCCGGCTAGCTGCTGCATGGCGCTTCTGGCCGTTTCAAGATTGACCTGACTGCGAGCGTCGATGGAAACGGCAAGTTTCTTGAGTCCGTGCTGTGCCAGATGCGCGACGACGCTTTGCAGAAAGTCGGCCGGCAGGTTGTCCAGACAGTAATAGCCGCTGTCTTCAAGCTGGCGGATGGCAATGGACTTGCCGGAACCGGAAAGCCCCGTGACGATGATGAGCTGAGCGGAAAGACTGTTGGAGTCGGACATGACGTTGCCCTTTTTCAAAACAAACAACCGAACGGTATTGTCTCACGGACTACGCGTTCGGTCAGGGTTTGCGAAAGAAAAATTCAATCGGGACAGAGGCTTATGCGGAAGCGCTGTTTTGCAGATCCTGCGTTTCCTCTTCGGAGTCGGCCGGCCATTCCTGCGGCACGAAGTCGCTTATGGTCTGGCAGATGGCCACGGGTTCGGTTTCGTTCAGAAGCTTGTCCTTAATGTCGCGGTCTTTCAAAAGTGCGGCGACAGTGGACAGTACCGGCAGGTAGTGCTCCTCATCATTGGCAGGAATCAGGATGCCGAAAAAAAGTCGTGCGCGGCGATTGTCGGGCGTGTCGAACACCACCGGGGTTTTGGTTCTCAGGATGGCAACGACGATCTTGTCGAGCCCCTGAATGCGGCCGTGCGGAATCGCGACGCCGCCCCCGAGAGCCGTGCAGCCGAGGCGCTCGCGGGCGTTGAGGGCGTCAAAGGCTTCCCGGTGGGGAATGCCGGCATTTTTTTCAAACAAATGCGCAAGTTCCTCGAACGCGCGTTTGCGGCTGGGGGCATCCACATTGAGCGCAATGCCGTCGATCGTCAGAAGCGAAGCTACGGGATTCATACAAAAAAGAGCCAACAGAAAAACGATGAGCGGGATTTATGTTCGGCTCGAATTAAAACACTCCGCGCATTGTACCGCCTTGCCCGAAAGAGGCTCGGGCTGTTGCTTTAAGAAGCGGCACATGTACCGTCAGCTTGAGCGCTTGCGAAGGCTTTTTGGCGGAATCTGCTCGATTTCTCTGTACTTGGCAACCGTACGACGAGCCAGGTGAATGCCGTGGGAAGCGAGGATTTCCGCGATGGCGGCGTCCGACAGTGGCTTTGCGGGATTTTCTTTGGCCACGGCTTCCACGATAAGCTGTCGGGCGGCTGCGGCGCTTGCCGTTTGACCGTCGTCGCCTGCAAGAGCGCTTGAGAAGAAATACTTGAGCTCAAACGTCCCCGAGGGGCTTTGCAGATATTTGCCTGCTGCGGCGCGACTGACGGTGGATTCCGACAGTCCGAGTCGGGCGGCGATGTCCTTAAGTCCCATGGGCTTGAGCGCTTTGGGGCCTTCGGTGAAAAAGGCTTCCTGCATGTCGGCAATCGTCTGAGCCACGGCTGTGATGGTCGAGTAGCGCATCTCAAGCGCACGCACAAAACCTCGGGCGTCGCGCGCGCGAGCTTTCCAGTCGGCGAGGTCTTTACCCTGAAGCTTGGCTTGAGTCAGAAGGTTGTACGTTTCATCGTCAAAACGCAGTCGGGCGACCACGTCCGGATTGAGCACGGCCTTCCAGCCGTCCTTGGTCTTGACGAGCAACACTTCGGCAATGACGCAGCCCGTTTCGTGCGTATCGGCGAAGGCAGACGCCGGATGGGGATTAAGCGACAAGATGAGCGCGTGCGCCTGCTCGATTTTTTCCACGGTAACGCCCAGCGCTCTGGCCGCAGCTTTGTGGTCGCGCTTGGCCAGCGCCTCGGGCATGCGTGTAAGAAGCGCCGAGGCGATCGTACGCTCTTCCTCGGAAACTTCCAGTCGGGAGAGCTGAATCAAAAGAGACTGTGTCGGCCCGTCGGCCGCAATCCCTGCGGGGTCGAGACCTTGTACCAGGCGAAGAGCTTCTTGCCAGGCGTAGAGATCTTCGGTCACACCGATGACCTGAGCGCCGTCGCGTGCGAGTTCTTCAAGACTGTCGGACAGGAAACCTTCGTCGTCGAGGTTGCCGATGATCCATGCGCAGCGCATCCTCAGATCTTCGGCAAGACGAAGACAGCCGAGCTGATGCAGGAGATAGTCGCTTAGTGTTTCCTGTGAGCCGATGGCGCCGTAGGGATCGAAATCTTCGGTTTCGGGAGCCGTGCCTCGCCAGGTGAGGTAATTGGGTTCACGAAAGTCGTGTGCGACGCCCGCTTCGGGCGCCTGCTGCGCAGGGAGTTCCTCGCTTTTGATCGGTGTTTCGGCGGCCGAAGACTCTTCGTCGAGCTTCAGAAGGGGATTGGATAGTAGCTGGACTTCGAGCTCGCGTTGCAGTTCGGGCCCCGAGAGCTGCAGCAGCTCCACGGACTGCCGCAGCTGCTGCGAGAGCACGGTCTTTTGCGTGATGGTTTGCGACAGAGCGGCTCTCGGCATAGCGGACATCCGAAGAAAAGATTACATGCGGAAGTTTTCGCCCAGATAAATCTTTCGGACGGACTCGTTGGAGATGATTTCTTCGGGCGAGCCCTGAGCGAGCACTTCGCCTTCGTTGATGATGTAGGCGTGGTCGCAAATGCCCAGCGTTTCTCGTACGTTGTGATCGGTGATCAGGACACCGATGCCGCGGTCCTTGAGGAAGCGAACGATGCGCTGAATTTCAATCACGGCGATTGGGTCGACACCTGCAAACGGTTCGTCGAGCAGAATGAAGCGAGGATCAGCTGCCAATGCACGTGCGATTTCCGTGCGGCGACGTTCGCCGCCCGAAAGCGAGAGGGCAGTGTTGGTGCGGATGTGCTGAATCTGCAGCTCGTCGAGAAGATTGTTGAGGCGCTTTTCGATTTCGGTGCGCGACAGCCGGGCGCCTGTCTTATCGTACTGCAGCTCCAGAATGGCGCGGATGTTATCCTCGACTGTTAGCTTGCGAAAGACGCTTGCTTCTTGCGGCAGGTAGGACACGCCCAGGCGGGCTCGCTTGAAAATAGGCAGATGCGTGATCGGATTGTCGTTTAAGAGGATGTCGCCGCCGTTGGGCGGCACAAGGCCCACGATCATGTAGAAGGTCGTGGTTTTGCCGGCGCCGTTGGGCCCGAGAAGCCCTACTACCTCACCGCTTTTGACGCTTACAGACACGTCGCGCACCACTTTGCGCGCACCGTAGCGTTTCATGAGGTTCTTGGCCGTGAGCGTGTCAATCTGCTTGTCAGACAAAACGGATCTCTCTAGGTTTGTTGTTCGGTTAACTTACTGGCCCAGGCGAGTCGTACCCTGCATGGGAGCCGTGGCGCCGGTGCTCGGGGCGGGTGCAGCTTGATTGCCCTGCTTGCGAGGTGCCAGAACGGTGCTCACGCGGTTACGCTTGCCTTCGACGACAGCGCCTTCCACGCGCGAGCGAGCGGTGCGCAGGTTGTAGACGATTTTTTCACCTGCGCTTGAATCCTTCACAAGGCCGTTTTCGCTGCGGGCGAGCTTGGCCAGTTCCGTGAGCGTGATCACATCCTTTTGTTCTTCGTAAACGGCCGTTAGGCTGCTTGCGTGTACCCATTCTTCAACGCCGGGCGTTTTGGGATCACGTCGCTCCTTCATGCGCACGGGGTTACCCGTGACGGTGATGGTGCGATAGCCTTCAGGCGAAATTGTCACCGTGAGCTTGTCGCCGAGAATTTCGAGCGTGCCCTGATGCACCTCGACGCGGCCCGTGTAAATCGCGACCTGCTGGACTTCATCGCCCTGGAAATTGTCGGCGTTGATTTCAATGGGCTTGCTGCGGTCGGCCGTTTCGGCGTTGGCGGAGCCAAAGGCCGTCAGCAGAAAGAGGGCGCAGGCAAGCGGCAGTGCAGTCGTTTTCAAACGCATCTCGAATTATTCCTTCTCGTTACGCGGGCTAAAGCTTGATTTTACGTTGCTGTGAATGTTCACAGTGCGCTCGACGTTGTCAAACGTCATGCCGATGCCGGTTGTGACGTCGGCTCCGTTGACGAGTTTGACGGGAGCGCCGGTTTCAAAAATTTCGGTGTCCGGAAACACGGTGAGCTGTTCTGTTTCAAAGCGCATGGGAGCATTTTCACGGTCGCCCGCGCGCGTGACGACGACGTTGCCCGTAAAGTGCACCGTTTCGCCTGCGTCCGAACTGATGCCGGTATCGGCGCTCGCCTTCACCTGCGGTTCGTCGACCGAAAGCGTTACCAGACGCGGCCGCAGACTCGTCATGCGGCCATCTTCGTAGTGCTCGGCATAGTCGGCGAAGATGCGGCGTTCGGCCGTTCCGTCAGCTTTAAATTGCGTAAGCGCGATGTTGGTGCTCGTGAAATCGGGCGACTCGCGGATGATTTCCGCGCGCAGCGCTTCCGTCTCGGTGTGAATCGAGTAGTAGTAGCTCATGGCGGCGACGACGGCTAAAACGCCGATGCCCAGGCCCGCCGTGATGCGGTCGCGCAGATAGACCTTCACGAAAGGTCTCCTTCAACGTAGTTTTTCTGAATCAGATTGTCCCACTTTCCCTGCGAGCGAAGAATGAATTCGGCCAGGCTACGCACGGCGCCGTTGCCGCCTATCTTTGGGCTCACCCAGTGAGCCAACGGCATGACGTCTTCGGAGGCGTCTGCCGGCACCGCGGCTAATCCCGCGCGTTGCAGGATGGGAATGTCGGGTACGTCATCGCCCATGTAGGCCGTCTGTTCGGCGGACACGCCGTGCTCTGCGAGAATCTCTTCCCATGCGTTCGTCTTGAAGCGCTTGCCTTGTTTCACGCAAGTGATGCCGAGTTCCTTAGCGCGGGCGGCAGTTTGTGCGGAAATGCGGCCGGTGAGAATGGCCACCGGAATACCCGCGGCCTGCAGCATCTTGATGCCCAGACCGTCGCGAGTATGGAAACGCTTGACAAGTTCTCCGTTTTCTCCCGTCCAAATCGAGCCGTCGGTGAGAACGCCGTCGACGTCCAGAACCACCAGACGCACGGACGTGGCGCGGGTAAACAAATCGGTCATCAAATCACCTTGGAGGTCATGAGATCGTGGATGTGCAGGGCGCCCACCAGATGACGTTCGCCGTCAATCACCAGAAGCTGGTTGATCATTCGTTCGTCGATGATCTTGGCGGCTGATGCAGCCATCGCTTCGGGTTCGATTGTTGCCGGCGTGCGGGTCATTACTTCATCAATCTTGACGCCGCGGATGTCGCCGCGCTGCTCGATGAGTCGACGCAGATCGCCTTCGGTGAAGATGCCGAGCACCTTCTTGTCGCCGTCAACGACGGCAGTCATACCGATGTGTTTCTTGGTGATTTCGCGCGTGGCTTCCAGAACCGTGGTGCCGGAAAGCACGACCGGGACTTCTTCGCCCGTGCGCATGACATCCTTGACATGGGTGAGAAGCTTGCGGCCGAGTGCGCCGCCCGGATGCGAGCGAGCGAAGTCTTCCTTTGTAAAGCCCTTGGCGTGCATACAAGCAACGGCCAGTGCATCGCC
Organism: Sutterella sp. AM11-39; assembly: GCF_003472385.1. GTDB lineage: Bacteria > Pseudomonadota > Gammaproteobacteria > Burkholderiales > Burkholderiaceae_F > Duodenibacillus > Duodenibacillus intestinigallinarum. Next base: position 333,582 of record NZ_QRLV01000001.1, on the reverse strand, counting down.
CATTGCCAGCGTGGCCGTGGTCGACGACGTGGGCGCGAGGTTGAGAGGGCAGGCTTCAAAGGGCACGTGTACATTGAGGTTGACATCGGCGTGACGTGCAAGCGAACTTTCAGGATTTCCCGTAATCGAAATGAACTTGGCGCCTTCGCGTTTGATAATCGGGACGATCGTGAGCAGCTCGTTGGAAGTGCCCGAGTACGAAATGCCGATGACGACATCATCGACCGTGATCATACCCAAGTCGCCGTGGGCGGCTTCGGCGGCATGCACGAAAAAGGCGGGCGTACCGGTGGAGGCGAGCGTTGCGGCAAGCTTGCGGCCGATGTGTCCCGACTTGCCTACGCCGCTGACGACAACGCGGCCTTTGCAGTTCAGGAGCATTTCAACGGCTTTTCCGAAATGGGGCGCATCGAGCGTATCGGCAAGATCTCTGACGGCTTGCGCTTCGTGCAGGAGCACTTCGCGACCGAGCGCGATGGCGCCGTCGCAGTTGGCAGTATCGTTCATAAAAATGAATAAAAGACCTAGGGAAACACGTCATTTTAGCGCGTGAAGACCTTTTCCCATTGAGCAAAATTGCCGCTAAACTTTTCCGTCGATTTTCTTTTTCGACTGACTTATGACCGAACTGCAAGCTGTCCGCATCGATAAGTGGCTTTGGGCCGCCCGATTCTTCAAAACCCGCACGCTCGCACAGGAAGCCGTCGAGCTCGGACGCGTGCGTCTGGACGGCAACCGCATCAAGTCTTCGCGCGAGGTCAAACCCGGCGACCGGCTGGAAATCACCCGAGGCGAAGAAAAGTTCACGGTCTTCGTAGAAAAGCTTTCTACGGTGAGAGGTCCCGCGCCTGTGGCGCAGACGCTTTATCGTGAAACGGACGAGTCGAAGATTCTGCGTGAAGAAAACGCAGCGATCCGAAAACTTGCCGCCGAGCCCGCACTTTCCATCAAGAAGGGGCGCCCCACCAAGCGCGATGCCCGACGCATCCGCTACTTCACCCGCGAAGGCTTCGAATAAGAAAAGAGCCTTTCCGAAGTTGTCTCGAAAAGGCTCTTTGAAACGCTAACCGAAGTGGTCAGTTAGACGTTAAAGAGGAAGTTCATTACGTCGCCGTCAGCCACGACATAGTCCTTGCCTTCGGCACGCATTTTGCCGGCTTCCTGAGCTCCTTTTTCGCCCTTGTAGGCGATGTAGTCGTCGTAGCTGATCGTCTGCGCACGAATGAAGCCGCGCTCGAAGTCGGTGTGAATGACGCCGGCAGCCTGCGGAGCCGTATCGCCCTTGTGAATCGTCCAGGCTCGCACTTCCTTGACGCCGGCCGTGAAGTAGGTCTGCAGACCGAGCAGGTCATAACCGGCGCGAATCACGCGGTTGAGCCCCGGTTCGTGCATGCCCATGTCTTCCAGGAACATGGCCTTGTCTTCGTCATCGAGTTCGGCGATTTCTGCTTCGGTCTTGGCGCACACGGCTACGACCGGGGCGTGTTCGCCGGCGGCCAATTCCTTGACGGAATCGAGAAGCGGATTGTTTTCAAAGCCGTTTTCGGTGACGTTGGCCACGTACATGACGGGCTTGAGCGTGAGAAGGAACAGCGGACGGATGATCGCGAGCTCTTCCTTGGAGAGCTTGGCCGCGCGAGCGGGCTTACCTTCGTTGAGGAAAGGCAGGACCTTTTCGAGCACCTGCACGAGTTTGAGCGCTTCCTTGTCGCCGCCCTGACGAGCCTGTTTGCTCCAGCGGTTAAGCGCCTTTTCAACGGAGGCGAGGTCGGCCAGTGCTAATTCCGTATTGATGACTTCGATGTCGTCCAAGGGAGAGACTTTGCCTGCGACGTGTACGACGTTTTCGTCTTCAAAGCAGCGCACGATGTGAGCGATGGCATCGCATTCGCGAATGTTGGCAAGGAATTGGTTACCTAGACCTTCGCCCTTGCTTGCGCCTGCAACGAGGCCGGCGATGTCCACGAATTCAACGGTGGCGGGCACGATGCGTTCGGGCGAGACGATGTCGGCGAGCTTCTGCAGACGGGGATCGGGCACTTCCACGATGCCCACATTGGGCTCAATGGTGCAGAACGGATAGTTTTCCGCCGCGATGCCGGCCTTCGTTAAGGCGTTAAAGATGGTGGATTTGCCGACGTTTGGCAAACCGACGATGCCGCATTTCAGTCCCATGACGATTAAATTCCTGTGCGAAAAATATGAAATCGGATGATTAAATAATTATGGCGCAGCAAGCCGCAAATTTTTATGCTTCGGCCTCGGGCTCCTTCTTTTCGGGAGTCTTTTCGGTCTTGGCTGGCTTGGGCGGATGCGCAAACTTGCCGAGGGTGCGTTCCGCACTGTCAAATTTGCCCAGAGCAAGGTTGTCGACGGCTTTCAGAGCGCCCTCAAGACACTTCGAGATTCCTTCGTTCTGCTCGGCTGTGGCGCGCCCAAGCACCCAGTCGACCACAGCCATGCCCGGACAAAGCTTGCGCGGGTGACCAATGCCGACGCGCAGTCGCCAGAAGTCGCCCGTCGAAAGACGCTGCGTGATGTCTTTGAGACCGTTGTGGCCGGCGTTGCTGCCGCCGAACTTCAGACGCATCGTGCCGGGTACGAGATCGAGTTCGTCGTGTACCACCAGAATTTCTTCCGGCGAAATCTTGTAATAAGCAGCCAATGGCTGCACGGCCTGTCCCGACAGATTCATGTAGGTCGAAGGCTTGAGCAGCCACACGTCGCCGGCGGGCGTCGAAATGCGGGCCGTCTCGCCGAAGAACTTGGCCTGATGTGAGAAACGCGCGCCTTTAGCCTGAGCCAGACGGTCGAGGAAGTCAAAGCCGACATTGTGGCGGGTGTTTCTGTATTCGTCGCCCGGGTTGCCGAGACCGACGATGAGAGCAATGGGCTTTTGAGCCATGATGCAGTCTTCCTTTTGGTCCGAACGGTCCGTTATTCGTAGAAACGGGACGTATCGGACGATTTCTTCTTTTTATCCTTGGCTTTGCCGCGGTGATTCTTTTTGCGATCGTCCCTTTTGTCGAACTGGCGCTTGGGCTTGCCGGTGCCTTCCTCGCGATCATCAAAGCGCTTTGGGGCACGGTCGAACTTGATCGTCACGCGGCGGCCTTTGATCGTGCTGTCCTTAAGCGATTCGACGACGGCCGAGGCAACAGACTTTTCTACTTCTACGAGCGTAAAGGATTCGGTGATTTCGATGGCCCCGATCTTGCGGCTTGCGATGCCCGCTTCGTTGGCGATGGCTCCGACAATGTCGCCGGGACGCACGCCGGATTTGTGACCGGCGCCGATGAAGATGCGGCTCATGCCGGCCTCGGGGGTCTCGGTCAGGCGACTGGCTCGGGCTCTTTCGCGCTTGGGGCGGTCAAAGAACATCGGCTCGGGAATTTCTTCCTCGTCGCCGGTACCGTTGACGGCACGGTTGGCAAGAGAGACGGCTGCGCAGGCGACATCCATCGGATCGAACTGCGTGCACAGCGATTCGACGATCACACGGTAGCGCTCACTTTGCTCGGTGTTGGAAAGCTCTTCGGCAATGGAATTCTTCAGTGCCGACAGACGCTTGGCACGCGCATCGGTAAGCGTGGGAACCGTGCGCACTTCAATCTTGGCCTTGGTGTGCGATTCCAGAAAGCGCAGGCGGCGATGTTCGCGAGGCTCGATGACGGAGATGGCAGTACCGCTGCGGCCGGCACGTCCCGTACGGCCGATACGGTGTACGTAGGTTTCAGGCGAGGCGGGCAACCCCAGGTTGACCACGTGCGTGAGGTTTTCCAGGTCAATGCCGCGGGCGGCGACGTCCGTGGCAACGATGAGTTCGATGGAGCCGTTTTTGGCGCGCTTCATAACGCGGTCGCGGCTGGCCTGATCAAGACCGCCGTGAAGAGCCTCTACGGAAAATCCGCGGGCGCGCATGGCTTCCGTGACTTCGTCGACTTCGACGCGAGTGCGGGCAAAGCAGATGGCAAGTTCGGCTTCTTCGACTTCGAGAATGCGGGCGAGCGCAGCCAAGCGATGCGGGCGCGCCACAACGTAGGCGACCTGCGGCACGCGAGGCGCTTCTTCCGTGGTGTTTTTCTCGATGACGATGTGTTTCGGGTTCTTGAGATGCTTGTTGGCGATTTCAAGAATGCGCTCGGGCAGCGTCGCCGAAAAGAGCGCCGTTTGGTGCGTTTCGGGAAGCGCAGCGGTGAGTTCTTCGAGTTCTTCTGCAAAACCCATGTCGAGCATTTCGTCGGCTTCGTCCATCACGAAGAACTGGACATGGGAGAGGTCAAGCGTTCCGCGGTGCAGATGATCAAGCGCGCGGCCGGGCGTGGCAACGACGACGTGAACGCCGCGCTTTAAGAGTCGGATCTGGCGCGAGTAGTCCTGGCCGCCGTAGATGGGGCAGGTTTCCAGACCGCTGTCTTGGCCGAGATTGACGAAGCTTTCGCTCACCTGCAGGCACAACTCTCGCGTGGGCGTGAGAACGAGCACGCGGGGAGCGCCGGGCTTAGCTTCGGTGCCGGCAAAAACTTCTACGGCGGGCAGCGCAAAGGCTGCCGTCTTGCCGGTGCCGGTGGCGGCCTGACCCAAGACGTCGCCGCCTTTGATGAGTTCAGGAACTGCGGCGGACTGAATCGGCGTCGGCTCTTCAAAGCCCAGACGCGCAACGGTCTCGCAGAGTTTTTCGGAAAGCCCCAGAGGAGCAAAGGCGGAGGTCATGCAAACGGTCTCAAGTCAAAGCGCTCACTTTGTGGCGCAAAAAATAAAACCCGTTTTCTGCGGCAGCACCCAACGGATGCCTTTGGCAAAGAACGGGCTTGGGCTGCGTACAGCCGCGCTTTTTCAAAGAAAGGCACGGCCGTTGATGCAACGAACTGCGCGATTAGGCGGCAGGCGTAGCAGCTTCCTCGGTAGCAGCGGTGTCGGCATCGTCGCCGGCCACATTGGCAACCGTAGCAACCGGGGTTTCGGGGTTGACGGCGGTCACGCCGGCGGGCAGCGTGATGTCGCCCACGCGCAGCGTGGTCTGGCTGGTCATGCCGGAGAGATCCACGTCGATGAATTCGGGCAGATCCTTGGGCAGGCAGGAAACTTCCACAGCGCTCACGAGGTGGCTGATGAGGCCCTTGTCGATCTTGACGGCCGGGCTGTTTTCACCGCCGAAGAAGTGCAGCGGCACGCGCATCGTCACGTTGGCGTTCGGGTCGATACGCTGGAAGTCCATGTGCAGAACCTGGTTCTTGTACGGGTGCATCTGGAAGGCACGCAGGACCACGAGCTGTTCAGTGCCGTCGAGTTCCATCGTCAGGATGGAGGAATGGAACTTTTCCTTCTGCAGCGCGTAGAACATTTCGTTGTGATCGATGGAGATCATGGCTGCAGGCTGGTTCAGGCCGTAAAGGATTGCGGGAACCTTGGCTTCGCGGCGAAGGCGGCGGCTCGCACTCGTACCTTGCGTTGCGCGGGTAGCGGCGGTGAATTTCATGGTTAAGTACCTCAAAATAAACAAAAAAGTGTTCGCAACCGCGACCAGTTGCGAACAGGTTTTAAAAAAGGATTCGGATTGTAGCGGATTATTCGTTAAAAAGCTCGCTCACCGAATCTTCGCGCGCGATGCGCGAAATCGTTTCGCCCACCAGAGGCGCGCAGGAGAGCTGGCGGATCTTGGGGCATTCCTGCGCTTCGGGGCGCAGCGGAATCGTGTCGGTCACCACGACTTCGTCAAGAGCGGAGTTCTTGATGCGTTCGATGGCGTTGCCGGAGAAAACCGGGTGCGCTGCATAGGCGAGCACACGGGTAGCGCCGCGCTCCTTCAGAGCGCCGGCGGCGTTGCACAAGGTGCCGGCCGTATCGACGATGTCGTCGGTGATGACGCAGGTGCGGCCTTTCACTTCACCGATGATGTTCATGATTTCGGCGACGTTGGCGCGGGGACGACGCTTGTCGATGATGGCGAGATCAACGCCGAGTTCCTTGGCCATGGCACGAGCACGAACCACGCCACCCACGTCAGGCGAGACCACCATCAGGTCGGGATACTGGTGCGAGACCAAGTCGTTCAACAGAACGGGCGTCGAGTAAATGTTGTCGACCGGAACGTCGAAGAAGCCCTGAATCTGATCAGCGTGCAGATCCATCGTCAGCACGCGGTCAATGCCCACGCTCTGGAGCATGTTCGCGACGACCTTGGCGGAGATGGCCACACGGGCCGAACGGGGACGACGGTCCTGACGGGCGTAGCCGTAATAGGGCATCACGGCGGTGATGCGGCGGCACGAAGCGCGGCGCAGAGCATCAACCATGATCATCAGCTCCATCAGATTGTCGTTGGTCGGCGCACAGGTGCTCTGCAGCACGAAAGCGTCACAGCCGCGGACGTTCTCGTTGATTTCAACCATAACTTCACCGTCGGAGAAGCGGTTGACGGTTGCCCGCCCAAGCGGGATGTTCAGGTACTGAGCCACTGCATGAGCAAGCTTGGGATTGGCATTCCCCGAGAAGACCTTCAGGCTGTCAGAAATCATTTTTACCCTCTGAAAAGTGGGTGCGTGCACGAATAACAACGCAAAAAATTTTTGATGCGAAACGCATCCGCAAACGGGAAATTTTTTTCTCGTCCGCCAAAAAAATAAAACCGCGCCAAGCAGTCTAGGACGCTCTTTACAAATTGCAAAGATTTTCCGAGACGCCTGCGCAGTTCGTTGTGCAGGAAAAACACTCAAAACAGTGTTTTGGCAGGGGTGGAAGGATTCGAACCTTCGCATACCGGAATCAAAATCCGGTGCCTTAACCACTTGGCGACACCCCTGTCCGTTTCTCTCGTCTTTATCAGCTCGCTAAGCAATCGACGGACGGATGTTCCTGAAGAATCTTCGCAACGTATCCCCGCATGGGATACGTCACGGAGCCGAGCGCCTCTGCGGCGTTCTTTTCCGAGTCGAAAAGCGCAAAAACCGCGGAGCCGGATCCCGTCATTCGGGCACCGGAGCCGAGTGTTTGCAGGGCTTTTCCGATTTCAGGATTGATCCGTACAGCAACGGGTTGCAAATCGTTTCGGCCGATCGGCTCGGGCCACTGATTGCTGAGTTGCTGAGAAAGAGACGAAATTTTCAAGGATTTCGTGTCTCTTGTCAAGGCTGGATGCTGAAAAATCAACGCTGTAGCGGTGGGCTGAGACGGCATGACGATTGCCGCCCAGGCTGAGGGGACGGCCATCGGCCTGAGAATGCCGCCGGTGCCTTGCGCAAAGGCGTTTTGTCCGAAGAGAAAGAAGGGGACGTCGGCACCGAGCGATTCGCCGATCGGCATGAGTTTTTTTCGCGGCCAGTTCAGTCCCCAGAGCTTGTTGAGTCCCATCAGGGTGCTTGCACAATCGCTGGAGCCGCCGCCCATGCCGGCGCCAGCGGGAATGCGTTTTTTCACGAGGATGCGACAGCCAAGCGTCGTGCCGCTTGCCTGTTGCAGAGCGCGGGCGGCGCGCACGCAAAGGTCTTTTTCCACGTCTCCTACGACGTCGCCCGTACGTGTGATTTCGCCGCTCGGGTCAAGCTCCAGAACGATGTCGTCGCACAGATCAATCAGCACGAACACGGATTCAAGCAGATGCATGCCGTCGGAGCGTTGCCCCACTACGTGCAGAAAAAGGTTGAGTTTGGCCGGAGCCTTGAGTTCGAGCGACGAAGCGGTCATGGTTATTCGATGACTAGGGTCAGAGTGATCTGTCTCGGGGTGCTCTGCGAGAGCGTGACGAGTGCGGGAGAGCCGTCGGGCTTGCGGCGCCTGACGGCGATTTGCCATCCCGATTGCGTGAAAGAGTCGTCAGCAACTTGAGCGGGGGCCTGTACCCAGGGTTCACCTGAAAGCCATGACGAGAGCATGTCGGCGGGCAGTCCGAAGCCCAGGTGCTGCTGCATCAATTCTTGGGCGCTTGCGGCCGAGTCGAAGGCGCCCTCACTTTCTTTGTTGGGACGCTCGAGCGTGGCGCCTTCGGGCGTGACGGTGATGCGGGCGAGGATGCCGTAAAGCGGAGTCATGAGCGTGAGTTCGGTAAGGTCTTTCGACTCAACGAGCTTCCAGCGTCCGGTTACGGCTTCGGCGCCTTTGGGGCCCACGGCGCGTAGCGAAAAGCGCCCGGCGCGTTCACGTGTGCCGGGCGAGTGCACGGCCGTGCAGCCGCTCAGGAGCACGAGGGAACTAAGAAACAGCGTTCGGCGCTTCATTTGGCCGGGCCCCGATGGTGGCGCAACTCTTTAGCCTTCGTGTTGTTCGGTTCGCCCTCGAGCACCGAGGCGATGTAGCTGTCGGCCTCGGCGGTCTTGCCGACCACGTAGAGAATTTCAGCCAGATGCAGCGCGATCTCGGTGTCGGCCGGCAAAGCGTTTTGTGCCTTGCGCACGAGCGACTCGGCCTCCTCAAGTCGGCCCTGACGATAACGCAGCCAGCCCAGAGAGTCGGTGATAGCCGCATCCTTGCCGCCGCTCAGTTCCATTGCCTTGTTGAGATAGCGCTCGGCTTTGTCGAGATGCATCGCGCGGTCGACCCACAAAAATCCCAGAGAATTCCAGCCGTTGGGGTTGTCCGGATTTTCGGCAATAAAGCGTTCAAAGAGCTTTTCGGCATCTTTGAAACGGTCCTGTTGCACGGCGAGGATGGCGGTGCGGTAAAGCAGCTCGGGATTCTTGGGACCGGCTTCGAGCGCCTCAATCAGCACGTCCAGAGCCGGAGTGAACTGCTTGGTCTTCAAAAGCAATTCGGCGCAGGCCACGTCCAGACTCATCTTGCGTTTGGCATCCGTCGTGCGGATGCCGCGCAAAACCTTGCAGGCGCCGTCCACGCTGCCGGATTCGGCAAGCAGTTCGGCCTGCTTGATGCGGGCGGCTTCGTACTTGTCGCCGCCTTCGACGCGGTCGAGCCACTCAATGGCGGCCTTGCGGTCGCCCTGAGCGAGCTTGACCATGCCTAAGCGCACGTATGCCGTATCGGGCAGCAGCGCCGTCTTTTCGGCTTTGCTCAAAAGCACGAGGTAGCGCTTGTAGTAGAGTTCGGCGCGTTCGTAGAGGCGAGCTTCTTCGGCGATCATGCCCAGAAGCATCATGCTGTGCGCATCGTCGCGGCGGCCTTCTTCCAGGCGCTTGAGCTGCTCGTCGAGCTTCTTGCCGTTGCCGGTACGAAGCAGTGACTTGGCGTAGGCCAGACGCAGTTCAAAGGAGTCCGGGTGGCGCGTGAGATAGTCTTCCAAGCGCTTCATGGCCTTTTTGGGATCGTTTTGAAACTCCGCGTCAATGCCTTTCATCAGCACGTGAGGACTGTCAGGCGCAAGATCCATTGCCTTGGACGCGTGCATGGCGGCTTGGGGCGTCATGCGGGCGCGATTGGCGAGTTCGGAGAGCACGAGCTGAGCACGGGCATCTTCTTTGAGATCAACGGCCGCCTTGACGAAGGCGTGATAAAAGAGATCTTTGGCGGGAGCCACTTGCTGCATTCCACCGAGTTCGTCCAAGGCGCCTGCCGGATCGCGCGCCGCCTGCACCAGACCTTTGACAAGTTCGCCCGCTTCATCGTATTTGCCTTGGCTAAAGAGCTCTTCGGCTTTGATCAGCCGAACTTGACGGTTGTTGGGATCAAGTTCCGTCCAGACCTTGAGAGCCTGATCAGCCGCTTCTTCGTTGTCTGCTTCCTGCGCAATGTCAAAGGCGCGTCCCGCAGCTTCGGCCGAGCGGCCTTTTTGCGCTGCGGTAAGGAAAGCCTTCCATGCCAGTTCCGAGTCGCCGGACTGCACGGCGAATTCACCGACGAGAAGACTGCGGATGATGTCGGCATCCTGCGCGGACTTTTGGGCAGCAGCGTGATCGGCACGGCTGACCGTGCCGGAAGCCAGAGGGGATGCGGCGTGGACGGCGGCAAAACCCAGAACGGCACCGAGAAGAATGCTAAGCGAAGTACGAATGGCAGACATGCGAAAAATACAAGCGGTACGAAAGCAAACAGGCAATCAGCCTCTTTCAAACGATCAATGAGTATAGCGGGCACAGCCCGCAAGCGGCTTAAACGGCAGGTTGAGTTGTTACAATCGCTAGGCTTAAAGAGGATTTTTTACTGCTCATGATTCTTAACCTTCTATCGCGGTTCTGGATTGCGGTCATCAAAAGCCTGCGCCACGTACCCGTGAGCGTTCGCTCGGGCCTGGCCGCCCTGCTCGCTTTTGTGTTTTGGCTCGTCATTCCGAAGCGCCGTCGCGTGACGCTCACCAATCTGAGGTTGTGTTTCCCGGATAAGACTGAAGCCGAACGCCGTCAAATTGCAAAAAGTTTTTACCGAAAACTCATGCGCGCCGCACTCGATCACGGCGTGCTCTGGGCTGGCTCGCGCGATGAGGTCGCGGCCATGGTGCGCTTTGAAGGAGTCGAAAACATCACGGAAACAGTTGCCCGCGGTGAACATCTGATCGTGATTTCTCCGCACTTTGTGGGGCTTGATGCCGCAGGCATCGGGCTGAATCTGCACGTGCGCGGCTGCTCGCTCTACCAAAAGCAAGCCAATCCGGTCTGGGACGAAGCGGCCCTCAAGGGGCGGCTGCGCTTTGCCAATCCGGAACTGATCGCCAAGCACGGCCGCGGTGACCTCAAGGCCGTGATCCGCGCCATGAATAAGGGACTGCCCTTTTACTATCTCCCCGACATGGATCACGGGCGGAAGAACTCCATCTTCATTCCGTTTTTCGGGGTGCCTGCGGCAACCGTGCCGATGGCCTGCCGACTGGCCAAGCTTACGCGCGCCAAGGTTTGCATGTGTATCGCCGAGATGACCGATAAGGGTTACGTGGTGCATATCTCTCCGGCTTGGGAGAACTACCCGACCGACGATGTCGAAGCCGATACCCGTCGCATCACGGCCGAACTCGAGAACTGGATTTTGAAGCTGCCGGATCAGTACCTCTGGTCGCATCGACGTTTTAAGACGCGCCCCGAGGGTGAACCTTCCGTTTACGAAGACTAACTATGCGATTTACAAAAATGCAGGGCGCAGGCAACGACTTCGTCATGCTCGACGCCACGCAGGAACCGTTTATGCTCACGAGCCAGCAGATCCGTGCGTTGTGCGATCGACGCTACGGCGTGGGATGCGATCAGCTGCTGGTGGTGGAAAAAAGCGAGTTGCCCGACATTGATTTCAAGTACCGCATATTTAATTGCAGCGGCGGCGAGGTCGAAATGTGCGGCAATGGCGCGCGCTGCTTTGCGGTTTTCGTGCGAGAGCTTGGCCTGACGGATAAAAAGATGATTGCCTGCGAAACGGTTAAGGGAATCATTCGTCCGCATATCGAAGACGACGGCACGGTCACGGTTGATATGGGCAGGCCCCGTTTTGAGGCTGACGACGTCGGTCTTGTCGGTGAGGGGGTGGAAACGCAAATCGAAGGCGAAGCGACGCTTTATAAAATCACGGCCGCAGGAGTTGATAACTGGGTGAGCATCGTTTCGATGGGCAATCCTCACGCCGTTCGTTTGGTTAAGGACGTTGCGACCGATCTGGTCGGCGCCGTGGGCAGCACCTTACAGGAAATGCCGGTGTTTGAGCACCAGGTCAACGCCGGATTCATGCAGGTCATCAGCCGAAAGGAAGTCAACCTTCGTGTCTACGAACGTGGCGCAGGCGAGACGCTTGCCTGCGGGTCGGGGGCGTGCGCCGCGGTCGTCTCAGGCATTCGCCGCGGCCTTTTGGACAACGACGTGCTCGTTCACATGCGCGGCGGCGACATTCGCGTTCGCTGGAGCGGACAGGCCCAAGACTCGGTCTACTTGTCGGGTCCGGCCGTGACTGTTTTTACCGGCGAAATCGAGCTTGATCGGATCGTGTTGCCGACGGCCGGTTTCTGAGAAAGATTTTTTGATACGAATTTGAGAATCGACATGCAAGACATCGTTTTAAAGAAAGACAAAGAAAAAAGTCTGCTGCGCCGCCATCCGTGGGTCTACGACACGGCCGTTGCCAAGGCCGGACAAAAGGGCGTCAAGATTGCCGCCGGCGAAATGGTGCGCGTGGTCTCGCACGACGGCCGAGAGTTGGGCTTTGGCGGTTGGTCACCCGCTTCCACATTGCGTGTGCGCATGTTCACCTACGCCGGAGAAGAAGCGCCGCAGCCGGGTTTTCTCACGCGGCGCATCGAGAAGGCCGTTGCCGCTCGCGCATCCCTCTTGGAACGCACCAATGCCCGCCGTTTGGTCTTTGCCGAAGCCGACGGCATTCCGGGGCTGGTGGCCGATATGTACGGCGACTGGGTTGTGACGCAGTTTCAGAGCGCGGCCGTACAGGCAAACAGCGAAGAGATCGTGGCCGCTTTGATGAAGTGCACGGGTGCCAGGGGCGTGTTCGATCGTTCGGATGCGGCCACCCGCAAGCGAGAAGGTCTAGAAGAGCACGTGGGCGTGCTTGCCGGAGAAGAGCCTCCTGCCATCATCGAAGTTGTAGAAGACGGTGTGAAGTATGGTGTGGATGTGCGCGTGGGGCACAAGACGGGCTTTTACGTCGATCAGCGCGAAAGCCGATTGGCCGCGCAAAACATCGCCCGCGCCTTCAAGAAGGAAACCGGTCGCGGACTTCGAGCGCTTAATTGCTTCTGCTACACCGGCGGCTTTTCGCTTGCGCTGGCCGCTGGCGGCGCCGAAGAAGTGGTGAGCGTCGATTCTTCGGCCGAAGCGCTTGCCCGTGCACAGGCCAATGCCGAACTCAACGGTTTTGCGCCGGATGTGTGCAAGTGGCAGCAGGCCGACGTCTTCGACTATCTGCGCCGGGTCCGCGAAGCGGGGGACACGTACGATCTCATCATTCTGGATCCTCCCAAGTTCGCTTCGAGTCACTATCATGTGGATCGCGCCGCAAGAGCTTACAAGGACATCAACCTCAACGGTCTGCGCCTGCTTCGCGCCGGCGGTCAGCTGCTGACGTTCTCCTGTTCGGGTGCCATCGATACGGATCTTTTCCAGAAGATTGTTGCCGGTGCCGTCATTGATTCGCGACGACAGGCCTGGGCGCTGTCGCGCTTCGGTGCCGGGGTCGATCATCCGCTGCTGATGACGTTCCCCGAGGGCGAATACCTCAAGGGCTTGCACCTGAAGCTCTGCGATTGAGATTTTACGGAAGGCGCCTTTGTCGAGGCGCTTTTTCTGTTGTGATGGAAGGACAAGACAAAATGACGGAAGACTTTGATCCGATGGCCGAACCCGATATTTCGGTCACAGTGCTCACGGGCTTTCTGGGTGCCGGCAAGACGACGCTTCTGAACCGCATCCTGCAGGAAAACCACGGCCGCAAGATCGCCGTGATCGAAAACGAACTCGGCGAACAGACCATTGACAACGATTTGCTTGTGCAGGACGGCGCCGAACAGATCGTTACGATGAACAACGGCTGCATCTGCTGTACGATCCGCGGCGATCTGTCGCGCGTGCTCACGAACCTGCGCATCCAGCGTGACAAAGGCGAGATTGATTTTGATCACGTCGTCATCGAAACCACGGGTGTGGCCAATCCCGGCCCCGTCTGCCAGACCTTCTTTATGGACGATGCGGTCGCGGCCTTTTTCCGCCTCGACGGCGTGGTGACGCTTGTTGACGCCAAGCATGCCGACGAAACGATCGCCAAGGAAGAGGTGGCTCTTGATCAGATCGCTTTTGCCGACCGCATTTTCATTTCCAAGGCCGATCTGGTGAGCTCTGAAGAACTCGCTGCGCTCAAGGAGCGTCTGATTGCGATCAACCCCCGCGCCCCCATCGAAGTGGCTGACATGGGCAATGTGCCCATCGATAAGGTGATCGACATCTACGGCTTTAACATGAACGACATTTTGGATGTCGATCCGACGTTTCTTACCGGAGCACACAAGCATCATCACGGTGACGATGTGGCCGCGTTTGTCTTTACGTCCGACAAGCCGTTCGACGCGCCCCGCTTTGAGCAGTACTTACAAAGCTTGGTGGCGGTCTACGGCCCCGACATGCTGCGCTACAAGGGAGTGCTCTATCTGAAGGGGACGGATCGCCGCTGTGTGGTGCAGGGCGTGCACATGGTGTTCGGGGCTGACGTGCTCGGTCCTTGGGGGGAGAACAAACCCGAAACCAAGTTTGTGATCATCGGACGCAAATTGCCTAAAGAGGCGATTCTCAAGGGATTTGAATCCTGTCTGGCCTGAGGCCGGTTTGAAAAACGTTACAAGTCGGCGGGTACAAATAGTCATAGATTTCAAGCTTTTGTGCTATTGTGTGCGCCTTCAAAAAGCATCGGCGTTTACGCGGACTCATTTTTCACGCCGCCGGCGCTGAGACTACTTCTGTAGATCGAAAGAGTTTTATGGCAACAAAAAAGACTTTGACCGAGCAAGAGCTCTTGGCGATGTCCGACAAGGACTACATGAACGACAAGCAGCTTGAGTTTTTCCGCAACCGTCTGACGGAGATGGAAGCAGAACTGCGCCACAACGCCGGCCAGACGACTGAAAATCTGCGCGAATCGACTGTGGTGCCTGATCCGGCCGACCGTGCGACGATCGAAGAGGAACACGCACTCGAACTGCGCACTCGCGACCGCGAACGCAAGCTTCTCAAGAAGGTGCAGGCGGCCATCAAGCGCATTGACGAAGGCGAATACGGCTATTGCGAAGAAACCGGCGAACCGATCGGCGTGCGCCGTCTTCTGGCCCGCCCGACGGCTACGCTTTCTCTGGAAGCGCAGGAACGCCGCGAGATTAAGCAGAAGATGTTCGGCGACTGATACGTCGACGTCTGGTGCGGTTTTTTGGCGTCCAGGCCCGAGGAAGTTCTCGGGCTCGAGCCCTTGTGCAATTTTCTTTTGACGTCAACCGCGCAAAAACACGTAAGAGGAAGGCTCAAGCCTTCCTTTTTCGTAAGGACAAGCCGGATTTTTGAAGTAATCTGGACGGATACAAAGAGGATCTTATGGAACAGTTTCACGGAACGACCATAGTGTGTGTGCGCCGCGGTAACACCGTGACGATGGGCGGCGACGGACAGGTGACGCTCGGCAACGTTGTCTTCAAGGCAACCGCACGCAAGGTGCGCCGCATTTATCACGACCGCATTTTGGTCGGTTTTGCCGGCGCTACGGCCGATGCCTTCACACTGGTGGAGCGCTTCGAGGGCGAACTCGAAAAGCATTCGGGCAATTTGATGCGCGCGGCAGTGGAGCTAGCCAAACTGTGGCGCACCGATCGCATGTTGCGTCATCTTGAAGCCATGATGATCGTGGCCGACAAGGACGCCACGCTGGTGCTCTCAGGTAACGGCGATGTGATCGAACCCGAAGGCGGCATTGCTGCGATCGGCTCGGGCGGTAATTATGCTCTGTCGGCTGCACGAGCTCTGAAGGAACACACCGAAATGGATGCTCCTTCCATCGTCAAGGCGGCCTTGGATATCGCAGGCGACATCTGCATCTACACCAACCGCAACCAGACCATCGAAACGTTGCAAGGCTAATTTTTCCCAAGAACAGATTTTTTTCCGAGATGACCGAAACCGACCGCTCCATGCTCACGCCGCGAGAAATCGTGAGCGAACTCGACAAATACATCGTGGGTCAGAACGACGCCAAGCGCGCCGTTGCCGTGGCTCTTCGCAACCGTTGGCGCCGCAGCCGCGTGCCTGAACCGCTGCACTCCGAAATTACGCCCAAGAACATTCTGATGATCGGGCCGACCGGCGTGGGCAAGACCGAAATCGCCCGCCGCCTGGCTAAGCTCACCGATGCGCCGTTCGTCAAGACCGAAGCGACAAAATTCACCGAAGTGGGCTATGTTGGCCGCAACGTGGAATCAATCGTGCGCGATCTGATGCAGGCTGGCATCAAGCTCGTTGAAGCGCAGCAGAAAAAGCGCGTGATGACGCGCGCTCGCGAACAGGCTGAGGAACGCGTGCTTGATCTTCTTCTGCCGCCGCCCGCTCCCGTCGAAGGTCAGGCGGCTCCGGTGCCCGTGGAAGGCGCCGCTCGCCGTCGCTTCCGCGAAGATCTGCGAGCCGGCCGTTTGGACGACAAGACCGTTGAGGCTGATGTGGCAAGCACCGCTCCCGTCTTCAACATGATCGGTCCGGAAGGCATGGACGATCTTGAAAACCAGTTGCAGAACGTCTTTGACAAGATCAACGCCTCGCGTCGCGAGAAAAAGCGTCTCAAGATTCGTGAAGTGATGGAGATCTATACGGACGAAGAAGCGGGCAAGTTGATCGATCACGAAGACCTCACGCGCCGCGCCATCGAAAGTGTGGAAAACAACGGCATCGTCTTTATTGACGAAATCGACAAGATCGCGGGCGGGGCCGAGCGCCACGGCTCGGGAGATGTTTCTCGCGAAGGTGTGCAACGCGATCTGCTGCCGCTCATTGAAGGCACTTCCGTGAAGACTAAGTACGGCTGGGTGAAGACCGATCACGTGCTCTTTATCTGCTCGGGTGCGTTCCACCTTTCCAAGCCGTCGGATCTGGTTCCCGAATTGCAGGGCCGTTTGCCGATTCGCGTGGAACTGAAGAGCCTTACCGAAGAAGACTTCGAGCGCATCCTTACGCAGACTGACGCTTCTGTCGTCAAGCAGTACGAGGCACTTCTGGGTGCAGACGGCGCCAAGCTCACCTTCACGCCCGAAGCGATCAAGGCGATTGCGCATTACGCCTTTGAGGTGAATGAACGAACGGAAAATATCGGTGCGCGACGTCTGTACACCGTGATGGAAAAGCTGCTTGAAGAAGTGAGCTTTGACGCGGGATGCCGCAGCGCGATGGAAGTGACCATCGACGAAGCGTACGTGCGTGAGCGTCTCGACGTGCTCGCGGGCGATCAGGATCTGTCCCGCTACGTGCTCTAACGATCGTTCCGTCTGCAAGACAGAGCCTTTGGGCTCTGTTTTGCTATGCGGACTCGAACGGTGTTCGCAAGCCTCATCGTGCGGTATAGTTTGGCGCGCTTGCAACGGCGTTGACAAAAAAAGAAAGTATCATCAAAAGAACGCCGCGGACTTGTGTCTGTGCCCGACGGCACGCAAGTGAATTGCCTTTCGTTCGGAAGCAAATCCCCTCGGTCAAAAAAGGATGACAAACAATGCAGACTTCCGCCCCCAACACCAATTTGGTGCCCGCTTCGCTCAAAGCTGAAGTTCTTTCCGAAGCTCTTCCTTACATTCAGCGATTTCACGGCAAGACGATCGTGATCAAGTACGGCGGCAACGCCATGACGGATCCGAAACTGCAACGCGCTTTCGCGCGAGACGTGGTGCTTTTGAAACTTGTCGGCATGAACCCGGTGGTTGTGCACGGCGGCGGTCCTCAGATCAACAGTGCCTTGAATCGCGTGGGTAAGGTTAGCGAATTCGTGCAGGGCATGCGTGTCACTGATCCCGAGACGATGGAAGTTGTCGAATGGGTGTTGTGCGGTGAGGTGCAGGGCGATCTCGTGCAAATGATCAACTCCTTCGGCGGGCATGCCGTGGGTTTGACCGGCAAGGATGGCAGCCTCATTAAGGCGCGCCGCATGAAGCTGCAGGACACCAACGACCCCAACGTGTATCACGACATCGGTCAGGTGGGTTTGATCGAGGAAATCAATCCGTCGCTCGTTCAGGCGCTCGAACAGGATCACTTCATTCCGGTGATCAGTCCCATCGGCATGGGTGAAGACGGCTTGGCCTACAACATCAATGCCGACGTGGTGGCCGGAAAGATGGCCGAAACGCTTAAGGCCGAAAAACTCGTGATGCTTACCAATACGCCGGGTGTGCTCGATCGCGAGGGCAATCTTCTAAGCGGACTGACGGCCTCTGAAATCGATGCGCTCTTTAAGGACGGCACGATTTCGGGCGGTATGCTTCCCAAACTTTCTTCTGCGCTGTCGGCCGCCCGCAACGGTGTGCGCAGCGTGCACATCATTGACGGACGCGTCAATCACTGTTTACTTCTTGAAATTCTCACTCCGCAGGGGGTGGGTACGATGATTTCGGCCGATGACTGATAACAAGAAACGCCGCAACAAACCGATTGAAAACGCTGACGACGGACAGACCCGTGCGCGACTGAGTCGCGTCAAGGTCTGGCTGATCGACTGCGACGATACACTCTATGAATCTTCCCGCGGCATGTTTGCTGCCATTCATCTGCGCATGGAGTCGTTCATTGCGCAAAAGCTCGGCGTGTCGATTGAAGAAGGTCGCCGCCTTCAGCACGCCTACTGGGCGCGCTACGGTGCGACTTTTCTAGGGCTGGAAAAGCACCATGGCATTGCCCCCGAGGAGTTTTTTGAGGCCACGCACCGGTTCGATCTTTCCGAAGAAGTGCCCGAAGACTTCAGCCGCGCCAAACTGCGCGACAGTCTCAAGGCCTTAAAAGGCAAGCGCGTTTTGGTGACCAACGGTCCGGAGTGCTACATCAAGGCGCTTTTGCCGCTCTTGGGCATTGCCGACCTGTTTGATGCGGTGGTAAGCGCCGATGATATGCGAGTGATGGGAACCTGGCGCTGCAAGCCTGACGAGACTCTTTTTGCCGGCTTGGCGGCGCGATTCAAGGCTCGTCCCGAGCAGTGCGGTTTTGTTGAAGACAGCCCCGTGAATCTCAAGACGGCCAAGAAACTCGGCATGGTGACGGTTTGGTGCGCGGGCTATCGCAAGCGCGAACCGCATCGCATGCAGGCGCACGCCTGGGCCGACGTTGCAGTCGATTCCCTGGTTGAGCTGGCCCGTCGCGTGCGTAACGCTCGCTCGCAGGCCGGCATGAGACCGAATTAAGGCAGGAGAGACGCAAATGCTGAAGGTGTTGAAGACTTGCTGGCGCGGGTTGGATTTTCTGAGGCGTCTGACCCTGAACCTGGTCTTTTTGCTGATTCTCGGCGCGATTGTTTTTGCTTTTTTCTACGAAAAGCCCGTGAGCGTGCCCAACAATGCCGTGCTGCTGGTGACCTTGTCGGGGCAGGTTGTCGAAGAAGACGATTTCGACGGCCAGGGAACGTTTTCCTCCATGGTCGACGGTTCGGATTCGCTTACGCGTCTGCGAGATGTGACGCGCGCTCTGGCGCTTGCGGCTGACGACAAGCGCATCGCGGCGGTGCATTTCCGCGTGCAGGATCTGCAAAAGGCTGGGTTGGCTTCCTTGCGCGAAATCGGTGCGGCGATGGATCGTGTCAAGGCCGCCGGCAAGAAGATCACCGTTTGGTCGACGGGCTACAGTCAGATTCAGTACGCGGTAGCCGCACACGCCAACGAAGTTTTCGTACACCCGATGGGCGGCGTGATGCTCAAGGGCCTTTCGGGTACCCGTTTGTATTGGGGCAGTGCGCTTAAGGAACTGGGTGTTACGGTGCACGTCTATCGTGCAGGCGAGTATAAGAGCGCTCCGGAAGTGTTCGTGCGCTCGGCTCCTTCCAAAGAGTCGCTTGAAGCAGATCGCTTTTGGATGAAGGACATCTGGTGGCAATACACCGCCAGCATCGAGTCTTCCCGAGGCCTGATGCCGGGCATCGTCGACAAGGTGATCTCCACCTATCCGGATCTTCTTGAAAAGGCGCAGGGCGACATGAGTCGTGTGGCGCTCGATCAGAGCCTGATCGACTCGGTACATACGGCCGATGAGGTGATTGACATTCTGCGCACCCGCATGGGTTGGAAGAGTGCGACCGAAGAAAAGTTGCTCGATTACCGGCTTTATCTTGAAGCCGCTGAAACGGTGCCTTCCGGCAAACGCATCGCCGTGGTGACGATCGAAGGTGAAATCAAGGACGGCGGCGACGGCCCCGGCATGACCGGCGAGCGCGATGCCGTGCGACGTATCCGAGCCGTGCGCGAATCGCCCGATTATGCGGCGCTGGTGGTGCGCATCGATAGCCCCGGCGGCAGTCCGGTTGCGTCTGAACTCATTCGCCGTGAACTCGAACTTGTCAAGAAGGCGGGCAAGCCTGTGGTGGCAAGCTTTGGTGACTATGCTGCCAGCGGTGGCTATTGGGTGGCGCTCGGCGCCGACACGATCGTGACTGATCCGATGAGCATCACCGGCTCCATCGGTGTCTTCGGCATGATGCCGACCTTTGAAAAGGCGATCTCTCGTCTGTCGCTTGGCACGGGCGGTGTTGCAACGTCGCCATTGGCCGATGCCATGAATCCGCTCAAGTCCGTGACGCCCGAGTACGGAAAGATGATGGAACTGTCGGTGGCTCGCATCTATCGCGATTTCATTTCATTGGTCGCCAAGGGCCGCAAGATGGACGAGCAGAAGGTGACAGCGCTTGCGCAGGGCCGCGTCTTTACCGGGCGTCAGGCGATTGATATGGGCTTGGCAGATACGTTGGGGGGTCTCGATGTTGCGCTCGCCAGAGCCGCCGAGATGGCCAACGTTCCCGGAGCGCAGGCTGAATTCATCGAGCGCGACGGATCAGGGCTTTCGGTGATGGTAATGCGTCTGATGCGCCGCGCCATGGTCGAAACAGGTTTTGCCGAAGCAATGCGTTTGACGACTCCTGCCGTGCAGGTGCTCGAGCCCGTCCAACGCCTGCGGCAGACGGTTTCCGGCAGTATGCCGCTCTATGCGCATTGTCTGTGCACGCCGCAGTAGCAAGCTTTCACGCTGCAACCATTCGGCTGTTGAGGATTCCGCAGAGTTGATCGCAATTTCGCCCGAGGGTTACCTCGGGCGAAGCGGATCTTTTTGAAGCACTGCAGAAAGACGGACTGCGATTGGAACAGGAACGCATCCCAATGTCGGTTCTCAATCGAGCGTTTGTTTCTCAGATTGACAGGCTCAGAGAAGCTTTTTGAGTGCTTCCACAACTTCAATGTCAGCCGGAAGCCAATCTACAGTGTCAAGTTCATCGCGGGTGAGCCACTTCATGGCTTCATGCTCGACCAATTCGATTTCGCCCTGCGTGATGCTCGACAGGAAGCAGTGCATCGTGAGGTGAAAGTTCGGGTAGTCGTAGTCGACCGTTGTCACGAACTTGTCGGGGTGAATCGTGATGCGCAGTTCTTCTTCAATTTCGCGCACGATCGCTTCTTCGGCGGTTTCGCCTTGCTGCACTTTGCCGCCGGGGAATTCCCAGCCGTCTTTGTATTCGCCGTAGCCGCGCTGTGTGGCAAGAATTTTGCCGTCCTTGACAATGATGGCGGCAACGACTTCAATGGTCTTCATTGTGTTTGCGTCCTTTCAATAATGGGTAGCAAGTATACGTGCTGATAAAACGGTCTCTACGAAGTGAGATAGGTGTAGATGTCGTTTCGAACCGGCACACGCAATCGGTAGTTGATCTCAAAGGCATCGGCGCCGCCGACAACCTTGACTGGTTCCGGTTCGCCCTCAGCGTCGATTTCGCCCAAGAAGTAGAACGATTTCGCCTCGGCATCGTCCTTGTTTTTTCGAACGAAAAGGTAAATGCGGTTGTCCTTGTCCTCTTCGGTGCGCTTGAAGATGTGATCGGCGTCGCTCGAATTGACTTTGCGTTTGGTCTTGGAGAGCGCAACCATATGATTTTCCGATACGAAGTGATCTTCGTAGGCAATGGCGCCTTCGTCCTTGTTGTAGTTGACGAAAACAGGCAAGGTTCGCGACGGTTTATCGTAGAAGTAGCCGCCAATGTTCTGCGCCGTGATGTTGCGCGACCAATCGAGCATACGGCAGACGTCTTCGTAGGTGTAGCGCTCGTAAAGTTTCAGGAGCGTATTGCCGTAGCCGCCTTTGTAGGTGAGCTCGTAGCGCGTCTTGATAAATTCGGTCAGATCTTTCAGTTCCCGGGTGAGAAGGGGATTGGCGGAAAGCGTTGTCACGAACGCATCGGCGGCGCGCCACTCGCCGTCATCGTCAAGTTCGATGACAGCGCAGTCGGCATTGTCTTTCTTTTCTTTTTGCGTGCGCCAGAAGTCGCTTGTGAGGATGTGCTCACAAGACTGAAGGTGCGCCTCAGACGGACTCGAGGAAAAGCGTTGGACAAAATCGGCAACAAAAGCGGCTTTGAGTTGATCACGTTCGCCTTTGAGGATCAGTTCGATCACAACAATTTCGCTCAGACGCTGCGCATTGCCGAGCCGTTGTGTGATGTACGACAGATACTTCTGCGCGGCGGCATCCATTTCGCCGAAGTCTTCGCCGTCTTTTTCCATTTTCTTCAGGAAACCGTAGTAAGTGCCGCAAGCGTCGAAGATCTTCATCGGATCGATCAGGCCGTGCACATCGAAGTCGAGAATTGACGGAATGCGTCCGAGCTTGAATTTAAGCAGTCGATAGGCTTCGCGTAGGCTTGACATGGTGTTGGTGCGCGCCGAGTCGATTGCTTTGTAGATGCGCTCGCGCGAGATGGCATCAAAGTGAATGCTCGAAGGACCGGACAAAACTTGCGTGCCGGTGGAGACCACGCGGCGCATGTAGTCCTTGTTGTAGGTGCGATCCCCCGAGAGCGCCACCGGAATGAGAAAGTTATTGTTGTATTCTCCGATGAAGTCCAGTATGACCACGTATTCCTTTGACTCGTGCTTGCGCAGGCCGCGGCCGATTTGCTGCACGAAGACGATGGGACTTTGCGTGGGACGAAGCAGGATGACTTGATTGACTTCGGGAATGTCGATGCCTTCGTTGAAGATGTCAACCGAGAAGATGTAGTCAAGTGCTTCATCACCACTGTCCAAGGCGAGCCGTCGGCAGGCCTCTTCGCGGGTGCTTTGCGAGTCGCTGCCGCTTAAGTGGACGGTGCGAAGACCTCGTGAGTTGAATTTCTCAGACAATAGCCGCGCTTCTTCGTTGGAGCTGCAAAAGACAAGTGCCTTGAGGCGAACACCGCTGTAGCCGTAGTAGGCGGACTGCTTGAGAATGTGTTCGACGCGATCGTCGGACGCCAGTTTTGAGAAGTCCTTGGCTTCGTAGTCTTTGTCGTTGACCGAAAGTCCGGAGATGCCGAAGTAGTGAAACGGGCACAGAAGGTCGTTGGCAAGCGCCTGCTGCAGTCGGATTTCGGTAAGGATGTTGTGACCGAACAGACCGTAGACGTCAAAGCCGTCCGGGCGCTCGGGCGTGGCTGTCATTCCGAACCACAGTTTGGGCTTGAAATGCTGCATGATTCGGTCGTAGCTCGCGGCGCCGGCGCGGTGCACTTCGTCAATGACGATCACATCGAATTCTGTCGGGGCAAACGTGCCGTCGTTGAGGTGCTTGACCATGGTTTGCATGGTTGCAAAGACAATGTCCCGATCAGTTTCCTGCTGTTGCCCGATGAAAACGCCGTATGTGTAGGACTGGCCCATGACGTGGCGGTAACTCTCAAGTGACTTGCGGGCAATCTGTTCGCGATGTACGAGAAAAAGAGCTCGTTTGGGCTGCATGGCTTTGAGGGCAAAGGCCGAAGCGTAAGTCTTGCCAGTACCGGTGGCCGAAATCAACAGACCTTTTTTGGGGACGGTGATGTCGGCGCCTGGCTCTTCTTTTCTCATGAGCGTCAGAAGATTGTCTGCGAGGCGCTTTTGCATGGCGTTTGGACGGATTTCGTGGTGGGCGAGCTCGCCAGCGAGCGTCGGTTCTTGCGAGAAAAACGCTCGCCGTACCGTTTTGGTTTGTTCATACTCGATTCGGTAGTCGTCGAGTACGTCTTCGAGTGCGTGAGAGGCCGGATGTTCCCATAAGGCATCGAATTCGGTCTGAATCTGGCGTGCGAATTCACCTTCGGCGGCACTCACAAGTCGTGCGTTCCATTCCTGATTGACGGTAAGTGCCGTCTGCGTGAGGTTGGAGCTGCCGACAATGATGCTGCGAAGCCGTCCTCGATCAAAGATGTAGCCCTTGGTGTGAAACCCGGTTTGTCCGGCTTCTTCGGTACGAAAGAATTTGATCTCGATGTTAGATAGTCCGGCGAGCTTCTCGAGCGCACGCGGGTCGGTGAACATCAGATAGTTCGTCGTTAGGATGCGCCCCTTGATACCTCGCGCTTCCAGTTCTTTGAACGTCTGCAGCAGTGGCGTGATGCCGCCCATCGTGATGAAGGCAACGCTGAAATCGAACTTCTGGCAGCGCAACAATTCTTGTTCGAGCACCGAAATCACTTTGGTGCCGGAGCCCGACATATCGTTAGCCAGCAATTGCGCGCGCAGATTTTGCTCCGAAGCGACCGAAGCGTCGACAAACGACGTCAAAAGTCCGTCGCGCAGACTGCGGCAGAAATTTCCATCCAAAGCCATGGCACTCGAGAAACAAGAGAAGAAAAGTCACTTCCGGCAGCATAGCCGGAGCGACCGGTGCGTGTCCAGGAATATTTCGAGATAGGGCTTTCCCGAGAGAAAGACTTGAGTATCGGACAACTTTCATTTTTCACAACATAGCTTGCGGATTTTTGAAGTTGTCCCAGGCAAATGTTCGGAGACTTCGCAGAAAACAAAAAATAAAAACTCAAGAAGTTTTTTTTCGACCCGGGAAAACCTGCCGGACAAGACTGACAAAGCGCTCAGTCTTTGCCTTTCGACTCCACACCCCTGACCGGCAGCCGTTTTCCTCTAATGGAATGCTCAGTCAAGGCGTGCTGTTTGCGCTTTGATTGCGGCGTCATGACAAAAGCAGGAGAACAGGCAATGAAGTCCCTGATGACCTCAAGAAGAACGTTGATCAAGGCGACAGCGTTTAGCGGACTGGCAGCTGCAATTGACAAGACGATTCCGATCGGCTTGATTGAAGATGCTAAAGCTGCCGGGGCGGCAGCTAAAGTTGAAGCCTCTGCCGGCGGTGATACAAAAATCGTAAAGACGTGCTGCCGCGGTTGTATTCAGAATTGCGGTGTTTTGGCTCATGTCCGAAACGGTCGCGTTGTCAAGCTTGAGGGCAACCCCGAATACCCGATGTCGCATGGTGCAATCTGCGCCAAGGGCTTGTCGGGCATCAATGCGCTCTACCATCCGGAGCGCAACAAGTATCCGTTGATCCGCGTGGGCAAGCGCGGTGAAAACAAGTGGAAGCGCATTAGCTGGAAGGAAGCCATTGATACCATCGCTGAAAAGATGATGGAAGTGCGTGCCAAATACGGCGCCGAATCTGTGCTCGTAACGACGGGCGGCGGTGGCAACCCGGCCTTCCGTGGTATCCCTCGTTTTGCCAATGCGTTTGGCACCCCGAACTTTTATGAGCCGGGCTGCGCACAGTGTTATCTGCCTCGTACGCTTGCTTTCGGCATGATGTACGGCGGTCCTGATACTTCAATTGCTGACGAAAAGTCGCGCGAAATCTACAACCCCAACACGGAAATGAAGACATTGGTGCTGTGGGGTACAGATTCATCCAACAGCAGTCCGGCCACCGGTGGCAACGCCATCGTGCGTTTGCGTGCCAAGGGCGTTCGCACGATCGTCATTGATCCGCGCTTTGTTCCGGAAGCTATGCGCGCCGATGTCTGGCTGCCGATTCGTCCGGGTACCGACGTGGCACTGATGCTGTGCTGGATTCGCTACATCATGGCCAACAAGCTCTACGACGAAGACTTCGTCATGCGTTGGACCAATTTGCCGTATCTGGTCAACGCCAAGACGAAGATGATGCTTCGAGCAAGCGACTTGGATCCTAAGGGTGATGCCAAGACCTTTACGGTTTGGGATAAGAAGACCAACAGTCCCAAGGCAATTGCTTATCCGTGGGATGATGCGCTTGATCCGGCGCTTGAGGGGACGTTTGAATACAAGGGCGTGACCTACAAGACGGGCTTTACGATGATGCGCGAGCGCAGCGAACCGTGGACGTTGGAAGCTGCAGGCAAAGAGTGCCGGCTTGATCCTGAAAAGATCAAGAAGGCCATTGAGTTGTACTGCGACGGTCCGGCCGGTATCTCTCTCGGCGTTGCGACCGACCAGACGCCCAATTCCGTGCAGGCGGCAATGGGGGCTGTCATTTTGAATGCCTTGGCTGGTAATGTGGAACGCCCCGGCGCTCTGATGCAGCGCAACCCGACGACCAATGTGGTGCCCGCCGGATCTCTGGCAACGCGTTGCTCGTATCTGCTTCCCAAGGGACAGCTCACCAAGCGTCTGGGCAGCAACGAACACAAGGGGCTTATGCAGTGGGATGCTGCGCAACCTTCGGCCGTGCTGCAAGCCATGCTCACCGGCAAACCCTATCCGATCAAGGTTTGGCTCGAGCGCTCCGGCAACAAGATGCTGCAAAACGCCAATCCTCAGAGTTGGTTGCCGGCTATGAAGAACGTTGATCTGATCGTGCACATGTTCATGTATCCGACATCGTTCTCGATGTACGCCGACATTCTGTTGCCCGCGACCGAATGGCTCGAAACGAACATGCTGGTCGAAGCGCTCAATATGGTCTTTGCGCGCCAGCCTGTGGCCCACGTTTGGGAAACCGAAGACGAAACGCTTTTCTGGTCGAAACTCATCAAGCGCTGCGCGGCACTTGGCAACGAAAACTGCAAGCGCGCGTGTGATCCGGCCTTCATGAAGGGTGATTTGGCCTACTGGGATTCGATGGAAGAACTTCTCGACGGCCGTCTGAAGAATATCGGCATGACCTGGAAGCAATTCCTGAAGGTTCAGCCTTACACCTTCATGCCGTATGAAAAGTGGAACAGCTACTACGTCTACAAGAAGGAAGATCCGAAGACGGGCAAGCCCGTGGGGTTCGGCACGCCTTCGAAGAAATTGGAACTTTACGGAGAGGTCTTTATTGAATTGGGTCGCACCGGCAAACCGTATGCCTTGGACAAGGTGCCGCCGGTGAAGAAGGACTACGATCCGTTGCCTTACTACCTGCCGCCATCCGAATTCACCGAAGAGACGCGAAAGGATTACCCGATCACGCTCACCAACGGTCGTCTGCCGATGTACCACCACGGTACGTTGCGCAATATCCCGTATCTGCGCGAGATCTATCCCGTTCCCGAAATCTGGCTCAATCCGGTTACGGCGCCCAAGTACGGCGTTACGACTGGCGACTGGGTTTGGATCGAATCCAAGCGCGGCAAAACACGCGGCAAGGTTCGCGTGACCGAAGGTATTCCGCCGGAGACGGCTTATATGGAACGTTTCTGGTTCCCCGAAACGCTCTACACGAAGACGCACGGCTGGACGGAATGCAACGTCAATGTTCTCACGAAGAACGACGCTCCCTTTAACGATATGGTCGGCACCTACACGCTGCGAGGCATTCAGGTGCGCATCAGCAAGGCCAAGGAAGGCGCACCGAAGGGAATCTGGCAGAAGCCGGAAGACTTCGCACCGTGGATGCCCAAACCCACGGATACGACGCCTAATCCGAAGCTCTAAAGGGTGACGTAGTCTGAGAGATATTCAGTCTTAAGGCATGAGGACACTGGAAGTGGCATTAGGCATTCCATTGGTGCCCTCGCCTTGAGACCGATAAAAAATACAACGGAGAACAAAGATGACCCACAAGACATTGGTTATCGATCTTGATCGCTGCATCGGCTGCTATGCCTGCGAAGTTGCCTGCAAGAATGAAAACAGCATTCCGCTGGGTGTGCACTACAACAAGGTGCTCACCATCGGACCGCTCGGAAAATTTCCAGACATCCAGCAGTATTTTCTACCGTCCGTTTGCCAAAACTGCCGTGAGGCTCCCTGTGTGAAGGTGTGCCCGACGGGGGCCACCTATCAGCGCAAGGAAGACGGTCAGGTTCTGATTGACAAGGAAAAGTGCATCGGTTGCAAGATGTGTATGGCCGCGTGCCCCTATGGTGCACGCAGCTTCAATGCGCAGGCCAAGGTGGTCGAGAAGTGCACGCTTTGCGACCATCTGCAGAAGGTGGGCGAGAAGCCCGCTTGCGTGAAGGTATGCTGCGCAAACGCTCGCTTCTTCGGAGACATTGATGACCCCAACAGCGATGTTTCCAAGGCGATCGCAGCGGCCGGTCCCGAGAACGTGCACTCGATGCCCGATAGCGGCAACAAGCCCACGGTGCGTTACATCCTGCACAAGAAGAACGCTCCCTGGCAGCCCAATCCTCCGAAGATGCTCTGATCGGAGTTGAATATGGGTGTCGGCTTTGCCGCAGTGCTTGCGGCGGTGTTTGCCGCCGCCGCGACAGGTCTTTCGGGCGCGGTCGCCGTGCTCGAGAGACGCAGTGCGCCTGTTCCGTCGCTTACGCTGGCAAGCGCGCTGGCCTGTATCGCATTGCTGGCTTTGGCAGGCACTTCTTTGATGCAGTTGGGCAGGCCGCAATTGATATTTGCGGCCTTTTCCAATCCCGCTTCCTCGATTTTCAAGCTTGGGGTTGCATGGATCGTAGCGCTTGCGGCTTGCGCCGCCTATTTGGCGGCCATCCACCGAGCCGCATACGAGTCAACGTGCCGCAAGTTGGCGCTGATCGCTTCCGTTGCTGCCGCACTGGTACTGATGGCTCACGCAAGCAACTACGTCATGCCGTGGCGCGCTGCCTGGAATACGTGGAGCATCGTGTTGCCGTTTTTCGGCTATGCGGCGCTGATCGGGGTTGCGACAATGGGATTGGTTGGGGCCGTCCACGGCTACGCGCTCGACAGGCGGGTGAGTTTGGCTGCCGGCGGTTTTGCTGTTTTCGGACTGGCGCTTTACCTTGTCATTGTCGGCGGAACCGATGCCGTGGAGCCGACGGCCTCGCGCGTGCTGACGGGCGATCTGGCGACCTGGTTTTGGGGGCTGACCGTAGGTGCGGGCGTCGTGCTCCCATGGGGACTGACGTTGTTGGCCAGGCAATCGAGAGTGGCGCTTACCGCGGCTCTGTTTGCGGCCCTAGTCGGTTGTGCGGGTTGGCAAATCGTTGTGCTGCGGCTCGGGTCGGCTGCCTGGAGTTTTTTCGCGCGATAGCGCTATTTGAATTTTGAATGAGAAAGGAAATCATGTTGACCAACCGTGACTCGCAATGCCGTGCACTTGCCGATCTTGGGAAAGTCATTGCCTCGGCTTTTGCTTTTGAAATGAAGCAGGCCTACATGGATGTGGTGATGAAAGATCGGGATGCGTGGAATTTTCACGAACGTGCGGCCAAAGGCGCAGACATGATTGCGGATTGGCTTGCAGACGGCGCAGGGGAAGATAAGGAGGAGACAGCGGCAGCTGATTTTGCCCGCGCTTTTTTGGGTGCCGGTGTTGTCAATCAGGTGGCGGCCTATCCGTTTGAGTCCGTTTACACGAGTCCGACGCGGTTGGTGATGCAGGATGCCTATGAGGCCGTGCGTCAGCTGTACCACAAGTACGGATTCGTCAAAAGCGAAGATTGTGATCTGCATGAAGACCACATTGCGTTGGAGATTCAGTTTCTGGCACATCTGAGCGGCCGCGCGGCCAAGCTTTTTGAAGAAGGTAAGGAGGCCGAAGCGTGTGATGTTCTTCGGCTGCAAAAGACGTTTATCGAAACGCATATTGAAAACTGGGTTTCGCGTTTTTGCGACGATATCCGTGCCTGCCCCGTTTCGCCCTTCTACAAGGGTTGGTCATATATCCTCGAGGGCTTCGTCTTCACGCTTAAGGGTGCGATAGAAGACATGCTGCAGGAATGTCCGAGCTAAACGACAAAGCGGTCACGCGCAGACAGGTGGTGGCGGGTGCCGTCGGTGCCACGGCGTTGCTTGCCCTGGGGGCGGGCGTGCGCGGCGCGAAGGGATCAGGCGAGCTGATTCGTCCTCCGGGCAGTGTCGGCGAAGACGAATTCTTGGCGCGCTGCATTCGGTGCGACCGCTGCCGCAGCGTCTGTCATCTGAATGTGATTTCGGTGGCGGGATTTTCCGACGGGCTCATCCATGTCCGTACGCCCTTTCTTGATTTTCATCTCGGACACTGCGACTTTTGTCAGGACTGTGCTCGGGTGTGTCCGACGCATGCCATCGAAATGTTTGATCCCAAAACGGTCAAGGTGGGTGTGGCCGAACTCACCGAGCGTTGCATTGCGCTTCGAACCGGGGCTTGTCGGCTTTGTTACGACGAGTGTGAATACAAGGCCATTACGCTGGACGCCCGAAACCGTCCGGTGATTCATGCGGATAAGTGCAACGGTTGCGGTTTGTGCGTGAAGGTGTGTCCGGCTAATGTTCTGCAGTCGTTTAAGGACGGTTCACAACGGGGAGTTGTGATTCATCCAATTCACAAGGAGGCTCAAAAATGAAAAAGCCTCTGAAGTCGTCTTGGCTGCGTACGCTGATTCCCGTCGTTTTCATTTTGTTCACGGTTGTCGGAACGATCTGGCACACCGGATGGGGTACCTTGTCTTCCTTCGGTTGGAAGGAGATTGCGGCGATTTGCCCCTTGGGCGCTCTTGAAACAATGCTTGCCGAAAAGACGATTTTGCCCAGAGCGCTTGCTGCTTTGGCTGTCTTTTTCGTGCTGGTGGTGATTTTCGGGCGCTTTTTCTGCGGCTGGCTTTGTCCCGTTCCGTCCGTTTCCCGTTTGCTGCAATTTCTGAAAACGGGAGGGCGCAGACGAGAAAAGGAAGAAGATGTTGCGGAGGAAGATACGCAACGGCAGATTGTTCTGCCGGCACAGCCGACACAAGACAAGCACGCGGAAACGTGCGGCATTTCATCGTGTGCCGGCTGCTCAAGCTGCAGTGCGGGTGAAGCGGTAAAGAAAACGGCAGCACAAAAACGGCAGGCGGCAGACGCCGGTCCTTTGACTGTTCTTGCCGGCGCTCTGGCCTCAAGTGCCGTATTCGGCTTTCCTGTGTTCTGCTTGATCTGCCCCGTCGGTCTGACCTTTGCCGTGGTGATCGCACTTTCGCGGTTGTTCCAATTCAATGAATCGGGCTGGGAAGTTTTGATTTTTGCGGCATTTCTTGTCTTGGAACTGCTGGTGCTGCGACGTTGGTGCCGCAATTTCTGTCCGCTGGGAGCCCTAATCGGGCTGATGAGCCGATTGAATCGCCTTTTTGTGCCGCGCATCAATCCCAAAGCCTGCGTGCATGCGACGCATGGCGTGGACTGCCGCATTTGTGCGGACGCTTGTCCGGAGGGTATTGATCTCAGAAGGGGAAAATTGACGAGCGCTGACGTTTCAGTGTGCATCAAGTGCCGTGCCTGTGCCGAAGTTTGCCCTTCACGAGCAGTGAGTTTCCCGTTGCTGCCGTCGTCGCCTTTTGTCGAGACGGCTCCGATGCCGGCGCGCGGCCGAATCGAAATCGTGCCTGTCGCTGAACGTCTCGTCGGTTACGAAGAAGTCAGGCGGCCGCTCGATATTCGGGAGGCTGTCAGGCAGAGCTCGCGTTGCTTGCGATGCGGTCGATGCACCTCGGTCTGCCCTCAGGGTAACCGTGTGTCGCAGTGGATGGCTCTTTTGAGTCGGGGCGATGTGGATGGTGCGGCTCGATTGATGCTGCAGGAAGGCGCCTTGCCTGAAATCTGCGGAAGGGTTTGTCCGTCCGAACGGTTCTGCGAGCGTGTGTGCTCCATGCAGGAAGCCGAAGGCGCAGTGATGATTCCCGATATCGAACGCGCGGTGTCGCAGTATGCGCTTGACCACGGATTCAAACCCGGCATTCGTCGCGCGAGAGTGCCTGCCAAAGCAGCGGTTATCGGAGCAGGACCGGCGGGGCTGGCTTGCGCCGATTATCTGGCCAGACGCGGCGTGAATGTGACGGTTTACGACAAAGAAAGGGATATTGGCGGGCTTCTTTCCTACGGCATTCCGCCGTTTAAGCTTTCGCGAGACGTTGTTGCGCGGCGCAGAGCGCTCTTAAACGAACTGGGCGTGAAGCTGGTGATGGCAACGACATTGGGCAAGGAGCTGGACTTCGAGTCGATTCGTCGGCAAAACGATGCGGTGTTTGTGGCCACCGGCGCGGGTTGCGCCGTCGGTCTGTCACTGCCGGGAGAGGATTTGCCTGGGGTGTTGCCTGCCATGGTGCTGTTGGGAGCAGTCAGTCGTCGAGCGCTCGGTGAGTCGAACCAAATGCCGGATGTAAAAGGCAAACGCGTCGTGGTGCTCGGCGGCGGCGATACGGCGGTGGATTGCTTGCGCTGTGCGATTCGAGAAGGGGCGGCCTCGGCGACGGCTGTGGCAAGAAAGCCGAGAGAAGCACTGCGAGCTATGGTTGGCGAACTGCAACAGGCCCAAGAAGAGGGAGCAGAGATTCTTTGCGGGTTGCAGGTAGAGCGTCTCGTGTCTGCCGGCGGCATTGTGTCGGCAGTTTTGTGCAGGGATGGGGACGGAAAAGAACTCGAAGTGCCTGCGGATGTTGTCTTTGTTGCCTACGGATTTAGGCCGGAACCGATTCCCTGGTTGGCCGGCAGCGGCGTTGCATTTGATAACGCAGGCCGCATTTGCGTGGATGACAACAACGCGACGAACGTGGCCGGAATTTACGCCGGGGGTGATGCTGTGCGCGGAGCGGCTTTTGTGTCGACGGCGGTGGCCGACGGAAGACGCGCAGCGCGGGCGATTCTTCGGTATTGCTCAATTACCTGACTGTCGGCGGGCACGGTCGAACGCAACAGTTGCGGCCATGTGCGCGAGCTTGCTGAAGTTTCGCATCTGAGTGCCGAGAGTGATCATGAACCATTCGGCAAACGCACGCAGTCTCGGGGAATTGCGCTCGTCTTCCAGACGAGTGATCAGGCACATTGTCCAGACTTCTCGCTCCCAACCTTCGAGAATGGGAACAACCGTTCTGTTTTGAAGTTCCTCGAGTACGTGGCCGGCATAGAGGTCCACGGTAATGCCCTGATGGTTGAGCAGCAATTGCTTCAAACTCATCTGGTCGTGCGTCATGAACGTGTTTTTCCAGTGAATCGGCGCGCAGTCGCCACTGACGTTGTACAGAACGTCCGTTGGGTCATGAGCCACGGTTTTAAGCAGCAGTCCGGTGTGCTCGGAAAGGTCTTCGGGGGATTGGGGGATGCCGTGTTTATTCAGGTATTCGGGTGTGGCGAACACCGGCGTGGAGGAGCTGTTGTATTGCCGAACGACGAGGCCGGAATCATCAAGCGGAAGGCGGTTAGCGACGATGGCATCAACCGTGTCTGCCCGGATCGCATCCGGATGAACTTCGGGCAGGATCGCAAATTCCACATCGGGGTGGTCGCTCGAGTAGTGCAGTAAGGCTTCGGAGAAAAATAATCTCGCAAGCTCAATGGGGGCGGCAAAGCGAATGGTGAGTTTGTCCGTCAGATGATTGCGGGTGAAGATTTCCAGATTGCGAAAACCGGTGACAAGAGGTTCGACGGACTTGACGAGTTCGGCACAGCGCGGCGTGGGTGAGATCGGACGGTGAGACTTGTCAAAGAGCGCGAAGCCGAGCTCTTCTTCAAGGTTGTGAAGAAGGCGCGAGACCTTGGGCAAATCAAGATCAAGGACAATAGCGGTGCGCGAGAGACTGCGCGTACGGGCGGCAACGACGAGCACCTCCCACGCTTCGAGGTTGTCGATGGTTTTCACGGTGGTTTCGAAATTGGGCTGATAACGAAGCTTGAAACGGTTGTTTTGGTAATGCGCCCGATTTTAGCCGAGCGAAACAGCGGTCAATTTTCAAAAAATTCAGTTTGATTGAGGGATTGTGAAATTGGTGCCGTTTCTCAGCGCTTCGACGAGCTCCGTGGCCCAACGAAGCCGCCGTTCCTTTTGCGCAGGGATCGCAATTCGAATGTGGCGCTGCGCCCAGGCGTTGGTGAGCTTTACCGCACGGGCGCGCGGGTGGGGCTGAGCTTCGAAAGCGACGCGGCTGGCAATGCCGATTCCAACACCTGCGGCGGCCATCTGAAAGAGGATTGGTTGATTGGAGACGCGAACCTTGGGAACGAGCTTGTGGCCGAGTTCTCTCGCTCTTTCGTCGACGAAACGCTGCATTTCGACGTGTTCGCTCAGGGAGACGAAGTTCTCGTTCAGACATTCGGCGAAATCCAATGCTTCACGGTGCGCCAACGGGGAATCGATGCTTACGATCACCACAAGATCGTCGCGGGCGTAGTCTATGAAAGTAACGCCCGGATAGTCGCCAACGAAGGCGCTCAGGCCGATGTCGGCTTTGTCTTCGGCAACGGCCTCGACCACGTCGCGTGAAGAACAGCGATGGTGAGAGATCGAAACGTCAGGATGTGCCTTCAAAAAACGCGCCAGCCCATCGGCCAGAAAGTTCATGGCAGCGCCGTAGTTAGAGACGATCCGAAGCGTGCCGGCCTCGCGACTCACGAAAGGCTCGAGATCGCGAAGCATGCCATCAATGTCGCGCTCAATGCGAAGAGCTCCCTGCCGCACGATTTCGCCGGCAGGCGTTACTGCCATACCCTGTGCCGATCGTGTGAAAAGAGGCACCCCCAAACTTGACTCGAGTCCTTTGATGCGGGCGCAGACGGTCGAGGGACTCAAATGCACTCGTGCAGTTCCTCGCGTGAGATTGCCTTCGTCGGCCACGGCGCGAAATGTTTTGAGATCAATTAAGGAAAAGTGCTGCATTGCGAAAGCAAAAAAGGTGCGATTCATTCGGAAATTCCGAACGTAACCTTTGAAAAAGACTGATGGATGAATTCTTTTCCTAAGCTTAACATGCCCGTAAGAAGTCCGAAATTATTAGCTCCCCAACTGATTTTGGACTTTGCCGAAAAAATTCGAGTTTCTGAGAGGGATTCGGATTTGCTAAACAATAAAGCAAGGAGAGAAAGATGAAATTCCAACGACTGACCATTTTGGCGAGTGCGGTTATTCTCGGCCTCGGTTTGTCGTCCGGCGCCTATGCGTTTTCAGCCGAAATGACGAAATCCTATTCGCAGGGAGACAAAGCCTCGTTCTTGGCGGGTGCCCACAACCAGAAGGGAATCTCTTGTCAGATGTGTCACACCACGGACAAGGTCAGTGATTCGGAAACGGAAATCAATAAGCAATGCGTGATGTGCCACGAGCCCAACGCATTGGTCAAGAAAACGGAAAAGCCGCATCAGCCCAATCCGCACAAGAGTCACTTGGGTGACGTTCAGTGCACGGCCTGCCATTCCGGTCATACGCCTTCCGTCGCGTACTGCACCAACTGTCATGATTTCCCGTCCATGAAGGATATGAAGTTCGGCAAGGGTGCCAAGCCGGCTTCTCAGTATGAAGATCTGACGAAGTACGACAACGCCAAGCCCGAACGGACGGAAACCACCGATATTCTGGTGGTCGGATCCGGTGCTGCAGGCTTTGTGGCAGCCTTTACGGCACAGGAAGCCGGTGTGAAGAACATCATCATGGTCGAAAAGATGGCGGTGCCGGGCGGCAACAGCCAGCTTGCAGCTGGCGGCATGAATGCGGCCGGCACTCCTTATCAGAAGGAAAAAGGCATAGAGGACAATGCCAAGCTGATGTTCGAAGACACGATGAAGGGCGGCAAGAACGTGAGCAACCCCGAGCTTGCCAAGATTCTGGCCGAACGTTCAGCTGATTCGATCAAGTGGCTTGCCGATCGCGGTGCTGTGCTCTCGCATGTCGGCCGTGGCGGCGGTGCCTCGGCAGCTCGTATGCACGGACCTGCGGGCGGCGTTTTCGTGGGACCGTATCTTTCCAAGTTCTTCCGCGATCACGCTAAGGAAACCAATCTTGATCTGCGCTTGAACTCCAAGATGGTCAAGCTTTATACCGACGACAAGGGCAATGTGACCGGTGCGCTCATCAAAGGCAAGCATTCGGGCCTGTATCGCATCAATGCCAAGGCTGTGGTTTTGGCTACGGGCGGCATCGGCGCCAATGCTAAGCTCGTTCAGTCGCTACGTCCGGACATCAGCGCGGATGTGAAGACGTCCAATCAGCCGGGCAGCCAGGGCGACGGCATGGTGCTCGCACAGAAGGTTGGCGCGGCTGTGGTCGATGCCAAGGAAATTCAGCTCAATCCGACATTGTTGGTCGGCAGCCCCGTGATTGTTTCCGAAACGGTGCGCGGAGCAGGTGCGGTGTTTGTGAACCGCGAAGGCAAGCGCTTTATCAGCGAACTCACCACGCGCGACGTGACGAGTGCTGCTGTGTCGAAGCAAACCGGTGGCACGGCTTTTGAAATCTTTGACGATAAGGTTCGTCAGAGTGTCAAGCAAACCGGTGCGGCTTTCGAACTGGGGCTTGCCAAGGAAGGCAAGACGCTGGCGGAACTTGCCAAGAACGCGGGCATCGATCCCAAGAACCTTGAAGCGACAATTGCTCAGTACAACAAGTACGCCGAAGCCGGCAAGGATCCCGACTTCAACCGTCCAGGTCTGAATGCCAAGCTCAAGGTCGACAAGGCTCCGTTCTACGCCATCGAAATCACGCCGGCTATCCACTACTACATGGGAGGCCTGAAGTTCAACGGCAAGACGCAGGTGATCAACACCTCCGGCAAGCCCATCGGCGGCTTGTATGCGGCCGGTGAAGTCACGGGTGGCGTGCACGGCAAGAACCGCCTTGGCGGCAACTCGATCAGTGAAACCATCACGTTCGGTCGCCTGGCCGGTGAAAACGCTGCTGCTCAGGTCCTTGGCAAATAATTTGTCTCCTCAGGCGGTTTTCCGGGAAGGCAACTTCTTCGGAAAACCGCAATCTCCTTGACGGGCAAGGTGTTGTGCTTTGCCCGTATTTTCGTGGTCCGGGATGAAGGTACAATGGTCCGAACGGTGTCTTCTACGTTTGTGGACCTCTCAAATGACTTTGTCAGTCGAAGACTTTCTGCTTTCGATTCAGAAGCTGATACTTGGCAACGATCTCAACACCACCTACAAGTTGGCATTGGTGCTGGCCGTCACGAACAAGGCAGGAGAAATTCCTTTTGTAAATCATCCTGATTCGGAAGTTTTTGAGATCAGCTATCGCGAGCTGGCGCTTGAGTTTTTGCGCATCTATTGGCCACAAGCCAAAGCCTATCCGCGAGCCGACAAGAGTTCTGTTAAAGACGCTGTGTTGCGACAAAGCTTCGGCGGCAGTAATGCGCTTGTCATTTCGCTGATTCAGGCTTTTCAGGAACGGTTGTGTCCGGCAGACGCGCAATGGCTGACATTTTTGCAGGCGCAGCGTTTTGAGAAGGATTTCGATCGGCTGGTCAAGGACTGTCAGACGCGAGTTCTGAAGAAAAATCCGTTGCAGTACATGCAAGGCTACGAGTTCCTGTTTGATAAGGACGATCGTACCAATCGGATTTATGTACGTCGAGAAGTCGCAGTTTTGCTGTGTCGGTTTCAGCCGATCGTTCAGGAACTGATCTTTTCGCGGTGGGAGAAGATGCTGCGCTCAATCCGGGCCAATTCCGGCGTGCTTGGCGAGACGCCGGAATCCACGCTGCGCGACTTTCTGTTCTATCCGCATCGCTCGGAAACGCTTGCGGCCATTCGAGACGTGTTGAGGGAATCGACGCCTGCGCAGACGTGCTTTTACTGCGGTCGCAAGTTGGATTCCGGTTGCGACGTTGACCACTTTTTGCCGTACTCGCGATTCGCGCATACAAGGACATTTAACTTTGTACTGGCTTGTCCGAAGTGCAATCGCAGCAAATCGGACCGTCTTGCTGCGCCCGAGCATTTATTCCATTGGATGGATCGCAACGAAACGTATGCCGAGGCAATCATCGAGTGCAGTCGCGAGAGACTCGAAGCCGGGGCGGTGCTGGTTTCTGAAATGGCCGCACAACAATACGATCGTGCTGTAAACCGCGAGCGTTTTTGGTTACGTGCGGTTGCCGACGAGGCTCCCGAGACGCAACTGCTACAGGGTGCGGAGATTGAGGCGGTCCTCAATCGTTTGCATGACCATGCCCGTGTGATGTGTCGGTTTGGATGTCCGTGAGCAGATGCAAAACGAGGCGCATTCGTGAAGAAAGCGCCTCGTACTGCCTGCAGCAAAACTCTCGTTAACTGTGAGAGATGTTTTGTTGTGTCTTCTCGTATTTGGCCAACTTGGCTTCAAAGTCATCAAGGCAGTTGCCGACAACCTTGTGCAGAGCAATCAATGCAATCAGGTTGGGAATGACCATCAGGCCGTTGAAGAGGTCGGCCAGTGCCCACACCAGATCAACCTTGAGCGTGGCGCCGACAATGATGAAGGCGCAGACAATCACGCGATAGGGAAGGAGCGCTTTTTCAGAGAAGAGGAAGCGCACGTTCTGTTCGGCAAAGAAGTACCAGCCGATGATCGTTGAATAGGCAAAGAAGAAGAGGCAGATAGCAACAAAACTTACGCCGAACGAACCCAGCCCCACGTTGTAAGCCTTCTGAGTGAGCGCAATGCCGGTGCTCTGGAAGTCGAGTACGCCGGTCACGAGAATCACGATGCCCGTGAAGGTAACAACGATCAGGGTGGCGAAAACGCCGAAGATGGCGACGAGCCCCTGTTCGGCCGGGTGCTCTACTTTGGCAACGGCGTGAGCGTGCGGTGTGGAACCCATACCGGCTTCGTTGGAGAACAAGCCGCGGGCAACGCCGAACTGCATGGCTTTGGCAACCGTCAGACCGAGTGCGCCGCCCATAACAGCCTGAGGATCAAATGCAGCCACAAAGATCAGACGGAACGCATTGCCAAGTTCTCCGGCGTGACAAGCAATGACGTAGGAGCCGCCGATGATGTAAATGGCGGCCATGAAGGGAACGATTTTCTCAGTCACAGACGCCAAACGGGCGACGCCGCCGAAGAAAACCGCACCGGCGAGAATGGCTGTCACAATACCGGTGATGACCAGCGGAACGCCGAAAGCCGTGTGCATGGCGTTGGAAATCGAATTGGATTGCACCATGTTGCCGATGCAACCCAGAGCAATGATGATGGCGATAGAGAAGAAGACGGCCATCGGACGCCATTTTTCACCCATACCCTTGGTGATGTAGTACGCAGGACCGCCGACCACGTGGCCGTTGGCGTCTTTGCCTTTGAAGGTCTGAGCCAGCACCGCTTCGGCAAAGATGGTGGCCATACCGAAGAAGGCGGCAACCCACAGCCAGAACAAGGCGCCGGGGCCGCCCGAGACGATAGCAGTGGCCGTACCCGCAACGTTGCCGGTACCCACTTGAGCAGCGATGGCGGTAGCCAAAGCTTGGAATGAGCTCATGCCCGTTTTATCGGCACGCTTGCCAAAAAGCGTGGCGCCGCCGAACAGTAAACGCGTGGCGAGGCCGAACTTGCGTACCTGCACAAAACGAAGCTTGATGCTGTAGAAGATGCCCGTGCCGCACAGCAAGGGAATCAGGCAGAAAACGCCCCAAAGGACACTATTGATCTCACTGACGAGATGATTAAGAAAGTCCATGACGACTTTGGCTCCGAGAGTTTGATTTTGTAGCGCTCAAACGACAATAAAGCGGTGACGGCTACTTATGCGCTCTGTCCTTGTTGTTTTTTTAGGCAGGAAAGAGACAGCCTAGAGTTTAGGTGCTTTATCTGCAGAGCAAATGAAAACTTGATGAAAGTTCGATGGAAAGCAAACTTTCTAGTGATCTGTTTTTAGGGAAAATGTTGTGGAACGTTGCGCGAAATCAGAACGTCGGTCCGGATTGCGACGAAACACTTTGCCGACAGCGTCACAAAGTTTCTTGTACTTGGCAGACAAAAATGACGGGAATAATCACCCCTCCCGTCACAAGCAGGAAAACCCGCATTCTACCTCCTTCTACTGCTGAACTTCTATTTCTCGGTAGAAAAAGAACGCTTTACGTGGCTTTCATTGCGCGAAAAGACGCAGACTGTCATTTTTGGCAGTCGAAAAAGGCAAAAAGTGTGTTTTGTTGTTTTGAGAGCGGGGACAATTTTTGCCGCTGTATCAACGGGTTGGCGCCGAGTCATCGGCAAAGACAACAGCATATTGTGTGATTGCGATCGAACATATCGCCATATAGTATTTTTCGGACATCTAAATCAGAGGCGCCGCGCATCAGCGGTTAGCTCTTTTTTCTTGCCGGGTAATCAGTTATGTCCGTTCAGATCGATTTATCGCGCGATGCGCTTTTTGACGAGTTGGGGCTGCAACGCTTGCGCGAAAGCTATATGCGAGAAGGGGAAACATCTCCGCAGGAGCGCTACGCCTTTGTGGCGGAAAGCTTTGCGAGCAATCCCGAACATGCGCAACGTATTTATGACTATGCGAGTCGCCATTGGCTGAGTTTTTCGACGCCTGTTTTGAGCTTCGGGCGTAACAAGCGCGGTCTGCCGGTCTCGTGCTTTCTGAGCTACATGCCCGATACGGCCGAAGGGCTGGTCAATACGCTTTCCGAAGTCAACTGGCTTTCGATGCTCGGCGGTGGCGTCGGCATTCACGTGGGCATTCGCAATGCTGACGACAAAAGCGTGGGTGTCATGCCTCATCTCAAGGTCTACGATGCGGCCTGTCTTGCGTATCGTCAAGGTTCGACGCGGCGCGGGTCCTACGCGGCCTTCCTGTCGATTGATCATCCTGACATCGTTCAGTTCATTGAGATGCGCAAACCCACGGGCGACCCCAATATGCGCGCACTCAATCTGCATCATGGCATCAATATTTCCGACGCCTTCATGGAGAAGATCGAAGCGAGTATGCGTGATGCCGACTATGACGATTCGTGGGAGCTCAAACACCCGGCCACCGGTAAAGTGGTTGAAACGGTGAGTGCCCGTGATCTCTGGCAGCGTATTTTGGAAATGCGCATGCACACCGGCGAACCGTACCTGGTCTTTACCGATACGGCCAACCGCGTGTTGCCCAAGTGGCTTGCCGATCAGGGGCTCAAGATCAACGGATCGAACCTTTGCACCGAAATATTCTTGCCCACGAACGAGGAGCGTACGGCCGTCTGCTGTCTTTCGTCCGTGAATCTGGAGTATTTCGATCAATGGAAGCACGTGCCTCAGTTCATCGAGGACGTGATGGAATTTCTCGACAACGTGCTTCAATACTTCATCGATCACGCTCCGGACACGATTGCGCGTGCGAGATTGAGCGCCATGCGCGAGCGTAGTGTGGGGCTCGGTGCCATGGGCTTCCATGCCTATCTGCAGAAAAACGGCATTGCCTTTGAGAGCGTTGTCGCAAAAGTGACCAACATGGCGATGTTTCGCCACATCCGAAACGAATGCGAGCGTGCCGACAAGGTTCTGTGTGAAAAGCGCGGAGCATGTCCCGATGCGGCCGCTGCCGGCGTCAGCCGTCGTTTCAGCCACTGGATGGCCGTGGCTCCTAACGCCTCGTCGTCGTTGATCACGGGCGGCACGAGCCCGTCAATCGAACCGATTCGAGCCAACGTTTTCCGGCAGGACACGATTTCCGGCGCGCATATCGTCAAGAATCGCTTCCTCAAACGCGTTTTGGCTGAACTCGGTCTCGATACAGACGAAGTCTGGAGTGATCTGATTGCCCACGACGGCAGCGTGCAACACCGCACGGATTTGCCGCAGCAGGTCAGAGACGTATTTAAGACGGCTCAGGAAATCGATCAGCGCTGGATCATTGAACTGGCAGCTGATCGCCAGCCCTATATTGACCAGGGCCAGAGCGTCAATCTCTTCTTTGCGCCCGACGTGCCGATCGGTTATCTGCACGCCTGCCACTTTATGGCTTGGAAGAAGGGGCTGAAGTCTCTTTACTACTGCCGCAGCGACAAGCTGAGAAAAGCCGACAAGGTCGGCCAGGTTGCCGTCCGTCGGCGTCTTGAGGACGAAATTGATATGCGGGCTGTG
This sequence comes from Sutterella sp. AM11-39, assembly GCF_003472385.1. GTDB lineage: Bacteria > Pseudomonadota > Gammaproteobacteria > Burkholderiales > Burkholderiaceae_F > Duodenibacillus > Duodenibacillus intestinigallinarum. Next base: position 292,036 of record NZ_QRLV01000001.1, on the reverse strand, counting down.
GCCGACGACACCGGCTGCCTTGCTTGTGAAGGATAAGAAATGCAGAAAAGCGCACTGAAACTCGCGGGCAACCGCAATTACTTCAAGCCCTTTGCCTACCCGTGGGCCTACGATGCGTTCGTTCAAAGCGAACAAATGCACTGGCTTTGGACGGAAGTGCCGATGATGGAAGACGTCAAGGACTTCCAGCTCAGGCTCACGGATTCCGAACGCGATTTTTTGACGAAGATCCTGCGGTTTTTCACGCAGGGTGACATCGACGTGTCGGGAGCCTACGTCACGACTTATCTGCCCCAGTTTCCTCAACCGGAAATCCGCATGATGCTCTCGAGCTTTGCCGGCCGAGAAGCGGTGCATATCGCGGCATACTCGCATTTGATCGAGACGCTGGGCCTGCCCGAGACCGTCTACAACGAGTTTCTGCAGTACGAGGCGATGGCCAAAAAGCACGAGTTTTTTAACGAGTGCCTGTCGGAAAACGAGCTTGCCGCCCAGATTGCCGCTTTTTCGGCCTTCACCGAAGGGATGCAGCTGTTTTCGAGCTTCGTGATGTTGCTCAACTTCCCGCGCAACGGACTACTCAAGGGCATGGGGCAGATCATTGCCTGGTCGATTGCTGACGAGACGCTGCACACCGAATCCATGACGATGCTCTTTCGTGAGTACATCAAGCAGAATCCGCAGCTCTGGAACGATGAACTCAAGGCACGCATCTACTCGATCGCCGAAACGATGGTTGACCTGGAAGATCGTTTCATTGAACTCGCCTTCGGCGTAAGCGACATGAAGCGCATTACCAAGCAGGAAGTCAAGGATTACATCCGCTACATTGCCGATCGGCGCCTGATGGGACTCGGCTTGAAGCCGATCTTTAAGTCGGAGAAAAATCCTCTCAACTGGGTCGACGCGATGCTAGGCGTGACGCACACCAACTTCTTTGAAAACCGCGTGGTTGACTACGCCAAAGGGGCGCTCACCGGCTCCTGGGGCGATGTATGGGGTGCCGCAGGGGCGAAGGAATAAAAGCTTTTTGACTGGGAAGAAACAAGGAACTGATTACTTCTGACGGCAGATATGTTGGTTTTCTCAACGTCTGCCGTTTTCCTTTCTTTCCGTTTGGTGAACTAACGGAAAGAAATGAGAGCAACAAGGCAAAACCGGTTCTCCTCTGTAGGTGAAGCTGAGCCAGTGAGCAACTACCGAGTCTTCTGTCGTTAGCCTGTCAATTGCCGGTCAAATTGACTGTTTTGGCAAGCTCTGCTTTGAGATATTTAGCAAGGTTCTTGTCACAGCAGTAGACGCGAGCCCCATGAACGCCGCGAGAAAGGAGCACTCGGTAACAACGGCAGATGTACTTGAGAAGATTCTTGGAGCGTTCGGCCTTGTTTTTGCCGAGACCATTTTTGCCGCCTTTGTCGTGGTAGTTATCAATGTCGGCAAACAGCATCTTCTTATCGGGGTCGTAACGCAGATCTTTTCCGATGAAAACGCCAACCCAGTCAAATTCCAAACCTTGACTGGTGTGTACGCACCCGACTTCGTTTCTTAGCATTGTGGCCGGGTCTATAGCCCATTTGTAACTGGATTTCCGATTGTTCCACGGCAATTTGACGGACCCCAAATCCACGTCGGGTACTTCACCGAGATTGTTGCCTTCTTTTGTCCAGGGCCAAGCATACCCAGCCAGAAGACGAGCTCCCGAGATAATGCTGCGGCCGGGCACAGGATTGTGCACCCCTGCAGAACGGTTTTTTTCGTTAACGAAATCAATGACTTCTTCCGGCGTATCAACGATGTCAAAATCGAATGCAGTTTTGTCCCAACCATGGGCATTTCCAGTGCTTTGAGCGTCTGCAAGACCGAGTACAACCGCAAGCCAATTAAGGAAACCCTCGGAACCCTGGCAGCGGAATTGGGCGGCAAGGTCTACCTGTTCGACCGGAACGTTGTACTTGTCTGCTGCTTGCCGAATTGAGTCTACGGAACCGATGTCGTACGGACGCAGAGCCTGGTTATCATCAACGAAGAAAACCGAGACGCTGGCGGCTTTGACGATGTCCTCAATTTGGTTTTTGCCTCGGTACATGTTCTGATGAGAATGCAAACGATGCGCTTCGTCGCAGATCAGACAGTGGTATGGACTTTCATTGGCGAAATCGCTGTTAAATTCAGGCATATAAAAGCTCATGCTTCCGCAAAAGAGGTGTTGGGCCAAGTCTTTGCGTCGTTTCCGTTCCTGTTTGTCCTGATGGCTTCCTGCCAGCATGGAGATCATGGCTTGGCGAAATGATGAAGTTGGCGAAACGAAGCGTACATTACGGCGCTTGTCGTTTTCCCGGAACTTTCGAAGGATGTCGACCAGCAAGGTCATGGCGACAACGCTTTTACCTGTTCCCGGACCGCCTGTGATGATGACACACCGTTTCCGGTTTAACGGTGTCTCACGAACGGCACGCATAGCGGTTTCATAGGCATTCTTTTGTTCGTCAATGAGTGTGAAAGCCTGTTTTTTGTTCTCATCAAACATGATGCCGACGGCATCTACGAGACGTTTGCTGGGAACCACTTGACCGCTTGCAAGCAGTTCCATGATCAGGTCGCCGTCGCCACGGCCAACGTGCTGAGAAATAAAGCTTCCGAGCTTGTCGCGATCGTCTCGACCAAATAGCGGAGCGCTTTCGACGAGCTCTCGATTGGGCTCGGCAGCGAGCGGATCATTGTCTGGTCCCTTGTATTTGTAGTTGTGCAAATACGCGCATGCGAAGGCATGCAGGTGATTTTTTGATACGGTATCAAGCATGTTTTCGAGAAAAACTTTGTATGACCATGCTTGATAACAGGGATGGTTGGTCTCTTCAATGTGATGCCCGGCCACGTTGGCCATCACGATTCCTGATTTTCCGGAAACGGCCTCGGCCGTGGACCACTGCTTTAGCTCGATGATGACGAAGTTCGCTGAGCCATGAACATCGTGTCCTGTGATGATGAAGTCCACACGTCTGCTGGTGGATGGCAGACGGTATTCGATTAGAACGCCGCAGTCTCGAGGGAGGTTGGCCATCATCAGCATGCTTTGCATGAATTGCAGGGAATTGGCCCAGGCTCGATATTGAGCGCTGTTTCGGGGTGCATCAGAGCTGTCTAGTCCCATGAGAAGATCCGGGATCGCTGGACTGTTCTGGTAAAAGTGGTCCAGGCTGTTCCGATAGACGATGGTCATGACGAACGGGCGATTTGCTTGAGTTTGTTGTATTTGGCGGAATTTCCGTAACTTTCTTGGACTGGGTACTTAGCGGCGTTGACTTGAATCTTTTCTCTTACCGCAGTATCAATGTCCACTCCTAAGCGATCGGCCAGGAGTAATGCATAGATGACTACGTCGCTCAATTCTTCTTTCATGGCGGCAGTTTTGCCTGCTACTTCCGTATCTTTTCCGGACCACTGAAAACACTCAAGCAGTTCGGCGGCCTCTAGGCTGAGAGAGATTGCCAAATCCTTTGGGTTGTGAAACTGCTTCCAGTTTCTCTCGTCGCGAAACTCAAGGATGCGCTGAAGTGTATCGGCACTGATGACCGGTTTGGGGGAAAGTTGTTCTGTCATGAATACGTCTCTTGCGATACGGCTTGTGATAAGGGAATCCTGCACCATAATGTTTTTTTTGACCGAAACTCAATTGTATTGCTCGCTGATGCAATCGCTGAAGTCTGTGCACGATAGGCCAATTTGAGTGACAGTTTGAAGACTTTTGCCTGGCGAGGAACAAAGGGGACTAAATTGTCTCGAGGAATGTTTCACCCGATGAGCCTGTTATGAAGAAATTAATTGTCTTTGCTTCTTTGATAGCCGTTGCTGGCTGGGCTTGTGCGTTTACCGGTACCGTCAATGTCGGAGGTCATGTCCTCACGGCGGAGTGGTCTAAATCTCGTGCAGACGGAAAGCTGCTTGAAGGATACAGATCAACCGGTGTGTGGACGGGGAAAGATCAAACTTGGCTCTGCCTAAATTGCGTGGATTTTTCCAAGGTCTACCCGGCTGATCCGGTCGAGAGCGGAAAAGCTGTCGGGGAGGACCAAGTTGCCTACTTTTTTGTTCAATTGGATAAGCGCAATGCGGCTGTAATTTGGAGCTACATGGTTGCCCCAAAGGGTAAGTGGCTGGTGAAATTGCCGAAGAAAGAAGAATCTGTGGCATCTCGTATGGAAGCCATTGAAGTTGACTGCCAGTCACGACGAATTCGGACTGTTGAGTCCTCTCTGTACAACGACTACCTTGATCGTCGACGGACAGTGCTCACGTCTAAAGATTTGGGTGAGTGGCGAAAGGTTGCACCCAGGACCTTGGGCGATAATTTCGTTGAGCTTCGTTGCAACAATCCTTCTTAAAGTGAAGGTCCATCTCTTTAACGGGCACGAGGTTGTGCGCTGGGTGAACAATTTTTAGACGCAAGTAAATGTCAAGGGACGGTGAGTATTAAGCATTCGGAAACCTGCTGTGAGGTAAAACTGACACAAATGGTTGATGCTCGAGTTCTGGGGCCACGTCGTGGTGACACGGAGGTAGAAGGGGCGTCAATCGGGAAGCTTCCTGTTGATCCGAGTACTGTAACCACATCACTCTCGGCTTCTGGGGTGCTTTCTACGTGTTCAGGCATAATCGATCACGAGAGGATCAGATGCGTTTCCATCGATAACTCCCGCAAAAATGACGAAGCTCAGTGTTGGCGCACTAGGCTTTTGTCGTTGTTGAACCTTCATTCTGCTCAAAAGAGCTTCACTCAGGAACCAGGATTTCGGTTTTTGCTGAAAATTTTTTTCTAAGCCAAGAACAACCCAATTTGCTTGCAGGGATTTGCAAGAGACCTTCGCTACCCTCCCTATAATTTTTGCGGCAGAAAGTAAAAAACCTCCAGCAGCATCCTGCTGGAGGTTGAGATTTGGTGCCCCAAGACTGACTCGAACAGACGACCTACCGCTTACAAGGCGGTTGCTCTACCAACTGAGCTATTGAGGCAAGAAGAGCGCATTATACAGATGAAGGTCAGACTTTCGTAAAGACGGGGAAGTCCGTAGGTTCATCTTTTTTGACTTTCTTTTCAGGCGTCGGCGTCACAGGGAAGTAGGTCACCAGATTGGTGTCTTCCTTCGGATAAACGGCGGCCACTCGATTGAGCGGGATGTAGATGTTGCTGATGCTTTCGCCGAAGCGAGCCTGGAAGGAGACGGCCTCATCGTCAATCACGAAATTGTTCACGGCTTCTTCGGAAATGCAGAAAACCATGGTGTTGTCGGGATTGGCCAGATGGCGCGGCACGTCGCACGCATCATCGACTTCGACGAGCATGTAGGGCGTCTGTCCGCGGTTTTCACACCAATTGACAATGGCCTCAATCAAGTGTGGGCGGAAATCCGGACACTGCAGAGGCATGACGACCGTTTTGTTGTTCAGAGCCATGAGAGTCTCCTTGACGGAAATTAACGGCGCATCACTTTTTCAGAAGGCGTCATCGAGTCGATGAACGAATTGCGGGCAAACACCGTTTCGGCGTACTTCAGCAGCGGAGCGGCGGAGCTCGGCAGATCGATGCCGTACAGCCCAAGGCGCCAGAGCAACGGGGCCAGCGTGATATCGAGCATCGTGAATTCGTCGCCCATCAGGTACTTGTGCTTCGAAAGAATCGGAGAGAGCTGGATGAGCTGTTCGCGGATCTGTGCGCGGGCTATCATTTTGCGCTTTTCGTCGGCGTCGCGCTTTTCAAGCAGGCGTACGAAGCTGAAGAGTTCGCGTTCGAACGTGTAGATGAAAAGACGGGCGCGCGCACGCATAATGGGATCGGCCGGCATCAGCTGCGGATGCGGGAATCGTTCATCGATATACTCATTGATGATTGTGGACTGATACAGCGTCAGATCGCGTTCCATCAGGATGGGCAGTTCGCCGTAGGGATTGAGCTTGGTGATCTCGGCGGGCGGGTTGCTCGGATCAACGTCAATCACTTCAAAGTCGCCGCTTTTTTCATGAAGAACGAAACGGCAGCGGTGCGAAAAGGGGCAGGTGGCACCCGAGTACAAAACCATCATAAGTATCTAAACACCAAAAGAACGAAAAGGGGAAAACTCAGCCTAGCTGAGGAACCGAGCTTTTCGGAAATCAAAGAAGGTTGAATTTTACCGAAATCGCTTGAAAATCGCGAGAAAAATCACGTAACATACTGAATTTAAATAAAAATCAGATCGAAAGAAGGAAGGAATAATGAAAAAGTTTCTGCAGGAATTTCAGACTTTCATTTCGCGGGGTAACGTGCTTGATTTGGCAGTTGCCGTGATCATTGGCGCGGCGTTTTCCGCCATTGTCAACAGTCTGGTCAAAGACCTGATCAATCCGCTTCTGGGCTTTCTGGTGGGCAAGCCCGACTTCACCGGTCTTTTTATCGTGTTATCGGAACCTGAGGGTTACACGGGACCGCGTACCTATGAGGCGCTGACTGCCGCAGGCGCAACGGTTTTTGGCTATGGTGCATTTCTTACGGCCGTTGTGCATTTCCTGCTTCTCGCTTTCGTGATCTTCTGGCTTATCAAAGTGGTTACGGGACTGCGAGTCCGTCTGGAAGCCCTTGCCAAGGCCGACAAGGAAAAGGCAGAGGAGGAAGCGGCGGCCAAACCTCAAGTGACGCCCGAAGACATCGCGCTGCTGCGCGAAATTCGCGATCTATTGAAAGAGGCCTCTGCCAAGAAGTCCTGACAGAGGCTCAGAGAGGTTGTCTGCGTGTTGATCAAACGGGATTATCGATGTCGATGAATGTGACGTCTATGTCCGTTTCAGTGGCGATTCGTTCGCCCAGAGCGCGCACGCCGAAGCGTTCGGTAGCGTGGTGTCCGCAAGCAAAGTAGGTGATGCCGAGTTCCTTGGCCTGGTGGAAAGTGCGCTCGCTCACTTCTCCCGAAATGAAGCAGTCGCAGCCGATGGCGGCAGCCTCTTCGATCAAGTCCTGCGCTGCGCCCGTACACCAACCGATGCGTCGGATTTCACCCTGTTGCGGTCCCAAGACAAGCGGTTTGCGGTTTAAAAGAGTTTCAAGTCGGTCGGCGAGGTCCGGCACCGTTATCGCGCAGTCGCATGGTGCCGACCAGCCGTAATCGCCGAAGCGCATGTCGCCCGAAAGGCCCAGGGCTTTTCCGAGCAATGCGTTGTTGCCGATTTCTGGATGATCGTCAAGCGGCAGGTGGTAGCCAATGAGGTGCATACCGCTTTCGATCAGACGGGAGATGCGTTGGTATCGAATACCGGTGATCCGCGCTTCTTCGCCCTTCCAGAACCAGCCGTGGTGCACAAGAACGGCGTCGGCGCCTTGAGCGGCGGCCGCTTCGATGAGATCAAGCGAGGCGGTGACGCCGGTCACCAGACGTTTGACGTCGCGGCTGCCCTGCACCTGCAGGCCGTTGGGCGCGTAGTCGCGGTAAGAAGACGGATCGAGAATGCTGTCGAGCAGTTGAATCAGTTCACGAATATGCATGTCGGGACGAACCTTGGCGAGCGCAGCGTGAGATCGCTGAGCGCTTGTGCGGATAGGGTTAAAGTTTGTGGAAGATGCGCTGAGCCGGCCAGCGTGACTTCGGGCGAGCAGCATTGTGGTCGTCGGCAGCGCCGTATCCGAGCGCTACGGCGTACTGGGCGTGCATGCCCTTTTCGCGCAAGCCGAGAATTTCGTCAACCTTGTCGGCGTCCCAACCTTCGATCGGCGTGGAATGAATGCCGAGAGCGGCTGCGGTGTAGAGCAGGAAGCCCTGAGCAATGTAGGCTTGCTTACCGGCCCAACAGGCGATTTCGCCGGCATCGCGATATTTGCCGACGAAGAAGCGACGACGCTGACCATTGTCAACCTTGTAGGCGGGATCCTGGTAGCGGCCGTCGGTTTCTTCCTGATCGTCCAGATCCTGCATGTAGGTTTCATCCAGATCGGTGTGAATGGCGCAGCCGATCAAACGATCGGAATCCGTCACGCGGCTATGGTTGAAGTCGGCGATGGCAGGCAGAAGCTTTTCTTTAGCTTCCTTCGTGTCGGCAATGAAGAACTCCCAGGGCTGAGAGTTGACGGAAGAAGGGGCCAGGCGCAGCGACTCCAACAGCAGATCGAAATCGGCGTCGCTGATTTTGCGGGAAGCGTCGTATTTTTTGGTGGTGTGACGCTCTTGGAGCAACTTCAAGATTTCCATTTTCGGTTCGTCCTTTCAAAAGAAGACGGCGTTGCGCGCCGCCAACGCCCGAAAACAGGGTTTTAGAGCGTGGCGCAGCAAAGCCGTGGATTGTCCCCGAGGTCGCGCACCGTACGCACGGACGCAAAGCCCGTCGACCGGAAAATTGCAGCGACCAATTCTCCTTGATTGTAGCCGTGCTCAACAATGATGCTGCCGTGTTCGCGGAGATGTTTAGGCGCATCAGCCGCCAGAATTCGAATGTCGTCCAGTCCGTCGGTGCCGGACGTGAGCGCGCTGATGGGTTCAAAGCGAAGTGCCTTGAGGTGTTCGTCGTTTTCTTCGATGTAAGGAGGGTTGGAGACGATGAGATCGAATTTCTCGTCGGCAAAGGCGCTAAACCAGTTGCTTTCGACAAACGTCACTTTGGCGCCGAATGCTTCGGCGTTGCCTTTGGCGACGATCAGGGCATCCTTGCTTTTGTCGCAGGCCCAGACTTGAGCCTTGGGACAGTCAAGCGCAATCGTCACGGCAATGCAGCCGCTTCCGGTGCCGAGATCAAGAACACGGGGCGCTTCAAGATTCTGGAGAAATGCCAGAGCCTCTTCGATGAGCGTTTCGGTGTCCGGACGCGGAATGAGCGTGGCGGGCGTGACGTGAAAGGGGCGTCCCCAGAACTCTTGCGTGCCCACAATGTAGGGAATGGGTTCTCCGGCCTGGGCGCGTTGCAGACAGGAGTCAAAAAGCGAGACTTCTTCGTCCGTGAGGGAATATTCCGGATGTGCGATGAGAAATTCTTTGGGTTTGCGGATGGTTGTTGCAAGCAGCAGTCGCGCTTCCGAACGGGAAACGCGTCCTACGGCCTGAAACAAGCCCTGCGCAACCGTCGTCACGCGTTTTCTCCCATCGCGGCGAGCAGTTCGGCGCGATGTTCGTTTTGAAGCGCGGTCAGAATTTCATCAAGGTCGCCGTCCATAATCGCACCGAGCTTGTAGAGCGTCAGATTGATGCGGTGGTCGGTGACGCGGCCCTGCGGGTAGTTGTAGGTGCGAATGCGTTCGCTGCGGTCGCCGCTGCCGATTAGGCTCTTGCGAGTGCTTGCTTCTTCACTGCGGCGCTTCTCAACTTCCATGGCGTAGAGGCGGCTGGCCAGAACGCTCATGGCGCGTTCCTTGTTTTGGCGCTGGCTACGTTCGTCCTGACATTCGACTACAAGCCCCGTGGGCAAGTGCGTGATGCGGACGGCAGAGTCTGTTTTCTGCACGTGCTGGCCGCCGGCGCCGGAAGCGCGGTATACGTCAATGCGCAGATCCTGCGGATTGATCTTGACGGCTTCTACTTCGTCGGCTTCGGGCATGACGGCAACCGTACAGGCCGAAGTGTGCACGCGGCCCTGAGCTTCTGTTTCCGGCACGCGCTGCACGCGGTGGCCGCCGGACTCGAATTTCAGTCGGCTGTATGCACCTTCACCGATGATTCGGCAGATGACTTCACGGTAGCCGCCGAGATCCGAGTCGCTCTTGCTGACGATTTCCACGCGCCAACCGCTGCGTTCCGCGTAGCGCATGTACATGCGCAGCAGGTCGCCCGCAAACAGTGCCGACTCTTCGCCTCCCGTGCCGGCACGGATTTCAAGGAAAGTGTTCTTATTGTCGTCCGGGTCGCGCGGCAGAAGCAAAATTTGCAGGTCCTGTTCGAGTTCTTCGAGCTTTTTCTTGCCAGCGAGCATTTCTTCGCGGGCAAATTCGGCGACTTCGGGATCCTTGGCCATTTCTTCGGCCGTAGCGATGTCCTCGAGCGTCTGTTCGTATTCCTTGGTCTTGAGAACAACCGGTTCGATTTCGGCGCGTTCGCGCGAAAGTTCCGTGAAGCGCTTCATGTCGTCTGCTGCAACAGGTGCTGCGAGCATGGCATCGAGTTCTTCAAGACGACGGCAAAGACCGAGAAGCTTGGCGCGGATGTTTTCTTTCATGGCACAAAAAAGAACGGCCGGGTATTTCAGACGGCCAGGGAAAATTCGTATGAGGAAATCGCTAAAGAAAGCGGACGCGACTGAAATTGTACGCGTCCGTTGCTTGTCTCTGAAAAAAGAGGAATTTTAGCGAGGTCCGAAGAAGTGGCCCACAATCATCGTCATATGCTCGCGCTCTTCACTGGTCAGACCTTCGGCATTACGCAAAAGCACGGTGGGATCATGCAGAAGCTTATGCATGAAGGCTTTGCCGAAGAGGTCAATCACGACGGCTGGGTCTGCGCCCTTTTCAATCTGCTTGATTGCTTTTTGCGTCAATTCTTCTCGGGCCTTTTCCGCGCGGTTGCGGATGCGGGCGATGGCGGGCACGGCTGCACGCATCTCAAGCCATTTTTCAAAAGCCTGCACGCGCATCGAGATGATCACTTCGGCTTTGACTACAGCGGCCTTGCGGCTTTCTTTGCCGGATTCGACGACGGCGCCGAGTTCATCCATGCTGTAGACGTAGACGTCGTCCAGACGGGAGACTTCAGCTTCCACGTCGCGCGGCACGGCCAAGTCAACGATGCAGATCGGACGATGGCGACGTTCTTTGACGGCGCGCTCAATCATGCCCAAGCCGATGATGGGAAGGGCGGAAGCCGTACACGACACAATGATGTCGAAGTTGCTGATCACCTGCGGCAGGTCTTGCAACTTCATGGCTTTGCCGTTGTAACGTGCTGCGAGGTTCTGGCCGCGTTCGAGCGAACGGTTGGCCACGGTAATTGAGCGGGGCTGCTGTGCCGAGAAATGGGCGGCACAGAGTTCGATCATTTCGCCGGCGCCCACAAACAGCACGTTTGAGTCGGACAGGTTGCCGAACAGACGCAATGACAGACGCACGGCAGCTGCGGCAAGACTCACGGAGTTGGAGCCGATGGCCGTACTCGAGCGCACTTCTTTGGCAACGGTAAACGCATCCTGGAAGAGGTGGTTGAGCATCAAGCCCAAACCCTTGACGTCACGGGCTGTCGCCACGGCTTTTTTGAATTGGCCGACGATCTGCGTCTCGCCGAGTACCATCGAGTCGATGCCCGAAACCACACGAAAGACATGACGAGCCGCTTCGCACTGTTCGTAGACGTATACATGCGGTTGAAGATCGGTCGTGCGCACGCCCTTGAGTTCTTCGATGAGCTCAAGAACGGAATCAGCGGCACGCTTGGTGTCGACTGCCGCGCAATAGATTTCCGTGCGGTTGCAGGTCGACAGAATCATGGCTTCCGTGACACCGCCGGCATCCGCGGAAGCCAAGCGGGTTTTGATGAGAGCGACGGTTTCTCCGGTATCTTCAGGACCGAAGGCAACGCGCTCACGCACCGCAAGCGGAGCGGTCTTATGGTTAAGGCCGAGACAAAGCAACTGCATGGGGTCAATAACAACGAATTCGTCTGCCGATTGAGGTTTGTTGTTCTTCTTCCCCAAGGGCGCGGTTCTTCGTATACGTCTACTGGTTGATCTTAAGATAGCGCGGATTATGCTTCAGAAATGTTTTGAAAAACTTAAGGCGGAGAGAAATTTCAGCCGGGCACTTGCAAATTTCCAAATTAGCCTATATAGTTGCGCTTCTCTGTTGGCCAGGTAGCTCAGTTGGTAGAGCAGCGGATTGAAAATCCGCGTGTCGGCGGTTCGATTCCGTCCCTGGCCACCAGTTCTGCTGAAGAACCACCCTCGCGGTGGTTTTTTTGTATCTGCCGTCTTTGAAGTGGTCTCGGATTTTTGGATGCCAATGGGATCCAAAGCATGCAGATACCACAACACATCCGACAACAGGCCTGCGAAGGACTTTTGTTTCTTTGTTCCAAGAAGCGACTGACCAAGTTCACTTTTTTGCCTTTGTGACTAGCTTTCTTACCACAGGTGTTTGTTACCTCAAGACTGAAGAGATCCGAGCGTTAAACTCCTCCCTTGATTTACTGTCGGAGGGTATTTCATGTCCGTTTCTCTTCGCTTCAAAGCAACCGCGATTGCGGTGACTGCTTTTCTTTCATGCTCCGTCGTTGCAGCTCAGCAAAAACCGACAATTTTTGTCTACGGCGACTCCAATACATTCGGCTGGGTCTACGAACCCAAGACGCAGATCGTTTCACGTCTGCCCGTTGATGAAACCTGGCCCTATTTCATGAATCGGGAGCTTGGCAATAAATACCATTTGGAAGTCGACGCACTCGGCGGCCGCACGACGGATGTCGATGAGCCGGAAAGTCCGGGCAGCGGCAAAATTCCTGGCGAGACCTATAACGGACTGACTACGTTACCTGCCGCACTCTCGGCCAACATGCCCGTTGATCTGGTTATCGTTATGCTCGGCTCCAACGATCTGAAAGCAGGGCATCATCGCGGTCCGAAAGAGATCGCGCAGGGACTGGTCAATCTCACGAATTGCATCAAAAGCGGAGAGTGGCAGCGGCGTACCGCCTATAAGCCGCCTCGTGTTCTGATTGTTTTGCCGCCGGAACTCGACGGCGACAACACGCCCTACGGGGACTTCTTTGCCGGAGCACTTGCCAAGACCAAAGCTTGGGGTCCTGTGATTGAAAAGGCAGTACGAACTGCCGGCGCCGAGTATTTCGACGGCGGGGCTGTTGTGGGCATGCCTGATCAACCCGACAAGGTGCATTTGTCTGCACACGAGCACGAACTTCTCGGCAAAGCGGTGGCGGGCAAGGTCCGCGAAATGATGGCTCGCTGATTCGGCTGACAAAAAAAGAAAACGCACGCTCACATTTTTATGACCGTGCGTTTTTTGTCTGAGACCAATAGTCTTTAGCTCGCGTCGGCCCAAACCTCACGGGCGATGTCACGCACAAGGCGCACCTTGGCCCATTGCTGCTCCTCGGTCATGATGTTGCCTTCTTCGGTCGACGAGAAGCCGCACTGCGGAGACAGGCACAGGCGTTCGAGCGGTACATATTTGGAAGCTTCCTGAATGCGAGCTTTGATGGCTTCCTTGTCCTCAAGTTCGGGGAATTTGCTCGTGATCAAGCCGAGTACAACCGTCTGATCTTTGATGAAGCGCAACGGTTCAAAACCGCCGGCGCGTTCCGTGTCGTATTCCAGGAAGAAACCGTCGACGCGGCAGTTGCCGAAGAGATTTTCGGCCACCGGCTCATAGCCGCCGGAGCTAAACCACGTGGAGCGGAAGTTGCCGCGGCAGATATGCATCGTCACGGTCATATCTTCAGGTTTGGCTTCAAGAATTTCGTTGATGCAGGCGACATACTTGCGGCCGACGGTGTCGACATCGATGCCGCGTGCGGCGTAGGCGGAGCGTTTTTCCTGCGAGCAAAACTCGCCCCAACTCGTGTCGTCAAACTGCAGATAACGGCAGCCTTTGGCGTAGAGCGCGAGCATGGCGTCCTTCCAGGTCTGGGCGATATCGGCAAAAAGTTTGTCGTCGTTGCCCTTGTAAAGATCAATGGCCTCATAGTTTTCTTCGCGCACGCAGCAAATCAGGTGCAGCATCGAAGGCGAAGGAATTGTGAACTTGATGGGCGCATCGCCGGCCAGAGCCTTCAGACGATCGAATGCCTCCAAAAACGGATGGTTTTCCGGAAAACGGATTCTGTCGGCAATCACGATGGTCTCGGCTTTGGGCTGATGACCTTCGAAATGCACCGACCAGGCCTCGGCTTTGACGTGACGAATACCGCCGAGAGACGCCAGAAAGTCCAAATGCCAGTATGCTCGGCGAAACTCGCCATCGGTGACGGCGCTCAAGCCGTTTTCACGTTCCTTGGCAATGAGCTTCTTGATTTCGGCGTCTTCAATGGCTGTGAGTTCTTCCTTGCTGATCTGACCGCAGGAGAATTTGACGCGGGCCTGCGCCACGGTTTTGGGACGCAGAAAGCTGCCGACGACATCGCAGCGATACGGCGGATTGACGTGAACCATAGTGGGAATCCTTCCAGAGTGAATATTGAATACAGTGCCCACATTCTGCCGAGAAAAAAGAAGGCTTGTCGCGGTAATACGACAAACCTTCTGCAGAAACACACGCTCGATTTAGTCGACCGTGGTACCGGGTGTGACGGCTTTGCGTCCGAGAGCTTCGGCCTTTTGCGCCAGGCGGACAAATGCGTCCAGCGGCAGCGCCTCGGCTCGCGCACCCGGATCTACGTCGCAGGCGGCGATTTCTTCGGCCGAAAGAAGTGCCGAGAGCGCATTGCGAATTGTCTTGCGACGTTGCGAGAAGGCGTTGGCGACGACTGAACTGAAGAGTTCAAAATCGACGGAGGGCACCTCTTCCTTGGCCTTGGGAATCATGCGCACGACCGAGCTCATTACCTTCGGCGGCGGGTTGAATGCGCCCGGCGGCACGTCAAAGAGTTTTTGCATGCGATAGCGCCACTGCAGCATCACAGACAGACGTCCGTAGGTTTTGCTGCCGTGCTGGGCCACCATGCGGTCGACCACTTCCTTTTGCAGCATGAAGTGCTGATCCTTGACGTGATCGGCGGCTTCAAGAAGTTTGAAGAGCAGGGGTGAAGAGATGTTGTATGGAAGATTTCCGACCACGCGCAGGTTGTCGTTTTTGGCCACTTGCGTCCAGTCGAGCGTGAGCGCGTCGGCTTCGATCAGACTCAGAGACTCGGGGAACGTTTCCTTGAGCCATGCGGCGAGATCGCGGTCGATTTCTACGGCACGCACTTTGCCTGCACCCGCAATCAATTCGCGGGTCAATGCTGCCTGCCCCGGGCCGATTTCGACGATGTCGTCGCCTTCAGTGGCGTTGACGGCTTTGGCGATGCGCTCGATCCAATGGCGATCGTGCAGAAAGTTCTGCCCGAAGCGTTTGCGTGCGCGATGTCCCTGAAGTCCTTCACTGGCCATAAATGTGTTCTCTGAAAGTCGTGTTGTAGGTTAACCGAGCAGGCGCTGCAGCTCGCGGATTCTCTCGCGGCGTTCCGCCATATGGTGTGCGATGGAAAGAGCGGCAAGAAGGCTTCCTTCGTGAGCTTCGCCGCTGCCGGCAATGTCCAGTGCCGTGCCGTGATCGACCGATGTGCGTACCCAAGGCAGCCCAAGCGTGATGTTGATGCCGTGCCCGAAGCCCTCGCGCTTGAGAGCGGGCAGTCCCTGGTCATGGTACATGCACACGATGCAGTCGAAATTTTTGGAGTGAGCCGGCACGAAAATCGTGTCTGCCGGCCACGGACCTGAAAATTCGGCGGAATGAACCGTAGCCTTGGCGCGTTCAATCGCAGGCGCAATGCGTTCGATTTCTTCGCGGCCCATGTGGCCGGATTCTCCCGCGTGCGGGTTTAGGCCCGTGACGGCGATGCGCGGACGCTCAATGCCGAAGTCCTGATGCAACGCATGTGCGCAAATCGCAAGCGTCTTGTCGAGCGCTTCGTCGGTGATGGCCGCGGGAATCTGTTGCAGAGGTAAGTGCGTTGTCACCAGCGCCACGCGCAGAGCCTGCTGGCTTGTGCCCGATGTGAGCATCATGACCACGCGGTCAACGCCTGCAAACTGCTGGAAAAATTCGGTGTGTCCCGTAAACGGAATGCCTGCTTCTATGATGATGCTTTTTTGCACCGGAGCCGTTACCACAGCGCTGTAGGTGCCGTCCTGAGCGCCTTGTGCGGCGCGTCGCAGGGTTTCGACGACGTAGGGGGCGTTGGCAACGTCAAGCTGCCCTGGCACGGCAGGATGCGCAAGCGGCACGTGCTCGAACTTCACCCAGTCCGGAAAGATGGAGCCAAAGCCCAGTTTCTCGGACGTCTTGATCAAAAGCTTTTTGTCGCCGATGAGCGTGACGGGTGACTTGACGCGACCGGTAAAGACCGCTTTGACGCTGATTTCCGGACCGATGCCCGCAGGCTCTCCGGTAGTGATCGCAATGCTGGAGGACATTCTCAAACCGAGTACCAAAAGCAAACGCCTGTGGCTTTCTGCTGGCTTGTGTGTCAGCCGGAAGTCCGCAGGCGTTTTGGTTGTCAGGCGCTTGAAAGCGCCGAAAAATTAGTAATCGTTGGTGCGGATTTCGACGTAGGCGCGGTCGCGCAGCTCGCGCTGCCAGTTGTATACAGCTTCGGCAAGCTTCTTTTCACGCAATTGGTTGCGGGCGTTGATGCGGCTACGTTCGGCATTAGCTTCCGCCGTACGGCGTTCAAGCACCTGAATCAGGTGATAGCCGTAGGGCGTACGCACCGGTTCGGAAACTTCGCCGGGCTGCAGACGATTCATCACCGTTTCGAATTCCGGCACTGTATCGCCCGGGCTCACCCAGCCGATGTCGCCGCCGCGGGTGGCGGAGTTGTCAACGGAATTCAGACGAGCGAGTGTGGCAAAGTCTGCTTCACCCGTGGTGATGCGGTGGCGAATGTCGTTCAAGCGCGTGAGCACCTGGTCTTCCGGCGTGAGGTCGGAGACGAACATCAGGATGTGGCGCACGTGGGTCTGCTCGATGGGCGTGCCGGCGAGCTTGGCCTTGACGCCGTCGCGACTGTCTTCGAGGAAAACGATGTGAACGGCACCCGAAGAGCGCACCGTCGTGATGAAGTTGCGCTGCGTGCGGTTGTTTTCAATGGCCTTCCAGAAAATGGTCGGCAGACGAGAGGCATCGCGCCATCCCAGATCACCGCCCGACAGCGCGTCTTCGGCCTTGGAGTTGGCTGCAGCCAGCGAACTGAAGTCCTCTCCGTTGCGGACGCGTTCAACCAGAGCTTCTGCTTCACGTTCAACATCGCGCGCTTCAGAGTCGGAAGCGCCCGGCGGGATCGGCAGCAGAATGTGACGCACGTGGTATTCCTGCGTGTCATTGGTCGTAAAGCCCGTTTGTTCGGCAAGGAACGCATCGACTTCACTTTCCGGAATCGTGATCTTGCTGTCGACTTCTCGTTCGCGCAAACGTTGCGCCGTGATTTCGTCGCGCACCTGCGCGCGGAACGCGCCGAAGCTCACATCGTCGGCGCGAAGACGCTCGCGCAGCTCGTCGACGGTCATCTTGTTGTTGCGCGCGATCTGTTCGATCGAGGCGCTCACCATTTGCTCATCGACGCGAATGCCCAGTTCCTTGGCTCGCTGCTCGGTGGCCTTTTCGGTGATCATGCGCTCAAGCACCTGACGGCGCAGTTCCTGCATCGGGGGCAGATTGATGTTTTGCTGACGCAGGTTGATGGCGGCCTGACGCACACGGTTTTGCAGTTCGTATTCCGTGATGACGTCGTTATTGACGACGGCGGCGATGCGGTCGGCGAACTTGGATGCACCGGTCTGTTGTTCGGTCAGAGCCTGGCCTTCGGCAGCGGCAACCGGCTGCGGCTCTTCGGCCGTCGTTTCGCGAATTTGACTGCTCTGTTGAGCAAAAGCGGGCAGCGCGGCCAGAACGAGGACGGCTGCCGTCAAAGTGATTCTTTTATTGGTAGTAGTCATAGGTACCGATGGAGGTGGGCACGGGGCTGCGGGTTTGATAGCCCGGGATGCTGCGTTGCAGTTCGGAGAGCGGACTCGACCCGACTGCGCCCAGACCGGTCAATTCTAACTGCAAGAAGAAGTTCGTTTCATCATTCTTGTCTTCATCGCGAGTGTAACGTTGTGCAACAGCGCGCAGCGTCCAGCAACCCGCGTGATATTCGACGCCGGCAAGACTTTCAATGAATTTATGGTCGTAGAGCGAATAGTTCTGGCGTAACAAGGCGTAGACCTTGTCGGACAAGGGCCACTGCAAAGCAAGGTCGATTTGATCGATGTAGTCTTTGCTGTTGCGGTCCTCCTGCCAGTTGTAGCGGTAATAGAGGCCGATCACGCTCTGAGGCTTGGGTTGCCAACGAACGCCCGCGACAGCCTTCTTAAAGCTCGAGCGCTCCCAGGACCACTGACCGAAGAGCGAAGCAGAGATGGTGCGTGTCAGGCGCGCGCCGATGCTTGCAAGAAAGTCGCTCTTTTGGTTTTCCATCGAGATGCGTTCGCCTTCGCTATTGACCGTGCGATCGTTGAAGTAGTAGCGCTGACCGATCGAGGCCTGTAGCCATTCCAGACCGCTGTCGGCGTCGATGAAGCGGCTCGTGACGCTTGCCGTCACCTGATTGGTTTCGGCGATGCGATCGTAACCGGCCCAGGTATTTTCGCTGTAGAGCTGAGCAAAGTTCAGATCGGCAACGCTCGAGTCAAAGAGCGGGATCTGGCTTTGGTCGCGATACGGCGTGTAGCTGTAGAAGATGCGCGGCTCTAGCGTCTGGAGTACATCACGGTTGGCCACATTGATGTCGCGCTCAAACGTAAGGCCCGAGTCGATCGAGAACATCGGCACGGTGTAGCCCGGTGACGAGTCCGTATAGCGATCGGAGCTGTCGTGATCAAGGTCGTACTTGGTACTGATCAACTGTGCCTTGGGCGTAACAAACCACCCTGCGCCTCGAATCGGATAAGCGATCTGCTGATGGAAAACGAAGCGATCGCCGTCAATTTCGGTCGGGTGCACGAAGCGCGTGGCTTCCAAGTGCGTGGTGAGTTCAAAACCGGCGGCGTCGGCCACAAACGCATTCCAGGAGAACTGGGGCTCGCGCTCATAGGGCTTGTCGGTATCGTTGATCGTCTGGTTCTTCGTGACGCGAACGGCGGCGTTCCAGTAGGTCGACGTGTAGTTCAGCCAGTAGTCCTGCGGCAGGATGTCATCCGTGTTATCGCGCAGACTCGTCGAAAAGTCGTCGAAGTAGTCGTCGTCGGACACGCGGTTGTAGTTGATGCCGTAGCCGAAGTTGTTCCAGCTGCCGCGAATATTGGCATGCAAGCTGTAGCGCTTGTCACCGTAGTCGCTGTCGTGCGGCATGTATTCGCCGGAAATTTCGCCCTCAAGATGCTTGGTGAGGAAGCGGAATTCGTTGCCGATCATCATGCCGCGTTTGGTGATGATCTGCGGCGTGAGCGTATAGTCGTAATTCGGCGCGATGTTAAAGTAGTAGGGCACCGAAATATCAATGCCGCGCGAAGAGCTCATGCCGAACACAGGCGAGAGAAAGCCCGACTTGCGCTCGGCCGACAACGGGAACGTAAACCAGGGCGAACCCAGGACGGGCATGCCGCCGAGCTTGAGAACGGCGCCAGTGCCGGTGCCCGACTGCTCGTATTCATCGAGCGTCAACTCGTCCATCTCAACCCACCAGGCCGGGTTGTCGCCTTCGCAACTCGTAAGCAGCACGTCCTTGAGTTCGGTTACGTCGGCCGAGGCAAAGCGCATGCAGCGGGCTTTGCCGCGAAGGCCGCGCGGCTTGTATTCGTAGTCGACGTTTTCGGCTTCGCCTGTGCCGTCGTCGAGCTGATAGGTTGCTTCAGGTGCGTTGAGTTCAACGCCTGCGCGCGAAACCTGCGCGTCGCCTTTGACCTGCACTTCCCCGGTCTGTTGCGTATAGACGATCGTCTCACCCTTGATGACGGTTCCGGCGCGGCGCAGCTCGGCGTCGCCTGTCATTGTGAGTTCCGTTTCCGGAGACCCTTCGATCGTGTAGGCGTAGCCAATGGCGGGGGCATCTTCCGGCTTCGCGCCGGGATCGGCGAGCGTTCCGGTCCATTGATCCAGATAAGCGGCTTGCGCATCGTTTTGCGCTGGCGACTGATGGGCGGCCGATTGGGAAGGTGTATGCGGCGGGGTGCGCACTTCGGCGCTGGCAATGTTAAGCCACTCCGTTGCAGGGGCGCGCGCGTGCGCGACCTGCGCACAAAGCGCGGCCGTCACGGCGGCGACCAGAGGGAGCAGTTGCGGCTGTGAGTTCCGGGGCATTTTCAATACAGTTCGCTGTTTGGTGTTCGGATTATAGAGAGAGACGTGTTACAACCGAGGCTCAAATGGCCGAGCAGTGCGAAAAAGGCGCAATTTTTCTCTTCTTTTGACGCCGATTTGACACTTGGAGCCGCTGGGATAGCCAATGTTGCGGTCCGAGCGGCTTCTTTTCAGAGCAGTTCTGCGCCTTTTCGGCCATAATCCGCCTCACAAGTTTTCCGTGACCGCTTTTGTAAGGATAAGAGTGATGCTGACTGCGCAGGACGAACGCCTGGAGGCTCTCAGCCGTTGGCTTGAAGGCCAGACGGCTGTGACCGGACTTGATCTGACAACCGTGACGCCGGCAAGCGCCGATGCGAGTTTCCGTCGCTACTTCCGCGTACAGGGCGAGGGGGCCACTTATATCGTGATGGATGCGCCGCCCGAAAAAGAACCGATCGATTCGTTTCTCAAGGTTGATGCGCTCATGAAGAATGCGGGCTTGAACGTGCCTGAGATTCTCGCAAGCGATGCCGAGCAGGGCTTCATTCTGATGAGCGATTTGGGGCGTCAGACCTATCTTGATGTTCTCAACGAAGATAACGCGGCTCGCTTGATGGATGCGGCTACCGACGCGCTTGTGAAGTGGCAGGCGGCATCCAAGCCCGGCGTGTTGCCCGAGTATGACTATGCCGTGCTGCGTCGCGAAATCGATCTTTTCCCGGAATGGTACGTGGGCCGTCATCGCGGCTACACGCTTACCGAAAAGCAAAGCGAAATCATTGAGGGTGTCTACGAGAAGATCATTGCCTCGTGTCTGGCACAGCCCAAGGTCTTCGTGCATCGCGACTTTATGCCCCGCAACCTGATGGTTTCCGACCCGATGCCGGGCGTGCTCGACTTCCAGGATGCGCTTTACGGTCCCGTCACTTACGACATCGCTAGCCTTATGCGTGACGCTTTCATCAGTTGGGGCGAAAGCTTTGTTCTCGACATCACGATCCGCTATTGGGACAAGGCACGCAAGGCCGGCATTCCCGTGCCGCAGGACTTCGGTGAATTCTGGCGTGAAGTCGAATGGATGGGCATACAGCGTCACCTCAAGGTGCTCGGCATCTTTGCCCGCATCAACTACCGCGACGGCCGTCCGAAGTACCTTGAGGACACGCCGCGCTTCCTGCACTATGTGCGCGAAACGGCCAACCGCTATAACGAACTCAAGCCCATCAACTGGCTGCTGGATCAGTTCGAAGAGCAAAAGACCAAGGTCGGTTGGACATACTGAAAAAGACGGAGACTCTACCGATGCGCGCGATGGTGCTTGCCGCCGGCCGAGGCTCTCGGCTGCGGCCTTTGACCGATACGACTCCAAAGCCACTGCTGCAGGTGGCCGACGGCGTGCGCCTGTGTGACTGGACGCTTGCCGGACTCAAGCGCGCCGGCATCACGGACATCGTGATGAACACGGCGCATTTGCCCGAGACGTTTGAGGCGTTGCCCCAGGAGCTTGCAGCCCGCGGCCTGCATCTGGAATTGTCTCGCGAGGCCAGGACGCACGATCAGTCGCTTGAAAGTCTCGGAGGCATCGTCCGTGCGCTGCCGCTGCTTACTGACGAAGGGCGAGACATGTCGCCTGTGGTGATCGTGGCCGGAGATGTGGTGCACAACTATGACTTTTCACGTCTTTTTGCGCGCGCTCGAGAAATTGAAGCGGGCGATTACGATGTCTTTCTGGTGGCCGTACCCAATCCAAACTTCAACAGTCAGGGTGACCTGACTGTCTATGCCGATGGCAGCGTTTTGCGTGGAGAACCGCCGCGCGGACACAGTTACGGCTGCATCATGGTGGTCAATCCCAAGATCTTCGATGGGTTGAAGCCCGTGTGGTGCAAACTTTTCCCTTGGATGTGGGACTTTGCCGACAAGGGGCGTATGCGCGCCGAAGTCTTTGAGGGGTTCTGGGACAACATCGGCACGATTGAGCAGCTGCAGGCGCTGCGGCGCAACACCGAGGCTCTGAAGTGGGCTTGTTTCTGATCTTAAGATAATGCCAAATGCAATCGATTGAAAACCAAATTCGCGAGCGCGTCGCCCGATTTTTGGAAGTGACGGGTGTGCGCCTTCCTCTGATGAACGCTCCGATGGCCGAAGTCGCAGGCTCCGCTTTGACCGCGGCAGTGTGCCGCGCGGGCGGCTTGGGGATTCTTGCAGGCGACGAACTTTCGCCTGAGGAGCTCGCCGAATCCATTGACGAAGTGCGTCGCCTTGTCGGAGTCAATGCGCGTTTTGCCGTGAATCTACGTGTTCCGCCTGCGAAATCGCCGACATCCGAAGATCGGGAGTGTCAGCGCAAGATGCTTTCGGCGCTCGAAGATCTGGCCGCTGACCTTGGGCTTGAAGCGGGCACACTCGAACCGTTGCCCGACTTTGACGCGCAGTTTGATGTGCTCTTGCAAAAACGAGTGCCGCTTGTGAGCGTCACCTTCGGCGGTTTGCGCGAAGAGTACGACGATCGTCTCAAGCAAGCCAGCATCGCCTGGATGGGCACGGCAACGACCCTTCGCGAAGCCAAGGTGCTGCGCGCCGCCGGAGCAGATATGGTGGTGGTGCAGGGGGTTGAAGCCGGTGGCCCTCGTCTGAATTTCGAATCTTCGGAGGAGGAAGCAGCCATCGGTATGTCGGTTCTTGCGTCGCATGCAGCCCGCGCCACGCGTCTTCCTGTGATCGCCTCGGGCGGCATTGCCGAACCTCAGCAGGTTTATGCGGCTTTGGCAGCGGGAGCAAGTGCCGTGATGGTGGGCTCGGCTCTGTTGCGTACGCCCGAGAGCGCGGCAAGCGAATCCTTCAAGTCGGTTTTGCCATTGTTGTCGGACGTATCGATGCGTTTGACGAAGTGCTTCAACGGTCGCCTGACGCGTGTGTATCCGAGCGAGCTGGTACAGGCGCTTGACGAGGCTGGGCTTACTTACGCTCCGTATCCGTTGCAGCGTGAGGTTATGCGTCCGATTTTGAGAGCGGCCGTTCGGCAGAGGCGGGACGATTTGGCGTGCCTGCCTGCGGGTCAGTCCGCGATGCTTGCCCGTGAAGAACCTGTCGAAGCCGTTGTGCAACGACTGACAAGCTTTGTTCCGCTCTAAAAAATTTGTGAGAACCTCTTACAAACGGACTGCACAGGCCAAGTGCAAAAGTGCAGTCCTGTACAATGGCGGGGATCGTAAACGCTGGGTTTGCGACGCCGTCGGATGGCGTTGACTTTTTCTTTGTTTTCAGTGGGATGCAGATAGGGCCGTATCAGTTGGCAGGGAATTTGGTGCTCGCGCCCATGGCAGGCGTCACCGATGCGGCCTTCCGAGTGATCTGTCTCAGACATGGGGCGGCTTACGCTGTGGGTGAGATGGCCGCTTCCGGCTCGCACCTGCTTCACACCGAAATGACGCGACGCCGTTACACGTGCGACCCCCGCGAACGTTTTGCCGTGGTACAGATTTTGGGAGCCGATCCTGCTGAAATGGCAAATGCGGCGGCGCTTGCTCAGGAGTGCGGCGCGGCGATGGTTGACGTCAATTTCGGCTGTCCGGCGCGCGTGGTCTGCGGAAAAGCGTGCGGGTCGGCTGTGATGCGTGATCCGAAACTTGCCGGCGACATTCTGCGTGCGGTGGCTTCGGCAGTCACGATCCCTGTGTCGGTGAAAATGCGCACTGGGTGGGATGAGGACATGAAGACGTCCGTCGAGATTGCCAAAATGGCACAGGATGCGGGATTTTGTCTGGTGACGGTGCACGGCAGAACGCGGGCGCAGCGTTTTACGGGAACGGTGAACCGAATCGACATTGCCGAGGTGGTGCGCGCCGTGCAGATACCGGTGATTGCCAACGGTGATGTGACAACCCCCGGAGAGGCGCTTGAAATGATGCGACAGACGCAGGCAGCCGGCGTGATGATCGGACGAGGCGCGTGCGGGAATCCGTGGCTCTTTTCGAGGGCTCAGGCGCTCATCGACGGAAAGCCCGATCCCGGAGCCCCGACGGCGCGGAACGTGCACGAGACGCTTGAGGCGCACCTTGAGGCGCTTTTTGACGGTGAAAATTTGGAAGAACCCGGCCGCGAACGCGCGCTTGTGAGGACATTTCGCAAGCACCTGCGGCATTATTTGGAAGGATTTTGCCTCCACGAGGAAGCATTGAGTGCGAAACTTGGACGGATGCTTCGAATGGAGACGCGTGAGGCGCTTTCTGGCGCCGTGACGGATTTTTTTGAAGAGGTGCCCGAGACGGCACATCGAGTCGACTAGCCATGAAGAACGCAACTGACAACACCAAGACGCAGGACCTTGAGAGCATTCTGCAGCCCGGGGTGACTGCCAACGATGCGTTCAATGAACTCGTGGTGTATCGCGTCGAAAGCTATCTGCGCGACCTTGAGGGAGTGCGCGGACTGCCGCTTTACGAAATGATTACGCAAGCCGCTGAACGTCCGTTGCTCGAATGGGCGATGCAAAGAACGAACGGCAATCAGCGCGCTGCCGCAACGCTTTTGGGAATTAACCGAAATACGCTGAGAAAGAAACTCGTCATGCACGGGTTTCCGGCCTCAGGACTTTGAAATTAGAGGAAAAACTATGCGCAAACAAGCATTGATCAGTGTTTCCGACAAAACGGGTGTCGTGGATTTTGCCAAGGGACTCGTGGCTGCGGGTTACCACATTCTGTCGACGGGCGGTACGGCCAAGCTTTTGGCCGAACAGGGCGTGCCCTGCCAGGAAGTGGCTGACTACACGGGCTTTCCAGAAATGCTCGACGGCCGCGTGAAGACGCTCGATCCGCACATCCACGCCGGCATTCTTGCTCGCCGTCCCGTGCCCGAACACATGAAGGCCATTGCCGATCACGGCATCGACCCGATCGACATCGTCTGCGTGAACCTCTACCCGTTCGAACAGACGATCGCCCGTCCGGACTGCACGTTTGAACTGGCTATCGAAAACATTGACATCGGCGGCCCGACGATGATCCGCGCCGCTGCGAAAAACCACGAATCTGTCGCCGTGATCGTCGATCCGACCGACTATGACCGCGTTCTGGCTGAAATCAACGAAAAGGGCGAAGTTTCCGCCGACACGCGTCTGGCGCTTGCCAAGAAGGTCTTCGCACACACCGCTCGCTACGACGGAGCCATCACCAACTACCTCACGAGCTTGGATGAGAATAAGGAACGCACCAAGGCCTTCCCGGACGTCTTCAACCGTCAGTGGATCAAGGCTCAGGACATGCGTTACGGCGAAAATCCGCACCAGAAGGCCGCCTTCTACCGCGAACACATCGTGGCTCCCGGTCTGCTTGCAGGTTTCCATCAGCATCAGGGCAAGGAGCTGTCCTACAACAACATCGCCGACTCGGACGCTGCCTGGGAAGCCGTTCGAAGCTTCGAGACGCCTGCCTGCGTGATCATTAAGCACGCCAATCCCTGCGGCGCTGCCATCGGCAGCAATGCTCTTGAAGCCTATCAGAAGGCCTTCCGCACCGATCCCAAGAGCGCCTTCGGCGGCATCATCGCCTTCAACCGTCCGGTTGATGAAGCCACGGCTCGCGCCATTACCGGCCAGTTCGCCGAAGTGGTGATCGCTCCCGAATTCACTCGCGAGGCTCTTGCCGTCTTTGAGGCCAAGAAGAACCTGCGCGTGCTTACGGTTGCTGCCGGCGACGCGCACAACGACTTTGAATTCAAGCGCGTGGGCGGCGGCCTTTTGGTCCAGACGCTCGATAATCGCATCTGTCCGGAATCCGCTCTGAAGGTCGTCACCAAGAAGCAGCCCACTTCGGCTCAGATCGCCGATATGATGTTCGCTTGGAACGTCGCTCGCTTCGTGAAGTCCAACACAATCGTCTATGCGCACGACGGTATGACGCTCGGCGTGGGCGCCGGCCAGATGAGCCGTGTCGACTCGGCCCGCATCGCCGCCATCAAGGCTGCCGAATCCGGTCTGTCTTTGGCGGGCAGTGCCGCAGCTTCCGACGCGTTCTTCCCGTTCCGCGACGGTCTTGACGTCATCGTCGATCAGGGTGCCACCTGCGTGATCCAGCCGGGCGGCTCGATCCGTGACGACGAAGTGATCGCTGCTGCTGACGAACGCGGCATCGTGATGGTCTTTACCGGCGAACGCCACTTCCGTCACTAAAGAAACAGATTGCGGGAAAAGGGAGGCTGTTTCACTTTTTCCCGATCTTCAAAGAAGGCCGGGTTTGCTTGTAAAACAGCCGGCTCGGCCGGACGAAAAAACGAATAATGAACTCTGACGTTTCTTTTTCCAGAAGAAGTCTGATGGCTGCCGCAGTCGCTGCGGGCGGCCTTTCCTCGCTTCCTGCCTGGGCGCAACTGCGCATCGAAATCACGGGCGTGGGTGCTAACCGCATTCCGCTTGCGCTCGAACGCTTCAACGGGTCGGCCGAGACGGGCATAGATCTGATGCAGGTTGTCAGCGCCGATCTGGCACGCACGGGGGCCTTTCAAATCATCACCGATTCGGCTGCTGAGGCCTCGCTTGAAACGAGCCTGCGTCCGCAGTTTGAACGCTGGACGGAGAAAAAGGCCAACATTCTTGCTACGGGGTCTCTTGTGAAGCTCGCTGACGGACGCTGGGATATCCGCTTCCGTCTTTTTGACGTGGTGGCGGGCTCTCAGATCGACGAATGGTACGCTCTTGCGGGAGACCGTCAGCTTCGCATGGTGAGTCACCGCATTGCCGATCGCATATACGACAAGCTCACGGGCTTGGGCGGCTTGTTTGCTTCTCGCCTAGCGTACGTTGTGCAGCACTCCAAGCAGAGCTACGAGCTGATCGTTGCCGACAGCGACGGCGCCAACGCGCTGCCTGCCTTAAAGAGCAAGGAGCCGATCATTTCGCCCGCCTGGTCGCCTGACGGCAAGCAGCTTGCCTACGTGAGCTTTGAGGCGCGCAAACCTGTGGTGTACGTGCATACGGTTGCCACCGGTCAGCGCCGTGTCGTGGCCAATTTCCGCGGCAACAATTCGGCGCCGGCGTTCAGTCACGACGGTAAGAAACTTGCTGTGGCGCTTTCGCGCGACGGTTATACACAGATCTTCTTGATCAACACGGACGGTTCGGGAGTTCAGCGTTTCTCCAAGAGTCTGGCCATCGACACTGAACCCGTGTTCTCTCCCGACGGTCAGTACCTGTACTTTACGAGCGACCGAGGGGGCAGTCCGCAGATCTATCGTCAGCCTCTGGCAGGAGGCTCCGCGCAACGCGTGACCTTCAACGGCAACTATGCGGTGAGCCCCGCGCTCAATCCGCAGGGAACGGAAATCAGCTACGTGACCCGCTCCAACGGGCGCTTCCGCATTGCTATCATGGATTTGCAGACCGGTCAGGAACGCATTCTCACCGGAAACGAATTCGACGAAAGTCCGTGCTTCTCGCCAAACGGCCGCATCATCTGTTATGCGAGCGAACGCAACAAGAAGGGAGTGCTTGGCACCGTGAGCACCGACGGAGCCGTTTCGGCCTGGCTTACCGCATCGGCCGGCGACATCCGCGAGCCGACGTGGGGGCCGTTGCTCGACTGATGAATTGTGAAGACGGACATTTTTTAGACACTTTTTTCGGAGACAAACGCATCATGCAGTTCTCTAAGATCGCCATCCGCGGTTGCGCCTTGGGTCTTGTTGCCGCCAGCATGCTTCTGGCAGGCTGTTCAAGTGTGCCTCTTGACGAATCCGCCAAGGCCGGTACCACACAGGACGATGCCGCCGCGAAGCATCGCTCGGCTTCCGGCGCCGCTCTCGACAGCAACGCCGTTTACTTTGACTTCGACAGTTACACCGTCAAGCCCGAATTCATGCCGGTGGTCGAAACCCACGCCCGCAACCTGATGGCCAATCCGTCGCGTCACGTGACGGTGGAAGGCAACACCGACAACCGCGGAAGCCGTGAATACAACCTCGCTCTCGGCCAGAAGCGCAGCGAAGCTGTCAAGCAGCGTTTGCAGCTCTTGGGCGTGCCCGCCTCGCGCATTGAAGCCGTGAGCTTCGGCCGTGAAAAGCCTCGCGCCCTGGGTGACACGGAAGAAGCTTGGGCGCAGAACCGTCGTGCCGACATCGTCTATCGTTAATCACCGACGGATCCGTTCATGCTGATGAAGAAAAATTGGTTGGCCTCTCTGGTGATTGCGCCGGTAATGCTCGCGGCCTCTTTGCCTGCGCACGCCTTGTTCGGCGATGATGAAGCCCGCAAGGCTATTCTTGATTTGCGCGAAAAGGTGGAGGCGGCTCAAAACGCGCAGCTGATGTTGCAAAACCAGATCGAAGCGCTGCGCGAACAAAACGCTCGTTTGATCGGCCGCGTCGAAGAGCTCTCCAACCAGCTCACGCTGGAGCAGCGCTCCAATCGCGACCTGTACACCGATCTGGACAAGCGTATGGCCGAACTTGAACCCGCTGACGTGGAGCTCGACGGGCGTACCGTGCGCGTTTCGGCTGAGGAACGCCGTCTCTATACGCTTGCCGTATCGTCCTTTTCCCAGGGCAAGTATGAGGAAAGCGAGGCGCTTTTAAGAACGCTCACCGCCAATTATCCGCAGACCGGTTACATGCCCGCCGCGCTTTTCTGGCTTGGTAATTCGCTTTACGCTTCGGGTGAACTCAAGCAGGCGCTTGAAGTCGAAAACAAGCTTCTGAAAGAGTTTCCGAAGGATGCTCGCGTGCCGGATGCGTTGCTGACGAAGGCCGCGGCTGAAGTGGGCCTCGGGCAGCGCACCAACGCTTCCAAGACGCTTCAGAAAATCATCAAGGAGCATAAGGACGCGCCGGCAGCCAAAGTGGCCCTGGAGCGACTTAAGAGCCTTAACGCCAAAAAGAAGAAGTAAGGCAAGCCTCGATAGGAGACTCCGCCGATGGGTGCACGGGAGGAAGGTTCTCGTGCGCCCATTTGCTTTTCGTTGCGTTTCGGGCGCAGTGAGTCGGTATTTTCGCACCATAGCTGAGATACAATCGACAAAGGAGTCGGCAAAAATAGGCTTGAAAGGTTTTGCCGAGCTCTGTTTCTTGCCTGATTGAATTGCCGACTGCACAGGAATGGCGCCCTTCGGGCGCGGCTTTTTCCTGTCCTGAAGACGCCTTCAGATTTAAAACGAAAACCTCGAGCCTGAGAACAAAATGAACTACTGCAGTGATAGCGAAATGCGCGGCGTGAGTCTGTTGCGCAATCCTTGGTTTAACAAGTGCTCAACCTTCAGCGAAGAAGAACGCGACCGCTACGGCCTGCGCGGCCTGTTGCCCCCTCGCGTCTCGAGCGTTCAGGAACAGATCAGCCGCCTGGAGGAAGTGATTGCCTCCCAGCCGACGGCTCTGGGCAAGTACCTGATTTTGGACGGCATCCATTCGTCCGATGAAATCGCCTTCTTCCGTCTGGTGATCAAGAACATCGAAGAATACATGCCGCTCATCTACACGCCCACCGTCGGTGAAGCGTGCCAGAAGTTCAGCCATATCTTCCGCTATGCCCGCGGTTTGTACGTTTCAATCAACGATCGCGGTCGCGTGCGCGAACTCATCAAGAACGTGCCCACGCACAATGTGGAGATGATCGTGGTGACCGACGGCCAGCGCATTCTGGGTCTCGGTGACCTGGGTATCAACGGCATGGGTATTCCCATTGGCAAGCTCGCGCTCTACACCGCTTGCGCCGGCATCAACCCGCAGCACGTGCTGCCTGTGACGCTTGATGTGGGCACCAACAACGAAAACTACCTCAACGACCCGCTCTATCTTGGCTTGCAGCAAAAGCGAGTCGACGGCGAAGAGTATTACGCACTGGTGCAGGAATTCATTGAAGCCACTCGCGAACGCTGGCCCAATGTGGTGATCCAGTTCGAGGACTTCCAGAACACGCACGCCTTTGAACTGCTCGAACGCTGGCAGGACAAGATCCCGTGCTTTAACGACGACATTCAAGGTACGGCCTCGGTGTCTGTTACCGGTCTGTACTCTGCCATGCGCGTCAAGGGCGAAAAGCTCTCCGAACAGCGCGTGCTTTTCCTGGGGGCAGGGTCGGCGGCAACGGGCATTGCTCATCTGATTGCCGACGCTATGGCCGAAGAAGGCCTGCCGCGCGAAGAAGCCTTGAAGCGCATCGCTCTGGTTGACTCCAAGGGCATGGTGAGCTCGCGTCGTTCCGACACGCTTGCTGCCAACAAGTTGCCGTTTGCGCACGATCTGCCGCTCGCGGGCAATCTTCTTGAGGCCGTCAAGGTCTTCAAGCCTACGGCTATCATCGGCGTTTCTGCTCAGCCCAAGACGTTTACAAAGGAAGTGATCGAAGAGATGAGCGCTCTGAACGAACGCCCGATCATCTTTGCACTTTCCAATCCGACCTCCAAGGCCGAATGCACGGCCGCGGAAGCGTATCAGTGGTCGGAAGGCCGCGCGATCTTCGCTTCCGGTTCGCCTTTTGCTCCGGTGAGCTGCGGAGGCAAGACATTTGTGCCGCGTCAGGGTAACAACAGCTACGTGTTCCCGGGCATCGGCCTGGGCTGCGTGATCGCTCAGCCGACAATGATCCCGACGGGCGTGTTCCTTACGGCCGCCAAGCGTTTGGCTGAGCTCGTGAGCCAGTCGGATCTTGACAATGGTTCGATGTATCCGCCGTTGAGCCAGGTGCGCGAACTGTCGGCCGAGATTGCCGCTGCCGTGGCCGCGTACCTCTACAACAAGGGACTCGCACAGGCTGAACGTCCGACCGACATTCTGGCCGCCGTGAAGGCCACGATGTGGTCACCCGAAGACCCACACTTTGTTTGTGGCGAATAATCCTTTAGAGTTACGGGTTAACGCGAAGGGGCCCCGCGCCGAAAAGCACGGGGTTTTTCGTTGAGAGCATCTCCGATCAATCTGACAAACAAAGATTCAACCATGCACATGCAATCGACATTCAAAACGATCCTCTGCAGCCTGCTTTGTGCGGGCTGCGCCTGCGTGTCTGCGCAGACGCTTCGTATTGCCACGTTGCCCGCGGCCGACTCCATCGTGCTCGATGTGGCTGTCAACGAAGGGCTCTTTAAGAAGGAAGGGCTTGACGTACAGACGGTCCCTTTCAAGAGCGCGCTTGAAGTGGGGGCTGCCATGCGTGCCGGGCAGCTTGCCGGTCATTTCGGTGACCTGATGAATGTCTTTACGCAGAACGAAACGGGAGCGGCTCAGGCCGTTGTGATCACCACGACGCACACCACTCCCGCACAGCGCGCCTTCGGCATGGTGGTTTCGCCCAAGCACGTCGACAAGATCAAGTCTCTGAACGATCTGAAGGCTACGCCCACGGCGATGAGTGCTTCGACTATCATCGACTATCTGCTCACCCGAATGCAGGAAACAGCCGGCGTCAAGCCCGAGGCGCTCAAGAACATGGAAGTGCGTCAGATTCCGATCCGCTTGCAGATGCTTTTGAGCGGCCAGATTGAAACGGCGCTCTTGCCCGAACCGCTTGTGACGGTTGTCGAAAAGAAGGGCGGTCGCGTGATTTGGGACGACACGAAACTTGATGAATCGCTTGCCGTGGTGGCGCTGCGCCAGCCCTATCTCGACGACAAGACCGTGACGGCTTTCCGCAAGGCTGTGGCCGAAGCCGCCCGCAAGATCGAAGCCGAACCCGATAAGTACCGTGCGCTCATGGTGCAAAAGCGTCTGATCCCGCAGCCCGTGGCCAAGGACTACAAGATGGTCCGCTTCTCGCTTTTCGGCCGTGAAGATGGTCTGCCGCCGCTTCCGACGGCCGAAGATGTCAAGCGTGTGGGACAATGGATGCTTCAGCGCGGCATGATCAAGAAAGTGCCGTCTTACGAGGAGGTCATCTACGTTGGAAAATAAGCGCGCGTTGTTTGCGCTTCAAGCAACGGACTTGTCCGTGGGGCGCCGCGGACAGGCCTTGCTATCGGGCGTGAACTTCACATTGCAGCCGGGCAGTTCTCTGGCTGTGATCGGCGAGTCGGGCTGCGGCAAAACCACCCTGCTGCAGACGCTTGCCGGGGTTTTGCCTGCCGTGGCGGGAGACGTGTCGTGCCGAAGCTCGGAGAGTGCAGGCAAGCCCGTCAACGCCATTGTCTGGCAGAATCTGGCGCTTTTCCCGTGGCTCACAGTGGCGGGCAATCTGGCTTTGCCTTTGAAACTCAAGAAGGAATACGGTATAGCCGAGCGCGTGCGCGAAATGCTCGCCGAGCTTGAGCTCGAAGGCCTTGAGCGGCGCTTCCCTGCGGCGCTCTCGGGCGGACAGCGCCAGCGTCTGGCTCTCGGTCGCGCGCTCATTGCCAAGCCCGACGTGCTTTTCATGGACGAGCCGTTTTCGGCGCTCGACGCCGTTTTGCGCGAACATCTTCAGCACTTCTTAAAACAGCTGCGCGAACGTCACCCTTGCACGATGGTCTTTGTGACGCACGACATCGGTGAAGCCGTTTATCTTGGCCAACACATCATGCTTCTGGGGGCACGCCCATCGCGCGTAGCCGCCTTCGGCGCCAATCCGAGCTTTACGGACGACGCCAATGTGGATGTGCGCGGAACGGATGCCTTCTATGCCGTGCAGCGCCGCCTGCACAACGCCGTGGCGGCGGTTCGCGCGGGCCAGGAACTGCATTTAACCGATGGGGCGTGGTGAGATGAGAGAAGGAACTTTTCAAAGAGGCGCTCTTATTTTGCTGCTGCGCTACACGCTGGCGTTTTTTCTCATTGGACTTCTGTGGGAAGTCGCTTCGCGCGCTGCAGGCGAAGCGTTGCTGCCTTCTCCGGTGACGACGGCTCTTCTCTTTTTCCAGTCGTTGGCTGACCCCGTTTATATCGGGCATATGATCGTAAGCCTCAAGCGTTTGATCTGCGGCCTTACGGCCGGTGCCCTTCCCGCGCTTTTTCTGGGACTTTTGCTCGGACATCTCAAAAAGGCCGATTGGCTGGGCGCGCCGCTTGTCTATACGACATTTCCGTTGCCCAAAATCGTGTTGTTGCCGGTGTTTTTTCTTTTTCTGGGTCTGGGCGACGCTTCCCGCGTTCTTTTGATTGCGCTCACGACGGGCTATCAGATGATCGTGATTGTTCGTGCGGCGGCGCTTTCGCTTGATCCCGTCTATGAGACGGCCATCACTTGTATGGGGGCGGGACGCTGGGATCGAATCCGTTACGTTTATTTGCCTGCGGCATTGCCGGCGTTTCTGACAAGTCTGAAGGTCGCCTGCGGCACGGCCGTTGCCGTTCTCTTTTTGGCCGAGAGCTTTGCTACGACCACGGGGCTGGGCTTTCTCATCATGGACGCCTGGGGTGTGGGCGATACGCTGGCGATGTTTAACGGCATTCTCGACATGAGCGTCATCGGGCTGCTTCTCTACGCTGCCGTGTGGCTTTCCGAAGTGGTGCTTACGCCCTGGTGTCGCGCTGTGCAGCTGCACTAATCATGACCTCGAACGCCGCACAGCCCAAGCAACTCAGCCTTGCCGATTTAATGGATACCGGCAATGCGCAGGATACGACGCCGGAAGCAATTGACGGCGTAGCCTTTGCGCGTCTGTACGGTGAGCCGCTCTTTAAGGTGCCTGAGGGTTTGTACATTCCGCCCGACGCACTGCGTGTGTTTCTGGAAAGCTTCGAAGGCCCGCTGGATTTGCTCTTGTATCTCATCCGACGGCAAAAGTTCGACATCATGCAGATTCCGATGGCGATCGTTACGGAACAGTACATGAGCTATGTGGAGCTGATCCGCGAAAGCAATCTGGAACTTGCGGCCGAATATCTTGCAATGGCCGCGCATCTCATGCAGATCAAAAGCCAGTTGTTGCTTCCTGTGACGCACGCCGATACCGGCGAAGAGGTTGCCGATCCGCAGGCCGAACTTGCCCGTCGTCTGCTTGAGTATGAAAAGATGAAGATGGCGGCTGCCGAAATGGATCGCGTTCCGCGAAATAGCCGCGACTTCCTGCGAGCTTATGTGCTCATTGAACAAGCACAGATCAAACTTTTGCCCGAAGTGAGCGCCGATGATCTGAGGCTTGCCTGGGACGGCATTCTGCGCGAAGCCAATCTCAAGGGACACCACAAGGTGTCGAAGCAGGAACTTTCCGTGCGCGAATTTATGAGCGCAATTCTCAAACGCCTGTCGACGCAGCGGTTTGTGGAATTTCAGGAGCTTTTTGAGCCCGAGGCCGGTCGTTCCGTTTGCATCGTCAACTATCTCGCGCTTTTGGAGTTGGCTAAGGAAGGACTCATTCGCATCACGCAGGCCGTTCCCTTTGCGCCGATCTACGTATCTGCGGCACCGATGCGGTCTTCTGACGACACTCAGGATCTTTTCAGCTCCAGTGCTCCGACAGCGTCAGAGGCCTAAACGCTCCTCGAAGACCGATTTGGTAAAAGCTGCGGCAGCGGCGGCTGAAACGGTGCCGACCAGTATGCCGACGGCGACGTCACTGGGCCAATGCACGAAGAGGTACATCCGTGACCAGGCAATGAGAACGGCAAGTGTCAGAAGTCCCATGCCCCATTTGGGGTGAAAGATGCCGAAGGCAACCGCGGCTGCAAAGGAGGCGGTGGTGTGGCCGGATGGAAAAGACGGATCGGTGGGACAGACCATGAACAGGTCTTCGGCGTGCAGTTCACAGGGGCGAAGGCGATCGACCATGGGTTTTAGGAGCACGTTGCAAATCAGAAACCCTGAGAAAAGTGCAATGCCGATGGTGCTGCCGATGCGGCGAAACCCCGGAAAGCACAGCAGGAAAAGCCCCAGCGCGATCCAGACGAGTCCCGCGTCGCCCAAGTGCGTCACGGTCTGCCAAAAGACGAGGGCTTCGTCGCCACCGAAGCTCTCGCGGATATTGCGCAAAATCTCAACTTCAAACATAGGAAATCAAAAGGATCCGTCCGGATGCCTCAGATGCTAGGTGCGCCGACATTGCCAGGACTTAGAGTCGGCGGATTTCGATACAATTTGAGCGGTTTTGCAAAGAGAAATAGTTAAGGACTCCGGACGCATGGCGAGCAAATACGCGGCGCAATATATCGAGCGCGCCAAACGGGAAGTGAAAAATTTCGAAGTGGCCTGTCGGGTGCTGCGGTTCGATCCCGAAAAGGAATCCGACTTTGATGCGATCGTCACCTCGATGGTCGGCATCGGCCAATTCGGCACAATTCGCCTCGCGCGCCGTTTCCCGTTCGTCACCAATGAAGAAGAGTTTTTGATGGTGGCGGAAGTGGGTCTTCACTTCTACTGGATGACGCTTGATTTCTGGCAAGAAATTCGACAGAAGCAAGGTGCGGCGCAGATTTTCTAGCCATTGACTGCGCCGCCGGCTGAATACGAACGATTACTCAATGTTTTGCAGTTGCTCGCGCATCTGATCAATGCAAAGCTTGAGCGCAACGGCCGCATCGGTCATTTCGATGGCGGCCGATTTGCTGCCGAGCGTGTTGGCTTCGCGGTTCATTTCCTGAGTGACGAAATCCAGGCGACGGCCGGCCGCACCGCCTTCCTTGAGAATGCGGCGCACTTCAGCAACGTGCGTGCGCAAGCGATTGATTTCTTCGGCCACATCCATTTTGAGCGCATAGAACGTCACTTCCTGACGAATGCGATCCGACACTTCTTCCGGACTGATTGAGCTCGCGTTCGAAAGCGTGGCACCCAGTGCTTCCTGAAGGCGCTGTTCGAGCTTTTCCTTGAGATTGCGGTGAATGTCGGGAATGCGTTCGGCCACCGCTTGTACCACTTCTTCGATGGTGTCGCAGTTTTTCGAGAGAATAGCAGCAAGCGCTGCACCTTCGCGTTCACGCGAAGCGTTGAAAGCCTGCAGAGCGTCGCGCAGGATGGTCGCAACACTTGCGTTCAATTCGTCCTGATCGACCTCGGGCGAATTGAGAATACCCGGCATCTGCAGTATTTCAGATACCGACATGGGGGCGGCGTCAGGATTGACCTTGAGCACTTCCTGCTGCAGCGTGAGCACATTGGCGAGAGCTGCCGCGTTGATGCCCGCGCCTGACGTTTCGGCTTGCTTGAGGCTTGCGCGGCACTCCAGCTTGCCGCGCTTGACGGCCGCAGAGATGACCTCGCGAACAGCGGGTTCGGTCGCTCGCAGTTCCTCGCACAGACGAAGCGTGAGGTCAAGAAAACGCGAGTTGACGCCGCGAAGTTCAACGGTCATGAAGCCGAGCGGGGTTTGGCCTTGCGCGGTCGCAAAGCCGGTCATGGAACGAATGCCGGACATAACAAAAGAGATGACAAGGACGGTTGCAAAAAAGTAAGCCGCAGGATTGGTCTTGCGGAGGCCTAATTGTAGACGCTCACCTTAGAATGCTGAATGCGGCTGCGCCGATGTGGTGCGCAGCAGGAAATTTTGAGCGAAAGAAAGGATTGACATGACACAGCGACACGACGGACGCGCCAACGACGAGATGCGCTCCATTCAGTTTGAACGAGGCTTTACCTGCCACGCCGAAGGCAGCGTTCTGGTATCGGTCGGACGAACGAAAGTGCTGTGTACGGCCAGCGTCTCGCCGACGGTACCGAAATTTCTCAACGAAAAGAACGAAGGCTGGGTGACTGCCGAGTACGGTTTGCTGCCCCGCTCAACCGGTACGCGCACTGATCGTGAAGCCGCCCGCGGTAAGCAAAGCGGCCGCACACAGGAAATCCAGCGCCTCATCGGGCGCAGTCTGCGCGGCATCGTGGACCGCACCAAGCTCGGCCGCCACACGATCACGCTTGACTGCGACGTGCTGCAGGCCGACGGCGGAACCCGCTGCGCTTCGATCACGGGCGCCTATGTGGCTCTGGTTGACGCCGTTAATTTCATGCTTGAAAAGGGCATGATCGAAGAAAATCCGATCAAGGAAGCTGTCTGCGCGATCAGCGTCGGCATGACCGATGCCGGTCCCGTGCTTGACTTGGACTACGTCGAAGACAGTACGAGCGAAACGGACATGAATGTGGTGATGACCTCAAGCGGGCGCTTTATCGAACTGCAGGGCACGGCTGAAGGTTCTCCCTTCAGTCACGAAGACCTGACGGCGATGCTAGCGCTTGCCAAGAAAGGCTGTGAAGAAATTTTGGCGGCTCAGAAGGCTGCGCTTGCTGCATAAAGACGCAACGGAGGAGAAAAGTGAAGTTGGTTCTGGCTTCGGACAATAAGGGAAAGCTACGCGAGTTCGGCGCGCTTTTTGCTGATCATGGCATTGAGGTGGTTTCCCAAGGGGCGCTCGGTGTGACGCCTTGCGAAGAGCCCTTCTGCACGTTCTTGGAAAATGCGCTTGCTAAGGCGCGCAATGCGGCCAAGACAACGGGCCTTCCTGCGATGGCCGACGACTCGGGCATTACGGCTCATGCTCTCGTGACCGAACCCGGTGTGCATTCGGCCCGCTACAGCGGGAAAAAGAGCGACGACGCGGCCAACAACGCCAAGCTGGTCGAGCGCCTATCCAAGTTTGAGGACAAGAGCGCGCACTACACCTGTGTGCTCGTAGCGGTGCGCTCGCACGACGATCCCGATCCAATCGTTTGCGAAGGCTGCTGGTACGGTGAAATTATCGCGTCTCCCAAGGGGGACGGCGGTTTCGGGTACGATCCCCATTTTTACCTGCCCGAGCAGGGGTGCACGGCAGCAGAGTTGTCTGCTGAGGAGAAGAACCGTCTGAGCCATCGCGGCAAGGCCATGCGTCTGCTGCTTACGGAAATGCAGGAGCGCTGGGGTGTCGGCCGCTGATGTCAAGCCCATTGCACTATACGTACACTGGCCGTGGTGTGTGCGCAAGTGCCCCTATTGCGACTTCAATTCGCATGCGATCGGCTCGGGTGCGGATGAAGCCGGGTATATCCGCGCGCTTTTAAAGGACATAGATGCGGCGGTGGCCCTGTCCGGCCGCAGGCCCGTTTCGAGCGTCTTTTTCGGTGGCGGTACGCCGAGCCTGATGTCGGTGGCGGGCTTTGAGACGCTTATGAACGGTTTGCGCGAGCGTCTTCCCTTTGCCGAAGACGCTGAGATTACGTTGGAAGCCAACCCGGGTACGCACGAGGCGGCCCGCTTTGCCGGTTACGTCGCAAACGGTGTCAATCGCTTTTCCATCGGCGTGCAGAGCTTTAACGATGAGAGGCTCAAGGCGCTCGGGCGCATCCATGATCGCAGGCAGGCGCTGCAAGCCGTCGAAACGGCGCTCAAACATGTCGACAACATCAATCTGGACGTGATGTATGCCCTGCCAGGGCAGTCGATGGATGGTGCCGTGGAGGATGCCCGCACGGCCGTGGCGAGCGGTGCAACGCACCTGTCTTTTTACGAGCTCACGATTGAAGAGGGAACGGCCTTTTATAAGCGAGAGCCCGCGGGACTGCCCGATAATGATACGGCTGCGGAAATGGGCGAGACGGTGGCTTCAATCCTTGCGCAAGCCGGGTTTGAGCACTACGAAGTTTCGGGCTACGCCAAGCCGGGACACCGTTGCCGTCACAATCTCAACTACTGGACATTTGGCGACTACATCGGGGTGGGAGCCGGCGCGCACGGCAAGATTACGACCAAAGGCGGCATTCTTCGCACCGAACGGCGAGCTAATCCGCAGCTATACATGGACGATGCGGCCAACGGCCGATTTGCCGCTCAACTCAGTTTCGTGCTTGCCGAGTCTCTCCCCTTTGAATTCATGCTCAACGTTTTGCGTCTCTATGACGGTGTGCCTGTGAGCCTTTGGGAAGAGGCCACGGGGTTGTCCTTTGACGTGATCGGAAAAACGGTTGATGCGCTGCGTGGCGAAGGGCTTCTAGCCAAAGATCCTCAACGGCTTGTGTGTACGCCCCTCGGGCGCAATTGGCTCAGCACGG
The DNA here is from genome assembly GCF_003472385.1 of Sutterella sp. AM11-39. Lineage (GTDB taxonomy): Bacteria > Pseudomonadota > Gammaproteobacteria > Burkholderiales > Burkholderiaceae_F > Duodenibacillus > Duodenibacillus intestinigallinarum. Next base: position 253,274 of record NZ_QRLV01000001.1, on the reverse strand, counting down.
TGCAGGAGCGGTTCCTCGCCGACAACGAACTCTGAAGGAAGGTTTTCTCATGATCAATTGGCCAATGACGGCGGCTTTGGTCGGCAGCTTGCTTTTGTTTGGGTGCAGCACGGCACCGCAACAGGAAACGCCCCCAGAAAAGGAAACGGTGCCGCCGACGCCCGAGTCGCAAGATTTTGTCGCGGGCGACGTGCGTCTGCGTCCGGCGCAGTTTGCCGATCTGCCCGTCACGCGCGATGAAGACTGGGAACAGGCCCTCAAGGCGTTTCAGGTGTCATGCACGAACATGCAGCATCACTCGCTCTGGCGCGAGGCATGCCGCAATGCGCAAGGAATGCCTCAGGGGCTTGCCCGTGCCTTTTTCGAGGGCAATTTTGAGCTCTGGAAAGTCTCGGCCAGGGATTCGCAAAGCGGCTTTTTTATCGACAAGGGGCTCATGACGGGCTATTTCGAGCCCATTTTGCGCGCTAGCCGCGTGCGTCATGGCATCTATCAGTACCCGATCTACGGCGTGCCCGACGACCTCATCACGGTGGAGCTCGATTCGATTCACCCTCAGTTAAAGGGGCTGCGGCTGCGCGGCAAGTTGCAGGGCCGCAAGCTAGTTCCTTACGACGATCGCAAGGGCATCGCCTCTCGCAAGGATCTGGAGAAAAAGCATGTGATCTGCTGGGCCGACGACCCCGTGGAGGCGTTCTTTCTGCAGATCCAGGGATCCGGGCGCGTGTTGCTTGACAACGGTTCGCTCCTTCGTATCGGCTACGCGGATCAAAATGGGCATCCCTACAGAAGCCTGGGCGCCTGGCTGATTGAAAATGCGGGACTGACGCGTGATGAAATGAGCATGCAACGCATCAAGCAGTGGGTAAGAGACAATCCACAGCGCCGGCAGGAGCTTTTGAACGCCAACCCAAACTTCGTTTTCTTTGCCGAGCGCACGGGCTACTCCGACGATCAGGGACCGGTGGGCGCTCAGGGCGTGCCGCTTACGCCTCTGGCTTCCGTTGCGGTTGATCGGCGCTACTGGAAACTCGGAGTGCCCTTTGTGACGGCCGCAAGCCAGAGCATGCCCGCGATGCAGTTTGTTCGTCCAGTAATTGCTCAGGATACGGGAGGCGCCATCAAGGGCGTGCTGCGCTTTGACTACTTCTGGGGACTCGGAAACGAGGCGGGCAATCGCGCAGGCAGCCAAAAAAGCGACGTGAGCGCCTGGGTGATGGTACCCAAGGGACAGAGCCCTGCGGCGGTTTTCTCGCAGAGGCTTTGAAAACGGCCAAAGCGGCCCCATATATGCACCGAAGCGACCGTTATAATGGCACCACTTTGACACTGAAGCACGGCCAACGAATTGATTTGCCGTGCTTTTTCGGGAGACAGATTGAGATATGACTGAAGAGAACACCCAACTGCAGAATCCTTCCCCGGAAGAAGCGCCCGAACCGCTGGTCTTTACGGACGCCTGCGTGGCGAAGGTGAAGGAGCTGCTTGCTGCCGAAGAAGATCCCAACATGCCTCTGCGCGTTTTTGTGCAGGGCGGCGGTTGCCAGGGCTTCCAGTACGGTTTCCAGTTTGAAGAAAAGGCGGCGGAAGACGACGAAATCATTGAGCGCGACGGCGTGACTTTCCTCGTTGATTCGCTTTCCATGCAGTACCTGGTCGGTGCCGAAATCGACTTCAAGGAAGATCTCGAAGGCTCGCAGTTTGTGATCCGCAATCCCAATGCGGTGACGTCCTGCTCCTGCGGCTCGTCCTTCTCGGTTTAAGGCTCATTGAGGCGTCCGAACGACGCCGCGGCCTAACACGAAAAAGCTCTCCGATGCGGGAGCTTTTTTGTTAACCGCTGAGTTTTAGTCCTATCGGCGCAAAAGTTTTCGTCCAATTTGTTCGTTTCAAAAGGTTGCATCTCCTTTCAAGGCGTTGCCGTCTTAGAATAGGCAGATCAAAACTCGTAGGGGCTGCGTCTTATGAAAAGCAGCCCGGTTAAGGAGAGATATTCATGACACTACTGTCCTGGATTGCCGTTGCAGTGATCTTCGTAACCATTTGGGCGTTGATCAAACGTTGGGAAACGCGTCTGGTGCTGATTGCCGCCGGTCTTTTCCTGTGCATCATCAGTCTTGACCCGATGATGGGTTTGAACCAGTTTGCCAAGTCGATGACGAACAATTCGCTCATCATGGCAATCTGCGGTTCGATGGGCTTTGCCTTTACGGCTACTTACACGCAGTGCGACCGCTCGCTCGTGCACTACCTGGCCGCTCCGATTCGCGGCTTGGGCCTTTTCCTGGTCCCTGTCTCGACAGTGATCACGTTCTTCGTGAACATCGCCATTCCGTCGGCCGCGGGCTGCGCCGCCGCCGTGGGCTCTACGCTGATTCCGCTGATGCTGCGCGCGGGCATTAAGCCTGCCGCCGCTGCTGCCGCCGTTTTGGCCGGCACGATCGGCTCTTATCTCTCGCCGGGTACCTCGCACAACCCGTTCGTCGCCAAGATGGCCGGCATGGACGTGATGGAATTCATCGGCACGCACACCTACTACTCGCTGATGTGCGGCGCCATTCTGGTGGTCGGCACGGCCGTGGTCTGTTTCTTGATGGGCGACGGCAAGGGCGATACGAACGCCCAGGTTGACGAAACCAAGATCAAGAACGAAGACTTCACGCCGAATCCTCTCAAGGCTCTCGTGCCGCTCGTTCCGATCACGATTCTGGTCGTCGGCAACATGTGGGTTCCCGCCATCAAGATGGGCGTTGCTCAGGCTATGTTGATCGGTGCGATCTGCGCCCTGCTCGTTTCGCTCAGCAACCCGCAGGAATTCTCCAAGAAGTTCTTTGACGGTATGGGCAAGGGTTATGCTGACGTGCTCGGCATCATCATCGCCGCCGGTGTCTTTGCCGCCGGTCTGCGCGCCACGGGTCTGATCGACGCCTGCGTTGACGCTCTGAAGGACTCCAACGACATCGCTCGCTGGGGCGGTTCCCTCGGTCCCTGGATCATGGGTGTGATCACGGGTTCGGGCGACGCTGCCACGTTGGCCTTTAACGAAACGGTGACGCCGCACGCCAAGGACTTCGGCATGACGATTGAAGGTCTGGGCGGTTTGGCCTTCCTCACCGGCGCTCTTGGCCGTACGATGTCGCCTCTGGCTGGCGTGACGATTCTCGTCTCGGGTATTGCCATGGTCAACCCGATCGACGTGATCAAGCGCACCGCGATCCCCTGCATCATTGCCGTCTTTGCCTGCGCCTTCCTGATGGTTTAAAGGCGACGAAAGCAGCCGCCGCGAGACTGTGTTCAGAGCTCGCGGCCGGCTTGATGGAAAACCGGACCGACAAACGATGGATTTCGATCTTTTGTTTGCGGCCGGTTTTTTGTTGGACTGAAAACGCAAGGAGTGCCCGATTATGGAAAGACAGCCGAAAGCGGTGGTAGCACTTTTCGCGTCACTGCGCGTGGCGGATCTGTCGCATGTTGTCGACAACGCCACGAAGCCGTATCCCGGCGATCCGGCTCCGCGTTTGGAAACGGAGGCTGACATCACGCACGACGACTGCTGCGTGACGCGGATTTCCATGGCGACCCACACGGGGACGCACATTGATGCTGCGGCGCACGTCATGCACGGCGGCAAACGGCTCGGAGACTATCCGCTGACGGCATTTTCGGGGTCGGCCCGCGTGGCGGATCTGCGCGGCTTGGGTGAGGTTGATGCGACGGCGCTTGACGGCATTGAGCCTTGCGATTGGCTTTTGCTCTGTACGGGGCAAAGCGAGAAGTGGGGCAGCGACGCGTATTTCGGGACGGAACCGCGATTTACCGAAACCTTCGTCAAGGCGGCCGCAAAGATCGCGCGCAAAGGCATCGGACTGGACTGCTCGGGGCTTGATCGAGAAGGCGTGGATTTGCACCGGTTGTGGTTTCTGAGCGGCGGCGGACTGATGGTGGAAAACCTCACGGGTTTGGAAATGTTGCTTACTGAACCTCGAATCCTGTTTGCGGCCTATCCCTTGAAGCTAGCCGCCGGCGACGGCGCTCCGGTGCGTGCCGTTGCGTTGATCGGCTAAAGAAAGGCCCGCGCCTTCAGCAGAAAGACGCGGGCCGAGACAGACCGGTGGGAGCTGCGGATTAACGCAGACGCATACCGGGCTGAGCGCCTTCAAACGGCGTGATCAGATAGACGCCGGCGCCCTTGTCGGACTGATAGCTTGCCGCCAGAACCATGCCTTCGCTCAGGCCGAAGCGCATCTTGCGCGGGGCGAGGTTGGCGATCATCACGACAAGCTTGCCCACGAGTTCTTCTGGCTTGTAGTAGGCCTTGAGACCGGCAAAAACCTGGCGATTGCGGCCGTCGCCGATGTCGAGCTCGAGACGGATGAGCTTGTCGGCGCCTTCGACATGATCGGCCTTGACGACACGCGCTACGCGCAGATCAATCTTGGCAAAATCGTCGATGGTGCAGATGTCGGCCACCGCTTCCACTTCGGGAGCACTGACGGCGGTTGCCTCAATGGGCTTGGCTTCGACGGCAGGCTTTGCTTCAGCCTTCTTCGCAGGTTTCTGTACCTTGGCTTCGGCTTTGTCGGGATCGGGCAGCAGTACGTCGAGTTGCTTTTCGCGATCCACGCGTCCCATCAGATGTTCGAACTTCGAGATCGGACGTTCGCTTGAAAGCGTCTGATTGACACTGTCCCATTGCATGGAGCCGCAGTTGAGGAACTTCTCGACGCGTTCGGCTGTTGCCGGCAGCACGGGCTTGAGGTAGAGCGTAAGCAAGCGGAAGCCTTCGAGCGCAACGGACGCAACGTACTGAAGCTTGTCGGCGGTTTCCGGATTCTTGGCAAGTTCCCAGGGTTTTTCGCGATCGACGTATTCGTTGATGACGTCGGCGAGTTCCATCACACGACGCATGGCGCGAGCGTATTCGCGGTTTTCGTAATCGTTGCGGATGTCCTCGGACGCAGCGCGAATACTCGTGAGGATTTCGTCATTCATTGCGGCATCGGACACGCGGCCTTCAAAGCGCTTGAAGATGAAGCCGGCGGCGCGGCTGGCGATGTTGACGTACTTGCCGATCAGGTCGGAGTTGACGCGGGCCTGGAAGTCACCCTTAGTGAAGTCGACGTCTTCGACGCGGCTGTTGAGCTTGGCGGCGAGGTAGTAGCGCATCCATTCGGCGTTCATGCCGAGGCCCAGGTAGTCCATCGGGCTGATGCCGGTGCCGCGCGACTTGCTCATCTTCTGACCGTTGACGGTCATAAAGCCGTGCACATTGACGTGATCGGGAACACGGTAGGGGGTGCCTGCAAAGTGCAGCATGGCCGGCCAGAAGAGCGTGTGGAAGTAGATGATGTCCTTGCCGATGAAGTGAATCTGTTCGGTGTCCGGACGCGACAGTTCCTGCACGAAATCGAGTCCCTTCTTGGCGCAATAGGCTTTGAAGCTGGCCAGGTAGCCGATCGGCGCATCAAGCCAAACGTAGAAGTACTTGCCGGGTGCATCCGGAATTTCAATGCCGAAATAGGGGGCATCGCGAGAAATGTCCCAGTCGGCAAGATTGCCGTCGAGCCATTCGTTATCTTTGGCGAGCACTTCAGCTTGTACGCGGGGTTTGCCGTCGGCGCCATTTCCCATCGTCCAGTCTTTGAGGAAGGCCTGAGCACGCGGATCCGACAAGCGGAAGAAGTAGTGCGTGGAGGTCTTCAGAACCGGTACGGAACCCGAGATGGCGCTGTAGGGATTGATCAGGTCGGTCGGCGAATACACCGAGCTGCACTTTTCGCACGAGTCGCCGTACTGATCAGGCGCGCCGCACTTCGGGCAGGTGCCCTTAATGAAGCGGTCGGCGAGGAACATGCCGACTTCTTCGTCGTAGAACTGCTCGATGTCAGTGGTGTAGATGAGACCGGCATCCTTCAGACGGCGATAGATGTCCTGCGAGAGTTCGGTGTTTTCCGGGCTTTCGGTGCAGTGCCAGTGATCAAAGTTGATGTAGAAGTTGTCGAGATACTGCTGGCGACCGGCAGAGATCTTGGCGACAAATTCCTGCGGCGTAACACCCTGTTTGCTCGCCGCAATCATAATCGGGGCACCGTGAGCGTCGTCAGCGCATACAAAATGCACGTTGTTGCCGCACATTCGCTCGTGGCGCACCCAGATGTCGGCCTGGATGTATTCCAGAATATGGCCGAAATGGAAGGCGCCGTTTGCATAAGGCAGAGCGGTGGTCACGAAAATATTGCGCTTGGCGTTGCTCATTGTTTATCAGAAAAATCGGTTAAAAAAAGAAGGCCGCGAACGTAGGGAGTCGCGGTGCAATCCGACATTTTACTGCGCTAGACGGTGCGCCGAAAAGAGAGGACAAAAGCACAGCGAAGAGACATGTGTTCGTCTGCGTCATTTGTTGACGCACCATGCTGTAGGCTGACCTGTGCGGACGACCCAACAAAAGAAAAAAGAGAAGAGAAATGCCAATCAAGCAGATCATTGAATCGTCGCGCGTGCCCGTCAAAATATGGACAAACGACGTCGACGAAGGTTCCGTCAGACAGCTCAAGAACGTGGCTGATCTGCCGTTTGTATTTCATCATGTCGCTGCTATGCCGGACGTTCATGTTGGCATGGGCGCGACCATCGGAAGCGTGATTGCCACCAAAGGAGCCGTGATTCCGGCTGCCGTCGGCGTGGACATCGGATGCGGTATGGCCGCCGTCAAACTCAATCTCGAGCGAAGCGAACTCACAGAAAAACAGCTTGTCGCCGCATTTCAGGCGATTTTGCGTCGCACGCCGGTGGGCCTGACACAGCACAGAGAGAAGAACTGCCGCACGGAAATGTGCCTGCCGTTTTCCGACGAGATGGCAGAAATCGAATCCAAAAATCCCGGCATTCTCGATCCGATGCAAAACATGAACTGGCGGCTTCAGATGGGTACGCTCGGTTCGGGCAACCACTTCATTGAGCTTGAGGTTGACGAAGAAGGCGGCGTGTGGGTGATGCTACACTCGGGTTCTCGCGGTGCCGGCAACGTTATGGCGTCGCGTTTCATTAAGGAAGCAAAGACGCTGACGGCAGCCAAAGGCATCGAACTTGTTGATGGCGCGCTTTCTTACTTTGAGGAAGGCGAAGAGGCGTTCGACCGATACATGCAGGCGGTGCACTGGGCACAGAACTATGCACGCGCCAACCGCCGCACGATGGTCGACGACGTCATCAAGTCGCTTGAAGACGTATGGCCGCATGTTGAGCCCGTCGGTGAATTGATTGACTGCCACCACAACTACGTCGAAAAGGAAACGCACTTCGGAGAAGAGGTTTACGTCACGCGCAAGGGAGCCATTCGTGCTGGTATCGGCGAACTTGGTCTCGTGCCGGGCAGCATGGGTGACGCGTCTTACTTGGTCGAAGGACTGGGCAATGAGGAGTCCTTTATGAGCTCTGCGCACGGTGCCGGTCGCCGCTACGGAAGACAGGATGCCAAGAGACGCTTTACCGTTGAGGACCTCAAGGCGCAGACCGAAGGCATCGTGTGTCGCAAGGATCCCGGTGTGCTTGATGAAATTCCTGCTGCCTACAAGCGCATCGACTCCGTGATGGAAAACCAAAACGATCTCGTACGCGTGATCCACAAGTTCCGTCAGGTTCTGTGCGTCAAAGGCTGATTCGTTCTCCTCAGAAGAGCTTTGGTCAAATGTCCGACTAGATAGCTCGGACTTTTCCTTGTAAACTCCAACTCCATGCGCGGGTGCGACGCGTGCCTGCGCATTGTTTACGCAACCGGCGACGAACTGTGAAGCGCTTGTCGCCACCATTAAGAAAGAACACTATCCCATGCTGACCAAAGAACAAGTGCAGGAGATTGCAGGTGCAGTGCTTGATCCGGTACTCAACCTGCCGCTTTCGGAATTTAAGGCCATCAAGAATGTCGTCGTCGACGGCGATGCCGTTGCCGTGACCGTGTGTCCCGGTTACCCCGTCAAGAGTGTTGCCGACGAATTGGCTTCCCGTGTCAAGACGGCGCTCACGCAGGCCGGTGCGGCTTCCGCGCTTGTGACGGTTTCGGGCGAAATCATTGCTCACCGTGTGCAGCGCACGCTCAAGACGATGGCGGGTGTCAAGAACATTATTGCCATCAGCTCCGGCAAGGGCGGCGTGGGCAAGTCCACGGTGTCAGCCAACTTTGCTCTGGCGCTTGCTGCCGAAGGCGCTCGCGTGGGCATGCTCGACGCCGATATCTATGGTCCCTCGCAACCCACGATGTTGGGTGCCAAAGGTCAGCCGACGAGCCGCGACGGCGTCAACATGGATCCGATCGAAAGCCTGGGTCTGCAGATCAACTCCGTGGGCTTCATGATTGATCCGGAAGAGCCGATGATCTGGCGCGGTCCGCTGGTCGCGCAGGCGCTCACCCAGCTTCTCAATCAGACTGCTTGGGATAACCTCGACTACCTCGTGATCGACATGCCCCCGGGAACGGGTGATGTGCAACTTACGCTCTCGCAGTCTGTTCCGGTCACAGGGGCCGTTGTAGTGACGACGCCTCAGGACATCGCGCTTCTGGACGCCAAGAAGGGCCTTCGTATGTTTGAAAAGGTCTCGGTGCCGGTGCTCGGTATCGTGGAAAACATGGCGCTCTTCCGCTGCCCCAAGTGCGGGCACCTCGAACACATCTTTGGAGAAGGCGGTGCCAAGCGCATGAGCGAACAGTACAAGGTTCCTGTTTTGGGCCAGTTGCCGCTTGATTCGCGCATCCGCGAACAGGCCGACTCGGGGCTGCCCACCGTGGCGGCTGATCCCGATGGTGAAATCGCTTCGATTTATCGTCAGATCGCCTTGCGTGCGGCTGCTTACGTGGCGCGTACTGCCAAGGACATGAGTCAGGTGATGCCTTCCGTGAAGGTCGTCAACGACTAAAAACACAATGCCCCGGCATCAAGGTCGGGGCAAAGTTTGAGGAGCGGGAAGGTCGGAGACGATTTTCTCGCTTAATTTTTCTCAACGGTCTCGTCGGCCTGTTTTGCGCTCTCGATAAGTTCCTGCGCGGCCTTGAGCGTAGCGTCGGTGATCTGCAGGCCACCGGCCATACGGGCAATTTCGCGGATGCGCTCTTCCTCCGAAAGGGGTTTCAGAGAACTCGTCGTCACGTCATTGAGCGTTTCTTTTTGCACAAGCCACTGGTTGTTGGCGCAGGCTGCAACCTGAGGAAGGTGAGTGACGCAAAGCACCTGTCGAGTCTGACCGAGACGGCGCAGCAGACGCCCGACGACCTCGGCTACGGCTCCGCCGATGCCGCTGTCGACCTCGTCGAAAATAAGCGTGGGTACCGGCGTGATCTGTGCGGTGATCACGGCAATGGCAAGCGAAATGCGGGCCAGTTCGCCGCCGGAGGCCACTTTGGTGAGCGGTCGCGGCGTGGCTCCGGCGTGCCCTGACACCAGGAATTCACAGCGCTCCAAGCCGCCTGCCCAGGGTTCGCACTTCGGGAGCGTGATCTGCAGACAACCTCCGGTCATGGACAGGTGCTGCATTTCATCAGTCACTGCTTTTGAGAGATCCTGAGCGGCCTTCATGCGCGCTTGGGTGAGCGCTGCTGCGCGTTTCAGAAAAACTTCTTTGGCGCGCTTTTCGTTCTCTTCCAAAAGCTCGATGTCGGCGTTCTCAGCGAGTTCCTCGAGCCGTGCCTTGACTTCCAGGCGGTACGCAAAAAGATCTTCGGGAGCGCGGTGCAGTTTGCGCGAGAGCTTCCAGTACATCGACAGACGTTCGTCGATTTCTGCAAAGCGCGATTCGTCGACGTTGAAACGATCGAGGTGGTGTGAAAGGTCGCGCGAAATGTCTTCGAGAATAGCGCTTGCTTCTGATAGAGACTCTTCGTATTGCGCAAGCTCCGGATCGAATTTGGCTGCGGCGCTCAGATCGGCCTGCGCCTGCATCGTCAATCCGACGGCCGTCACGTCTCCCTGTGAGAGAGCGTCGGTTGCGGCACGAATGTGGCTGACGATTTCTGCGCCGTTTGAAAGCAGGCTGTGTTCCTTGGAGAGTTCCTCCCATTGACCTTCCCTGGGATCGAGTTCGTCAAAGAGTTCGTTGATCCAGCCCAGCCGCTCGGCCTCTGCCTGCTGCTGTTCGACGTTTTGTGTGGCCTGATTGAGAAGTCTCACGCGCTCTTGCCATTCGAGCCAGGCTTCGCGCACTGCTAGCCGTAGCGGTTGTGTGCCGCCGAATCCGTCGACGAGCTGCAGTTGGTACGAGGTCTTCAGAAGCGATTGGTGCGCGTGCTGCCCATGGATGTCGACCAGGCGTTCGCCCAGTTCACGAATTTGAGAAACGGTCACCGGAGTGGCGTTGATCCAGGCGCGCGACCGCCCTTTGATATCAACCGTGCGACGCAGAATCACGATGTCGGTTTCGTCGAGACCGGCCGAGGAGAGCCACTTTTTCACGCGCGGCGTGACATCGAATTCGGCGCAGACTTCAGTGCGCTGTGCACCTTCGCGAATGAGCCCTGTGTCGCTGCGGGCGCCCAAAACGAGTTCCAGCGCGTCGATCAGAATGGATTTGCCCGCACCGGTTTCACCGGTCAGACACGTTAGCCCCGAGGAGGCTTCCACAACAAGCGAGGGGACGATCACAAAATCTTTAAGGGACAACAACTGAAGCATTCTTAACTCTCGAAAGCAAAGGACAAGTCCGGACGTTTGTCGATGGAATCAAATGGGTTGAAGTGTTAGTCTGACGATTTTTCTGAGGTTGTCGGATGAGGAATCTGAACCGGCGTGGTCTGATCCTGCAGGGGTGTGTGAATCGGATGTTCGGATTGCGGCAGGTAGTTCCACTTGAGCTTGCGGCGTAGCAAATCGAAGTGGTTGTAGCCGACCGGGTGAAGCATGGTGAAGCGCTCTTTGCTTACTTTGACGCGCAATACGTCACCAGCCTGCACGTCAATGAGTACTTGAGCGTCGAAACTTGCCACGGCGCTGCGGGTTTCGTTTACCTCAATGTCAATCTTCGTGTGCGAGCCGAGCACGATCGGGCGGTTGGAGAGGGTGTGCGGCGCAATTGGCACCAGGAGCATGCTGGAAACGGACGGATGCATGATGGGACCGCCCGCGGCCATCGCGTAGGCGGTCGATCCGGTCGAGGTGCTCACCAGAACGCCGTCGGCGCGCTGCACTGCCATCTGGAGACCGTCAACGTAGACGGTGTACTCGACCATACCCAGAGCGCGGCCGTGGCTGATACCGATGTCGTTGACGGCCAGTCCCTCAAAGAGCATATTGCCTTCGCGCCAGACGCTGCCTTCGAGCATGCTGCGCTCGTCGGCGACGTATTGACCGAGCAGCATGGCAGGAAGCAGCCGATTCATGTCTTCGAGCACGATGTCGGTGATAAAGCCCAGGCGCCCGGCGTTGATGCCGATCACGGGAACTTTGTAGGCCGCCATGGCGCGTGCGGCGCCGAGCATGGTGCCGTCGCCACCAATGGCAACGGCCACGTCGCATACGCGGGCAATCTCTTCGGCTGATCCCGACTCGAAAGGACAGTCGCTCGGCATGTGGGCCGCGGCGTTTTCGTCCAGATAGGGCGTGCAGCCCGTGCGGGTGATGAGATCCGTCAGCTCTCGAACATAGCGGGAGATGGCGCCCTGAGGCTTGGCGATGACGGCAACGCGCTCAAATTTTTGCATCGATTCAAAGCTCAAAGAATGGTTCGATCGAGAGTGTAGCAATTTGCGCCGGACAGAAAAAACCGGCCGAAGTCGGTTGACCGCGGCCGGCGTCGGATTCTGTCGAAGTAACGTCAGACGAATCAGTCGTCGAAGGTGGGCGTTTCAACGCCGAGCACCTTGTGCAGCTTCGGACTCGTCGTGGTGTACTGCAGGAACACCTTCTTTTCCGGGAAGACGTACTTGGACGCGCCGAAGGCAGCCAGTGCGCATTCATGGAAGCCAGACAGGATGAGCTTCTTCTTGCCCGGATAGGTGTTGATGTCACCCACGGCGAAGATGCCCGGGATGGAGCTTTCGAACTTTTCCGTGTCCACAACGATCTGCTTGCGGTCAAGTTCCAGACCCCATTCGGCGATCGGACCGATCTTGGGCTGAAGGCCGAAGAACACGAGCAGGTGGTCCAGAGGCATGCGGCGCACGACGCCGTCGCCGCCGGTGACGCGGATTTCGGTCATCTTACCGTCTTTTTCTTCAAAGCCCGTCACCTGACCGACTTCGAACTGCATTTCCCAGTTTTCGCACAGCTCGCGCATACGGGCCACGGACGAGGCAGCAGCGCGGAAGCCGTCGCGGCGGTGCAGCAGCACGACACTTTCGGCCTTGCCCACGAGGTTGAGCGTCCAGTCGAGAGCCGAGTCGCCGCCACCGCAGATCACGACGTTTTTGCCGGCGAAGAGTTCGGGGTCACGCACGCGGTAGTGCAGCTGGGTGCCTTCGAACTTTTCGATGCCGGGCACGCGCAGCGGGCGGGCCTGGAAGGAGCCCACGCCGGCGGCGATGATTACGACCTTGCAGAGGAACTTGGTGCCCTTGTCGGTTTCAACGTCAAAAAGGCCGTCTTCGCGCTTTTTCACCACGCTGACTTCCTCACCGAGGTGGAAGGTGGGGTTGAAGGGGTGAATTTGCTTGAGAAGGTTTTCCGTGAGTTCGTAGGAGGAATACACGGGCACGGCCGGGATGTCATAGATCGGCTTGGTGGGATACAGTTCCATGCACTGGCCGCCGACGTTTTTCAGCGAGTCGACGACGTGAGCCTTTATTTCGAGAAGGCCGAGCTCGAAAACCTGAAAAAGACCCACGGGGCCGGCACCGACGATCACGGCGTCGGTTTCAATGACCTGGTCGGTGGGTTCGGCAACGTTCAGATAATCTTCAATAGCCATAGTTGTCGTTTAAGTCTGTCAAATATTCGTTGAGCATAGGGCGGCGTCAGCTTGACGCGCGCAAAAAACCGGCGCGCAAAAACCCCGTCTTGCACGCAGGCGAATCGTTGGGCGTATTTTCGCACACGATCCCGCTGTTTTGAATAAGGAAAAAAGACGACTTCGCCGGTTCGTAGCGGATAATCAATCCTTTTTCTGGTCGAGCACTTTCTGGCGAAGTTCACGCAGTTTGGCGTCAATTTCGCTCATGATGTAGAAGTCGCCGTCGTTGGCTTTCTGTGCGAGCTCAAACTGATAGACCGCGGCGCGCGGGTTGTCCAAAAGCGCGTACATATCACCTGTGGCGGCAAAGGCCATCGACTTTTTGCCGAGAGCTTCGTAGCTGCGCGCGAGGTACATGTGATAGTCGGGGTTGGTGCGCGAAAGGGCCGACTGCTTGCGCAGGTAGTCGACGAGCTCCTGATGCTTGCCGCTTTGAAAGAGCAGTTCGACGTAGTTGGATGCGGCCAGTCCCGAGTAGGGATACTGCTCGCACGTTCCCTTGGCAACGGCAAGTGCCTGGTCTTTCTGAGCCTGCGTTTTAGCGACCTGATAGGTGAGTTCCGACAGGTGTTTATCCAGAATGACGCTTTTTTCTTTGCTCGCGGCTTTGGCGGCGCGGATGGCGGCAAGCGCTTTGTCCTTCTGGTTCATCTTCGCGTAGGCAACCGACAGGCCGTATTGCGTTGCCACAAGACTGTAGCCCGTGGGATGGCGCTTGAGTTCGTTTTCAAAGCTCTTCGAGACCTTAAGCCAGCCGTCGTACGTTGTTTCCTGCAGCACGCGTGCGCGCGCCTTCACAAGGAAGAAGTCCATGCTGTCGCGATGTGTGACCGGGGCCATGTTGCGGGTGCGGTTTTGCATGTCGCTCATACGCTCGGTCGTCATCGGGTGGGTGGAGATGTACGCGGTGCTTGTCGTTTCGTACCAGCGGTTGTTCTGCTGCAGCCGCTCGAAGAACGCTTCCATGCCGAGAGGATCGAATCCGGCGTTTTGCAGCGTTGAAAGTCCGAAGCGGTCGGCTTCGCGTTCTGCATCGCGCGAGTAGCCGAGCTGTTTGCTCAGCATTGCCGCTTGGGTGCCCAACATCACGCCCATGGCGGCATCGCCGCCCGAGCTGCCGCCGGCACGTGCCGCAAGCAGCGCGAGCAGAATCGAGCCGATGGTCATCGCAAGCGATCCTTTGCTCGACTCGATCATTCGGGCGATGTGTCGCTGCGTGACGTGGCCGATTTCGTGACCGATGACGCCCGCAAGTTCGCTTTCGGTCTGCGCGGCGACGATCAGGCCCGTATGCACGGCAATAAACCCGCCCGGCAGTGCGAAGGCGTTTAACGATTTGTCACGGATCGGAAAGAAAAAGAAATCGTAGGGCGAGGGGTTGGCGGCCGCCACAAGCCGATAACCCAACCGATTGATGAAGTCGGTGATCTCGGGGTCCGGCATATAGGACCTGTCCGCGCGCACGCGGCGCATGAGCTGTTCGCCGAGATTGCGCTCTTCGAGCACGGTGAGGTCGGCGCCGACTACATTGCCCAGACTCGGAAGGTTAAATTCGCCCACGCCGCCCGCAAGCTGCGCGTATGCGCCTGCCGGCGGAAGGGCAAGCGAACAACTGACGGCAAGAACGGTAAGCGTTTTAAGAAAGCGCACGGAATTGAAAACCTATAAGTCGGACGGCGGCAAGCCGTCGGCAGGATGTCGATTGAATCGAAGCCGAGAACTTCGGTTGTGTATCATAGCGGCCTGCGGCCGAGGCGTGGTTTCTTCGGACGACTCAAAACGCAATCTATTGCTACGAAAGATGACAGAACTCACTCATTTTGACCAAGCCGGCAACGCGCATATGGTTGACGTCGGCGCCAAGGATCAGACGCATCGCGTGGCGCGTGCGCAAGGCTACATCCGTATGAAGTCCGAAACCTTTGCCATGATCTCTCAGGGAACGGCCAAAAAGGGCGATGTGATCGGCATTGCCCGCGTGGCGGCTATTATGGCGAGCAAAAAGACGTCGGACCTGATCCCGTTGTGTCATCCGATTGCGCTCACGCGCGTGGCCGTTGATTTCGAGTTTGACGAGGCAAAGAGCACCGTGCGATGCGTTGCAACCTGCGAAACGCGAGGGCAGACGGGTGTGGAAATGGAAGCTCTCACCGCCGTGCAGGTTGGGCTTCTCACGATTTACGACATGTGTAAGGCCGTTGATCGCTTCATGGAAATCGGCGGCGTCAAGTTGCTCGAGAAATCCGGCGGCAAATCCGGTCATTGGATTGCTCCGCAGTAACCAATTCTTTATCTGATCGATACGCGACGGCAGGCTGATTTGCGTCAGGCCTGTCCGTTTGTTTTTTGAGGAAAATGCATTTCGACTCCGAACTTCGAGACTCGGTGCTGACGGCTTTTCGCGACTCCATTCCTGTGATGATGGGGTATCTGCCGCTGGGCTTTGTCTTTGGTTTCTTGTTTGCTCAGGCAGGTGCCGCCGTTTGGATGGCGCCGGTATGTTCGATCATTGTCTACGGCGGCGCCTCGCAGTACATGATGGTGCCGATGGTCGCGGCCGGCGCTTCGGTGCCGGCGATCGCCTTCGCAACGCTTGTGATCAACCTGCGACACATCTTCTACGGCGTGTCGCTGCTGCAGAAGGTCCCTTCCAAGGGCTGGGCGCGTTGGTACATCGCCTATACACTCACCGACGAGACGTACTCACTGCTCTCGATCATGCCTGTCGGTACGCCTTTGGCGCGCATGCTTTTCGTGTGTTTTTTCAATCACCTGTGGTGGATTCTCGGTGGATTTGTCGGTGCGCTGGCGGGCTCAAGCGTGACGATCGGGCTCACCGGTCTTGACTTTGTGCTCACGAGTCTTTTTGCCATGCTGACGGCTGAACAGTGGCGCAATCGCAAGACGGCGCTATCGCTTTGGGTGGCGCTTTTCGGATACGCCGCTGCTCGACTGCTGATGCCCGAAAACGCTCTTGCCGTCTCGATCGCTTTGTGTGCGGTTGCGGGGCTTGCATGGGGAGCTTCCCGCCGCAAGCGAGATGCGGGCAACTGCGTTTTGAACAAGGAGGCCTAAGGGATGGATTTCGGATACTTGATGCTTGTGTTCATCGCTATGGCGGCGGTGACCTTTGCCGAACGCGCGCTTCCCTTTGCCGCAAGCAAATGGCTGCAAAAACAGCGCTGGGTAAGAGATCTGGGCGACTTTTTGCCTCTTGCCATTATGGTGCTTTTGACCGTGCACGCCGCAACCGACGCGGCCGTGGCGCGTGATGCAGCTCCCACTCCCGAAGTGGTGAGCATCGCTTTTGCCTTTGTGCTGCAGTGGTTCCTGAAAAATCCTCTGGTTTCGATCTTTGCGGGCACAGCCCTGTATGTCGCCTGGGTCAACGGTTACTTGCCCTTTTGACGCTAAAATTCATTTTTTACGCCTGCGCTTGTCAGATAGGCCCAACTCCTTGGGCGCGTAAGGCTTGGACTCTTTGAGATGACTGATAAAGAAACTGCCGACATCGAAGCGGGCGCCACGCGTCCGACCAACTTCATCCGCCAGATCATTGAAAACGATCTGGAGCAGGGCAACAACCTGCCGCGCTACTGGTGCGGTCATCCGGCTCCCTATTCCGAACAACTGCAAAAGGGTGAGCCCGATTGGGCGCGTATTCGCACGCGTTTTCCGCCCGAACCCAACGGCTATCTGCATATCGGTCACGCCAAGAGCATTTGCTTGAATTTCGGACTGGCGGCCGATTACAAGGGCGTCTGCCACATGCGCTTTGACGACACCAACCCGGTTAAGGAAGACCAGGAGTACGTTGACGCGATCAAGGAAAGCGTCCGCTGGATGGGCTTTGACTGGAAGCATGGCACGGAAGACAATCTCTATCACGCGTCCGATTATTTCGATTGGATGTACCAGTTTGCCGAACATCTGATCAAGACCGGTTACGCCTACGTCGACGAACAGAGCGCCGACGAAATGCGCGCCAATCGCGGCACGCTTTTCGAACCGGGCAAGAACTCGCCTTATCGCGACCGCAGCCCAGAGGAAAACCTGCGCATCTTCCGCGAAATGCGCGACGGTAAGCATCCGGAAGGCTCCATGGTGTTGCGCGCCAAGATTGATATGGCTTCGCCCAACATCAACCTGCGCGATCCGGCGATCTATCGCATCCGTTTTGCTGAACACCAGTCCACGGGCAATAAGTGGTGCATCTACCCGATGTACACCTTCGCGCACCCGATCGAAGACTCGCTCGAAAATATCACCCACTCGATCTGCACGCTCGAGTTTGACGACCAGCGCGCGTTCTACGACTGGGCGCTCGAGCGCATTGTGCCGGTACTTCGTACGCCCCAGTACGAAGAAGCCAAGAGAATCATCGCCGACATGGCTGCCGGCAAGGACGATCGCGCGCTGGCGTTTGCCCGCGCTGCGTTCAACGCCGCTGACAAGCTCGGTCAGAGCGAACCAGAAGTGGCCATGCGTGAGATCTTTGGCCGCTGGTCTGCCACGGGTGGTCCGGAGACGCTCGAAGGCACCGAAGGCAAGAGTTTCTTTACGTTGTTGCAGATGAACACCGAAAACTTCACGCCGTTGCTTCAGAGCGCGTTGTCGGTGGTGCGCAACAACTTCTTCCTGCTTTCGCATCAGTACGAATTCAACCGTCTGAGTCTCACCTATGTGGTGCTCTCCAAGCGCAAGCTTATTTCCCTCGTTCAGCAGGGGCTGGTCGACGGCTGGGACGATCCGCGTATGCCTACCCTCGTCGGTCTGCGTCGCCGCGGCTACACCGCCGCAGCATTGCAGAAGTTCGTCGAAAACTGCGGCGTGAGCCGCGTGGCTGGCGGTTGGATTGACTACAGCGTGCTTGAGCAGTCGCTTCGCGAGGACCTGGAAAGCACGGCCGAACGGCGCGCCGGCGTTGTGCATCCGTTAAAGCTCATTCTGGACAACTATCCGGAGGGTAAGAGCGAAGAGCTTGTGTGCCCGAATCACCCGCAAAAACCCGAAATGGGAACGCGTACGGTGACGATGAGCCGGGAACTCTGGATCGAACAGGAAGACTTTGCCGAAGTGCCTCCGAAGGGCTATCGCCGACTGACGATTCCGGCCGACGGTACGCCCGCCAAGCCCGTGCGTCTGCGCAACAGTTACGTGATTGTGCCCACGTCCTTTGAAAAGGACGCCGAAGGCAACGTCGTGTGCGTGCATGCCGACTACCTGCCGGAAACCAAGAGCGGTACGGCCGGCGCCGATTCCGTCAAGACGAAGGCGGCCATTCACTGGCTTGACGCCAAGACCGCCGTCCCCGCGCAGTTCCGTATGTACGATCGTCTCTTTACGGTGCCGCAGCCTGACTCGGCCGAGGATTTCCTCGACGTTTTGAACCGCGACAGCAAGTTCGTGAGCCAGGGTTTCGTTGAACCCAACGTGGCTGCTGCCGCTCCCGAGACGCGCTATCAGTTTGAGCGCGTCGGCTACTTTGTGACCGACATCAAGGATCACAGCGCCGAACATCCGGTGCTTAACCTTGCCGTCGGACTGCGCGACAGTTGGGGCAAGAACGCGAAGTAACAGAATCTTTCCCCAGCGGTACAAGAGCCTGCCCGAATTCTCCCGTTCGTCGTCATTCGACGCTCGGAGGTCGGACAGGCTTTTTTGTTTGTGTAAAGGCCAATTCATGGTTTTGTATTTAGTCAAACAAAAAAGATGTCGGGTAGGGACATCCGAAAGTTTGAACGGGTGCTTTTGACGTTTCTCCATATAATCGCTCAGGTTGAGTGCGGCCTTTTTTGCGCCGGCGGGTGGCTTGCGCGCAAAAAAGTTGAGAAAGCGGTCGTGCTCAGAAAACCACAGATCGATTCAAATAGGAATCGACAATCTTTGTTGGGGAGACAACAAACATGAAAAAGATTCTTATCGCAACCGCAGTCGCTGCCGCCTTCGGCATGGCCAACGCTGCCGAACAGGCTGACATTGTCGTGATCGGTGCAGGCGGTGCCGGTATGGCTGCTGCCGTTCAGGCGCACGACAACGGCGTCAAGAAGGTTGTGATCATCGAAAAGATGCCGATGGTCGGCGGTAACACGATCCGCGCTACCGGCGGTATCAACGCTGCTGAAACGCCGCAGCAGGCAAAGCTCGGCATTAAGGACAGCATCGAACAGATGTACAAGGACACGATGAAGGGCGGCCACAACCGCAACAATCCTGAACTCGTGAAGGTTCTGTGCGAAAACTCCAACGATGCTGTTCAGTGGCTGATCAAGCTCGGCGGTAACTTCAACGACGTCGGCTTTATGGGCGGCGCCACCAACAAGCGTTGCCACCGTCCGACGGGCGGCGCCGCTGTTGGTCCTGAAGTTGTCAAGACGCTCTATAACGCTGTTGAAGCCCGCAAGATTGATCTGCGCACGGACTCTCAGGTTGTCGACCTGATTGTCAAGAACGGTGCTGTGGCCGGCGTCAAGGTTAAGGACGAAGACGGCAAGGTCTACGAAATCAACTCCAAGGCTGTCGTGAACGCAGCTGGCGGCTTTGCCGGCAACAACGCCATGGTTTCCAAGATCATTCCGCGTCTGAAGGGCTTTGCCACGACGAACCATCCGGGTGCCACGGGCGACGGCCTGCTGCTCTCCGAAAAGGTCAAGGCTGCCTTTGTTGACATGGACCAGATCCAGACCCACCCGACCGTTGTTGAAACGACCGGCGTGATGGTGACCGAAGCCGTTCGCGGCAACGGTGCTGTGCTGATCAACAAGGAAGGCAAGCGCTTCTTTGACGAACTCAACACGCGCGACGCTGTGTCGGCTGCCATCCTGAAGCAGACCACCGGCCACGCCTACATGTTCTTTGACGATGACGTTCGCAAGTCTCTGAAGGCTATCGAAGGCTACATCAAGATGCCGGGCATGGTCATTCAGGGTAAGGATCTTGACGAAGTGGCCAAGAACATGGGTGTTCCGGCTGCTAACCTGAAGGCCACGATGGCTCAGTACGCCAAGGATCAGGCTGCCGGTAAGGACAGCTGCTGCGGCCGCACCAAGATGGAACGTCCGCTCACCAAGGCTCCGTATTATGCTATTCTCGTCACCCCGGCCGTGCACCACACCATGGGCGGCGTGAAGATCAATACGAAGGCTGAAGTGATCAACGTCGACGGCAAGGTTATCCCGGGCTACTTCGCTGCTGGTGAAGTGACCGGCGGTGTCCACGGCGGCAACCGCCTCGGCGGCAATGCTCAGGCCGACATCATCGTCTTCGGTCGTATCGCTGGCAACAGCGCTACCGCTTACGTCAAGGCTCACTAATAACGCTGTAAAACTTAGAGGAGTTTTCAACCAATGATCAAGCAATTGATTGTTGCTGCATCTGCCGCTCTGCTCTGTGCAGGTGCTCAGGCCGCTACCTACAAGGACGGCACCTACACCGGTGAAGGCACCGGTAACGCCAGCAAGATTCAGGTGGAAGTTGTTGTTGCCGGTGGCAAGATCACTTCTGTCAAGGTTGTCAAGCATGGCGAAACCGAAATGCTGCTCAACGCCGCTCAGAAGAAGTTGTCCAAGGCAATTATCAAGAAGAACGGTACGGAAGGTGTCGCAGCTGTGACGGGTGCGTCCAATTCCTCCAAGGGCATCATCGAAGCTGTGAACAAGGCTCTCGAATCCGCCAAGTAATCAGCTCAGTTGCATGATGCAAAAAAGGCTCGGAGTGGGGAAATCCCGCACCGGGCCTTTTTCTGTATATAGTGCGCATACTCTTTGCATTTTTGTTCGACTGAAAGGATGTCAGCCTTGCCCAATACGACTTTTCGCATTTTCGCGCGCGCGCCACTCCTTGCGGCTGCCCTGTTTTGCGGTTTGAGTACGCTTGTTTCCGCTGCCGAAGAAGGCAAAACGCTCTATGAAACGCAGTATCAAGGGCTTGCGATGGGAACGCTGATTACGGCGCGTTTGATTTCGCCGGATGCCAAAGCCGCGCAAAAGCTCGAAGAGCTCGTATCAGAACGCGTCGATGACTACGAAACGCTTTTTACGGTGCACCGCGAGGGGCCTCTCTACGAGGTCAATAAACGCTCGGGCGAATGGGTTGAAGTCGACTGCCGCATCACCGAACTGACGGAAAAAGCCAAGGCCATAGCAGAGGCTTCCGACAGGGCGTTCGAACCCACGATCGGCACTCTTGTCAACGTCTGGAAGATCGGTTTCGGCGGCGATCAGGTTCCGGCGAGAAGAGATATTGATGCGGCGCTCAAAAAGGTTGACTACACGAAGATTGAAACGCAGCGCGAGGACAACGTCTGCCGCATGCGCATCGGCAAGGGGCAGAGCATCGATCTCGGGGCTATCGCTAAGGGGTGGATCGGCACGGCACTCACGCAGGATCTGGAGGCGGCCGGTGCCACCAACGTGATTCTTGACTTGGGCGGTAATGTTGCCTTGCTCGGAAAGTCTCCCGCAGGACGCGCCTGGAACGTCGGCATCCAGCGCCCCGACAAAGAACGAGGTCAAATCTTTGCCGTCGTCAAAGCCTTTGACGAATCGGTGATCACCTCGGGCGCGTACGAGCGCAAAATTGAGAAGGACGGCAAATCTTATGGGCACATTTTGAGCCCTGAGACAGGGATGCCTGTCGCTACCGACATTGCCAGCGTCACGATCGTCGATAAGGACGGGGCGCGCGCCGACGGCTGGTGTACGGCCTTGTTTGCGATGGGCGTAGAAAAGGCGGTCAAGAAAATGGCCGAAAAGAAGGACTTGGGCGTCTTTATTCTTGACTCCGACCTTAAGCGAGCCTGGGTGAGCAAGTGCATTGCCGATCGCGTAAAGATTCTGGATCCGGAGGTTAAACTGACCGTTGTCGAGTAAGGCGGTCGGCCGAATCACTTTTTTCTCAGGCGCGCTCGTGCGACATGGTTGACACAAGCGCGCGACCTAGTTAAATTAACCTAGATTTGCAGGCGCGTAGCGCCGCTGTCTGAGCTTGATGCTGACAGACAACGGGCGCTCGTGCCTTTTCGCTAGGAGAACCCTTCATGTCTTTTGATGAAAACGCGCCGCGAACCGTACGCGAGATGATCGAGCCGGCAATTAAGAAGGCCGGCGGTTGGGTAAACACGCACGCTCACGCAGACCGTGCGTTTACGTTGTCTCCCGAAATTCTGGAGATGCGTCGCACGCACTCTCTGCAGCAGAAATGGGACGCTCTGGATCGCTTAAAGAGCGAGTCGACTGAGGAAGACTTCTACCGGCGCTTTTCCATGTTCTTTGAACTGATGATCGAGCAAGGCTGCACGGCCTGCGCCACGTTCGTGGACATCGATCCTCAGACCGAAGATCGTGCCATCAAGGCAGGCCTTCGCGCCCGCGAGCACTATGCCGATCAGATCACTGTGAAATTTGCCAATCAGACACTCAAAGGAGTGATTGATCCGGAAGCGCGCAAATGGTTTGACATCGGCGCCGAAATGGTGGACATCATCGGTGGCTTGCCCAAGCGAGACGAACGTGACTTTGGACGCGCTGCCGAAGCTTTCGACATTTTGCTTGGCACGGCCAAAGAGCAGAACAAGATGGTGCACGTGCACGTCGACCAATTCAACCTCTCCAGCGAATACGAAACCGAAATGCTTGCGCACAAGGCGATTGAGCATGACATGCGCGGCCGGGTGGTCGCCATTCACGGCATCTCGATTGGTGCGCATTCCCGCATGTACCGTCAGCGTCTCTACACGCTTCTCAAGGAAGCCGGCGTGATGATGGTCTGCTGTCCGACGGCTTGGATCGACACGGCCCGTACCGAAATGATCGGCCCGATGCACAATTCGATGACGCCTGTTGACGAACTCGTGCCGGCCGGCGTCACGGTGGCGCTCGGTACCGACAACGTGTGCGACGCCATGGTTCCGTGGAGCGCAGGCGACATGTGGCACGAACTGCAGCTGCTTGCCACCGGCTGCCGCTTCGATGATTTCGAACAGCTCGTCAACATCGCTACCGTCAATGGTCGCAAGGTTCTCGGCATTGAGTAAAGGGGAAGAGTCATGAAATTTAAGCCCAGCTACACCAGCAGCATTGCCGAAGACATCATGGCCGAACGCTTGATTCGCGCACAGGCGGTGGAGTTTCTTGCCGATGCGCCGATGCGCCTGAAGTCCGGTCTGATTTCTCCCGTTTACGTGGATAACCGCAAGCTTTTTTCGCATCCGGAAGCCTGGCGCGACATTGTTGAGACGATGGCTAGCCGCGTTGAAGAATACGATCTGGAGTTTGACATAGTCGCAGGCGTCGAAGCCGCCGGCTCCATGCACGCCGCAGCTCTGGCTTATCGCCTGGGACTGCCCGCCATCATGGTGCGTCAGAAGGCTAAGACCTACGGCAACCACTCCCGTATCGAAGGCGGTGATGTCAAGGGGCTGCGCGTGCTTCTTCTCGAAGACCATATCTCGACCGGTCTGAGCTGTCTGGACGCCATTCGCGCTCTGCGCGAAGAGGGAGCTCAGGTGACGCAGGTAATGTCGATTACGAACTACGCGATTCCCGAAACACAGCGCCTCTTCAAGCAGGAAGGAATCGATACCTACGATGTGATTGCCTTTGAAAAAGTCGTGCATAAGGCGCAGGAAATGGGCGTGATTGACGTCGAGCACGAAAAACTGGTGCTCGAATGGCTGCAGACGCCCTGGACGTGGGCCGCCATGCACGGCGTTGTGGCAAGCGCTATCGAAAACTGATGAGTACCGTCATTTATCCCGGGCCCGTTTTCGGGCCCGTTCGCAGTCGACGTCTGGGCAAGAGTCTGGGCGTCAATTTGTCGCCCGTTGACGGCAAAATCTGCAGTTTCGACTGCATCTATTGCGAATGTGGACTCAATGATGAACGTCGCCCCAAGTCGAAGATGCCCTCGCGCCAATCTGTGCGCGAAGCTCTGGAAGCGCGTCTGAGCGCCATGCGCGACGCCGACGACTTGCCCGAGGCGATCACTTACTCGGGAAACGGTGAACCCACATCACATCCGGATTTCCTCAACATTGTGCGCGATACGCTCGCGCTGCGCGATAAGTATTGTCCGCAGGCCAAGGTGTGTCTGCTGACCAACGCCACGCACCTCAACCGCGAGGACGTCTTTGAGGCCGTTCGTCTGATCGACCGCCCGTGTCTGAAGCTCGATACGGTGGATGCAGACTACATTCGTCTGGTGGATCGCCCCAACGCGCGCTACGACGTCAAAGAGGTGATTGAGCGCATCAAGGAACTCAACGGTCGCTGCATCGTACAGACGATGTTCATGCAGGGCACCTTTGCCGGACAAAGCGTCGACAATACGACTGAAAAGTACGTGGGCCCCTGGCTTGAAGCGCTGGCGCAGATTCGTCCCGAAGGCGTTGACATCTATACTCTGGCGCGCGAGACGCCTGTGGCGGGGCTCAAAAAGGCGCCTGCGGAGACGCTCGAAAGGATTGCGCAGCGGGTCGAGAACCTGGGCATCAGCGCTCACTGGTACGGATAAGGAAAGCCGGCTTGTCGGAGTCGTTTGTCAGAAAAAACGATTCTTTGACGGAGCCGGCTTTTTCATTGTCTCTTTTTGTCGACTCCATAGGCGATAATTGCAGAATCGTTTTTTGAAAAAATTGCGCCGTTCTTTCAAGAAGAACCTTGTTTGAACGAACAAGCGCGCCCAACTTTTAAGGAGTCCAAGGACATGTTTCGCCACTCCAACACCATCGCAGTAGCCGACAGCGAAGTCTGGAAGTTCATTCAGGCTGAGGCGGATCGTCAGGAACAGCACATTGAGCTGATCGCGAGCGAAAACTACACGTCTCCGGCGGTTATGCAGGCTCAAGGGTCGCTTCTGACGAATAAGTACGCCGAAGGTTATCCGGGCAAGCGCTACTACGGCGGCTGCCAGTATGTGGATGAGGTGGAACGCATCGCCATCGAGCGAGCCAAGAAGCTCTTTTGCGAGCCCGCCGGTGTCGAAATGGCTGTCAATGTCCAGCCGCACTCCGGCGCGCAGGCCAACGAAGCCGTTCTGTTCGGCCTTCTGAATCCGGGCGACACCGTGATGGGGATGAGCCTTGCCGACGGCGGCCATCTCACGCACGGCATGCACCTCAATTTTTCCGGCCGTTATTTCAACATCGTGAGCTACGGCGTGCGCGACGACACCGAAGCAATCGACTACGATGAAGTCGAGCGCTTGGCCAAGGAACATCAGCCCAAGCTCATCATCGCGGGTGCTTCGGCCTATTCGCTTCACATCGACTTCAAACGCTTTGCGGACATCGCGCACTCGGTAGGCGCCATTCTGATGACTGACATCGCGCACTACGCAGGTCTGGTGGCCGCCGGTGTCTATCCGAGCCCGTTTGGCTATGCCGACGTGGTGACCACGACGACGCACAAGAGCCTGCGCGGCCCGCGCGGCGGCATCATCTTCTGCCGGCCCGATCTCGAAAAGAAGATCAACTCGGCAGTGTTTCCGGGCACTCAGGGCGGTCCGCTCATGCACGTGATCGCAGGCAAGGCTGTGGCGCTCGGCGAAGCGCTCAAGCCCGAGTTCAAGGAGTACGGCAAGCAGGTGATCAAGAATGCTGAGGTGCTTGCCAAGACGCTGATGGAGCGCGGTTTGCGCATTGTCTCGGGCGGCACGCAAAGCCACGTGATGCTCGTTGACCTGCGTCCGATGAATCTGACGGGCAAGGCCGCTGAAGCGCTTCTGGGAGCAGCACACATCACTGTTAACAAAAACGCGATTCACAACGACCCGCAGACGCCCTTCGTCACGTCAGGCATTCGTCTGGGCACGCCTGCCATGACCACCCGCGGCTTTAAGGAAGAAGAAACGCGCAAGGTGGCCAACCTCATTGCCGATCTGCTCTCGGCTCCCGAGGACGCTCAGGTGCTCGAACGTGTGCGTACCGAAGTCGATCAGCTCACGGCGATGTTCCCCGTTTATCGACCCTAAACCGTTTCCGGGCGTTTTCCAGGAGTTTTCAAGATGCGTTGCCCGTTTTGCAAGTCTAAGGACACAGCGGTGGTGGACTCTCGCGCGAGCGAAGATGGGTTCTCCATTCGACGTCGCCGTCAGTGCAGCCATTGCGGCAAGCGTTTCACGACGTTTGAGCGCGTGGAAATCAATATGCCGGCCATCGTCAAGCGCACCGGCGTGCGCCGCGAGTACGACCGCGACAAGGTTCGCGGCTCCATGCGCCTGGCGCTTCGCAAGCGTCCCGTGAGCGACGAGCAGATCGAGGAAGCCATTACGTTCATTGAGCAACGACTTCGCAGTCTCGGGGAGCGGGAAGTCAAAAGCGAAAAGGTGGGCGAATTTGTGCTCGAGGAACTCAAGCGTCTCGATAAGATCGCCTACGTTCGCTTTGCAAGCGTCTACTTCAACGTGGAAGATCCCGAAGCTTTCAAGCGCTTGATGCGTGATCTGGAAATCGACAAGAACGAAGCGAAATGACGGATACGAGCGATGAGATTTTCATGCGCGCCGCTCTTGAAGAGGCGCGCAAGGGGCGCTATATCGCCCCGCCCAACCCGGCTGTCGGCTGCGTGATCGTCAAGGACGGTCAGATTGTCTCGCGCGGCTATACGCACGCTCCGGGCTCTCAGCACGCCGAAATCGATGCCATTATGAACGCCAAGCAGGCAGGTATCGACATTACCGGCGCCACCTATTACGTGACGCTTGAGCCCTGTTCGCATTACGGCCGCACGCCGCCGTGTGCGGCGCGCCTTATCGAAGAACGTGCCGGGCGCGTCGTGGCCGCCATTGAAGACCCTAACCCGCAGGTCGCCGGCAAGGGGTTGGAAATGCTACGTCAGGCCGGAGTTGCGGTGGTCTGCGGTGTGTGCCGCGACGAGGCCTACGAATCCAACATCGGCTTTTTTACACGCATGACGACGGGCAAGCCCTGGGTGCGACTGAAGACTGCAGTGACGCTTGACGGCCGTACGGCGCTTTACAACGGAGCCAGCCGCTGGATCACGAGCGAGGAAGCTCGCCGCAAAGGACGCCTGTGGCGCGCCCGCGCTCAGGGTATCCTTACCGGTATCGGCACGGTGCTTGCGGACAATCCGCAAATGAGCGTGCGCGAAGAAAAGCTGCCGAGCCCGGTGAAGTATGTGGCCGACAGCCAGGCGCTTACGCCGGTGACTTTCAACATTCTGCAGGGGCAACCCACGACGATTTTCGTAAGCGACACGGCTCCTCAGGCGCGTGTGGACGCACTGGTTGCCGCCGGCGCTACGGTCCGCTGCGTGGGCGGCAGCGAAGGGCTTGATCTCGAGGAAATCATCCGTCAGATCGGCCGTGATGAAATCAACGAGTTGCATGTCGAAGCCGGTGCAACCTTGTCCGGGGCGCTCCTTGATGCGGATCTGGTCGACGAGATCGTCTGCTATCTGGCGCCGGCTGTGATGGGCGAGGGCATGCCCTTTGCCAAGCTCGGACCATTCAAAGAAATGAGCGAAGTCTTGCGCGGACGCTTCGTTAGTTTTGAGAAAGTCGGCGACGACCTTGAGGTCGTGCTGCGAAAGAATTAACTGCAACTGCGGCAAGTCTCGGACAGGAGAGGCCGCCTTTTAGGAAAGATTGAAAAACCATGTTTACCGGAATTATTCAGGCCATCGGCAAGGTTCGTGAACCCGAAAAACTCGGCAACGGCGTTCGTCTGACGATCGTCACGCCCGAAGACTTTCATCTCGAAGAAGTGCGCGTGGGCGACTCCATCGCCGTCAACGGCGCTTGCATGACGGTGGTCAACATCGAAGGGAATTCCTTCCAGATTGACGTGAGTGCCGAGAGCCTTTCCAAGACCTGCGGTCTCGATACGTTCGGTGAAGTCAACCTTGAAAAGGCGATGCGTCTGGGCGATCGCGTTGACGGCCATTTGGTTAGCGGCCACGTTGACGGCGTAGGCCAGGTCGAGTCCATGACCAAGATTGCAGAAAGCTACAAGCTCGTGATCCGAGCTCCCTTGAAGCTCTCGCCTTATCTCGCCTACAAGGGTTCGGTGGCTGTCAACGGTGTCTCGCTTACCGTCAACGAGGTCGAAGATACGGCGATGGGCGCGCTCATCAGCATCAATCTCATCCCGCATACCGTTGAAGTAACGACCTTGAAGCACCTCAAGGCGCAGGATTGGGTCAACCTCGAAATTGACACGATCGCGCGCTATGTCGAGCGCATGATCAAGCTTCGTGAAGACGACGGCGACGATTTGTTCTGATTGATCGCCGCGCATTAGGAAGGACTTTCGGATGGCATTGCTCTTTACGCCTTTGAAGATGGGGGCACAGACGCTACCCAATCGCATCTGCGTGCCGCCGATGTGTCGTTGCCTTGCTCGAGAGGGCGTGGGCAGCGATGAGCTCATCTCGCACTACGAGACGCTTGCGGCTTCAGGGGCGGGGCTGGTTGTGGTCGAGGCGACGGCGGTTCGCGCCGACGGCCGCATCACCACGCGTTGCCTCGGGCTCTACAACGATGAGCAGGAAGCCTTTTTCAAAAAGCTTGTAAAAGCCTGCCGCGCCGTGGCGAGCACCGATACCAAGTTCTTCCTTCAGCTTTCGCATTGCGGCCGCAAAGGCAGCCGTAAGGATCCCAAAACCGGCCACGGCACTCTGTTGCCCGAAGAGGGAGGCTTTGCACTGATGGCGCCTTCGGCCGTTGCATACACTGCGCAGGCGCCGATGCCGCGCGAAATGACTGAAGCCGATATCGCCGAAGTGCTGCAGGCCTTTGAAGAGGCAGCTCGCCGGGCGGCTCGAGTGGGGTTCGACGGCATTCAGATTCATGCGGCGCATGGCTATCTTGTGCACCAGTTTCTGTCGCCCGTGACCAATCACCGTACCGACGCTTGGGGTGGTACGACTCAAAACCGTCTGCGCTTCGCTCAGGAAGTTGTCAAAGCCGTTCAAAAGGGTGCTCCCGGGCTTGACGTGATGGTGCGTCTGTCGGCCAGCGATTGGATTGAGGGCGGCGCCGACGAAGAGCAGGCTCTGGCCTTGGCCTCGTCGCTTGCCGAGCTTGGCGTCTGTGCCGTTGACGTTTCCTCCGGCGGCATCGATCCCGCGCAGCAACCTCCGGCATCGCTTACCGTTGCGCACACGACGTTTTCACACCACATCAAAGAGAAGGTTGGAATTGTGACCTTCACGAGCGGCGGCATTGTCGAGCCGCTTCAGGCCGAAGAGATTTTGCGCACACAGGACGCCGATGCGGTTTGCATCGGTCGCGAGATGGTCAAGAACCCGAGTTGGGTGTGGGCTGCCGCGCAGAGCCTGGGCAGCCCGGTGCAGACGCCGGTGTTTGTTGCGGCGTTTTAGGTTTCGGTCTCTTTCCAGAGGCCCTTTTCTTTGAGTGTGGTTTCGGTCACGTCCATCGTGCGCAGAATGCGATAGCGTGCGACGGCGCCGATGATCATTCCGATGGCGCACAGCAAAAGCGCTTGGGAAAGCGGCATCAGGACGGCGGGGGCGTCAGGCTTGAACTGTGCCACGAGCGTTAGGCCGAAGGCAACGAAGCAGTACAGAACGCGACGGCGGAAATCGGCCTTGCAGGCTTCTTCGGCCGGGCTCAGGTCCTGTGCTCTCAGTAAACGAGCCAGACAGGCTTCAGCGGGGACAGCGCGGGCAATTTCGCTCGGGCTTGTATCTTTTGGGCAAACCGCTAAAATGGCGCGCCCGCGCGCCGCATTCCGATCGAGTGTCCAGAAATAGACGGGAAGAAAGAGACGCACTGCCTGCACGACAGTGTAGAGCGCGGCGAAAATGAGCAGGCCGGTGGTGACCCAAGTGGGAATCGAAGGCATATTGTTTTTTTGTTCAGAGTGTCGTTGGGCCAAAGTATAAGAGTTTGTGCTTTGCTCTGACCAAACGGCAGTCCAAGTCGTTTTGTTAAAAAACGGTGTTTCCGAGGCGAATTTTCCCTGAGAAAGGTAAAATCGCCTGTTATTGAAGAAATTTTGTTTGCACCTGCAAACGAACTACATAGGCTAGCAAGTCAGATATGACCGTGAAGACCTTTAAGGGCGAGCTCGACGGCTCCGAAATCGTCGTTGGTATTGTCGTTTCTCGTTTCAACGAGTACGCCGGCAAAGAAGAACTTGATGCCTGTCTTGAAGAACTCAAGACTCTCGGCGTTCAGGAAGATTGCATCCGCGTAGTGTCGGTTCCCGGCGCCCTGGAAATCCCCTTGGCGCTGCAGATGTTGGCCGAAAGCGACGAGTTTGACGCTCTGATCGCTTTGGGTGCCGTGATTCGCGGTGAAACCTATCACTTCGAAATCGTGGCTGACACGTCGGCAGCTGAAATCGCTCGCGTGAGCCGTGAAAACGACATTCCGATCGCCAACGGCATCCTTACGACCTACGACGATGAACAGTGCAAGGCCCGTACCCACATGAAGGGTAAGGACTGCGCCCGCTGCGCCGTTGAAATGGTCAACCTGCAGACGAGCCTCTACGAAAACTTTTATAGCTCCGATTGGGAAAACCTCGCCGATGAAGACGACGATGTGATCCTTGCGGACGACCTCGAAAAACATGACGGAAAGTGCTAATTTGCGTGCTCGCTTGAGCCTGGGCCCGCGCCGTAAAGCTCGTGAATTCGCGCTTTTGGGCGTGTACGAATCGCTGATCAACGAATCGGCCGACTTTGCGGCGATCGACGCCAATCTTCTGAGCGTGATTACCGATGAAGGCAGTCCCGTTGCCGGGTGCGATCTCACATCAGAAGACTTCGATCAGTGCGATCAGGAGTTTTACCGCGACATCCTTGACGGCGTGATCAAGGGCAAGCAGGAGCTGCTCGATACGCTTTCGCGTCATCTTGACCGCGACCCGCAGCGCCTCTCTGTTGTGGAACGCGCGTGTCTGATGATCGGAACGTGGGAAATGAAGAACTGCCCGCAGATTCCCTATCGAGTCGTCATCAATGAGGCGGTGGAGCTGTGCAAGGTTTTTGGTGCCGATCGCGGTTATAAGCTCGTTAACGGCGTGCTCGACAAGGTCGCCGGAGAGCTGCGTCCGGCCGAACATCAGGCCTAAGGCTGAATCTCGGTAAAGCACACCGCAAAAGGTGCGGTTCGAGAGAGAAAGTTTCTCTTTCGGCCGTGCCTTTTTCGTTTTTTGCGCCAAAATTGACCTTGTTGTCGGACAACAGGAGGTTGAAAGAATCCTATGGCTCAGAACGGCGAATTTCAGATTATTGAGCGCTTCTTTACGCATGAAAACTTTGGCGCTTGGGCAAGTAAGGGCGTCGGCGACGACTGCGCCATCATTGATATGCCCGCAGGCCGCATTGCCGTGACGGCAGACATGATGGCCATCGGCACGCATTTTCTTCCCACGCAGCGTCCGGAAGATATCGGCTACAAAGCCCTTGCCGTGAATCTGTCGGATTTGGCTGCCGCGGGGGCCATTCCGCGCGCCTTCTTTCTGACGATCGGTTTGCCCGTGCGCGACGACGCCTGGCTTGCCGGTTTTACCAAAGGCATGACGGAGCTTTCCCGACAGGCGGGCTGTCCTCTGCTGGGAGGTGACACGACACGTACGGCCAAGGTGGGTGACATACACGCTCCGGTGACGATTTCGATTACGGCCATGGGTGAACTGCCGCAGAGTATGGGACTTACTCGAGCGGGCGCCCGCCCGGGCGACGACATTTGGGTCTCGGGTTGCGTGGGAGGCGCCTGGGCGGCGCTGATGCACCGCTGGGGCAAGCTCACGCTTGACGCGCGTGTCTTTCCATCGGCTGCGCTTGCTATGGATCGCCCCAACCCCCGCAATGCGCTCGGTACAGCCCTTTTGAGTTCGGCGACGGCCTGCGCGGACATTTCCGACGGGCTTGCCCAGGACTTGGGACACATTTTGGAGCGAAGCGGCGTTGACGCTGATGTGCTGTGGGACGCTGTGCCCAAGCATCCGGCCTTGGCGGCACTGTCGCAGGAGCAGCAAGTCGAAGCAGCCATGAGCGGCGGCGACGATTACGAGCTCGTCTTCACGGCGCCGGCTGATAAGCGCGGTTTGATCGAACAGGCTTCGATTTCCGCGCTCACGCCCGTGACTCGCATCGGCCGCATCATCGAAAAGAAGCAAAGCGGTGCGCCGCTAGCGATTCGAGACGCTTCGGGGCGTCCGCTCTTTTTGCCGGTGCAGGGGTTCGATCATTTTGCGCAGGGCGCCGATTAAGAGAAAAACAAAGAGCTTTTGCCCATGTTTTCAGAAAAGTACAGCGCGTCAAATCCCGCCTACAACGTTCGTCCGGGCCTTAAATTTGCGTTTTCGCACCCAGCGCACACGCTGGCGCTTTTCTTCGGAGCGGGCTGCCTCCGACCGGGACCGGGCACGTGGGGTACGCTTGCCGGCGTGCTCGCGTGGATAGTTTTGGTGCAGTTCTTAAGCTGGAAGGCGCTTGCGGTTTGCATCGCGGTGCTTTTTGTGTTGGGCGCGCTCGCGTCCGAAAAAACTTGTCGGGATCTCGGCGTACAGGATGCCGGCTGTGTGGTCGTCGACGAGGTGGCTGCCGTTTGGCTGGTGTGCCTGATGCTGCCGCAAAACGCTATTGCTTGGTGCGCCGCATTTCTTGCGTTTCGACTTTTTGACATCGTGAAGTTGCCGCCTGCAAGTTGGGTGGATCGCAAAATCCACAACGGATGGGGCATCATGCTCGACGATCTGCTCGCCGGCGTTTGGGCGGCGGTGGCCCTAGTGGGAATCGATATGCTCTGCAATCGATTGTTTCCCGGTGCCAGTCTTTTTCTCGGAGTCTTCTGATGGATTCATATGAACTGGCGCTTGAGCTCGGCCTGAGAGCCAAGCGGCGCGGCGTGACCGTGGCAACGGCTGAAAGTTGCACGGCGGGAGGTCTCGGCTTTGAAATCACAGCCGTTCCAGGATCAAGTGAGTGGTACGAGCGCGGCTTTATCACGTATACGAACCGTGCTAAAGAAGAGATGCTTGGAGTGAAGGCAGAAACGCTTGCCGCATTCGGAGCCGTAAGTCGAGAGACGGCCGAAGAGATGGCTTACGGCGCCTTGGAGCATTCCGGCGCGCAGCTCTCTGTGTCTATCACTGGGATTGCGGGGCCGGGCGGCGCTGTGCCGGGCAAACCCGTGGGAACCGTTTGTTTCGGGGTGGCCTTGAAAATCGACGGCAAGACTATGGTGCATACTTCCCGTATGCAGTTTGACGGCAGCCGCGATGACGTACGTCGTCAAAGCATTCGCTATGCGTTGCAATTGCTCTGCCAGGCGCTTGGTGACAAGTGCTAACAACAGATTTGTCTGACGGCTCTCAGGAACAATGACGGTGTGTGCCACAATGCGGGTTCCGATGACTCGTTTCGAGATTTGATGGAATGGAACCTCTGACAAAAACAAACAAAGAATCCTCCGCGGCGCTCGGCGCTTTCGATAGGCTTTTCAACGTGTGCCAGTTTCTGGGACTGAGCGCCATCGCCATTGCGGCCATTGTCGGCTTTGGTGCTGAGCTCTGGCGTATGGTGACGGCCGATACGATCGCTCTGGGCGATCTGCTCTTGCTCTTCCTTTATACCGAAGTGATGGTGATGGCGCGCGCGGCGCTTCACAGTCACCACGAACTTGCTATCGCAATGCCGATTGCCATTGCCATCGTGGCGATGGGGCGCTATATGGTTGTGAGTTCGGATCACAACGCGCTACACCAGATGATGTACGCAGGCGCGATCTTCATTCTGGTGGCTGCGCTCTTTCTTTGGAAGATGCGCGTGCGCCTCACCGGTTGGTCGGCAGGCAAGGACAACGCCGATTAAGAAACACGCACATAAGCCCATTAAAAACGCGCACAAGCCTCAGAGCCGGTGCGCGTTTTTAATGGGTAAGAACTAAACGATCAGAGTTTGATGTCGTGGGCGTTGCCGATCGTAAGGAAATGACCGCCGGAGACGTAGTGAAGCGTCCGGCAGCTGTCGTCACCTTCCGGGAAGTGCCAGTGTCCCTCGGAGAAGACGCGGGAATCAGCCCAGGCCGCCACGGCTTCTCCGATAAACAGGTCGTGCTTTTTCTCGTTGTATTCGTTTGGAATCACCTTGAAAAGCACCGCACACAACACACCTTCGACGGTGGGGATGTCGCAGCCTTCAAATTTGAAGAGCTTGGCGCCGCTTTTTTCGATCTTGTCGGCTTCGTCGAATTTGCTCACCGAGCCCAGATAAAGCGTTTCGCGAGCAATGGCCAGAGACGGCAAGGACAGCATGAAGTAGCCGGTCTTGTCAATGAGCTTGCGCGTGTAGTGAACCGAGTCAATCACCGCGGTCGACAGGGCGGGCGTGGTGTTGAGCGGGCACACCCAAGTGGCGGGCATGACGTCGACATCATCGCCGTCTGCGGCCGACACCAACGAGGTGGCACCCAAATTAAAGAGACGATAAACATCCTCCAGTTCCACCGGCTTGAAGTTCTGCATTTTTGTTCTCCCAAATGATGGAATTCAGCTCAAGGCTTTTTTCTTGGCTTCGCGGATGGCAATCATCGTAGCTTCAGCAGCCTTGGCAGCGGCTTGCGCGAAGTCTTCGCCGTTACCGGCAAAGATGACGGCGCGGCTCGAATTGATGATCATGCCGCGGCCGTGTGCGTCCAGACCGGCAGCTACGGCAGCGTTGACGTCGCCGCCCTGTGCGCCGATGCCGGGCACAAGCAGAGGCGTTTCAGGCGCAAGTTCACGTACGCGTGCGATTTCAGCGGGCTGCGTGGCGCCCACGACCAGCCCAACTTGACCGTTGACGTTCCAGGGACCCGAAGCCATCTTGGCAACGCGCTCGTAGACCATGTCGCCGTCCTTGGTGACGAGCTCCTCAATGTCGGCGCCACCCGGGTTGGACGTGCGGCACAGCAGAATCACGCCGCGTCCTTCGTATTCGAAATAGGGTTCGACGGTATCAAAACCCATGTAGGGCGAAAGCGTCACCGCATCAGCTTGGTATCGCACGAATGCTTCCTTGGCGTACTGCTTGGCCGTGGAGCCGATGTCGCCGCGCTTGGCATCGAGAATGACGGCAATGTCGGGGTGCTTTTCGTGAATGTATGCAATGACCTGTTCAAGCGTTTTTTCCAGACCTTCGCCCGCGAAGTAAGCGATCTGAGGCTTGAAGGCGCAGACGTACGGTGCTGTGGCGTCCACAATGGCACAGCAGAACTGCAGAACACCTTCGGCGTCTTTGGTCAGATGCGCGGGCAGACGTTTGAGATCGGGATCAAGTCCCACGCAGAGCATGGAGTCAACGGCGTCGATTCGCTTGTTGAGTTTTTCGATGAACATGACGTTGCGTTTTCCTTCACAAAAAGAAAGGCAGAAAATGCCTTCCGTAAAAACCGGTTTTTCTTGAGGCTAAATCTTACCGCGCCCGTTAGAGCGAATGGTTGGCAACAGGCAAAGACGAGACGTTTGGGCAAACACTGACACCATTTGCCTTATAGTTGCACAGGATTTTTGGGAGAAACAAACATGAGAAAAGAGCTCGCGGTCCTTGCTGCGGCAAGCCTTTTGGTCACGACAGCGACAGCCCAGAATTTGATGGGCCAAAGTCCTGAAGCACAGGTCATTGACGTGCCCGTTGTCCAGGGGCGAATCGACGCGATTTCCGGCGTTGTCTACAGCCAGGTTTTTGAAAGAGGCCGAAGTGTGCGTGGGCTCAAGATGACGCTTTTTGTTCCGCGCACGAAAGAAAAGAAACCGGCAGTGCTTTATTTCCCGGGAGGCGGGTTTACTTCGGCCGATCACGAGAAGTTCTTGGAAATGCGCTATGCATTGGCTCGTGCCGGATACGCTGTCGCGGCTTGCGAGTATCGTGCCGTGCCCAATAAATTCCCGGCACTGCTTGAAGACGCCAAGGCAGCGGTGCGATGGATGCGCGCGCATGCCTCAGAATTTGGAGTGGACGTCGATCGCATCGGGCTGCTTGGTGACTCCGCCGGCGGATACGTCGTACAGATGGCTGGTGCCACCAACGGCGAAAAAAACTGGGACGTAGGCGACTTTAAGGAGGTTTCGTCCGATGTGCAGGCGGTGGTATCGATCTACGGCATTTCCGATCTGACGACAATTGGGGAAGGGATCGGCAACGAGAACGTGCATGCGTCTGCTGCTGTGACGGAAGCATTGCTTCTCAACGGGCCGGCCTTTAAGGATTTTGCCGGCGCTTCCGTGAATGCCGATCCCCAAAAGGCGAAGGCGGCAAGCCCCATTGGGCATGTAGACGGAACGGAGCCCCCTTTCTTGCTGATGCACGGTTCGGGTGACAAGGTAGTGAGTCCCTTGCAGAGCAAAAAAATGTTTGAAGCGCTTCAGAACAAGAAGGTAGAGGCCGAATACGTCCTTGTGCGCGGAGCCGGACATGGCGATTTACCGTGGTATCAACCCGGCGTGATCTCCCGCGTGGTGAACTTCTTTGACCGCCACCTGAAGCGAACGGAATAACGACAGTAATGCGAAACGACAGAAAAGAGTTTGAGATTTTGGCCCCGGCCGGTTCCCGAGAAGCGATGGCGGCTGCCGCAGCAGCAGGTGCCGACGCCGTGTATTTCGGGCTGGGCGCGCTTGATATGCGGAGTCTTGCTACCGGTGCTTTTCGCGAAACCGACTTGCCTGATATTGCCGCTTTTGCAAAAGATCACAATTTGAAGACGCGGCTAACGGTTAATGCCGTGCTCTACGATGAAGATCTGTCCGAGGCTCGTCAAACGATGCTTGCTGCCAAGAAGGCGGGCATTGATGCCGTCATCTGTTCGGATGTGGCGGCGATGATGCTTGCGCACGAAGTTGGTATCCCCGTGCATCTTTCCACGCAGCTCAACATCGCCAACGTTGAAGCGCTGAAGTTTTATGCGCACTTTGCCGATGTCGCTGTTCTTGCTCGTGAATTGACGCTTGAGCAAACCGCAGCAATCACGAGAGCCATCGACGAGCAAAACATCTGCGGGCCGTCGGGCGAATGCATCAAAATCGAAATTTTCTGTCATGGGGCGCTCTGCATCGCACAAAGCGGCCGCTGTTTCATGAGTTTGCACACGAGGGGAAAAAGCGCCAATCGGGGGCAGTGCCTTCAGTCGTGCCGCCGCAAGTATTACATCAAGGACGCCGAGCGCGACATTGAGTTGCAGATTGATCCGCAGTACGTGATGAGTCCGAAGGATCTCAAAACGATCGGCTTTTTCGACAAAATGGTTCAGAGTGGCGCGCGTATTTTCAAAATCGAAGGACGCGCCCGCTCGCCCGAATATGTGCGCACGACCGTGCAGTGCTACAGCCAGGCCCTGCAGGCGGTGCTTGACGGCGACTTTACGGCCGACAAGGTGGCCTGTTGGGATGACAAGCTTGCCGAGGTCTTCAATCGCGGCTATTGGGACGGATGGTACCTGGGAGCTCACACGCCGGAGCTTGCCTCCGGATACGGCTCGCAAGCCACAATCACCAAACGTTTTGCCGGCAAGTGCATCAATTTCTTCAATAAGGCGTCGGTGGCGCAATTTCTGGTGCAGGCTGACGGCTTCGACAGAGGTACTCGACTGCTTGTCACTGGTCCCACAACGGGCGCGGTGGAGTTTGTGGCCGATGAAATTTTCGACGACAACGGACCGGTGAATCACGCGACCAAAGGAACGGCCGTGACGATCAAGGTTCCCGAGAAGGTGCGTGAAAACGACAAGCTTTATGTGCTGCAGCCTCGCGGATAGCGAGCGGAATTACTTTTACGAAGATGCTCGGTACGTGCTTGTGCGCCTGTCGCCTTCTCGTATTAGCCGCCCTTGGTCTGTTAATTTGCGTAATAGTCGATAAGCTGGTTGGGCTTCGAGACTGAGAATTTGCATTACATCGGCTCGTGTGATGCAACCTTTTTCTCGGGCAAGCTGCATGACAAGCTCATCGTTTCTTACGGAGCCAATACCCGATTGGCGGACCATCTCAATTTCGCGATTCTGAGCCTTATAAAACTTTGGGCTCAAGATGAAATCGCGTTCGGATCCACTTCCTTTGCATTCAAGAAGACCGTCTTCGACAAGTGTTTCGACGTGCCGTTTGAGCCGGTTGGCAGGCAGTTTTGTTGCAGCGACAATGCCTTCGAAGGTGATCCGCTTGGAAAAGAGTACCGCTGTCAGCACCATCAAGCTTTGGATGGAAATCGGCTTGCCGTTTCGCTTTTGATATTCAAGGATGAGCCTGAAGAAATTGACGTCGGCCTCGCATTTTGGGAAAAAGACACGCACGTTTTCTTCAGTGGATTCGGAATAGTCCGGTGACGGACGTCCGTAGACAAGACTGCCTTCAAAAATCAGATCAATTCCTCGTCCTGTACGCTCGGCAAGTCCCAATCGCTTGAAAATGTCCGCTAACAGCGCATTTCGCGGATGCGGTTCAACAGTGAGCAGGTTGTTGAGATCAACACCGGAAACAAAGCCGCCAGGACTGTTGATTTCCAGGCCGTCGTCCGTGAAACGGACGGAGACACGATTGAGGATGGTGTAGTCACGGTGACAAAAGGCGTTGACCAATGCTTCTCGAAAGGCTCGCTCGGAAAAGGTTGGAATTGCAATGCGAACGAGATCCTGCGTGATTTCGACTTCCGTATTGCGGGCTCGGAACCGATCAAGAAGAGCGTCAAAGCTTCGGAGCAGCGGCAGTTCGATTTCTTCGTTTGCCAGGACTTCCGTTCCGCTGAGATGCTGAAAAACGGCTCCGGCTCCAGGGACAAACCGCCGGATGCTTGCTTTTTTCCCGATCAAAAGCAGCCCTGCGACCGTCGGCAACAAACCGTGCGGCGTTTCGTTTACGAACCCCAGAGCTTTGTCGAGGTCTTCATTCTCAAGTTCGAGCAGAGTGCTGTCTCCTCGGTTGTCGCGAATGAAGCTCCTCAATCGCCGGCGTTCATCGTTGTCCAGGTCGGCGTACGAAGTATTCGGCAGGATCATGGATGAGTAGTCGCAGCGTCCGATTTCTGAGAGACGCGAAATGAACTCCTGTGGAAAGAGTGGGGAGGTTTCAGGCGTCTTATCGATCTTCAGCCGGCGTTTGAGAACTTTGCCGTCGTTGGTCGCAACGATACCCGTGGCTTTCGAAACTTCGATTACTAGTACATCGAGACCTTCGCCAGCCTCGACGAGTTCCGCCACGACTGCTACGGGTGGAATGGTGTGCGAAGCAATGTATGCGGCGGCAAGGTCCGGATCGCGCCACCTGGGTGTTCGTACACCCGACACGATGCCGTCATCATTGATGCCGACGTAAAGCGTTCCTCCTTCAGCGTTTGCCAGTCCAACGACGGTCTCAACCACAACCTTGTCCGGCAGGCCGCTTTTAGGATCACTCTTGAATTCGATCGTTAACGATTCTCTGGAAGGAAATTGCGGGAAAGAGAGATTGTCGGTGTTCATGGTAAAGAATCAACAGACGGAAAAGTGAGCTAAGATACAGACGGTTAGCATCATGATGCTAAATTATAAAGACATTGATGTTAAATGTATGTATTAACTGATGTTAAAAAAGGAGTGGTGATACATACATGTCCGTATGTATGATCTTAAGTTGTCTTTACCACGAACGACAAACAACTGAAGGTTAGAGATTTTTCGTCGAATCTAAGACGTGAACCTAAAAGAAGAGCCGCCTGCTTTACAGCAAGCGGCTCAATGCCTTAAAGACTTAAGCGCTCAGGCGATGAATTACATCATGCCGTCCATTCCGCCCATGCCGCCCATCGGAGGCACAGCCGGCTTGTCTTCAGGGATGTCGGCGACCATGCAGTCGGTCGTGAGGATCAGACCGGCCACGCTGGCAGCGTTCTGCAGAGCGGTACGGGTGACCTTGGTCGGGTCGAGAACGCCCATGGCAACCATGTCGCCGTATTCGCCCGTCTGAGCGTTGTAGCCGAAGTTGCCTTCACCGCCGGCAACCTTGTTGACGACCACGCTGGGTTCTTCACCGCAGTTGGACACGATCTGGCGCATCGGTTCTTCCATGGCGCGCAGAACGATCTTGATGCCGGCGTTCTGTTCGTCGTTGTCACCCTTGAGGTCCTTGATGGCGAACTTGGTGCGCACGAGAGCCACACCGCCGCCCGGGACGATGCCTTCTTCCACGGCAGCGCGGGTAGCGTGCAGGGCGTCTTCCACGCGAGCCTTCTTTTCCTTCATTTCGACTTCGGTAGCGGCACCGACCTTAACGAGGGCTACACCGCCAGCGAGCTTGGCAACGCGTTCCTGAAGCTTTTCACGATCGTAGTCGCTCGTAGCGGCTTCGATCTGCTGACGGATCTGGGTGACACGGCCTTCGATAGCCTGAGCGTCGCCGGCGCCGTCAATGATAGTCGTGGCTTCCTTGGTGACTTCAACGCGCTTGGCAGAACCCAACTGTTCGAGGGTTGCCTTTTCGAGCGTGAGGCCGAGGTCAGACGAGATGACCGTTGCGCCCGTGAGCACAGCGATGTCTTCGCACATGGCCTTGCGGCGGTCGCCGAAGCCCGGAGCCTTGACAGCCACAACCTTGAGGATGCCGCGGATGGAGTTCACCACGAGGGTGGCGAGAGCTTCACCGTCAACGTCTTCAGCGATGATCAACAGCGGACGAGAGGTCTTGGCAACCTGTTCGAGAACCGGCAGGAGTTCACGGATGTTGCTCACCTTCTTGTCGTGGATCAGGATGAAGGGATTGTCGAGCACGGCAGCCTGACGTTCCGGCGTGTTAATGAAGTAGGGCGACAGATAGCCGCGGTCGAACTGCATGCCTTCAACGACTTCGAGTTCGTTGTTGAGGCTCTTGCCGTCTTCGATCGTGATCACGCCTTCCTTGCCGACTTTGTCCATGGCCTGGGAGATGATGTCGCCGATTTCCTGATCGGAGTTAGCGGAGATGGCGCCGACCTGAGCAACTTCCTTGGAAGTGGTGGTCGGACGGGAGATCTTGCGCAGTTCTTCGATGGCGGCGGCCACGGCCTTGTCGATGCCGCGCTTAAGATCCATCGGGTTCATGCCGGCGGCAACGTACTTCATGCCTTCGCAAACGATGGCCTGAGCGAGAACCGTGGCGGTGGTCGTACCGTCACCGGCGTTGTCGTTGGTCTTGGAGGCCACTTCGCGCACCATCTGGGCGCCCATGTTCTCAAACTTGTCCTTGAGATCGATTTCCTTGGCAACCGTCACGCCGTCCTTGGTCACGAGCGGACCGCCGAAGGCGCGTTCGAGCACCACATTGCGGCCCTTCGGGCCCAGAGTCACCTTCACAGCGTTGGCGAGCGTGTTGATGCCGCGGACCATGCGCACGCGGGCGTCATCACCGAAGAGAACTTGCTTTGCAGCCATTTGTTTCTATCTCCGTTAAAAATTCTTCAATGAAATCAAACCGATACCGATTATTCGAGAACGCCCATGATGTCTTCTTCGCGCATCACGAGGAGTTCTTCACCGTTTACCTTGACGGTCTGACCGGCGTACTTGCCGAACAGAACACGGTCACCGACCTTCACGTCCATCGGGAGGAGCTTGCCGGCTTCGTCGCGCTTGCCGGGACCCACAGCGAGGACTTCGCCCTGATCGGGCTTTTCACCGGCGGTGTCCGGAAGGACAATGCCGCTGGCGGTCGTGCGTTCGGCTTCAAGGCGCTTCACAATCACGCGGTCGTGTAACGGACGGATCTGCATTTTGTTTTCACTCCAAATTTGAATAACCATTGAAAGGCCGCACTAGCGCGGCCTTTCAGCAATGAAATCATTTCTTAGCGGGCTCCAAGCCCGCTGCTAGAACCCCATATGGGGATGGGGCAACAGCATTTCAAGCCCCGAAGCAAAAATTTTTTCTGAAGTTTTTTTTGACAGTTTTGTCATCGAGCTGAAACGAAGACAAAACAAGATTGCGCTACTTGTTCATGCTTCCGACCTGCGATAGATTGAGAGCGGTCCGATCGACACGATAAAAGTATGCTGAACGCAGTCCGAAACATCGGTTCATTTCCCAAGGGCGTGATCTTCACGCTCTGCGCGGCCATTTTCTGGGGCTCGATGGCTGTTGCCGCGCAGGCGGTCATGGCAAACGGCGTGGTCAACGCCGGCGCGCTCGTGATCGTGCGCCTGTGTAGTTCAGGCGGATTGCTTCTTTTGTGGTGCTGCATCACCGCTCGCAATGAGATCGTCAAAATCTTCACTAGCTGGACGAACTTTCGCGACGTACTTTTCGGCGCCGTCTTTATTTATGGCGGGCAGTTTGCCTTCATGCTCGCCATTCACTATTCCAATGCCGGTGCGGCGGCCATTGTGCTGACCACCGTTCCACTGTGGGTGGCGCTTTGGGAAATGATCGTGAACCGATCGAAACCGTCGCCCCGGATGGTGATCTGTTTTCTGCTCGCTGCGGTGGGCGTGACGCTCATTGTTACCAAGGGCGAGTTCGATGTTTCCCAATTCAATCTGACGGGGCTTACCTGGGCCATCATCTGCGCTGTCATGACGGCGGGCTATTCCGTACAGCCTCGGCAGCTCCTCAAGCGCGTGGCGGTGATGCCCGTGATGGGAAGCGCCATGCTTTTCGGCGGATTGATGGCGGTCGTCGCGTCTTTCTTTTTGCCTGCGACCTTCGACTTCTCGCGCTTTGATTGGATGACCGCAGCGTTGCTTTTTCATGTGGTGTTTTTTGGCACCCTGATGGCTTTTTGCCTCTACATGACGGCCCTGCGCCTGATTTCCCCGGTGATTGCCAGCATCCTGAGTCTGGGCGAACCGGTATCGGCTTACCTGCTGTCGGTGCTGGTGATGGGGCTAGATGTTGGGCTCATCGAGGGCATCGGCGTGGTGATGGTGCTTGCAACGGTAGTTTTGCTTGCCAAGACGCCGCGCAAATCAAACGAAGGCGAAAACATTGCTCCGCGCTGGAAAAGTCAAAATTGAACGTTCGTTCATTCCGATAGGCCGCCGTAACCGATACAATTGCTCAATTCCGGCGACAAGGGGCGCAAGCCTTGACATAAAGACAAACTGCAGCCGGAAAGGGAGGGCGTCCGTATCGGGCGCGAATCATGCCGAATTCAGCAGTTCTCAAATTGAGTGCCGCTTTGGGGGCGCTTTTCCTGTCGTTCCCCGGATGGGCGCAGTTGCCGTCGGCGCTTGAAGAAGCGCTGGCGCGTACGTCCGTGTCTCTTGACGAAGTTGCCGTGTGGGTGTCGCCCGCAGGCATCAACGCTCCTGTCGTCGCGCATCGCACCGATCGTCTGATGCAGCCCGCAAGCTCCGTCAAAGTGGTGACAACGCTTGCCGGTCTTGATCTTCTCAAGCCCGATTTCACCTGGAAAACGCAGATTCGAGCGCAGACGTTGCCTGACAAGGCGGGAGCTGTGCGTTCCGTGTCGCTCATCGGTTCGGGGGATCCTCATCTGATGATCGAGCAGGTGTGGCTGCTTGTGGAACAACTACGTCAGACGGGTGTCAAGCGCATCATCGGCGACATCACGGTCGATCGCTCGGCCTTTGGCGAAAAGCCGGTTGATCAGGGCGCCTTTGACGGCGCAGCCGATCGTTCCTACAACGTGGCGGCCGATGCGGCGCTCGTCAACCTCAAGGCCGTCTCCATCACGCTTGAACCGGAAGAAAACGGCAAGTGGGCGCGCGTCACGTCGTTGCCTGTGCTCGAAGGCTTTTCCGTACCCAAGCGCATTGCTCTGAGTAAAGGTGCCTGTGGCGATTGGAAAAGCAAGGTCAAGGCCTCGTATTCGGACAAAGGCG
The DNA here is from genome assembly GCF_003472385.1 of Sutterella sp. AM11-39. Lineage (GTDB taxonomy): Bacteria > Pseudomonadota > Gammaproteobacteria > Burkholderiales > Burkholderiaceae_F > Duodenibacillus > Duodenibacillus intestinigallinarum. The sequence continues at coordinate 209,592 of NZ_QRLV01000001.1, read as the reverse complement.
TGCGCTTTAAGGGCGATTTGCCCGCATCTTGCGGCGTCAAAGCTTTGCATGTGTCGCGTTGGGAGGCAGACGACTATCTCACGCGCCTTTTAAAGCCGATTCTGCGCTCGGTTGGAATTGCTTGGACAGGAGTTGTCAGAGAAGGACGAGCTCTTGCCCAAAGCGGCGTGCGTCTGGCTGAAATTCAGTCACAGCCGTTGCCAACGATTGTTTCCTTGATCAACAAGTATTCCAACAACACAATGGCTCGTCACGTGTTTTTAACGTTGTCTCAGACCGACCCCGTCGGTACGGCAAAGCCTGCCACATTGACGCGCAGCCGGGCCGTGACGGATCGGTGGCTTGTTAAGGCTGCAGGCGAAGTACCTTCAGGCACTTTTATCGACAACGGTTCGGGCCTGTCGCGCAAAACCAGAATCACGGCAGAAACGATGGGGCGAGTGCTCAACTACGGTTTTCGTTCCTACGTGATGCCCGAATTTATGGCTTCGCTTCCTTTGGCGGGCTTTGACGGCACGATGAAAAAGAGAGGTATGGCGGTGGGCAGCGCCCACGTCAAGACGGGCCTCATTCGAGATGTGCGTTCAATTGCGGGGTACGTGACCGACATCAACGCCCGTCGTTGGAGCGTGGTGGTGATGATGAACGGAAAACGACTCGACGGCGATCGGATCTTTTCTCAGGCCGTACTGCAGTGGTGTGCCCAGGGCGGAGCGCAGGCTCTTTGGGATGATCAACGAAAAGGGAGCGCGGCACGATGAAACAGTCTTTATGGGCGATTGCGGCTGCGGCCTGCTTTTCCATCATGGGCGCCTTCGTGAAATTCTGCACGGAGGATCTGGGCTCCTTTGAACTCGTGTTTTACCGTTCGCTTTTCGGCGCCATCTTCATTGCGTTTGTGGTGGCAGGCAGCGGCGGCACGCTCAAGACGGAACACTTCCGGCATCATATCGTTCGATCTTTGTTGGGTGTCACGAGCGTTGCGCTGTGGTTTTATGCCTTGTCGCAGATGCATTTCGGCACCTGCATGACGCTCATTTACACGACGCCGCTATTCATGGCCTTGAACTTCATCATTCTTGCCAAATGCAAGGGTGAAAGAGCGCCGTGGGCGGTGGTGTTGGCTATTGTCACGGGCTTTATCGGCATTTGTCTGGTGATGAAACCGGGACTGGGTACCGATGAATTTATCCCCGCGTTGATTTGCTTGGGCGTGGCGCTCATTGATCTGGCTGCCTACTGGCAGATGAAACAGATGGGGCGCCTGAACGAGCCGAGCTATCGCATCGTGTTTTATTTCTGCATTCTCGGCATGGTGTTTGCCGCGGTGGGCACCGTGGCGACGACTGGCTTTCATGTGCCCAATCTCACTGGCATAGCGGGGCTTCTCGGCATGGGCCTTTTTGCCACGCTCGGGCAGATTTGCACCACGCGCTCCTACGCCTACGGCAATATGCTTCTTTCCTCCTGTCTGGGTTTTTCGGCCGTGCCGTTTTCGGTCATTTTCGGCGTCACACTTTTTGACGAGTCGGTCGATCCGCTGTCGCTTTTCGGTATGACGCTTATTTTGCTTGCCGGCATGTCGGCAGCTGTGGCCACTAAGCGCATGGAAGCAAAGCAGGAAGCCGAAGAGTTCGCCCGTCAGAAAACCTCCTGAATCTGTTCCGCAGAAAAAACGGCAGACGCCGCTAAAACGTCTGCCGTTTGGAAACACCGGAAGTCAGAGTCCTTTTAAGGCGCGTCCTTCTTGGTTTCTTCATTCTTTGCCGGTTTTTCGCCGACGTTTTCCTTCAATGCCGCAATAAAGGACGACTCAGTGAGAAGTTCCGGCAAAACCGTGGCCGTACCGTCTATCTTGTAGAGCAGATAGAGCGGCACGCCCGTACGGCCGAACTTATTGAGCATTTCGGTGATGTTGCTGTCGCGGTTCGTCCAGTCGGCTTCGAATCGCGCGTAATTGAGACGCGTGAGTTCGGTCGTGGCAGCCTCGGTGCGCAGTGCCGTGGCTTTATTGAACTGACAAGTCACGCACCAGGCGGCCGTGAAGTCGACCACAACGGGCTGACCGCGGGCGATGGCCGAATTGACCGCCTCTTCGCTCCAAGGCTGCCATTGATCGGATGCCATCACCGCTTCGGTGTCGATGCGACGATCGAAGTTGCCAAGACACAACAGAACCATGCATCCGACGGTCACAAGCGCGCAGACGCCTTTGAGTACCTGCGAGCGGCCGCGGCCGTACTGTTCTCTGCCTACGGCCCACAACAGACCGGTGACCGAACCCATGGCAAAGAGCACGGTGAGAAGCCCGTAGAGCGTGACTTGACGCGAAAGCACCCAGATGAGCCACAAGGCAGCCGCGACCATCGGAATGGCCATGACGCGCTTGAAGGTGAGCATCCAGGCGCCCGGACGCGGCAAGAGCTTCATCCAGGCCGGTACCAAAGTGAGAATCAGCCACGGAAGCGCCATACCGAAACCCAACGCCAGGAAGATGAGCATACTCACGGCGCTGTCCTGCAGCACGGCGTACCCCAGAGCCGCCCCCATGAAGGGTGCAGTGCAGGGGGAGGCCACCACGACGGCGAGAACGCCCGTAAAGAAGCTTCCGAGAGGCCCCGTGCTCGGCAATTTGCGCACGGCACGGCTGTCGGCAAGGTGCGAGGCGGCCGTGAACTCGAAGACGCCCAGCAAATTGAGCGTTAGCGCGCTAAAGAGCAGAATCAGAGTCGCCACAACCCAGGGCTGCTGCAGTTGGAAGCCCCATCCGATGGCCCATCCCAGACTTCGAAGTATCACCAAGGCGCCGGCGAGCGCTGCCATGGAGAGCAGCACGCCGCCCGTAAAGGCAAAGCCGTGCAGAGCAAGCGCACCCTTGCGGCGAGAGCCGTCGACCAATTGCAGGATCTTGAGGCTCAACACGGGAAACACGCAGGGCATAAGGTTCAGAATCAAGCCGCCCAGGAACGCAAAGCTCAAGGCGGTCGCCGTGCTCATGCTCGGCGGCGCATCGGGCAGTTGTGCGGTTGGAGTGGCCGGTTCGGCTTGAGCGGAATCCGGTTTTTCTTCCGGCGCCCACGGCAACGGCACCTCGCCCGGCTTGATGTCGAGCGTCGTTTCGATGGCCCAGCCTTCGTTGTCCGGGCCGCCGTCGGCGACGATCACGCCGGTAAACGGCAGAGGATTGCCGGTCTTGAGGCTTTCCAGATATTCAGGAGCGGCCTTAAGATAGAGCGACACCTGGTCTTTGCTGAGCACCGCTCGATCGAGTTCCTTAAAGTCGACAAGTCCTTCGGTAAGAGGAAAGAACTCCACCTTTTTTTCGATCTTGCCCGCAAGCGGGGCAAAGTCGATGCGGATGCGGTCGTCCTCAATCTGAGCCGAAATGTGTTCGGAGACAACCTTTTCGGGGATGGACTTGAGCGTCTTTTCAAACTTGCCGGCAAAGGGGCCGGGTTTGGCTGCCACCTCCACTGGAAGCTTCATCGAAACTTCGGCGGTGCCCGGAATGCAGACTTCCTTGCAAGCGAGGTAGTCAACCTTGGCTCGCAGGGTGTATGTGCCGCCGTAAGGCGTTCCCCAGGGAATGTCCAGATTGAAGGGCAAAAGCACTTCGCCCGAGTACACGAAGTTGGTGATGGGCCCGAGCTTATGCTTTTGCGGCGTGGGCCAGCCGATTTGTTCGGCGGTCCAGCGGCGCGGCAACTTCCATTCGACACTCGGAGCAAAACCGGAGTCACCCGAGAACTGCCAGTACGTGTGCCAGCCCGGTTCGTGCTTGAGCAAAATGCCGATGTCGTTGGTCGCGCGCGGAATCCCGGCCGTTTGTCGCGACACAAGCTGCACCGTCACCGTCTTGGGTTGGCCGCCGCCTGCAAAGGGAGATCCCGTGCCGGCAGAACCCGCACCCAATCCGGTCGGAGCGGCCAGTGCTACGGAAGCTGCCGTCGTCAAGCCGAGCAGCAGCGTCGTTAAGCTGCGAAAGAGTTTCATTACCGCTTTGAACATTAAAGAGCCGCAAAAGCCTTGCGGGCGGCTGCGATAGTCGCTTCGATGTCTTCGTCGCTGTGAGCCGCCGACACGAAGCCCGCTTCGAAGATCGAAGGAGCAAGGTAAACGCCTTCTTCGAGCATCGTGTGGAAGAACTTCGCAAACACGGCCGGATCGGCCTTCATGACGTCGTTAAAGCCGTTGGGCAGGTTTTCAAGGAAGAAGAGCCCCATCATGCCGCCCTGAGAGCGAGCGCAGAACGAAACGCCGGCTTGCTTGGCCGCAGCGGTAAGTCCTGTCACGAGCTTGGTTGTCTTTTCCGAGAGGCTTTCGTAGAAGCCCGGCTTCTGGATTTCCTTGAGGGTGGCCAGACCGCAGGCAACGGCCACAGGGTTGCCCGAGAGGGTGCCGGCCTGATAGACGGGGCCCAAAGGAGCGATCTTATTCATGACTTCGCGGCGTCCGCCGAAGGCAGCCACCGGCATGCCGCCGCCGATCACCTTGCCCATCATGGTGATGTCGGGCACGATGTTGTAGAGGGACTGTGCGCCGTGCAGCGCTACGCGAAAACCCGTCATCACTTCGTCGACGATCAGAAGCGCGCCGTACTGCGTGCACAGGCGGCGCATTGTGTCCATGAATTCCTGCGTGGCCGGAACCATGTTCATGTTGCCGGCGATTGCCTCGACGATTACGCAGGCGATGTCGTCGCCCCATTGCTTGAATGCGTCTTCGAGCTGCTGCGGATTGTTGTATTCGAGTACGAGCGTGTGTTCGGTCGTACCGGCCGGAACACCAGCCGAAGAGGGGTTGCCAAATGTGAGCATGCCCGAGCCGGCCTTCACGAGCAGGCTGTCGCTGTGGCCGTGGTAGCAACCTTCGAATTTGATGATCTTATTGCGGCCCGTGTAGCCGCGAGCCAGACGAATGGCGCTCATGCCGGCCTCCGTGCCGGAACTCACAAAGCGCACGGCTTCGACATTGGGCATGATCTTGATGACTTCTTCGGCAATGAGCGTTTCGCCCTCGGTGACGGCGCCAAACGAAAGGCCCGTGTCGACGGCGGCGTGCACGGCTTCAATCACGGCCGGATGGTTGTGGCCGAGGATCATCGGACCCCAGGAGCCGATGTAATCGATGTAGCGGCGACCTTCGGCATCCCACATGTAGGCGCCTTTGGCGCGACGGATAAAGCGCGGTGCGCCGCCAACGCTCTTGAAAGCGCGTACGGGAGAATTCACGCCGCCGGGGATGCTCTGCTGAGCCCGTTCAAAAAGTTCCTCGTTGATGCCCATTTTCTTTCCAATGCATTGAATCAATAAAAGCAACAGGGCACCGGATACAGCCGATCCCTGTAAATTCAGCGAAGTCTAGCAAGGTCAAGCCTATGTTTCGCTTAACAAGTGTGTGCGGATGCAAACAGTTTTGTGTCTCTGTTGTTCGAAGAGCCAGCAATGGAAATGAATCGGGTGCGGAAAGTTGCAGTACAGAAAAAATCCGCGTAAATTCTCACGCCTCACGTTGGGGTGAGGCGGACGGCCGCAATGAACTTGTTTTCATTGAGGAAAGTCCGGACTCCGAAGGGCACCGTAGCAGGTAACGCCTGTCCGCCGCAAGGCGAGGATTAGAGCAACAGAGACGAGCCGATTCAGTTCGGGTGAAACGGGCAATCTCTACGGGGAGTAACACCAAGTAAGCAGTCTTTGACCCGGCCCGGTGAGACTGCGGGTAGGTGGCTGGAGGCTCTGCGTGAGCAGAGTCCGAGATGAATGGTCGTCACTGCGGTTTTCGAAAGAAAGCCGCGGCACAGAATCCGGCTTATAGCTTCAGCCCGACGTGAACCGAACAAAAAATGGGGAGCTTCCAAAAGGATGTCTCCCCATTTTGTCAAGATGCCTCGTCTGCCTTAGGCAAGCTTGATGCGGCCGTCAACGGCGATGGCTTCGCCCGTGGTGTTGGAAATCATCAGCGGATTGATGTCGAGTTCCTGCACAATCGGGAAGTCGGTCACCAATTGCGACAGACGCAGCAGCGTTTCTTCCACGCGTGCGATGTCGGCAGGCTTGGTGCCGCGGGCGCCTTCGAGAAGCTTGAAGGCTTTGACGGAACGCACCAGATCGTGCGCGTCGGCATCGGTGAGCGGGGCCAGAGCAAAACCAACGTCTTTCATTACTTCCACAAACACGCCGCCCGTGCCGAACATGATCATCGGGCCGTACTGAGGATCGGCGGCGATGCCGCAGACAAGCTCACGGTTGCTCTTGACCATTTCCTGAATGATGACGCCTTCAAGTCCATCAAGAATGCCGCGCTCCTTGAGTTTGGCTACGAGATCGCGGTACTGCGCGCGCAGTTCCTCGTCCGAGCCGATGTTCACGCGCACGCCTCCCACGTCGGTCTTGTGCGACGTGCTCTTGGAGGTCATCTTCATCACGACGGGGTAGCCCACTTCCTGAGCGGCAGCTACGGCTTCGTCTTCACCGACGGCAAAGCGTGCCCGGCAGACCCGCACGCCGTAGGCCTCGAGTACGTCGAGACTTTCGCGCGTGGTGAGCTCCAGGCGCCCTTCGGACTTCACGGCGGCAAAGATGTCGCTCACGGCTGACTTATTGACGTCAAAGACGGGCGTCGTACCGACCGGGCGCTCCATCCACTTACGCTGCATATTGAGTCGTGCCAGACCGTCGACCGCTTCTTCAGCGTACATGAAGAACGGAATCGTCACTTCACCCTTGGAGATTTCGCTAAAGAACTCGTTTTTGGTCATGAACACACCGACGATGGGCTTTTCAGGGTGCTGCGCCTTGATCTCCATGAGCGCCTTAGCCACGTCCGTGTCCTTGAGTCCGAGGAAGGGGAGGTAGATAGAAATCACCATGTCGACGCCTTCATCGGCAAGCACCGTTTCGAGCGTGCGGCGATAGTGTTCAAGCGGCGCCGAAGCGATCATGTCGACCGGATTTTTCACGGAAGCAGCGGCGGGCAGGAAGCTGCGCAGCGTTTCCTTCGTCGTCTCGGAAAGCTGGGCCATCTGCATTCCGTAGTCAATGACGCTGTCGGTAGCCATGATGCCGGGGCCGCCCGAGTTGGTGATGATGCACACGCGGTCGCCCTTGGGAATCGGGCAGTTGGCAAAGACCTTTGCTGTGGCAAAGAGCTGCTTCAAGCTGTACTCGCGGATGACGCCGGACTGACGCAGCAAGGCTTCAGCGGCACGGTCGGAACCGGCAAGCGAGCCGGTGTGAGAGCTCGCAGCCGAGGCGCCCGCAGCAGAACGGCCGGCCTTGAGCGCGAGCACGGGCTTGACCTTGGTCACGCGCGAGGCAAGCTTGCGGAAGTTTGCCGGATCCTTGATGGACTCCATGTAGAGAAGAATCTGACGGACGTCGTCCTGATCCTCCCAGTATTCGATGGCGTCTTCGGCATTGACGTCGGCCTGGTTGCCGATGGAGACGAACTGCGCAAAGCCGATGCCGAGGTCTTGCAAAATGTTGAGAATGCCGCCGCCCAACGCGCCCGATTGCGAGACGAAGCCGATGTCACCGCGCACCGGAAGCGATTCGGCAAAGCAGGCGTCCATGCGCACGTCCGGATGCGTGTTGACCACGCCCAGGCAGTTGGGCCCCACGCAGCGCATGCCGTATTTCTTGACGCGTTCGTAGAGCTGAGCTTCCATTTCGGCGCCTTCTTTGCCGGACTCCTTAAAGCCCGCCGAGATCACGACGAGGCCCTTGACGCCCTTTTCGTGGCACTGATCAATCGTGGAAAGCACAAACTTGGAGTTAACGACGATCACGGCCATGTCTACGGGGCCTTCGATGTCGAGCACGCTCGGATAGGCCTGAAGCCCCTCGATCATGCCGCCCTTGGGATTGACCGGGTAGATGCGGCCCTTAAAACCGAACTCGATTAAGCGCTTCATCAGATCCGAGCCGATGGTGTGGGGCTTGGTGGAAGCGCCGATCACAGCAATGCTGGAGGGTTTCATGATGTGGTCAAGACTGTGCGACATGGTGTGTTCGTCTCCAAAAGTACGGTTGGCGGGCAAATCGGCTGGCGGCTTATTTTTTAGCCGCGCTGTTGGCGAGATTTTCTTCGATCGCTTCGACTGACATCAGGCCCGTGTAACGGGATCCGTCGGGGAAAATCACGGCCGGAATGGAGTTGATGCCGAGCTTTTGACCGAGTTCGAGATTGCGGTCAAGCACGGCGCTGTTGCTGCATTGGCCAACCTCGGGCACCTGGCCGCTTGCCATTGAGTCGAGGAAGGTCTTGACGGGGTCGCTTGCGCAAACGATGCGACGAGCTTCTTCACGCGAACGCAGCACCGGATACATGAAGTTGTAGACGGTGAGGTTGCCGGCCTTGCGCAGGTTCTGCTCAAGCAGACGGCAATAGGGGCAGTTGGCGTCGGTAAAGACGATGAGCTTGCGCTCGCCCTTGCCGTAGACGACCTTGATGGCGTCCTTAAGCGGCAGTTCCGCCCATTTGATGCGGTTGAGCTCTTCAATCCGTTCGGCGGTGAGGTCGCGTTCCGTGGCCGAGTCGAAGATTCGGCCGATGATCAGGTGGCGCGCATCGGCATCGGAATAGAAGATGCGCTTGTCAATGACCACTTCCCAGAGACCATTGACGGGGGACTTCATTACGGAGTCGGGTGCTTTGCCCGTGGCGGCCTGAACCGCTTTGCTGATTTTTTCAATCTGAGGGTCGGTCGCGGCGCTCGCGGTAGCGGAGGCCAGAGCGGCAAGGCAGGTGAGGGAACAGACGAGGGTTTTGATTTGCATGATTCGAAAAGTAAGGTTGCGGCGCCGACAGTCGGGACGATTTGGGGCAAATCGAGGCGGCCAGCGGCGGGAATCCAAGTGGTTCAAAGTGTAGCCGAAAAAGATGACCGCTCGCGCGATACAAATGGTTGCAATTAAGCGCGTGCCGACTGAGAAAACTTTGCGTCCGCTAAGTTTTCTAAGTTCGCCTTCTTTGCGCCGCCCGACGGGAAAAACGATGAACCGAGAGGCGGGAAATAGTCGGTTGGGGCCAGCTATGGGGTGGCTAATCCGGACTTCCTAAACTGCGTGTTACCAAGAGGGGAGAAGAAGTTCCCCGACAGACAGAAAGCATTTGAAAACGGTTTTTCTACAAGGAGTAACACCATGCTCAATCTCAAGACCATTGCCGCTGCCACCGCTCTTGCCTCCGTTATCGCCTTTGCTCCTGCCCAGGCTCAGTTTGTGGGCGGCCCGAGCAACGTGACCACCGTCAAGAACCTGCTCGACAGCGGCAAGGACGATCAGCTCGCTACGCTCGAAGGCTACATCGTGCAGCAGGTCAAGCACGAAAAGTACATGTTCCGCGACAGCACCGGCGAAATGCTCGTTGAAATCGACGACGAAGTCTTCAAGGGCCAGCGCGTTGATCCGAAGACCAAGGTGCGCATTGACGGCGAACTCGAACGCGACTTCATGGAAAAGGACAAGGTTGACGTCTACAACCTCACCATCCTGCGCTAATTCGCTAACCGCAGACGCATCACGGAGAACTGGAGAATGTCGAATCTGAAATCCATGACGCTTGCGGCGGCAGCCCTCGGCATTCTTGCCGCCGCTCCCATCCAAGCGCAATTTGTCAGTGACAAACCCGCCGTTGCGGTGACAACTGTCGCTGAATTGCTTAAAAACGGCAAGCAAGATCAGGAGGCGTCGCTCGAAGGCTTCATCGTTGAGCAGGTCAAGCGCAAGAAGTATGTGTTTGCCGATGAGACGGGCCGCATCATTGCGGAGATTCCCGACAAGGTCTTTCAAGGTCAGCGAGTTGATCCCAAGACCAAGATCCGCATCGAAGGAGAACTGGAGCTTGAATACGCCGAAAAAGAAACGATTGACGTCTATCGTCTGACGGTTCTGCCGGCAGCTCCGTAACGAAAGCAACGCAGCACTTTGTTAAGCCGCTGGCCGACTTGCCGTAGACTACGGCAGGAAAGGAGCGGCGTTTTTTTCATCGGCTGCAGAGTCGATTTGCGCGCCGAAAAGTTATGACCGAAAAGATTCTTCTTGTCGAAGACGACCCGATGATCGGAGAGGCGGTCGTCAATGCTCTGGCCGATGCTGGCAAAGCGGCTGACTGGGCCCGCAGCGGTTGGGAAGCCACAGGGTTTCTCTCGGAAAACAAGTACGATGCCGTGCTGCTGGACCTGGGCTTGCCCGGCAAGGACGGCATGAGCGTGTTGCGTGAGCTGCGCGCCAAGGATTCCGAAACTCCGGTGGTGATTCTGACGGCCCGGGACGGACTGGACGACCGTTTAGCCGGTCTGGACGCGGGGGCTGATGACTACGTGGTCAAGCCTTTTCATATGTCTGAAGTGCTGGCAAGGTTGCGCGCCATCGAACGGCGACGCCAGGGTGCGCAGGCCGCAAGCAGGGTGCTCACCAACGGCACGATGACGCTCAATTGCGAAACGAAGACCGTGCGCTTGCATGCGCCCGAGGGTGACAAGGAAGTGGCGCTCAGTAAGCGCGAATTTGATCTGATGGAGGCGCTCATGACCCGACCGGGCGCCATTTTGTCACGCACCACGCTCGAAGAGCGTCTCTACGGAGACGGCGACATGCCCGAGAGCAATGCTCTGGAATTCATCATCCACGGCTTGCGCAAAAAGCTCGGTGCAAATGCTATCGGAAACGTCCGTGGTCTGGGATGGATGGTGCACAAGGGACGCGCGGCAGGACGATAACTTATGATTTTCAGAAAACATTCGCTTCTAAAGCGAGTGACGCTTTGGTGCGCGGGCACGCTTGCCGTGTTTTCGCTCATCACGGCGGCCGCGAGTTTTGCCATTGGTTACGAAGAGGCCAAAGACCGTCAGGATGACATCCTCAAGGAAGTGGTGGGGATGCTTTCGCGCGACATCGTGCAACAGCGTCAGCGCAACAAAATTCAGGAACTCACTCTCGGGGGTTTTTACGGCCCCGGCTCGGACAAAGGTGAGACGTTGCCGCAGTACGGTGCGCTCACCATGGATGACGATGTTTTTGAGGATCATTTTCAACTTGACGACGACAGCAAGGACGCCGTGGTGCAGGCCGGTGAAACGGTTTTGGTGCGCATGCTGCACAAAAAAGGTCGAGCTCTGACCGTTACCTTTCGGCAATCCTATTCAAATGGCGCACATACGGCGGAATTTGCCGGTGACAAGTATCGTTTTTATTTGAGAACTCTTTCCGATGGCACCCATGTGGCCGCCGCTCAGAGGTTAAGCGAGCGTAACGAAGAGATTCTGGTGAGAGCTCTTACCGCAGCCGCGCCTATTTTGATACTCACGCCCGTGATGCTGCTGGTTTTGATTTTGGTGCTTTGGCACGGGTTAAAGCCGGTGCAGCGGCTCGTTAAAGAAATTCAGGAGCGCAAGGCCGATGACTTGAGCTCGCTTTCCTACGAAGGCGTGCCCGAAGAACTCGAGCGCATCATGACAGCCGTCAACGATATGTTCGCTCGCGTGGAGGAACTTCGAGGGCGCGAGACACGGTTTGTTGCCGATGCGGCCCATGAACTGCGCAGTCCAGTGACGGCTTTGAGTCTGCAGGTCGATCGTTTGAGCAACATGCCGATGTCCGAACAGGCGCAGCAAACAGTAGCGGATATCCGAGCGGGTATCGCGCGTCTCTCTAACCTCATCAGTCAGCTGCTGACGCTCAAGCGCGTGCAGGCCGGACAAGAAAAAGCCGTCGACGGCCCGCAAACGGCGCAGTGTCTCAAGGTGGTGACTTCGGTCGTTGAAGATATTTATTGGGAGGCCGAAAGCAAGGAGATTGCCGTTGAGGTGGCAGGGTTCGACACCAACGAAGCACAAAGCGCCTGTGCGGCGATGCCCGAAGCTTCGCTTTTCTGTCTCGTGCGAAATCTCGTGCACAACGCCGTGCACTATGTTCCGCAGGGCGGCAGTGTGACGATTGCTTTTCGTCAGACGGGTGATCGCCTCAGTTTGTGTGTGGCCGACAACGGCCCTGGGATTTCTGAGGCCGAGCGAGGCCGTGTCTTTGACCCGTTTTACCGCGTTTTGGGGACGCAGCAGACGGGCACCGGTCTGGGGCTGGCCATTTGCAAGACAATTGCGGATCGCTATGGCTGTACCATTGCGCTTGACTGGACCGATTCTCAGGCACAAAAGGGGTTGAGCGTGACGGTGGATATGCCGAAGGCATAACAAAAAGGCCCTGAAAGCTTCAAGGCCTTTTTGGAGACGGAACGACAAAACGGTCAGACGACGGGTTTGCCGCTCGTTTCCTTGTTTTCGATCTCGACAAGGAGTTCGCGCGCGCGATGCCGAGCAAACTCGATGTTGGGCACGAAGTTGGCTCCGAGGCTTTGCGCAATGCCGGTACGCTGCAGTTGGCGCTGCGGGTGGCCGGAAGCGCCCGCGATGATGAGCTCGTGGTTGCGGCGCTTGAGTGCACGCATGAAGACTTGCAGGATGTCCATAGCCGAGTTGTCAATGTTGAGCAAGTCGGTGCAGTCGAGGATCACGACCTTAGCGGCATCAGGCGACGTGATGCGCTTGGGATCGGTAACGTCTTCGAGCTTGCTGACGGAACCGAAGAAGAGAGCGCCGGTGAGCTTCCAGCATTCCACCGTTTCGGGCATGTCGAAGGGCAGCGTTTGACGCGTGACGCGGGTGAGCGTGTTCATGCGGTAGATAAAGAAAACGCAGGAGACCAACAGACCGACTTCAACGGCGACCGTGAGGTCGAAAATCACCGTCAGGAGGAACGTTGTGATCAGCGTGGCCTTGTAGCTCATCGTCATCTGGCGCAGGCGGGAGAATTCACGCCAGTTGCCCATATTCCACGCAACAAAGAACAGGATTGCAGCCAGTGCCGCCAGGGGGATGTCGCCCGCTAAGGGAGCGGCGGCCAGAATCACGACCAAAAGCGTGAGGGCGTGCACGATGCCCGCAACGGGGCTGGCCGCGCCGCTCTTGATGTTGGTGACGGTTCGCGCAATGGTGCCGGTGGCCGGAATGCCGCCGAAGAAAGGTACGACGAAGTTGGCCACGCCCTGGCCCATCAATTCCTGATTGGGGTCGTGACGGTCATCGGTCATGGCATCCGCCACGCGGGCGCACAACAGGCTTTCAATGGCGCCCAGAAGAGCGATCGTGATCATCGGACCGATCAGGTGCTTGAAGGCTTCCCAGGAAAAATCGGGAAGGGTCAGATCGGGAAGCTTCTGCGGAATCCCGCCGAACTTTGTACCGATGGTTTCAACCGGAAGATTGAAGACGGAGACCACGATGGTGGAGGCTACGAGCACGATCACCGTGCCCGGCAGATGCGCCATCCAACGCTTCCACGGAGCGCCGCCCATGACGTAGCCCTTGGGCCAGAACTTGACGATGAGAAAACTTACGAGCGCCAGACCGAAAGCGTATGGGTTGAAGGTGTCGATATGCGCGTACAGCGTCTGTATCTGATGGAAGAAGTCCGCGGGCATCTTCTCGATCGAAAGCCCCAGAAAGTCCTTGACCTGACTCAGGCCGATCAGCACGGCGATACCGTTGGTAAAGCCGATGACGATGGAAACGGGGATGAAGCGAATGAAGCTGCCGAGCTTAAAGAGCCCCATTAAAAATAAAATGACGCCCGAGCCGATGGTGGCCAGAAGCAGATTGCCCAGGCCGTAGTTGGCGATGATGCCGTAGATGATGACGATGAAGGCGCCGGCGGGGCCGCCGATCTGAACGCGGCAGCCGCCGAGCAAAGAAATCAGAAACCCTGCAATGATGGCCGTGTAGATACCTGCTTCGGGAGGCACGCCTGAGGCGATACCGAAAGCCATGGCAAGCGGCAGCGCCACCATGCCGACCGTCAAACCGGCGCTGATGTCGCGAGTAAGCATCCGTGTGTCGTAGTGGCGGAGCGCATCCAACGTGACGGGATGAAAGCGCTGAATGGGCAGACTGCCCAGAAATGCTTTGGCGGAAGAGACGAACGACATGGCAAAAACAAAGGCGTCGGTTCTCGGTCGCAGGCGGTAGGCCGGCTTGTGCCTTGGTCGAACAAGTCAGTCTGCGTCAGTTGGGCCGGGAGGTTTCAAAAAAGCGGAATTGTAAGCGCGGCGGCGCTGCTCAAATATGCGGATTAACGAGAAGTCTAAAGAGCGTCGTCCCAAAGAACAAACGACCGGAGGAAAAATGTGTTTCCGTCCGGTCGTCGAAGTTCGCTGAGTGAATCGGTTGAGCTATTAGTGCGGGTAGAGCGCGCCGAGCAAACGAGCGCCGGAAGCGTTGGTCACTTCGGGCAGATTGCCGGGCTTCTTCTGCAGGAAGGCCCAGGCAAGCCAGGCAAAGGCCATTGCTTCGACGTGCATCGGATCAACGCCCAGAGCCGAAGTCGAGCGCACGTAGATGGCTTCGCCCGCGCATTCGCGGATGCACTGCGCAAGCGCGCCGTTTAAGGCTCCGCCGCCGCACAAATAGATTTCTTCAGTACGTCCGGCAAATTTTTTGATTGCATCCGTAATGGTGCGGGCAGTGAGCATCACGAGCGTTGCCTGTACGTCGGCGGGCTCGAGAGTGCCGAATTCTGTGAGCTGGGATTCAAGCCAGTCGAGATTGAAATGTTCACGGCCGGTGCTCTTGGGGGGCTGACGTTCGAAGTACGGATCCGAGAGGAGCTTGGCAAGAAGTTCCTCGTGCACGCGGCCCGTTGCGCCCCAGGCGCCATTGGTGTCGTACGGGCGGGCGATGTGCTTGCGGCACCATGCGTCCAGAAGGATGTTGCCCGGACCGCAGTCAAAGCCGATGATCTTGCCGTAGCCGCGGCGAGGAGGCAGGAACGTGACGTTGGCAATGCCGCCGATGTTGACGACCGAGCGGGCGACTTCGCCCATGAAGACCTGACGGTGGAAAGCGGGCACAAGCGGAGCGCCCTCACCGCCGGCGGCAATGTCGCGGCTGCGGAAGTCGCTGATGACGTCAAGGCCCGAGAGTTCGGCGACGAGCGCCGGGTTGTTGAGCTGAAGCGTCCAGCCCTGTTCGGGGCGGTGACGAATCGTCTGCCCGTGAATGCCGACGGCTGCCACATCCTTGCGACCGATGTCGGCGACGTCAAGCAGTTCGTTTACGCAATGCACGTAGAACTTGCCGAGTTCCACGGAGGCAACGCCCATGCGATCAATTTCGTTGTCGCCGGGCTGGCACAGCGCAAGGAGTTTTTCCTTGAGCGGTTTGGGAAATTCAATGTGGTGATGGCCGATCAGACGCGGTCCCACTCCGGAAAAATCGACGGCGACGGCGTCTACGCCGTCAAGACTGGTTCCCGACATTAAACCCAGGGTCACTGTCTTGGCCATGGTTGAAAATCTCCGATTTGGTTTGGGGAATGGTAATTTTAGTTCGTTTGAGAAACGGCGTTTTTGCCGCTCAGACTGCTCACCTGCACCTGCTGCAGGCGGGCTAGTTTGGCACGCAGCGGAGCAATGAGCACCTCCATCTGCGCAAACTGATAGGGTGTCAGCTTCTTGGTGTCAGGCAGCCGTACGGTCATCGGGTTGATCTGCACATTGCCGAATTTCAATTCGTAGTGCAGATGCGGACCGGTTGCAAGACCTGTCTGGCCCACGCGGCCGATCACTTCGCCGTACTTGACCTTTGTGCCTTTCTTGACGTGCGGGTCAATGGAGGAAAGGTGCGCGTAAAGCGTCAGAATGCCCGGGCCGTGCGCGATGCGGATGTAGTTGCCGTAGCCCGTGCCGACGCCCGCAAATTCCACAGTGCCGTCGGCTGCGGCGCGTACCACGGCGCCCCAGGGGGCGCGGAAGTCCGTGCCCAGATGAGGGCGAAGAACGCCCGTCACGGGATGGCGGCGCATGGGAGAAAACTCACTCGTTACGCTTTGAACGTCCAGCGGTACGCGCATGAACGTACGCCGCGAAATATTACCTTCGGCGTCGTAGAAGTTGCCGCCGGCATTGTCGTTGTCAAAGCGAAAGAGTTCAGTGGTCTTGCCGTCGTGATCAAGCTGCATGGCCAGAAGTCTGCCGTGTCTCACGAAACTGCCTTCGGCAAACTTTGTTTCATAAATCAGGCGGAATGCGTCTCCGCGCTGCAGTTGGCTGACGACATCTCGATCGAAGTCAAAGGCCGAATGCATCTGTTCGACGATCTTGGCAGGTACACCCGCGTTGAGGAGACTTGTGTCGGGAGAGCCTGACACCACGCCGTTTGCCATGGTGAGTTCGGTGTCGTACTCGTAGGGGGTCGTACGGGCCTGAAAGCCTCGTGCCGTACGTCGCACTTCTAAAAGAGACCCCTTGCCGGAAATGTCGCTGTCAGTGTACAAACGCAGTTCTTCGAGCTTGCCGTCTTCGCCGGCCACGGCTGTCACAAACTGGCCCTGCTTGGGATAGACGAGAGCCTGTGTTATGGGATTGCGAATGATGAAGTCGCGCGCCTGCGTGTCCTTGATCTGCAGACGAGCCAGAAGCGAGGTGAGCGTTTCGGCCTCGCGCACGAAGATTTCGTGCGAAATCGGATCGGTGACGGCTTCGATGGCCGCCATTTGGCCTCTCAGATCAGGAAGGCGAACCGGTTCGACCGTAAGCGTACGAACGGGGGAAGCCGTGAGCGTTTCGTTCGGAATCGAATAATAAAGGGCGGCCGTTGCGCCGATCGGAAGCACGCAGAACAAACCCAGCGCGACCAGATAGGTGCGCGTGACACCGCCTCCGCCCACTTGCGACAGACGTCGAGAACGAGCGAGGTCGATGACGCCTTTGCCAAGGCGCCGCAATTCTTTACCGACAATAAGCTGAGAGGTCATTTAGAAGCGATGAAACTGGGCCGAAGGCGCTTTTTGACAACCATTTTTCGAGGTTGCGCCAAACCAAGCTGGTATTTTAGTTTGGTGACACAGTGCTGTCTCTATGTGAAAAAAGAATTTGCATTTTGGACAAAGCCGTTTCAGACCAGCGTTGCGAGCTGTTTGAGCTTGATTCTTTGCCGTTCGGTACAATATCGCTCCGTTTGTTGCGAATGTGTCGCAGCCGTTGAATGAAAAAGCTTTTTTGGGAATTCCATACCGATGTCTGTTGAATCCGCCCGTACCGAAGAAAAGAAATACGAAGTGACGCCCGAAATCAAGGAGGCAATGGCCACGATTGCCCGCGGTACCGACACGCTTTTGATCGAAAGCGAATTGGAGCAGAAGCTGGCCCGCGCCAAGGCGACCGGCACCAAGTTGCGTTGCAAGCTCGGTCTGGATCCCACGGCTCCCGACATTCACGTCGGTCACACGGTGGTGCTCAATAAGCTTCGTCAGCTGCAGGATCTCGGCCACACGGTGATCTTCCTGATCGGTGACTTTACGGCCGCCATTGGCGATCCGACCGGCCGCAATACGACCCGTCCGCCGCTGTCGCCTGAACAGATTAAGGTCAACGCCGAAACCTATCTCGAACAGGCTGCTCACGTCATCGACATCGAAAAGGCCGAAGTGCGCTGGAATTCCGAATGGTGCAACCAGTTGGGCGCTACGGGCCTCATTCAGCTTGCCAGCCGCTACACGGTGGCTCGATTGCTCGAACGCGACGACTTTGCCAAGCGTTTTGCCGAACAGCTTCCGATTGCCGTGCACGAACTGATCTACCCCTTGATGCAGGGCTACGACTCGGTCGCTCTTCATGCCGATCTGGAACTCGGCGGTTCCGACCAGCGCTTCAACCTGCTTGTGGGCCGCGAACTGCAGCGCCAGTATGGCCAGGAACCGCAGTGCATCCTCACGATGCCCTTGTTGGTGGGCCTTGATGGCGTCAATAAGATGAGTAAGTCCAAGCACAACTACATCGGCATCACGGAAAGTGCCGATGAGATGTTCGGCAAGGTGATGAGCATTTCCGATACGCTCATGTGGGATTGGTACAACCTGCTGAGCCTCAAGAGCAACGCAGCGATCGCTGAACTCAAGAGCGAATGCGAAAACGGTCGCAATCCGCGTGATGCCAAGGTGTTGCTTGCCAAGGAAATCGTGGCGCGCTTTCATGACGACAAGGCGGCCGATGCGGCCGAAGCCGAATTTAACAACCGCTTCCGTGCTGGTGCCGTGCCTTCGGATATCCCGGAAGTCAACGTTGCCGCTCCCGACGGAGAAATCGGCATTGCCCGTCTCATCAAGGAAGCGGGTCTGTGTCCGAGTACGGGTGAAGCCAACCGCAACATCGATCAGGGCGGCGTGCGCCTGGAAGGCGAACGCATTTCCGATCGCGGTCTCAAGGTAAAGCCGGGCACGTACACGCTGCAGGTCGGCAAGCGCCGTTGGGCCAAGGTGACGGTGGGTTAAATGATCGCGTTGTTGCAGCGCGTCGCGCAGGCCGGCGTGACAGTCGACGGGAAAACCGTGGGTGAAGTCGGTCGCGGCCTGTGCATACTTGTCTGTGCCGTCAAGGGGGACACCGAAGAGAAGGCTCGAGCCTTGGCGCAGAAAGTGTTGCGCTACCGTATTTTTGAGGATGATGCCGGCAAGATGAATCGTTCTGTGTCGGATATCGTCGGCCAGTTGCTTTTGGTGTCGCAATTTACGCTTGCCGCCGACACCAGCCGAGGCAACCGTCCGAGCTTTACGCCAGCGGCCGCCCCCGAGGACGGAAAGCGACTCTTTGACATTTTTGTCGAGGAATGTGCGGCTTCCGGGCTGAAGACTGCGACAGGCATTTTTGGAGCGCACATGGTCGTTAACATCGTCAACGACGGACCGGTGACCATTTGGCTCGAGAACTAAGAGCCGAAAAATCTGCTTTGTACGGAAAGACTTCCGAGTTGCTCGAGGATCGTCGGGCGGTTGACTCGGAGGTCTTTTTGTTTTTGGTGTCGTGTACGGACATCAAAAGTTGGAAGGAGGAAGCTTTTTCTTCTAAGTTTTGGAGGGAAAGTTGGAAGAAAACCTGGAAGGTTGCAGGCTTTTTTTAATGTGCTGATATTAAAGAAATATTTTTTCTTCCAAGTTCGATAGAACTGGACGCATTATTGGAAGAAAGTTGGAAGGAAAGAGAGGGATTGTTGACGCGAGCTCAAATTGAGGAGCAACTTGCCATTCCTCGTATAACCACAAACTATTGGCTGAATAAGCTAAAGGACAAGCAGCAGATCATCCGGGAAGGTTCCGGCAGAAACACTCGCTATGTGGTTTGCCTGCCCGAATCAGAAAAGCCGCCGGTGGAAGATTGACTGAAAGGTCGCAATTTCCGGCAGTTTGCTTTGGGCAAAAAATGAGCGGCAGTTCACAAAGTAAATGCCGCTCGGGAGGAAAATGGCACCCGTTTCGCAACGGAAGCGGGTGTTTGTGAGAGTTGGTTAGTCTTCTTCAGCCTTAAGACTGAACTTGGAGGCAAGTTCGGCCTGCTTCTGGGACGGAACGGGTTGATAGCCCGACAGATCCATCGAGAAGGCGCCGGCGCCCTGCGTGAGGGCATGCAGACGCGTAGCGTAATTTTCCAGTTCAGCCAGAGGAACCTGAGCGCGGATTTCCATCATGCCGCCCGGGAGATTATCCGTGCCGACAATCTGGCCGCGACGGCTTGCAAGGTCGCCGGTGATGTCGCCCATGTAGCCGTCGGGAGCCGTGATGATCATTTCCACGATCGGTTCGAGCACCTGGGGCGAGGCCTTGGCAAGCGCATCGAGCATGGCCTTGCGGCCGGCCGAAACGAAGGCCACTTCCTTGGAATCCACTGGGTGGTACTTGCCGTCGTAGACCGTTACCTTGATGTCTTCGATCGGGTAACCGGCAACGAAGCCCGTGGCGAGCACTTCGCGCACGCCCTTTTCCACGGCCGGGATCAGGTTGAACGGAATGGCGCCGCCCTTGACTTCATCGGCAAAGACAAAGCCTTCGCCGCGCGGCAGCGGCTCGACGCGCAGATAGACTTCACCGAACTGACCGGCACCGCCCGTTTGCTTCTTGTGACGAGCATGGCCTTCGGCCGAACCCGAAATCGTTTCGCGGTAGGGTACGGACGGCGTCTTGGTCGTCACTTCAAGCTTGAACTGTTCCTTCATGCGTTCGAGCACCGTACGCACATGCATTTCCGTCAGACCGCGCAGCACCGTTTCGTTCAGAACGACGTCGTGGTCGACCGAAAGCGTCGGATCTTCAGCAAGCATCTTGCCGAGCACTTCGCTCATGCGGCCTTCGTCGCCGCGGCGGGCCGGAGCGATAGCCAAGCCGAGCATGGGCTTGGGGAAGGGCAGAGGCCGCATGCGGATGTCGAGGTTCGGGTCGGAATGCAGGATGCAACCGTAGGTGAGTTCGTCGATCTTGTTGAGAGCGCCGATGTCGCCGGGGTGCAGTTCGTCGGTTTCAAACGTGTTTTTGCCCTGCAGAATCAACGGACGGGCAGCCTTGATGGGCTTCTTGTTGTCGTTGACGTACAGAGTGGAACCGGCAGTGATGCAACCCTGATGTACGCGGAAGACGCCGATCTTGCCGACGAACGGGTCGCTCACGACCTTGAAGACGTGAGCCACAACGGGCAGAGTCTTGTCGGGCTGAGTCTGGTAGGGAGCGCCTTCCTTGTCGATGAACTGAGCATCGTTGGCTTCGCTCGGAGAGGGCAGGTGGCGGATGATCACCTTCATGAAGTCGCGAATGCCGATGAGGTTCTTCGCAGAGGTGAAGCACACCGGAATGACGTGGGCTTCGCGCAGGGCTTTCGTCACGGGGCCGTGAAGAGTGGAGGGATCCACATCGCCTTCTTCGAGATATTTTTCCATCGTTTCGTCGTCGACTTCGACGACGCGTTCGATGAAGGCGCGGTGAACGTCGCTCACCGTCATGATGTCACTTTCGCCCGAATCCTTGTCAAAGCAGTCGATGACACGGGTGCAGCCCTTGGTGGGAAGGTTGATCGGCAGAACGCCGTCGCCGAAGGCTTCCTTGAGTTCGTCAAGAAGTTCATGAAGGTTGATGTCGGGAGCGTCGATCTTGTTGACTACGATCACGCGGCACAGACCGCGTTCTTCAGCCCATTGCATCATGCGGCGCGTCATCAGTTCGATGCCCTTGGTGGCATCGACCACCACGGCAACGGACTTGACGGCGTCGAGAGCGGACAGTGCCTGACCGACGTAGTCGGGGCCCCCCGGAGTGTCAATGACGTGAATGCGCACCGGGGTCAGGTCGGGCATAGCGGTGTCGATGTGCGCTACGGCCATACGAAGCGAGTGACCGACCGCCTTTTCCTGCGGATCGTTGTCGCAAACGGTATTGCCGCGTTCGACGGAGCCGGCTTCAGCGATGGCGCCGGTACGAACCAGCATAGCTTCGACAAGACTCGTCTTGCCCGAAGCGCTGTGCCCGACCAAAGCTACAGTACGAAGGTTTTCGGTAAGGTAATTGGACATCGCAGGCCCTCCTTCTTTCGTATGATGATCTCTGCATTTTGCTCCCGAGCGCGAGTAAAACTCAAGCCGATGACCTAAAGGAATGCGTGTCTTGACAAAACTGAAGACTCGGATTGCTGACGCGGCTCAAAACTTTGAGGTTTCTTTGCAATTGCGCGGGACGATGTCAAAACGAAGACAAAAGTGAGCAAAATTCCTTAGGCTAGATGGCTAATTTTGCGTGCAAAACCGCGATTTCCTTGAGTTTTTGGGCTTCGGCGTGGTACTGTCCGACCTAGAGGGCCTCCCGCCGGCCCCTTTTGTCCGTAACGCTTGAACGCAATCGACACGATTCAAAATGATCCTCGCGGCAGTTTTTCAAAGCAACATCAGCGGATACGCTTTTCCGGCGCGTCGCGATGACTGCCGCGTGGCTCGAGCGCGCCAAGTGTAATCGGATAAAGAGACAGCTGCCGCGCAGCATCGGCGGAAAGGAAAATTCCGTCGAGGGCATTGTGAGGACACTGTAGCGGAGGGAGATCGACAAAAGTCTTGCCTCCGCTTGTGTTTTCTGCATGCTTGGCTTCTTAACGGAAGCCTGTGCACGAGGAGCTGCCAACCCCCAGGTACAAACGATTTCGACAGAAAATGCCCGAGATCGGACAACAAGGAAGAACCAAATGGACCTTATTAAAAACTGGAAGCTTCATCTGCTGGCGCTTCTGATCGTGATCGTCGCAGAATCGATCGGCATGAAGCGTTTTGATCTGATCATTTTCCTGCCGCTGTTCTATGCCCTGATCATCGGCGGCATCATCAGCTACCCCAACTTCAAGATTCTGAAGTTGCCCGAAATGGAGCGCGCTTCCCGTGTTCTTTCCGTGGGCATGCTCATTTTGGTGACCAAGCTCGGTCTGGACATTGGTCCGAACCTGGAACAGCTCGCCAATTCTTCTCTGGCATTGCTCGTTCAGGAATTCGGTCACTTCTTCGGCACGCTCGTCTTCGGTCTGCCCGTGGCCTTCCTCGTCGGCATGAAGCGTGAAGCCATCGGCGCGTGCTACTCCATTGACCGCGAACCCAATATCGCCATTATTGCCGAGCGCTACGGGCTTGACTCGCCCGAAGGCCGTGGTGTGATGGGCATGTACATCTGCGGTACTGTCTTCGGTGCACTTTGGGTTTCAATTCTTGCAGGCGTCATTGCTCAGATGGGCATCTTCCATCCGCACGCTCTTGCTATGGGTGCCGGCATCGGCAGTGCTTCCATGATGGCTGCTTCCACCGCATCCATTATTGCTTCTCACCCCGAATGGGCTGAAACGGTGCAGGCCTACGCGGCTGCCGCCAACCTGCTCACCACCGTTCTGGGTATTTACTTTGCGCTCTTCATCTCGCTGCCGGTGACTGTCAAGGTCTACGGCTGGATGGATTCGCTGCGCTCCAAAAAAGCGGCTTGACGAATCGGGAACGTAACAACTAAGACTGCAAAGTTAAAGAGAGAAAGATCATGATGAAAATTTTGAATGAAATGAAGGATATGGTTTTTATCCTTCTGGTGACGGGTGTTTTCAGCTGGGTAGCCAACCTCATCAACATCCATCCGGATCTCGGTGCCAGCGCCATCGGTGTTTTCCTTCTGGTCGTGCTGGCTTCCATCGGCATCTTTATTTCGAAGCTTCCGGGCTTCCACAAGCTTCCGATGGTGTTCTGGGTTTCGATCGTGGCCGTGATGGTGTCCATTCCGGGCTTCCCGGGCGGTGACGTTGTGATCAGTTACACCAAGCAGGTGAGCTTCCTTGCGTTGACCACGCCGCTGCTTGCCTACGCCGGTCTCTCGGTGGGCAAGGACATGGAAGCTTTCAAGGCGCTTTCCTGGCGAATCATTCCCGTGGCATTGGCCGTGGCTGCCGGCAGCTTCATTTGTGCAACGGTTCTGGCTGAAATCATGTTGGGCCTCGAAGGTGTATTCTGACGCCTAGTAATGCGCAGGCGAGCTCCAGCGGCTTGTGCGCCGTCTGAAGGGCTCGCCTTTTTTTGTTGAACTTTTACGCCTAGAAACATCATGAGTAAGGAAGATCTCAAGCGCCGCGTGTGCGAAGCCATTCGTGCGCGTCGTGCCGACATCAAGGCTGTAGCCGAAAGCGTTTTTGCCGAACCCGAATTGGGCTTTAAGGAAACGAAGACATCCGACAAAATCAAGGCAGAGTTTGAAAAGCTTGGCCTGTCGTGCGAAACCGGCTGGGGCATCACGGGTGTTCGCGCCCGCATGAAGGGCAAGAAGAGCAAGAAGACGGTGGCGCTTCTGGGCGAACTTGACGCCATCATCTGCCGCGACCATCCTCATGCCGATCCCAAAACCGGGGCGGCGCACTGCTGCGGTCACCACGTGCAGCTTGCCAATATGCTCGCCGTCGGCATGGCCTTTAAGGACGCCGGCATCATGGACGAACTTGACGGCGACCTGATGCTCTTTGCTGTTCCGGCTGAAGAGTATGTCGAAATTGACTTCCGCAACGGCCTGCGTGAAAAGGGTGACCTGCGTTATCTCGGCGGCAAGCAGCAACTGATTGCCGAAGGCGCTTTCGACGGCATTGATATCGCCATGCAGATGCACGCCAACATCACAAACGATCCGCATGGCTTCTATGATCTGGGCGGCAGCTGCAATGGCTTTGTCGGAAAGCTTATGACCTATCGCGGACGTGCGGCTCACGCTGCGGGCGCGCCCGACAAGGGTATCAATGCGCTCAACGCCGCCATGATGGGCGTGATGGGCGTCAATGCCATCCGCGAACGTTTCCGCGAAGACGACTTCGTGCGCTTTCATCCGATCATCAACTCGGGCGGCGATCTGGTGAACGTAATTCCCGATTACGTCACGATGGAAAGCTACACGCGTGCAGCCAATGTGGATGCACTGCTTCGCTACAACACCGACATCAACCGTGCACTGCGTGCGGGTGCCGATGCCGTGGGGGCGACCTGTGAACTGCAGGACCTGCCGGGTTACCTGCCGTTGCGTCCTGACGAAAATCTGCGCAACGTGTTGCGCGACAATGCCGTGGCGCTTTTCGGTGAAGAACACGTGGCCGTCGGCGCACACAATGCCGGCAGTACCGAAATGGGCGACGTCTCGCATCTGATTCCGGTCGTACATCCGTGGGTGGGTTGCGCCAAGGGTGTTTTGCACGGTGCCAATTTCGTTCTCGACAACGAAGAAGTGGCCTACGAAAAGTCGCCCGAAGTGCTAGCCATGACAATCATTGATCTTTTGTACGACGATGCGAAGAAGGCTGAAGAAATTTGCGCCAACTTCAAACCCGTCTTTACGAAGGAAACGTACTGCGAATTCCAGGACAAGATCGCATCCGGTCAGTGATTTTCGACAGTCCTGAAATCTGAAAAAAAGAACGCGGAAGGAGGCGAATGCTCTTCCGCGTTTTTTTCCAGAACGGGACTTAAGCGTCTGGATTGATTGTGTTGACAAACGGATACGGACCGCTGAAGTCGCTGGGGAACGGGAATTGACCGAAGTGTGTTACCCAACCGTCATCTAGGAAGGTATGCACAGCGTATCCCGGTGTTTCAAAGACAAATTCATCACCACCCTTGGGGGTTAAGTCAAGCAGCATCTGCAAGGAGACGGACGGTGCCGTGACAACGACAACTTTGTTTTTGGCAAGGGTTGCTACGGGGCGATGTAAATGGCCTGTACAGAGACGTACATCCGGCCGTTGCGAGAGAATCTCAATGAAGCGGTCCCCGTTTCCGAATGGTTCATCCATATAGCCCATACCGGGTTTGACCGGCGTATGGTGACAGAAAACCAAGGAAGGCTTGTTGGTATTTTTCATCTCAGCTTCAAGCCAGTCGAGTACACCATCGGGCAAAGCACCCCAGTGAATGCCCGGTTGGAGCGTATCGAGCATGAAAAGCCGGTAGTCACCGAGATCGACCGAAAAACTCAAGTTCTCGGGACTGTAGACATTTGGGCAGAAGTGAGAGAGACATTCTAAAAATGGTTTTCTGCGGTCGTGATTGCCCGGAACCATGAAACAGGGTTTGGGAAGAGAACGGAAGATAGCATCAATGAGATGGTAAGAATCAATGTTTCCGTCACAGCTCAAATCGCCTGAAACTGCAATCGCATCGTATTCATCTTTATGCTGGGCCAGCCATTCCGTTAGTTCAATCATGCGGCGGGCGGTGTTGGCACGTGCGTAGGCAAGTTTGCCGACCGGTTCGACGTGAAGGTCGGATAAGTGCAGAATTTTCATCATTTTTCTTCAACCTTACTGCCGGCAAACACCATCAGATCACTGGCAGGGATAATCATTGTTGCTTCACAGCCCGGTTCAATTCCGGCCGGGATTTCGGACATATTGACTTTCACAAGTTTGGTGTGCGATTTCAGCTCTACGGAAATGCGGATGAAGCTGCCCATAAAGTGAAAATCGCGCACGATGACCGGAACACGCAGCACGGGTTCTTTGTAGTGCTGCGCAGTAAGTTCAATACTGGCTGATTCGGGACGGACAAAAGCTCGCACGGTCATTTGATCCAGACCTTTCAAGCGTTCTTGGCTGGAGGGAGAAAGATCGCTGACGGCAATCGTGCCGCCGTCAATATCCAAAATTCCGTTGGAAAGTGTTCCCTTGAGCTTGTTGCTGTTTCCGACGAAACCGGCCACAAAATCGGTGGCAGGATTGTCCCAAACATTTTGAGGCGTGTCGGCCTGATGGATGACGCCGCCTTGCATGACGACAATTTTGTCGCCGAGCACCATAGCTTCGTCCTGATCATGAGTGACGATGACGGCAGTGATCCCCAAACGTTTCAGAATGACTGCGAGCTCTTCTCGCACTTTGTGTCGCAAAAGTGCATCAAGAGCAGTCAACGGTTCATCGAGAAGGAGAACGCGGGGCCGGATGGCCAAAGCACGAGCAAGAGCGACGCGCTGTCTTTGTCCGCCTGAAAGTGCTTGGACAGGACGATCGGCGTATGGCTCAAGATTGACGAGTTCGAGCATTCTCGCGACGGTTTCTTTGATTTTTTGAGGATCTTCTTTGCGTACTGTCAGGCCATATGCCACATTTTCAGCAACAGTCATATTGGGAAAGAGGGCATAGGACTGGAACATGAAACCAATCTGTCTTTTTTCGGCGGGAATGTTGGTTACGTCTTTTCCGCCGATCCAGATTTGAGATCCTTCATCGGGAGTTTCCAGGCCCGCAATCATTCGCAGCAGCGTTGTTTTGCCGCAACCGGAAGGTCCCAGCAGCACGGTACGGCAGCCGGCTTCCATCGTGAGCGAAAAGGGGGTAAGCACCAGTGTCTCGCCGTAGTGCTTGCTGACGTTTTTGAGTTCGATCGAGACAGGTTCTTGTCCCGGATTGAGGTTCTGATCCATATTTCTTACCAGTTCTTATTTGTTTTTGAGCGCACGGCGCTTGCTCAAGCGTTCCGGAAGTTTCTGCATGAGCGTGAGAAGCGGCACTAGGATGACAAAGAAGATGAATGTGTAGGCGCTGCCCACTTCCAGTCGCATTGACGCGTAGCTGTCTGCCAAACCGACCGGAAGCGTTTTGGTGTAGGGAGTTTGAAGCATCCAGGAAATGTTGAATTCACCGAGCGAAACCGTGACGACCATCAGGGCGCCCGCCAATATTCCCGGCATTGCAACAGGAACGACGACCCTGCGGAAAGTCGTCCAGGCCGAAGCGCCGAGCGTGGCCGAAGCTTCCTCATACTGCGAAAGCGGTTCGACGCGCAGAACGGCAGTCACCGACCGAACCATGAACGGCAGACAGAACATGACGTGGCCGGCTAAGAGAAAGAAGATGCTTTGTCGGAAATAGGAAAAACCGCCCCAGATGAGCAGAATGCCCAGGCCGACTGCCAGCCCCGGCATTGAAAGTGGCAGAATGAATGCTTCTTCGATAAAAGCGGCCCAGCGCTTGCGTTGTTCACGCACCAAGACCCAAGCGGCAGGCACCCCGACGATGACGCAGACGATGAGTGTCATCAGAGCAAGACCAAGACTTCT
The DNA here is from genome assembly GCF_003472385.1 of Sutterella sp. AM11-39. GTDB lineage: Bacteria > Pseudomonadota > Gammaproteobacteria > Burkholderiales > Burkholderiaceae_F > Duodenibacillus > Duodenibacillus intestinigallinarum. The sequence goes on along the minus strand of NZ_QRLV01000001.1, from coordinate 182,185 downwards.
GACAATCGTATCGCCGTACAGTTCGAGAACTTTGACGAGCCATTGCGTAGTGAGCCCGGATTTGATGCCGCGAAAAGCGTTGACCGTGAAGGCCGTGATGACCATCTGGATCACGGGCACCATCAAAAACAGGAGCGTAAGTCCGGTTAGAGCTGCTTCAAAACAAACAGCGCCGTTGAAGGATTTTTTTGCTGACATTGTTTGCTCCAGTTCTTATGCGGCACCGGTAACGGTAGAGGAGCCGGAGAAGTGGCGCGCCGCGACAAGCATGATCCAGGTGATCAATCCCAACACGACAGAAAGCATTGCTGCAGAGGCGATGTTGGCCGAAAGCGTAAATTCGGTGTAAATCGTGATCGGCAGAACATTGATGTCGGTTGCAAGCGTAAAAGCGGTACCGAAGGCTCCCATGGAGGTAGCAAAACAGAGCGCACCGGTGGAAAAGAGTGCAGGAGCCAGAGCAGGGAGCGTGACGTCTTTGAGAATTCGAAACGACGAGGCTCCTAGCGTTCGCGCCGCTTCCTCGTACATCGGATCTATTTTCTTTGCCGCTGCCATGACAGTGGTGACGACACGCGGGATTGAAAAGTAGAGATAGCCTAGGAAAAGGCCTGCCATGCCGTACGCAAATACGAGCTTTCCGGCCCCTAATCCCTGAGTAAACATGCCGATCAGGCCATTTCGACCGCCAAGCATGATGATCATGAAGCCAACGACTACGCCGGGGAATGACAGCGGCAACGTGATAAGTCCGACGATTGCATCACGTCCCCAAAAACGGTGACGTTCGAGAAAAAGTCCGCTTAGGCCTCCCACGAAAAGGCTGGCAAGCGTGACAAAGACCGAAAGCACAATGGTCGACAGGACACTTGTGCTGTAGCGGGGATTGGTGATGATTTCAAGATAAAGCCCTAAACCGCTTTCCGACGATACGGAGGCAGGAATAAGTCTCACCACCGGCAGCACAAAAAATGCTGCCAGAATGGTGATCGCCGGAAGCAGATAGAGCCACGTAGAACGGGATTTCATAGTGACTCTCAAAGCTTTGATTAGCCCTTGGTGGCCTTCAGGTAGGCTTCGCTGAAACTTTCCTGCACGGCGGCCATGCGGGCGTAGTCAATGCCGATTGCTCGCTTGTATTCCGAATCCGGGAGGAATTTTTCCTTAGCGGAAGCCGGCAGTTCGCCGAGAACCGGACGCAGATAGTTTTCCGCCCAGAACTGCTGCCCTTTTTCGCTGAGAACAAAATCAATCACAGCCTGCCCGTTTTCTCGGTGCGGTGCGTTTTTAACCATGCACATCACGTACGGAACCTGAATCGTGCCTTCCTGGGGGATGACAAACTCAATCGGTGCCTTGTCGGTGTATTTGGCTCGATAGGCATCGAAGTCATAGTCAAACAGAATGGGAATCTCACCGGACAGGCAGCGGGCGTAGGCAGTCTGCTTCGGAATGATCGGGTGGTTTTCAAGAAGCTTCTTATAGAACTCAATGCCGGGTTTAAAGTTATCAAGCGAACCGCCTAACGCCTGGTTTGCGGCCACGGCACAGGCATAGCCGACAAATGCAGAAGACGGATCCAGGAAGCCGACCATGCCGTCGTATTTCGGATCCAACAAATCTTTCCAACTCTTCGGAACAGGTACATCGCCCAATGCTTCCTTGTTGACCATGAAGCCGACGGTGCCTGCGTGGATGGAAACCCAATAGCCGTCGGGATCCTTGAGATTATCCGGAACAGACTGCCAGCCTTTGCCCTTGAACGGTTCGATGATGCCGGCTTTTTTTGCATTGATGGCAAAGGAAATGCCGAGGTACATAGCGTCGGCCACAGGGTTTTTGGCTTCGGCGATGACCTGAGAGACCGATTGGCCGGAATTTTTGTTGTCAATGGGCACATTGATGCCGGTTTCTTTGGCAATGAGTTGAAGCATATTGCCCCAGCCGGCCCATTCGGCAGGAACGTTGTAGCAGATGGCGGTTTTGCCGGTTTGTGCAAAAACGTTTGTGAAGCCGAAACCGCTCATCATCAGAGCGGAACCAAAAGCAAATTTGCCGAAGTTGCGGCGACTGATTGTGGTCATTTTTGTAATCCTGAAGTAGGGAATCAGTGTGGTGTTTCTTTGTTTTTTCAAAGACGCCGCAACGATAATCGGGAGGTATGTCGAAACGATGATGGTTTTGTGTAGAGACGATGACAAGAAAAAACGGCAGACGTACCGGACGTCTGCCGCAAATTTCAATCAGATAATTGATTGTGAAAGAGTCGGATTAGAGCTTGCCAACCAGTTCTGCAGAGGGCTTGAGCGTCTGTGCGCCCGGACGCCAGCGAGCAGGGCAGACTTCGCCGGGGTTGGCAGCTACGTACTGAGCGGCTTCCACCTTGCGCAGCAGTTCGGCTGCATCGCGGCCGATGCCGCCGTCGTGGATTTCACAGGCCACAACCTTGCCTTCGGGGTTGATCACGAAGGTGCCGCGTTCGGCAAGACCGGCTTCTTCGATCATCACGCCGAAGTTGCGGCAGATCACGCCCGTGGGGTCGCCCACCATTGGGAAGCGGACCTTGCCGACAGCCGGGCTCGAGCCGTGCCAGGCCATGTGCGTGAAGTGGGTGTCCGTGGATACGGAGTAGATTTCAACGCCGCGCTTCTGGAACTCTTCGTAGTGTTCGGCGAGGTCTTCAAGTTCGGTCGGGCAGACGAAGGTGAAGTCAGCCGGATAGAAGAACACGACGGACCACTTGCCGCGGAGATCGGCTTCGGAAATATTGATGAAGTCGCCATCCTTGAAAGCGGTGGCCTTGAACGGGAGAACTTCGGTGCGAAGAATGGACATCGGAGTATTCCTTATAAAAACAAGATTTCAAACTGGTGTGATTTGCGGCTTTCTGCCACTCATCGTGTGCGAAAAATCTATCAGAAGCACCCGCTTAAAAGGGATCGACAAAAAAGAAAAAGACAGCCGGGATGTGAGAATTCTTTTCTGTTACTCTCTGGAATCTTCTAATCGACTGAAAGTAAAGCAAAAATTTGAGCGGTCTGTTGATGGGGAGAGGCATCGGAAAAGGGGTGATATCAATGTCACGGATAGGACATATCTATCGGCCACAATGCGGCAATAAATTTCCGTTTTGTCTTGCTCAATACCGCCGCCTCGGCGTTAGGATTTGAAGCAATAGATCGCGATTCTTCTGGGAGTCCCGCTGTGACCGCCAATAGCTACTGCGCGCCGGCAACGCCGGCCGAACTCGAACGTTTTACGCCTTTTCTTTTTGAGCTTCTCGACGCATCCTTTGCTGAGATTTCGGCCCGCTTCCTGCGCGGCATTAAAGTCGACGACAAGGACAACGGCACGCCCGTGACGCAGGCTGACAAACAGGCCGAAGCCATCATGCGCCAGATGATTGATGAGCGGTTCCCTGAGCACGGAATCTTCGGCGAAGAGTTCGGCATCAAGGAAAGCCAGGAAGTTGACGGGGTTCGGTATCGCTGGATTCTGGATCCGATCGACGGTACCCGCAGCTTTATCACGAACAGTTTCCTTTTCGGCACGCTGATTGCGCTCGAGCGCGATGACGGAGCGGGGTTCCGACCGATTCTCTCGTCCGTCAGTCATCCTGCAGCACGCGTGCGTACGGTGGGTTCCCTTTCGGGTACCACGCTCTACTACGACAACGGCACTGCGCCCTTGGTTCGTCCGCTTCACGTGCGCAACTGCACTCAGCTGTCCGAGGCAACGCTTCTTGCAACGAGCCACTGGACGACGGGGGAACAAAAGGGCGACAAGCGGATTCAAAAGCTGATCGACGCCGTCAAGCTTTACCGTACCTTCGGCGACTGCTTTGGTTATTTTGCCGTTGCTTCGGGCGGCGCCGACATCATGATCGATCCTGATTTGAGCTATTGGGACATCGCCGCACTTTTGCCAGTCGTGGAAGGTGCGGGCGGTACGCTCACATCGGTGACGGGCGGCAATCCGCTCAAGGATCTCTCGGCCGTGTGCACGGCGGGCGGCATTCACGGCGAAGTGATCGCGCTTCTCAACAGCGGCGGCGATCAGACAGGCTCTTGATGCCGATTCAGAGGTCGCCAAGCGTCAGGCAACAAGGTTCTGGATCAGCACATAGTCATCAGAGGCGGTCGTTTTGAGGCGTTGGCACGCAAATATTTCAGCCGTAATATCGCTTATCTCTGACGGAAAAGGCGAAATTTGCGCCTTTTTCCGACCTAAGCGGTTGCTGTGGATGAGGTGACGGCGTTGGGACCGGAAAGCGGGATATCGATGCGCATGCAGAGCCCGTGGGGTTCGACGTTCGTTGCCGTGAGGGTGCCGCCGTGGCGTTGTACCGCACGCTTGGCAATCGCAAGGCCTAGACCGAATCCGCCGCCGGTGGGTTGATTTTTGCCGCGCACGAACGGCTCGAAGATCTTTTCGAGTTCGGAGGGATCCATGCCGGGGCCGCTGTCAGTAACGGTGATCACGACGTGTTCGTTTTCTTCCTTAGCTACCACGGAAACCTGTTGACCGGGGCCTGAGTAACGAAGTGCGTTGCGAACCAGATTCTCGACGGCGCGCATGAGCGAATCAACGTGCATGTTCATCAGGATGGAATCGGGAGACTGCAGCGTAACATGCGTACCGGTAGCAGATCCTTCGAAATCGGCATCATCGGTGATGGCTTCCAGTAGCGGCACCAGATCTGTCCGCTCGAAATGAATCACTGCGTTTTCGTCAAGACGGGCATAGGTGAGCAACTCGTCGACCATGGCGTTGAGAACCTGCACGTCGCCTTCGATGCGCTGCAAAAACTCATGCGATTTTTCCGGTGTTTTTTCCGCCAGTTCGACGGCAACAGAAATGCGCGCCAGGGGGCTACGCAACTCGTGACTGACGTCATGAAAGAGTCGTTTTTGTCGTTCAAAGAGCCCGTGAATACGTTCGGCCATGGCGTCAAACTGACGAGCGAGCTCACCGATTTCATCGTGTTCGTGCCCGACTTCATTGGCAATGCGGACGTCAAAGACACCTTGAGAGGCTTTTTGCATGGCCCATTGCAGTTTTTTGATCGGACGCGTAGATGTCCACGCGACGCTGCCGGCAACAAACACGGAAATCAAAGCCGCTATCAGAGCCCAGCCCCACCAAGGCATTTTCCACATGATGAGTCGAATGGGGCTCGGCGGAATATCGGTGCGTACGGCAAAGAAACGGTAGCCTTGGAAAGGCCGCATGTGTCGGCCGTGTCCCCGCATCGTATAAACGCCTTCCTGGGGACCGGAATGTGCCAGACTTTCGGCCGCTTTTTGAGGTATGGAGCGCCCTGAAATTTCATGGCCCGAAGGGTCCACAACAAAAACTTCAGGGCGAGTGTTGACTTCGGGATCTTTGAGCCAGGTGATTAGAGCATCTTCCCCGCCCCAGCGGGCAATACCCAGTGCCGTGCCAATTGCGCGCTCAGCGGCCGGGCTGTGCTCAAAGGAGCCGTAATTCGAAGGTGCCTCGGTAAAAAAAGAAGAGGCACCCCAAACCAAAGCTCCCACAAATAGAAGCGTGAGCCAGATACCGGCAAAAAAGCGGATGAAGATGCCGCTGATGGATTTCAAACGCAACAATCCGAAGTCCTTTTGAGATTAGTCCAAGCGAACGAGCTGATAGCCCACGCCGCGCACGCTTTCTATGGCGATGCCTTCAACGCCTTCCTGAGCGAGCTTGTGCCGGATGGCACTGATGTGTACGTCGATGGCGCGATCGTAGCGGCCCATGGGGCGGCCCAGAATGCGCGGATAGATTTCAGCCTTCGGAACCGGCTGGCCGGCCGAGCGTGCAAGCATTTCGAGAAGGGACAGTTCCGTGCCCGTAAGCGGAATCTGCTTGCCGTCATAGTGTGCGCGGCGCTGAGCCAGGTCGATCTGCAGTTTGCCGACTTGAACCGGCCCGCGGTTGTTTTCGTTGCCGGCCACACGACGCAAAATGGCGCGGATGCGGGCGACGAGCTCGCGCGGCGAACAGGGCTTCGGCACATAGTCGTCGGCACCGAGTTCCAGACCGAGAATGCGATCGACGGGGTCGCCTCGGGCGGTGAGCATCAAGACGGGGGTACGCCACTTTTCGCGAATGCGCTGCAGGGTCTCGACGCCGGAGATACCGGGCATCATGACGTCGAGAATGATGAGGTCAAACTCTTTGTTCTCGAGGGCTTGCAGACCTTCGGTACCCGAATGCGCGGGCGTGGCCTCAAAGCCTTCGAGCGTAAAGTAGTCGACGAGCAGCGTGACGAGCTCGACGTCGTCGTCGATGATGAGGATTTTCGAAGGACGTGCGTACATAAATAAAGCTCCCGAAAACTGAAACAAGCGATCGCAGCCGAAATGATTTGCGGAAAAACTTCCTCAGCGCTTACTCAAGGCCGAGGTCCTGTGTCAAGATAATTGCACAAGCTGAACCGTTTGTGCGGATTCGGCATTGTACTGAAGTCGAAATTTGCGTAGCTTTACAAAAGTCTCACGCTTCTTTGTAAAGACTCTCTTTAGATTACTGTTTAGGAAGCCAAACGGCACTGAACGAGGATTCAGATTTTTGGGTTTGGGATTAATGAAACGAACGCATCTCACTTTGACTGCCGCGCTCTGCGCCTTGCTTGCGGGGTGCGCGAGCAACACGGAGTTTCTGCAGGAGCAGGCCAAACTTGAGCCCGCCGAGTGGACGGCGACGCTGCCCGAGCTGCAGCCGCCGTCGCTGTTGGGCGACAAGACCTGGTGGCAAGCCTGGAACAATCCGGAGTTAACGGCACTACTGCAGGCAGCCGCGCAGCACAACACCGACATTCTGACAGCGCTTGCAAATCTGCGCTCGGCAGCGGCGTTGGCCGACGATGCAACGGCAGCTCTGTTTCCGACTTTTACGGCAAACGGACAGGGCTCAGGTAATCGAGCTCAGAACAATTGGTCGGAAGGCTGGCAGGCGGGAGCTTCAGGGGCGTGGGCGATTTCGCTTGCCGGTGGCAATATCGCCGCCAAGCGAGCGGCTGATTTCGAAGCGATGGCGAGCGCCATGACTTTGGAAGACACACGCATTGCCGTGGCCGCGGAAGTTGCACAAACTTATGTGAGTCTGCGGTTGGCCTACGTGCAAAAGCTTATTGCTGAGATGACGCTTTCGAACTACAAGCAGGCGGCCGACATTGCCCGCTGGAACTATGAAGCGGGTATGTCAGATAAAACGGAAGTCGATCAGGCCGTTTCCAATGAAGAAAATGCTCGTGCTCAGATTCCGCTGCTTGAACAAAGCATCGACAGTTATCGCAACGCCTTAGCTCGCCTTACCGGTCAGTCCGTGGCAACGCTTGACGTGAAGCCTGCCGAAACGGTGCCGGCTGCGCCGATGGCTCTGGCCGTTTCGCTTCCCGCGCAGACGTTAAAGCAGCGGCCCGATATGCGTGCGGCAACCTATTCTCTGCAGGCCGCTTCTGATCGCGTCTATGAGGCGCGCAGTCAGTGGTTCCCGACGCTCAATCTTTCGGGCAACATCGGAACGAAGGCTGCGACCATCACGACGCTGGGAGCTTCCGGTACGGGAGTGGCAGGCATTCTGGCCGCGCTTGCCTTCCCTCTTCTGGACTGGGGCGCACAGGTGACGGCAACAGAACAGCAGCTTGCTGCTTTGGATCAGGCGAGAGCCAATTACACCAAGACCCTTTTGGCGGCGCTGGAACAAACGGAAAATGCGATCACGGGCATCACTACGTCGCAGAGTCGAGCCGATGCGTTGCAGCGCGCTTTGACCGCAGCCGAATCGGCGGCCGATCTCGCCATGCAACAGTATTCGGCGGGTCTCACCGATTACCAGACGGTACTCAACACGCAGCGAACGCTCTATTCCGTTCGCGAAAATGAACAGAGCAACAAGGCCGATTTAGCTACACAGCTCATAGCGCTTTATCGCGCGATGGGAGGGGGCTGGAAGCCCACAACAGAAAATGGAGCGGCTGAAACAGAGCCGCAGACGACCGACAACGGCACGGCAGGATAAAGGACATGACAGAAAAGAAACTGACCATCAACGAATTGCGCGCCGGCACCAAAAGCTCTCGGGCGCTACGCATCGGCGGAGCAGCCGTGTTGATTGCGGCGGTGGCAGCCGGTGTCTGGTACTTCGGCTTTGCCGATACGGCCAAGGTCCCCGTGTACCGTACCGTTGAAATCACACGCGGTCCTTTGGAAGTGACCGTGGTGGCCAACGGCACCGTCAACCCGGTGCGTACGGTTTCAATCGGCTCCGAACTTTCGGGCATCGTTCGTAAAGTCAATGTTGACGTCAACAGCATTGTCAAGGCTGGCGACGTGCTGATCGAACTCGACGACTCCAACCTCAAGGCCAATGTCAATCAGGCAAAGGCTTCGCTTGCCAGCGCCAAGGCTTCTTTAGCCGAAGCCCAGGCTACGCTTGTGGAAGCCGAAGCCAAGATGCGCCGCTACGAAGAGCTCAACAAGAGCTCGGGCGGAAGGCTGCCCTCGCGTACGGAATTGGACGTTCAGCGCGCCACCGTTTTAAAGGCTAAGGCGGGCGTGCAGTCGGCTCGGGCGGCGATTGACGACGCGCAGGCAACTCTCGATACGCGTCTCACCGATCTTTCCAAATCCCAGATCAAGAGCCCGGTTGACGGAGTGGTGCTCACTCGCTCGGTTGAACCCGGTTACGCGGTGGCGGCGAGTTTGCAGGCCGTTGAACTTCTGACGGTGGCAACCGACTTGCGCGAACTCGAACTTGAGGTGGACGTGGACGAGGCCGACGTCGGTCAGGTGAAGGAGGGGCAGGATGCGACCTTTACGGTGGCAAGCTACCCCAATAAGCGGTTCCCCGCCAAACTCACAAAAGTCGCTTACGGTTCGACAACTTCCACCGACAACGTGATCACATACACGGCCTACCTTGACGTCAAAAATCCTCAGCTCGAACTGCGCCCCGGCATGACCGCGACAGCAACGATCAATACGGCCAAAAGCGAAAATGCGCTTCTGGTTCCGAGTACGGCGTTGCGCTTCAAACCTGTTGTGAATAACAGTTCACAAAAATCGAGCGTAGGCATCATGATGCCGCCGCATCGTACGCGCGGGACCAAGACTGCCAAGGAAGTGTCGCTTGCTCAGTACCAGCGCACTCAGACCGTTTACGTGGTGGATGAAAAGGGCGGGGCCAAGCCCGTGGAAATCGTGACTGGCCTTACCAACGGGCGCATGACGGAAGTAATTTCCGGGCCGCTGCAGGCAGGTGACAAGGTTATTACCGATCAGCTCAAGAGCATGCCCTAAGGTCGAAGGGAGCGAACGATGAGTGAACACCTCATTGAACTGCGTCGTATCGTCAAGCGCTATGGCACGGGGGAGGCGGCATTTAACGCCCTCGGCGGTATTGATCTGACGATTGATCAGGGGGAATTTGTGGCGATCATGGGCCCCTCAGGCTCGGGCAAGTCGACGACCATGAACATTATTGGGGCGCTCGACAGTCCCACAAGCGGCGAGTACCTCTTTCAGGGGCTGCATGTTGAGACGCTTACCAACGACGAGCGTGCACTTTTGCGCCGTCGGTTCATGGGGTTCGTTTTTCAGGGATTTAATCTCCTGGCGCGAACGACGGCTTTGGAAAACGTGGAACTGCCTCTTTTGTACCGAGGTGTGCCGGCTGCCGAACGCCATGAACTTGCACGCGCTGCGCTCGATCGCGTGGGCCTTCTGCAGTGGGAGGACCATACTCCGGCAGAACTCTCGGGCGGTCAGCAACAGCGCGTGGCCATTGCGCGAGCCATCGTCACCAAACCGCTTCTGTTGATGGCCGATGAACCGACCGGAAGTTTGGACAGCCGCAAAAGTGTGGAGATTATGGAGCTTCTAGCCGATCTCAACAAGTCCGACAAGATCACCATCGTGCTCGTGACGCACGAGCCGGATATGGCGGCCTATGCGCGGCGCTGCGTGCATTGCATCGACGGCATGATCGCAAGCGATACGCCGCAGGAGGGTAAATAAATGCTTGGCAACGCGTTTTTGCTGGCGTTTAGGCAGATTCGCCGCAATCCATTGCGCTCGCTGCTGACGGTTTTGGGCATCGTGATCGGCGTTGCGGCCGTCATCACGATGGTGACGGTCGGCAACGGTGCCACGGAAGCCGTCAAGGAACAAATCGAAAGTTTCGGCAGCAACCAACTGATGCTTCGCAAGGGGCAGCGCATGGGGCCCGGTGGTGCAGCCGGGGCGCCGAGCTTCAAGCTCGAAGACGTTGAAGCACTCGAAGATCAGATTGCGGGCGTTTTGTCGGCGGCGCCTCAGTCGCAGCGCAGCACCATCGTGGTAGCCAACGGTAAAAACTGGACGACAACCATCATCGGTTCAAGCTCGGACTATTTCACTACCGACAACAGGACGCTTGCCGAGGGGCGGTTCTTTGAGCCCGCGGAAGAAATGTCGGGTGCGGCTGTGTGCGTGATCGGCACAACCATTCAGAAGGAATTGTTTGGCCCGGGAGCGCCCGTGATCGGCGAGATGCTGCGCGTCAATGCTTTTTCCTGCCGCATCGTGGGGCTGCTGAATGAAAAGGGAACAGCCGCGATGGGCGGAGACCAGGATGATCTTGTTGTGATTCCGTTTAATACGGCTGCGCGACGCTTGATCGGCAACAATCGCGTCAACACGATTCTCATCAGCATTGATCCGCAGAGCGATCGCGTGCATCTTAAGGGACTCGTACGCGACCTGATGCGCGAACGTCGTTCGCTTTCCGAAGGTGATGACGATAACTTCTCGATTCTCGACACGGCCGAAGTGGCTGAAAAAGTGGCCTCCACCACTCAGATCATGACGGCCTTGCTCGGTGCCGTGGCTGCTGTCAGCCTTCTGGTGGGCGGCATCGGCATCATGAACATTATGCTTGTGTCAGTGACCGAGCGCACGCGCGAAATCGGGGTGCGACTGGCTATCGGCGCCACCGCCCGAGAAGTGCTCATGCAGTTTCTGATCGAAGCCGTGGTACTCGGTTGCATGGGGGGTGTCATCGGCATTTTGCTTGCCACCGGTTCTTCCTACCTGATCACCGGCTGGATGGACGTGCCCTACACTTTTGACCCGATGATCAATATCGTGAGCTTTGCTTTTGCTGCACTCACGGGCGTTATCTTCGGGTACTTTCCGGCACGCAGAGCCGCCCGACTCGATCCGATTGAAGCGGTTCGTCACGAATAAAGAAAACCGGTCTCCGAGCGCATCGGAGACCGGTTCTCAAAACACTAACTGGACGTTTTCCCAGCGATTAGAACGGAATGTCATCATCGCTGAAGCTGTCGGCTGCAACGGCCGGCTGAGCGGGCTGTGCAGGCTGAGAGGCCGGTCGCGCAGCGGGAGCGGCACGGCGCGGCGACTCAAAAGCTTCGTCGCTCTGATGCACCGGAGCGGATGAGGAGTTGCGGCTACCGAGCAGCTGCATCGTTTCACAGATGATTTCGGTGTAATAGCGTTCAACGCCTTCCTTGTCGGTGTAGCGGCGGGTACGCAGGCGGCCTTCGATGTAGACCGGATTGCCTTTGCGCAAGTAGGTTTGTGCGACTTCAGCCTGACGACCGAAGAACACAACGCGGTGCCATTCAGTTTCTTCCTGCACCTGACCTTGACTGTCTTTATAGCGACGCGAAGTGGCCATCAAGATGTTGCAGATGGCAGTACTGCCGTCTGCGGTGTAGCGCGTTTCCGGATCTCTGCCGAGATTGCCGATCAGGATGACCTTGTTAATAGAAGCCATGACGGTTAAATCCTAATAAAACTATTGAACCAAATATGTCGTTAGATACCAACGTTAAGCTCTCGAGTAAGTCAAGAGTCTGCTTCAACGTTTCCGCGGGCCGGAGCCGTCATACCCTGTGCCGCGATGATCCAGAGAACCATCAGTGCGGCGCAAAAGCCGTACACGCCGTGCGTGCCGAAGACCGAATACAGCCAGCCCCCGGCGGCTCCGCCGATGAAGACACCGACGGACTGCGTGGTGTTGTACACACCAAGCGCCAATCCTTTGCATTCCTGCGGCGCCGTTTTTGACACGAGCGAGGGCAGGGATGCTTCGAGGACGTTAAAGCCGGAGAAGAATACTAACAGCAAAACTGAAATGAGAAGAACTGAATTGTCAAAAATCTCAAATCCGGCAAATGCGGCCAACACCAGGCAAATGGCACCCACGAACAATTCTTTGGTTCGACCCGTTTTTTCGGCGTGCCGCAGAACGGGCATCAGAAACGCCAGACTCACGAGCACGGCGGGAAGGTAGACGGTCCAGTGCTGGGCCACGACGAGATCAAGTTCTGCCAGACGCAGCGGGATTACCACAAAGAGAGCCATCTGAGCCATGTGCAGCGAAAAGATGCCTAAATTGAGTCGCATCAGCTGGCTGTGCAGAAACACATCGCGAAGTTTGGCGCGGGCGCGGAAGTTTTCAAATCTTTTTACTGGAGCCGTCGGCAACATCAAAACGGCACCAATGGCAAGCATGCACAAAAGAGCGGTGAGCAGAAAAATGCCCGGTACGCCAATGGAGTCGGCCAGAATGGGGGAGATGACTAGCGAAAACGTAAAGCTAACGCCGATTGAGGCGCCGACGAAGGCCATGGCGCGAGTGAGGAGCTGTTCCCGAACGCTGTCGGAAATCATGGCGGTGACGGCAGCCGATACGGCGCCCGCTCCCTGAATGGCGCGCGCGATCAGGAGCGTCGTGATGTTGTCGGCAGAGTATGCAAGCAGACTACCGGCGATGAAAATCAAGAGACCTGTCACAATCACCGGCTTTCGTCCGAATCGGTCGCTCGCTGCCCCGAATGGAATCTGAAGCACGGCCTGGGTCAGGCCATAGATGCCGAGCGCCATGCCGACCATGAAGGCGTCCGTGCCGCCTTCAAGCGTCTGCGCCCAGACGGAAAACACGGGAAGAATCAGAAAGATGCCCAGCAGTCGCAACGCAAACACGGCGCCGAGTGTCATGGAGGCGGTGCGTTCCTGTCGTGTGAGGCGCAAAGGGGCGGATGACGTGCCGGTCATGGGAAGCTGAGGTCAAAAGAAGAAAAAACACTGCTTTAGAGCGCAATGCGTTGTATAGTAGTCGATTCGCCTAAGCCAAAACTTAAGCTTTGTGCTTAAACCGATTTTAGGAAGGACCGTTCATGCCCGATACCATCCGCATCCGCGGAGCTCGCACACATAACCTAAAAAACGTCGACGTAGAGATTCCGCGCGGCAAGCTCACGGTTGTCACCGGACCGTCGGGTTCGGGCAAGAGTTCAGTTGCGTTTGACACGCTCTATGCCGAAGGTCAGCGTCGCTACGCTGAAAGTGTCTCGAGCTACGCTCGCCGCTTCATGGATGTGATGGATAAGCCCGATGTGGATGCCATCGAAGGGCTTTCTCCCTGCATTGCCATCGGGCAGGCAACGACCACTACGGGATCGCGCTCGACGGTGGGCACGATGACCGAGATCAACGACTACCTGCGCGTTCTCTTTGCGCGAGCCGGTGTGCCGTACTGTGCCGAGCACGATGTGCCGCTGCAAAAAAGCGGCGTGCACGATATGGTCGATGCCGTGTTGGGTTTTGAGGAGGGAACGCGCGTTCTGATTTTGGCGCCCCTAAAGATTCCCGGAGCTGTCACGTTTGCCGAAGTGGGCAAGCAGCTCATCAAGCGCGGCTTTCTGCGTCTTTTGCTCGACGGCGAAACGTACACGCTCGACGATATGCCGCAGCAGATACTCACTGAGCCTGTGGCGGGACACACGATCGACATCGTGATCGATCGACTCAAAAGTTCTGATGCGCAACGTTCGCGCTTGGCCGAAAGCTTTGAAGCGGCCGTCAAGGCGGGCGATGGTCGCTCGGCCTATCTCAGAATGGACACCGGCGAGCGCCGTGTGTTTCACACGCGCTATTGCTGCCCGGTGTGCGAAGCTACTGCACCCGATCTGAGCCCTGCGATGTTTTCCTTTAACAACGCGCTCGGGGCGTGTCCGGTATGTGAAGGTTCGGGTGAAGTAGAACGATTTGATCCTGCGTTGGTGGTAAGCGACGCGCGATTGACGTTGCGCCAGGGGGCCGTGTGTGGCTGTACGCCGCAAAATCGAGCCAACTTTGCGGATCTGTTGACGGCCTCGCGCTTGCTGGGGTTCTCTCTGGACGTTGCGTTTGACGATCTTTCACAGGACGTTAAGGACTATGTGCTTTACGGCCCGAACAAGACGCAGCGTGAGGTGCTCGGCATGCCAGACTTTGAAGGTGTGATCACGCAGCTTGAAAAGAAGTGGAAGCGCACGACGAGCGAAGCGGTCAAAAACGGTATGCGCGTGCTGCGTCGCACTACCGTGTGCCCGGCCTGCGACGGGACGCGTCATCGAGCAGAAGTCAAAAATGTTTACGTGGGTGTACCCGACAATCGCATCAATCTGATTGAGATGCAGCGGCTACCGCTTCTGGAATTTGTAGAGCGTGTTGAAGGACTGGAGCTTGCGCCGGCCGCTGCTTGCGTGGCCAAACCCTTGTTTGATGAAGTTTTAAAGCGCGTGCGCTTTCTGATTGACGTCGGTCTGGGATATCTGACGCTTTCGCGCGAAACATCGAGCCTTTCGGGCGGCGAGGTGCAGCGCATTCGTCTGGCGGGTCAGCTCGGCGCCGGTTTGACGGGCGTGACCTACGTGCTCGACGAGCCGACCGTGGGGCTGCATCAGCGCGACACGGGGCGCGTCATCGACATGCTCAAGAAGCTCACGAAGGCCGGCAACACGGTTGTCGTGGTCGAACATGACCCCGAAATGATTCGCGCGGCTGACTGGGTGGTGGATATGGGGCCGGGAGCCGGTACACAGGGCGGCACGGTCGTTTGCCAGGGTGACGTCAAGGACATATGCGCGTGCGAGTCTTCCAAAACTGGCGCGTATCTGAGCGGACGACTCAAGATGCCGCAGGCGCCTCACAAGGTGTTTACCGCTGACTCCGAAGCTCTCGTCATCAGGGGCGCGTCGGGGCGCAACCTCAAGCACATCACGTGTCGATTTCCTGTGGGGGCCCTGGTGGCGGTCACGGGCGTATCGGGTTCGGGCAAGTCAACACTTGTCAACGAAACGCTCGGCCGCTTTATGAAAAAGCGTCTGCATCGCGCCAAGCTTCAGCCGCTTGATTTCGAGGAAATCGAAGGCGCTGATTATTTCGACAAGATCATTGAGGTCGACCAGAGCGCAATTGGTAAGACGCCGCGATCCAATCCGGCAACCTATACGGGGCTCATGTTGCCGTTGCGAGAAGTGTTTGCGGCAACACCTGCGGCTCTCGAGCGCGGGTACGGGCCGGGTCGCTTTAGTTTCAATACTGAGGGCGGCGCGTGCGAAGCCTGCGAGGGAGAAGGCCGTATCAAGTTCGAAATGGGCTTTTTGCCGCCGGTATATGTTGACTGTCCGGTTTGCCACGGACGGCGCTACAACCGCGAGACGCTAGAAGTGAAGTACAAGGGCAAATCGATTGCTGACGTGTTGGACATGACGGTAAGCGATGCGTTGCCGTTCTTTGACGTTCACACGCAGATCGTGCGCAAGCTCGAAATGCTAGAAGAAGTGGGCCTTGGATACATCGGTCTGGGCCAAAGCGCCGTGACTTTTTCGGGCGGCGAAGCGCAGCGCATCAAATTGGCCCAGGAATTGGCACGCCGCGACACGGGACGTACTCTCTATATATTGGACGAACCTACGACCGGGCTTCATTTCGAGGACGTGGCCGTGCTCATGCGCGTGCTGCGCCGTTTGACCGCGCTTGGCAATACAGTCATCGTGATTGAGCACAACACCGACGTGATTGCCGGAGCCGATTGGGTGGTGGACATCGGGCCTGAAGGCGGCAACGCTGGAGGTCAGCTTGTTTTTGAAGGCACTCCCGAAGATCTGATGAAGTGCTCCGAGAGCATCACCGGACAATGGCTGCACGCAACGGCCGACGGAAAGGCACCGAAAAAGCGCAGATGAGACCAGAAGTCAAATTTTTCGAGAAAGCAAGGGTTAACCCTTGTATAAGGAAAGTGTCAAACATCGAATCTTGGCTTTTTATGCGGGATAACCCGCAAATTGACGGTAAAAGGGTACAGTAAATTGACTCCTAAGCGATGAAAGTTTGATTTATATCAATATTAAAAACGTCTGAAAGGAGCATTATTCGCACATCAAAATCAAGGGTCAGGGTAGTAGTCTCTGCCCTCGATCCCATTCCATTAAAAAACTAAGGAAATCGATCATGACTCCCGACAACATCAAGTACGGTCATACCCCCACCGGCCCCGAAGTCATCGCCGGCGTGACCCTCAAGGATGCTAAGCGTGCCAGCAAGTGGCCTGCATACGTTGACGTGGCTCAGTCCGTCACCGGTGCCATCCTCGGCATCTTCCTGTTCTGCCACATGGCATTCACCAGCTCTATTCAGGTCGGCAAGGATCTCTTCTGGAACCTGATCCAGGTTTCCGGTGGTACCCCGATCTTCGGCCATGAACAGATCTGGCTGCACTTTTTGTTCGTCGGCATCATCACGCTCTGCGTCATCATCCACGCTCTGTGCGCTCTGCGTCGCTTCCCGACTTCCTACAAGCAGTTCCGTGATATCCGCGCTCACGTGAAGGTTGTGCACCACACGGATTCTTCTCTGTGGTTCATCCAGTTCGTGACCGCCATCATCCTCACCGGCATGGTGTTCCCGCACGTCATGGGCATGCTTACGGCTCCGTCCGAAATCGATCCCAACCTGTCGTCGGTTCACACCTATCACAATGGCCTGATCTGGACGCTCATCTTCCTGGTTGCCACCGAACTGCACGGCATGATCGGTCTGTATCGTCTGGCTGTGAAGTGGGACGTCATCAAGGGTCGCGCTCACGGTCTGCGCAAGGCCATGGTTGTGATCGCCTTCCTGATGATCTGCTGCGGCTCCCTGACGGCCTACACCTACTGGGGTTATGGCAAGGAACTCGTGGAATCCGGCAACGCCGCCACCCGTTACGTTCCTACCGTCAACTGGTTCGCCGACAAGTAATCCGAAGCTGTTTGCAGCAGCTCATCTCCCCGGGCTCCAGTCTCCTTACCCGGGGAGGCAACTTTAAAAGCCGAATTTCCTTTTTCCGGAAGTTCGGCTTTTTTATGCGTATGTGTCTGAGCTGAACACTGTAGATGCAGGCATGGGGGTTGATAGTGCAATTTTTATAAAGGTCCTGAATATTTTTGTTTCATTAGGGTTTATACTAAGGACAAAGGGTTTTAGTGCACTTTTCTGTTGACTAATATCAAAACTCGATGATCTCTTAACAAAAAGAGATAACTTGAGTACGAACAACCCCGAGCAACAGTCGATACGGCCTTCTCGCCGATCTTTTCCCAGACAGTTGCCCTTCTTATTAGGAGGCAAACATGCACGAATCCAGTATTGAGATCGGCGCACTGGACAACAAGTCCAAGGTCATCCCTCTCATCCTGGGCCCCTTGCTTGCCCTGGCTCTTTATTTCATCCTGCCGGAATCTTATGTGAGCGCCAAAGGCGATCCGGTTGAACTGACGCACGCCGCTCGCGCTTGCGTGAGTATGGTGCTCTGGATGGCTATTTGGTGGTTCACCGAAGCTGTTCCGATTGCCGTTACGGCCCTTTTGCCGATCGTGTGCTTCCCGCTACTTGGCGTGGCGACCCCCGCTCAGACGCTCAAGGAATATTCCAACAGCACGATCTATCTCTTCTTGGGCGGCTTTTTGATTGCTGCCGGCATCGCCCGCTGGGGCCTCGACCGTCGCATCGCTCTTTACACGATACGTATCGTGGGCACCAAGCCCAAGCAGATCGTTCTTGGCATCATGCTCGCTACGAGCTTCCTGTCGGCCTGGGTGTCAAACACCGCTACCGCCGCCATGATGCTTCCGATCGCTCTTGCACTTATGGCCGTCGTTCGCTCTACGCGCATCGACAAGCCCATCGATAAGGCGGAACGCAACTTCGGTGTGTGCCTGCTTCTGAGCGTGGCCTACGGCGCCTCTCTGGGTGGTGTCTACACCCTGATCGGTACGCCTCCCAACGGCATTTTGGCTCGCTTCGTGGAACAAACATATGGCTCGCCCGTAAGCTTCCTTGACTGGCTCAAGATCTCGTTTCCGACGATGACGATTCTGATCATCGCGACCTATCTGTTGCTCGTGCACGTGCTCTTCCGCGACCAGCCCGGCGAACTGCCCGGAGGCAAGGATTGGGTCAACAGCGAAATCAAGCATCTCGGTCCGCTTACCCGCGGCGAATGGACAGTTCTGATCGTGTTCGTGGTTGCGGCGCTGCTGTGGACGTTCGGTCCCGTGTTGCGCGGCCTTGAAATCGCCGGCACTAAGCCCTTGAAGCCGCTGAGTGACACCGTGATCGCCATGGGCGCCGGTATCATCCTCTTCATCATCCCCGTGGACGCCAAGAAGGGCATCCATGCTCTGGACTGGTCGAGTGCCGCCAAGGGCGTGAGTTGGGACGTGCTGCTGCTGTTCGGTGGTGGTCTCGCGATGGCTGCGGCTATCCAACGCACCGGAGCGGCTGATGCGGTGGGCGCTGCTGCGGTGGCTCTGGGCGGTCTGCCCGAGTGGGCGATCGTGGGCGGCGTGTCAACTCTGGCTTGCTTTGCCTCGGAATTCACCTCCAACACAGCTCTTGCTGCGACCTTGATGCCGCTTGTGGCCGCTGTGGCCGACTCCATCAACGCCAATCCGCAGTCTCTGCTGATTGCCGCCACGATGGCAACGAGCTGCGCCTTCATGATGCCGGTGGGTACGCCTCCCAACGCCATGGTGTTCGGTACCGGCCGCCTGAAGATAGGCGACATGCTGCGCGCAGGCTTCTGGCTCAATGTGGTCTCGATTATTGTGATCTCGATTGCAGTGCTGATCATTGATCCGGGTATCATTCCCGTGACCTAAACAAAACTGATTCAACCATCTGCTTCGCACCGCCGCACTCGGGGAAAAATTCTCTGGGTGCGGCGGTGTGTCGTTCCTGCAACGGCTCTTAACAAAAACCGACGTTTAAACGGTTCGTTTAGCTCTATAATTAAAATGCTATGAAAGGCATGTTAATTCCGTTCCTATCGTCTTTTCATTTTTTGCGGTAATGACCTATGACGCTGCGCTCTGTTGTTCTGGCTATTTTGAGTCTGTTGGCGCTGATTTTCTTGATCCTCAATTGGCAGGGAATCACGGCCTCCGTGCCTGTCAATCTGATCGTTGAAGAAATTCAGGCTCCGCTGGGACTGATCCTGTTGGTGATTCTCGGCGGGCTGTGGCTCTTCGGCATCGCTTGGGCCTTGATGCAGCAAGCTTCTACGCTAGTTGAGATTCGCAAGGCATACAAGGAAGCAAATGCCAACAAGTCGCTTGCCGACCATGCGGAACAGTCTCGCTTGGAGCAGACCAAAGAAAGCTTGCGTCAGGAAATGGTCAAGAACCGCGAAGAGCTTCTTGCTGGCATTAAGGCGGCTGTTGAAGTTCCGACGACCAGTGCCGTCAATGCTCAAAAGCGGCTGGAAGCCGTAGAAAAAGCGCTTGAAAAGTTATCGCTTCGAATCGAGCAGATTGCGGACAAAGCGCAAATCGGACCGGCGCCTGAACTGCCCGCGCCGGAACCTAAGAAGTCCGGCTTTTTCGGTTTTTTAGGGGGTAGTAAACCGAATAAGGAAGAGAAGTCGCTGAAGCCGAGCGAGCCGGACACAAATTCGGTCGTTGAAGCGCCGAGCACGGCGCCGGCGCCGGCGGCTGAGTCCGCACCGGCGCCTGTATCCGCACCTGCCGCAACCGACAATATCAAGGAGGAGGTTGCTCAGCCGGTTGTGCCGGCAGCTAAATCCAAAGACGGGTTTTTCAAAAAAATGTTCCATTCGTAAGGCGAGGTTTTTATGTCCGGTAATGTTTACCGCTACCTGGATACGCTGATCACTGCCGGGTCGTTTTCCAAAGCGGCGCGGGTGTTGCAAATCTCTCAGCCATCCATTTCACAATTTGTGCATCGTCTGGAAACGGAAGTCGGCACTGAGCTTGTGGATCGCACCGCAAAGCCTCTGCGACTCACCTATGCCGGCGAGTGCTTCATGCGAACCGAACGCGAAATTGAGCAGTTGCGTTCGATGCGCTCCCGACTGATTGCTGATATTGACGAAGGTGTTCGAGGTCATGTCACCATCGGCTCATCGCACTACCGTTCTACGTTTTTCCTAGCCGAAGTGTTGCCGATTTTCCGCCGAGAATATCCCGGCGTGACGGTGTCGCTTGCTGAAGGTACGACCAAGGAGCTTGAGGACTTTGCTTTCGATGGTGTCACCGATCTCAGTTTGGTGATCGCGCCTTTGTATCGCGACGAGCTCGAATATGCCGAGCTGTTCCGTGAACGCTATCTGTTGGCGATGAGCCCCGAGGCGCGTGTGGCAAAGACTGTGCCGCAGCCTGCCTCCGGCGGCTACGCATCGATGCCGTTCAATCGTCTCAACGGTGAGCCCTTCATCACGATCAAGCAGGGCCAGAAATTCCGCAATCTTTACGAAGACCTGTGCCGTGCAACACGCACAACGCCCCGCGTGATGCTTGAAAGCGAATCCCCCGTTGCAGCGCTTCATTTGGCTAGCGCTGGTCTCGGCGCAACGTTTGTCACACAGACGCTTGCCAAACGCTGCCGTCCGGCTCAGCCTGTGCGCTACTTCACGATTGAGCCCGCTCGTCCTGATCGCATGGTTGTGGCGGCGTACCGCAAAAACGGCTATCTGACCAAGGCCGCGCGCAGCCTCATCGAAGTCATGCGCCGTGTAGCCGAAACCGAGTTTGCCGACGGTTAGCCAACAAAAAAGCCGTCCAGCGAGCTAAAGCGCGACGGCTTGACATTCAAGTATAACGGGCGTTTCTCGAAGCTTCGGAAACGCCCGTTTCTTCATCAATCGATGTATTCGGTCTTTTTGATCACTTCTTCAACGATCGGAGCCTTCCGCTCGTTAAAGACTTTTTTGTTCTGTTCGAACAGATTGCCGCCGTGGGTGTCAATCGAGACGATCAACGGGCCGAATTCCTTCACTCGCATGACCCAAAGCGACTCGGGCATACCCAGTTCCGGCCACTGCACGTCTTCGACTTCTTCGACGCACTGAGCGGCCAGTACCGCGCAGCCGCCCGGAAAGACACAGTGCAGCGCCTTAAAGCGGGTGCAGCCTTCGACCGTGTTGGGACCCATGCCGCCTTTGCCGACGATGAGCTTGACGCCGGTTTGCTCAATGAATTCCTTCTCGAACTTTTCCATGCGCATGGAGGTGGTCGGACCGATGGAAACGACCTTGAAGCCGCTGCCGGAAGTCTGATCGGGCACCATGATGGGGCCGGCGTGGAAAATCGCCTTGCCTGCCAGATCGACGGGGATCTTGCGGCCGTGCTTGACCAGGCGCGTGTGGGCGCAGTCGCGAGCCGTGATGAGATAACCGTTGAGATAGATAATGTCGCCGATGCGGATGTCTTCGAGGTCCTCACTGCGAATCGGCGTCGTCAGAATTTTCTTGCTCACAGCGTGACTCCTTTATGCGAGATCATTTCATAAGACATATCGGCGTTAAATCGAATGGTTGCGCGGCGATGGCCCCAGCAACCTACCGACAGGCCGACGGCAAGGCACGAGGGGTGACGCGCAGCCTGCTCGACGTGAACCCCCATCACGGAGAGCGCACCGTTGAGCCCGCCCGGGCCAATGTTGATGTCGTTGAGACCCTTTTCGATGATCTGTTCGAATTCCGCACCGCGCGGATTGCTGTTGCGTGAGCCGATCGGACGCATCAGCGCTTTCTTGGAGAGGTTGGCAGCCACTTCGACGGAACCTGCAATGCCGATGCCCACGAGAAGCGGCGGGCAGGCGTTGATGCCGCGATCGCAGATGTTGTCAAAGACGAAACGCACGACGCCTTCGTAGCCTTCAACCGGCATCAGGACCTTGGCGGTGCCAGGAAGCGAGCAACCGCCGCCGGCCATGTAGCCGTGGATGGTGCACTGATCCGACCCCGGAATGATTTCCCAGTCAATCCAGGGGATGCGTACGCCCGTGTTATTGCCGGTGTTCTTCTCGTCGAAGATCTGAACTGCGTTGTGGCGAAGCGGGGCTTCCTTGGTGGCGCGAATTGTGGCTTCACGCAAGCATTCCTGCATCTGACCGATGAGCGGGAATTCGGAGCCGCATTCGATCCAATACTGAATCACGCCGGTGTCCTGGCAGAAGGGAACGTTGAACTTGTCGGCGAGTTCGAGGTCCGTAAACATGGAGTCGTACATCACCTTGGCAAGCGGCGTGTCTTGCTTCGTGCGCATTTCCTTGAGCTTGGCAAGCACGTCGTCGGGCAAATGCTTGCCGAAGTACGCCGTGAACTTCGCCATGGTGTCAGTGAAACGGGTACTCAATTCCGTTTTGTCCATTGCGTTTGTCTCCTCGCGCGGGCCAGCGGGATGTGACCGCTGCGCAGCGCGTCTGGTGGGGTGAAATCAAGGGAGGCGGGCCTTCCTACTTTTGGTGGAATTCTTACGCCTTTTGATTGATAAATCAAATGCTTCACAATCTATAAATATAATAATCGAGCATTTATCGAAATATGTAATTCGTTGATTTGAAAGGATAAAATGCTAGAGTTGGGAATGGGACGGAAAGAAGCAGAGGACATGAAATACCACTAATTGGGTAAATAACAGACGAAAAAAAGCGCCTCGTCCGGGAGACGAAGCGCTTGAAAGCAAACGCGTGAAGACGATCAGCAGGCGTGATAGGACGTTACGCGTTCAACTTCTTCTTTGGCGCCGAGGAATACAGCCACACGCTGGTGCAGTTTTTCAGGCTTGATTGAAAGGATACGTTCATAGCCGTTGGTGGCGCGGCCTCCCGCCTGTTCCATCAGCCAGGACATGGGGTTGGCTTCGTACATCAGGCGAAGCTTGCCGGGCTTGGAGGGATCGCGGTTGTCTTTGGGATACATGAAGATGCCGCCGCGGCACAGGATGCGATGCACTTCGGCGACCATGGCAGCGACCCAGCGCATGTTGTAGTCTTTGCCGCGAACGCCGGTCTTGCCGGCGAGTAGCTCATCAATGTAGCGGGCCACTGGGGGCTCCCAGTGACGCTTGTTCGAGCAGTTGATGGCAAATTCTTTGGCTTGCTCGGGCACCTGCACATTGTCGTTGGTGAGGATGTAAGTGTTGGTGCGGGGATCAAGCGTGAACATCACTACGCCGCGGCCGAGCGTGAGCGCCATCTGCGTCTGCGGACCGTACATGATGTAGCCCGCAGCAAGCTGACGGTCGCCGGGCTGCAGGAAGTCGGCGTCTTCGGGCGCGGTGGCGTCCTCATGCGGATTGGGCAGAATCGAGAAGATCGTGCCGATCGAGACGTTGATGTCGATGTTGCTTGAGCCGTCGAGCGGGTCATAGCAAATGAGATAGGGACGGCGATCTTCGCAACCCGCGGCCACACAATGATCCATTTCTTCGGAGGCGCAGGCAGCGACGACGCCCGAGTCAAGGACAGCTTTGGTAACGATGTCGTTGCTGATGACATCAAGCTTCTTTTGCTCTTCACCCTGAACGTTTTCACTGCCGGCCATGCCGAGCACCCCCATGAGGGCTCCGCAGGAGACTTCTGAGCTGATTTCCACGCCGCAGGCAGCGACGGTTTCAATCAGTCGGGCGAGTTTTTCATCAAGACCGTTGGTCTTGACTTCGTTGGCGAGCATCTGGCTCAAAGTAATCTGTTGCATAACGCTTCTCTTTTTTCGAGCAGGGACTGATTAGTATGTATTGAGTGCTTTTTCGACCACTTCGCTTACGCCAGCCGACAGGTTTTCCGAACGGGCAACCTTGGTGAGAGCGGCGTGCATAAGGCGGGCGAGTTCCGGCGTATAACGGCGCCAGTTGTCCAGGGCGCGTGCCAGACGAGCCGCCACGTGGCTGTTGATGGCGTCGAGCTGCAGCACCGTGTCGGCCCAGAATTCGTAGCCGGCACCGTCGGGACGGTGGAATTCGGGTTCATTCGCAACAAAGAACGTGTTCACGAGGGCGTAGACGTTGTTGGGGTTCTTCATCGAGAACACCGGGCACTGCATGAGCGACTTGATGCGGTCAAGCACCGGGCATTCGTTGGGATAGACGCGTGCCGTTGCCTGAACAGAGAACCACTTGTTGATCAGAAGCGGTTCGTGGCCCCAAAGCTTGCCGGCAGCATTGAGTACGTCAATCTTGGCCGGGCTCTGACTGTTGACGATCATGCGTAGTGCGGCCAGACGATCCGTGAGGTTGTCCGAAAGCTCGAACTGATCTCGTGCGTCAAGTAGTGCTTTGGCGTTGCCGCCCGCAAGCAGGTACTCGAGCGTGAGATTGCTCAGAGCGCGCTTTCCGGCTTCCTTAGGATCGAAGCGGTATTCAAGCGTCATGTTGCGCATGTTTTCGGTGCGCAGCGGTTGGCCGAGCTTATGCGAGAGCTTGCGACCGATCGTCTCCATCACGAAGATGCGAGCCTGACGGATTGCCTGCGGATTGATCATGGCGCGGTGGGCGGCGATGGTTTTTTCCGAGGGAAGCGTGAGCACCGTGGCGCGGTATTCAGGCGAAAGATTCGTGTTGGTGAGGATGCCTTCGAATGCCGAAATGAGTGTGCCGTGCACGTCGGGCTCAACGCCGTTTTCAATCATGTCGACGACTTCGTTCAGAACGGTAAGCATCAGACGCTCGAAGGCGTCCGCGCGGTTAAAACCGTCGGAGTCGTGTAGCGCGAGGAACTGCAGTTCCTGCAGCGTGTAGGCGTAGTCGAAAATCACGGGGGCCGAGAAGTCGCGCCCCAGAGAGAGCACCGGATTTTCGGTGATGCCTTCAAACGTCCATTCATCATCGGCCGATTCCAAAACAAGCTTGGCGGTGGTGACGGGTTCGTCGTCGGAGCCGAGGAGCTTCAAGGGAAGGTCCTTGCCGTCCTGACCGATCAGGCCCACGAGAACCGGAATGACAAGGGGATATTTGTCGGGCTGTCCCGGAGTGGGCGGCGTCGATTGCGAAGCACGGATCGTGAAGGTGCAGTCGTCCTGATTCCAGTTCGTTTCCACGGAAACACGCGGCGTGCCCGCCTGCGACCACCAGAGGCTGAAGTTGGAGAGATCAACGCCGTTGGCGTCTGCCATTGCTCGGATGAAATCGTTGCAGGTGACGGCCGATTCGTCAAAGAGCTGAACGTAACGTTCCATGCCCTTCTTGAAGCCTTCTTTGCCGAGCAGCGTCTGCAGCATGCGGATCACTTCGGCGCCTTTTTCGTACACGGTCATCGTGTAGAAATTGTCGATTTCACGGTAGCTTTCCGGACGAATCGGATGCGCCATGGGGCCGGCGTCTTCCGGGAACTGACCGGTACGCAGGGCGCGCACATCGCGGATGCGCGCCACGGCCCGGCTCGATTCGTCGGGTTGCATGTCAGCCGTGAATTCCTGCTCGCGGAACACCGTAAGGCCTTCCTTGAGCGTCAACTGGAACCAGTCGCGCAGCGTGATGCGGTCGCCCGTCCAATTGTGGAAATACTCGTGTCCGACGATCGACTCGATGTTTTGGTAGTCGGTGTCGGTGGCGATGTCGGGCGAAGCCATCACATAGCGGGAATTGAAGATGTTGAGGCCCTTGTTTTCCATGGCACCGAAATTGAAGTCGTCGGTGGCCACGATCATGAAGCGGTCGAGGTCGAGCTCAAGTCCCCAGCGTTCTTCGTCCCAGGTGATCGCCTTCTTGAGGCTTTCGAGCGCGTGCTCGGAGTTGGGATAGTTCTTTTCTTCCGTCCACACTTGCAGCAGCACTTCTCGGCCGCTCTTAGTGCGGATTTTTGCTTCGCGCGCAACGAACTGACCGGCTACCAGAGCAAAGAGATAGCAGGGTTTCTTGAAGGGGTCTTCCCAGCGCACCCAGTGGCGGTTGTCGGCTTCTTCTCCTTCGGCGACCAGGTTTCCGTTGGAAAGCAGCACTGGGTAGAGCGTCTTGTCGGCGTGGATCGTGACGGTAAAGCGGCTCATCACGTCGGGGCGGTCCGGCCAGTAGGTGATGTTTCGGAAGCCCTGGGCTTCGCACTGACTCATGAACGCGCCGCGGCTCATGTAGATACCTGAAAGCGACGTGTTGTTGACGGGGACGATGCGGTTAACGATCGTGATGGTCGACTGCTTGGAAATGCCCTTGATGGTGAGCTGGCCCGGGCTCATTTGATAGCGTTCGTTTGCCTGCTGGCCGTCAATGAGGACTTTTTCGATGAAGAGATCGTGTCCGCCGTCGAGCACGAGGTCTCGGGTGGCAGCGCCGCGCAGCGGCGTCACAACCATGGTAGAGGTGACCGTCGTGGACTCGGGATTCAAGACGAAATCAAGTTCGACCGAGTCGATGCTGTGAGAATAGGGACGATAGTCCTTGCGGTAAACGGTGGTGTGTTCCTGAGACTGCATGGAGACTTTCCGAAGGCTGACAAAAGCCGGCCGTGACAAATACTAAGCGCTCGACTTTTGCGAGCCGAGACAAATCAACACACGATTGTACCGCGCCTGCGCCCAGCGCAAAACAAAGAAAAACGCCTGCACGCGGCAAAGGCGAGCAGGCGTTGTAAGCCACAATGTCGATCGTACGATTATTCGTACTTGTGGCCGGCCGTGCTGTGGCAAGCCACGCAGTCGGTCTTGGGCTGATCGGCAAAGGCCTTGTGCATCGGAGCAACCATCGGCTTGGCCGGGTTGACCTTCATGTTGCCGATGTCATGGCAGCCGCGGCAGGTGACGTAATCCACCGAGACCATCCACTTCTGAACGGATTCGGCCATTTCTTCACGCTTTTCGATCTGCTTTTCGGGCGTGCTGAGTGTGCCGCGGATTTCACCCCACAGAGAGTTGGAACCGGAAACGGCCTTGTGCCAGAGCAGGCCCACAACCTGAGCCTGGCTGATGGAGTGCACGGATTCATACTTCAGGTGGCAGTCCACGCATTCGGCTTTGGCGCCCGAGAAGGTCTGGGCGTGCTGTCCCTTCTTGTAGGAAGCGTAGGCCGCGTCCATCGAGTGGCAGAAAGTGCCGCAGAATTCGGTGGAGCCGGACCAGTGAACCACGGACGTACCGGCGCTTACGAGTGCCACACCGATGACAGCGCCGACCAACACGAGGCCGGCACCATACCATTTGCCGTTCTTATTGAAAGCCATCAGAAAATCCTCCTTATTGGTTTGTTCTTGCTCTTTGCTGCCGGCGGGTTTTTGTGAATAGGGGGGTTATTTCCGCATGTTTGGCAGTCAAAGTCTCTGCGGTGTTCCAGGAATGTCGTCCGCAGAAAGCAAGTAAGGACAGGGACATTCGACCGCGAGGTTAGGCCGCAATCATAAACCGCGCTTAAGCAAACCTGAAGCGAGAAAACAGTCTTTGCTTTGACTTATGTCAAAAGGCGTTTGGGCACGGCCAAGTGGCCTAATTCCTTTCTAGGACTTCCTACCTAACGCAGATCCCGCTTGTGAGGGAGTTAGCCGCAAGCGGCCTGCCCGAACGAATGAATTGGCCTAGGCGATTTGCGCAACGACCACGGCCTGTGCGGTGACGAGAGCTTCAGCGTGATCGCCTAATTTCAAACCGTGACCGGCTCGTGCAAAACCCACGAGCGACGTACCGCCGGCAAGACGCAGCGTGATTTCGCCGCCCTTGTCCTGACGGGCACTGCGAATAACCGTTCCCGAGATAACGCTTGAACCTTTCACGGGCTCAACGCGGTGTGCGATTTCGACGCTGGTGGCTTTGAATAAGGCCAGAGCCCTTTCACCCTGGTTCAGACCAAGCAGCTGGGCGCTTTCCTGCGTGAGCGTAGCCTTGAGCGTGTTGACGTCGTCGATGCGCATGTGAACGCGAACCAGAGCGGGGCCGCGGGCGATGTGCATGACTGTGACTGGAAATTGGTTGCGCATAGAGGTGCGCAGAGTGGCCGAACTCAAGGGGACAAGTTCGGGGGTGACGCGGGAGGCGAATTCCATCAGGACGGCTTCGCGTGCTCGCGTGAGCTTTTCGGAGAGTTCAAGAACGGTCAGACCGGAAGCGGTGAGTTTCGTTCCGCCGCCCTTGCTGCCGCCTACTTCTTTTTCGACTAACGGAACGCCCGCAAGGTTGGTGAGCGTTTCGAGCGCCTGCCAGGCAGCTTTGTAAGAGACGTTGGAGAGGCGAGCCGCTTCGGAAATCGAGCCCGTTTCATGGATGCGACGCAAAATGTTGATGCGCTTGTCGACGAGCTGCTCGAGCTGGCGCGTAAGCGCAATCGGAGCGGCAACGAGCTGCGAAGTCGATTCATCTTGGTGTTCAGTGTCGGCGGATGTCATAAACATTCTTCCCTAGTAGGCATTTTCGCTAGTTTACGGCAAGAGTGCCGTTGGTGTTTCTTACGGTATTCACAAATGTGATAACGTTGCGCTATTCAAATTTTGAATGGCCGCAGATGTCTTCTGACGCCTGCGGTTGAATCTTGGACAGACACTTCATCTCTAGGAGAGAAAACATGAAACTCGTCAAGACCGCCGTTGCCGCCGCACTTCTTGGCACTGTTTTCTGCGTGAGCGCTGCCGAAGTGCATGTGGCTGTGGCCGCCAACTTTACGGCTCCGGCCAAGGAACTGGCACCGATTTTTGAAAAGCAGACCGGACACAAGCTGGTTCTGAGCTTCGGCGCCACTGGTATGTTCTACGGCCAGATCAAGAACGGCGCGACCTATGACGTGTTGCTCGCCGCTGATGCCAAGACGCCCAAGAAAGCAATTGACGAAGGCTACGGCGTCAAGGATACGAGCTTTACGTATGCCGTCGGCAAGCTTGTGTTGTGGAGTGCTGACGCCAACAAGGTCAAGGACGGCAAGGCTCTGCTTGCTTCCGGCGACTTCAATAAGTGCGCCGTGGCCAATCCTAAGCTGGCTCCCTACGGTCTGGCGGCTCATGAAACCCTCAAGTCTTTGAATCTCTTTGACAAGGTGAGCCCGAAGTTCGTGGAAGGAGACAATATCGGCAAGACCTTCAACTTTGTGAAGACCGCCAACGCCGACATCGGCTTTGTGGCTCTGAGCCAGGTATACAAGAACGGCAAGATCACCTCGGGTTCCGGCTGGATCGTTCCGGCTGAACTCTACGGCAAAATCGCTCAGGACGCCGTGCTCCTGAAGCAGGGTAAGAATCAGGACGCAGCCAAGGAATTCCTGAAGTTCCTGCAGGGGCCGGAAGCTGCCAAGGTGAAGCTTGACTACGGCTACGGCGACAAGTAATTTCGCTGACAGCACCTTCAAACCCGGTACGAAAGAGGACAAATGGAAGCCATTTCACTTGAACCCGTCTGGTTGAGCCTGAAGCTGGCGGCGGTTACTACGGCATTTCTGTTGGTACTCGCTACGCCGCTTGCCTGGTGGCTTGCCCGCACCAAGAGTGCTTGGCGCGCGCCGATCAGTGCCATCGTCACGCTACCTCTGGTGCTCCCGCCTTCCGTACTGGGCTTTTACATTCTGGTCGCAATGGGGCCTCACGGCCCCATCGGCCAACTCACGCAGTCGCTCGGATTGGGTCTGATGACCTTTAATTTCTCCGGCCTGGTTGTGGGTTCCATCATTTACTCGCTGCCCTTTGCCGTGCAGCCGCTGCAGGGTGTTTTCGAGTCCATCGGCAACCGACCGATGGAAGTCGCGGCAACCTTGGGCGCCAAGCCCCTGGACGCCTTCTTTTCCGTTGTGATTCCGCTGGCTCGGCCGGGCTTTCTGACCGCCATGGTTTTGACGTTCGCTCACACCATCGGTGAATTCGGCGTGGTGCTGATGATCGGCGGCAATATCCCGGGCAAGACGCAGGTGGTCTCTACCGAGATTTACACTTTTGTGGAAGCCATGGAGTACGACAACGCGCATGTGCTCGCGGGCGGCATGCTCGTCTTCTCCTTCCTTGTGCTGCTCTTCGTGACGCTCTTTAATCGCCGTGCCAAGGCTGGCAATATTTCGGCGACGCCGGTGTAGCGTCTATTCCGTAAGACATTCAACTCTGAAACCGTTTTGAGTTTAGACATGGCCGACAACAGTGACGATCGCATTCGTCTGACGCTTTCACGCAGCACGGGTTTTATGTTGGACGTTGATTTGAGGCTTCCGAGCGGAGGCGTGACGGTGCTTTTCGGCGTGTCGGGCTGCGGCAAGACGACGGTGTTGCGGAGTGCGGCAGGTCTGGAAAAGGCTCAGGGCTACGTGCGTATCGCTGGCCAGGTCTGGCAGGATGACGAAAAGCATCTTTTTGTTCCAACCTACAAACGCCGCATCGGGTACGTATTTCAGGAAGCCAGTCTGTTCGATCATCTCAATGTGCGGGAGAATCTGCGCTTCGGCTTGAAGCGAATTTCCGATAAGGACGGCGAAAAGCGTCTGGACGACGCGGTTGAGCTTCTGGGCATCGGACATCTTCTCGAGCGTCGTACCTCGGAACTCTCAGGCGGCGAGCGACAGCGCTGCGCCATTGCCCGTTCTCTCGCCATCAAGCCCACGGCGCTATTCATGGACGAACCGCTGGCGGCTTTGGATCACGCACGTAGACTGGAGATCATGCCCTGGATTGACCGGCTCAAGAAAGAACTTAATCTGCCGATTCTTTACGTGACCCATTCCGAAGAGGAAGTGATGCGTCTGGCCGACCGTCTTGCCGTGATTGACAACGGCAAGCTTATTGACAACGGTCCGGTTGCGGAAACTTGGTTGCACCTGATGCAGAAAAAGGGCCGCAAGGCGAGTCGTTTGCTTCTGGTGATGGGAACGGTCGAGGAACGCGACTCCGCTTGGAGTCTGATGAAGGTTGTAAGCGGCGCCATGCACTTCTGGGTGCGCGATACGGGAGCTGTGATAGGCAGCCTTGTACGCCTGATGGTCAATGCCGATGACGTATCGCTCTCGGTCACCAAACCTTCTCAGACTAGTATCCAGAATGTGTTTCCCTGCACGGTCGCAGCCATTGACGATGGCAGCGACCCCAGTCGCAAGGTGGTGCAGGTGCAGGCGGCAGGAACGGTCATCATGTCTGAATTGACGGCTCGTGCAGCGCACGAACTGCAGTTGCGTCCTGGCATGGCAGTGTGGGCGCAGGTCAAAACGATTGCAGTGCACTAAGCGCCGACAATTTGTTTGAAACCATTCCTATGATCTCCGCTCGGAGATCCTAAGATC
This sequence comes from Sutterella sp. AM11-39, assembly GCF_003472385.1. GTDB lineage: Bacteria > Pseudomonadota > Gammaproteobacteria > Burkholderiales > Burkholderiaceae_F > Duodenibacillus > Duodenibacillus intestinigallinarum. The sequence goes on along the minus strand of NZ_QRLV01000001.1, from coordinate 150,906 downwards.
GGCAAGCGGAGAACAGTTCGCAAAAGCGGCGATCAGTATTTGTCGAAGTATTCCTGAATCTTCTTCGGATCCTGAGTCTTTGTCAGGGCCAGCTGAAGAAGCATACGAGCTTTTTGTGGATTGAGAGCCTGCGAGAACAGGATGCCTTCTTCCTGCCAGCGAGCCACGGAAGCCGTCGTCGGACCGTTTTGGACACGAGCGGAGCGAACGACCGTTACTCCTTTTTTCATAGCATCAACAAGCCCAGCTTCTTCGCGTTCGGAAATCGATCCATTGCCGGTTCCGGCCGCGACGATGCCCTTGGCGCCAGCTGCTACTGCTGCGTCAACCAGAACTCGGTCGGCATTGACATGCGAATAGATGATGTCGACGCGCGGAAGCTTGTTGATCTTTTCGATGTCAAAGTCGCTTTTGTAAGTGTGCGGGCGAGTTGATTCCTTGTAGAAATAATTTTTGCCGCCGGCAATGTAGCCGAGAGCGCCCAGTTCGCCACCGCGGAAAGTTGCTACATTGGTGGTGTTGGTTTTGGTGACGTCACGAGCGTTGTTAATCACGTCGTTCATCGTGATGAGGACGCCTTTGCCGACAGACTGAGGATCCGCCGCAACGCGCACGGCGTTAAGAAGATTCATCGGGCCGTCAGCCGAAATGGCTGTTGCCGGACGCATGGCGCCGACAAGCACCACAGGCTTCTTGCTCTTGACGGTAAGGTTCAGGAAGTAGGCGGTCTCTTCCAGAGTGTCCGTACCGTGCGTAATCACGATGCCGGAAACTTTGGGATCCTTAAGGAGTTCGTTGCAACGTTTGGCGAGCTTCAAGAGGCCTTCGTCCGTCATGTTGTTGGAGCTTATCTTGAAGATCTGTTCTCCGGAAACATCGGCAAATTCCTTCATTTGCGGAACGGCCTCAATCAGAACTTGGATGCCTAAGTCGCCAGCCTTGTAGCCGGTCGTCTGCGTTGCGCTTGCGGCAGTACCGGCAATTGTGCCGCCAGTAGCCAAAATCTTGATCTGCGGAAGCGTCTGGGCTGAAACCGCGAGAGAGGCGCTCAAAGCAGCGCCGAGCAACGTTTTGATAAAAAGTCGCATAGAGGCTCCTCCTTTTCAACAAGGGTTAGCAGGACACGCTCCCAACGAAGCATCCTGAAATGCCACTTCCAACGACAAATCATAAGGCAAAAGGGTGAGCGAGCGCGGTTGTGCGGAACCAAAAGTGCGCGCAGGGCAAAAAGAATTCGGGGATTTCCTAGAATCCGGGTCAAAATTTGTTAATGCGTTGATTTTAAGCGGAAAATATTCCCGGTAAGATAAGAAAAAACCTCCAGCAGAATCCTGCTGGAGGTTTCTAAGTGGTGCCCGAGGAGAGACTCGAACTCTCACGCTTATTAGGCGGAGGATTTTGAATCCTCTGCGTCTACCATTCCGCCACCCGGGCAAAATCCAAATTTTTTACAAGAAACCTCCAGCCCGAAGGCTAGAGGTTTGAAATTCTGGGGTGGGAGATGGGACTCGAACCCACGACAACCGGAATCACAATCCGGGACTCTACCAACTGAGCTACACCCACCATTAAATTTTTACTTCCCGTTTCGCTTGGCCTGCCCGGCAGGATTCGAACCAGCGACCCTCGGCTTAGAAGGCCGATGCTCTATCCAACTGAGCTACGGGCAGATGCTGCTGTCAAGCAAGTGGTCGGGGTGAAGAGATTCGAACTCCCGACATCCTGCTCCCAAAGCAGGCGCGCTACCGGGCTGCGCTACACCCCGCGGGAATCACGCATTATAAGAAAACTTTCGACTCTTGCAAATTTTTTCGTGAAAAAAATTGGATTTCAGTCCGAGAGCTTTTGAGACAACGTTTGTCAGTGTCTGAAACGGGCAAAAACCTTGGTGAAAGTGCGGACGTAGTACGTCTTCCCGATACAATTTTCCCGCACTGAGGAAAGATCTTTGTTGCGTGTGCAGTGTTAAATAATCGCAGACAGTTATGACCGATATTCTGGAAAAAATTCTTGCCGTTAAAGCTCGGGAAGTCGAGTTGGCCAAGTCAAAGGTAGGGCTGCAGACATTGAAGAAGCAAGCGATTGCGCAAACGCCTGCCTGCGGTTTTGCCCGGGCGCTTCGAGTCAAAATGGAAGCCGGTTTGCCCGCCGTGATTGCTGAAGTGAAGAAGGCTAGTCCGAGCAAGGGGGTGATTTGCGAAAACTTCCGCCCGGTTGAGACAGGACTTGACTATGAAGCCCACGGCGCGGCGTGTCTGTCGGTGCTGACGGATCGGGAGTTCTTCATGGGGGCGAACGAGACCTTCGAGGCTGTGCGGAAGCGAGTCCAGATTCCAATGCTGCGCAAGGACTTTCTTATTGATCCCTATCAGGTTTATGAATCGAGAGCGATGGGGGCCGATGCTGTGTTGGTGATCATGCGGGCACTCAGCGATCAGAAAGCATCGGAGTTGACGGCTTGCGCTGTAGAACTTGGAATGGATGTGCTCGTTGAGACGCACGACGAAGAGGAAATTGCTCGTGCGCTCAAATTGCCTGGTACACCTATGATCGGCATCAATAACCGTAATCTTCGAACGTTTGAAACGAGCATTCGTCAGACGTTGGAACTCAAGCGGCTGATTCCGCAGGATCGATTGTTTGTGACTGAAAGCGGAATTCTTTCTCGGCAAGACGTTCACTGTTTGCGAGAAGCTGGGGTCGGAGCCTTTTTAGTGGGAGAGGCCTTTATGCGTGAGTCGTCGCCCGGGGCCGCACTGCAGCATTTATTCGGAGATTTTTGATGCATCGATTTGCAACTGACGGCATTGAAGCATCCTGGAAGACCGAGTTTGATGCGTTCTTTGGGGCGGAAGAAGGGAAAAATTTATTGGATTTTCTGCAAGACAGGCTGCAAGCCGGTGCTGTGATTTATCCGCCGGATCCGTACCGCGTGTTTCGACTCACGCAACCTCAGGATGTTCGTGTGGTGATTTTGGGGCAGGACCCGTATCACGGCCCGGGGCAGGCGATGGGAATGGCCTTCTCCGTTCCCGCCGAACTTAAGAAGCTGCCGCCGAGTCTGAAAAACATTTTCAAGGAACTTGCCTTGGAGGGGGAAGGTGAACATTCAGCCGTAGGGGACTTGAGCTCATGGGTGCAGCAGGGGGTGTTGCTGATGAACGCGACGCTCACCGTTGAAGCGGGTGTGCCGCAGTCTCATGCCGGCAAAGGCTGGGAAACGCTGACGGATCGTCTGATTGATCGCGTGCTAGAAGAGGCTCGCCCTGTTGTTTTCATGTTATGGGGGGCATCGGCTCAGAAAAAGAAGGATCGCATCGAAACCGGTGCCAAAACCGATGTTTTGGTGCTTTCGAGCAATCATCCTTCTCCTCTGTCGGCACGTCGCCCGCCGGTGCCCTTTATCGGTTGCGGCCACTTTAAGGCTGCCAACGACTGGTTGGAAGAGCACGGACGCGGGCGTATTGAGTGGGTACCTCGGGCGTTTTCGCTGGTCTGACTCAATTTTGCGTTTTGCAACGTTCAAGCTCAAAAAAGGTGCACTTTTCCGGTGCAAAATCGGCGATAATTAGCGGATTCGTGGAAAAGCGGCCACAGAACGTCTCCAGTTTGTCAGGTGAGACGTTTATGACCCAAATTGGGCGGCAGCGTCTGTGCGTGTTTAAGGATTACAAGGAAATAGCGAATGTCCTTTGATTTTGCTCCGGAAATTGGTGAACCCACTACTTTCAACGCCTGCATCAAGGTGATCGGTGTGGGTGGCGGCGGCGGCAATGCCGTCGAGCACATGATTGACAAAAAGGCTCAGGGCATCACGTTTATTGCGGCCAACACGGACCAGCAGGCGCTCAATCGTTCCCGCGCCGACATCGTGATTCCGCTCGGCAAGACCGGCCTGGGTGCCGGTGCCAAGCCCGAAGTGGGCGCTGCAGCTGCCATGGACGCAACCGACCAGATTCGTGAATCGCTCGAAGGCACGCATCTTCTGTTTATCACGGCCGGCATGGGCGGCGGCACGGGTACCGGCGCGGCTCCCGTAATTGCCAAGATTGCCAAGGAACTCGGCATTTTGACCGTTGCAGTGGTCACGAAGCCCTTTGAATTCGAAGGTTCCCGCCGCATGCGCCAGGCCCAGGCAGGCATCGAAAACCTCAAGGAGCAGGTCGACAGCCTGATCGTGATTCTCAACGACAAGCTCGAAGAGGAAGTGGGTGACAATGCGACGATGGTGGAATGCTTTGCCGCTGCCGACGACGTGCTCTACAAGGCGTGTAACGGTATTGCTGAAATTATCCACACGCCGGGTCTGATCAACGTTGACTTTGAAGACTTGCGTACGGTGATGAGCGAGCGCGGTACTGCCATGATGGGTACGGCAACGGCTGCCGGTCCCGATCGTGCACGCGAAGCTGCTCAGCGCGCCATTGCCTGCCCGCTGCTCGAAGGCGCCAACCTTCAGGGTGCTCGCGGTCTGTTGGTTTACGTAACGGCTTCGGCCGATACGATGACGCAGGCCGAAGTGCGTCAGGTTATGACGGTCATGAAAAATTTCGTGAGCAAGGACGCTATTCAGCTTATCGGTACGGCCTTCGACAACGAAATGGGCGAAGAGTTGCGCGTTACCGTGGTGGCAACCGGCCTCGACCGTCCGGCTTCCGACATGCAGTCGCAGCCGTCGGTGAACGATCGTCCGCCCGAGGTGATTCTCTCCAATTCGACTTCAGTTCCGCAGCCTGCCGGTATGCCGCAGCAGACGGTTGTGACGGCTCCTCCGATGCACGCTGCTGCTCCACAGCCGGCTTATGAACCGGCTCCGCAGCCGATGCGTCCGGCGACAGCCCCGTCCGAACCCGATGTGTGGGGCGGCTCCTCGAGCAGTAGCGATCCTTTCTCGATGGCAAACGTGCCTTCCATTCTGCGCAACAAGTGATTAGTCGTCGGGCATGATCAAGCAGCGAACGATCAAACAGACGGCCTCTGCTGTCGGCATCGGTCTTCACTCCGGCCGTAAAGTCAAACTCGTGATGCGGCCGGCGCCGCCCGATACGGGCATCGTGTTTCGCCGCGTCGACATCACGCCCGCGGTGGATCTTCCCAGCCGAGCCGAATCCGTCAATGACACGCGTCTGGCGACAACGCTTAACGAAGGCAAGGTTATCGTTTCGACGATCGAGCATCTGATGAGTGCTCTCAACGGTCTGGCAATTGACAACCTGATTGTTGAGATTGATGCGCCGGAAATCCCGATCATGGACGGTTCAGGCGCCACTTTCGTGTACCTCATCCGCAATGCAGGCATTTTGGAACAGCCTGTTCCGCGCCGCTTTGTTCGCGTCAAGAAAACAGTGGAAGTTCGCGACGGCGACAAGTGGGCTCGTCTAGAACCGCACAACGGCATGATTCTCGATTTTGCAATCGCTTTCGGTCATCCGGCGATTGATTCGACCGTACAGCATGCCGTGGTGGATTTGGGGCTCGAAACGTACGAGCAGGCGGTGAGTCGCGCACGCACCTTCGGCTTTGTCTCCGAAGTGGAACTGCTTCGCTCCATGGGGCTTGCTAAGGGCGGCACGCTTGAAAACGCCATCGTGATGGACGAATATCGCGTGCTCAATGTAGGTGGTCTTCGTTCCGACGACGAGTTTGTCAAGCACAAGATTCTGGACGCGATGGGCGACCTGTATGTTCTGGGGCATCCGCTGTTGGCGCGCTACGTTGCCTACAAGTCAGGGCACGCGCTCAACAACCGACTGTTGCGCGCACTACTGGCCGAGACCGACGCCTGGGAAATCGCCGAGGTGAAAGCCGCACAGCGCCCCTTTAAGGAGGATGATGCGGCAGTGGCGCTTTAGGTGTGCCGATCGCTGTTGGCTTTTTCAAGCGCATTGGCAAGCGAAGCTAACGCATCTTTCAAAGCCGAGGGTTTCATGCTCTCGGCTTTTTTGCGAATGAGCTCTACGCTTTGGCCGGAGGCCACGCGCGGCGCTCCGAAGGCGAGGTTCTCCCGTAGTTGAAGCGGGGGCGTCGGAGGTTTGATGCGCAGACTGATCGGATCGCGAAAGCCCGCATCTTCAAGTGCCATCTTCAGGCGCGGCAACATCTGTCGCAGTTTGGCGTGCTGCGCGGTGTTTTTGACCAGAATCACGACTTCGCCGTTTTCCCGCCGGATGTTGCGGATGTCCGTGAGGTCAAGTCCGACGTTGACCGATTTGGCGGCCGTTCGAAAGATGCGCGCAATGCGGCGCACGTCAAAGAGCTCTTGCCCGAGCGTTTCCGACATGCTGCGGTCAAGACTGATTTGCGCAAAAGAGCGCGCATTGGCGCGAGTGATGCGAACGTTGTCGGACATATCCAAAGACGGAAAACAGACGAACAAACACGGAAAGTGCCTGTGTAGTCTACAGACGACGCTGAAAAAGCGCTCTGTCGGAAAGAAAATGGCACAAATGTCGAAAATTTCCGAACCGAAAGACGACGGCGCTCTTGCTTATAATTACCGCCATTGTGCGAGCATGACATCGCAGGCGGTGTTGTGCCCATTTTTTGTACTGTCCAAGAGGCTTTTGCCGGCAGTGCACATTTAATCGGTTGATATATGTTTGATTCGTTTCTTACCAAGATTTTCGGCAGTCGCAACGACCGCTTGATTCGTCAATACCGCAAACGCTGCGCTCAGATCAATAAGCTTGAACCGGAAATTCAGGCGCTTACCGACGAGCAGCTTCGCGGCAAGACTGCTGAATTCCGCGAACGCCTGGACAAGGGCGAAACGCTTGACGCGCTGCTGCCCGAAGCATTCGCGGTCGTCCGCGAAGCCAGTCGCCGCGTGCTGGGGATGCGTCATTTCGACGTGCAGCTTATCGGCGGTATGGTTTTGAACGACGGCAAGATCGCCGAAATGCGCACCGGTGAAGGTAAGACGCTGACGGCTACCCTTGCGGTCTACCTGAACGCACTTCCTGCCAAGGGCGTGCACGTGGTGACGGTCAACGACTATCTTGCAAGCCGCGACGCGGCCTGGATGGGACGACTCTACAACTTCCTCGGCATGACTGTGGGCACCATTCTGTCCCAGCAGGACACCGAATCGAAGAAGGCGGCATACGCGGCTGATATCACCTACGGTACCAACAACGAATTCGGCTTCGACTACCTGCGCGACAATATGGAGTATGAAGTCGGCAACCGTCGTCAGCGTCCTTTGGCCTACGCCATTGTTGACGAAGTGGACTCGATTCTCATTGACGAAGCCCGCACGCCGTTGATCATTTCCGGCGCTGCCGACGACAATACGGATCTATACAAGGCCGTGAACGAAATCCCGCCGCTGCTCACCCGTCAGGCCGACGAAAAGGGTGAGGGCGACTACTGGGTCGACGAAAAGGCTCATCAGGTGTATCTCTCCGAAAAGGGCCACGAAAAGGTCGAAAAGATCCTCACGGAACGCGGTCTGATCGCCAATGGCTCAAGCCTGTACTCGCCGCAGAACATTATTCTGATGCATCACCTGAATGCATCGTTGCGCGCTCACACACTCTTTTTCCGTGATCAGCAGTACGTCGTTCAGAACGGCGAAGTGATCATCGTCGACGAGTTTACGGGCCGTCTGATGCCCGGCCGTCGCTGGTCCGACGGTTTGCACCAGGCTGTGGAAGCCAAGGAAGGCGTGGAAATCCGTCAGGAAAACCAGACGATGGCTTCCATCACGTTCCAGAACTACTTCCGTATGTACAAGAAGCTTGCGGGCATGACCGGTACGGCCGATACCGAAGCTTATGAATTCCAGGACATCTACGGTCTGGAAACGGTGGTGATCCCCACCAACCGCCAGATGATCCGAATCGATCAGCAGGACAAGGTATTCCGGACTGAAAACGAGAAGTACGCGGCTATCATCGAAGATATTAAGGATTGTCAGAAGCGCGGCCAGCCCGTGCTCGTTGGCACTACCTCGATTGAAAACTCCGAACGCATCGCTCAGCTCCTCACCAAGGAAGGCATCGCGCACAACGTGCTCAACGCAAAGCAGCACGCACGCGAAGCTCAGGTCGTCCTGGAAGCCGGTCGCCTGGGTATGGTGACGATTGCTACCAATATGGCCGGTCGCGGTACCGACATCGTGTTGGGTGGCGGCATTAACCATCAGGTCGATGCGATTCTTGCCGACGACGCTCTTTCGGCCGAAGAAAAGCAGGCCAAGATTGATGCGCTCAAGGCCGAATGGCAAGTGCAGCACGATCAGGTTGTTGCCGCCGGCGGTTTGCGCATCATCGGTAGCGAGCGTCATGAATCCCGCCGTATCGACAATCAGCTGCGCGGACGTTCCGGCCGTCAGGGTGACCCTGGTAGCTCCGTGTTCTATCTGTCGATGGAAGATCAGCTGCTGCGCATCTTCGGCGGCGATCGTATGCGTGCCATCGCCGATCGCCTCAAGCTCGAAGAAGGCGTGGCCATTGAGAGCAAGATGCTCACGCGCATGATCGAGAGCGCTCAGCGTAAGGTCGAAGGCCGCAACTACGATATTCGCAAGCAGTTGCTTGAGTTCGACGACGTTCAGAACGACCAGCGTCGCGAAATCTATCGTTTGCGTAACGAAATTCTTGAGAGCTCCGACGTGAGCGAAATGATCAAGAATCTGCGTGACGGTTACTTCACGGATCTCTTCCGTGCTCGCGTGCCTGCTGAAACGGTGGAAGAACAGTGGGATCTCGACGGCTTGCTCGCTGAGCTCAAAAACAATTGGGGCATTGACATCGACATGAAGGGCATGCTCGAAGCGAGCAACGACACCACCGATGAAGACTTGCTCAACAAGCTTCTCGAAGCCGCTGCCGAGATCGAAAAGGCCAAGGAAGATCTGGTCGGTCACGATGCCTGGGCCGGTTTCTGCCGTCATGTTCTGTTGCAGGTGCTCGATACCACGTGGCGTCAGCACATCACCGCTCTCGACGCGTTGCGCCAGGGTATTTACTTGCGTGGCTACGCCCAGAAGCAGCCTAAGCAGGAATACAAGCGCGAAGCGTTTGCGATGTTTGAAACACTGCTCGATACGGTACGCGAAGGCGTCTGCCGCGTGCTTATGCATGTTCAGATCCAGCTGCCCGAAGAAGCTCAGCAGGCTGCACAGGCAAGTCAAGAGGCCGGTGAATCGCGCCTTGCGGATGCCAACGCTCAGCACGACGAGGCTCAGGGGCTCGACTTCTCGCATGTCGGCCGTAACGATCCCTGCCCGTGTGGTTCCGGCAAGCGCTTTAAGGATTGCCACGGCAAACTGAAGTAATTCGGCATTTGCCTCTGGTCTCCAATCAAACTCCTGCGACGGTTCTTTGTTTTCCGCTGCAGGAGTTTTTTTCTGAGCGAAACTTGCCGAGGAAGCGTGTTTGCAGACGTTGGAGACGGCGGCATAATTCAAAGATGCGCTCGCAAGCGGGGCACCTCGAACCATCGCTTGCTTCAGCGATAAAAAAACAACGATACAAGGAGTGTTTTCAATGGCGGTCAATCTTTCGGCTCCGGATCCGAAAACGATTTTTCCTGTGGCAGGTGTAGAGCTCGGCACGACGATGGCTTCTATTCGCAAAGCCAATCGGCGCGACATGATGGTGATGCGATTTACCCCGGGTACGCACGCGGCAGGCGTCTTTACGCAGAATCGCTTTGCGGCGGCTCCCGTGCAGGTGTGCCGCGCTCATCAGGCCGTGACCAAAAACGTGCGCGGTCTTGTGGTGAACACGGGCATTGCAAATGCAGGAACTGGAGAAACGGGGCTGGCCGACGCCAAGGCAACGTGTGAGGCTTTGGCTCAACTTCTTGATTGCAAGCCCGAAGAGACACTTGTGTTTTCCACCGGTGTCATCATGGAGCCTTTGCCGATGGATCGGCTTCTGGCAGGACTTCCCAAGGCGGTCGACAATCTTGCTCCGAACAATTGGATCGAGGCAGCGCAAGCCATCATGACCACCGACACCGTGCAAAAGGCGTTTTCCACGAAGGCGCTCATTGACGGTAAGCTCATCACGGTGACGGGCATCAGCAAGGGGTCGGGCATGATTGAGCCGCGCATGGCCACAATGCTGGGTTTTATTGCCACCGATGCGGGCGTGGCGTCGGACGTATTGGCCAAGGTCGCCAAGCGTGTAGCTGACGCGAGTTTTAACCGCATCACGGTTGACGGCGACACCAGCACAAACGACTCTTTCATCACCATTGCCACGGGACAAAGTGAACTTTCTATCGAAAGTGAGGACGATCCGCGTCTGGAAGCACTGGTCGGCGCGCTTACGATCGTGGGGCAACATTTGGCGCAATCCATGATTCGTGACGGTGAAGGAGCAAGCAAGTTCATCACGATTCAGGTGCAGGGTGCTCGCACGGAATCCGAAGCGTTGCAAGTCTGCTATGCCGTGGCTCACTCACCGCTGGTCAAAACAGCGTTCTTTGCTTCCGACCCGAACCTCGGCCGCATTCTGGCGGCCGTCGGCAACGCCCGCGTGGAAGATCTTGATGCCAATAAAGTCAATCTGTGGCTCGATGAGGTGCAGGTGGCCCGCAACGGAGGTCGTGCTGCAGAGTACAAAGAAGAGGATGGCGTGCGCGTGATGGCCAAGCCGGAAATCACGGTGCGCATTGACTTGGGGCGCGGATCGGCGCAAGAAACCGTGTGGACCACGGATCTTTCGCACGACTACGTTTCCATTAACGCCGATTACCGCAGCTAAAGCTATGTCTTCTGAAATTGATCTTGCAAAAGCCTTGGGACAGGGTGGCAACGAGGAGCTAGTGCGTCATCTTTTGATGCGCTTTTCGCAGTTGTTGCCTCCTCTTGCCGAGGACTTCGATTGGACGGCGCCGGCATACCGTTGGGTCAAACGCGCGTATTTGGGCACAGAACTCGGACGTCTGGAGCCGGTGCACGCCTTTGCATCCGTCGATATTGACCGGTTGCTGTATGTTGAGCGCCAGAAAAATTTGCTTTTGGCCAACACAGAGGCTTTCGTAAAGGGGCTTCCTGCCAACAACGTCTTGTTGACGGGAGCTCGCGGTACCGGCAAAAGTTCTCTGATTCGCGGGTGCGCATCGCGCTTTTTTGACCAAGGTCTGCGCTTGATTGAAGTCGGCAAAGAAGATTTGCGCGATCTGTTTGAAATTGTGGAGGCGTTAAGAAGCCGTAGCGAGAGATTCATCCTTTATTGCGACGATTTGTCGTTTGAATTGGGCGAAAGCGGCTATAAAGCGCTTAAAGCGGCACTCGACGGTTCGGTTGCGACCGGCGGCAGTCGGATTCTGGTCTATGCGACCAGCAACCGTCGTCATTTGATGCCGGAACCTGCAAGCGACAATCTCACTTCCAAACTGGACGAAAACGGGGATTTGCATCCGGGTGAGGTGCTGGAAGAAAAACTCTCTTTGGCCGAACGTTTCGGATTGTGGTTGTCCTTCTATCCCTTTACGCAAGCCGAGTACTTGCAGGTACTGGATCGGGCCTTTGAAGTCTATCCTGTGCCCGAAGCGGTTCGAACATCTGAAGAATTGCGCCTTGAAGCGTTGCAGTGGGCAATCGAGCGAGGGGGCCGCAGCGGTCGTGTCGCGATGCAGTTTGCCAAGCTTGTCAGTGCTCGCGAAGCGCTCAAAGGATAGAGAATTATGCGAGAAGTGACCGAAGTTGCCGTCGGCGTTTTGATCGATAAAGAGGGACGCTTTTTGATGGCCAGTCGTCCTCAGGGCAAGCCCTATGCAGGATGGTGGGAGTTCCCAGGAGGAAAACTGGAGGCAGGCGAAGCCGTGACCGAGGCTTTGAGTCGCGAATACGCCGAAGAGCTTGGCGTCAAGGTGAAAAAAGCGACTCCTTGGTTTGTGTTCGAGCGTGAATATCCTCACGCCTACGTGCGTCTACATTTCTGCCGCATTGTTGACTGGGAGGGCCAGCCTCAACCCCGTGAAGGCCAGACATTTCAGTGGTTTGAAACCCTCAAACAGGCTCAAACGGAAAAACTGCTACCTATGTGTTCGCTTGTGATCGAACGTCTGATGTTGTCTGATCGTGTCGCATTGGTGAAGACGCCTTTATCGCCCACGGTGGAGACTGACTTTGAAAAAAGCGGCGCAAAGGCTATTCTGGCGTCTTCATTTACGCCGGAAAAAGAGGCTTTAGCCAAACGGCTAGGAGTGCCGCTTATCGTCTGCCGACAGTGGTTTGAACAGCCGGAGGATGTTACTGCGGTCGACTTGCAGGAGTGGTTGGTCGGAGCTTTGCAGCCGATGGCTGACGCCGAGACGATTTTGAAGGCAGCCTCGCAACGGCTTCCTTTATACGTTGCGGCGTGCGAAACGGAAGAACAAAATGAACGATTGATGCAGCTAGGCGCGCAAGGCGTCTACGTTGCGATCTGAGAAAGGATAGAAGTCGAAATGATGGTGAAGTGCCCGACATGTAAGAAACTGCACGAGTACGACATGAATAGCCCCTGGCGTCCGTTTTGCTCGGAACGCTGCAAGCTTATTGATCTGGGGCAATGGGCGAGTGGCAGCTACGTGATCCATGGCCAGCCGGGATCTGCTGATCCGGATTTGATTGTAGAACAGCTCGAGAGGATGCAGCGCGAAAAGGAAGAGGAAGAGAGAGAAGGCAAGTGCAAGTAACCAGCTCAAAGGCCTTCGGTAAAAATGCAACACCGCCCGAGTCGGTTTGTAACCGAGGGCGGTGTTTTCGTATGCGGTTCGGTTGTGTCAGGCGGTCGGTTCGCCTTCGGCCATCTTCAGATAGAACTGGTGCAGCCCCTTGACCTTTTCTTCAAGGTCTTCAAGCGTGCCGCTGTTGTCGATCAGGTCATCGGCAGCCGCTACACGCTTGTCGCGGGAAATCTGCGTTTCAATGATGGCACGGGCCTGTTCCTCGCCGAGATGACGGTCGTAGACCAGACGGTTGATTTGTTCGTCTTCGCTCACGTCAATCACCAGGACGCGCTTGACGGCATCAGCCCAGCGGCCGCTTTCCAGAAGCAGAGGAACGGAAAGAATCACGTAGGGCGCCTTGATGCCCTTGAGTTGCTCGAACATCTCGCGCTTGATCATGGGATGCAGGATCGATTCGAGCTTTTCCTTTGCACGCGGATCCGAGAACACGATTTCGCGCATCAGGTCGCGTTTCATGCCCTGTGTGCCGATCATGTCGGCGCCGAAGGCCACTGCAATTTCGGGGAGGGCTTTTCCGCCGGGGCCCGTGAGTTCGCGGCTGATTTCATCAGCGTCAATCACCGGTACCCCTAGAGCGCGGAAAACATCCGTCGCCGCCGTCTTGCCGCAGGCAATACCGCCAGTCATTCCAATGATCATTGTCATACCGGGTCCCCTTGTAGTCTCGTCTCTCGGCACGCCGCATTGAGATTGAACTATTAAAAACGATCTCTCCGTGCGGTGTGTTCCTGACTCTATTCTAGGCGGTAGCGTTCTGAAATGGCGATTGTTTGGCGAAAACCAAAAGAAAAAAGGAGACTTCTTGCGAAATCTCCTTTTCAAAATCTGGTCGGGGTGAGAGGATTCGAACCTCCGACTCCTACGTCCCGAACGTAGTACTCTACCAGGCTGAGCTACACCCCGAATTTTCTGACCGTTGGCGCTTTATTTGTTGCGCTGAACTGTCAAGGCGAGGAACTGTACCAGAGATTCTTTGAATTGTCCAGAGGGAAGTGCAGATAATTTTTGTTTTCCTAACTCGACTTCCTGCTGAGCGCGTTCCAAACACTTCGGCAAAGCGCCGCTTTCAATCACGATTCGGCTGATTTCTTCAAAGTCTCCGTCGCCGTGGCGAACGGCTTCTCGGATACGCTCGCGCTTTTCGGGAGTGTTCATCCGCATGGCGTAGAGCAGCGGAAGCGTCACTTTGCCTTCGCGCAGATCTGCGCCCAAGTTCTTGCCGATGGTGGCAGCTTCACCTTTGTAGTCGAGGATATCATCGGCGATCTGGAAGGCGTTGCCCAGGTGTAAGGCGTAGGCTGCGCAGGCTTCTTCCATTTCGGGAGAGGCTTCAGCGATGGCTGCGGCCATGTGTGCGGCGGCTTTGAAAAGGCAAGCCGTCTTACGTTCGATCACGCCGAAGTAATCATCTTCCGTAATGTCGGGGTTGTGCGCATTGTTCATCTGCAGCACTTCGCCTTCGCTCAATCGGTTGGCGGCGTCGGCCAAGGCTTGCATAACCTTGAGGTTGCCCGCGCGCACCATCATCTGGAAGGAGCGGGTATAGAAGAAGTCACCGACCAGTACGGCCGTGCCGTTACCCCAGCGCGCGTTGGCTGTTTCGCGGCCGCGGCGCATTTTTCCCTCGTCAACAACGTCATCGTGCATGAGGGTCGCCGTGTGAAGGATTTCGATCACGGCACCGAGATAGGCGGCTTTTGCGGGGTCGGCCCCCATTGCGCGGGCCATCAGAATGAGCAGGGCGGGGCGCATGCGCTTGCCGCCGGCTGCTGTGATGTAGTGTCCCACTTCGTCGACGCGGGAAACGGCGCTTGAGACTTCGCGCATGATGATGCGCTCGACCTCGAGCATATCTTCGGCGATGGGAGCCAGAGCGCGGCGAGCGGCCGCTTTGATGTCTTCGGATTGGGACATGAGAGTCTTGATTTAAAAAAAGAGTCTGAAACGAGACGAGCAAACCAAAAAACGCGAACATGCGGCGTTAAAGCGTGCCGCGTCCCGCAGTGCGGGAGCCATTTTAGCGAGTCTCAGAGAAGTTTCATTTGCTTCGCGCGGTAGACGGCTTCAGTACGGGAGTGCACGTCAAGTTTGCGATAGATGTTTGCGGCGTGGGTGCTTACGGTTGATTTTGAGATAACCAGAATGTGGCTGATTTGAGAAAACGAAATGCCTTCGGCCAGAAGTCGCAGTGTGTCGAGTTCCCGAGCAGTAAGAGGATGTTTTTCGGGCATCTGTTGGCGCTGATTTTCCCGACTTTGTAGGGATCGCAATACTGTACTGGCGACGGCGGGACTGGCGGGCGAGCCGCCTGCCTGTAACACACGCAGGCAGGAGCACAGGTTCGTTGTTTTGTCGGAAAACAAAACATAGCCGTTGGCGCCACTTGTGATGGTTTGCATAACGATGTTGGCATCTTCGCAGTCGGAGGCCGCCAGAACCAAACAGTCAGGGTTGCGTTTTTGCGCGAAGCGGATGATGTCGGCGGGATTTCCGTCGGGCAGCATGCTGTTGGTGACGATGAAGTCGACCGGAAGGCGAGACAGAAAGGCCACGGCTTGGCGCTTGTTGCGCACGGCACAAAGGACTTCGAACGTTCCGTCACGAGAAACGTCCATACTATGTACCTTGCGCCAGTAAGAGTCCGGTTCGACGATCAGAACGGTGTGAACCTGTGTTTTGCCAGGCGGGTTGCTGAAGGTGCTCATCATGTTAGACAAGGTGTGCCTGCAGTTTTTCGGTGTCAACGGCAAAGCTACGGATGCCGGCGGCGAGCTTTTCGCTAGCAACGGCACTCATGGCAAGCGCAAGCAGAAAGTCGGGTTCCGAAATTGAGATCGGAGCGCTCTGCTCCAGTTCTTCGGTCGTGAGCGTGGGGAGCACCTGGGCAAAGGATGAGTCGAGTTCGTTCAGAAGCTTGGGCGAAATCGTGAGAAGGTCGCATCCGGCAAGAGCGAGGATTTCGCCTTTGTTTCTGAAGGATGCGCCCATAATTTGCGTCTTGCTGCCGGCTGCCTTCAGTCGCTTGTAGATGGCGGTCACGGATTGCACGCCAGGATCCTTGAGGCCGCTGTTGGCGGCTTCGTCCCAGCAGGCGCCTTCGGCGGCCTTGAACCAGTCGTAAATGCGGCCGACAAAGGGACTGATGAGGGTTGCTGAGGCTTGGGCGGCGGCTTCTGCCTGCGCTGTGCAGAAGATAAGCGTCATGTTGCAGTGAATGCCTTCTGCTTCGAGCACGCGGGCCGCTTCGCATCCTTGCCAAGTGGCGGCGATTTTGATGAGAATGCGTTCGCGAGAGATGCCCATGGCTTCGTACAGACCGATGATGCGGCGCGCCTTGGCGATCGTGGCATTGGTGTCAAAGCTCAGGCGGGCATCGACCTCGGTGGACACGCGCCCGGGAATGTGTTCGAGAATGGCTGCGCCAAAGCCGGTAAGCACTCGGTCGATTCGTGCTTCGGCCGGTTCGTTGACGGAGCGGGCCGCTTCAAGAATATGCGTGTATTTTCCGCCCGTTGCAGCCTTCAGAATGAGCGAAGGGTTGGTGGTGGCTTCCGTGGGCTTGAGTTGCGCAATGGCATCAATGTCGCCCGTATCGGCAACGACCACGGTCATGGATTTGAGCTGCTCGAGTTCGCTTGCTTGCTGCATCGCTTGACCTTCTGAGAAAAAAGTCGAAATCGGCTCGGAGGTCGGCTCGAAAACGTCGGACGATTTCAATGCGCAAAAGCAGCGTAGAAGCATGCTTGAACCGATGATTTTGCAGGACGATTTCGTCCGATACAGCCTTGCCTCCAAGGTATAATGGATCAATTTTAGCCTGAGCTCCGGGAACTCTAAACCTCAGGCAAAACGTTTTGTCCCGGAAAATTTCCTGCGTTCGCTAACGGACGGGGAAATTGCCGGGACAGGCACAGATCCAATCGAGTCAGTTCAAGAACAAAGATAGGGAGGAACCTTGAGTCTGATTATCACAGATGCTCGTCCGCAAGCAGCCCTCGTGCTTGCCGACGGCGAAGTCTTTCTCGGACGCGGATTCGGTGCTTCGGGAAGCGTGACGGCCGAAGTTGTGTTCAACACGGCCATGACGGGCTATCAGGAAATCGTGACCGATCCGAGCTATACGGGTCAAATTGTCACGCTCACGTACCCGCATATCGGCAATGTCGGCGTCAATGCCCAGGATGAGGAAAGCGCCGCGGTCTGCGCCGCCGGCCTCATTATTCGCAGCGAAAGCCCGGTGGTGAGCAATTTCCGTTCCGAACAGAGTCTTTCAGATTATCTGCGTGCAGCAGGCGTTGTTGGTCTTTGCGACATTGACACCCGCAAGCTCACTCGCATCCTGCGAACCAAGGGTGCTCAGGCCGGCACGATCGTGGTGGCTGCAAACGGGACGCTCACGCCCGAGGAAATTGAGTCGGCTGCACGATCCGCCGCTCAGTGGGGCTCTATGGTAGGGCGAGATCTTGCAAGCGAAGTCACTTGCAAGGCTCCGTACGAATTCAAGGAAGGCACCTGGACGCTTACCGCCAACGACGGCACGCCTGGCTTTAAGAAGCTTCAGAACCCGACCTACAAGGTTGTGGCCTATGACTTCGGTGTCAAGCGCAATATTCTGCGCCTGATGGTTGACCGCGGCATTGAACTTACCGTTGTGCCTGCTCGCACGCCCGTAGAGGAAGTGCTCGCCATGAATCCCGATGGCGTGTTCCTGTCGAACGGCCCCGGCGATCCCGAGCCCTGCACTTACGCCATTGAAGCGGCCCGCGAATGCCTCAAGCGTCGCATTCCGCTTTTCGGCATCTGCCTTGGTCACCAGATCATGGGCTTGGCATCCGGCGGCAAGACGCTCAAGATGAAGTTTGGTCACCACGGTGCCAACCATCCTGTGCTCGACAAACAGACCGGCCGCGTGAACATCACGAGCCAGAACCACGGCTTTGCGGTTGATGCCGATACGCTTCCGGACAACGTCGAAGTCACGCACGTCAGTCTGTTCGACGGGTCTCTGCAGGGCATGCGATTTATCGATGCCCCCGCCATGAGCTTCCAGGGACATCCGGAAGCCTCTCCCGGTCCGCATGACATAGAGACGCTCTTTGACAAGTTTGTCGAGCTGATGAAAAGCGCTCGAGCGTAAAGTCGCATCAAAGCTCTAGAGAAAGAAGCAGCATTATGAATGCAGTTGATCACGTCAAGTCCGCTCTTACAGAGGCGCAAAGTGCGCTCGCCGCTTTGATTGAAAATGAGGCGACGCTTGAGTCCATCGCTCAGGCCGCACACGCTATTGCCGAAAGCCAGCGTCAGGGAGGCGCCGTCTATTCCTGCGGCAACGGCGGCAGTCTATGCGACGCCATGCACTTTGCCGAAGAGATGACGGGACGTTATCGCCAAAACCGCAAACCTTATCGGGCGGCGGCCATTTCCGACGTCTCGCACATGGCCTGCGTCGGCAACGACTACGGTTACGAGCACGTGTTCTCGCGCTGGATCGAAGCAATGGGAACTGAAAAGGACGTGCTCGTTGCTATCACCACTTCGGGAACGAGCAAGAACATCGTGGCGGCTGCCAAGGCGGCGAAGGCCAAAGGTATGACCGTGGTGGCTTTGACCGGCAAAGCCGGTTCTCCAATCACCGACGAGGCCGACATCGCTGTGGTGACGCCGGCGGGGCGTTGGGCCGACCGCGTTCAGGAGCTGCACATCAAAGTGATCCACATTCTGATCGAACTCATCGAGCGTGAGCTCGATGCTCAGAACTACAACGAAGGCGCGTAAGACATGCCTAAACGTACAGACATCAAAACAATCATGATCCTCGGGGCCGGTCCGATCATCATCGGGCAGGCCTGCGAGTTTGACTACTCGGGTGCTCAGGCCTGCAAGGCCCTCAAGGAAGAGGGCTATCGCGTGGTTCTCGTCAACTCCAATCCGGCCACCATCATGACTGATCCGGTGATGGCCGACGCTACCTACATCGAACCCCTGAACTGGAAGGTGCTCGAGCGCATCATCGCCAAGGAAAAGCCTGATGCGATTCTGCCGACCATGGGCGGCCAGACGGCTTTGAACCTCGCGATGGACTTAAACCGCGAGGGCATTCTGGAGAAGTACGGAGTGGAGCTGATCGGCGCCAAGCCAGACGTGATCGATAAGGCCGAAGACCGCCAGCGCTTCAAGGAGGCAATGGAAAAGATCGGTCTGGAATCGGCTCGTTCCGGCATTGCCTATTCCATGGCCGAAGCTCTGGAAGTGCAGCAGCGTGTGGGATTCCCTGCCGTGATTCGCCCGTCCTTTACTCTGGGCGGCTCCGGCGGCGGCATTGCATACAACATGCAGGAATTCGTGGAAATCTGCGAGCGCGGTTTGGCGCTTTCGCCCACGCACGAACTGCTCATTGAAGAGTCGCTTCTAGGCTGGAAAGAGTACGAGATGGAAGTCGTGCGCGATAAGGCCGATAACTGCATCATCATCTGCTCGATCGAAAACCTTGACCCGATGGGCATTCACACGGGTGACTCAATCACGGTTGCACCGGCTCAGACGCTCACCGATCGCGAATATCAGCTGCTGCGCGACGCTTCCATTGCCGTGCTGAGAGAAATTGGCGTGGACACCGGCGGCTCTAATGTTCAGTTTGCCGTCAATCCGAAGAACGGACGTCTGATCGTCATCGAAATGAATCCGCGCGTGTCGCGTTCCTCGGCCCTTGCTTCCAAGGCCACGGGCTTTCCGATTGCCAAGATCGCTGCCAAGCTTGCCGTGGGCTATACGCTCGACGAGCTCAAAAACGACATCACGGGCGGCGCAACGCCTGCGTCCTTCGAACCCACGATTGACTACGTAGTCACCAAGGTGCCGCGTTTTGCTTTCGAGAAGTTCCCCCAGGCAAACGATCGTCTGACTACCCAGATGAAGTCCGTGGGCGAAGTGATGGCTATCGGCTCGACCTTCCAGGAATCCTTCCAGAAGGCTCTGCGCGGTCTGGAAACAGGCAAGGATGGCTTTACGCCGATTTCGAGTGATCGCGAAGAGATCGTGCATGAAATCAGCGAAGCCGGTCCCGAACGCATCTTCTACGTGGCCGATGCCTTCCGCATCGGCATGACGCTCGACGAAGTGCATCAAATGACCGACATCGACATGTGGTTCCTGGTGCAGATCAAGGAACTTGTCGATATCGAAAAGCGCGTGGCTCAGGTCAAGCTCGAAGACTTAACCAAGGAAGAAATGCTCTTCCTGAAGAAGAAAGGCTTCTCGGACAAGCGCTTGGCAAATGTGCTCGGCGTCAAGGAAGCCAACGTTCGCCATCGTCGCCATGAACTCAACGTACATCCGGTCTACAAGCGCGTCGATACGTGCGCGGCCGAATTCGAAACCCGCACGGCTTACATGTATTCGACCTATCAGGATGAATGCGAAGCCATGCCTACCGACCGCAGAAAGATCATGGTTCTTGGCGGTGGTCCGAACCGTATCGGTCAGGGCATCGAATTTGACTACTGCTGCGTGCATGCAGCCATGGCACTGCGCGAAGACGGCTACGAAACGATCATGGTCAACTGCAACCCCGAGACCGTTTCGACCGACTATGACACGTCCGATCGTCTGTATTTCGAACCGGTGACGCTCGAAGACGTGCTGGAAATCTGCCGCATCGAGAAACCTGAAGGCGTGATCGTGCAGTACGGCGGTCAGACGCCGCTCAAGATCTGCCGCGCGCTCGAAGCAGAAGGCGTCAAGATCATCGGCACCAGTACGGACGCCATCGACTGTGCTGAAGACCGCGAACGCTTCCAGAAGCTCATCAATGAGCTGGGGCTGCGCCAGCCTCCCAACGCCACCTGCCACACACAGGAAGCGGCTCTTGAAGCCGCCGAACGCATCGGCTATCCGATCGTCGTTCGCCCGAGCTACGTGCTCGGCGGCCGCGCCATGGACATCGTGCACAATGCCAAGGAATTGACGCGCTACATGCACGAAGCCATTGTGGTGAGCGAAGACAGCCCCGTGTTGCTCGATCACTTCCTGGACGATGCCGTGGAAATGGACGTTGATGCCGTGTGCGATGGCAAAGAAGTGCGCATCGGAGGCCTGATGCAGCACGTCGAAGCCGCGGGCGTGCATTCGGGTGACTCGGCTTGCTCGCTGCCTCCCTACAGCCTGCGACAGGATATTCTGGACGAAGTGCGCCGCGAAACGACGCTGATGGCCAAGGCCTTGGGCGTAGTGGGTCTGATGAACGTGCAGTTCGCCATCAAAGGCGCTGTGACGGAAAACCCGCTCGTGTACGTGCTCGAAGTCAATCCGCGTGCCTCCCGCACGGTTCCGTTCGTGTCCAAGGCTACGGGCGAGCCGCTTGCGAAGATCGCAGCTCGCTGCATGGTCGGCAAGAGTTTTGCCGAACAGGGTGCCAAGGTGGAAGTGACGCCTTCTCGCATCTGCGTGAAGGAGGCTGTGTTCCCGTTTGCCAAGTTCCTGGGTGTTGATCCGGTGTTGGGACCGGAAATGCGTTCCACGGGCGAGGTGATGGGCGTGGGCAAGACTTTCGGCGAAGCGCTCTTTAAGAGCCAGCTCGGTTCGGGTTCGGTTCTGCCTCCGGCGGGCACCGTCTTTATCTCCGTGCGTGATGAAGACAAGCCGCGCGCCATTGTGGTGGCTTCCGAACTTCTCGACAAAGGCTACAGCCTGGTGGCAACCCGCGGCACTGCCGCCGCGCTTGTGAAGGCCGGCATCCCTTGCAAGGTGGTCAACAAGGTATCTGAAGGCCGTCCGAGCGTGATTGACAAGATCAAGAACCACGAGATTCAGTTGGTGATCACTACGAGTAACGAATCCCGCGGTGAAATCAGTGACGCTCGTGACATCCGCATGGCGGCTTTGGCCAATCGTGTGACCTACTACACGACGATTGCCGGCGGCCGCGCCGCTGTCGAGGGCATCAAACACTTGTCGGATGCGCAGGTCTGCTCACTTCAGGAAATGTACGCTGAAGCGACCAAGGCCTAACGCTCCTCGTAAAACGTAACAAAGCCTGTCCATGGTGCCGGACTCTTCACCGAAGACTCCGGCACCATGTAAAATTGCGCCCTTCTGAGAAGGGCAAAATTCTTTTTTCAAGTCAAAACAAAGATATGCAACAGCGAATTCCGATTACCGCCGCCGGGGCCGAGAAGTTGAAGGCAGAACTCGACGAACTCAAGCGCGTCAAGCGTCCGGCCGTTGTTCAGGCGATTGCCGAAGCGCGTGAAAAGGGTGACCTTTCCGAAAACGCCGAGTACGATGCCGCCAAGGAAATGCAGGGCCATATTGAAGGTCGCATTGCCGAGCTCGAAGGCAAGATCCCCGCGTTGCAGATCATTGATCCGAAGACGCTGCAGGCGGGCGACCGTATTGTGTTTGGCGCAACGGTCGAACTTGAAGACGAAGACGGCAAGGTCAACGTCTACCAGATCGTTGGCGACGACGAAGCCGATATCAAGGAAAACCGCATTTCGATTTCCAGCCCTGTGGCCCGCAGCCTGATCGGCAAGTACGAGGGCGACGAGGTGACGTGTCCGGCGCCGAAGGGATTGATTCACTACGCGATCGTGTCGGTGAAGTACATCTGATTGAAGACGGAAGATTTGACGGCAAAACGAGCGCTGAGGAAGAGATTCCAAGGCGCTCTTGTTGTTTGGTAGGCGGCAATTTTGTGCTTAACTCACTTTCTTTCGGTCGGTAACCGATACGGATAGCGTTGCCGCAAGAACCTTTTCATGAAAGGCTCTGTCAAATCTGATACGTGACGGCTGGCTAAACTACTTCGGAGCTGCCTTGTTGTCGTACCGTGGGCTTGGTAGAGGAATCTGGCGAGTGTGCAAAGAGTGGCCAAAAACAGAATACGTAGCTGATCGAGTCGACAATTTGTTCAAGGTGGTTGTGCGAAGACCGGTGATTGTCATCTGGTGCGGCGCTCTCTTTCACTAACGTCAGGATTTTGCTATCCTCAGAAAATATGTCTACCAAATAACCGGCGCAAAGCCAATTGCTGCCGGCTTGTATGCAAGATCAACCGCAAACAGAAGAAACAACCGCATCCGAAGAACCAGGTTTTTTTGACAAACTGCGTTCCTTTTTCAAGAAAGAACCCACGACGGCCGAGGAATTTTCCAAGACCTTGAAGCGCGCGCACGGGCAAAAGATCATTGATACCGAAGCGTTCACCATGATGGAAGGCGCCCTTAAAGTGGGGCATCTTTGCGCTTCCGATCTGATGGTCCCCCGCGCTCAGATCGAAGCGGTGGATTTAGAAGAACCCAGAGAGGTCTGGCTTCCCAAGGTCATCAGCCGCGGACACTCCCGCTTTCCCGTCATCGAAGGCGATCTGGACGAGGTCAAGGGCGTATTGCACGCAAAGGACTTGCTGCGTCTGTTTGTGGATCCTTCGTATGACATTCGAGCCCACCTTCGACCGGCCCGATTTATTCCCGAAACCCAACCTTTGAACGTCGTCCTGCGTGACTTCCGCATCACGCGTAATCACATGGCTTTGGTGATTGACGAGTTTGGTTCTGTCTCAGGTCTGATCACGATTGAAGACGTTATCGAGCAAATCGTTGGGGAAATCGCCGACGAATTCGACAATATCAATCTCGGCAAAGACAACATTACGCCGGTCGATAACGAGCGCTGGCGCGTGAAGGCGGAGACGTATCTCGATCAGTTCAATGATTTCTTCGGCGTGCACCTGGAAGATGACTATTGCGAGACGGTGGGCGGCCTGGTGAGCGATCGACTCGAACATGTTCCTCACCGCGGTGAAAGCGTTGAAATTGACGGTTTCCGCTTCAAGGTGCTTACCGCCGACGAACGTCAGGCCCATCTCTTTCTTGTCGAGCGTTTGGTTTCGGCGGCACGCACGGACGAGACGAAAAGCATCGAGTCGGCTGCATGACGTTTTTAACCACTCTCACCTCGGGGCGTACGGGTACTGTGCTTCGCTATGTTGCCGTGGCGCTTGCGGGCGCCTTGGGCAGCATCGCTTTTTCCGTGCCGGCGGCCAATTGGTTCCTGTTGGTATCTCTGGCCGTGTTGTTTTTAGTGACAGTGCAGCCCGGTAGCAAGAAAGAAGGCTTTTTGTTCGGCTGGCTCTGGGGCATCGTCTTTTTCTCCGTGGGACTGCGCTGGTGCTACGGCTCGCTTCATGATCACGGGCAGCTCAGCATGATGCTGTCGGTCACGGCCATTGTTCTTTTGGGGGCAGTGCTCGCCTGCTTTATCGGTTGTGTGACTGGAATCACGCGTGTGCTGCCGGTGTCGAGGCGACTCAAGCTCATCGTCCTGCTGCCGGTGCTGTGGTCGATATTTGAACTGCTGCGGGGTGTGGAGCCTGCAGGTTTCGGCTGGCTTTCCGTCGGTTACGCTTACTCATCGGATTTTTTCGGGGCCTGGGCGCCGATTGCGGGTGTCTACGGTGTGGGCTTCGCAGTTGTTCTGACGGTTGGCTTTGCCGTTGAATTGCTTTTTCCGCATGAAGACAAGAAACCGTGGCTCAAGACGGTCGACGCAATCGTTCTGGGCGCTCTGGCAATGGTAACGCTTGTGCTCAACGACGTGACCTACAGCGAACCAGGCTCAAGACTTGAAGTGCGTCTGGTGCAGCCCGATCTGCCGGTTGCGATGAGTTACACGCAGTCGACGGCAGTCAAGCGCATCGATCGCGCAGTAGCTATGAGCAGCCGCTCTGCCATGGGAAAACAGCTTGATCTGATCGTGTGGCCCGAAAGTACGATCGCGACGCCTTTGCGCAACGGACTGGATGTCCCGGCGCTTGCCGCCGTAGATGTGGCTGCAAAGACCGGCGCTTCCGTGGTATTCAATGCTTTTTATCGGGAAGGCCCTGGCCGCTACTACAACGGTATGTGGATGGCCGCCGATAAAAACAAGCCCGCGCAGCTCTTCTATCGCAAGCATCATCTCGTGCCATTCGGAGAATTCGTGCCCGCCGGATTTCGATGGTTTGTGGATGCACTGGGCATTCCGATGGCCGATCAGCTCAGAGGGCCTGTTGGAGGCGAGCCGTTTGAAGTTTCCGGTGTGAGCGGCGCGGCGGGCATCTGCTACGAAAACATGTTCGGCGAGGAGCTGCGCCATGCCTGGGATCAAGCCAATCCGAGCTTCATTCTCAATACAGCCAATCTCGGGTGGTTTAGTGAGGCCGTGCTGCCTCAGTTCACGGGCATGAGCGCCATGAGAGCCCGCGAGACCGCGCGCCCATTAATTCAGGCCGTTCAGAACGCTCACTCTGCGTTGATCGGCCCCGACGGAAAAATCGAACGGTTGGCTTCGGCAGGCGCCCAGAATATGGATCTGACGCTTGTAACGGCGACGGGGAAGCCCACGCCCTTTGTACGCTTCGGTCTTTGGCCGTTGATTGGCCTTCTGGTACTTTTGATGGCTGGGGTCTTGGCGCTTGCACGGCGTGAAAACCGTTCGCATCAAGCGTAATTAACGGTGTTCCTTGTCCGATGACGAGGCGTCGCGTCAGCAACGCGGCTCGTGGCTGTTTTTCTTTTCGGTCTCCTTTTCGGGCTGCCCGTCGTAGCGCACGATTCTCCATCCCTTGTACCAACAGAGCATACGAACAAGCACGATGAAGAGCGTGGCCGTCATCAACGCGGCAAATTCCGAAGTGCCGGCCGCGTGCAGTCCGATATAGAGCCAGCCGCCCACAAAGGCGGCGGAGGCGTATGGCAACTGATCGGACATCACCATCGGCAGCCTGTTGAGAAATACGTCGCGAAGAAGCCCTCCGAATACACCCGTGCATACGCCCATCAGGACGGCGGGAAGATAGGGAAGATCGTAGGTCAGAGAAAGCGAGGTGCCGCCTGCGGTGAAAAATCCCAGCCCGACGGCATCAAGCCATACGAGAAGTCTTTGATGCAGTTTGTCCTCAAAGTGCCGTAGGACGGATGGCGCAAAGACCGACAGGGCCAACGTCGCCCAGATGTACTCTTGGTTGGCGATCCAATACATGGGACGGTTGCCGATGATGAGATCGCGCACGATTCCGCCGCCGAACGCGGTGACAAAGGTGACGACGAAGACGCCGACAGGGTCGATTTTCTTTTCTTTGGCGGCCAAAAGTCCCGAGAGGGCGAAGGAGACAATGCCGACGGAGTCGGTGAAGACCAGAAGACTGGATTGCATAGGCGAAATCGGGGCGGTTCGAACCAGGACCGGTTTGTCCGACGAAATCAGAGACTCGCTTTGATTCTATACGGAACAGGGCGGTCTAAGCGCTGACACGATTTGTTTTTTCGCCGTTAATCGGGGAGGCTTTTTGGGCGAGCGGACTGTTTGCGTCAAAAGGCAGACAGTCCGTCGTCCTGAAAGTCCCGCGTCAAGCCTGAGGCCCGTTTTGAGAGGAGGCGTTGAGCGAAGCCGGAATTTCCACGGTGAAGGTCGAGCCTTCGCCGAGCCGGCTTTCGATGTGCATTGTGGCGTTGAGATGAATGAGCACGTGTTTGACGATAGCTAACCCCAGACCGGTGCCGCCTGTGTCGCGTGAACGTGATTTGTCAACTCGGTAGAAGCGTTCTGTTAGTCTCGGAATGTCTTTTTCGGCAATGCCGATGCCGTTGTCGGTGACGCTTATAGCAATGGCGCCGTTTTCCTTGATTCTACCCGTCAGCTTGATGGTGCCGCCTGAAGGTGAATAACGCACGGCGTTGGTCATGAGGTTGACGACGGCGCTGCGAAGTTCATCGGGCCAGCCGTGTACGGATATGCCGGCGTCAATGTCGGTTTCCACCGTGTGCGTCTTGACGGCCATGACGCGAATCTCTTCGGCAATTGTGCTGAGCATGGCCGAGAGGTTGATGATTTCGGACGGCTTGGTCTGTTCTTCGTTTTCAAGGCGCGAAAGCGTGAGCAGATCGTTGATGAGTCGCTGCATGCGGCCGGCCTGCTCGCGCATGAGCTGCAGGTGAGATGCCTGAAGCTCGAGTTTGGTCGGGACCTTTTCGTCAATGCCGTGCAGGGCCATGTCGAGAAAACCCGAGAGCACCGTAAGCGGTGTTCTCAGTTCGTGCGAGACGTTGGCAACGAAGTCGCGCCGCATCGCGTCGAGTCGTTCCTGTTCGGTCACGTCGCGGGCAATCAGGATGCGCGTTTTGCGATCGACATCAACGAGGCGGATTTCGTGGGCCGTATTTGGTGTTTTGGTTCGCAGGATGTAAGAAGAGGCAAAGTTGCCGGACTTGATGTAGTTTCGCAGCCCTTCGTCGGAAATGAAGGCAAGAAGGTGGCGACCGACGTCGTCTTCACCCTGTATGCCGAAGATTTTTTCGGCGACATCGTTGCACCACGTCACCGACCAGTCGGATTTCACAAGTACGATGCCTTCGGGCAATGCGGCAAGCGTCTTGCGGTAGCGTGCTTCACGTTCGGTCAAGCGCCGCGTGTTCTTTTCGAGCTGTCTGCGGCTCTTGGAAATGCGGTAGAAGATTTCACTCCAGATCCCCGAACGTACTGACGGCGTATCGGGAAGTCCCGGCTCTTCGAGCCATTGCGCGAGCAGCACGATGTAGTTGAGATGCATGAAGATCTCAAGAAAAAGCCCGAGAATCAACAGGCCGAAGCCCCAGATGGGATCGGCAAGTCCCGCAATGCCCAGACAGAGGCAGCAGAGCAGGATGAGCCGGAATATGACCGGCGCCATTAGTTTCAGACGCTTAACCATGGCGAAATCACTTTCAGACGGCGTCGTTGGCGCGGTAACCCAGACCGCGGACGGTTTCGACCAGAGAGGCCGCAGCTGTGCCTGCTAGTTGCTTGCGCAGGCGAAGAATATGAACGTCGACGGTGCGCTCGTCGAGCTCGGTTGAGTCGTCCCATACTCGCGACAGGAGCTGAGCCCGCGAATAGACGCGACCAGGCGACGAGGCGAGCACCAGCAACATCTTGAATTCGATCACGCCGAGCTTGATTGGTTCTCCTTCGACCTTGGCCGAGAAGCGGGCTTCGTTGATAGTAAGCGGCCCGCAGGTGACTGTTTTTTCGGCTTCCGTTCCGCCGCGACGCAAAACGGCGCGCATGCGAGCGATGAGTTCGCGCGGCGAGAAGGGCTTGACGACGTAGTCGTCGGCGCCGGCATCAAGTCCCGCGACCTTGTCGCTTTCGGTGCCGCGGGCTGTGAGCATGATCACAGGTACGGCGGCGTAGCGCTCGTCGCGCTTGAGTTTATCGAGCCACTGCAGGCCCGAAAGATCGGGAAGCATCCAGTCCAGAAGGATCAGGTGGACGCGGTTTTGGGAAAGAAGGTCACTAGCTTCCTTAACGCTGCCGGCGCGCAGCACGGCGTAGCCGGATGATTCGCAGGCAAAGCCGATCAGTTCTCGGATTGCCGGTTCGTCTTCAACAACAAGAATGGTCTCAGCCATGGTCAATTGGTTCCTAAGGCGCGCTCGCGCGCGCATGTGCGTATGTTTGTTTATGTGTGCGTATGTCGACGGATGTTTTCTTCAGAAGAAAATTATGTCGGATTCGTGACAAAGCCGTGACAAGAACGAAAAATTCGCGAAATCGGCATAAAACAAAAGAGATTCGCGCTGTATCAAGTGCTGTAAGTACGTATCAGAGTTGCGCTAACGCAAAAGAAAGGCTATTTGATTTCTCCTATGGCAAAAAAATCCGTTTTTTGTGAAATTTGGAAATTTCTCTGTAAAAACAAAGGGTTGCACTTTTGTATAGTAGTTTCTAGGCATTGACTTGAGACAAAAGTAAGGGTTTATACCGAACTCGCGATCGCCTTCTTCGGTCTAAATTAAGCACTGAGACGTTGAAACAGTTTGTTTCAACGCTGCAGTGCGTGACGTGTGGACTTTGGACGCAACCAGGGGCTGCCCGTTCTCAGCGAAGAAAAATTTCAAATGGAGAGCTGTTATGGCAGATAAGAAATCCTCCGTATGGACCAGCTTGCCGATGCAGATGATGTTCGGTCTGGTGCTGGGTGTGGTTGTCGGTGCGTTTACCAACCCCGAATTCGCGCAGACCTGGTTCCGTCCGCTGGGCGACTTGTTCATTCGTTTGATCCGCATGGTGGTCGTTCCCCTGGTGTTCGCCACCCTGGTTGCCGGTGCCGCCGGCATTAGTGACGTTTCGAAGCTCGGCCGCGTTGCCGTTCGTACGTTGGTGCTCTTCATGGTCACGTCGGCCATCTCTGTGGTGTTCGGTCTCGTGATCGCCAACCTGATTGACCCGGGCGTGGGTGTGACGCTTTCGACCGAAGGCCTGAAGGCCGCTCAGGTCAATGCTCCGAGCTTTGTGAAGACGTTGCTTGAAATCGTCCCGATCAATCCGATGGAAGCCTTTGCCAAGGGCTCGATCCTTCAGATCATCTTCTTTGCCATCATGTTCGGTTTCTGCCTGAACGCGATGGGAGAGAAGGGGCGTGCGATGTACGAGTTCTTTGACGTCATGGGCCACATCATGATCCGCATGACCAACATCGTGATGCGCTACGCTCCGATCGGTGTGTTCGGTTTGATGGCCGCCGTCGTCGCTCAGCACGGTATCGCGGTTCTTCTGCCGTTGGGCAAGCTCATCCTCGCGAGCTTCATCGCTACGGCTCTGTTGGTCATCATCATCTACATCCCGTGGGTTAAGTTCTGGATCCGTATCCCGCTTGGCCAGTACTTCAAGGGTATTTTCGAACCCTGGCTTATCGCATTCACGACCTGCTCGTCGGCCGCCGCTATGGCTGCTAACCTCGTTGCTTCCCGTCGTCTGGGTGCTACCAACGCCATTGCTTCGTTTGCTGTGCCGCTGGGCAACACGATCAACATGAACGGTACCGCCGTCTACATGGGTGTGACTGCAGTGTTCGCCGCTCAGATTTACGGTCTGCCGCTTACCTTCTCGGATCAGGTGATTGTGGTTCTGACGGGTGTTCTCGCCGCTATCGGTACCGCCGGTGTTCCGGGCGCTGGCCTGATCATGTCGACTCTGGTCTTCACGCAGATTGGCATCCCGCTGGAAGTCGTTGCTCTGATTGCCGGCGTGGACCGTGTCCTTGACATGATCCGTACGTCCATCAACGTGGTCGGCGACTCGACGACCGCTCTGGCAGTCTCTCGTATGGAAGGTGAACTCGGCTCCGAACCCTTCGACGAAGAAGAAGTGAAGTAATCGCGTTCGGTCAGCCGCTCGGGCTCCCAAAGTCGGGAGCCCGGCAATCTCAAGGTCCGTGGGTTCATTGCGACTCGCGGCCTTTTTTCTTGTCCGGAGAGATTTGGACAATCAGGCAAAAACTTGAGCTTTTCAGGTGGTTGACTGAATTTGGGGTGCGCTATTCTCACCGTGCAACTAGGCCGGAATGACGGCGTTATGAATTTTCTGTGAGGTGTTGACCATGCATTCCTTTGAACTTTATATGCCCACGCGTCTTGTCTACGGTGCCGACAGCATCGAGAAGCTGGCAGCAGCTGCCGCTCCTTACGGCAAACGAGTGCTGATCACCTACGGCGGCGGCAGTGTGGTTCGTAGCGGCCTGCTTGACCGTGTCAAGAAGGCGCTGACCGGTTTTGAAGTGGTGGAGTTCTCCGGCATCGAACCCAATCCTCGCGTGACCTCTGTCAACGCCGCAGCCAAACTGGCCCGTGAACAGAAGGCCGACTTTATTGTGGCCGTGGGCGGCGGCTCTGTGATTGACGCTTCCAAGGCAATTGCCGCTGCCGTCAAGTACGATGGCGACGCCTGGGATCTCGTCAAGGACGGCAGCCTAATCAAGGACGCTCTGCCGCTCTTTTCGGTGCTCACGCTCGCGGCAACCGGCAGCGAATACGATGCGCCGGGTGTGATCAGCAATATGGACACCAACGAAAAGCAGGCGATATCTTCTCCGTTGCTTTTTCCGAAGGCTTCTTTCTGCGATCCGTCTGTCAGCGCAAGCGTTCCGGCATGGCACACCGCTGCGGGTGCCGCCGACATCATGTCGCACACGTTTGAGCAGTATCTGGTAATCGAAGGCAACGACGTCAGCGACGGTTTCTGCGAAACGATTCTCAAGACCGTGATCAAGAACGCACCGATTTGCATCAAGGACCCGACCAATCTCGAGTCACGCTCCGCAATGATGCTCGCGAGTTCCTTCGGCTGTTGTGGTCTGCTTGCGATCGGAAATATGCCTTCACCGTGGCCGTGCCACGCTATTGAACACGAAATTTCGGCCTGGCATGACATCACGCACGGCGTGGGTTTGGCAATCATTACGCCGCACTGGATGCGCTACAGCCTGAACGAAAAGACGGCGCCCCGCTTTGCGCAGTATGCCGTTAACGTTTGGGGCATGGATCCCAAGGGCGATGTGATGGAGTTAGCTAATGCTGCCATTGATAAAACCGCTGAGTTCTTTGCGTCCATCGGTATTCCGCAGCGACTGAGCGAAGTGGGTGTGGATGATTCGCATTTTGAAGCGATGGCTGATCACATTCCGACGTGCTGGTGGCCGTTGTCCGGTGCTTTGCGTCCGATCGACAAGGCCGGCGTGATCGAGATTCTGCGAGCTTCGCTCTGATCTGAGCCAATCCAAACAAAGCGGCCCGGGAGGAAAGTTATCTCTCGGGCCGTTTGTCTGCGAGGTGCCGGACAGACACCTCGCGGGATGACGATGCGCAATTAGCGACGGATCAGCAGGATGGGAACGTCGCCCTGAGCTGCGATACGAGTAGCGGTCGAGCCCATCACTGCGCTCTTAAAGCGTCCGTAGCCGTGGCTGCCCATCACCACCAGGTCGAGCTTCTTTTTCTTCGCAAATGCAGCGATTTCGTCGCCCGGGTTGCCCACGAGGCAAACTTCCTTGGGCGTGAGACCGGCCTTGGCTAGAATCGGACGGATCGGGTCGACAGCTTCGCCAAACTCCTTCTTCTGCAGTTCGAGCACTTCGCTTTCGGACAGTGCCGGAAGTGCCATGCCTGCCATGTCGGGCATCACAGCGCCGGCGTAGTCACTGGCGACGTTGATCAGATAGAACGAGGCGCCTTCACCGAAGAGTTCCTTGTGACGCACGAGGTACTTGACTGCAGCCACGCCGAACTTGGAACCGTCAACGGCGATGCCTACGCGCATGGCGTCCGTTTCGGGAACGGCCTTGTTGCGCACGATCAAAATCGGGTTCTTGGTACGGGCGAGAACACCGTTGGTCACAGAACCAAGGAAGAGACCTGCAAGAGCGGTGCGGCCGCGAGAGCCCATGATCACCAGATCGGCATCAAGGCGCACAGCCTCTTCTGCGATCTTTTCGGACGGATCGCCTACCATGAAAGCTTCGGTCACCGTGATGTGCTTGTCGGCCAGGAACTTGCGAGCCGGTTCAAAAATCTTTTCCGCTTCTTCTTCGTAGTAGCGTGTGAGCGAATCCTTACCGACCAGGCGTGCGGCACGGGCGGGCAGAGGATCAAGCACGACCAGAAGTTCAATTTCGGGGGTCTGACCCAGAAGAGACGTGCGGGAGGCTACAAAGGACAGAGAGTTTTCGCTGTAGCTGCTGCCGTCGATAGGAACGAGAATTTTCATACGTCTATTTCCTTTGTTCTTTCTTGAGTGCGGCGCCCGAAAAGCGTCGAGCTCACTCACTAAATGAAGAAAAAACCGAAACGGTTTGGCGCGGACTGTGGTTGCTCGCTCACCAAAATACCTTCTTCGATCATAGCGCAGTTATAAACGGATGCGGCGGCGAATATGGTGTTTTTTCCGGCTGCCGCGGTTATAACTGCGCGATTTACGGGTTACTACTTGCGAATGAGCATCACCGGTACTTCGCCCTTGGCCAGAAGTCTCATGGCCGTTGACCCGAGAACGGCACTCTTGAAGCGTCCGTAGCCGTGGGTGCCCATCACCATCAGATTGAGCTTCTTTTTCTTGGCGACTTTGGCAAGTACGTCACCCGGCGTGCCTTCGACGCAAACCTTCTCATATTCGATGCCGGCCTTGTCAAGCATCGGTACGATATCTTCGGTGGCTTCGCGGTATGTCTCTTCCTTAATGGCCTCCAGATCCGTGCCTTTGAGCGGCTGCGGCGCACCGGTGGAGACGCCTGCAAGAAGCGTGAGACTGATGTCGCTTGTGACGTGAATCAGATAAAACTTGGAGTCCTTTCCGAAGAAGTCGAGATTGTTGAGTATGTATCGCACGACGGCTTTGCTATGCGGCGAGCCGTCAACGGCGATGCCCACACGCATGCCGTCCTTTTTCGGAATCAGGTCGGAGCGAACGATCAACATCGGCACCTTGGTGCGGGCGAGCACGCCGCGCGTGACGGAGCCGAGGAAAAGCCCCTTGAGGCTCGAGCGGCCGCGCGACCCCATGACCACGAGGTCAGGTTTGGTGCGATCGACTTCGTCGGCGATACCCTCGGACGGATCGCCGACGACGTAGACTTCCTCAACAGGAAGGTCTTTGCCTTTGAGGAACTTGCGGATGGGCTTGAAGATCTTTTCAGAACAATCCTTGTAATAGCCCTCAAGTGTTTCACGCTCGATAAAGCGCAGGGCACCGGCCGGAATCTGCGGCACGACGGAGAGCATTTCGATTTCGGGCGAGCCAGCAAGGAAGCCTTCACGCGAAGCAAGGAATTCAAGTGCGTGGTCGGTATAGATGCTACCGTCAACGGCAATCAGGATTTTCATAAGCACCCCTTCTCAAGCGTCGGGGCTTATTGGCTGCAGCTCGTTTTGAGAAACAAACTCGAAACAGTGATAGCCGCGCCGGATAGCCTCATCGTGACGCCTTCTGTCGAGTTGATAAGCGAAAAGTTTTTTCTTTTTCTACTTCGATATTAGCGCATCACGCGGGTTTTGCAAGCAAAGAGAAAAGAATTTGAAGACGGGCCGAATCTGCGCAACAAATGAAGTTTGATATGGAACTCGGCCTCCTCCTGGAAAGCCCGACAGAGAGCGGATTGGTCGGGAGGAAAAAAAGACGGCGGGCAGCGCCGAAACGACAACGCTGCCCGCATGAAAGGACGGTTAGTTTCTGAGACTGTGAATCGGAGCCGGGATGCGACCGCCGAAGTCAATGAACTTCTGCGAGTCACCGCCCGGAACACGAATGATGGAAGCTTCGCCGAGAAGGCCGCCGAACACCGCAACGTCACCCACTGTTTTGCCCGGCACCGGGATGATGCGCACGGCTGTGGTCTTGCTGTTGATCATGCCGATGGCGGCTTCGTCGGCAATCATGGCCGAGATGGTTTCGGCAGGCGTATCGCCCGGGATGGCGATCATGTCAAGCCCCACCGAGCACACGCAGGTCATGGCTTCGAGTTTTTCCATCGTGAGAGCGCCGGAGCGGGCAGCCGCTTCAATGGCACTGTCTTCGCTTACCGGAATGAAGGCACCCGACAGGCCGCCGACGTGGCTTGATGCAAACACGCCGCCTTTTTTCACGGCGTCGTTGAGCATGGCGAGGATGGCCGTTGACCCCGGAGCGCCGATCGAAGACAGCCCCAGCGTCTGGAAGATTTCACCGACGCTGTCGCCGACGGCAGGCGTCGGAGCCAACGAGAGATCGGCAACGCCGAAGGGAATGTCCATGGCCTTGGCAACGCCGCGGCCGATCAGTTCGCCCACACGCGTCACTTTGTAGGCGGTGTGCTTGATGACTTCGGCGATTTCTGAAAGGGTGAGCTTGCGTCCCGACTCTTCAATGGCGCGCTGCAGGGCTTTGTTGACAACACCGGGGCCCGAGACGCCGACGTCGATCACCACATCGGGTTCGCCTACACCGAGATAGGCGCCCGCCATAAACGGCACGTCCTGAGGAATGTTGCAGAACACCACAAGCTTGGCG
Organism: Sutterella sp. AM11-39; assembly: GCF_003472385.1. Classification (GTDB taxonomy): domain Bacteria; phylum Pseudomonadota; class Gammaproteobacteria; order Burkholderiales; family Burkholderiaceae_F; genus Duodenibacillus; species Duodenibacillus intestinigallinarum. The sequence continues at coordinate 116,382 of NZ_QRLV01000001.1, read as the reverse complement.
CAGCCGATGCCGTCTCGGTCGGCCGTTGCATTGGCCGTTTCCACGATTTTTTGGCCCATGAGGCTTACGGCATCCATGTTGATGCCGCTCTTGGTCGAGCCCACATTGATCGAAGAGCAGATGCGATCGGTTGTGGCCAAGGCTTCAGGCAGTGCATTGATGAGATTGCGCTCGCCCGGCGTCATGCCTTTTTCCACCAGTGCGCCGAAGCCTCCGACGAAGTCCACGCCGACTTCTTTGGCGCATTCGTCGAGGATGCGGCAGACGCGCACCATCTGATCGGTCGAAAAGCCTGCGCAAACCGTGCCGATGGCCGAGACGGCGATGCGCTTGTTGACGACGGGAATACCGTAGCGGTCGCCCACGCCGTTGCAGGTTTCCACCAGACGTTTGGCGTACTTGAGGATCTTGCTGCGCACTTTAAGTTCGAAGACGTCGAAATCGTGGCTCGCGCAGTCGAAGAGATTGATGCCGAGCGTCACCGTGCGCACATCGAGATGCTCGCTGCGAAGCATATTGATAGTCGAAAGGACCTCGCGTTCAGTCAGCATGTTTGTTTGGCTCCGTTTTGAAATTCGAAAAAAATGCGATCGCCTCAGATGACGGTGACGCGATGGACGGCTTCAAAGATGTCTCGGTGTTGCATGGTAAGCGACAGGCCGAGCGACTTGGCGCGCTCCAGAAGCACGCGATGCAGGCTGCGCGTATCGAGATCCGTGGGGATAGAGACTTCAAAGACCTGCATGGAGCTTCCTTCGCCGATCGGGAAGGCTCGCATCGAGGAAATGTTGATCTGTTGCGCGCCGAAGATATGAGAGAAGGTCGCGACGATGTCGTTTCGGTCCGGCCCGTAGACAGAGATCACGAAAGGTTCACTCGGCACCGGTTCGCCCGAAGGCTCTTCGTAGTCGCGCGTGACGATGGTCAAGCGCATCTTTTTGAGGGCGACGGCCTTTTCGATTTCCGCGTTGAGCGTTTCGTTGGAGAGTTCCTGCGGCTTATCCACAAGGTAGATACCGGCAAATTGTTCGTGCAGGGTCGATTGGGTCATTTCGCGGATATTGCAGCCCAGACGAGTGATCACTGAAGAGATGCACGCAATGACGCCGGGTTGATCCAGGCCGATGACGGCCACTACAACCTCATGGTTAGACATGAAAGATGCTCCTAAAAAGAGATGAGGAGAGCGAAAGCCTTCCGTGCGGGAAGACTCTGGCAGGGTGATGCAGTCAGAATACCACAGGCTGGCAAAGGCAAACGCCGCACCTCGGTGCAGTGCGAGGAAATCAGGAGGTTTGCAAACGAGCAAAAACAGCCAAAGCGTTGTGTGTGCTCAGGGTGGCGGCCTCGTCAAGGGGGAGGCTGCGGATTTGCGCGGCGGCTTCAAGCACTTCGATAAGATCGACGGCGCGGGCAATTTGAGCACCTTGCGCGCGGCGGTTTGCCGTGAGCATAAAGGGCGCATCGGTTTCCAACACGAAGGCGTCTTCGGGGAGTCTGGCAAACACTTCGCGAATGCGTTTGGAGCCTGGATAAGTCAAAGAAGGGCCGAAACCGAGCTTAAAACCCTTGGCGAGAGCCTGTCGCGCCTGTTCGTAGGAGCCCGCAAACGCGTGAAGTACGCCAGTAACCGCCGAATGTTTCAAAAGCGGTAAAACATGCTGTAGCGCTTTGCGGCTGTGTACGCTCACGGGCAGCCCGGCCTTTGCAGCAATCGCGAGCATGTGCTCGAAAAGTTCCAATTGTGAGTCAAGCGGCAGAGCGCAGGCTTGCGGATAGAGGTCAATGCCGATTTCTCCCACGGCACACAAAAAGGGATCTTTTTGCGCCTCAGAAATCGCTACTTCAAGGGATCGAACTTCTTGCGCGACCTGTTCGGGGGTTTGGAGAAGCAAAGGATGAATGCCCAACGCATAGCCGAACTGCAGTTTGCAGGCTGTGCGTTGCACATCCTCAAAGTCGCCCGAGTGCGTGGCGCAGACTAACGCTTGAACCAGTCCCCGCTTTCGTGCCTGCAAAATGTCGTCACTCGCCAAGGACGATTCGGCGAAGTGACAGTGCGTGTCGATAAGCGGGAACATGTCGGATTGCCTGCAAAATTAAACGCCGGAGACTTCTTCGATGACGCCGGCGGCCAAACGCAGCACCCGATCGCAACGCGAGGCAATTTGCAGATCGTGCGTGACGATGACAACGGCCGTGCCTTTTGCTTTGGCGGTCTTGACCAGACAGTCGAATACTTCAAGAGCGGTGTCTTGATCGAGATTGCCGGTGGGTTCATCGGCAAGGATACAGGAGGGGTCGGCAACCATTGCGCGCGCAATGGCGGTGCGCTGGCGTTCGCCGCCCGAGAGTTGGCTCGGAAGATGTGTAAGGCGCTCCGAAAGCCCCAGCACTTCGAGTGCGGCTTTAGCTTTGGCAAGCGCTTGCTCTTTGGGCGTGCGCCGAATCAAGAGCGGCATGGCTGCGTTTTCAAGCGCTGAGAATTCCGGCAGAAGGTGATGGAATTGATACACGAAGCCCAGCGAGTGGTTACGCATGTCGCCGAGTGCCTTGTCCGAAAGTGTTCCGATGTCCTGCCCGCATATGAGAACGCGCCCGCTGTCGGGCACATCCAGGCCTCCCAGAATGTGCAGCAGGGTCGACTTGCCCGAACCGGATGCGCCGACGATGGCGAGTACCTCGCCGGGGGCCGCCGCAAACGTCACGCCGGAAAGAACGTCAATGGAGTGTCCCGTACCGTCGGAAAAGCGTTTGCAGACGGCTTGAGCTTCAATAGCGTACTTATTCATAACGAAGCGCCTCGGCAGGACGCGTGCGGGCGGCACGCCAAGAGGGATAGAGCGTTGCAATCAGACTCATGGCAAAACTCAGAACGGCAATGGGAACAATGTCGCTTGCGCGCGGGTCAGATGGCATGGAACTGATGAAGTAAATTTCCTTGGGCAGGAATTCGACGCCGAGGATGCCTTCGATAAATGGCACGATGACGTCCAGATTGCAGGCGATCAAGAGCCCCAGACTGACGCCGACGGCAACACCCGTAAAGCCCACGATGCTGCCCTGAATCATGAAAATGCGCATGATTGAGCCGGGACTTGCTCCGAGTGTGCGCAAAATGGCAATGTCGGATTGCTTTTCCGTCACTGTCATCACCAGCGTCGATACCAGTCCGAAAGCGCCCACCAACACGATCAAAAAGAGAATGATCGACATCATGGTCTTTTCCACCTGAACGGCGGCAAACCAGGTGCGGTTTTGCATTGTCCAATCGGTGGCGTACCAACCTGAGGGCAAATGTTGACGGATGGAGCGCACGACGGCCGGAGCTTCGTTCATGTCGGAAAGTTTCAGACGTATGCCGGTGGCTCCGCCCGTACGAAAGAGCGTAGCGGCGTCTTTGACGTTTATGACGCACAAAGTGCTGTCGAATTCGTAGTGTCCCGAATCAACGAGCCCCATCACCGTCATCTGCTTCATGCGCGGCACGAAACCCGCGGGGGTGACATTGCCTTTAGAGACGATGAGCGTTACCTTGTCGCCGGGACCGACGCGAAGCTGTCGTGCGAGATCACGCCCGAGAATGATGCCGAAACTGCCGGCCTTGAGGTTGTCGACCGAGCCCATGCGCACGGCCGACGGAATCTCGCTCACCGAAGGTTCGGCAGCCGGATCTATGCCGCGAACCATGGCACCTTGGACGCCCGCTCCTGCTGAAAGCAAAGCCTGGCCGGAGACAAAGGGGGCTCCGGCTACGATGCGGCTTTCGGCGACTTTAAGCGTGCCGAGTGTATCCTGCCAGTTGCCGACACTGCCCGCGAGGTTATAGACCTCGGCATGGGACAGTACGGAGAGCATACGGTCGCGCACTTCTTTCTGAAAGCCGTTCATCACCGAAAGCACGATGATGAGCGCCATAACTCCCAGAGCAATGGAGGCGACAGAAATGCCCGAAATAAAGCTCATGAAACCGTCTTTGCGACGGCCGCGTCGGCCGGCTCTCGTGTAGCGCAGGCCAACGGCAAGTTCAAACGGAAGAGCCAAGATGTTTTCTCGCGAAATGGTTATTGTTCAAGCGCAACGTCTACGGGAACGGCGCCCAGTTTTTCAGTAAGGACCGATGACGGAATACCGACGATATAACCGCGACGGCCGCCGTTGATAAAGATTTCCGGTAGCTCAAGAATTGTTTTTTGAATGTAAACGGGCATTTTCTTGCGGGTGCCGAAGGGACTCGTGCCGCCGACCATGTAGCCGGAATTGCGCTGAGCCTGTTCAGGCTTGCAGGGCGTGACGCTCTTGCAGCCGATCTGCCGCGCGAGATTTTTCGTCGACACTTCACAATCGCCGTGCATGAGAATTACCAAAGGTTTTGCCGACTCATTTTCCATAATGAGCGTCTTGATTGTGGCGTGCTCGTTAAGTCCCAGGGACTCACTCGCCTTGTGCGTACCGCCGTGCTCGACATAGTCGTAAGAGAATTCTCGAAACGTCACCCCGTGGGCTTTGAGCCATTCGGTTGCAGGGGTGGCACTTTCGTGTTTGGCATGCTTGGCCATCGGTTACCTTTCTTGTCAGAGTGAAAAGTCCGCAAGACGCAGCCATTGTGCGACGGCAGCGAGCTCCGGCGCGCCCAAATAGGCCTGCGGACGAAATGTTTCGGGTTTAAGGATATCGAATCGAGCCAGTTGAGCGGAAGCACACACTCGGTGACAGCCGATCAGAATCGGAAAGGGGTTGTTTGCGAGCGCTTGTCCTACGGCACGGGCGGCAGCCGGATTGCCTGTTGCTTGCGCCACCTGCGAATAGCTCATCCATTGTCCTGGTTCAATGCGGCTGACAATGTCGAGAACACGGCGCGTAAAGTCCGGCAGTTTTCGGAAGACTTGTGTGGCAAAGAGCGTCTCGCGCAGTTCCTCAGAAGTGGCTTGCGGCACAGTGAGTACAGCTTCGAGTTGTTGCATTGCGTCTGCAATGGCAAGCGGGGCTGGTGACGGCGCTTGTATGGAGGCAATCGTCGGACAAATGCTTGCGAGTTCACCGTTTTCTTCCCGAAGGACGATTCCGCCCCAGGGGGCTGGCATTGAATAGAAGTTGCGGTTATCCATGGCGGTGCTCCTTTTGGGCTCGTGCAGCTTCAAGGTCACTGTCCCAAAGGCCTCGGGGCATCGGGAAAGCCACGTTTTCTTCGTCGCCGTCCTGCGTGGTGACGGTAAGCGACGGGTATGCCGAGCGAAGTCGCTCGATGACCTGTTGCACCAGAAATTCGGGAGCGGAGGCGCCGGCTGTGATGCCTACAGTGCCGATGCCTTCGAACCAGTCCTCCTGCATGTCCGCGGCCGTATCGATCAATTTCGCCGTGCAGCCGTGTCGTTCGGCCACTTCACGGAGTCGGTTGGAGTTGGAGCTGGTAACAGAGCCAACGACCAGTACGAGGTCGCAGGCATCAGCTAGACGTTTTACGGCGTCCTGGCGATTTTGTGTGGCGTAGCAGACGTCGTTTTTCTTCGGCTCAGTGATGGACGGGAATTTGGATTTAAGCGCCGAGATCACTTCGGCGGCGTCGTCAACGGAAATCGTGGTTTGTGTTACGTAACTCAAATCGTCGGACGTGCTTTCGAGCTCAAGCGCATTGACGCCGTCGACGGACTCGACCAGATAGATACCTTCGTCAATTTGCCCCATTGTGCCTTCGACTTCCGGATGGCCGGCGTGGCCGATCATGATGATTTTCTTGCCGTTGTTGTGAAGCTTGACGACCTGACGGTGCACTTTGGTGACCAAGGGACACGTGGCGTCGAAAATGCGCAGAGGGCGGGCATGCGCTTCGTCCGAGACGCTGCGGGGAACGCCGTGGGCTGAAAAAATAAGCGTCGCACCGTCGGGAACCTGCGAGATGTCGTCAACGAAGATGGCGCCCTTGGCCTTGAGTTCTTCGACAACGGTGCGGTTGTGGACAATCTCATGGCGAACGTAGAGCGGCGCGCCGTAAACCTCAATGGCGCGGGAGACGATTTTGATGGCGCGCTTGACGCCGGCGCAAAAACCACGAGGTTGAGCGAGGATGACTTGCATAAACACGATGAGATAAAAGTTACGAAGGTGCGGGCATCATTATCGCAAACCGTTGGTCGGCTACGTGGGCAACACACGGAGTTGTACGATTTGTAGCAATGTCGAAACATTGGTTGCCATGTCCTGCGTGCTCGAACCTCCTGCACTTTCGTACGGTTGGGGGACTTGCTTGGACAGACACCGACACTTTGGCTACAAACGTCTACCCATGAAGCGGTTTGACATGCAAACGGGAATCCCGCGCTAACTGAGCCGTGAAAAAGGAAGCTCGTTTCTGTTCTTGTTTGGAAATTCTCTTCAAATTCAGTAGAATGCCGCTCCGCGACAAAAGCAGACGTCTTCCTTTGTGAGGAGGCCGAATCTCAAAAGATCTTTGCCAGATGCTTGGCAAGGATTCTTTTTTGTCGTATAATCACGTTCTTTCGATTTTCGCGCTCACGCTTTTGATATGAAACGGCGAAGCGTGAAGCGTTTTTAACTTTTTTCTTATTACGGGAGTTAGCGATGGCACGAGTGTGTCAAGTCACCGGCAAGTCGCCGATGGTCGGCCATCAAGTCTCGCACGCGAACAACAAGACCAAGCGTCGTTTCATGCCGAACCTGCAGTATCGTCGCTTCTGGGTCGAGAGTGAAAACCGTTGGGTCCGCCTGCGTTTGACGACGGCTGGCCTGCGCACTGTCGATAAAGTTGGTATCGATGCGGTTCTCGCGGATCTTCGCGCCCGCGGCGAAATCTAATATTGGAGATTGAACCATGGCAAAGGGTGCACGCGAAATTATCAAGATGGAATCGACTGCCGGTACCGGCTATTTCGTCACCACGACGAAGAACAAGAAGAATTCCACGGGCAAGCTCGAACGTAACATGTACGATCCGGTTGCTCGCAAGCACGTCAACTTCAAGGAAGTCAAGCTCCGTTAATTCGTTGCTGAGTCTTCCTGTCGAAGAGGAATCTCCGGCGGTGACGTCTAAAGCCGTTGTGTCTGATGAGGATGCAGCGGCTTTTTTGCGCTTGTTTTTCAGTGCATCCGAAACGGCGAATCCAAACTCTGAAATAAAAAACTCTGCCGTCTCGCAAGGAAACGACAGAGTTCGGATTCAAAGAATTATTTGCCGAGTTAAGGCATCTGGATCTTGCCGGAAGAAGGCGGTACCCCGAAACCGGGAGAGCCGGGGGTGACGATCTTGCTGGCTGCTTCACGGCGCATTTCTTGCAGACGTTCGAGCGTCTGACGCACGCCTTCCTTAGCGGCTTCGCCGTACTTAGAAACAGCTTCGGCGACGCTGGCGGCAGGGATGTCAAAAGAGATCGGAAGCGGGCCCATCTGAGTCATGATCTGCACTTCGCCGGTAAAGATCGGGGCGCGCGTCGGGTCCTTCGCGCCTTCGGGCGTGATCGGCGTGAGCACATGGATGGTGCCCATCTTGCGGTCGGTCACGATTTCTTCGGTGTACAGGTTGGCCGCGTCCATGTCGGCGCTGAGGTTGTCAAGATCAGCCATTGTTGAAAAGCAATCCACAAAAGAAGTTGATCGAAATACGGATGCAAGGGATGCCCTTTCCATCCGTCTTCCCGCCTATATGGGGATGGAGCGAGACAATATCAAGTACTGCGCAAAGCAAAACCGCAGCACGGACGGCTGCGGCTTGTTTGTGTGAGGAACCGAAGGATTAGCGGTAAACCATCACGGGAATCTTGGAGTGGGTGAGAACCTTTTGCGTTTCACTGCCAAGAAGCACAGCTGCCAGGCCCTTGCGACCGTGGCTGGCCATGAAGACGCAGTCGCAGTTTTGCTGTTGACTCGTTTCGATCAGCGCTTCAGCCGGCGAGAAGGATTTGACGGCAACGGTTTCCACGGGCACACCCTCCTTGTCGAAGATGGCGCGTGCATCCGCGAGGCGCTCTTCGGCCACGGCACGCATTCTTTCGTCATAGTCGTCGATCGATTCGGGACGGTATTCGGAAAGGGAGGTGTAGCTGTAGGGTTCGATTACGGTGATCAAAACAACGGAGGCACCCAGAGGCTTGGCAAAACGGGCAGCGCCGCGCACGGCCTCAATCGAAAGGGGGGATCCGTCAGTGGGAACGAGAATGCGTTTGTACATTTTTTGATTGACTCCGTTGGTCTGGTGCTTGCATTGTACTATTCGGCGGCGAGTTTGCTTGATGCTGCTTCGGAGAGAATGCGCAGAACTTCGGCGGCAAGCCGTAGTCCGACGGCAGCCGTTACCGGCATGGCCGTACCGAAGTTGGCAAATTCGGGGCCTCGATCGGCAACCGCACTTTTAATGGCCTGTTGAGTGCTGAAGACCGCCGTGATACCGAATTTTCGGATCTTTTTGGGATCTGATGCGCCGGCAGGAAAGCCGTAATCCTTGCGCAAAACGGTGCGCAATTTGGATAAAAGCGCGTCGCCCTGAGTGCGCGAAAGGTCAGCCGCCGTCACGGCGCCCGGATCGGTTTTTCCGCCGGCGCCGCCGCTTACCACGATCAGTCGATTGTTTTGGCGAGCCCAGGCCGACAGAGCGGCTTTGGCGGCCAGCGAATCAATGGCGTCGACGATGATTGCCTCAGGAGGAATCACAACACTCAGATTGTCGGCGTCAATGAAGTGCTCAATGGGGCGGAAATTGCCTTCAGGATTGATTGCGGCAAAGCGCTGGGCAAGTACGGCGGCTTTGGCTTGTCCCAGCGTGTTTTCCAGAGCCGGCAGTTGTCGGTTGATGTTGCTTTCGGCCACCGTATCGCCGTCAACCAACGTCAAAGTACCGACACCGCTGCGCGCCAACGCCTCGGCGCACCAGCTGCCGACGCCGCCCAAACCCACCACGCAGACGTGAGCTGCGGTGATGGCCTCAAACGCAGCTTGCCCGTAGAGTCTCTCAATGCCGCCGAATCGACGGCTGTCTTTCGGGTTCATCAGGCGTCCTTTTTGTCGGAAGTCGTACTGGCTTCCGGGGCAGTTTCCGTGCCTTGCTTGGTGTTGTCGATCAGCACCTGAGGTTCCGCCGCTCGACCGCTCTTATTTTTGCGGACGAACCAGGTGAAGAACACCGGCACAAAGATGGTGGCGATGAAGGTTGCTGCGAGCATGCCGCCGAAGACGCCCGTACCCATGGAATGGCGGGCGGCAGCACCCGGACCCGTGGCAAACACGAGCGGCATCACGCCCAGGACGAATGCCAGAGAGGTCATCAGAATCGGGCGCAGACGCAGGTGGGCGGCTTCAATGGCGGCGTCAAAGACGCTCAGGCCTTCCTCCATCTTCAATACGGCAAATTCCACGATCAGAATGGCGTTCTTGGCCGTCAAGCCGATCAGCACCAACAAACCGATCTGGAAGTAGATGTCGTTGGCCGCGCCCCTGAACCAAAGCGAAACGAAGGCGCCCAATACGGCGTAGGGAATCGCCAGCACCACGGCAATCGGAAGCGACCAGCGCTCGTAAAGAGCAGCCAGAATCAGGAAGATGATGATCAGACCGAAAAAGATAGCCGTCGACGAGGAAGCTCCGATTCGTTTTTCGTGCCACGCCTGACCGGTCCATTCAATGCCGTAGCCTTCGGGGAGAATTTCTTCGGCAATTTCTTCCACGATGCGGATGGCTTCGCCCGAACTGACGCCTTCAACCGCCGCTCCCATGAATTGTGCAGCCAGATAGCCGTTCATGCGGCGAAGCGAATCGGAGCCGGAGATGCGGCTTACTTTTAGAAGCGAACCTAGCGGCACCATCTTGCCCGAAGAGGCTTTGACCCAGGCACGCCCGAAGTCTTCAGGAGTTTGGCGAGACTCAGCATTACCCTGGATGATGACGCGATAGGTGCGGCCGTTACGCGTGAAGTCATTGACGTAGTTGCCGGCAAAGAGCGTTGAGAGCGTATCGTAGACCTGGCTTGTCGAGATGCCCAGACGCATGGCCTTGTCTTCATCGAGCTCAACTCGCAGCATCGGAATATTGGCGCGCAACAACGTGCGCAGACTGGTCAATTCCGGTCTTGCAGCCAAAGCGGCCATGAAGTCGTCCGTGACTTGCTTTAAGGCGGCAGGATCATCATTGCCGCGCGCTTGCAAAAAGCCCGTAAAGCCGTTGGTGGAGCCGAGACCGCGAATGGATGCGGGTAGCGTGGTCACCGAGACGGAATCGGCACTTTTATCCGCAATGGCCTGCATTTCTCGGCGCAGTTGCGCAGAGTCTTTCTCGCGCAAATCCCAATCGACAAGGCGAACGATGTATGTGGCGGTATTGGGACGGATGTCGCTTGCTTGCGTGTCGAAGCCGGTCATCACCAGAATGCTCTGAACATTGTCCAGATTTTCAGTAATGTCTTTGCGAACTTTTTCGGTTTCCTGAACAGTTCGGTTAAAGGACGTACCGTCGGGCAGCTGCATGCTCATACGGATAATGCCCTGGTCTTCGTTTGGCACGAAGCTCGTGGGCGTTGATTTGACGAACTGCCAGCAGCCGGCAATCACGGCAACCAACAAAACGGCCGTCAGAAACCTAAACCGCAGAGCAAGCTTTACGAACTGCAGATAACCGAACGTAAAACGTGACAAGCCGTGGTTAAAGCCCTGAAAGAATCGATTGGTACTGGGCTTTTCGTTTTTCAGAAGCACGGCGCACAAGGCGGGTGTCAAAGTCAGAGCCACAAAGCCCGACAAACAGACGCTCACAGCAATCGTGATGGCAAATTGTCGGTACAGTTCGCCCGCAATGCCGCCCAAGAATGCCACAGGCGTGAACACGGCCGACAGCACGAGCACAATGGCGATCAAGGCGCCGGCTACTTCCTTCATGGCCTTTTTGGCAGCCTCAACCGGGCTTAACCCTTCGTAGCGCATCAAACGCTCAATGTTTTCCAACACCACAATGGCGTCGTCAACCACGATGCCGATGGCGAGCGTCATGGCAAAGAGCGTTAGCGTATTGAGTGAGAAGCCCATGACCCAAAGGCCGGCCATGGTACCCACCAGGGAGACCGGGACAGCGAGCATCGGGATGAGTGTCGTTCGCAGGTTTTGCAGAAACAGAAACACCACGATTAACACCAAAAGACCGGCTTCGCCCAGAGTCTTAAGCACTTCGTGCAAGGAAGCTTTCACGAACACCGTCGTGTCGTCGGTGATTTCATGCGCGATTTTGCCTTCGGGGTAATCTTTGGCAACGCGATCCAGTTCGGCTTTGACAGCCTCGGCGGCAGCCATGGAGTTGGCGCCGGTCTGCAGATAGATACCGATCGTAATGGACGGTTTACCGTTAAAAACGTTCACGGTTTCATAACTGCGCTTGCCGACTTCCACATCGGCGATGTCGCGGATTCGGATGGGCGAACCGTTGGCGTCGTTTTTAATGATGGCGTCGCCGAATTCGGCTGTTGTCAAACGACGGCCGGGACTTTGCGTGGTGTAGTAGAGCTGTTGCGTGGAAGTTGTCGGCATGCCGCCGATGGTACCCGCACCGCGTTCCATATTTTTGTCGTCTACAGTGTCTTCGACGTCCTGAACCGTTACGCCCATACGAGCCATTCGCTGGGGGTCAAGCCAGATACGCATGGCGCTTTCGGTATTGCCGAAAATGTTCACGTCACCGATGCCGGGCAAACGTTTCAGATAGTCGACAACATTCAAAAGGGCGTAGTCAGCCACTTCCGTCGGCGTCAGAGAGCCGTCGGGAGAGTACATCGCCACCATCATCAACACTTCATCGGAGCGCTTGCGGACGTTAACGCCGTTTTGGCGAACTTGCTCGGGTAGGCGACGCTCGGCCGTACGCACGCGGTTGTTGATTTCGAGCATGGCGTAGTTCGGGTCGGTGCCGACATCGAACACACACTGAATGCGCACTTCGCCGTTTGCACGAATGGAGGTGGTGTAATAGATGAGGCCTTCAATGCCCGAGAGCTGATCTTCAATCGGTGCGGCCACTGTACGGGCCAGCGTCTGGGCGTTGGCGCCTTCGTACTGAGTTGAGATGGTGACGGTTGGAGGGGTGATATTGGGGTACTGCGACATAGGCAGTACGCGCATGGCAACAATACCGGCCAGAACGATCAGAATGGACAGAACGGTGGCAAAAATTGGGCGTCGAATACAAAGGTCACTGAGCATTTTGTTTCGCAACCTCCGCCGTTACTTCTTTTCAACAAGCGTGACAGGCTGCTTGTCGCGCACACGTTGAATCTGATCAGTCACGACTTTGTCTCCGGCTTCGAGCCCCGAAAGAATGATCCAGTCCGTGTCTTTCCAGAGGCCGACTGTTACGGGAACCGCGCGAGCAACGTCGCCGCGAATGACGTATACCTGATAAGTCCCGTCTGGCTTTTGAATGACGGAGCGCTGCGGTACGCGTATCGCGTGTTTTTCAACGCGCGTTTGGAGTTGAACGTGCACAAACTGACCGGGAACAACGCCCGGCGTTCCGGCCGGTACTTTGGCGCGCATCATCAGCGATGCGCTTGTGGGGTCAATCTGGCGAGCAACATAATCAAGCTTGGCGTCCACTGTCTTTCCGTTGTCCAGACGCAAGCGCACTTTGTTGTCGAGAGAGATGGTCGCGCCATCAAGGTCGCGTTCGCTCACGGCAAACACAATGCGCATTTCTTCGGGCTGCGTGATCGTAGCCAGAAGCGTATCGGTGGCGCTCACGAGCGTGCCGGTATTGACAAGCGAGCGACTCACGATGCCGTCGCTGGTGGCTTTGACGGCGGTACGCTCCAAATTGATGCGGGCGCTCTCTTCATTGGCCCTGGCCATGCGAAGGTTCGCAACGCGAATGTCTACGGCGCTTTGCGCATCGTCCCAGGTTTTTTTGCTGGTGGCCTTGGATTCGTAGAGCCGCTTGTATCGCTCGGCTTCACGCCGTTCCTGCACAAGTTGCGCTTCAACTTGCTTGCGTTCGGCGACGGCAGCGTTGTAGGCGGCACGATACGTATCTTGATCAATCAAAAAGAGCGTATCGCCTTCTTTGACGCGATCGCCTTCCTTGTAGGCAATTTTTTCGAGGATGCCGGAAACTTGTGCGCGTACCTCGGCTTGCTTAACACCTTCGGTTTCGCCCAGCGCTTCGACCCAGATGTTTTCATCGGCGATCGTGGCAGTGACGTAAGTGACGGGAATCGGCGGACGTTGCACCTGGACAGCCTTTTTTTCCTGGCATCCCGTAAGCAACAGAGCGGAACACATCAGTCCGGCGCAAGCGGCAAAACCCGCACGAGCGAAAAAGCGAGGCAATAAAGTCATGTTGTTTTTGAGAACAACGCCGCCGAGCCCGCGTGCACAGCGCACCCGAGCCGTTGACAACGCCGTTTGAGCATATGAATTTGTAAGACTTAACTGACTAGTCGGGGTGAATCCTATATTGTGCCGAGCTTTGCGGGCAAAATGGGACGCCCAAAGCAGTAGTAACCCTTGATTTTAGAGACTTGATTGAGATCAGTGTAGTCGGAAGCTGCCAAAAATAGGTCAATTGACATCCTCCCACCGACTCACGACGGGGGATTCCTGCTGGCTGGCATTGCCTGCTGCAAGTTGGTTTCTGTTGCTGATCCCCAACGGGATTCACTTCACAGACGATCCGAGCCTGCCCGGCTCTTCCTTAGGATATTCCCTGCGGCTACAACGTCTGCATTGGACGTGTGGCCGCATTTCACACAACAAAACAATGCTTGCGTAGGCCGGTTTTCACTTGCTATATGCCCGCAGTGCGGACATGTTTGACTTGTGTACTGCGGTGCCACAGCATCCACATACCCTCCCGCTTTGAAAACCTGCCACTCAAGAATGCGCCGGAAAGCTCCGGGGGCAACGCGCTGCAAAGAACGGTTCAAGCCGCTTTTTGCCTTGACGTTGCTTCCCGGCTCCTCAATCGTTCCCCGGGCGCTTTTCGTCATATTCCGAACTTGCAGATCCTCAATTGCCACCCAGCCATACTTCTGCGCTATGGCTCTGGCAGTCTTGAACATGAAGTCCTTGCGGATATTGCGAATGCGCCGGTGCAAGTTGGCAATCTTTTCTTTCAGTCTCCTGCGCTTACGGCTCGGGACTTTCTTGTCAAAGTCAGCCGCCTTGCCCAGTTTTGCCAGTTTCTGCCTTGAGGTTTTATTACTCTCAAGCTGCTTCTGGTAAACCGCGATTCTGTCTTCGAGCTTTTTTATCTCGTTTACGTCCAGCCGATAGACCGTGCCGTCACTTAACTGGACGGTACGGACAATGCCAAGGTCAATGCCGACCTCACCGTTTCGCGTTGCCTGTGGCTGAAAATTCTCAATCTCCGTACAGACGGACACGTACCAGCGCCTGGCTTCAATGGAAATTGTGAGATTTTTGACTTTTCCCTGAATGTCGCGTGATTTACGATACCGTACAAACCCGATTTTGGGAATGCGGATGCGGGCGTTGGCTTCGTCAAAGTCGCCTTTTAGAAGCTGAGGCAGACGAAACGAGTCACCGTCACCACGGGCCTTAAACTGGACCATGCCGCCTTTGTGCTGTTTAAAGCGCATCAGTCCGCGGTCAAGATCCTTGAGTGCCTGCTGCAAAGTCTGGGCCGGTGATTCAGACAACCAAAGACTGGAATCGTCTTTTTTCCAGCCAACCAGCTGAGAGGCTAGTTCCTTGTAGGAGACAAACGGCTGTTTGGTTTCAAGCTGCCGAAGCTGAATTTCAACTGCCTTGTTATAGACGTATCGGCAATTACCTACAAACTGAGCACACTTAGCCCGCTGTTCGGGCTTCAGAATGAGTTCGAATTTGTAGGCGCAGTTGACTTTCATGCGTGAGATCTTACTAAAGAATATGATTTTTGTATACTTTTACCAAATCTCAACGCCATTCATCCACCAGCTCACGCAGGCGGTCTTCTGGCGTTAGTTAGATAATTTCAGTAGCTCGCTCAAGCCACTTGCGAGCGCGAGGGCTCAAAAGAGGCATGAGTTCTTCGCGTACTCGATTGTGATAGTCGTTGACCCAGTTGATTTCCACCGGTGTCATCATGGCGGTTTTGATGAGCCGCGTCTCGATCGGTGCCAGAGAAAGCGTTTGCATGCGTAGCATCGGTTGCATGGCTGAAAGCATGGTTTCGTCAACCACGGGGGTCACCAGGTTTTCCGTGCGGATACCGTATTGCCCCGCACGATAAAGTCCGGGTTCGTTGGAAAGCACAAGTCCCGGGACGACGCGGGAGTTTTCTTTGACAGGAGCTCGGGGGGAAATGCTCACGGGGCCTTCATGTACAGAAAGGAAAAAACCCACGCCGTGACCTGTACCGTGCCCGAAATCGGCTCCGATCTCCCACAGGGGAGCGCGCACGAGCGTATCGAGCTGACTGCCGAACACGCCCTTCGGAAAAACGGTGGTGGCAAGAGCAATGTGTCCTCTCAGAACGGCTGTGAAATCTGACTTCATGGCGTCCGTGGCGCGACCGATCAGAATCGTACGGGTGATGTCGGTGGTGCCGCCTTCGTATTGGCCGCCCGAGTCGATCAAAAGCAGAGTGTCGGCGTCCGACTGCAGGTTGGCATTGTTGCCCGTGAGCGGGTTGTAGTGCGGTAGAGCCGCATTGGCGCCGAACGCGACGATAGCGGGGAAGCTGTCACAGACAAAGCCTTTGCGCT
The DNA here is from genome assembly GCF_003472385.1 of Sutterella sp. AM11-39. Classification (GTDB taxonomy): domain Bacteria; phylum Pseudomonadota; class Gammaproteobacteria; order Burkholderiales; family Burkholderiaceae_F; genus Duodenibacillus; species Duodenibacillus intestinigallinarum. Next base: position 100,694 of record NZ_QRLV01000001.1, on the reverse strand, counting down.
TGGCGCGTTCCGCGTGCAGCATCTCGGCAAGTTCCTGCTCTGTGGGCGTTTCGCCATCCCAGAGCATTTCATCGAGTCGGGCGAAAAACTCGCATAAAGCGGCTCCGTCTTGTCGCATTGTTTCCTTTAAAAGCTCAAGCTCAGCCTTGTTTTTGCGGCTTTTTAACAGTGCCGTAGGACGCTCTCCGGCTACGACATAAGCGGAACTTTCCTGCTCCAAAAGGGCGTAGACGGCGTGGTTGACGGCGTCGGCGTCAAGAAGCACGCTGTGCCCGTTGAGGTGCTGTGCGATGTGTGCGCGACGGTCGGAGTAGGCGATAACGGAAATGCCGCTCGCCTTGAGATGTTTCTTCACGTCGTTCGTTTGGATTTTCTTCGGATCTACGTAAAGCGTGACATCGTCGTCCGTGACGAGGAGATAAGCCGTGAAAACAGGAGTGCAGGCGATGTCGCTGCCGCGCAGATTGGTGAGCCAGGCAACGTCTTCAAGCGTGCCGAGTAAAAGCGAGTCGGCGCCTGCCGCATGCACGGCTTTGCGAACCTTTTCGAGCTTACGGGCGACAGACTCCTGAGCGTTCGTAAAGACCGAGATAGGAGCGGAGTCCGGATGGGGACGGTCTTTCCATACGTGATCGGTCACGGAAATGTAGCCCGTCAAAATCATTCTGCGTTCGGCAAAAGCGATTTCAAAGCGACGGAAGTCGTTTTCGGAAATGGTAAGCGGATCGCAGCCGACCTGTGCATTTTCCGGAAGGTTCTCACAGAGCCATTGACGAGCGTTGGGGACGCCTTCCGCACCGAAACGCATGAGCTCGATTCCGGAGTCTTCAAGTTGTCGTGCAGCTTGCTCCCAATAGCGACTGTCGGTCCAAAGAAGGGCTCGATCGGCCGTTATGACCATGCAGCCGTATGATCCCGTAAAGCCCGAAAGATAACGCAGAAACATCCAGTGTTCGGGCAGGTGTTCGCTCAGATGGGGATCAGCGGATGTAACGAGCCAGGCGTTTAGCCCAAGGAATTGAATTTCGTCGCGCAGCGCTTGCAAGCGTTCGGTAACAGAGGTAGACATAAGAAATCGGTTCTCCAAAAAAGACCTTGTGGTCTTGGCACATCCATTCTAGGAAGTTGAACGCGGAAAAGCGGCCGAAGAAATGAAAAACGCCGTCGAAACGGATCGGCGGCGCATCGTTGTAGTGGGTTGCTGCGTCAGAAAAGCTTAATGATCTGGATCGTGAGCGGCATTTCCACAACGCCGTCGTGAGAGGTTTCGCTGCCCACATCAACGCTCACCAGACGCCAGCCTGCATCGCGCATCTCGATTAAAGTCGCCTGCACATCGAACTCAGGGCAGGAAAACACGATTTCATTGAGCGCGCGTTGCGCTGACAGAGGTTGCATCGAGGTGCAGGTGAGTTGTTTGCGGTCGCCCGCTTCCATGAGTACCGACAGGTTTTTGGTCTCAGGGCGAGACTCGGTATCGATGGCTTGGCCTTCGATACCGGACTGCCCGGCGCAGCCCGCAATAAGCGCGGCGACCGCGGCAAGAGCCGCGGTGCCGAAGCGAAATGAAAAAGTAGATTGGCAAGCGATCATAGTGCTGATTTTAGCGGCGGCGCATGCGCAGAATCATGCCGGGCGGCAAATTTGAACTCACTGACTCAAATCGCGAGTCCGAATAGGCCGTTTTCGGCGCGCGCTGCACTGTTGACTTGATATTCGAGGCATTGCCGCGACGGCGTTCCTGACCGAATCGGTTGTTTTCAGGATCACGACGGTTGTCCGTGCGAAGAGTTTTGTTGCGCTGGTGTGAACGGAAGTTGCCGGGCATCGTTTGGGGCAGGAAAATTGCCTGATTTTCCGGAGCAAAGGGATCGGCCGGCTCCCACGAGGCGCGCGAAGAACGACGATCATTGCCCGGAGTGCCCCGACGTGCGGGACGAGCCTTACTGACGACGTTGCGCTCGTTGGTGCGTTGGGTATTCTGTGCGGTCTGACCGTTGTTTCCACGGACGTCAGGATTCGGTTCGCGACGCGTACGACGACTCTTGGTGACTTGCGGTTGCTGCACTTCAGTCGCCTTTTGCCGCGGTTTGCGGCGAATTTTCTTTTCGAAGCGTTCGTCGGGATTGTCAGATAGTCCGGCGGCCTGTGCTTCGAGCTTGACGGCTTCGTGCACTTCCTTGGCAACTTCGGTTTTGGCGGGTTTTTCTTTGCGCTGCTTGCGGCGGGAGTCTCGCAATTTTTCAAGTTCGCGCTTGCGTGCGGCATCGCGTTCCTTTTCGTCGGCGACGATGTCTGCGGGCGGTTCGCCTTCGTAACCTTCGGCCTTTTTGAGATCAATGCGCTTTTTCAAGAGCTTTTCAATGGCCGACAGCAGATCCTTTTCATCGTCGCTCACGAGACTCACGGCGTGCCCGGGAACGCCCGCGCGCCCCGTGCGGCCGATACGGTGCACATAGTCTTCGGCGACATTGGGCAATTCGTAGTTGATGACGTGCGGGAGCCCTTCAATGTCAAGGCCACGAGCAGCAATGTCGGTTGCCACCAGCACACGAATGGACTTGTCTTTGAAGCCGGCAAGCGCTTTGGTGCGTGCCGATTGACTCTTGTTGCCGTGAATGGCGGCAGCGACGATGCCGTCTTTTTCAAGCTGGGAAGCCAGACGATTGGCCGTGTGTTTCATGCGGGTAAAGACAAGTACCTGATCCCACTGATTGTCCACGATCAGGTCGCGCAACAACTCGCGTTTGCGTTTCTTGGCGATGCTCCAGGCTTCCTGAGAAATCAGCGTGCTTTCCTTGTTCTTGGCAATTTCGACCGAGACGGGATTGTTGAGGTAGGAGTCGGCGAGCTCACGAATTTCAGCGCTGAACGTTGCCGAGAACATCAGAGTCTGACGCTTGGCGGAAAGCAGCTTGACGATACGGCGAATATCGTGGATGAAGCCCATGTCGAGCATGCGGTCGGCTTCGTCGAGAATAAGAAATTCCACTTCGGAAAGGTCAACATTGAGTTGGCCGGCATGATCGAGCAGGCGGCCGGGGGTGGCGATGAGAAAGTCGCAACCTTTGAGCAGCGCTTCCGTTTGCGGACGAATGTTGACGCCGCCGAAAATCAAAACGGTGTTGAGCTCGGTTTGAGCGCAATATGCTCGAATGTTTTCATCTATTTGTGCGGCCAGTTCTCGCGTCGGCGCGAGAACAAGCGCACGCACTTTTTTTGCAGCTCGTGCTTTAGGTGCGGCGAGCATCTTCGAGATGACAGGCAGTGCAAAGGCAGCCGTTTTGCCGGTGCCGGTCTGTGCGGCCGCCAGGACATCGCGGCCGGATAAAAGGGCGGGAATGGCTTGTTGCTGAACCGGGGTGGGGGTGATGTAGCCGAGATCGGTTACAGCATCAACGACGGCCTTGGGCAGACCGAGTTCGGAAAAAAGATTGGTCACGGTTTTACTTATTTTTGGTAGAGACCGAATTTGTCGTCTATGGGTACAACAAAAGTGCGTACTTAGCTCGCCATCTAAAACAAAGTCGGGCTGAAAATTGGATCACGCGCGGCTCAAGCCTTCAGCGCCGGATAGGTCGGGCGCCCAATAGCCGCAATACTCACAGAGGCAGTTTCAAGCTCAAGGCTTCGGAGCACAGCAAAACCAGCATTTGAACAATGCAGGAAAAGGCGCAGATTTTAACGGGAAGACGAGTCTTTGTGCGTCAAACGGACAAATTTCTTTACGTCATAAAAACGGGATGCGGCAAGTTGAGTGGAAATGTGAGTATCCTTTTCGCCATGAGCACTTCCGAACCTACCTTTGTCAACGTCACCAACCGCAAGATCATCCATGTTGATATGGATGCGTTTTACGCGTCCGTGGAGCAGCGTGATCATCCGGAGTTGCGCGGCAAACCCGTGGCGGTGGGGCACGCCGATTCGCGGGGCGTAGTGGCGACGGCAAGTTACGAAGCCAGAAAATTCGGCGTGCACAGTGCCATGCCGAGCTCGCGAGCCAAAATGCTTTGTCCGCAATTGGTCTTTATCGAAGGTCGGATGAGTCACTACAAAGAAGTCGGCATGCAGATCCGCGAGATTTTTCACCGGTACACGGATTTGGTTGAGCCGATTTCGATCGACGAAGCGTATCTCGATGTCACAAATAACAAGAAGGGCATCGTTCTTGGCGTAGATGTGGCCAAGCGGATCAAGGTGGATATTCGCAACGAGTTGCACCTGGTCGCAAGCGCCGGCGTTTCCTACAACAAATTCTTGGCAAAGGTTGCCTCTGACTGGCGTAAGCCCGATGGGCTGTGCACGATTCATCCTTCGCGGGCTCAGCACTTCATTGAACAGCTCCCCATCAAGGCGTTTTGGGGCGTGGGTCCCGTGACGGAGGAAAAATTTCTCAAGATGGGAGTCAAGACCGGAGCGGATCTTTTGAAAATGCCCCTGGCCGAACTCGTGTCGCATTTCGGGCAAGCGGGCGTAACGTACTACAAGTTTGCGCGCGGCATTGACGATCGTCCGGTGCAGTCGGAGCGCGTCCGCAAGAGCGTGGGTTGCGAGGTGACATACGAAGTGGACATCCCGGATCGGGCTTTCGTTCTGGAAGAAATAGGAGTTCTTGCTGACGATCTGCTCAAGCGGCTCAACCGCAGTCGGTTTGTCGGCACAACATTGACGCTAAAGGTGCGGTTTTTTGATTTCCGCACCGTGACGAGAAGTCTGACGGCCGATGCCCCGTTGGTGGACAAAGACTCGATTGTTCGGGCTGCAACGGCTTTGCTCACGGACGTTGATATTCCGTCGCGTGGCGTTCGATTGCTGGGGCTATCGGTGAGTTCTCCTGTTGAAGAGCAAAACGAACGCCAGGGCGTGCTTTTCTGATCGTTTCCTTGGTCGAGAGTGCCGGAAGTGTCGCACTAACGTGGACAAATAGAAAAAATCTTCAACGCACTGAAGAAATTTTCAGTTTTGCGCTGTTTGACCTTGCCTGAAATTGGTTGACGGCTTTTGGCTATGTCCTGATTTGGTTGACACAAAATGCCTCTGATTACCTCCGCGCATACGGCTGCAGCGAAAGCACATTTGTCAACATGTGACTGAGCGGTCACATGTTGGTTTTTGCGTCTACAGGGATGTGCTTGAAAGAAACCGCATCAAAGAGTCCTTTGTCCGTTATGCGCAATTCTGGAATGACAGCGAGTGCCAGAAAGCTCAGCGCCATGATCGGGTCCACATTGTCGGCAATGCCGAACTCTTTGTGCGCCGTCTCTACGAGGTCAATTTTTTGATGAGCCACTTCTTTCCAATTTGCGGTTGTCATGAGTCCGGCAATTTCCAACTTCAATGATCGAACGACCTGACCGTTTCTCACCAAGACGATGCCGCCGCCGAACTGTTCCAGTGCGTTGACGGCAGCGAGCATATCGGCGTCGTTGTCGCCAGCGACGATAATATTGTGCGAGTCATGCGAGATTGTGGTGGCCAATGCGCCATTGAGTCGTTGGCCGGAAGCCAGAAGGCCTTTTACGAGCGATAAGCCGACGTTGCCGGTGGCGTGGTGTCGCTCAATGACCGCCACCTTGACGAGATTTCGGCAGGCTGCTACATCAACGAACCCGGCCTGGTCAACGACAACGGATTCGATCAACGACCTTGTGTTGAGGTCTCCGCCGGTAACGCCGATGATGCGGGCTTGTCTCGAAGGACAGGCAATCGCAAACGAGGTTTCCTGCAACGGGCGAATGCGGACGCGTCCGGTGACGGATGCGGGCAGTGATCCGGACGGTTGCGAAACAGTTTCCTCGTGTCGACGCCCGTTTTTGAAAACGGCGCGAACTGAAAAATCCGTCAGGTTTTCCAGTACGACCAGATCTGCGGCGTAGCCCGGAGCAACGGCGCCTTTGTGCTTGAAGCCGAAATGGCGCGCGCTGTTGATGGTGGCCATGCAGAGAGCTTCTTTCACCGCAACACCGTGAGCGACGGCGCACCGAACGGCATTGTTGATGTGGCCTTTGGTACTCACGTCGTCGGGCGATGCGTCGTCCGTACACAAGCAGAACATAGAACTGTTTTGCGGTGTGACGACAGATGCCAGGGCGCCAACGTTTTGTCCTGCAGAGCCTTCGCGCATGAAAACCGTCATGCCGCGGCTGATGCGCTCCAGCGCTTCTTTGGCGGTGCTGCATTCGTGGTCGCTGGAGACTCCGGCGGCAACGTAGGCTGAAAGTCCGTCGCCCTCGAGCATCGGAGCATGACCGTCGATGTGCTTATTTGCAACATGCGCCATCGTCAACTTTTCCAGCATTTCGCTGTCGCCGGACAGCACGGCAGGCACGTTCATGACTTCGGCTAAACCCATGACATCCGGGTTGTCAATCAAAGTGCGAAGTTCGTCGGCTGTCAGCGAGGCGCCCGAGGTTTCAAATGGTGTGGCCGGCACACACGACGGCAACATAAAGCGGATGTCAACGGCGGCATTCTTGGCATCTTGCAACATGAACCGAATGCCCTCGAGTCCGCATACATTGGCAATTTCGTGCGGATCGGCCACGATGGTCGTCGTGCCTTTGGAGAGGATCAAACGAGCAAATTCGGTCGGACGCAGCATCGAGGATTCGATATGCACGTGCGCATCGATAAAGCCCGGAACGAGTATGGCGTTTTCAAGATCAATTTCTGATTTTCCGTGAACTGCCAATTGCGGGCCGACATTGACGATGATGCCGTCAGCAATGGCGACATCACAATGGTCGACAAATGCTTTGGTGAAGACATTGAAGATGCGGGCATTTCGCAGCACCAGATCACATCCGGATTGTCCGAGTGCGCAAGCAATGCGGCGTTGCAGGGCGGCAGGAGAGAAAGAGGACTGGCGCATGGCAAAGAACCCCAAAAATGGTTTTATTCGGTGCGTTCGACGCGGATCAGAAATTTAGAAAGATAACCTTCGTGAGTGTCCACGCGGGAGTAACTCATCAAGTCGTGAATGTACAAATCTCCGACGGGCTTAAGGTGACGAGCTTTAAGAAGTTGCAAGAAGTTTTCCGCGTGTTCAATTTGCGACTCCAGAGAACTGCGCACGACATAGCGGGCATACAGGCTGGCCGGGATGACAGCACGTCGAGACTTTGGTGTCGCACCGGTGGCCGTGCTGAAAGCCGCACTTTCTACGATGCGGCCTGCGAGCAGGTCAGCAAGCGATACGGTCACGCCGTATGGTGCGCGAGGTTGAGTGCGCTGCTTGGAAAAGAACTCAAAGTATTCCACAAACTGACAGACGCTGCGCTCAATGGTCGCTGCTGTAGGTCGACAGGAAATTATGGGCGCCCTGAAGGCGCCCGTGAACTTCAAGCGAGCAGTCGCCCGCAGGTCGCTTCTTTCATTTGTCGGGTGAAAGAAGCAAGCTGGGATTTGAGTGCTCGGTCATCATTGAGATTTTCATTGATGATGCGCACGTAGGCCGAGCCGACGATAACGCCGTCAACACCGTGAGCCATTGCTTCGGCGACATGTTCGGGCTTGCTGATGCCAAAACCGAGTAAGGCAGGCGGGGCGCCGGCGTCTTTCATGAGTTCGACGACATGATGCGTGGGCATGCCGGCGGCGCGATCTGTACCGGTGACGCCGCTTCTCGACATCAGATAGATATAGCCCTCGCTGTGCTGAGAAATGCGGCGTATCTTGTCAGCGTCGGCGTTTGGAGGAACCAAACTGATCAGCTGTACGTCGTGCGCGCGTGCAGCTGTATCCCATTCCGATTCTCTGGCGCGCATCGAACTTGGAATGTCGGGAATCAGCACTGCGTCAACGCCGGCTTCATGACACTGAGCGAAGAAATGATCAAGCCCCGGTGCGTAGGCGAGGTTGATGTAGATCATGAGGCTGATCGGCATATCGGGATGTTTGGCTCGGTACTGTTGTACGACCTGCAGACATTTTTGCGTGTCAGAACCATTGGCAAGTGCACGTTTGGAGCTGAGGCAAATCACCGGACCGTCGGCGCTGGGGTCGGAGAACGGAATGCCGAGTTCAAAAGCGTCGGCGCCGGCTTCAGTCAAGGTCTCCAAAATTTCGAGACTTTTTTCTGGTGTCGGATCACATAGGTTGACGAACGGAACCAAAGCACCGTCCTTTCGGGCTTTCAACGCGTTAAAGAGGTTTGCAAAACGATCGGTCATGATGGTTGTCCTTCACTAAATCACCTGGGGTCAAAGCGTTGTGGCGTTGATGTAAGCCTCGCGGTTCATGTGACCGTCCTTAAAGAGTCCGATGCGCTCAAAACGATCAAGCACCTGATTGACGTCTTTGTCGCCGCGGCCGGAAAGGTTGCACAGAATGATCTGTTCCTTGTCGGGATTTTCTCGAATCATTCGCAGGGCATGCGCGAGCGCGTGACTGCTTTCGAGTGCCGGAATGATTCCTTCATGCAGACACAAGTCACGGAAGGCAAGCAGTGCTTCTTCATCGGTGGCGTTGACATACTGTGCGCGGCCGATGCTCTGCAGGTATGCGTGTTCCGGACCCACCGACGGGAAGTCAAGGCCTGCGGAAATGGAATACGATTCTTTGATCTGTCCGTCGGGCGTTTGCATATTGAAGGATCTTGCCCCGAAGAAAATGCCTTCCTGGCCGTGACCGAGCGGTGCGCCGTGCTCACCCGTTTCAATGCCTAAGCCGCCGGGTTCCACACCGATCAGTCGGACGTCTTTTTCCTTGATGAAGTCCGTGAAAATTCCGATGGCATTGGAGCCGCCTCCCACGCATGCCACAACGGCGTCGGGAAGACGATGCTCGACTTCCATGAGCTGGCGTTTGGCTTCTTCACCGATAATTTTTTGGTATTGCTTCACAATCGTGGGGTAGGGATGGGGACCGGCTGCCGTACCGAGCATATAGTGTGTGTTCTCGAAGCTACCGGCCCAGTCACGCAAAGCTGCGTTGCATGCTTCCTTGAGCGTGGCAGCTCCCTCGGTGACGGGATAAACCTCGGCGCCCATCAATTCCATGCGAAGCACGTTGGGCTTTTGACGAGCTACGTCTTTGGCGCCCATATAGATGCGGCATTCAAAGCCCATCAGAGCGCAGACAATGGCGGTGGCTACGCCGTGCTGGCCTGCGCCTGTTTCCGCAATGATGCGCGTTTTGCCCATCCGTTTTGCCAAAAGTGCTTGACCGAGCACTTGATTCGTTTTGTGTGCGCCACCGTGCACAAGGTCTTCTCGCTTGAGATAGAGCTTGGCTTTGGTGCCCTTGGTGAGATTGCGGCACAGCGTAATCGGCGTGGGGCGACCGGCGTAGGTGGTCAATAGACCGTTGAGCTCGGCTTGAAAGCTCGGATCATCCTTTGTTTCGACAAAAGCCTTTTCAAGCTGATCCAAGGCCGGAATCAACAGCTCGGGAACGAATTGACCGCCGAACTTGCCAAAAAACGGATTCAACAGCATTTTGATGTGTCCTCTCTTGTAGCGAATGTGGTTTAAGCGGCTTGCGCGAGCGTGCCGTTCCGGGCAAAGTCGCGGTGTGCTTCGACGATTCCAAGGGCGCGTCCGGTTGCAAGGGTCTGGCGCGCGAGCTCTACGCCTTCGGCTATCGATTGAACTCGGTTGCCGGCCAAAAGCAGAAGCGCCATGTTGGCGCAAACCATGTCGTTGTGTGCGGGTTTACCGCGGCCGCTCAAAACGGCTTGCGCGATGCGTGCGTTTTCTTCCGGCAGGCCGCCTTTGACGTCTTCTTCGGTGTACTTTGCCGTGATGCCGAAATCGGCCGGCGTAAAACGACCGGTCTGAATGTCGCCGTTTTCATACAGTCGGGCATATTCCGAAGGACCGGAAACGGAAACTTCGTCGTAACCGCTGCCGTGTACGACAAAACCGCGTTTCATGCCGAGTTCTTTGAGCGTTTGTGCGACCGGTTTGATCAGAGCCGTGTCGTAAACGCCGATGACGGCATAGTCGGGATGCGAAGGATTGGTCAGCGGGCCGAGGATGTTGAAGATGGTGCGGGTAGCGAGAGCGGAACGTACCGGCATCACGTTTTTCATGGAAGTGTGGTAGAGCTGAGCAAAACAGAATGCAAACCCTGTTCGGACAAGGAGTTCGGCCGCTTGTTCGGGGGCAGGGGCGATATTAAATCCCAAGGCGGTCAGCAGATCCGAGGCGCCGGTTTTCGACGAAACGGAACGATTGCCGTGTTTTGCGATGAATAGGCCGTTGGACGCGGCACCGAGTGCGGCAATGGTTGAAACGTTGATTGATTGTTTGCCGTCGCCGCCCGTACCGACGATTTCGCCGATTTCGATGCCTTCGGGACGAGGAAAGTGCCGTGCGGCGCGAACCATGGCACGAGCTGCACCGGCAATTTCAGAAGGAGCCTCACCCTTCATTTTGAGGGCGGTCAGAATGGATGCAAAGACGGCCGGGTCGGTTTCGCCGTTAAAGATTTTGGTAAAGAGTTCTTCGGTTTGTTCGCTCGAAAGGTCCTGAGAAGCGTAGAGAAGTTCAAGAGCCGGTGTCATTTTGGATTTCCTTTTTCGTCGTGTTGTTTGTCATGCAGATGCCAAGCTGAGAGAAACATCAGAGGCGCCAGTACGGAGCAGGCGGCAGGACGAAGGAAAGATCCTTGTGTGTTACGGCAGACTTCATTTTGCAGATCCTTTTTTTTGTTGATCCGCGGACCTTGTCTGGTGGTTTTTTGAGGATAAGAAAAAACCCGCTGACCTTGTTGTCCGCGGGTTCTTCTTCTCAAACTTCACTCGTTGTTGTGACGTGACAAAGCGCACCCGCCCTATGGGAGGTGCCACCACCAAAACTGGTTGAAAAGCTTTGTCGAGTACATCATCTGTTATCCAAGAAAAGAGAATTTTCGGTAGAACGTACCGATTGTTGCGCTTACTTTACCTAGACTTTCGGTAAGCCGCAATAAGGTAACTTGCCTAGAGACAGCATTTGAGAGCCAAAGATTTGCTCCAACGAGGAAATCTCGGCAAGATACGGGCCAAGTTCAACCATTTGGCCGCAAACCGACGGCCTAAACAACGGAAACCAAAATATGACCGAACCTCTTCAGATTACCGACATCGTGGTCGGCGACGGCGCCGAAGCAAAAAAAGGCGCGCGCATCACCGTGCATTACACGGGCAAACTCACCGACGGCACGGTGTTCGATTCGAGTATTCCGCGTGGCCAGCCGTTTGACTTTACGCTTGGTGCCGGTCAGGTGATCCGCGGTTGGGACGAAGGTTTTGCCGGCATGAAGGTGGGCGGCAAGCGCAAGCTTGTGATTGCTCCTGAATACGGCTACGGCGAATACGGCGCCGGCGGCGTGATTCCTCCCAATGCAACGCTCGAATTTGAAGTTGAGCTTCTCGAGGTGGAGGAAGTGCCCGAACCCGGCGAGCTCGAAATTGATGAAGTGCAGATCGGTACCGGAGAAGAAGCCAAGCCCGGTATGGTTGTGAGCGTGCACTATACGGGCAAGCTCACCGACGGTACGGTGTTTGATTCGAGCATCCCGCGCGGTGAGCCGATCGAATTCCCGCTTGGACAGGGTATGGTGATTGCCGGCTGGGAGCAGGGCATTGAAGGCATGAAGGTGGGAGGTAAGCGCAAGCTTACGATTCCCTACAATCTCGCCTACGGCGCACAGGGTTACCCCGGTGTGATCCCTCCCTACGCTACGCTGATTTTTGACGTTGAGCTCACCAAAGTCGCCAAAATGTAACGGCTGATTCTCGGAGTCGACGATAGGCACCGGTGCGAATGTTTCTCGCCCGGTGCTTTTGTTTGCGCTGGGTTCAAAGCGGTTCGATCGGCACCACGTTGATAAAGCCCGGTTCGGTCAGGCCCACATGAGTGCTCACACGATACACGGCTTCGAGCATATCGGGCTTTAATACTTCTTTTGGAGTGCCGCAGGCTCGCACGCGACCGTGGTCAAGCATGATGAGACGATCGGAAAAGCGGGCGGCGACCATCAGGTCATGCACGACGCACACGGTTGCGGCACCCGTGCGCTCGGTGTATCGGCGTGCCGCTTGCATCACGATGAGCTGATGACGCAGGTCCAGAGCGCTTGTGGGTTCGTCAAGCAGCAACACGCGCGGAGAGGAAACAAAAGCCTGCGCCATGAAAACGAGTTGCTTTTGGCCGCCCGACAGAGACAGGACCGGTTCGGAGGCTAGTTCATTAATGTGCATGGCGTGAAGTACTGCATCAACGCGGTCAAACGTTTTGCCGTCGACCGTAAGCGAAAGATCATTCACGAGTCCGAGCAACACCATTTCAAACACCGTGAGGCGACTCTGGACGGCGGTGAGCTGAGGAACATACGCCACGGCGCTGTTGGAGAGGGTTTTGCTGTTTTCGGTGGCGAGCACTCGCCCGGTTGCTTTCACGAGCCCTGCCACGGCTTTGAGCAATGTGGTTTTGCCGCAACCATTCTGACCGATGACGCTTACCAGTTCGCCGCCTGCGATGTCAGCCGAAACGTCGGAGAGAACGGTTTTGCTGCCGAACGACACAGAAAGGTTCTCGATGCTTAGTTTCAGGTCGGTGTGAACCGGTCGGTCGAGCCCGCTCAATAGGCTTTCGTGATGATGGTCATGGTCGTGCGGATGAGTGTGCCCCATAGCTCAGTCCTTGTGAGATTTCTCTTTTGAAAGGTGACTTTTGCTGTTATCTTTCGTCTTCGTCGTTTATTTTGTATTGATTTGTGCGTTGGCGATGAAGGCTCAGATACCACTGTACCGTTTGTTTGATGCCGGTTTCAAATGACATTTCGGGGTTCCAGCCGAGCTCACGGCGGATTTTGCTTGCGTCAATGGCATAGCGGAAATCGTGACCGGGGCGATCGGTGACGTTTTTGATGAGCTCTTCGTAGCTGTGTCCGTTCCAGGGTTCGAGTCGATCCAACAGACGGCAGACGATGCGCATCATGTCCAGATTCGAGTGTTCCTCGTGACTGCCCACGTTATAGCTTTCGCCGGCTTGACCGTCGTGAAAGATTTTGTCAACGGCGCGACAGTGGTCCATCACCCAAATCCAATCGCGCACGTTGCTGCCGTTGCCGTAAAGCGGTATCGCTTCGTGCGCAAGAGCCTTGCGGATGATGGTGGGAATGAGTTTTTCGCTGTGCTGCCAGGGGCCGTAGTTGTTGGAGCAGTTAGAAATCGTCGCGTTCAAGCCGTACGTGCGGCAATAGGCGCGAACGAGCAGGTCCGAAGCGGCTTTGCTTGCCGAATAGGGGCCGTTGGGCGCATAGGGCGTTTTTTCTGTGAAAAAGCCCTCCTCGCCGAGGCTTCCGTAGACTTCATCGGTGGAAATGTGATGAAAGCGGGCTTGAGCCAGACAGCTCTTGCGTTTCCAGTAGCGAAGGGATTCGTTTAACAGCGCCACGGTTCCGTTGACATTGGTGTCGACAAAAAGCAGAGGATCGACGATGGAATTGTCAACGTGGCTTTCAGCGGCAAAATGGATGACACCCGTGATGTCGTATTTTTCGAGGAGATCGCGAATGAGCTCGGCATTGCGGATGTCACCTTCGACAGGCACGACGTTTGGCATTTGCGCTTGTGCGTCAAAGGCGTAGCGAGAACCCGCGTAGGTGAGCGCATCCAGGTCGATCAGACGATAGTTCGGGTAGGTGTGCGCAAAGTACGCCACGAAATTGATTCCGATAAAGCCGGCGCCGCCGGTGACGAGAATGCTTTTTTCAAACATGGGAAGAATCTTCCGTCAAGGCCGTCAGCCAATGCCGCGGCTCAATTGCGTAAGATTGCAGCGAGTCGAGCGACAACACGCTGTAGGACGGTCGTTTTGCTTTTGTCGGATAGTCGCTCGTAGCAATGGGCTCGATGCAGCAGGACAAATCGAGATGCCGCACGATGGCACAGGCAAAGTCATACCACGAGCCGCTTCCTGCGTTGGTAAAGTGTAAAAGCCGCATTGGTTTCAGGTGTGCCTTTTGCTCGTAGAGCGAAACTAATGCTTTTGCCAGATCATCGACAAGCGTGGGCGCGCCGATCTGGTCGTTGACGACGCGCAGATTGTTTTGTTTTGATGCGAGTTGCCGTATGGTTTGATAGAAATTGCGGCTGCCCGCTTTCTTACTGTAAAGCCATGCCGTGCGCACGATCAGGCCCGAAAAGCCGCCTGAGAGAAGCGCGGTTTCTCCGGCGCGCTTGCTGCGGCCGTAAACCGAGAGCGGATTGACGGGGGCATCGGTGCCGTATGGCAAAGAACTTTTTCCGTCAAAGACATAATCAGTTGACACGTGAATAACCGGTACGCCGCTTTTGGCAAGAATCCGGGGCCCCTCGGCATTGACGGCAAAAGCGGTTTGCGGATCATTTTCGGCGGCGTCAACGGCGGTGTAGGCCGCGCAATTGATTACGCAGTCGAAGGACTCGAGGTCAAAACAAGCTTTTACGCGGGCTTGATTGCAGATGTCCAGTTGCTGACGAGAATACGCACGGCAAGCGATGCCTCGTCTTTGACAGAGCGCGGTAAGCGCTTGTCCCAATTGACCGCTGGCGCCAGTGATCAAGATCATTTGCGAGCTCCTTCATAGTGGAAGGCGGGCGCTTGGCAATAATGCTGCCAGGAAGAGGCCGCTCTGTCCTTGCCGGACTGCAGGCAAACGGTGCCGCCCAGTTGCCAATCAATGGCAAGATCCGGATCTGTGGCATTGATCGCACCCTCGCTTTCGGGGGCGTAGTAGGCGTCGGTTTTATAAGCCACATGCGCGATCTCAGAGAGAACAGCAAAGCCGTGAGCGAACCCTTTGGGAATGTACATCTGCAGATTGTTTTCGTCGGAGAGTTCGGCTGCAACATACTGTCCGAAGGTGGGGGAACCCGCTCGAATATCCAGCGCCACATCCAGAATGCGACCGCATACCGCACGCACGAGTTTGGTTTGAGCGTGCTCGCCCTTCTGAAAATGCAGTCCTCTTAGTGTGCCTCGCCGAGAAAACGAGGCGCTGTCCTGCGAAAAGTCAATTTGGATGCCGAGCGAAGCAAGCGTACGGCGGTTGTATGACTCCAGGAAATAGCCGCGATCGTCTCGGTAGACGGCGGGCGCAAGCAGCACAATGTCGGCGATGGCGGTTGAAAGAATCTGCATGAGCGAACTTCTCGATAGTTTCGAGGTCTCAGAAACAAAGCAATGACGCGGCTTAGGCGTAACGGGCGTGAGTGCTGCGCAAAAGTAAAACAAGCAAGAACGGCACACCCACAAGACTTGTGACGATGCCGACCGGTAGGACGGCGCCGGCCGAGAGCAGTTTAGCGGCCACGGAACTTGCGAGCATCAGCATGGCGCCGGTCAAAAGACTTCCCGGCAAAAGATAGCGCTGATCTTCACCGAGCGTCAATTTGGCCAGATGCGGTGCAACCAATCCGACGAAGCTGACGGTTCCGATAAAGGAAACAGAGCAGGCGATCAACAGCGCACTAATGCCAAAAGCGACAACGCGAAGACGACGCACGGGAACGCCCAGGCTCAAGGCTCTTTCTTCACCGATGGTGAGCGTCGTTAACTCCCACGAGCGCCCGATCAAATATGCCGCTGCGGCGATCACGGCGCCAGCGGCTGCTGCCGTGCTGGTCCATGTGCTGCGCTCCAGATTTCCGAAGGTCCAGCCGCTGATGAGTTGCGCGACTTCAGGGCTTGCATGGTACTGCAGGAATTGCTGCAGAGCCATGAAAAAGAAGTTCATGACGATGCCCGCAAGGATCACGGTCGAAGGCGACATGCCGCGCCGGCCGCCGAGCCAGTAGATGGCCGCAGACACGATGATGGCCATGGAAAAAGCGGCAAGCGCCGTGCCGAGCCAAAGCATACCGAAAATCGTAAATCCGGCGGTGATGGCGCCGGCTGCGCCGAATCCGGCGGCTGAGGAAATCCCCAGTGTTGATGGACTTGCCAATGCATTGCCGGTGATGTTTTGAATTTGCAGACCAGCCAACGATAAGGCGGCCCCCACGAAGAAAGCCGTCAGCGTCATCGGCAGACGAATGGACCAGACGATGACGGCTTCAGCTGTGCCGGCTTCTGGCCCTTGCAGCAGAGCCTGAAGCACCGCGGCAAGTTTCATGCCGGAAGAGCCCGTCATCAGGTCTGCTAAGGCAAGCAAAACGACTCCGACAACACCGGCAGCGAGAATCCGCAGGCGTTTTCGGCTTTGAAGTCGGTATTGCAGGTCGCAGCTCACGGTACGATTTCCTTTGCGATCGGTTTAGCGTTCGAGCTTGATGAAGAATGTTCCCGAGCCGTCAACTTCAGGCAGATATGTTTTCCAGAAACGGTTGTATTCGGCAAGCGGATCAAAATCGGCAAATGTTTCAGGGTAGATGATTTTGGCGAGATCCATCAGATACGTGTAGTCAACCATGGAGCGGAGAGAGCCGTGGTCAACGCCGTAGATCTCTCCGGTTTTGACGGCTTCAAGGGTTTTCCATTCGGGACGAGAGGCAAAGCCTCGCAGCCGCGATTGTGCTTCTTTGGGGGAGACGGAAAGCCCCATGCGCATTTGATCGGTGTCATGAGCACCTTGCCAGATGCTGCCGGTGATGACAACAATTTGCGGATTGTGTGCTATCACGTATTCGCGGGAAAGTGCTGCGTAGGGCTGCTTCATGTCCGCAGCAATATTGTTTGCCTGCAGTTGATTGAGAATGCCGCCCCAGAGCACGCCCTTGTTGTATGTGTTGCCATATTCGCCCGGGCCTTTGCTTCCGGTTTCGACGTAGACGCGGCGGGCTTTGGCTGATTCGGGGAGTTTGGAGACGCGCTCGCGAACGATGTCGGCAATTTCAAGATAGCGTCGATTCAGACTTTCGGCCGTGGATTTCTGATTGAGCAGTTCGCCTAGGATTTTCGTACTTTGAGTGTGATTGGCAGCGGTAAGCGCGTGGTAGTCGAGCACCACGGTCGGAATGCCGGCTTTCTGAAGAACTTCGACGCGTTTGTTGTTGTCGGCGTACTGGCTCTTGTTGATCAGCAGGAGATCGGGCTTGAGCGAAATGATCTTTTCCGTGTTGAGAATGTTGTCGTGGTAGCCGCCGATGCTCGGGATTTTCTTGATCTCAGGAAAAGACTTCATCAGCGCAGTGTATTCGCCAAAACGCGTGGCCTGCCAGCCGTCCTGAGGCAGGGCGACGACTTTTTTCAAACTCTCGGTTCCGCCCACCATCAGAAAGTTAAGGATGTAGTTTCCCACGACGATGCGCTGCGGCGTCTCTTTGAGCGTGATCGTGCGATTCTCGAGATCGGTGACGGTTATGGGGGCGGCAGCGGCACTCAGCGACAACATGCCGAAAAGCAAAACAAGGGTAGCGGATTGAAAAAGACGACCGAGCATATCCGAAATCTCAAAGAGGACGGCGCGCGACTGCCGCCAGTATGATGTTTTTGCTTTTCGTATGATACCCGTGCTTTTTCAGGATGCCATAGCTCGAAAGACGTACGACAACAGTGAACAAGAATTTGGCAGAAACGGGCAATCCGGAGGAACAAAAAAAGGAAGCGCCTCAAGTTAGAAGCGCTTCCTGTCCGATCGGATACAACCCGCTGTTAGGCGAAGAAGCCTCGCAGGCCGTACGCGAAGATCGCAATGATCACAACCGGAATAACATAACGCACCCAGACAAACCAAAGGCCGGTGGTTTTATGCGGCAGCGTACCGCAGTTGTCGATTTCGTCCTTGGCGTTGTTTTTCATAATCCAACCCACGAAAATGGTGGCGCCGAGTGCTGTGATCACAAAGCAGATGTTGCCGCTCACAAAGTCGAACGCATCGAAAATGTTGCGATCGAGAATGCGTACGTCGCGCCACGGACCATAGGCAAGAATGCAAGGCAGATTGCCGAACAGGAAGATGCCGCCAAGCGTCAGATTGATGGCGCGGCCCAGGCTGATGCGCAGACGTTCAACAAGCACGCTGATGATCACTTGATAGATGGTCAGCGACGTCGTCAGAGCAGCAATCACCAGCAACAGGAAGAAGACGATCGCAAAGAAGTTGCCGAGGAACATTTCGGAGAATGCGATCGGAAGAGACTTGAAGACCAGAGACGGGCCGGAATCGGGAGCCAAATTAGCGCTAAAGAGCGACGGAAAGATCATGAAGCCCGCCATTACGGCCACCAGCGTATTGATGATGCCTGTAATAACAGCTGTCTTGACCATGTCTTCCTTCTGGTTCAGGTGCGAAGAAAGCGTGATCATCACACCGAAACCAAGTGACAGGGCAAAGAACACCTGGCCGAGCACGTCAAGGAAAAGTCGGGGTGTGATTTTGGAGAAGTCAGGCGTCAGGTAGAAGCTCACGCCGGCTGCTGCATCGTCGAGCGTGAGGTTGCGAATCACCATGATCAGCAGGCACAGCAGCAACAGAGGCATCAGGTACTTCACCGAGCGTTCGATGCCCTGAATGACGCCTTTGCGCAGGATCACCCAGTTGATGAGAACGAAGACGAGCGTGTAGCAGGTGATTGCAAAGGGCGAATGTTCAATTGTGTCGGAATAGAAACTTTCGGTGAGTTCTTTCGTGATAGGACTCGAAAGGTCCAGGCCTCCGGCAACGCCTGCGGCGCCGAGGAAAATATGCCAGATGTATGAGATCACCCAGCCGCCGATTACCATGTAGTAGGCGAGAATGCCGAAGGCGCCCAAAAGCCCCGTGTAGCCGAAGAGTTTCCATAAGGGACTCGGAGAATAGCCGGGAGCACGGCCAGCCAAAGCAAAGGCGTCGACGCTGTTGGCCTGTGCGCGGCGGCCGATGACGTTTTCAACGAGAATGATGGGAATGCCGACGAGCATCATGACGGCAATGAAGGTGAGCACGTATGCACCACCGCCGTTTTCACCGACGAGATAAGGAAAGCGCCAAGTTGCGCCGAATCCGATCGTCGCGCCGGCAACGGTCAGGATATAGGTCAAGCGGCTTGACCAGGTTTGTCGTGTACTCACCCGTTTTCTCCCGAAAATTTGTTTTTCTTCTATTGCAAAAAGAGTCCCGGCAGACAAGCTCGGGATCTCAGATTTCTTGCAACTATTAACCCATTTTCGACTATACCATATAACCTAATATGACAATGCGTCTGTTCGAGCATTTCCTGGCGGTTGAGGGCCTTGTTGCAAACAAAAAATCCGCTGATGCGAGCGGACATCGGCGGACTTTTGAGTGGTGGAGATGAGGGGGATCGAACCCCTGACCTCTGCATTGCGAACGCAGCGCTCTCCCAGCTGAGCTACACCCCCACTGATCAAATTTTTCAACCGCAAGCATACGCCTGCGAAGGAGGCATTATGCCCGAGGCGGACATTGAAAGCAAGAGCCTAAGGCGCCTCGAACGGAGGTTCAAAGCGCCATTTCTCAACGTTAGGCAACTGCTTTTTCAACAAATTCCTTGAACGGAGCAATGCTCTTGGGCTCAATGAGCGTGTCGACCGGTTGGCCGTCTTTGAGAACGACAAACACAGGGATGTGACGCACATCGAACTTTTCCTTGATGCCGGGGTTGTTGTCGAAATCGCAACTGGCAAAAACCAGTTTGTCGCTGTAGTCCTTGGCGAATTGCATGAACAGCGGTTGGAGCCGGCGGCAGTCAGGACACCACTGTGCGCCGATGGCAAGAAGTACGGGCTTTTGGCTTTCTGCGACAACCGAGTCAAAGTTGGTGTCAGTTACCATCGTGATGTTGGGCATGGTCTGCATAGCGGTACGTTCCTCGAAAAGACATGAGATGGAGGCAGTATATCCGACAAGTGGACTTAGGTATTTGTGAGTAATCTGATTTTGTTTTGCCAAATGTACGCAACCTTCCAAGCTGTTGAAAACTCCGCAAAATCTTGCTGTGGGAACAAGTCCAAAACGGCGAGAAAAGCGCGGAAATCCTTATAATTCATCGGCTATGCGTAAAACCAAGAAACCCGCTATCGCCAGCGAATGGCGAGAAAACAAAGAGGCGCAGCAACGTGCCGATCAGAAAGCAGCTCGGGAGCAGGCCAGGGTCGCTCGTGCCGAGGCGTTTGCTCGCTTTTCCGGAGCGGCCGGCTACCTCATGATTGCCGGTGGTTGGGTCGTGTGCATCGCGTTGGCCGTATTGTTCGGTCTTTCGCTCGCCACATATTCGCCGGCAGATCCCGGATTTTCCGTAACCGGCACTCAAAAGGCCGCCAACCTGTGCGGCATCGTTGGGGCCTGGGCGGCGGATTTTTCCTACTGGCTGGTTGGTCGATCGGCCTGGTGGGTTGTGGCGGTGCTCGCTTTTTCCGGTGTGCAGATGGTGCGGGCGTTGTGGGCTCGCGCCAATACTGTGCAATACAGCCTTCGTCCTTGGTCCGCAAGCGTCGGTTTTGTCATTCTTATGAGCGCCTCTGTCGGATTGGAGACGCTGCAGTTCGGTTATGCGGGCGTGACGCTTCCGCTCGGTGCCGGTGGTCTTTACGGTCAATTTGTGGCGAGCCAAGTGACGCCATTTTTCGGAATCTGGGGCTCGACCTTCCTCTTTATGCTGCTAACGGCCGTCGGTCTGTCATTTGTTTTTGGCTTTTCTTGGTTTGATCTGGCCGAAAAACTCGGTCTGATTTTCGAAACGATCGTGAAATTCATCACTACGCCGCGTCGTAAGGAAAAGCCGCAGACTGTCTCTGAACAAGACGAAGCTACCGAAGAAACGACGGAAGAAAAAGTCGAGGCTGATCTTTCTGCTCCTGCCGAAGTAAAGGATGTTGTCAAGCGCCCCTCTGCGGCTACAACACGAAGCAAGCGTGCCAAGGCTGCCGCCGCGACTTCGTCTGAAGGCGTCAAGGGGCCTGATCTGGAGATCCTGATCGATCCGCCTTCTGATCAACGCGGTATCAGCGAAGAGACGGTAGAAAAGATCAGCCGCCTCATCGAAACCAAACTCAAGACATATCGCATTGACGCAACCGTCGTGGGGGCGCAGGCCGGTCCTGTCATCACGCAGTATTGGCTTGAACTTGCGCCCGGCGTCAAGGGCAGTCGAGTTGATGACATCCGCCGCGACCTCACGCGTTCGCTGTCAGTGGACTCGGTGCGCGTGGTGCCCGTGATTCCCGGCAAGCCCTATATGGGCCTGGAAATTCCCAACGGCAGCAAACAGCGCCTGGCGGTGTACCTCAAGGAAATCATCGGTAGCCCCGACTTCACTGAGAGCAAATCGTCGCTGTCTCTGGCCCTGGGCAAGGACATTGCGGGCAAGCCCGTGGTAGTCGACTTGGCCAAGATGCCGCATCTTCTGGTGGGCGGTACCACCGGCTCGGGCAAGTCGGTTTGCATCAATACGATGATTCTGTCGCTACTCTACAAGAGCTCGCCGGATCGTCTGCGCTTGGTGCTGATTGATCCCAAGACCGTTGAATTTTCGCTTTATCAGGATATTCCGCATCTGCTCTGCCCGGTGGTGACGGATATGAACAAGGCCTCCAATGCGCTCAATTGGCTAGTCAACGAAATGGATCGCCGTTATAACCTGATGAGTAAGCTGGGCGTGAGAAGCTTCGATAGCTTCAACGACAAGGTCAGCGCAGCCATTGCTGCCGGTAATCCGATAATGGATCCGTTCGATGTTTCGCCCGAGGCGCCCGAACCGCATACTCCACTCAAGCCTTTTGCTTACATCGTCTGCTTCATTGACGAGCTTGCCGATTTGATTCTCATCAACCGCAAGCAAGTTGAAACTCAGATCATGCGTCTGGCTCAGAAGGCGCGTGCTGCCGGCATTCACTTGGTGCTTGCCACGCAGCGCCCGAGTGTGGATATCGTGACGCCGCTTATCAAAGCCAATATCGTGGCGCGCGTCTGCTTCCAGGTGGCAAGCCGCTTTGACAGTCAGGTGGTGCTTGACGACACCGGAGCGCAGGACCTTCTCGGCAAGGGCGACATGCTCTTTAAGCGTCCGGGGCAGGGGGTGCAGCGCGTTCAGGGCTGTATGGTGGCCGAAAGTGAAGTGCTGCGCGTGGTGGAAGAACTCAAGGCGCAGGGTGCGCCTGAATACGTTGACGCGGTTACCGAGCCGGAAACGGGCTCTGCCGCGGGTGAAAGCGGTGGTCCTGGAGCTCGGCGCAGTGGCGAAAACGACCCGCTTTACGATGAAGCCGTGCAGATGGTGATTCAGCACAAGCGTGCGGCCACAAGCTTCGTGCAGCGCCGCTTCAATATCGGTTACAACCGCGCGGCCAATCTGCTTGAAAGCATGGAGGCGGCCGGTATCGTCAGTAAGCCCAATCCTGCGGGCAAGCGAGAAGTGCTCGTCAAGGACAATACGGAGGCTCTGTAATGACTCGACGAATGGTTAATGCGCTGATCTTCACTATTGCCGCATGTTCGAGTGCATCGGTTTGGGCTGCTTCCGGCAAGGAGGCGCTGTTGGCCTTTGCTGATAAGACGACAACGGCGCAGGGAGAGTTTGTTCAAAAGGTGACCGACAAGAAGGGGGAATCGGCCGGAAGTGACAGCGCAGGGAGGTTTGTGTTTGAACGTCCCGGCAAGTTCGTCTGGGAAACGAAGACTCCTTATCCGCAAACGATTGTTTCGGATGCCAAAACCGTTTATGTGTGGGATCCTGATCTTAATCAAGTGACGGTGCGAAAACTCACCGAAGCGATGAGTGCCACGCCGGCGGCCATTTTGTTTGGCAAAGGTGACATTGAGAAAAGTTTTCGCTTGAAAGATATGGAAAGCGACGGCGGTCTGGATTGGGTGGCGGCCGAGCCGCTCGTCGAGGACTTCACGTATCGTCGCTTTGAAATCGGCTTTGATGCCAAGGGCGTGATGGCGAGCATGCGTCTGTTTGACCATTTCGGTCAGACAGTGACGCTTACGTTCCGAGATGTGAAAACCAATGGCAAGATTGAGGCCGGCGCATTCGACTTCAAGATTCCCTCGGGCGCTGATGTGCTGCAGGATACGCACTGAGGCGATGTTCGGCAGACAAGGACAAAACGATGTCTCAGGACTTATTTGAAGGGCTTGAGCCCGAACAGCCGATTCGGTCGTCGGTCGCCAGCGAGGCGGCGTCAAGAGCGGCGCTTTTGCTCAATAAGCTCGCGCCGTTGGCCGAACGCATGCGCCCGAAGACGATAGATGAAGTGATCGGTCAGAAAAAGCTGCTGGGGCCGGGGCAGCCTTTGCGGGTGGCTTTTGAAACGCACCGACCGCATTCGATGATTCTCTGGGGGCCGCCCGGAGTGGGAAAGACGACACTTGCTCGTCTCATGGCCGATGCTTTCGGACTTCCCTTTGTTGCGATTTCGGCAGTCCTCAGCGGTGTCAAAGAAATCCGCGAAGCCGTTGAAGAAGCACGTGTGACGATGGCGCAGAGGCATATCCCAACTCTGGTGTTTGTTGACGAAGTGCATCGTTTCAACAAAAGCCAGCAGGATGCGTTTTTGCCGCATGTTGAGTCCGGGCTTTTCATTTTCGTCGGTGCTACAACGGAAAATCCCTCTTTTGAGGTTAATTCGGCATTGCTGAGTCGCTCAGCGGTGTACGTCCTTGAACCTTTGTCTGCCGAAGAGGTCTCGGAACTCATCGACCGAGCGTTTGAGCGCGAGTTTCCCGGATTGGAACTCACCGATGATGCGCGCAAGATTGTGATAGGAACGGCCGACGGCGACGCACGCCGATGTCTCAATGCGCTTGAAGTGACCTGCGGCATGGCGCGCGACCGAAAGCTGACTGTGATTGATGGAGATTTCCTGCGAAGCGCGCTGCCTTCGAGTCTGCGGCGTTTCGATAAAGGAGGAGAGAACTTCTACGATCAGATCAGCGCACTGCACAAAAGTGTACGAGGTTCGGATCCGGATGCGGCGCTTTACTGGATGTGCCGCATGCTCGACGGCGGCTGCGACCCGCGTTACATCGCCCGTCGTCTGATTCGGATGGCGGTGGAAGATATTTCGCTGGCCGATCCGCGAGCCATGCAGGTGGCGTTGGATGCAGCTGACATATATGAGCGGTTGGGCTCTCCGGAAGGCGAGCTGGCGCTCGCTCAGGCTGTTGTGTACCTGGCTGTTGCCGCTAAGAGTAACGCCGTCTACAAAGCGTTTAACTCGGTGCGCGCTTTTATTCGTGAAGACGGTACGCGGCCTGTGCCGATGTACCTTCGCAATGCTCCCACCAAACTCATGGATGAACTTGGCTATGGCGACGGCTATCGCTACGCTCACGATGAGGCGGGAGCCTTTGCCGCGGGGGAGGTGTATTTGCCCGAAGGGCTCGAAGGCATGCGTTGGTACGAACCAACCGACCGCGGACTTGAAATTAAGATCGGCGAAAAACTCGCGCGCTTGCGTGAACTCAACGAACAGGCGGCCAAGCAGGGAAAGGCACGGAAGCGTTAAGCCGCACGGTGCTAAAATTTTTATTTATGTGTGATTCAGACCCTTTGGGGCTGGATTGCTATGGGATTCTCTTATAGATCGGCCTGCAAACGCAACAGTGAATGTTGCTGTCATAACTGCAGTGCGACAAATCAAATCATCGAAGGTTAGAAATGCTCGATATCAATATGCTGCGTAAGCAGCTCCCCGAAGTGATCGCCCGCTTGAAGACGCGTCCCTTCGACTTCCCCGAAAAGGAATTCAACGCACTCGAAAACGAGCGCAAGGAAGTGCAGACCAAGACGGAAGAACTGCAGGCGTTGCGCAACCAGCTCTCCAAGCAGATCGGCATTGCAAAGAGCAAGGGCGAAGATGCCGCTCAGTTCATGGCCGAAGCCGCTGCCATCCCTGAAAAGCTAAACGCTCTGTCCGCTCAGCTCGACAGCGTGCGTGAACGCCTGAACGAACTTCTGATGAGCATTCCCAACTTGCCGCACGAATCTGTGCCCGTGGGGCGCGATGAACACGACAACGTTGAGCAGTACCGCTGGGGCACGCCTCGTACGTTTGACTTCCCCGTGAAGGATCACGTTGACGTCGGTGCTCCGTTGGGCTTGGACTTTGATACGGCCGCCAAGCTTTCCGGCTCGCGTTTTTGCTACATGAAAGGGCAAGTTGCAAAGTTGCATCGTGCGCTTGCTCAGTTCATGCTTGATATGCACACGACCGAACACGGCTACACCGAGTGCTACACGCCCTATATCGTGACGGCCGAAACGCTTCGTGGCACCGGCCAGCTGCCGAAGTTCGAGGAGGACCTCTTTGCAGCCAAGAAGGGTGGTCAGGAAGGCAAGGGCGAAACCCTTTACCTGATTCCGACGGCTGAAGTGACGCTTACCAACTGCGTCTCGGGCAAGATGCTCAAGGCAAGCGATCTGCCCATCAAGATCACCGCTCACACGCCTTGCTTCCGTTCGGAAGCAGGTGCCTATGGACGTGACACTCGCGGCATGATTCGTCAACATCAGTTCGATAAGGTTGAAATGGTTCGCATCGTGCGCGACGATGACAGCTACGAGCACCTCGAAGAACTTACGGCATGCGCCGAAAACATCCTCAAGAAGCTCGGCCTGCCGTATCGCAAAGTGTTGCTGTGCACCGGCGACATGGGCTTTGGCTCGGCCAAGACTTATGACCTTGAAGTGTGGCTGCCCGCTCAGAACACTTATCGCGAAATCAGTTCCTGCTCCAACTGCGAAGCCTTCCAAGCTCGCCGCATGGGCGCTCGCTACAAGGACGCCGACGGTCGTACGCATTTTGTCCATACGCTCAACGGTTCGGGCCTTGCTGTGGGCCGTACGCTTGTGGCTGTGCTTGAAAACTACCAGAATGCCGACGGTTCCGTGACGGTGCCCGAAGCTTTGCGTCCCTACATGGGCGGCGTTGAAAAGCTGGTTCCTGAAGCGTAATTGCGCACAAGACTAAAGCTGGCAGGGCGTCTTTTCCTTCAAACGAAAAGGCGCCCGTTTTGTCTGGTCATCAAAAATGCCATAACGTTGTGCTTTTGAATGCCATGTTGACATAGGCAATATGCCTTATTGTGCGGAGTTGTCCGGATCTGTAAGATGAGCGGTACATTTCGAAGCAGAAACCAAAAGTCTGCGCCAACCTGCTCCGTCCGGGCAAGGTGGAAACGCTTCTCTCAGAGACAGCGGATGTGGCCTTGATTAGGCAACCAAACGGATAGAACGGCCGTCTGATCGAAATGGATTGGATGGCTTTTTTTGTATGTGAAAACAGGGTGGATTTAATCCGACTTGCCGAACCCGTCCGATGGGGACAAATCGGCTAAACAGGAGTGAAAAAAATGAGCCAGCGCTTAACGATCAAGGGGCAAGTGACCGTGCCGAAGAACATCCGCGATTTTCTGGGGCTGACTTCGGGAAGTTCCGCCGTGGAGTTCATCATTGACGAAGACGGTTCGGTACGCGTGCAAAAGGCGCAAGTTCGCAAAGCTCGTCGCCCCGGAGCGCAGGCTGCAGATGTCCCGACGTCATCGGTTACGAATCGCTGCGACCGAATTCTGGGACTGCTTGCCGGCTGCTACGTTTGATGTTGCTTGGGTTTACGCCGCGACCATCAGAGGCAAAACGAATAACGCACAAAAAGGGACAGAGAAGAAATGGACATGCTTGCCGAACTGCGCGCCATTGTTGGCGAAAACAATGTGCTTACTGAGGAGGCCGACACCGCCGGGTATTTGGTCGACTGGAGCAACCGATTCTTCGGCAAGACACCTGCCGTGGTTCGCCCGGGCAATACCGAAGAAGTTGCCCAAGTGCTTGCCTGGGCCAATCGCACGGGCACGCCTGTGGTGCCTCAGTCGGGCAACACGAGTCTGGTGGGAGGAGGAACTCCTTCGCCAAAGGGCGACGCGATTTTGTTGTCGCTTTCGCGCATGAACAAAATTGAGGAGATTGATGCGGTCAACGACACCATGACGGTTCAGGCCGGTGTGGTTCTTGAAAAAGCACAACAAGCGGCAAAAGAGGCCGGCCGCCTCTTTCCTTTGAGCTTTGCGGCCGAAGGAACAGCATGTCTGGGCGGCTGCATTGCAACGAACGCGGGCGGTACGGCTGTTCTTCGCTACGGCAACACGCGCGATCTGGTGCTTGGCCTGGAAGTGGTGCTTGCCGACGGTCGTGTCGTCAACATGATGCGAGGGCTTCGCAAAGACAACACGGGCTACGATCTGAAGCAGCTTTTTATTTCCAGCGAAGGAACGTTGGGCGTCATCACGCGAGCTGTCGTCAAACTCTTTAATCTTCCGCAGACCACTTGCACGGCTTTGGTCGGTGTGGAAGATCCGCATAAAGCCTGCGAACTGTTGGCTTCTGTGAAAACTGCTGCCGGTCCGGCGCTGACCGGCTTTGAGCTGATGCAGGCCAAGTGCATTGAGCGCGTGGGCGAGCAGATCGAGTCGGTGACGTTGCCCGGCGATGTTTCATCGGCACCGTGGTGGTGCCTGGTGGAATTGAGTTATGCTCGAGATCCCGGTTGCAATCCGCTGGAATCTATCCTCGAAAAACAGTTCGAGGAAGGTAATGTGATAGACGCCTTTTTGTCTAATTCGGTCAAGGACAGCCAGACTTTTTGGGCGATTCGCGAGTCGATTCCGAGTGCAGACGCACACGTGGGCGGCAATCTGCACAATGACGTGAGCATTGAAATCAGCGACATCGCTGCTTTTGTCGACGAGGCGCTTGCCGCGCTCAACGCCCGTTTCGACTGGATTGATCCCTCCGTGTTCGGTCACCTCGGCGACGGCAACCTGCACTTTAATATCGGCTCCATTCCGCCTAATCTGGCCTTTGAAAATGAAGAGGGCATTCGTGAGACGGTCTACGAGGTTGTGAGCCGCCACAACGGTTCGATTTCTGCCGAACACGGCATCGGACAACTCAAGCGTGCGCACTTTCTCAAGCTTAAAGATCCGCTCGAATTGGAACTGATGGGCGCCATCAAACGCGCCCTTGACCCCAAGGGCATATTGAACCCCGGAAAGCTTTTGGCCGACTGAGATTAACCACCTAGTTATTTGGAGGTATCGCTCTGCGTCGTTTGATCTAGAGTGCTGCGAAAAGGTTACTTCGAAGTGTTGTGCCTTTGGGCTCCTGCTAATATCTACCGATGTATCCGATTGATTCGGATTGAAAAATTTTTGGGAGACCCATATGAATTCCGACTTTTCTCGCATCAAACGGCTGCCGCCGTATGTCTTCAACATTACGGGCGCTCTCAAGATGGCAGCGCGTCGTCGAGGAGAAGACATCATTGACTTTTCGATGGGTAACCCCGACGGTCCGACTCCCAAACATATCGTCGATAAGATGATTGAAGTCGCGTCGCGCGACAATACGCACGGCTACTCAGTTTCCAAAGGCATTCCGCGTCTGCGCAAGGCAATCAGCAATTGGTACAAGCGTAAGTTCGACGTCGATATCGATCCCGATGAGGAAGCCATCGTGACGATCGGCTCCAAAGAAGGTATTGCACATCTGATGCTTGCTTGTACGGATCGTGGCGACACGGTGCTCGTACCTAACCCTTCTTATCCCATTCATATCTACGGTGCGATTATTGCGGGCGCAGACATCCGTTCGGTCAAAATGATTCCGGGCGTCGACTTTCTGGCAGAGCTCGAGCGCGCCATTGTGGAAACCGTGCCTCGCCCCAAGATGATGATTCTGGGTTTCCCGTCCAACCCGACGGCGCAGTGCGTGGAACTCGATTTTCTTGCCAAGGTTGTTGAACTCGGTAAGCGTTATGGCATTTGGGTTGTGCACGATCTCGCCTACGCCGATATTTGCTTTGACGGCTATAAAGCGCCTTCCATTATGCAGGTGCCGGGCGCCAAGGACATTGCCGTCGAATTCTTCACGATGTCTAAGTCGTACAACATGGCAGGCTGGCGACTGGGCTACATGGTCGGCAACAAAGAGCTGGTGCATGCATTGGCTCGTATTAAGAGCTACCACGACTACGGAACGTTCACGCCGCTGCAGGTTGCAGCCATTGAGGCGCTTGAGGGCGATCAAAGTTGTGTCGAGGAGGTTCGGCTGAAGTATCAGAAGCGCCGCGATATTCTCTGGAAGGGACTCAACGAAATCGGCTGGCCGGTCGAGTGCCCTAGGGCGTCCATGTATATCTGGGCCAAGATTCCCGAGCCGTATCGCAAGCTCGGTTCCGTAGAGTTCAGTAAGCGCCTTCTTGAAGACGCCAAGGTGGCTGTGAGCCCAGGTATCGGTTTTGGGGAATACGGCGACGATCATGTGCGCATCGCGTTGATTGAAAACGAATTCCGAATTCGTCAGGCACTGCACGGTATCAAACACATGTTCAGAAAAGACGGTCTTATCGACCCGGATGCTCCTCGTCCCGAACCCGTGAAAGGCTGATAGATCAAAGCAAACAAAAGCGGCGTCTTTGTTACTGGAAGGCGCCGCATAATTTTTCTCGGCTACGCAATAGCGCCGAGGTGCGCGGAGCAACAGATCAATACAATCACAGAAAGCGCATTCATTTTTGTCTTCGGCCAAACGAAAGCGCCCGAACAATTGCAAAACAAAAGGAAAGAAACAATGGAAGCAGTCAAAATCGGCATCGCCGGACTCGGAACCGTAGGGGGCGGCACGTATGCCGTTCTTAAGCGTAACGCACAGGAACTTTCGCGCCGGGCCGGTGCTCCCATTGAAGTCAAGACCGTGGTTTGCCGCAATATTGATCGCGCTCGCGGCATCGTTGACGAACGAGTGACGCTCTCTAAAGACTGGCACGATCTGGTCAATGATCCGGAAATCGACATCGTCGTGGAAGTAATGGGCGGCATTGAGCCAGCCAAGAGTCTGGTGCTTGAAGCCATTGCCGCCGGCAAGCATGTCGTAACGGCCAATAAGGCGCTTCTTGCGTTGCATGGCAATGAAATTTTCACGGCGGCAGCCGAAAAGGGAGTGGCCGTATCTTATGAAGCTGCCGTGGCAGGGGGCATTCCGATCATCAAGAGTTTGCGCGAAGGCCTTGCCGCCAACCGCATCGAATGGATCGCCGGCATCATCAACGGCACCTGCAATTTTATTTTGTCGACCATGCGTGACAAGGGGCTTTCCTTCGAAGAGGCGCTCGCGCAGGCCAAGGCCTTGGGCTACGCGGAAGCCGACCCCACGTTTGACATCGAAGGGATTGACGCCGCTCACAAGATTACGCTCTTGAGCGCGCTCGCTTTTGGCACGCCCGTTAACTTTGATGCCGTGACAGTTGAAGGCATCACAAAACTGACGGCGACCGACATTCGTTACGCGGAAAACATGGGCTACCGCATTAAATTGCTTGGCATTACCAAGCGTACGGAACGCGGCATTGAGCTGCGCGTGCATCCTGCACTCGTGCCGATGCGCCGCCTGCTTGCCAATGTCGAAGGTGTGATGAATGCGGTGGTTGTCAAGGGCGACGCTGTCGGCAGCACGCTTTTTTATGGCCGCGGTGCCGGTGCCGAACCCACTGCCTCGGCCGTGGTAGCCGATTTGGTAGACATCGTGCGTATGACGGCAGCGGGCGACGCTCAGGCGCTTAAGCCCGCAGAACACAATCAGGAAACGACCCAACTCGGTTGGTTGCCGATGAGCCAAACTGTGAGCTCTTACTATCTGCGCATTCCTGTGGCCGATGAACCGGGCGTGCTCGCACAGGTCGCTCGCATTTTTGCCGAACAGTCAATCTCGATCGAGTCGGTGCTGCAGCCCGAGGCGGTGATCGGCGAAAAAGACACGGAGATCGTGGCGATGACGCACAGCGCTCTGGAAGGATCTGTGACGGCAGCCATTGAAGCCATTGAGGCGCTGCCGAGCACGCGGGGCAAAGTGGTGATGATCCGCAAGGAAGAACTCAATTAATCCGGAGCCGAGAAATGGCAATCAAATACGCAATGACCTATCAGTCCACGCGCGGCGAAGACGAGGGCGCGGGCTACAGTGACATCGTGCTCAAGGGACTTGCGGCCGACGGCGGTCTTTTCATGCCCCGCATTTATCCGCAGGTCACCAAGACCGATCTTGAGGATTGGCGTCATTTGTCCTACGCAGAACTTGCGTTTGAGATCCTGCGTTTGTTTGCAACCGATATTGAGGAAGATACGCTCAAGACCATGCTTGCGGGCGTGTACCGCGAGGATGTCTACAACAACGGCCGTACAGGGGAGGACTTTTCCAAGATCACGCCGACGCGGTCCATTGACGGCGGCAAGATTCGCATTTTGGAACTTTCCAATGGCCCGACGCTTGCCTTCAAAGACATGGCGATGCAGTACCTTGGAGCGCTCTTTGAATACATCCTCGAAAAGCGCAACACGGAACTCAATATTTTGGGGGCCACATCGGGGGATACCGGGTCGGCTGCCGAATACGCCATGCGCGGGCGCAAAGGCGTGCGCGTCTTCATGCTCTCTCCTGAGGGACGCATGAGCGCGTTTCAGCGAGCCCAGATGTACAGCCTCAAGGACCCCAACATCTTCAATATCGCGGTCAAAGGTTCGTTTGACGACGCGCAGGACATTGTCAAGGCCTGCAGTCAGGATGCGGGATTTAAAGCGACGTACAACATCGGCACGGTCAATTCCATCAACTGGGCCCGCGTTTCGGCGCAGGTCGTCTATTACTTCAAGGGCTGGCTGGAAGTCACAGAAAAGCCCGGTGAAGTGATTGACGTCACGGTTCCGTCTGGTAACTTCGGAAATATCCTGGCCGGCTGGATTGCCAAGCAGATGGGACTGCCGATCGGGCGACTTGTGGTGGCGACAAACGAAAATGACGTTCTCGACGAGTTCTTCAAGACCGGTGTCTACCGTGTGCGCGACAGCGAACATACGTTCGTGACGAGCTCTCCTTCGATGGATATTTCCAAGGCGAGCAATTTCGAGCGCTATATCTACGATATCGTCGGGCGCAACGCCGGGCGCATCAGGGAACTTTGGACACAGCTTGCTCTTAAGGGAGGCTTTGCCCTTACTGAGAGCGAAATGGCGCAAGTGCGCGAAAGCGGCTTCGTGTCGGCCAAGAGCACCCATGCCGATCGCATCAATACGATTCGTGAAGTCTTTGAAAAAGAAGGCCTCATCGTGGATCCGCACACGGCCGACGGTATTTTTGCCGCACGGCAATACGTGCGCGCAGGCGTCAAGATGCTTTCTTTGGAAACAGCGCTTCCGGCGAAGTTCGCCGCAACAATTCAGGAAGCGATCGGCGCGGCTCCCGAAGTGCCTTCAAGCTATGTCGGTATCGAAAATCGCGAACAACACGTCACGGTGATGCCGGCCGATGTCGGAGCGGTGAAGAAGTTCATCTCCGAAACACTTAAGGCGTAGTCGTTTTCAGCAAACTTCGCAAAAAAGAGCCGGAATTCGATTGAAAACCGGCTCTTTTTCCGAGAACAGTGCTTATTTGCAGAGAATTTCTCTCATGTTAAGCGTCTGGGCCTGTTGCTTTTGGTCGGCCGAAAGCATCTCGTCGAGCATCATCATGCCGTGCTTGGCGCGGGTGTCTCCTGAGAGGTTGTAGAGCGCATAAGCGTAGCTCGGATTGTGTTTGACGCCTTTGCCTTCGGCATAGACAAGGGCCAGGTTGTTGGCGTGCATGGGTTCTGGCGCTTTGCAGAAGGCCGACTGATAGAGCGAAGCGGCTTTTCCGAAATCTTGTTTCACGCCTTTGCCTGAGAAGTACAGGTTGGCAAGATTGGTGTCGCTGCCGGCCGAACTCTTTTCTTTAAGCAGTCCGTACCAGTGTTGTGCAGACTGATAGTTTCCTTTGCTTTCGAAGTAAAGACCCACGGTGTAGGCCGCATCGGCGGCAATCACGTCGCTCGTACCGAACTTGATCGTGACGGCACGGTTGGCCCAGTCCAAGGCTTCTTTTTCGTTTCCTGTTTCCAGACAACTGTCGGTGAGCAGACTCGCAATTTCCTGCAGGCGAGCCGGGTGCGGCATTTCACCGCGGTAGACCGGAAAGTCTCCCTTTTCAACGAGCGAATAGGCTTTCTTCAATGCTTCTCGAGCCTTGATGGGATCGCGCTTGAGCGCATCGCCATCGGGAGCCCACAGGTAGCAGCGTCCCATGTCCTGATAGACGGCTGCCAAGTCCTTGGGATCGGTTGTTTCAAGAATGCCCGAGAGTGTGCGTTGGTACCACTTCACGGCTTCCGAACAGTTGATGCCAAAGAGCGACGCGTCGATGAACCCGTTGGCAATGCTTTGTGCGGCACTTGGCTTTTTACGGGGATCATCGCCATTGGCGGCAATAAAGCGGATACCGGAGATCTCTTGGTAGGCTTTTTCAAGTTGAGCGGCGAGATCTCCCTGTGAAACCGTACCGCTTTGAGCCTGATGTTTGGCGATGCGATAAGCGATCTCCATGCTTTCCTTGGCGCTGGAAGCATGATCGAACTTGTCTTGATAGTACTCGACGATACGATTTTCCTGGCCTGTGGCTTTGGCAAATTTTTCGAGCTGATAGAGCTCAAAGCTCATGCCCAGATCACCGATCGGATAAAAGAAGTTCTTGGCAAGGAACCGGTAGGCGTCAAGCGTGTCTTGAGCCGAGACATTGCCCTTGGCGTCGTGAAAGAGACTGTCGGCGAGCTTAAAGAGCAGGTTTTCTCCCGTATAACCCAATTTGCTTGCCTTTTGAAAGGCTTCGATGGCTTTGTGATAGTCGTCCGTGGAGAGATAAACGGAGGCCATGGCCGCTTCGGCCCAGCCGTCTTTGTTGAATTCGTTTTTGACGACGCTCTCAAGCACTGCCGCATCCATGGCACCGGCGATCTTCGCAGGATCAATGCGGTAGGCGAGCATTTTCTCAAAAAGTGTTTTTTGCACGGACTTGTCGTTGACTTTCAGGGCAATTTTGCAAAGCGTGGTGTAGTCCGAGTCGAGTGTGCGTTCATCGGCCGACTCAATGGCGGACTTCACAATGGCGGCAAACTGTTCGGGCGTGAGCTTGAGTTTGTCTTGCGTGAGCGCTCGCGCAATATCGAGTGAGGAATGCGTGGGCTTGCCGTTGAGTTTCTTTTCAACGGCCTCGTAGTTGCCTTCGCCCAGGCGTGAGTAGAAGAGTTTTAAGGAATCAAAATCCTTCTTTTGCAGGCAATTGTCGACTATTTTGTCGATTTCTGCGTCAGAAAGGCTGCTTTTGCCGTTTTTCTCGGTTTTGAGAAAAACATAGAGGCCCGCAAAACCGGGGTGCCCGGCTTTGTAGTTTTCAGTGACCCAGTTCTGGTAGAGCTTGGTGCTTTCGGCTTCGCTCAAATTGGCAACGCTTTTCTTTTCGCCGTAGAGCCAAGAGGCAAAGAGATAGTTGATTTTGTTGACGGGATAGATGCCGGCGTCGGTGAGGTTCTTAAAGACCGGTCCGATCAATTCGTGGGGCAGGTGCATCGACCATTCCATAAACCAGCGGTAGACCTGCGGATCAGAAGCGATGTTTTGCGCATACAGGCGGCAGGCTTGTGCGTGCTTGTCGCGATCAATGAGGCGCACTTTGAGCTGCGGCAGGTTGCCTTGGCGGCAGACGTAGGCGGCCGCGGCTTTGTCTCCTTTGACGGCAAGCTCGTATTTAGCCTGCATCTCAGCGACTTTGTCGGTGTAGGCAGTGGCGTTGGCAAGCGGAACAAAAAGACTCAGAGAGAATGCGGCAAGGCAGGTTTTCTTCAACATGGCAGAGAATGGGGAACCGAATCAAGAAGCGCCGATTATGGCAACCCAAAAACTTCGCGAAGCTTAACGAGGTCTTTGCATTGGACAAATGTCGCAAGAGTTGACAAGGCTGACTATGGAAATTTCCGATCATCGACTATCGGATTTTTCCATAGTCAATGAAAGAATTTTTCCGAAAGAATAGGCTCAGGAGGGGCGCCATGTATTTGCCCAGAACGGCCGAGAAAGAAATCGTGCAGCTCTCGGAAAACTTCAAAGTCGTCTTGGTGAGCGGTATGCGACAAGTTGGAAAAAGCACATTGCGCACACATTTATCTGACTAACGCCAGAAGACCGCCTGCGTGAGCTGGCGAATGAATGGCGTTGAGATTTGGGAAAAAGTATACAAAATTCTGCTCTTTGGTAAGATCTCGCGCACGAAAGTCAACTGCGCCTACAAATTCGAACTCATTCTGAAGCCCGAACAGAGGGCTAAGTGTGCTCAGTTTGTAGGTAATTGCCGCTACGTCTATAACAAGGCAGTTGAAATTCAGATTCGGCAGCTTGAAAACAAACGGCCGTTTGTCTCCTACAAGGAACTGGCTTCTCAGTTGGTTGGCTGGAAGATGGATGATTCTAGCCTCTGGTTGTCTGAATTTCCGGCCCAGACTTTGCAGCAGGCACTCAAGGATCTTGACCGCGGACTGAGGCGCTTTAAACAGCACAAAGGCGGCATGGTCCGGTTTAAGGCCCGTGGTGACGGCGCGTTGATTTGTATGACGCCACAACAACGGTTTTTGTCTGACGATGTTGTGGCCCACAGTCTCTGGCAGATTTAGCGGAAACGAGAAAGCGGCTCTGAAAGGCCGCCTTCTGTGAGATGACAAATAATCAACGATCAAACGTTGCTTTGAGTTGTGTGAATTCCATCAAACCATAGCGGCCGCCTTCGCGTCCGATGCCGCTTTGTTTGTAGCCTCCGAAGGGAGCAGTTACATCGCGCGGACCTCCGTTGACGTAGACATTGCCGGCCTTGATGCGTTTGGCCACGGACAAAGCGAGCTCGCGTTCGCCGAAAACGGCGGCATTTAGGCCATAGGGGGTATCGTTGGCAATGTCAACGGCCTCATCGACCGTCTTGTACGTGATCACGCAAAGTACGGGACCGAAGATTTCTTCACGAGCAATGCGCATGGAATTGGTGACGTTGACAAAGACCGTCGGCTTGATGAAGTAGCCTTTGCCGGCTTCAGGAGCTCGACCGCCGCAAAGCAATTCGGCGCCTTCCGATTGGCCGAGTTCAATGTACGAGAGCACCTTGTCGTATTGCGCTTTGGACGCCATCGGTCCGATGTTTGTCTTGGGATCCATCGGATCGCCCACGACGAGTTGCGGAATGCGACGCAGCAACAGCGCTTTGACCTTCTCGAGATCTGATTCAGGAACCAGAAGGCGGGTCAGTGCCGTGCAAGTTTGCCCGGAGTTGTAGAAAACGGAACCAAAGAGCTGATTGATGGCAGCCTCATAGTCTTCGCTCGGAAGCCAGATAAAAGGCGATTTTCCACCGAGCTCCAAAGAAATGCGTTTGACACCTTCCAGAGCCTTTTGGCTGAGCTTGATGCCAACAGCCGTCGATCCTGTAAAGGAGATCATGTCGACGAGCGGGTGTGTGGCAAGCGTGTCGCCTAGTTTTGATCCGCGTCCCGTGATCAGATTGACGGTTCCGGCCGGGAATCCGGCGCGATCAAGGGAATCCACGAGCAGATAGGCTGTCAGAGGTGTGTGCTGGCTGGGTTTAAGCACGACCGTATTGCCCATCAAAAGCGCCGGGATGATTTTCTGCACGACTTGTCCGAGCGGATAGTTCCATGGCGTGATGCAGGCGATGACGCCGACGGGCTCGCGAACGACGGTGCTTTGTTCGAACTGTTCTTCGAGAACGACCTTCTGGCTTTCGCGAATGTAGGACTCGATGCGGGTGAACTGATAGTCGCAGTGTGCGTTTGCCGAATAGCTGACGGGCGCTCCCAATTCCAGAGCTTCAAGCCGAATGATTTCGTCTCGGTAGGTTTTGAAGATTTCCAAGGCCTTTTGCATCAGCTCAACGCGTTTGGCAAGCGGAGTGGCAGACCAAGCGGGTAGCGCTGAGGCCGCTGCTTCAATGGCGGCAACGGCATCGGCAGGCGTGGCATCAGGGACGGTGGCAAAGGGAGCGCGTGTGGCGGGATTTTCGAGAGTGAGAACATCGGTGGTGCTTGGCTTGACCCAAGCGCCGCCGATATAAAAGCTGTCAAAACGGTAGGCCATAACAATCTTGCCGTTTGTGTTTTTGGCACAAAACGGCGCATTACAGGTATATGTCTAGACTAGCACCGTTCTCGTTTTTTAGGAGGTTTGGCATTTTTGCAACGACAAGAGATTTGGCTTTGCAATAGTCTGTTCTATGCCAATACCTGTTATCAGCAGTACCCAGCGAATGCCCGATCAACGCGAATTTTTCCCAAGCGTCATGTTGAACGCATAGCGTCTTCCCGGGTGGTAGGAAACAGAAATTTCGAGGACTTGTTCTTTGGCGTCAAGATAGTGGCGAAGGATGCGCAAGGCCGGTTCGCCGGCGGTTGCGCCGAGAATTTTGGCAATGTCGGCGGGTAGCGCAACAGCCTGAATGGACTGCTTGACTTGCACGCAGTGCTTGTGAAAAAGTTCTTCGATGAAGGTGATGATGAGCGTTTCGGGATGCTGCCGAGCTTGCGTCACGATTTCGCCGTAGGCGGCGTTGATGAAGACTTTCGTGCAGACAACGGCAGGATCTTCAGGATCGTTGCTTGTGCGCGTGTTGACAAAGCGTAGAAAGGTGGCACCGACGGCGCAATTGATGGCTTCGGCCAAACGCCGATCAGCTGTGACGAAATCAATGTCTGTGACGCGACGTCCGTAGTTATGACCGAAATCGTCGAGATCTCGAAGCGACGACAGTTTTTGATGGAAATTACGAGCACCGCCCGTTGAAATGACACGAGTACCGTTGTGCGCCTGTCGCTCAATGAGTCCTCGAGCTTTGAGTTCCTGTAGTGCCGCCCGCACGGTGTTGCGCGAAACTTTTTCTGTTTCCACAAGCATGAGTTCCGTGGGTAACTGAGAACCCAGCGGATAGCGTCCGGTTGCAATGCGATGCGCCAGTTTGTTGGCGAGTTTCTGCCACAGGAGTTCTTTTCGCATTTTGGTGTAGGCCGCTTGGCGTAGAAACGATACGGATTTCGAACAAGGTATTTGTACCACTAAATCCTGTTAAGACGTTTTTCCAAAATCAAAGAAAGCCTTGATTGATGGGGTATTTTTGCATTTGTTCCAAAGACCTATTGACAGAAATAAAGAAGGAACAAATATTAATCCTTTGATTTTTAACGATTTTTATCTTCGGACTCCCTCGACCTCTTGATATTGATCAAATCATTTGACGCGTTTCTTCGATCTCCGAAAGTTCTTTTTTGAAAATTCTCCGCAAGGGGCAAGCGACGCCGTAGTCGGTTTGAGGCTTGTTCTCATTGGATTTTTTAAACAGCTACAGGAGAGAAAAATGGCTTCCAGCGCAGTTGACAGCGTCATTCACGGCTTTTTGTTCAGCACGGACGAAATGCGCGAAATTTTCAGTGACAAGTCCTGGGCACAGAAATGGCTTGACACCGAGGCGGCTCTGGCCAAGGCGCAGGGCGAACTCGGCGTGATTCCGAAGGAAAAGGCCGACATTATTAACAAGTACGCCGATGCCAATCTGCTTGATTTGGCCTCGATCGGCGAGTTCTACAAGAGCTCCATCACGATTGTCCCGCTTCTGAAGGCTTTCAAGAAGGTGCTTCCGGATAACGCGGGTGAATTCGTACACTGGGGTGCGACGAGCCAGGACATCGTAGACACGGGTTTGGTGCTGCTCGAACGCGACGCTTATCAGGTGATCTTGCGCGACATGAAGGAGTGCCTTAAGCACTGCCTGACGCTGGCCAAGAAGTATCGCAATACCGCTCAGGCCGGCCGTACGCACGTCGTGCATGCCATTCCGATCACGTTCGGCTACAAGGCTGCCGTTTGGGCTGATGAACTCGGACGCGACATCGAACGTCTCGAAGCGATGAAGGATCGCGTGTTCGTCGGTGAAATGGCCGGTGCCGTCGGTACGCTTGCTTCTCAGCCTGAAAAGGGGCTCGAAACGCAAAAGCGCATGATGGAAATCCTGGGCTTGAACGTCCCGACGATTGCTTGGCACGTTGCTCGCGACAACCAGGCTGAGTTCGTGAGCACACTTGCAATTTGCGCCGGTACGATCGGCCGTATCAACCACGAAATCTTCTCTTTGCAGCACACCGAGATTCTTGAATTGGAAGAACCGTTCTTCATGGGTAAGGTCGGTTCCTCCACCATGCCGCACAAGCGCAATCCGGCGGTGCTGGAAAACGTGCTGGCTCTGTGCCGCAATGTGCGCAGCATTGCACCCTCCATCGTCGAATCGATGGTGAGTGAAAACGAACGCGACTGGGGCTGCTTCCTGTCCGAATGGGAAGCCATTCCGCGTGCCTGCCATATGTTCGGCGCTGCATTGCAGAAGTCCAAGTACATCCTTGAAAACCTCATCGTGTACGAAAAGCATATGGAACGCAATCTCAATGCCCAGAAGGGGCTGATGATGAGCGAATGCGTAATGATGCATCTGGCTCGCAAGCTCGGTCGTCTGACGGCTCACGAGATCGTCTACAAGAGCTGCATGAAGGCCTATGAACAGGAAGTTCCCTTAAAGCAGATCCTCATGCAGACCCCGGAAGTGACGCAAGCCTTCACGGAAGAGGAAGTTGACCTCATGCTCAACCCGCACAGCTACATCGGTCTTGCACCCGAATTCGTGGACCGCGTGGTCGCCAAGTGGGAAAACATCTGACGGAGTGATTAAAGGGAAGGTGCATGCCGCACCTTCCTGTCACTGTTTTCGGCTGGGCGACATGAGAAATCGTTCAGCCTGTCTTGCATCAAATCAAAGGAAAATTGTCATGGCTGAAAAACAAGTAAAGTGGTGGCAGTGGGCGATTCCGATTGTTTTGCTGTTGGGTATCTGGGTCAGTCCCGTTCCCGAAGGACTGACTGTTCAGGCCTGGCATATGTTTGCCATTTTCGTTGCCACGATTATCGGTATTCTGTGTGCTCCTATTGCTTCAGGCGCTTTGATGTTCATAGCGCTTGCCGTTACGATCTTTACCAATACTTTGAGTTTCAGTGCCGCACTGTCGGGCTTGGCTTCCGGTACGGTCTGGATGATTTTCTCGGCTTACGTGCTGTCTCTGGGCTTTGTTGAATCCGGTTTGGGACGCCGCATTGCCTACAAAATGCTTTCTCTGTTCGGCGGATCTTCGCTTGGGATTGCTTTCAGTCTGGGTGTTGCTGATCTCATCCTCGCGCCGGCTATGCCGAGTGTGACGGCTCGCTCGGGCGGCATTGTGTTGCCGGTGGCCAAGTCCATCAACATGGTGTTGGATTCTCAACCCGGTCCCAAGCAGGGTCGCATTGGCGAATTCCTCGTGATGACGTGCTTCCAGTTCACGCCGATTACGGGCGCCATGTTCATGACCGGTATGGCAGCCAATCCGTTGTGCGCCCAGTTGGCACAAAGCGGCCTGGGTCTGGAAATCAGCTGGGTCGGTTGGTTCTGGGCGGCTGTCGTGCCGGCAATGGTGTGCTTCTTCGTGATGCCGTTGTTGTCCTACAAGATCTTCAATCCGGAATTGAAGAAGACCCCTCAGGCCAAGCAAATGGGACGCGATGAGCTTCAGAAGATGGGCCCCCTGACGACACGTGAAAAGTGGGTTGCCGTCGGTTTCGTGCTGGCTCTGATCGGTTGGGGCACAACGATGCTTACCGGCTTGAACGCCAACGCCATTGGTATCGCACTGGCGGCTTTCCTCTTTGTGACGGGCGCCGTGAAGTGGAAGGAAGTGCTGAGCGATAAGGCGGCATGGGATACGGTCATTTGGTTTGGCGTGATCATTTCGCTGGCCACGGGCCTCACCAAGCTCGGCTTCGTGAAGTGGATGTCGGCGGGCTTTACCTCAATGCTTGTCGGTTTCGACTGGATGACGGCGTTCCTGATTCTGGGCTTTGCCTACATCTATTTGCACTACATCTTTGCGACGGCTTCCGGTCATGTGGCTGCGATGTACGTGCCCTTTGCCGCGGTGGCCATCGGTGCCGGCGCGCCTCC
Organism: Sutterella sp. AM11-39; assembly: GCF_003472385.1. GTDB lineage: Bacteria > Pseudomonadota > Gammaproteobacteria > Burkholderiales > Burkholderiaceae_F > Duodenibacillus > Duodenibacillus intestinigallinarum. The sequence goes on along the minus strand of NZ_QRLV01000001.1, from coordinate 59,875 downwards.
GATGATGGTGGCCATCTGCTTTGCCATCTTCTCGAACACGATGTGGGGCATTACGGAATATGCCGGCGGTCCCGGTCCGATCTACTTCGGTCAGGGCTACTTCGAACGTCCGCGTTTCTATAAGATCAACTTCATCCTGGTGACGACGAGTGTGCTCATCACGTTTGCCGTTGGTATGGGATGGTGGAAGATCATCGGTTTGTACTGATCGCCGAAATTTCGGTCGGGCAAGTTTTTTTGTCCGACCGATGCAAAAACAAATCCCGCCGAAGACATGGACGTTTTCAGCGGGATTTTTTTCGTAGCGGAGTCTAGCGATTATTCAAAGTCGCTTTCTTTGCAGACTTCAACAACCCAGCCTTCCGGAGCTTCGATTTCGCACGCCTGGATGCCGGTGAGCGTTTCACGCAACTTGCCGGAGATTTCGCCCATCTTGTCCATACCGGAGGGCAGTGCGATGACGCCGTCCTTGGTGTGAATTTCGCCGATCGGTGCGAGAACGGCAGCAGTACCGCACAAGGCGGCTTCCTTGAAGTCTTTGACTTCTTCCAGCGCAACCTTGCGTTCGATCACATTGAGACCGAGGTAGTGTTCGCCGACATATACGAGCGAACGGCGGGTGATCGAAGGCAGAATCGAATCGGACTTCGGAACAATCAGGTTGTTGTCTTTATCGACAAAGATGACATTGGCGCCGCCCGCTTCTTCCACATAAGTGCGGGATGCCGGATCCAGATAAATATTTTCAGCAAAGCCGTGACGATGAGCTTCCATCGTGGGATACAAACTCATAGCATAGTTAAGACCGGCTTTGACGTGACCGGTACCGCGGGGAGCGGCGCGATCGTAGTCGGACACGCGCACCTTCAAGGGCTTGACGGCGCCCTGGAAATATGCGCCCACAGGCATAACCGTGATGCGGAAGAGAAATTCATGAGCAGGAGCAACGCCGATCTGCGGGCCGGAGCCGATCATGAACGGGCGAATATACAAAGAGGCACCCGTGCCGAAAGGAGGTACCCATGCGGCGTTGGCTCGTACGGTATCCACAACGGCCTGCACGAACTTGTCTTCCGGGAATGCGGGCATTTCCAGACGGCGCGCCGTGTTAGCCATACGCTCGGCATTCATGTCGGGGCGGAACGTGACGATGCGACCGTCTTTTGTGGTGTAGGCCTTTAAGCCCTCAAAGCAGCTCTGAGCATAGTGAAACACGCAGGCTGCCTCCGAGAGGACGATGTTGGGGTCAGTTACCAGACCGCCTTCATCCCAAGATCCATCTTTCCAGTTCGCTTGATAACGAAAGTCCGTCGGACGATAGGCGAATCCGAGTTTGGACCAATCAAGAGGTTTCTTTTGCATTTGCAATTGTCTCCGCGAGTTTGTTTTTTATCGGAATCCTTTCCGGCTGTCTGCGCGACGAGGTAGGCGCAGGCGGCGTAACGAAAAAATAATACTCCCGTTTTAGTCCAAAGCGTCTAGGCAAAATTCCCTGCAAAACAAGCGCGGCCGGTGGAAAGACACCACCGACCGCGATTGAATTTTTCGCCAGATTGTGTTTAACCCGCTCGAACTTCGGCTTCAACCTTGTCAAAGGTTTCGCAGATTTCGTTGTCGGGAGCTTCCGTGAGAAGACTCACAACATAGATGGCGATGGCGGCAAAGAGGAAGCCCGGAACGATTTCGTAGAGACCGAACCAGTTGAATTGGTGCCAAATTAGGACTGTGGCTGCGCCCGTAAACATACCGGCCATGGCGCCGTATTTGTTCATGCGTTTCCACCAGAGGCTGATGAGGATCACCGGGCCGAAGGCCGCACCGAATCCTGCCCAGGCGTAGCTAACAAGCGAGAGCACCAGGCTTTGCGGATCCATGGCGATGAAGATGGCCACAAACGAAATCAGCAGCACCATCATTCGACCGAACCACAACAGTTCCCATTGGTTGGCCTTGGGGCGAATGAAGCCGCGGTAGAAATCCTGAGTCAGGGTCGATGAGCAAACCAGCAACTGGCAGGAGAGCGTGCTCATGACAGCTGCCAGAATCGCAGCCATCAGAATGCCGCCGATCCAGGGATTGAAGAGCACCTGCGAGAGCACGATGAAGACGCGCTCGTGGTTTTCCGTAACGAGCGTGGCCTGATCCGGATGCGCAGCAAAGTAGGCCGAACCAAAGAAGCCCACCGAGACGGCGCCACCAAGGCAAAAGATCATCCAGATCAGAGAAATGCGGCATGCGCGAGGAATCACCTTGATTGAGCGCGTAGCCATGAAGCGCACCAGAATATGCGGCTGTCCGAAGTAGCCTAAACCCCAGGCGATGAGACTGAGTACGCCGATAAAGGTCTGATGCGAGAGCATGTTGACCATGTTGACGTCGATGGCTTTGACTTGTTCAACGGCACTCGAAAAGCCGCCGAGATCGGTCATCACGACGATGGGCGTTACGACGAGCGCCACGCACATGAGCGAAGCCTGGAAAGTGTCCGTCCAGCTTACTGCCAAGAATCCGCCGATGAACACATAAATGATGGTTGCAGCCGCGCCGATCCAGACAGCGCGTTCATAGCTCATGTCGAAGGTGTTTTCAAAAAGGCGGGCACCGGCCACAACGCCGCTCGCACAATAGATCGTGAAAAACACCAAAATGACGACGGCCGCGAGAATGCGCAGCATGCGCGTATCGTCCTTAAAGCGATGCGTGAAAAAGTCGGGAAGCGTCAGGGCATTATGAGAAACTTCGGTGTATACGCGCAGGCGGGCTGCGACGAATTTCCAATTCAGATAGGTACCGAGCGTGAGGCCGATTGCAATCCAGCTTTCCGTGATGCCCGAAAGAAACACGGCGCCGGGCAAGCCCATCAGCAGCCAGCCGCTCATGTCGGAAGCGCCGACGGAAAGAGCCGTCACAACGCCACCGAGACTACGGCCGCCCAAAATGTAGTCGTTGAAGTTGCGGGTGTATCGCCAGGCGACAAAGCCCAGGATCACCATCAAAATCATGTAGCCGGTAAAAGTAATGGCGGTCGGATTAGAAAACATCTCTTTGGTTCTTTTTGTGATTGGCGGCGCACAGTCACATCAGCGGATTCGACTTTACGCCGTATTTTCTTTTGAGAGATTGCTGCGGCTTCGGGGCAGGCCGCATGGCAGAAAAAAGAGACGGGAGCCGCGAGGCAACTCCCGCACTGCATTTGGAATTGTACCCGCCTTGAGCCTGCGCCTTTTCCTTAGAAGGCTAGACGCAGGTCAAGGAGACGGCACTAAATGTCTCCGTAGAGATCTTTATGTACCAAAACGGCTACGTTGGAGTCACTCCAGACGTTGAGAGTTGTTTCGATAGCGTCGATCACAGCGTAGAAGGGCAGGATAACGCCCATAAGCAGAATGGGGACATTCATGCTGGCCAGCAGGCTAGCCGAAAGGAAGAAGCATCCCATCGGAACGCCTGCGTTGCCCACCGCAGCGATCGTGGCAATGAAGATCCAGACGGCGAGTGTTGACCAGGTAATGTCAACACCTGCGTTTTGCATGAGGTAGACGACCGTAATCAAAATAAAGGCGGCGCATCCGTTCATGTTGATGGTTGTGCACATCGGCAGCACAAAGCGCGAAACGCTTTCTTTAACACCGAGATTGACTTCCGAGCAGCGCATGGTTACGGGCAACGTTCCTGCCGACGACTTCGAGAAGAAAGCGACGGTCAAAGCCGGCAACATGCCCTTAAAGACCCGAATCGGGTTGATGCCGCGCAGCAAAAGAAGCGCAGGCAGCACGATGAGCATCTGGATGAAGTTGGCTGTGAGCACCGTTGCGAAATAGGTGCCAAGACCGCCCACGGCAACACCGGCGTTGATTTCTTTGGCCAGTACCGTGAAAAAGCCGAAGATACCCAACGGAAGAATCATGATGATCCAGCCCACCAGCGTGAAGAGCACAGCCTGAAGGCCCGAGAAGAAGGCCATCAGCACTCGCTGTTCGCGGCTGTCATGCGGCAGTTTGGCAATGGCGATACCGACGGCGGCGGCAATCAGCAAAACCGAAAGAACGTTGGCCGACAAGAACGGCGCAATCGCGTTGTCGGGGACAACGGATGTGATGTAGTCAAAGTAGCTCTTGCCTTTGATGCCTGCGATGGCGGCTGACGCTTCGGTCGTGTCGCTTAGGGTTACGTTGGCGGGCGAAAAGACTTCAAAAAGAATTGCTGCCAGCGAGGCGGCCAAAATTGTGGTCAGAAGCGTGTAGAAAACGCTGTGACGGAAAATGCGTCCGGATTCCGTAGAACGCGAAATCTGCGAGAGCGTGGCAATGATCGATACGGCGATGATCGGAACTGCGATGAAACGGAACAGACGAATGAAGATCGTCGAGATGAATTCACCCGTCTGAATCCAAAATTCGGAACCGTAAAAGCCGTTGATGAGGCCCAAAATGATGGCGATGACATAGAGGACGGCTTGAATCGTCTGCATCCGTTTTTCGTGCGGATTCATCACCGGGCGCTGCATCTGTGTGGAGTCTGCAGTCATTTTTTTCTCCCCGAGGTCCAACTTTTTGAAAAGTCGACTTTTTTTATGGTGTGAGTTCGCCGAACTCAATCAAATCCAAGTTATCAGCTGAGTTCGACGAAAGGGTATGCACGGGCGCGTACCTGCCCAGAAGTTTCATTAAGGGCAGGGACTACGGTGTGACGTAGGTTGCCGTGATTTTTGCGGTTGCCAGAGCCATGGCGTTGAGCATGAAGCCTGCGTTGGCGGCGGTGGCGCCGTCGGGCAGGTCAAGTTTTTCCACCGGCAGTGCCCAAACCGTAAATACGTAGCGATGCATGCCGTGTCCCGAGGGAGGACAGGCGCCGCCAAAGCCTTTGGTGCCGTAATCTGTTGTCAATTCACGTGCCGGAGCGGCAAGTTTTGCGCCTTCGGTCAGCGTCGTGACATTGGCCGGGATGTCGAGTGCAACCCAGTGCCACCAGCCGGAGCCGGTCGGAGCGTCCGGATCGTAGCAGGTGACCGCAAAACTCTTTGTCTCCGCAGGAAAGTCGCCCCAGGAAAGTTCGGGGGACAGATTGCCTCCATTCAGGGAGTGCTTGGCGGGCATGCGGGAGCCTTCTTCAAGGCTCGGGGACTTCAGATACATAATCAATCCTTTCGAAAGTTGTCGATGCCGTGAAGGCTAGCCGACACATATCTGCCGATTCTATCCGACCGCTCTTATAAAAACCTTGAGAAACTTCCGTCAAAAGACGTAGTCCGACAGAAAGAGGCAAAAAAGGCGAAACCTGTAACGGCTTCGCCCTTTTGTCGGGACATCAAGTCAAAACGTTGACCGGATTATTCCCATTCGATCGTGGCAGGCGGCTTGCCCGAGACGTCGTAGACGACGCGATTGATGCCCTTCACTTCGTTGATGATTCGGTTGGAGACGGTGGCCAAAAGCGAGTACGGCAGCTCGGACCACTTGGCGGTCATGAAGTCGCTCGTTTCAACCGAACGCAGGCTCACAACCCAGTCGTAGGTGCGGCCATCGCCCATGACGCCCACACTCTTGACGGGCAGGAATACAACGAAAGCCTGGCTTACCTTGTCGTACCAGCCGGCGCGGCGCAGTTCTTCGATGAAGATGGCGTCGGCTTCGCGCAGCAGATCGGCATATTCACGCTTGACCTCACCCAAGATACGAACGCCCAGACCCGGTCCCGGGAACGGGTGGCGGTAGACCATTTCGTAGGGAAGGCCCAGCTCGACACCGAGTTCGCGCACTTCATCCTTAAAGAGCGAACGCAGCGGTTCGAGTAGCTTCAGGTGAAGCGTTTCGGGCAGACCGCCCACATTGTGGTGGCTCTTGATGGTCTTGGCCTTCTTGGTCTTGGCCCCGGCCGATTCGATGACGTCCGGATAGATCGTGCCTTGAGCAAGCCACTTGGCGTTGGAGAGCTTTTCGGCCTCTTCCTGGAAGACATTTACGAATTCGCGACCGATGATCTTGCGCTTCTGTTCAGGATCGGTGACGCCGGCGAGTTCTCCCATGAAGCGATCGACGGCGTCGACCACAATGAGCTTCAGACCCATGTTCTTTTCGAAGGTTTCGCGAACCTGTTCGCGTTCACCCTTGCGCAGCAGACCGTTGTCGACGAACACGCAGGTAAGCTTGTCGCCAATGGCGCGGTGAATGAGTGCGGCGGCAACCGAGCTGTCCACGCCGCCCGAAAGGCCGAGAATGACTTCTTCGCCGTTGGTCTGCTTGCGGATCATTTCGACGGCTTCGGCGATATAGTCGCCCATCACCCAGTCGGGCTTGCAGTGGCAGATATCCGTGACAAAGCGCTTGAGCATGAGGCTGCCCTGCACGGTGTGCGTGACTTCCGGATGGAATTGCACGGCGTAGAAACCGCGGGTTTCATCGGCCATGCCGGCGATCGGGCAGGACGGAGTCGAGCACATCAGCTTGAAGCCTTCGGGCATGACGGTGACTTTGTCGCCGTGGCTCATCCAAACCTTGAGCATGCCTTCGCCTTCGGGACCTTTGAAGTCTTCGATGCCCTCAAGAAGCTTGGTGTGGTTATGGGCGCGTACTTCGGCGTAGCCGAATTCGCGCTTGGAGCCGCTTTCTACGCGACCGCCAAGCTGCTGGGCCATCGTCTGCATGCCGTAGCAGATGCCGAGCACGGGAACTCCGGCACTGAACACGGCCGGACTCACCTGATCGTTGGACTCTTCGTAGGCGCTCATGTGAGAGCCTGACAGAATGATGCCCTTGGGATTGAATTCGCGGATGAAGTCAGCGGAAACGTCGTTGGGGTGCACTTCGCAGTACACATGAGCTTCACGCACACGGCGTGCGATGAGCTGCGTCACCTGGCTTCCGAAATCGAGAATAAGAATGCGATCGTGTAGCATGTCTGGAAATTTGAGCGGTGCGGGGCCGCCGTCAGCGGGCAAGCTGACAAAAATTTTGCTTGAGAGGCGGCGGTAAAAAGAAACGGCGCGGGGTAAAACCCGCGCCGCGTTATTTTAACCTACCTAGGCAGGATTAGTTTTCCTGACGGTAGTTCGGGGCTTCCTTCGTGATCTTCACGTCGTGGACGTGGCTTTCACGCCAGCCGGCGGCCGTGATTTCGACGAATTCGGCGCGAGAGCGCATTTCGTCGATCGTGCGGCAGCCGCAGTAGCCCATCGAGGAGCGCAGACCACCGGCCATCTGGTAGAGGATCGTCACCACGGAGCCCTTGAACGGCACCATGCCTTCGATGCCTTCCGGCACGAGCTTGTCGAGATTGCCCGAGTTGTTGTCCTGGAAGTAGCGGTCGGCGGAACCCTTGAACATGGCGCCCAAAGAGCCCATGCCGCGGTAACTCTTGTAGGAGCGGCCCTGGTAGAGGATCACTTCGCCGGGGGCTTCTTCGGTACCGGCGAGCATGCCACCCATCATGACGCAGTTGGCGCCGGCAGCGATGGCCTTGGCGATGTCGCCCGAGAAGCGGATACCGCCGTCAGCGATCAGGGGAACGCCGGTGCCTTCAAGCGCTTCAGCAACGTTGCTGATGGCGGAAATCTGAGGAACGCCCACGCCGGCCACGATACGGGTCGTGCAGATGGAGCCCGGACCGATACCGACCTTGACGGCGTCGGCGCCGTGGTCAACCAGAGCGCGGGCAGCGGCGCCGGTAGCGATGTTGCCGCCGATCACCTGCAGGTTGGGGTAGTTCTTCTTGACCCATGCCACACGGTCGAGCACGCCTTTGCTGTGGCCGTGAGCCGTGTCGACGACGACCACGTCCACGCCGGCTTCAACGAGCAATTCAAGACGTTCTTCGGTACCGGCACCCACGCCGATCGAGGCGCCTGCCAGCAACTTGCCTTCGCTGTCCTTGGCGGCATAGGGATGCTCGGTAGCCTTGATGATGTCCTTGACAGTAATGAGGCCGCAGAGGTTGAAGTCCTTATCGACCACGAGCACGCGTTCAAGACGATTCTCGTGCATCAAACGCTTGGCTTCGTCAAGGCTGGAGCCTTCCTGGACAGTCACGAGACGATCGCGCGGGGTCATCACCTCGCGCACGGGAGCTTCCATACGGGATTCGAAGCGAAGGTCACGGTTGGTGACCATGCCCAGAACATGACGGCCTTCGACGACCGGCACGCCGCTGATGCGGTGTTCCTGGCACATGCGGATCACGTCGCCCACGAGCATGTCAGGGCCGACCGTGATCGGATCGCTCACAACGCCCGATTCGTGGCGCTTGACCTTGGCGACTTCAGCAGCCTGTTGCTGAGCGGTGAGATTCTTGTGAATGATGCCGATGCCGCCTTCCTGAGCCATAGCGATGGCCAGGTTGGCTTCGGAAACCGTGTCCATAGCGGCGGACACCATCGGAAGATTCAGGGTAATTTCGCGAGTCAGACGCGTGCGCAGTTGCACATCGCGGGGGAGAACTTCAGAGTAGGCGGGGACGAGCAGAACGTCGTCGAAGGTGAGTGCCTTCTGCAGGAGACGCATTTTCGGTAACCTCAAAGCAAAAAAAAAACGGGTCGCAGTGCCGGACGTTCGCCCAAGAGGCCCCGGATGCTTTTGGTTAACCTCACATTATAGGCACAAAATATGTCCTATTGAAAGAGGTTTTCGGATTTAAGACGAAAAATTTTCAGGCCTCTGTTTCGTCCAAAGGCTTGATGAGCTGATGAATGCCGCCGTGACGCGGGCGCGGGACGGCCGTGCGCTCCTTGTTCTGTGCGCGCAGGCGGCGCACTTCCATGGGCGAAAGCGCAAGCGCTACGGCAATATCGATGCGATCGTCCGGCTTCAGAACGGTCTCGGGCGTGCATTTTTCGCAGAAGATGCCGCAGGTAGTTTCGCGGGGAAAGCCGGCCGATTCGAGTGCATCAGCAACCACAGCTCCTTCGGAAACGTCGAGTTCATGCAGCTCGGCACCCCCTTTTCGTCGGGGACAACAAATGTAAACGCGCATGGAGTTCACGGGTATGAAAAAGCGCGGGTCAAGACCGAGGCCTTTTGCCGCGCTTGGTTGTTTCAAACAGTCTGAAGCCGCTTAGATGACCACGCAGGGAGCTTCGCCGGCGGGCAGTTCGCGAATCTCGCCGATCGTGTAGACCGTTTCGCCTTCGGCTTCAAAGAGCGCCTTGGCGCGTTCGGCGTCGGCCGCGTCGACCACGATGGCCATGCCGATGCCGTTATTGAAGACGCGGTGCATTTCGTGGGCGTCAATGTTGCCCTTTTCCTGCAGCCAGTCGAAGATGGCCGGACGCTTCCAGCTGTCAGCGTGCACCACGCACTGGGTGCCTTCGGGCAGAACGCGCGGAATGTTTTCCACCAGACCGCCGCCCGTGATGTGAGCCATGCCCTTGATCTTCACGGACTTCATCACGTTGAGGACCTGCTTGACGTAGATTCGGGTGGGTTCCATTGCGCGGTCAGCGAGCGTGGCGCCGTCAAAGGGCATGTTCCAGTCGGCGCCGGAGACTTCCACCACTTTGCGGATGAGGGAGAAGCCATTGGAGTGCGGGCCGGAGCTAGCCAGACCGATCACAACGTCGCCCGGTTTGATGCTCTTGCCGTCAATAATTTCGTCTTTTTCAACGATGCCCACGGCAAAGCCCGCGAGGTCGTATTCGCCATCGGGGTACATACCCGGCATTTCAGCCGTTTCGCCGCCGATCAGCGCGCAGCCGGCGAGTTCGCAACCGTGAGCGATGCCCTTGACAACGCGTTCGGCCGTGTCAACGTCGAGCTTTCCGCAGCCGAAGTAGTCAAGGAAGAAGAGGCTCTTGGCACCCTGCACGAGGATGTCGTTGACGCTCATGGCGACCAGATCCTGACCCACCGTATCATGACGGTTAAGCTGGAAGGCGAGCATGAGCTTTGTTCCCACGCCGTCGGTACCTGAGACGAGTACCGGGTTTTTGTATTCTTTGCTGATTTCAAAGAGAGCACCGAATCCGCCGATGGAGCCGAGAACACCGGGGATCATGGTGCGCTTGGCGGCGGGTTTGATGCGATCAACGAGTTCATCGCCGTTGTCGATGGAGACGCCGGCGGCGGCATAGGAAAGCTGAGTCATTGTTTTGATGAGGCAATCAAGAGAATTTAGAACGCCGAAGCCGGCTTCGCGCTAAACTTAAGCGCCGTGCCGACGTTTGCATTAAATATGGCATTTTAGCCCACTCGGACGCAAGCTGTCTTGTGTTGTGCAGTATTCGCAGACGCAATTTCGGTCGTGTCCGGTTACCGTTTAACTTTTCGAGCACTGCTTAACTCAATTGAACGCGCAGCCTACCGAACAACTTTTGCTCAATCTTGTTGAGCCCGAAGCACCGACGCTGGACAATTTCCGTGTCGGCAGCAACGCTGAGCTTTTGGCTGCGCTGCGTGACTGCAAGAAGGGACAGGGGCCGCAGTTCATTTATATATGGGGGCCACCCGGCAGCGGCCGTTCGCACTTGTTGCGGGCCATTACGCCGACTCAGCGCATGCGCGTTCCCGAATACGATGAGCAGACGCTTTTTTATACGGTTGACAATGTCGAGCGACTTGACGATGAAGATCTCGAACGATTGTTCTTTCTGATGAACGATGTACGTTCGCACCCGCAGGCGCGCATTGTTTGTGCGGGCACCATCCGACCTGCTGATCTCGAAATCCGCGACGACGTGAAGACTCGTCTGATGTGGGGGCTGACGTACCAGTTGCGATATTTGTCTGCTGACGAAGCGGGTGAAGAGTTCTTGCGTCTGGCTCATGAGCGCGGCATTGAGTTCGACTCGGCCCAGAGACGTTGGATCGAAGCTCGCTGCCCGCGAGACATGCGCGGATTACGGCGTTTTTTAGATGCGGTTGATGAAAAGGCCGTCCGCGAACACCGGCGCATCACCACGGTCCTGTTGGATGCGACGCTCAAAGATGTTCTTTCAAAGAACTGAGGAAGGATTTGTGAAGCTTGTAGTTTACGACCTTGATCACACGTTGATGCCCATTGATACGGGGGATATCTGGTGCAAGTGGCTCCTTAGGGCCTGCGAAAAGGCTGTGCGTGTGACTGCAGAAGAAACGCTTGATCGTTTTACGCGCGAATATATCGAGCAGACATTGAACATTGATGAGTACGAAATGTGGCAGATGCAGTTTCTGGCTCAGTTCAATCGTGCGGATTTGGATGCGGCTCGCAAAGCTTATCGCGCGGAGGTGCTCGAAAAAATTCTTCCCGCAAGTTCCGTCAGAATTGTCAATGAAGCCAAACAAGCGGGCGCCGTCACGGCGATCTGTTCGGCTACTTACAGTTATGCCACGCAGCCTTCCGCCGAACTGTTCGGCGTGGATTACCTACTGTCGGTCAGACCTCAGGAAGACCAATCGGGCAATTTCACCGGTCGCTGGATTGAGCCGATCACGTATCAGCAGGGCAAAGTGACGGCCGTTGAAAAACTCGTTGATGAGTTGAAGCGACAGGGCACGACGATCGACGAATACGAATTCTGGTCGGACAGCGAAGCCGATCTTGCCCTTTTTGAGTATGTTGACAAAAAGGGAGGGCGATGCTGCGTTGTGAATGCAAGGGAGACGTTGCTGCGCATTGCGAGCGAACGCGGCTGGCATGTGACGGACAGTTACACTCAGGCAGAGTATGACTTTGCGGCGCAACTTGTTGCCAAAGCGCTGGCAAATCGAGAAAATGCGCCTCGTCTTTTGAGAAAAAGCAAGTAGAAAAACGAAAAGAGCCGCATGCAAATCAATAGAAGAGCGGACGAACGGAGTAAAGAATAAGTGTTTGATTACGTCAAGCGCATGATCGCCTCCATCGTGGGGCGCAACAATCACGAGGTCAATAAGGAGCCTCGCATTATTAGGGCAAGCGAACACGGCATTGATCCGAAAATGGTGAGCTTTGCCGCGGTGCGTACGTGCTCAATTTTGCAGCAGCGCGGCTACAAAGCCTACGTTGTGGGCGGCGCTGTGCGTGATTTGTTGCTCGGGGTCAAGCCCAAAGACTTCGATGTGGCCACTGATGCCACTCCCGAACAGGTCAAGCGTGCTCAGCGCCGCGCCTTCATCATCGGACGTCGTTTCCGTCTGGTGCATGTGGTGTTCGGCAACGAAATCGTTGAATGTTCGACATTCAGAGCACTGGATGCTTCGGGCGTTCGCAAGGATGCTTCCGGCCGCGTCATTTCCGACAACATTTTCGGGGAGATGTGGGAGGACGCTGCGCGTCGCGACTTTACGATCAATGCGCTTTACTACGATCCGTCGACGGGGGACATTTACGATTATCACGGGGGCTACGAGGACATTCGACGCAAGACGTTGCGCATGATCGGTTATCCGCAGGCGCGCTATCGAGAGGACCCGGTGCGCATGATGCGTGCCGTGCGTATTTCTGCCAAGTTGGGTTTCAAGATTGAAAAAAGTGCGGATCGAGCCATTGCGGAAATGGCGCCGTTGCTCGGCAATGTGCCTGCAGCTCGACTTTTCGATGAAATGATCAAGCTCTTTACGTGCGGCCGCGCTGAAGAGTGTCTGCTCAAACTGCGTGCTGCGGGCCTGCATCGTTCGCTTTTGCCGATGCTCGATGTCATTCTTGATGAGCCCGACGGCGAGAAGTTTCTGATGCTCGCGCTCAAGCGCACTGACGAGCGTATCGCCGTGGGTAAAAAGATTTCGCCCGCGTTCCTGTTTGCCACGCTTTTGTGGCCGCAAGTGAAAAAGCGCTGGGACGCCTATCAGAAGTCTTCGACAAGCAATAAGGGTTCGGCAAGAGCGATGGCGCTTTACTCGGCTGCCGAAGAAGTGATCGCCACGCAATCGGCCAAGCTTGCCATTCAGTACCGCTTTGTTGCCGACATGAAGCTTATTTGGATGCTGCAGCTTCGATTTGAACGGCGCACCGGCAAGAATCCGTACACCCTTGTCGAACATCCTAAGTATCGAGCTGGGTATGACTTCATGCTTTTGCGCAGTGCTTTAGGGCATGTTCCCGAGAGTCTCGTACACTGGTGGGAAGATTTTGTCGACGCAGATGAACAAAAGCGCGCCGACATGGTGGCTCAGGCCGAGGTCGAAGCGCGCCGCACGGCGGCCCAAGCACGAGCCGGCTCTAAGAGTCGTCAAAAAGAGCAGCGCGACGAAGAGCGCTTCACGGAAGAGGCCACGCGTTACGAGCCCCGCAGTAAGACCTCCCGACGTCGCCGATCTTCGGCGGAAAAGGCCGGAATCGAGGGGCAGGCAAGTGAAGCGAAGTTTGCAGAAAAACCTGACAATGCCGCTTCTGTTGTTTCGGCCAAGCCCAAACGCCGCCGTCGCCGTCCCAAGAGCGACAAAGCTGAATCCAAGTCTGAACAATCATGACCGAAGCTGTAATCGCGTTGGGTGCCAATCTGGGTGAGCCCAAAAAGGCGCTTGAACAAGCGCTCAAAAGGATCAGTAAGATTGAGCAGACGATCTTGCTCAAGGTAAGCTCTTTTTATCGCACGGCACCAGTTGATTCTTCCGGACCGGACTATGTCAATGCTGTTGTGACGGTGGAAACGGAACTGGAACCGGAAGCGTTGTTGCGCGCACTTTTTGTCATTGAAAACGAAGCGCATCGCGTTCGTCCGGAGGGGGTGCACAATGCACCGCGCACGTTGGATTTGGATCTGCTTTTATACGGTGACGTGGTTCAGCAGACGCCTTTTCTGACTCTGCCGCACCCGCGTATGCACGAACGTGCCTTTGTGCTGGTTCCGCTTTTGGAAATTGAACCGGACTGCCGGATTCCCGGTAAGGGGCCTGCCGGCGACTTTCTAGAAAGTGTTAAGGATCAGGCGATTAGCCGTCTGCCTTGAAAAAAGCTTAGCGTCCAATACGAAATACCTAGCAACACAAGTGATATTTCGTGCGAAAATAATCCGCAATTTTCAAATGCCCGCGTTTATGCCTCAGATGACGCGGTTGCGATAACAAGAACGAAGTGCCCAATGGGCAAAAACGGAGGAACACAAAGTGAAAAGTAAGATTTTTGCCACGCTTGCCGCCGGTGTCATGGCGTTAGCTTCCTTTGCCGCGAGCGCTGCCGATACGCTTCGCGTCGGTACGCATCCGACCTTTGCTCCCTTTGAGTTCCTCGACAGCTCCAGTCGTGAATACGTCGGTTTCGATATGGATATGATCCGCGAAATCGGCAAGCGCATGAAAGTTGAGGTGGAATTCGTCAACATGGGGTTTGACGGCCTGATTCCCGCATTGATGACCAACAACATTGACATCGTGGTGAGCGGTGTGACGATCACGGAAGAACGTAAAAAGCGCGTTGATTTCTGTGAACCCTATTACCAGGCCGGTCAGGGTCTGATGATTCGTGTCGGCGATGAAGCCAAGTATCAGAAGATCGAAGATCTGCACAACAAGACGATTGCCGTGCAGATCGGCACGACCGGCGCCGAAGTGGCCAAGGGTATCCCCGGTACCAAGATCAAGGCTTTCAACACAAGTGCAGAAGCCTTCATGGACCTGAAGATGAACGGTAGTGATGTGGTGATTACCGACCGTCCGGTGATCGGCTACTTTTTGGTGACCAATGCGCGTGCCGCCAAAGGACTCAAGCGCCAGCCCATGCAGTTTGACAGCGAATATTTCGGGTTTGCGGTCAAGAAGGGCAATACGGAATTGCGCGACAAGGTCAATGCCGCCATGAAGAGCATGAAAGATGACGGAACCTACGACAAGATCTACGCCAAGTGGTTTGGCGAGTCTTAAGTGCTCCTAAAATTGTTAATATCAAGCGGCCGCCTGAATAAGTTTCAAGCGGCCGTTTCCTTTCCTTCGCTTCCTATCTGACTTTTCGCTTTCGTCTTTTTCGATGGAAAACACCACAAAAATTTTGGCCGGTGCCACGTGCGCTCTGGCTGTCGCGGCTGTCGGCGGCTGTTGGTTTTATGGAATCTATTCGGCCGGAAAAGCGTTCGATGAGACGGCTATCAGTAATTTTTCGTCCGTGCTTCCTGCCGAGCTGGCCGCGCGTGTGACCAAGTACGAGGGCGGCTTCTTCAAAAAGACCTTCCAGGTGACGTTCGAAGCCGTGGGCGGCATTCAACTCGGAACGTTCAATGGCCGGGCCTATCCCGGGCTTACGACGAAAGTGGAACTTACCCGCGCGGCTGATACCAATTTCGAGCAGGGGCTTTTGAGAGCGGGCGTGCAGAACTTCGATGATCGCATCGAAGTGTCCTACACGGCCTGGGATGCTCTGACGTCCGGCAGCCAGGCGCTGCCCAGCGCGAGACTGACGTACAAGATCAAACCGTTTACGGTAGTGGCCGGAGGCCAGTGCTCGTTTGAAGCTTTTGAGTTCGATATCGAAACCGGCAAGACATTGGAAGTGCGAGCACAGACTCCGGGATTGTCATGCCGACCGGTCGGTCAGCCCGAATTGAAGCTCGGCAAGTTCGAGTTCTCCTTTGTGTCGGACGCCGCTCCTATTGCCAAGGCGCTCAATGGCGAAAATTCGGGATTGTCGGAAACATCGCTCACGATGAAGATAGATTCGATGGTGAGCGCAGCCGCCCGCTTTGACGGATTTGATTTCAAACTTGATCTGAAGCCGGAAGAAGGGACAAAAACGTGGGCTGAGACCATGAGCTTCAGCCTCAAGAAACCGGCTTCTCCGGCTCTTTATCTGGAACTCGGGCAGATCGGCGCGGTGGATGATGTCAGCGGTTCGGTACGTGTCACAGGTATTACTGAGGAGCTCTGTGAGCAGTTTGCGCAGATTCTGCTCGGCCCATCGTATTTGCACGATGATTTGTTAACGCTGACTCTGATGAGAGGTATTCAAAATGACGGAGTGGTCGTCGAATTTGATCCGCTCTCGGTGTCGATCGAAGGCAATCGTGCGACCTTGTCGGGTGTCTTGCGATCTGAATCTACCGGGCAGGGAACTCAGCCTGTCGGTCGTTTCCAATTTGAGTCGGACGAATCCATTTTGCCGCCGGAGTTGGTTGCCGACGCGCTCATGCAGGGTTATGTCAAGCAGGAAAAGAGCAAGATCAAGAGCGAAATCGTGCTCACGCCTGAGTACGGAACGGCCAATGGACTGCAGCTGTATTGACGTCATACGAAGGTCCGAGGTTCGGGGCCTCTCGTCGGAATCGGCTTCACAAAGACTGAGTCAGAGGATGATCTAAAAAATTTGATCGCACTCTTGCATTTTTCGAAAAGCTCTGTAAAATGCGCATCTCTTCGAGAGACAAACGCCTCGAAGGAAAAACAAGTGTGCCGGTGTAGCTCAGCTGGTAGAGCAGCGCATTCGTAATGCGAAGGTCGGATGTTCGAATCCTCTCACCGGCACCACTTACTCCCTTAAACGGGGAAACAAAATGCCTCAACAGCCGAATTGTCGTGCTTTGAGGCTTTTTTGTTGGTTTCTTTCCTTAGGATATTGATTTTTAAGGAAAAACCGAATAACATTACGCGCTTTCACATCCTTGCCACACCGATACGACGCTCGGGTGGCTTATTTCCGTAAGGAGGAATCAATGCGTCATTACGAACTGTGCGTCATCGTGCACCCGGATCAGTCCGAACAGGTTCCCGCGATGATCGAACGTTACAAGAATCTCGTCCTCGAACAGGGTGGTCAGGTCCACCGTGTTGAAGACTGGGGCCGTCGTCAACTCGCCTATCCGATCCAGAAGCTCGTCAAGGCTCACTATGTTCTCATGAACATCGAATGCACGGACGCTACGCTTGCTGAAATCGAAAACGGATTCCGTTTCAACGACGCCATTCTGCGTCACCTCGTCGTCAAGACCAAGAAGGCCGAAACCGCTCCTTCCGTCATGATGAAGAGCGTTGAAAAGGAAGAAGCCAAGAAGGTTGCAGCCGAACCCGCCGCTGAACAGGCTCCGGCTGAAGTTGAAACCGCCGAACAGGCTTAATCCAAACAGATTTTTAGATCGTCGCGAGAGTGGATTCTGACAACAGCATCGTCATCAGCGCGGTTCTGGTCGAAAAAAAAGAACTGTGTTACACGCCGGCAGGAATTGCGGTTTTCGAAGCTAGGTGTCACTACGCCGGGCAGCAGTTCGAAGCCGGAGCGATGCGGAAAATAGAGTTTGACTTCACGGTTATGTCGTTTGCCGATACGGCTGCGAGACTCGATAAGGTCGAACTAGGTAAGACGCTCGACATGAAAGGTTTCATTGCACAGCGTTCGCTCAGAAGCTCAAAGCTGACGGTCCACATCACGGAATTCAAAATTAGGAGTTGAAAAATGGCTTTTGGTGCAAAAGGTAAGGGCAAGCCCCGCCGTGCCAACCAACAGAATGCGCTCTTCAAGCGCAAGAAGTTCTGCCGTTTCACGGTTGAACACGTCGAACAGATCGACTACAAGGATATCGATACCCTGCGCGACTTCATTCAGGAAAACGGCAAGATCATGCCGGCTCGCCTGACCGGTACGAAGGCGCACTATCAGCGTCAGCTCGACACGGCGATCAAGCGCGCTCGCTTCCTCGCTTTGTTGCCCTACACCGACAACCAGGGGACCCGTTAATCATGCAAGTCATTCTTCTCGAAAAGATCAATCACCTCGGTGATCTCGGTGCCATCGTTAAGGTTAAGGATGGCTACGCCCGTAACTTCCTGATCCCCCAGGGTCACGCCAAGCGTGCTACCAAGGCTGCGATCGAAGAATTCGAAGCTCGTCGCGCTGAACTCGAACGCCTGCAGGCTGAACGTATCGCTCAGGCTCAGGAAACGGCTGAAAAGCTCAACGGCCAGGTGATCGAAATCACGAGCAAGGCCGGTGTTGACGGCCGCCTGTTCGGTTCTGTGACCAACGCCGACATCGCTGAAGCTGTTGACAAGCTCGGCTTCCAGATCAAGAAGAGCCAGGTTCGTACGCCGCTCGGCGCCATCAAGAGCGTGGGCGAATTCACGATCACGATCGGCCTTCTCACCGACATCACCGCCGACATCGTCGTGCGCGTGGTTGCCGAAGCCGCCTAATTTTTTCGGTTGATGCTCCGTCAGGAGCGTGCCCTGAAAAATTGGGACGAAACCGGATCTTTCCCCTGGGAGAGGTTCGGTTTTTTTTATGTTCGGAATGTGTGAACGAGCACCGGACCGTGTAACCGCACGTTGCCGATATCGCGCGCAGTAGTTGAGCATCCGTTAAGATTAAGCACTTTCAAAATTGCAGATTCAAGGTGTGATATGGCTGGATTTGACGACGAGATTCCCGCTGGCGACATTGACACGATGACGTCTGTGCCTGCCGAGGACATGTTGCCCGACGTTCCGTTGTCGGCGCAGACGCCAGTGATGTCGAGTGCTTCTCACGATCCGGAAGTGGCTTCCGTTCGTCTGCCGCCGCAGTCGGTGGAAAGCGAACAGAGTGTGCTCGGCGGCTTGATGCTCGACAACAACGCGTTCGATCAGGTAGCCGATGTTCTCACGCCCGATGATTTTTACCGCCGCGAACACCGCGTGATCTACGAAAAGATCCAGCAGATGTGTTCCGAAGGGCGCCCGGCCGACATCGTAACGGTCTACGGGGAACTCGAAGCCGAAGACAAGGCGCGCGAAATCGGAGGCCTGGCCTATCTCAACAGCCTCGTCAACAGCACGCCTGCCGCAGCTAACATCCGCCGCTACGCTGAAATTGTGCGCGACCGCTCGATTCTGCGCCAGCTTATTACCGCGGGTGAAGAGATCGCCACCAGCGCACTTTCTCCGGAATCCGCCGATGTTCCCACGCTTCTCGATCAGGCTCAGGCCAAAGTCTTTGCCATCGATGAAAAATCCAACAAGGGCAAGCGCGGTTTTCGCGTTCTTGAGGAACTTGCGGGCGAAGTTACGCAGGAAGTGCAGCAGCTCTACCAGATGCGCAATTCCGACGATGTCACCGGGCTGCCGACGAGCTTCAAGATTCTTGATCGGATGACCTCAGGCCTTCAGAAGGGGGATTTGATCATCGTGGCCGGACGCCCCTCGATGGGTAAGACCTCCTTTGCCATGAACATCGCTGAGTATGCTGGGTTGACCCTCAAGATGCCGGTGGCCATCTTCTCGATGGAAATGAGCTCCGTACAGCTTTGCAAGCGTTTGATCAGCTCGGTGGGCCGCATCGACGCGCAGAAGATGCGTCGCGGGCGCTTTGACGACGCCGACTGGGCGCGCTACACGGAAACCGTGAGCCTCATGAGCCAGGCGCCGTTTTACATTGACGACACGGGCAACCTGTCGGTAAACGAACTGCGTAGCCGTGCGCGCCGTCTGGCACGCAAAACGGGCGGTCTATCTCTGATCGTCGTGGACTACCTGCAGCTGATGCGCGGCTCGAGCAAGAGTTCGATGGAAAATCGTGCTACGGAAATTTCTGAAATTTCGCGTGGTCTCAAAGGTTTGGCCCGCGAAATGGAGGTGCCGATCATCGCGCTTTCTCAGCTCAACCGCGGAGTGGACGCACGTGCCGACAAACGACCGATGATGAGCGACTTGCGCGAATCGGGGGCTATCGAACAGGACGCCGACATCATCATGTTCATTTATCGCGACTGGGTGTACAACAAGGAAACGGGAGACCCGAATCTCGCTGAAATCATCATCGGCAAGCAGCGTAACGGCCCGACGGGGGTGATCAACATGCGCTTTGACGGTCAGTTCACGCGCTTTGATAACCTTGCTGAAGAGGGCGACATTCCGCCTGAATACCAATAACGTCTTTTCTCGGAGCGGCAAATCCGATCCCGGACTGTGCGGGAAAAGGGTGCTGAAAACAAAAATGATCGACACATTGCTTGCAGTGGACTGGACCGGAATTATTTTGTGGATCTGCGTGGTAGCGCTGATCCTGTGCGGAGTGGCCGGAACTGTGGTGCCGGCTTTGCCGGGTATCCCCATGATTTTTCTGGGTGCACTTCTGGCCGCTTGGATCGGAGACTTTCAGCACATCACCTGGGTGCCGTTGGTGGTGCTCGGCGTACTCACCGTCATAGGACTTGCTGTTGACTGGGTGGCGCAGACCATGGGTGCGCAAAGAGCGGGTGCTTCGAAGTGGGGCATTCTGGGCTCTCTGATCGGAACCATCGCAGGTCTCTTCATGGGGATCGTAGGCATTCTCTTTATGCCGCTCGTGGGCGCCTTCATCGGAGAATACATCGCGCAGCGCGATCTGCGCGTAGCAGGCAACGTTGGCTGGGCAACCTGGGTCGGCATGATGGTTGGTACCGTCGTCAAGCTTGGTTTGTCCTTCGTTATGATCGGCATCATGTGCTTTGCGCTTTGGTTCTGATTCGAACGACTTAAAAAAATCGGGAGATCGAAACGCTCGACCTCCCGATTTTTTTTTTGCGGATGCCGTTAGAGAACTTCGCTTGCGTAATCGGCAAGGCGACTGCGTTCACCGCGCTGTAGCGTAATGTGACCCGCGTGCGACCAACCGCGGAATTTCTCGACAACGTAGGTGAGGCCGGAAGAGCCTTCAGTGAGATAGGGCGTGTCAATCTGCGCG
Source organism: Sutterella sp. AM11-39 (assembly GCF_003472385.1). Taxonomy (GTDB): domain Bacteria; phylum Pseudomonadota; class Gammaproteobacteria; order Burkholderiales; family Burkholderiaceae_F; genus Duodenibacillus; species Duodenibacillus intestinigallinarum. Next base: position 39,373 of record NZ_QRLV01000001.1, on the reverse strand, counting down.
ATGTTGCCCATGCACACGATTTTGGTGCCGGGACCCGCACGAGTGATGAGCGTTTTCATCTGCTTGGGCGAGAGGTTCTGCGCTTCGTCGATGATGACGAACTTGTTGAGGAACGTTCTGCCGCGCATAAAGCTCATCGACTTGATGCGGATGCGGCTGCGGATGATGTCTGCCGCAGCACTGCGGCCCCAGCTGCCGGCACCGCGGTCGGCCTTGTTGAGAACTTCCAGATTGTCTTCCAGCGCGCCCATCCAGGGAGTCATCTTTTCTTCTTCCGTGCCGGGTAAGAAACCGATTTCCTCGCCGACGCTCACGGTCGCACGGGTAAAGATGATTTCGGAAAAACGCCGATCTTCAAGTGTTTGCGCAAGAGCTGCCGCAAGCGTGATGAGAGTCTTACCGGTGCCGGCTTGTCCCAGCAGAGTCACGAAATCGATGTCCGGATTCATGAGCAGATTGAGCGCGAGCGACTGTTCCAGATTGCGGGCGTGTACGCCCCAGACGGCGTTGCGCGGCTGCAGGTAGTCTTTAATCGTGCACAGCGTGGCTACGCCTTGGGCAACGCTTTTGACCTGACCCACGAAAGAGCCGTCGGTGGTAGCGACAAATTGGTTGACCGAAAGACTCATGGCCAACGGACCTTCGAAGCTGTACCAGACGCTGCCATCGCTCTGCCAACTCTTGAGGTTATGTGTCTGCTTTTCCCAGAAGTCGGGAGTTACCGAAGCGCAGCCGGTAAAGATCAGATCGGCGTCGTCAATGGTCTTGTCGTTGAAGTAGTCCTCGGCCGTGAGCCCCATTGCCGTCGCTTTGATACGGATGTTGATGTCTTTGCTGACGAGCACGACGTGCTTGTCGGGAAAAAGCTCAGGCAGCGCACGCACTACAGCCAGAATCATGTTGTCGGCCTTGTCGTGAGGGAGACCGGCGGGCAGTTCGCGGGGATTGAATCCGAAGTCCTGAAAATACAGCTTGCCGCGAGCTTCTTTGTTGCCGAGTACGGCGAGCTCCACGCCGTCTTGAATGGGGCCGGTGCCCGACTCGATCAATCGGTCGATCGTGCGGCTCACCTGACGCGCGTTGCGAGCGATGTCGGTCGTGCCCGTCTTGTGATTATCAAGTTCTTCGAGCGTGACCATCGGCAGGTAGACGTCGTGCTCTTGAAACCGGAAAAGGCAGGTCGGATCGTGCAGCAACACGTTGGTGTCAAGCACAAAGATGCGGGCCATTTGTCCGGTGGAGCTTGAACGCGGACTGCGAAGACGCGCGGTGTTGGTAGCTTTTTCGTGCGCGGTGGTGCCTTCAGGCGTGGCGACAATCGTTGCTTCGGCGGTTTTCTTGACGGTTTTGCTTGGTTTGGCAGCTTTTTTGGCTGTGGTTTTCGGAGCGGTTTTTACAGCGGCGCGAGTCGTTTCTTTTACCTCAGTCGCAGCTGTCTTGGTCTTGGCAGCGGTCTTGAGTGCAGCAGTCTTGGTTGCCGGTTTGGTGCTGACATCGGCTGTTTTCTTGCCGTAGGCACTCACATCGAGAATGGTGCCGCGTTTGCGGGGAGCTTCGGGAAGAGGCATATCGTGTCTGTCGTTTAGTGCTAAAAAAGTAGCCGGATCGTAAGAACCGGCTGCAGGTGTTCTTATGTTTGCTTGAGAATGGAGGGGTCCTTGCGCACGGCGGTTCGAATGCCCGTGAAAATGGCGTTGGCAAGGCGCGCTTGATGGCGCGCGTCGCGCAGGCGATTTTCTTCCTTGGGATTGCTCAAAAACGCTGTTTCAACAAGAATCGACGGCACACCCTGGGCTTTCAAAACGGCAAATTCCGCGTATTCCACGGACGATTTGTGCAAGGGGCCGAGTTTGGCTAGTTCCGAGAGTACCTCGTCTCCCAACTGAATGCCGTAGCGCAATTTTGTTTCAGCGAGCATATCGACGACGGTGCTGCGGGCCTGCGAAGCAACATCTTTGAAGACCGTTCCGCCGATTTCGTCGGCTCGGTTTTGCGTTTGAGCAAGCCAGCGTGCCTGCAGGGAGGAGGCGCCACCCACGCTCAGCGTAAAGACCGAGGAGCCGTTGGCCTCCGGCTTGATCCACGCATCGGCGTGAATGCTCACGAAGATGTGCGCCTTTTGCTTGACTGCCACCGCCGCGCGTTTGTGCAGCGGCAGGAACACGTCCTTGGTGCGGGTCATCACGGCACGCATGCCGCGTGTGCGGTTGATCTGCGCTTCAAGTTTCTTGGCGATGGCCAGCACCACCGTTTTTTCGTATGTTTTGCGTCGCTTGCCGATGGCGCCCGGATCCTCGCCGCCGTGGCCGGCATCAATGACGACCACAAGTGTTTCGGTTTTGCCGGACTTCTTGGGTGGTTTTTTCTTTGTGACGCGCTGGGTTTCCGAAACGGTGTTTGGTTTGCTCTGCTCGCGCTTGACTTCTTTGGCGGGTTCCTCATTGGCGCCCGTTCTTGCAATGACTTCACGCATCGTGTCGGCGTTGGTGGCCTCCAGATCGATGATGATGCGGTGTCCGAACTGAGCGATGGGCTTAGAGTAGTTTACGTCAGCGCGCACGTCGTCCTTGAGATCGAAGACGATACGCAGGATGTTGGGTTTGAACTGTCCGGGACGGATGCCCGCGATGAACTTGTCGGAGCTGTTGAAGTTCTTGAGCGTCTTTTCGATGTTAGCGTTCAGGCGCAGGCCTTCGAGGTCAAGCACCAGTCGATAGGGCTTTTTGCCGCGCAGCACCATATAACTGTACTTGAGCTTGCGGTCAGATTCGACCGAAATACGCGTGCTTTCATCGCCCGGCCAGATGCGCACTTGCAGCCGAGGGGCGGCAAGTGCCTGAAGCGGCTGCGCGGCAACGGCGCCGACGGCGCCCAGAATGAGTTCTCGACGGGTGGTGCTCATGCGCAAACCTCCGCTAGGATCGTACGTCCCAGAGGCGTAAAGGCTTTAAGAGTGGCTTCGCGCGAGAGGTTTTGCACGCGAAGCGAAATTTCTAAATCGGCTTGAGGCAGATAGGGTGCGGCTTTTTCGCTCCATTCGCAAGCCGTGACCATGCCCGGGCCGAAAAGTTCGCGGAAGCCCGCTTCGTCGAACTCTTCGGCTGACTCGAATCGGTAGAAGTCAAAATGATGAAAGGCGAGCGTTGCGCCGATCTCGTAGTCTTCCACAAGCTCGAACGTGGGGCTGCGAACGCGGCCGGAGACGCCGCAGGCGCGCAACAGCGCACGGGTCAGTGTCGTTTTGCCCGCGCCCAGTCCGCCGTTTAAGCGAAAGTTGAATCCGTTTTGTTCAATATCGGATTCATGAGCCATAAGCGCGTTGGCAATGCGTCGGGCAAAGGCTTCCGTGTCTGCCTGTGTTTCGAAAAAAACTGTTTTGATGTCGGCCGTTTTCTGCATGAGTGCAAGTGTAGTGCATGCCTGAGGCAATCGTCTTGAAAAAAGTCGACGGATAGGCAAGAAAAAGGACGAAAATGCGAAATTCCGAGCAAGCGGCTCAGCGCATTGTTTCGGGAACGCCCGCGCGTTTGAGCGCTTCGGGGCGCAGACGCATGGAGACGAGCCAAAGAGCCAGCACCAGGAAGGCGCAGAAGGCGGAGGCCAGTGCGTATTTCCAGGCCGATCCCATCACGATCGGCACCCAGACGGCAGCCGAAAAGCAAAACGAGGCGGTGACGAAGAACTGCTGAATGGCTGCAGCCATACCGCGGTTTTTGGGAAAATAGTCGAGATTCATCGCCATCATGACCGGACGCAGCAGCGCCATGCCGAGCGAATAGAGCACCGGAGCGATCAGCAAAAGAAGAAACCCCGGCTCGGCAATGTAGTCAAAGAGTGCGGCCAGCACGGATCCTGCCAGCGTCAGAACTGACACGATGATGATCATGCGTTTGGGGCGAAGACGCTTGGCAAGACGAATTGAACCCCAGGCGCCGGCAAAGGACGCAAAAATGAGCGGGATGGAAAGCCATCCGAATTCGTCGACATCAAGTCCCATGACCTTGATCACGAAGTCGGCCGATCCGGCGGAATAGAGAATACCGCCCATGAACAAAATGCCGTGGGCGATCACGCCCGTCATGAAGGCCCCGTGCGTGAGCCCCTTGGCATAGTTGCCGCAAACTGCCGACAGGTTAAAGGGCGAGCGATCGGTAGCGTGCAGCGTCTCAGGAATCCGATAGTAGATGAAGGCCGCAATCGAAAGCGAATAGACCAGCAGGAAGAGAAACACGGCGTGCCAACCGAACAGCATGACGATTTGACCGCCTACGACGGGAGCCAGCGCGGGGCCCGCGGCAAAGAAAAACGCGATCATTCCGTTGACGTTGGCCGCTTCCGGGCCGCTCCAGTTGTCACGCACGATGGCTTGCGTGACGACTTGGCCGACGGCTGCGCCGATGCCTTGCAACAGACGCCAGCCGTAGAGCGCCCACAGCGACTGACTGAAGGCTGCTCCGATGCTGGCCGCGGCAAAGAGGAGCATGCCGCCGATAAAGGTCGGACGTCGGCCGTAGCTGTCGGAGAAGCTGCCGGCGACGAGACTGAAAAAGGCGTATGTGAAGAGATAAATCGTGAGCGACTGCTGCACGGCAACGAAACTCACGCCGAAGTCTTCTGCCATCGCGTGAAAGCCAGGCATGATGCCGTTGGCCGCAAACGGCCCCAGGCTCGAGGTGAACCCGAGCGCGGCGGCGTCGCGGATGCGCGGATGGCTGGAAAAAGACTGTCGGGGCGTCATTGATTCTGAAAAAAAGATCGATTGCCGAAGAATACACCTCGAAGCTATCAAACAAACGAGAAAAAGCCTGCGGCAGGCGCAATTTGAGAGAAGATTCGGCGAGTAGAATCAATGACATTCCAAAAAAAGGATTTGCTGAACCTCCTACTGCGGCACATTGACGATGTGTCGCTCGAAACGAACGATGCAGCGAGTGACGATTTCGATTGACGACAAAATTGCCGAAGCGTTTGACGCATTGATTGCCAAACGAGGCTACAAAAACCGATCCGAAGCGTTTCGAGATCTGTTGCGTCGGGAACTGGCGCAGGATCAGCTTCACGACTCGAGCGAGACCGAGTGCATGGCCGTCGTGAGTTTCGGTTTTGATCATCATGCCCGGAGTTTGCCTGCCCGCATGACCGAACAACAGCACGCGCATCACGAGTCGATCATCGCGAGCATGCATGTGCACGCATCCCACGAGCGCTGCGTCGAGGTGGTGGTGATGCGAGGCAAGTACAAGAGCATTTCGCCGCTTGCACAGGAAATGATCGCGGAAACGGGCATTGAAAACGGTGCCGTGCACTACGTGGCTTTGTCGTCCGGCGATCATGATCACCACCACGACCATGAGCATACGCATCAGCACGGGCACGAAACGGTAAAGGATTAGTTATGAGCGAAAGCCTTCCCAAGATTGCGGCCTTCATCTTTTTCATTTGGCTCGGATGGTTTCTGCGCCGCAGAGAGATCTTGAAGGAAAGTGCTTTCCATGCCGTCAGCGGCCTTGTTCTTTACGTCACTATTCCCTGCATCATCATCACGAATCTCAACGGCATCAAGATCGAAGGAATTATGCTGTTGATCGTCTTTCTCGGGTTTCTTGCAAACGTGGCCATGCTCGGTTACGCCTGGTTTTTGACGAGAAAGGAAACCGACGAGAAAAAGCGCGACTTCTGGCGCATCAATATGTGCGGATACTCCATCGGCCCGTTGGCGGTGCCGTATATCCAAGCCTTTTATCCGACCACCGGTTTGATGACGGCGTTCATGTTTGACGTCGGTAACGTCATCATGAGCGGAGGCGGGACGTTTGCGATTCTGGCCGGTTCACACGAAAAGCAACGCTCGCTTTTGAACGTTCTCAAAGTCATCGGCGGCAAAATGGTGCGTTCGGGCCCTCTGATGACTTTTGCGCTGGTTGTCAGCATGAGTGCCGTGGGACTGCGTTTCCCCGATGAAGTGACCACGATCACCAAAGTGGGGGCTCAGGCCAACACGATGCTTGCCATGATCATGATCGGCGAGACGATCGAACTTTCGATGAATCGGCAAAAGTTCGTGACGATCGTGAAGATCCTGGCCAACCGCTGGTTGCTGTGCATCCTATTTGCGCTGGCTTGCGCTTATTTCATGCCGTTTGAGGGTGAAGTGCGCACGGCGATGGTGTTGATCTGTCTTTCGCCTGTTCCGGCAATGAGCCTGATCTACACTGCCCAGCTCGGTTGTGACGTCGGCATGGGTGCAAATCTTAATTCGCTCTCCGTCGTGATCTCGATTGCCGTGATGTCGACGGCGCTTCTGATCATGCAATCGGCCGGATTCTGACGCTTGCAGAAGCCGACCGACGAAGGAAGCGTTTTTGTATCGGAATCAGGCTTTGTTGGCCTCGGCGTAGTCGCCTTCGGTCACGGCTTCAAGCCAAATGGCCTTGTTGTTAGGAACATTGGTTTCGATGGAAATGTGCGTCATGGGATGCTTGGCGCAGGCGCCGTGCCAGTGCTCGACGTCCGGAGCAATCTGAACGACGTCGCCTTTTTTGATGCGGCGCGCCGGCTTGCTGCGTTCCTGATAAAGGCCTTCGCCGGCGAGAACCAGAAGAATCTGACCGCCAGTGTGTTTGTGCCAGAAAGTGCGGCAGCCGGGCTCAAATGTCACGTTGCCGATCGGACAGTTGAATACCGGCTCGGTGTTGAGCATCGTGAGATAGGACGTGCCCGTGAAGAATTTGCCGTAAGGGTTAACCGGGCCCTGTGGAAAGACCGTATCGAAATCCTTGGGGATAGGAGCGGCGGAAATTGAACCGGCGGCGCCGCCGGCGAGAGCGGCAGCCGAAGCTAAGGCGAAATGTCTGCGAGTCATCATTTGTATTCTCCCGGAAAAGAATGTGGTTGTGTGAAACCCATCATCGGACGATCGGGCGAGTATTAGGAGGCAACTTCTCGATCTTGAGAAAAACAGACAGTGTTTTGCTATTTCTGCGAAAGCCGGACGTGATCACTTTTGTCTGTTCAGATAAGAGAGCTTGACTGAAAGAATTCGGTTTCGAAGAAAGTTTGCGGGTGCCGCCAAACATGCCGAGTGCTTTTTGCGGATCTGTCGTCGGCGCCGCTCGTGGGCTTGGTAGAATTGCGCCGCATCCAAAAAGGAAAGTAAAAACAAAGACGAAATGGCAAAAAATAAAAACAACGCAACGCCGCTCATTCGCAACAAACGCGCGACTTTCGACTACACCATCGAGGAGCGCTTTGAGGCCGGTCTGCAGTTGCGCGGCTGGGAAGTCAAAAGCGTCAGAGCCGGACGGGCCACGATCAATTTGTCGCATGTGTATGTGCGCGACGGGGAACTGTTTCTCTGCAACGCGAGCTTTACGCCCGCCGATCAAGTGTGCACACATGAAAAAACTGAAATCACCCGTACGCGCAAGCTTCTGATGCATCGCCGCGAGATTGATCGGCTGATCGGCAAGGTCGACCGCTCGGGCTATGCGCTGGTGCCGCTTGATCTGCATTTTGTCAAGGGGCGCGTCAAGCTGGCGCTGGCGCTCGGTCGCGGTAAGCGAGAGTTTGAAAAGCGCGATGACGAAAGCAAGCGCGAATGGAAGCGCGATCAGTCCAGACTGATGAAAAACGACATGCGCAGCGGTAAACCGCGGCAGAACTACAACGACTGAAGGGTCGAGCAATGACAAGGGAACTCGAAACGATTGATAAAAGTCTCGAAGAAACGGTTCTTTCCGAGCGGGAGGAATATTCGGGGAGACTTTTGCACGTCCTGCGTCGCGAAGTGAAATTGCCTGACGGCCGTATTTCCGCACGAGAAATGATTGCGCATCCCGGGGCGGCAGCCATGGTGGTACTCGATGACGAGAATTGCACCGTACTTGAACGGCAATGGCGCAGTCCTTTGGATCGGGCGTTTTGGGAAATTCCGGCCGGAAAGATCGACAAGGGTGAGGATCCTTTTGAAACCGCATGCCGGGAGCTCGAAGAAGAAACGGGACTTGCCGCTGACAAGTGGGTGGAGCTCGGTACGATTCACAATGCCATCGGCTACAGCAACGAACGCATCGTGATTTACCTTGCGCAGGGCGTTCATCCGGCTGAAAGCGGGCAAAAGCTTGATGCCGGTGAGTTCCTTACGTTGCATCGTTTGCCGTTTGAAGAGGCGCTCTCAATGACCCGCAACGGAGAAATCACGGACGTGAAGACCCTGGTGGGGCTTGCCTGGGCAAGGGACTATCTGCAGGGCAACTTGCCGCAGGCGAAACTCAAGCGGTAGGTAAGAAAACGCCCCGCGCAAGCGAGGCGTTGTTAGACAGTGTCCGCAAGCCTTACCAGAGGCTCGGCAGCCAGGAATCGTCCTCTTCTGCCTTAGGCTTGATCTTGTTGAGTTCGATGATGCGACGCGTATCTTTTTCAAGATCGTACATTCCAAGCTCGTGATAACAATCGGCAATCAACACCAATGCGTCATCGCGGGCGGCCGTTGTTTGGAAATCTGAAATGACGACCTTGGCGCGGTTAATGGCTGCTATATATGCCTTGCGGTCGTAGTAGAAGCGAGCCGTTGCGAGTTGGTGGTCGGCCTGAGCGTTGACGAGTTCGTGCATGCGGCGACGGGCTTCGGGCGCGTAGCGGGATTCAGGGAAGCGGGCAACGAGTTCCTTGAAGATGTCGAAGGCGTCGCGAGCGGCTTGAGCATCGCGGTCGGCCAAATCCTGCGTGGTGAGTTCGGCGAGCCATCCGTCGCGCTCATTGAGCGTGGCGAGCGCTTTCAAGTAAAGTGCGTAGTCGCTGTTGGGATGGTTCGGATAGGCGCGCAGGAAGCGATCAAGCTGCAAAATGGCGCCGGCCGCATCATCGTCCTTATAGTTGACGTATGCCAGATCAATTTGAGCCTGCTGGGCATAGGAACCGAAAGGATAGCGAGCTTCGAGCTTGGTATAGTAGTCGCGCGCCACTTCCCAGGTGCCTTCGCTGACGGCCGCGCGGGCTTCGGAGTAAAGCTGATTGGCGGTCCAATCGCGGGTAGGATCGATTTCAATGGACTGCAGCCATGAGCAGCCGCTCAAAGCGACAGCTGTGCAGAGCAGGGAAATTTTTGTAAGACGCACTAAGTTACTGGAATTCATGACCACGAAAAAGCAACTTGAAAATCAATTGGGCGATTATATCTGCGAAGAGCCCGTCCAAGCGCCTGAATCTGAAGATGATGTGGATAATACAGCAGAGCCCGATGTCTATGAAATTGAAGGTTTTCCTGTAGGGGAACGACTTGACAAGGTTCTGGCTGTCTTGATTCCCTCGGTGAGCCGCGCCCGTCTTCAAAAATGGATCGAAGCCGGGGCGGTGCTCGTCAACGGCGAACCGGCCTCGGGTGTTCGCATGAAAGTGGCCGACGGCGACGAACTGATCGTCACTCCGCAGCCGGCACCTGAAGACACGGCGTATGTGGCCGAAGACGGCATCGATTTCGAAGTGCTTTATGAAGACGAAGACATTATCGTCGTCAATAAGCCTGCCGGATTGGTTGTGCATCCGGCCGCAGGCCACTGGAACGGTACGCTGTTGAACGGCCTTCTGTTCCGCTATCCCGAATTGACGCGTGTGAGCCGCGCCGGCATCGTGCATCGTCTGGATAAGGAAACCTCCGGTCTGATGGTGGTTGCACGCAATGAGGCTTCGCGCACTGACCTGGTCCGACAGCTTCAGGCGCGCACCGTTGGCCGCGAATACTGGGCCATCGTGCTGGGGCTCGCGCCCGAAGCCGGCTACGTTGACCGCTCCATCGGCCGGGATCCGCGCTCGCCCATCAAGTTCTGCTGCCGCGGCGGCCAGGGCAGTCGTCCGGCCAAAACCCGCGTGCGTCTGGTTGATTCGACCCGCATTGCCGGTCGCATGGTGAGCTGGGTGGCCTGCCGTCTGGAAACGGGCCGCACGCATCAGATCCGCGTGCATCTGACAAGCGTCGGCTTGCCGCTTTTGGGTGATCCGCTCTATCGAACCAACGCTTCGGCGCTGCCCGAGGAAGCCGGCGTTGCCGCAGCTTTCAACCGACAGGCGCTTCACGCAAGCCGCTTGATTCTCAAGCACCCGGGCACGGGCGAGACCTGTGAATGGTTTGCCGCGCCTCCGCAGGATATGTGCGAACTGATGGAAGCTTTGGATTTCGGACCGATCGATGAGCCGGTTACGGTGTTTGAGGAAAATGCCGCACCCCAGATGCCCGATTTCGGACCGATGGTCTACGAAGGCGAAGCCGACGACTGAGAAGGAACAAAAGGCGGTTCGGAGGGGAAAACGGACTGCAACGGAGAGAAACAAATGATGAATTGGAAAAATGAACTCGGGGTGATTCGTCCCGAACTCGGTGCCCGCGTTAAGGCGTTCTTTACCGAGCGAGTGGGCGGCGTTTCTTCCGGTCCTTGGGGCGGTATCGACGGCATCATGGGCTTGAACGTGGGAAGCCGCGTGGGTGACAACAGCGGCTGCGTGCGTATGAATCGCTCGATCGTGGCCGATTTATGCCCGGCGGAACCTCGCTGGATGACGCAGGTGCACGGCATTGCCGTGGTAAACGCCGAAGAGGTGACGGACGAATCTGTACAGGCCGACGCGCAGGTCACAACGCAGCCGGGGACGGTTTGTGTGGTGCAGGTGGCCGACTGCCTGCCGGTGTTGCTTGCCGACGCCGAAGGTCGTGTGGTGGGCGCCGTGCATGCCGGCTGGAAGAGTCTGGCCGGCGGAGTAATCGAAGCTGCCGTCGAGGCCATGCGAGCCAAGGTTCCCGACTGCAAGCTCAAAACTTGGCTCGGGCCGCGCATCGGTTTTGACGACTTTGAAGTCGGCTCTGAAGTGGCCGAGGTGTTCCGCACCAAGTATCCCGATGTTGCCGGAGGCATCAAGACCAAAGACGCGAAATTCTGTGTGAATCTGGCTGCATACGCCAAGACTGCCTTAAATAAGGTCGGTGTTGAAGACATTGAGGACTGCGGTCTTTCAACCTTTGCCGATGCCGAACGCTTCTATAGCTATCGCCGCGACGGCGAACAGACCGGACGACACGCTGCAGTCATCTGGATCGAACAGTAAGGAACAACAATGGCAGGAATGCAAAAAGGACGAATCGGCCGCGTTGGCTTTGTTAGCTTGGGTTGCCCGAAGGCGTTGGTGGACACCGAGCGCATCGTCACGGAACTTCGCGCCGAAGGCTACATCATCGCCGCCGATTACAAAGAGGCCGATCTGGTGATCGTCAACACCTGCGCCTTTATTGACGCGGCGGTGGCCGAAAGCTTGGAAGCCATCACGGAAGCTCTGCGGGAAAACGGACGCGTGATCGTGACCGGCTGCTTGGGCGGCAAGAAGAACGCCAACGGCGAAAGCTGGCTTATGGATCGCGTGCCGAAGGTGCTCGGCATTACGGGGCCCGACAGTTTGGAAGAGACGCTTGCGTTGGTGCACGCGCATCTGCCGCGTCCGCATGAGCCTTTCGACGATCTTGTGCCGGCAGCCGGTTTGAAGCTAACGCCTGCGCATTACGCCTATCTGAAGATTAGTGAAGGCTGCTCGCACCACTGCACGTTCTGTATCATTCCGGACCTTCGTGGCGATTTGGTGAGCCGTCCTATCGGCGATGTGCTGCGCGAGGCCGAAAACCTGGTCAAGGGCGGCGTCAAGGAACTTTTGGTGATCAGCCAGGATACGGCGGCCTACGGTTTGGACGTGAAGTATCGCACCGGTTTTGCGGGCGGTCGCCCTGTCAAGACACGACTGCTCGAGCTAGCTCGTGAACTCGGCAAGCTCGACGCCTGGGTACGCCTGCATTACGTGTATCCGTATCCTTCAACCGACGCCGTTGTGAAATTGATGGCCGAGGGGTTGATCCTGCCGTACCTGGATGTGCCGTTTCAGCATGCGCATCCCCGCGTGCTAAAGGCGATGAAGCGTCCAGCAAGTGCCGAAAAGAATCTTGAGCGCATTGCAGCTTGGCGTGCGGTGTGCCCCGACATCACAATCCGATCGACCTTCATCACGGGCTTTCCAGGCGAGACGGAAGAAGAGTTCGAGTATCTGCTCGACTTCCTGCGCGAAGCACGCCTCGATCGGGTCGGCTGCTTTGCCTACAGTCCCGTGGAAGGCGCGCAGGCCAATGCATTGCCGGGCCAGCTGCCCGATGAGGTGAGAGAAGAACGCCGCCGTCGTTTTATGGAAGTGCAGGCCGAGATTTCGGCCGAAATCCTTCGACAGAAAGTGGGAACGGTCAAACGCGTCATTATTGACGAGCCGGAAGACGAAGACGGCGTGGCGGTCGGCCGCACGACGGCCGATGCGCCCGACATTGACGGCGTGGTGTATGTCACGACCGACGCGCATCTCAATCCGGGTGATTTCGTCGATGTGCGCATCACCGACAGTCGCGAGCACGATTTGATCGGTCGGCATGTGATTTCGGACTGAGCCAATCTCGCAAAAGAAGTAGGTCATTTTGGTCTGAAGGGGGTAAAAATTGGCCTGATTGATCTGCGTTAATAAAATTAGAATTAGCGATTACCCTAATGCCCAGGGCCGCAGAGGAACGAAAGTCTTCTGCGGCCTTTTACGTTAATTCTGTCTTAAGGCTTATTTCATGCGGGTTTTAAGGCAAGCATAAGAATTGGGTCCGAAATCCCGACTGAAACAGTAGGCCAATTCGGTAGGCAAGAAGCCGCATTGACAGTGTTTTTTTCTGTGAGAGAATCCGATAGCGACTTTTAAACCAGGGAGCGACACCCCAAGCGCGCCTCCCGATTCCAAACGAAGTATGAGAGGTCGCGATTAGGAGAGACGAGATGACAAAACATAATTTCGTTCAGGCTTGCGTAGCACTTGCAGTGGCAGTGGCTTTTGCCCCGGCCGTTAACGCAGCCCCTGAAAAAGTTGACACCAAGACCTGCGTGGCCTGCCATAGCAACATCGGCGGCTTCCACAAGTCCGGTGCTCACAAGAAGGTTTCCTGCACGAGCTGCCACTCCGGCCTTACCAAGCACGTGAGCGCTCCGAGCAAGGATACGCGCCCGGTGACGAGCATGGATCCCAAGACCTGCGGTTCCTGCCATCCCGCGCAGTTCAATTCCATGTACAAGATCAACGAAGAACGTATTCCGCGCTTCTCCAAGAAGAACAGCGCCAGCGTTGCTCCGAACCCGTTCTTCGATCGCGCCCTGGGTGCCCACGGCTTCACGAAGGAACACGATCTGCCCCGCAGCCACGCGTTTGCCGCACTTGACCAGTATCTCTGCGACCGCGCCTTCGGCGGCCGCTTCGAACCGAAGGAAGGCTGGATGTACCTCGGTCAGGGCGACGGTGCCTTCCGCGTTTGGGACGTCATCAACGACAAGTATCCTGAAGACAATGCGCAGAAGCCGCGTCGTGCCGGTACGGCCGCTGCAGGCAACCCGGTTTGCTGGACCTGCAAGTCGACCGACCTGATGCTCGATTGGGCATACCTTGGCGAAAAGCATCCCGAAGCCAAGTTCTCGCGTCAGTCCAACGTTGTTGACGTGATGCGCAGTATCAATCATGCGGTCAACTGCAACTTCTGCCACGATCCGCACAGCACCCAGCCGCGTATCGTTCGCGACGGTCTGATTCAGGCTCTGACCCGTACGGATATTCCGAGCCTTTACAGCGAAGATCCGAAGGCCACCAAGATCAACGTGATTGACATGGGCGTTCGCGGCTTTACCCGCAAGATCGCCACGATGGAAAAGGCCGACAGCAAGCTGATGTGTGCTCAGTGCCACGTTGAGTACAACTGCAACCCGGGCTTTGATCCGAAGACCGGTAAGGCTATCGGCATGAGCGACGTTCGCACCAACCTCTTCCCGATGGTTGATGTCACGAAGATCGACGAGTTCTACGCCAAGGTTGGCTTCAAGGACTTCAAGCACAACGTAACCGGCGCCGCTCTCACCAAGATGCAGCACCCCGACGTTGAAACGTACTGGAATTCCACGCACGACAAGGCTGGCGTCGGCTGCGCAGACTGCCACATGCCCAAGATGAAGGATAAGAAGACCGGCAAGGTTTACACCAGCCACTGGTCGACGACTCCGCGTCACTACATGAAGCAGACCTGCCTGCAGTGCCATAAGGACAAGACCGAAAAGCAGCTCAACCGCGTTATCGACGGTATGAAGGGCTACTACGACGGTAAGCTCCGCGAAGCTGAAAGCCGCATGACCGACATGTTCAACGCCTTTGACCTTGCTCTGGCAATGGGCGTTAGCGACGAAGTCCTCAACCAGGCTCGTGAACTTCACTCCGTCGCCCACACCAATTGGGAATGGTGGACGGCTGTGAACGGTGCATGGTTCCACAATCCGCAGGCCGCTCAGCTCTCGCTTGCCAAGTCTGCTGACGCAGCCCAGAAGGCTACGAAGATTCTGCGCGACGCTATTGCCGCGAAGAACAAGAAGTAATCCGCTTCCGTAGTTAGAACTAAAAGGGGTGCCCCGATTCTTCGAGGCGCCCTTTTTTCAACGTAAAATCGAGCACATGACTTTTGAAACGATTTTCTGGATTGTTGCCGCAATCTTGAGCGCCGTGGCGGTGTTTGCTGTGCTCTGGGCGCTGATGCGCAAGGCGCCGGACGAAGACGGCAGCCTCACGCAGGAGCTTTCTCGAGAAGCGCTTGCAGAACAGTTGCGCGTGCTGGATGAAGAACGTGCGGCAGGACTTGTCACCGATTCGATCTACGAGTCGAGTGTTACTGACGTTCAGCGCCGTGCGCTCGAAGAACTGGCGATTGACGAAAAGCATGTCAAACGCACTCCGCCGCTAGGCAAAACTTTTGCCGTCGGCTTGGCTGTTGTAGTAGCCGGCAGCGCGTTTGCGCTCTACAAAGGTCTGGGATCGCCTTCACTCATTAACTTTGTCTCCGAACCTCCCAAACAGGGCATCATGCAGGCCGACGGAACGCTCGGCAGTACTGAAGGGCTCTACGACGAAGCTTCGCTTGGTGCCTACCTCAAGGACAACGGCAAGGATGAACGCGCGTGGGTGCTCTATGCGCGTCTGAAGGTGCACAAGCAGGCCTGGAAGGAAGCCGCCGACGCTTACAAAAAGGCGGTTGATCTCAATGGATTTGTAGCCAAGGACGCTAACGTTTTGGTTGAGTATGCAGCGGCCCTGATTAGTCAGGAAACAAAAGAGACTTACATTCAGAGTCTGGCGGTGCTTGATCAGGCGCTTGCAATCGACAGCAAGCTCTTGTCTGCACGAGAACTCTATGCCATCAGCTCTCTTGAGTTGGGTTACTGGACACAGGCTCGAGAGAGCATCGAGTATCTGTTGTCTCAGATGTCGATGGACGATCCGGTCTATGAGCGTCTGGCTCAAACCGGTGCTTATGCGGCAGAACAGGAACGGCTCGAAGCACAGGGCAAAAAATTAGAACAGAAACCATGATGCAAAAACGCCCGATTTCGGGCGTTTTGCTTATCTTCGGTGGCTACTTTGCTGTTGGGTGGCGCTGCCGTTTGGTGATGACGCTTGCCGTGCAGCCTGCGGCCAGGATTAAAAGCATGCCGACGAGAGCAACCGGTGGCAGCGCTTCTTTGAAAAAGACCACGCTGATGATTTCGGCAAAGGGAATGACAGCAAATTGAAAGCACGCCGTGAGCATCATGTTGCCGTAAGCGAATGCGCGCGTCATGGCCACTTGTGCGAGCACTGCCGTGATGCCTACGCCGAGCAATCCCTGCCAGACATCCATGCCGTGCATCTTTAGCCCTCCTTCGAGGATATAGCAACCGACCAAGCCCCAGATCGTACCGACAAGCGAGAAGTAAAACACGATTCGAAGCGAAGGCTCACGCAGACGTCCGAGCTGGGCGATTTGAAAAAAGATGAAGGGCCCCAGAGCGCCCGCAAAAAGTCCCAACAGGGCGTAAGGAAGCTCGTCGGAAGCAATTGAAGGCTGAAGAATCAAACAGACACCGATAAAGCCCACGCAGATGGCTGCGGCTAACGACCAAGGAGCTTTCTGGTGATGCATGAGAGCCGTGACCACAAAGGTGGCGGCAATAAAGAGCGGAGCCGTGTAATTAAGCGTGACGGCGGTACCCAGCGGTAAATGCCCCATCGTGAAGAACCAGATGGTGAAGGCAAGCGTACCCAGAACGGAACGTTTGATGTGGCCGAAAAGATATTTGGTGTGCGGCGTTTGTCCTTGGATGAACATCACCGTCGAGATAAAGGCCAAGCCAATCAGTGATCGGTAGAACACGATCTCAAACGTTCCGACTTCGGCAGCGGAAATCTTGACAAGTGAACTCATGGTCGCAAATAAAAGCGAAGCCACAAGCATCCAGCACGATTGGAGCATGGTCTCGGAGGCGTGTTAACTAGGATTTAGAGGGAAGTCCGCAAAAGAGACTCTTATCCGATTATATGCTCGAGATGAGGCCGAAATTTTGGCAAAACCCGGATGTACAAAACCCGCCTCAGCGAACTGAAGCGGGTTTGAACTAATCAGTAAATCTCAAGAAGAGATCAGATTAGAACTTGTGGCGCAAGCCGATCATCACACCAAAGACGTACGGATCAGTGTCTTCCTTGGTGGCAGTACCGTAGTCGAGGCTATCCTGGTTGTAGGTCAACACGCCGTAAACGTTGGTACGCTTGGAGAGCGGATAGTCGTAACCGGCAGAAACGATCCAGCGGGACAGTTCGTCATCTTTAGTACCAGCTGTTTCAATACTGTCAGCAGCTTCAGCATCGAGATAAGCAGCGCCAACGAGGACATTGCCGCCAGCGACGGGGATGCTACCGGACACACCAAGGCTCCAGCCCTTAATTTTTGAAGCAAAGCCGTTAGCCGCATTGCTGTAATTCACAGCACCATTGATCTTCGAGAGTTTGACTTCGTCAAAGTATTGTGCACCGGCAAAGAGCTTTACAACTTCAAAGTCGTAGTTTCCGCCGAGAGTTACTGTCAAGCTATCGTCAGCATCCGGATCGATGTCGGCATTTGCTGTACTCGTATAGGTTGCATAGTTAACAGAGTCAACTGCAAAGTACAGGTTAAGCGGACCGTTAGCGTACGAAGCTCCGATGGAGTAGTAACGATCACTCGAGGATTCGTTTTCAACGCCAACTAACTCTTCAGCGTCGTTTTCGACTTTATTGCCCATGCCATACTGAGCAAATACCTTGAAACCAGCGAAGTTCGGGGTTTCGTAGGCAATCATGTTATCCCACTGACCGCCGCCGACAGCCCAGTTGCCAGCCTGAGCGGAATAATTACCCCAAGAGGTACCGAAGGCAGAGATCACGCCATACTTACCCCAGGAGCTGACGCCACCATTGATGGAGCCCATACGGCCGAAAGCAACCTTACCGAAGCCACCTTCCAAGAAGAGCGAAGCTTCACGATGGAAGAAGGAGTCTTCGTTTTTCAGGGAACCGTCATCGCTGTTGAATTGGTTTTCAAGGATAAAGCCAACCGTCAGGCCGTTGCCGAGATCTTCCGTGCCCTTAAAACCGAAGCGTGAACCGGACTGCATGCCGGATTCCATGGAAAACTTGCTTTCAGAATCAAAGCCAACGCGATCCACATCAGCATTCAAATACTGAAGACCGGTATCAACGATACCGTAAAGCTGAACGTCAGCAGCGAAAGCGGAACCGGCGAATGCGCCGAGAACGGCAACAGCAGCCAAAGTCTTTTTCATTTTCAAATCTCCTAGTCTTAAATAAGACTCGCAAGTTTTTGAGTTTTTGCAAAAACCGCCGGACGGAACCAGGATTACGGACTCTTGCAAAGACGTAATCCAATCCGGCGGAGTCCTTGCAGGACGGAGACGATCATGGCACCGAAGACTTTTAGGGAACAAGAAAATAGTGAAAGAAAGTGGTCTCGGGGGGGGGGTTAACCCTAGGATAAATTACAACACAATGCGTTGACAAGATGATTTTCAGAAATGAGAAACCCGCTCTGGAAAACCGAAGCGGGTCTGGATCAATCAGTGAATCTCAGGCAGAGATCAGATTGTCAGAAGCGGTGACGAAGGCCGACGTATACGGTGTAGGCGGAAGGATTCCACTCCTCGGTCATTCCCTCGCTGAAATTGGTATCGGTCTGATCCTTCATGTATGAAGCAACGCCGTACACATCCGTACGCTTGCTGAATGGGTAAGAATAACCGAGGCTTACGACATAGCGTTTGATATCAATGTTGGTCTGACGCTTTTGAGCGGGGTCAAGAACCCTATCCATGCTGTCAGCAACTTCGGCATCTAGATAGCCGATACCGAACATGGTTTTGCCTCCGGCGAGCGGAGCATCACCCGTGAGGCTAATCCCGTAGCCCTTGAACTTGAGTAGTTTATTTGTAGGCGTCGACACAGTATCGTTATATGTTGTATCGCCGTATATCTGGTTGAGAACGCCCCCGATGGAAGCGAGGCGTACTTCATCGAAATACTGAGCGCCGAGGTAGATCTTGATGACATCGAAGTCATAACTTCCTCCGAAGGTCACGGTCAAGCTGTCGTCAACATCGTCCCCGTTTCGAGGCCATTCTTTTTCACTGAATTTAGCCGTTTTGTAGTTGATAGAGTCAACGGCAAAGTATCCGGCAAATGGGCCGTTGTTGTAGGTGAGGCCAAGGGAATAGAAGCGATCGCTCGAGGATTCGTTTTCGTGATCGTTCGAACCCATGCCGTATTGGGCGAACAACTTGAAACCGGCAAAGTCCGGAGTCTCGTAGGCAATCATGTTGTCCCATTGACCTGCGAGCGAGAAGACGTTTGAAGCTTGAGCGGTAAATTCACCGTATGAAGTTCCGAAGGCGTTGATCATGCCGACTTTGGACCAGGAGGATTGGCCGCTGTTGAGGGCTCCCATGCGACCCAGAGCGATCTTGCCGAAATTGCCCTGCAGGAACAGACTCGACTCACGGTTGAACATGACACCGGTGGAATCTTCCGAACCGGTGTCCAAGTCAAAGCCGTCCTCAAGAATAAAACCTACGGTCAGACCGTTGCCTAGCTCTTCCGTACCTTTGAGGCCCCACCGAGAACCGGAGCCAACGCCGGACTTCATTTCAAACGAGTCAACATTATCGACACCGGAAGTGTCCAGATTAATGTGGTTGTATCCGACTCCGGTATCAAGAATGCCGTAGAGCTGAAC
Source organism: Sutterella sp. AM11-39 (assembly GCF_003472385.1). Lineage (GTDB taxonomy): Bacteria > Pseudomonadota > Gammaproteobacteria > Burkholderiales > Burkholderiaceae_F > Duodenibacillus > Duodenibacillus intestinigallinarum. The sequence goes on along the minus strand of NZ_QRLV01000001.1, from coordinate 20,190 downwards.
TTCTGCCGCAAGGGCAGAACCAGCAAAGGCGCTGAGAACGGCGAGAGCAGCCAAAGTTTTTTTCATATGTCCTCCCCGTAAGGTTTGTCCATTCGTCTGCTGCACTCACAGAACCACGCAACAAAAGCGGCCCGGCACGCGCGCAGCGCCGATGTCATCGGCTTAGAAGTGGGCTGATTGAATGAATCAATGATCGCAGTCGAGAAGTATTTGAACAAGAAAAGTGTGTAATAAGCCTGGGCGGTCGGGTTTACCCTAGTTTGATTTGCAACATTCTGATCCGGATTTGAACAATCTCGCTGGTTGAAAGGGCAGGCTTTTGGGGAGACAGAAAGAGAAGTGAGTGGCGGACTAAAGTCGGAGGCGACCTTGGTAGGCCAATGAGAGGAAAAAAAGATGGAAATTGGTCTAAACAAGGAAGCCTTAAGGCAGGCAAGATAGATTAACGAACAACGATACAATTGTTCGCTTGATCAAACTTTGAGAAAGAAACTCATTTATGACGGATGCTCAACAGCAAGAAAACCCGCGCTTGCAAAGAATCAAGTCGGGGCCTTTAAAGCGCGAAGCCGATACGGTGCTTGCCATGGTGCGCATCTATTGTCATGCGCATCACGGCACCAAGGGGGATGAATTGTGTCCCGACTGTCAGGAACTTGCTGACTATGCCTTCAAACGCCTTTCCTGTTGTCCCTTCAAGGAAGAAAAGCCGGTATGCGCCAAATGCAAGGTTCATTGCTACAAGCCTGCGTACCGAGAAAAGATTTCCGAAGTGATGCGCTTTGCCGGACCTCGGGTCATGTTCAAGCACCCGATTCTTTCTCTGGAGCATCTTTGGAAGTCGCTCACGGTGACGCCGCCAGAAAAGCCGCGCGGAAAACCGAAAAAAGTCACTCCGATTCGAGAGGTTCCGACTGCCGACAATGTTGCAACAAAAGGAGATCATCCGTGATTCGTTTGGCTCTGATTTTCCCGGTGCTGTGTTTTGTTCTCTTCGGCGCGCATCTGCTTTTCCATGGGTGGGGGTTGGAAATTGCACTTCTGCCTTTGATTCCGGTCGTACTTTTGTTCGTCCGGCACCGCTATTGCGCTGTGATTTGCGGCATGTTGCTCGTTTGTGCGGGCTTTGAGTGGCTCTACACGGCAATTGATCTGGCCTTGACGCGGCAGGCCTACGGGATGCCCTGGGTGCGTGCAACGGTCATTATCGGCACGTGTGCCGCCGTGACTTGGCTTGCGGGAGCCATGCTCTTTTGGCGTAAATTTGACAATTTCTACAACCGAGTGCGATGAACTAGAAAAAGAGAGGTGGCAGAAACAAGAAACGGCGTCTCGGAATAATTTCCTTGACGCCGTTGCCTTAAAGTCGGTCAGATGGTCTTATTTTCTGGAGCCGTCGGTTGCAAAGACATTGTTAAGTGCCTCGAGCACAATGCCGGCCAAAGCATTTTTGCTCTTTTCAACTAAGCTGAACTTGCCGTCCTTGTAAACAAGGTTCGAGAGCGAGATGTCCGAAGAGGCGATTTTCGCCGCCTTCTGAGCGCGTTCGGCCGTGTTTTCATGTCCGGTCAGAGCAGCGATGGCACCGATCAGACCCGCGGCCTTGCTGACGTTCTTGGTAACCTGCTTGGCTGGTTCCTTGACAGTAAGGTTTTTTACGGCGATGTTGACGGGGTCAAGGCTTTGCAGATCCACGCCGGTGGCCTTGGCCTGCGTCCAGGTCATCAGCGTTTTGCCTGCGGCATTCTTGGCTTCCAGATTCGAGACGGCCAGGTCGCCGTTCCACTTGAGCGCCAGTTTCTTGTCGGACTTCAGATCAACCTTGCCGTTGACGTCGGCTGTGCCCTTGGTGAGCTGAGCCCCCGCAAGAGCCTTGATCCACGGATTGAAGGTGGCAAAGTGCAGATTCTTCACGTCGGTGGTGGCGTTGACAGCCAGCGGCAGAATCGAGAGCTTGCCCGCAGAGGAGAGCTTTCCTTGCGCAACGTTGGCGCTGGCCGAGTATGTGCCGGTCTTGCCCTTGTCCGAGGAGAATCCCTTGGCGTCGAGATTGATCGCAGAAACGGAAAGCGTGGCCGCAGGCTTGAGGCTGGTATCCGTGACTTGCACCGAGCCGTTGCTGATCTGAGCCGAGCCGACGGACCACTTCCAGGCTGCGCCGGAAGAGGCTTCGGATGTTGAAGAGGCAGAGCCGGAGGTCTTGGCCGGCGTTGACTTTGCCTGCGAAGCGATTGCAAGCTTGATCGAGGGCTGCACGATCTTGACGCTGTTGACTTCGGCCTTTTGCGCCGAAACGTCAACATTCTTGAGGTCAATTGAAGCGGACTTGACACTCACGAACGGTTTGTTCTTGGCATCGCGAACGTCAAGGTCGCTGGCCGAAGCTGTGCCGCTTACCTTGATGCCGGAGACGCCGGACTTGGGCATGTCGAAGGACACATGCAAGTCGCACGAGGCCGAAGCCTTTTCGACGGCTACGGGCAGAGTGACGGGCGCGGCCTTGAGGAGCTTGGCGACGTTGAGTTTGTCGATCTTCACGGCCATCGTTGCCGTTTCGCCCTTGAGCGTGCCTTCGGCGTTAATCGGCGTACCGTCAATCTTGAGAGAAAGCTTGGGGTTGATGGAAGCCTTGCTCGAAGAGGGCAGCGTTGACAAGATGGGAAGCGCGAAATCAATGTCGGTGATCTTGACGTCGGCGCCATTTTGAGCATTCGTCAGTCTTACGCTGCTGTTGGTGACGCGTACGTTGGCAAGTGAGAAGGCGGGAAGCCCGGAAGAGGTCGAAGCGTCGGCGGGCGCTTTTTCGACGGCTTCTTTGGCTTCCTTGTTGTTGGCCTCATTGGCGGTTAGGTGCATGTTGAAACCGTCAACCGTGATGGATTCAACGATCGGAGCCATTTCGGTGAGCGTGCTGCCGCTCAGATCGGCCGACAGATGCTTAAGGGTAAGAAGATTGTTCTTCGGTGCGTGGGCTGACTTGATCGCCAGGTCGTTGATTTCAAGCGACCAGTTCCAGGGGTTAAACGAAACGTCGCCGACGGTGGCGTCCCGACCGCCCAGGGCATCTGGCACAACGTTCGAAACCGCCCAGCGCACGCCCGCGGGTACACCGATATAGCCCGCTGCGGCATAAAGACCTACGAGAATGACAACGCCCGCGACAGGCTTGAGGACTTTTGATCCGGCCATAGCAATTCCTTTCGAGTACGAAAAGGCGGCCGCCGCTTTATGCAGCGGCCCGACCTATAGCACTACTTTATAGGACTGCCGGAATAAAAAAGCGTTAAAACGAAATGAATTTTTGCAAAAAGAAATTAACGCTGAGCCAGCACGATCAGACGGGTGCTTTCGGGAGTGAATTCCGTAAAGCCCTGACCGTAGAAGTCCACGAGCTTGAGGCCTGCAGCCGCCAGCATTGAACGGTATTCGTCACACGTGTAAACACGGACGCTTGCCGACACCGGACCGCGGAACTGCGTGGCAGGGAAGATGACGGTAGCGCGCTTGGATTCAGCGTCCCAGGTCTCGCAAACCTGTTCGCCGGAAGCGATGATGCGGGTGGCTTCACCGGCCAGAACACGCGAAGGATTAGCCACTTCGATGAGAAGACGTCCGCCTTCGACCAGGCTCTTGGCAAATCGGGCGAGCAAATCGGCGTTGTCTTTGTCCGAGAAGTAGCCGAAGGAGCTTGCCCAATTGATGATGAGATCCATCTGTTCGGGGAACTGTGCCGTGCGCATGTCATCGGTTTTGAATTCGCCGGCAAGCCCAGCTCGGGAGAATTTGTTTTTGGCGGCGCTCACGAAGTGAGAATTGAAATCGATGCCGCTGACGTTGGCGCCAAGGCGCGCCAGCGGAAAGCTCAGATCGGCCTTGCCGCAGGGGCATTCGAACACACACACGCCGGCTTTGAGCTCGAGCTTTTCCCAAATGGCTTGTGCATCGGCACGGCTGGCGGCGGGATCGCGGAGCCATTTTTCTTCGGGAACGTGACGGAACCATTCGGTAAGCGTATTGGACATCGAAAATTTCCTTTGTAAGCAATTCGGGCGCGAGAAGCCCGCAAAAAATTCTCAACCTTTCGATTGTACCGCCCGCAGGCGACAGTGTCGGAACATTCGACGACCGTATTGCAGTCAAGCGAGTGCGGCATGGGCATAATGCACACGGTGTTTGTCGTTTTTGAAGTGATGTTCTATGGCGCTCGGCTTTCTATACGGTGTCTTGGCCTGCATGATCTGGGGCTTCGTGTACCTGGTGCCGGAAGTTCTGCCCGGATATCCGCCGGAACTGATGGCTGCCGGGCGCTTTGTGAGTTTCGGTCTGGTGGCCGTGCCGCTGGCGTGGATGGAGCGGAGGGAGTTTGCACACTACACCGTCAAAGACTGGATTGATGTCTCAAAGCTCGGCGTGATCGGAAATATCGCTTATTACTGGTGTCTTATTGAGTGCATTCAAAACGCGGGTGTTCCTGTGGCCGGGATGGCGATGTCGGCCGTGCCCGTGCTGGTTGCGGCCGTATCCAACATTCGCGACAAGAAGAAGGGGACGGCTCTGGCATGGTCGCGCCTGGTGCCGGGACTGACGCTGATCGTCTGCGGCTTTGCGCTGGCGAGCATGACGGAGTTTGAAATGGTGGTGCAGGCTTCGGCCGACGGCGGCCTGAAGTTCTGGTACGGCGTCATGATGGCTGTTGCCGCTTTGCTGATATGGACCTGGTATCCGATTCGAAACGCCGACTGGCTGCTGGCCCATCCCGACCGTTCTCCGCGCGCTTGGTCCACAGCTCAGGGACTGACGACGTTTCCCTTTGCCGTCGTGATGTATTTCTTCTTTTGGGGGCTCGAACCCGATGCAACGCCGTTGCTAGGATATGACCCGGCGTGGTTTGTGTTTGTCATGGTGTTCAGCGGACTGATGGGATCCTGGGTCGGCATTGTCTTCTGGAACGCAATGAGTCAGCGCTTGCCGACGGCCTTGGCAGGTCAAATGATTGTTTTTGAGACGATCTTCGCAGTGACATACGCACATGTGTTGCGCATGCAGTGGCCTGAGTGGAATATGCTTGCCGGCATGGCGCTTTTGTTGAGCGGCGTGATGCTTTCGCTGAAGGTTTTTCAGACAGCCAAGGCTCAGCGTCGGTCAGAATCGGTCTGACAGCGGGAAAACCACCACAACAAATTAACTTTTGCGTTAGTGCTTCTTTGCTCATAATTGCAGGAAGCTAAAACAACTGCGCACGATTGGAAAATTCATGTTCACCACTTCTGACAATGGCGACGAACCTGTCCGACTGGCCGTCATCGGCGCGGGTACCTGGGGTTCAGTGCTTGCCCATATTGCGGCGCCCTGCGCTCAGGTTTCGCTTTATTCGGCCACGGGAAAAAATGTTCAGGCGCTGCAGCAGGATCGGCGTCATCCGAAGCTGCCCGGATTCATTCTCGATCCGAGGGTTGAGGTGAAATCGACGATGGGCGAAGAGCTTCGAGAAGCTTCGGCCGTCATTTTGGTGGTGGCATCCCGCTACGTACGCGACATGGCTCGCCAGATCGCTTCGCTGATTCAACCTGATGCTGTCGTGTGCATTGCCGCCAAAGGTCTCGAGCAGGGAAGTGCCAAGACGCTTTCCGAGGTCGTGGCCGAAGAACTTCCTGAAGCGGACATTTGTGTTTTGAGCGGTGGTTCGCATGCCGAGGAAGTCGCGACTAATCTGCCGTTTGGCATCAGTTTGGCCGGCAGTCCTCATGCCCGATCGGTCGTGAAGCGCGTCTTTGCCAAAGCTCGAGCCCGCATTTCCGAACAAGACGACGTGCAGTCGCTTGAACGGTTCGGTGCTGTGAAGAACCTGATTGCTATCGCTGCCGGCATTGCCGAGGGGCTCGCTTTGGGGGACAACTTCCGAGCTTGCTTTTTGACGGACGCCCTAACGGAGGCTCGGCGTTTTGTGGGCGCAAGCCCCGAAGACGTCCTGAGCTATGGAGCGTTGGGTGATCTCCTTGCCACGGCTCTGAGCGTGCACAGTCGCAACTTCCGCTACGGCTGCTGGCTCGGACAGGGGCTTTCACCGGAGAAGGCACTGGCCGAAGTTGATATGGTGGTCGAGGGACTCAATGTCGCAAAGGTGTTCGATCAGTTTCCCCGCAGCGATTGTCCGCTTCTGACGCGAGCAGCCAATATCGCCGTGCATCATGAAAACATCACGCGCGAACGCTTCCTCTCGCGCCTTGGCTATTGATTTTTAATAGCAAATAAGTAAAATTGCGCCTTTCTCACGGTGTAGGCTCGACACCCGCACCGCATGTGTTTAACCGCCTCAATTAAGGTGAAAAATGTCTGAAATCAACAAGGCAGAAGTTATTGCCCAGTATGCCCGCGCCGAAGGCGACACGGGGTCCCCCGAAGTTCAGGTTGCTTTGCTGACCGCTCGTATCAACTCCTTGACCGAACACTTCAAGGAACACAAGAAGGATCACCACTCCCGTCGTGGCCTTCTGAAGATGGTGAGCCGCCGTCGCAAGCTGCTCGACTACCTCAAGGGCAAGGACGTGGCTGCCTACCGCAAGCTGATCGATTCGCTCAAGCTGCGTAAGTAAGAATTGCCGAATCCCACGGCCTGTTTGTCAGCGCACAAACAGGCCGTAAGCTTGTCTAAGGACAGCTTAAAAAACGATTGATTAACCCGCTTTGCTCCGGCAAAGGCTCCTCGGATGACGGTAACGCGCGTTGCGACACAAGCGTCTGAAAGTCCGACACACGACCAACCGGAAATTTGTGCCGCAGCGTGCCCTCAAGCACCGAGCGAACCAAAAGCCATACGGAAAGCAAAGCACCTGAGAACAAAGGAAACTCACATGAGCATGTTCAACAAGGTCTCCAAGAGCTTCATGTTCGGGCAACACGAAGTGACGCTTACCACGGGCGAAATTGCTCGCCAGGCTTCCGGCGCCGTTGTCGTTCAGATGGGCGACACGGTTATTCTGGCTACCGTTGTGGCCAAGAAGGAAACCAAGCCCGGTCAGGACTTCTTCCCGCTTACTGTCGACTACATCGAAAAGGCTTATGCTGCCGGCAAGTTCCCCGGTGGCTTCTTCAAGCGTGAAGGCCGTCCGTCGGAACACGAAACCCTCACGAGCCGTCTGATCGACCGTCCGATTCGTCCGCTTTTCCCGGACGGCTTCTTCAACGAAGTGCAGGTCATCATTCACGTGCTGTCCGTTGATCCGGAAATCAATCCTGATATTCCGTCCATGATCGGTGCTTCGGCTGCATTGACCATTTCCGGCATCCCGTTCAAGGGCCCGATCGGCGCCTGCCGCGTGGGCTACGTCAACGGCGGTTTCGTCTGCAACCCGACGGTTTCCCAGCTCAAGGAATCCCGCCTCGATCTCGTCGTGGCCGGTACCGAACGCGCCGTGCTGATGGTTGAATCCGAAGCCGACTGCCTGCCCGAACAGACCATGCTTGATGCCGTGATGTTCGGTCATCAGCAGATGCAGGTGGCCATCAACGCCATCCACGAACTCACTGCCGAAGCCGGCAAGCCCGCTTGGGATTGGCAGCCCGCTCCGAAGAACGAAGCGCTCATCGCACGTGTGCACGAAATTGCCCAGGCCGACATTGAAGAGGCTTACACGATCCGCTCCAAGCAGAGCCGCACGGAAAAGCTGCGCGCCATTTACGAAAAGGTCGAAGCTCAGCTCACGGCCGACGCCGAAGCAGCCGGTACCGAAGTGGCCGACATGAACGAAGTGCACGGCATCCTTTTTGAAATGGAAGCCCACGTTGTTCGCACCAACATTCTCGAAGGCAAGCCCCGTATCGACGGTCGCGACACGCGCACGGTTCGCCCGATCGAAATCCGGCAGTCGATCCTTCCGCGTACTCACGGTTCCGCCCTCTTTACCCGCGGCGAAACGCAGGCTCTGGTGCTCACCACGCTCGGCACCAAGCAGGATGAACAGATCATCGACAACATCATGGGCGAAAGCCGCGATCGATTCATCATGCACTACAACATGCCTCCGTTTGCCACCGGCGAAACCGGTCGCGTGGGCAGCCCGAAGCGTCGCGAAATCGGCCACGGTCGTCTCGCCAAACGTGCTCTGAAGGCCGTTTTGCCGAGCGCTGAAGAATTCAACTACTCGATTCGCGTGGTTTCCGAAATCTGCGAATCCAACGGTTCGTCCTCGATGGCTTCCGTCTGCGGCGGCTGTTTGTCGATGCTTGATGCCGGCGTTCCGCTCAAGGACTACGTGGCCGGTGTGGCTATGGGCCTCATTAAGGAAGGCAACAAGTTTGCCGTGCTCACCGACATTCTTGGCGACGAAGATCACCTCGGCGACATGGACTTTAAGGTAGCCGGTACCGAAAACGGTGTGACCGCTCTGCAGATGGACATCAAGATCGAAGGCATCACCGCCGAAATCATGCAGGCCGCTCTGGCTCAGGCTCACGAAGGCCGCATGCACATCCTCGGTAAGATGCACGAAATGGCCGGCGACGGCGCCAAGGAACTCTCCGTCTGGGCTCCGCGTCTGCTCACCATCAAGATCAATCCGGAAAAGATCCGCGATGTGATCGGCAAGGGTGGCGCCACGATCCGCGGCCTGTGCGAAGAAACCGGCTGCCAGATCGACATTGAAGACGACGGCACGGTGACGATTGCGTCCAACGATACGGAACGTGCTGAATTCGCCAAGAAGCGCATCGAAGACATCACGGCTGATGTCGAAGTGGGCAAGATCTACGAAGGCCCTGTGGTCAAGTTGCTTGACTTCGGCGCCATTATCGGTCTGCTGCCCGGCAAGGACGGTCTGCTGCATATCAGCCAGATCGCCAACGAACGCGTCAACCAGGTCTCCGACTACCTGCAGGAAGGCCAGACGGTACGCGTCAAGGTGATCGGCTTCGATGACAAGAATCGTCCGCGTCTGTCGATGAAGGCACTTCTGAACGAAGAGTAATTCGACGATGTCTTTCAAGCCGGCGAGAGGTTCGCCGGCTGAAAGCAAAAAAGGACAGAATGCAAAGCGGACCGAGCGGCCCGCTTTCGCCGCCTTAAGAGAAAAGGTTCAATATCGGCTAAAATCCAAAATTCACTTCCAACAGCGGTTTTGGAGAAAAGAAGCATGCGAAACAGACTGGTAGTCGCCAACTGGAAAATGAACGGATCGCTTGAAGCCAATGCCCGGTGGGCTGAGGCCTTCCTTGCGTTGGAAGACGCGGGGTGCGATGCGGCAGTGTGTGCGCCTTCCGTGTATCTGTCGCAGATGGCCTGCCTGCTCAAAGGATCATCCGTAGCGCTTGGTGCTCAGGACGTAAATGAATTTGAGTCTGGCGCCTACACCGGTGAGGTCAGTGCTCGTATGCTGGCCGAAATCGGTTGTTCCTACGTGATCGTGGGACACTCCGAACGTCGTGCGCTATACGGCGACACTGATGATCGTGTGGCTCTCAAGGCCAAGGCGGCCTTGGCCGCCGGTATTCATCCCATCGTTTGCGTGGGTGAAACGCTCGAAGAACGCGAAGCAGGCGAAACCATTGCCGTGGTGTCGCGTCAGCTCGAAGCGGTGATCGGCAAAGTGGGAGCAGAGGATTTTGCCCGTTGCACGGTGGCCTACGAACCTGTTTGGGCTATTGGTACCGGTAAGAGTGCAACGCCCGAGATCGCGCAGGAAGTGCATGCCGCGCTTCGTGCTGAGCTGACCAAACACGCTGCCGAACTCGGCGACAAGGTGCGCATTCTCTATGGCGGCAGTGTCAAGCCCGGCAACGCCGCTTCGCTTTTTGCCATGCCCGACATCGACGGTGGCTTGATCGGCGGTGCGGCGCTTAAGGCACAGGATTTTTACGAGATCTGCACGGCGCACTGAGACGCAGGCAGATTGAAAGCTTTTTAACAACCAAAATCAGAACCATCACGGAAAACACACAACTATGCAGATGTTGATGAGTATCGCGATCGTTGTGCAGATCATTGCTGCGATTGCCGTCATTATTCTGGTGCTCCTGCAGCACGGCAAGGGCGCCGATCTCGGCGCGGCTTTCGGTTCGGGCGCTTCCGGTTCGCTCTTCGGCGCCACCGGCTCGGCCAACTTCCTGTCGCGCTCCACGGCTGTGGCTGCGACGATCTTCTTCTGCGCCACCATTGCTATCACCCTCGGCTCTGGTGCTTTCAACAAGCAGAATCAGCAGCGTCAAGGCGGCGTGCTGGGTACGGTGACGACCGAACAGACGACGCAGGCTCCCGCTGCAGCCGGCTCCGAAGCGCCTGCTGCGAAGGATGACTTGCAATCCAACCAGGTTCCGCGTTAATATTCGCGGCCTTGCAGCCGGTTCCGGTATTTTTTCCCGGCTGTGAAGGAATGACTCGGGGAAGACAATAGTTTTTTCGAGTGCAAGCGGTCGTGGCGAAATTGGTAGACGCGCAGCCTTGAGGTGGCTGTGGTGAGAGCCATGAGAGTTCGAGTCTCTCCGACCGCACCAAGTGCTGGGGTATCGCCAAGTCCGGTTAAGGCAGCGGATTCTGAATCCGCCATTCGTAGGTTCGAATCCTACTACCCCTGCCAAAACGCTTGAAAACCGGGATCTGAAATTTTTTTCAGAAAAGGCTTGCAAAGTTCGGAAGCCTATGTATAATTCCGAACTCTCAGCAAGACGCAAGTCGAGTTGGGAATTAAAATCTGAAATGCGGTCGTGGCGAAATTGGTAGACGCGCAGCCTTGAGGTGGCTGTGGCGAGAGTCATGAGAGTTCGAGTCTCTCCGACCGCACCAAGTGCTGGGGTATCGCCAAGTCCGGTTAAGGCAGCGGATTCTGAATCCGCCATTCGTAGGTTCGAATCCTACTACCCCTGCCACGCACTTATCAGATTATCGAAGAGGCCGCGCCGAAAGGTGAGCGGCTTTTTTCATGCCCGTTTTCTGCGCTCCACCCAAGCAAAATGGGCGGAAAGCGCATATCCCGCATCTTCCGCCCGCTCGAATGCAACTCCGTTTCGTTAGGCTTTGTCGACAGAGTTGCCCGATTCTTTTTCAGCTACCAGCTCGGCTTGAGCTTGCTTTTCCAATTCACGTCGCACTTCGCAGCCGTTTTCGGAAAGTGCCTTGGGCATACCGGTTGCAGGAGCCGGAGCTTTTGGACGGAAGAAGTAAAGGATGGCAACCACCGGAAAGAGCATGGCACCCGCAGCGGCGAGCGTGACCTGGTTGCTGGCCCAAGTAGCAAGTGCGCCGCCCAGCACCGGGCCGATGACGCTGCCGAACTGCTGCACGGAGTAAGAGTATGCAAACACCTTGCCGCGATCCTGCGGATCGGAAGATTGCGTTAGCACGGCGTTGATGGCCGGGAAAATGCCTGCAAAGGTCAATCCGCCCACAAAACGCCAGATCGTAAACCAGGTGAGATCATGAGGAATAGCCTGAACAATGCCGAAAATGCCGCTCAAAAAGAGTGAGAGGTAAAGCACCGGACGGTAGCCCCAGCCTTGACCGAGCATGCCCCAGGGAGGCGAAGCAATCACACCGGAAATGCCGACGATCGAGAAGACCAGCCCTGAGATGAACACAATGCGATCCATCGAGCCCTGCAACTCGGCAATGTAAAGCGGCAGTACGGGTTGAACCATCAGCACACTCATCTGAACCACGGCTGCCGCAAAAAGCATGCGCAAAATGACGGGGTTGCGCAAGGGCGTGACGCGAGCGGGTTCCTCGGCGCTCTTTTGAGCGGGTTTAGCACGCGGCGGCTCTTTAATCAAAACCGCCAAAGCGATGGTGATGGTGGTAAGCGCCACAGCAGCGATTTGGAACGTCGAGCGCATGCCGAACATTTCGGCAAGAAAGCCACCCACGAGGGGACCCAAAACGCCGCCCGCGGTTAGGCCAGCCTGCATCAGACCCATGCTAAAACCGATCTTCTTGTGCGGAATGACAGAGGTGAGAATGGCAAGCTGCGCAGGCCAGAGCCCCGCGGCTAAGCCTTGCAGCACGCGAACACCGAAAAGCTGCCAGGGCGTCTGTACGATAGAACCCAGAAAATAGGTGATGGCCAGGCAACTTGCGGCTCTCAGCGCCATAAGCTTTCGGGAGCCCTTATCGGACATGGCTCCCCAGATGGGCGCGAAAATGCCGGAAATCAGAAAGCTCACGGCAAAGATGATGCTGCTCCACCAATTGACTTCCGCAGTTTGAACGCCGAGCTCCTGAATAAGGTACATCGGCAGGAACGGAATCAACATGGTGTAGCTTGCCGACATGAGAACAGTGCTGCACGTCAAGACGGCTAAGACCACACGCCAGTTCATAGAAAAAAGCCTCAAGTTTTTTTCGAGATCCCAAATTTTGAGTCTACGCCCAAAAATCGATTTATAGCGAAACAAAAGGCCGAAGATTATTCAGTCGGTTAATGAAGACGAGTTCGCAGTTTGAGACGTTTGGCAACACATGCCGAACCCAAGGCTGAAGTAAAATTTCGGCTCCGATGGTTCGGGGGTGAGGAATGCTTTTCGCCTCGATCCGAAAACCGACTTTCTTCATTGTTTTCTTGCTCTGGTGTTTCTTCCGTGAAAACGCTCAAACACGTTCTTATCGGCTTTTTGATGGCTGCTGCCACGCAAGTCTTTGCCTTTGATCCCGACCTTGCGGCAATCGAGAATCAATCGCTGATGCAAAGGTTCCCCAAGGGATCGATCGTGACGCGTGAAACGGCTGACCAAGCGCTTCGCGAAGTGCGTGCGGCCAAGAGCAAACTCAAGGAACTGGTCGAATACTCCAAGCGTCGTTGCAACGAAAATATTTTCGTCAACAGCTGCGTGGAAGACGTTCGCAAGGCCGAGTTGCGTCAGTCACGCCGCCTGCAAGCCATCGAATCCGAAGCTCGCCGCATCGTGCGCGAAGATGAAACGCGCAAGGAAGCGGCCCGACAGAAGGAGCGAGACGCCAAAGCAGCACAGCCGCCAAAGCAGGTAAAGAAGGTTACCCCTCGCAAGCCCACGCAAGCACAGAAAAATGCCCAGGAAAACAAGGCGGCTCATGCCAAGCGCATGAAGGCGTTGCAGGAGCGTCAGGCCGAGGCCGAGCAGAAAAAAGCTCAGGAAGCCAAGCATCGTGCTGAGTACGACAAGAAGGTCGCCGAGCGTGAGAAGCGCCGCGCTGAACGAGCAAAAGCTCTGGAAAAGCGCGCCAAGCAGAAGGCCAAGAAAGAACAGGAACAGAAAAAAAGCGAGGCTGAAAAGAAGTGAAATCGGGGCTCAAGGGCGGCCGAGCCGATCAGGAGCTCGACGAGATTGCCAAAAGTCTGCTTGCTGACGAGAGCTTTTTAGCCGACGATTTCGAGCAGATGGCGCACATTACGACGCCCATCGAGGCGCCGATGATTCCGTTTGCTGAGTTTGAAAAGGACGGCGACACGGCGAAAAAGTCTCTCGGAGACGAGTCCGCCGTCGGACAGGGCGCTGTTTTCCCGGGAGACTATGAAGAGCGAGTCCGCCGGGCTTTTGCTTCCGACGGTCCGCTTGCGCAGGCAACGACGAGTTTTGTGTCGCGCCCTGCGCAAATCGAGTTTGCACTGGCTGTGGCAAGAGCGTTGCAGAGCAAAGGCAAGCTTTTGGCCGAAGCCGGTACCGGCACCGGCAAGACCTTTGCATATCTCACGCCCGCTCTGATTGCAGGCTGCCGAGTTATCGTCAGTACGGCCGGCAAGTCGCTTCAGGAACAGTTGTGCCGCAAGGATATTCCGGCATTGATGCGAGCCTGTGGATTGCCAGCCAATGTAGCGTTACTTAAGGGCCGCTCCAACTACCTGTGTCGACATCGCATCAACATGTGCGAACGAGGAGAAATCACGCTTGCTTCGCGTGAAGCGGTGGAGGATTTTCGACGGATCCGCATTTTTTTGGACCGCACCAAAACGGGTGACATCAATGACGTCAGCGGTGTGGCCGAAGACAGCGCTGTGTGGCCTTCCGTGACAAGCACCGCAGGCAATTGCCTTGGAAAACACTGTCAGCACGCGCGCGAGTGCTTTGTGACGCGTGCGCGCTTGAGAGCGCAGAAGGCAAATGTCATCGTTGTCAATCATCATCTCTTTCTTTCGGCGGCGGCCATGGAGCTCGAGGGCGGTCAGGACGACGGCATGCTGCCGCGAGTTGATGCCGTGATCTTCGACGAAGCGCACAAGTTGCCTGAAATTGCCACAAACTATTTCGGCAGCGAACTGTCGACCACGGCCATTCGAGAAATTGTCGACAGCATGCGCCCGATTCTGATGGGGAAATTCAGAAGCGGAGCCCCAAAAGGGACGTCTTGGGACGATATTACCCAGACGATCAAAAAGTCGCTCTATGACTTCGTGCTGGGGTTAGAAGCTGCCGGAGTGCTCGAAGGCGACAGTCGCAATATCGAAACCATCAACGGTATGCAGGGCTCGACGCAACATCTGGAAAACGCCGCGCTCGTTCTGGAGGTGTTGCTGGAGGCGGCGGCACCCTACGTGGAGATGAGTGAAGATCTGGGCGTCTTCGTTGAATCGGGCACTGCCGTCTTGCAGGACATCAAGCAGTGGGTGATCTGGCTTAAGCATGCCGGTATGCCGATGCCGCCGGAGCAGAAGCCGTTGGTGCGTTGGATCTCCCGCACACGAAGCGAAGCGCGTCTTACGGTGACTCCGCTTGACATTGCCGAGCCGTTCTCGCAGATGATGAAGCTGCGCAAAGAAACCGCCTGGGTTTTCACATCGGCCACGATGGCGGTGGGCGAGGGTGAGTTCAAGCATTTTACGCAGGCGCTCGGCATCGAAGGCGCCGAAGAGCACGCTTGGAACTCACCTTTTGATCATGAAAATCAGGCCATGCTTTATGTGCCGCCTGATATGCCCAATCTCAAATCTGGCGTGGCGCGCGACGAATTTACCGATGCTTTGATCGAGCAGGTGTGGCCAGTGATTGACATGGTGCAGGGGCGAGCCTTCGTGCTGTGCACCAGTTATCGAGGCATGGAGCGCGCGGCCGAGCAGCTGCGCGAACACATCGCCGCCAATGGGCGCGACTATACGGTTCTGGTGCAGCGCGAGGAATCAAAAGAAAAGCTTCTCGACAAATTCCGCCACGAGCAGCACCCCATTTTGGTGGCGACGATGAGTTTTTGGGAAGGCATTGACATCAAGGGCGACCAGCTTTCGCTTGTGATCATCGACAAGCTGCCGTTTCCCAACCGGGAAGACCCGGTTTTTGACGCGCGTTGCAAGTGGCTCGACAGCCAGGGACAGTCGTCGTTCAACATTTTGTCCGTACCGGCGGCAGCTATTGCACTCAAGCAGGGCACAGGGCGTTTGATTCGCAGCGAAGCCGATCGAGGCATTTTGATCATCGGGGACGTGCGCTTGGTACGCGCAGGCTACGGCAAGAAGATCTGGCAGAGCCTGCCTCCATACACAAAGACGCTCAAGCTTGAGCGTCTGATGCAGTTCTGGAACGAACCGGACTCTTGGCAGTAAGGCCGTCAGCTTTTGACTGAACGAGTCGTTTTTTTCGCCTTGGTGGCTTTTTTAGAGGTGGAATCCTTCTTGCGGCGCACGCTTTTGGCTTGGGTTCGAGGTTCCTTGGCGGCTTCCTGGAGGGCGGTTGCTTTCTTGTGGCGCACGCGATGCGGCAAACGATTGCCGTGGGAAGCCTGCAGAACATCGGCGAGAATATCCTCGCAGCTTTCCAGATTGTCGAGAACATGCAACACGCTCAGGATCGTACCGATTGAAACCGTGGTGTCGCCTCTTTCTATGCGCTTGTAGGTTGAGAGCGACGTACGGCTTTTTTGCGCCAGTTCCTCTTGCGTCAGCTTGCAGCAGCGGCGTGCGGCGGAAATGCGTTCGCCTAATTCTTCCGTGAAACTTTGCACGGGCAGGATGAAGAAGCGCTTACGGGAAGCGCGGGCGGGGGGTTGTTTGGGCGCTGCAGACATGATTGAAAAGCGTCGAAAAACTCAAACGTTAACGAACTTAGCCTAGCAAACTGAGTCTCTGAGATCAAACAAAAACTCAAAACAGACCTTGGAATACATCATGCTCGTAGAGTACTTTAAGTCCGATGGCAAACAAGACGGCGGCGCCGAAAAGCGAGAGCTTGGCGCTGTGGCGAGCTGCTTTGCTTGAAAGTTTGCTGCCGAGCATAACGGCAATAGCTGTCAGCACAAAGCAGACGGAGCCAATGACGACCGAGGGCCAGAGGATCGGGAATTTAGCCATGGCAAACGAAAAGCCGACGGCCAGTGCGTCAAGGCTTGTGGCAACCGACAGCGTCAGGAGCGTTCCCCAGGGGATGGTACCGCAGACTTGGCACAAGTCAGATTCTTCTTCCTCTTCGGAGAATGCTTCGCGGACCATCGAGACCGAAACCCAGGCAAGCAGTGCAAAAGCAATCCAGTGATCCCAGGAGCTGACCAAATCCGCAACGGTATTTCCGGCAAGTCCGCCTGCGAGCGGCATCAGAAACTGGAAGAAGCCAAACGCGGCGGCAAACTGAAAAATGTGTTTGGTCGTAACGTGTTTGCAGGTAGCGCTCCAGCATAGAGCGACCACCATGGCGTCGATGGAAAGTGCGACGGAGATACCGAGGACTTGTAGTAGAAGCATTGGTCAGGCTGACGAAAAAGATTGGAAGCTCGCAAGTTAATCGAGCAGGCGCAACAATAAAACCGCCTTAATCTGAAATATTTGCAGCGGTCGATGCACTTTTGGAAAAGTTGTGCGGATTTTATCTATTGCGATTCACAAACGTGATAGCCTGAAGAAGGAGCTAACACCGGTTCAGGTTGCCTCAGTGACATCGCAAAGCCGCCGATAGTTACGTACTTGTTTGTCGCGATAGACATTTCTCCAGTAGCTCGCTTAACGGAGCCAAGGATCCGTTCATGCTTTCAATCATCGCTTCGACCAACGTAACATGGGAAATCTTTTCAAAAGACAAAGTCCATCCGTGTTTGTCGGCAAAGATCTGGAAGAACAGGCGTGTAGATCGTCCGTTTCCTTCACGAAATGGGTGCAGTGCGTTAACTTCCGACAGGTAGTAGGCCAATCTACAGGCGCACTGCTTAACCTCCATTTCGGAGAAATTCTCTCGCTGCATTTTGCTAAAGATTCCGCGGGCATACGACTCGATCATAGGAGCAAAGCAGAAGACGGATTGCCCCTTGCTGGTGAATCCTTGTTTGCGAATCTCTCCAGCCCAGTCGTAAAGCTCGCCGAAAAGATACTTATGGACAGCTTGAAGGTGCTTAAGATCGAAGTTCCCAGTCGGAATATCGTCGTCACTTCGCTTCGATTTAACAAACTTAGAGTTTGTGATTTGACTCTCTAATTCGAATAGCAGGTCCTGATGTTTGATCCCGAATTTGTTTCGCAATATCTGGGTGCCAGGATAGACATAAGGATCCTCCAGAGAATCGTATTTGTAATCGTACTCATCAGACACGGTCGCGCGCCTCCTGCTTTGCGAGAGCTTCGGCGACATATTTCTTGATCAGATCTTGTCTGGAAATTTCGCCTCGAACCATTTTCCATAGATCTTCAACTTCATTAGCAGGAACCGTTCGGCCTTCGCATGCCGATGTATGGACAGCGGCCGCAATTGCAGATTCAGCACTGGGAAAAATTCCGTATCGTTGCTTGACCGGCTTAAGTGTCAATTCAATGCTCAATCCGATTGCTTCCGCATACCGCTGGAGAGCAGATAAGGTGACGTCGGCTCCTGTAAGCAGACGTTTTTCGAGACGCGCAACCGCCGATTGAGTCGTGGCCATTGCTCGGGCAACTTCGGTTTGCGACAGGCCACGTTCCTTTCTGTAAAAGACCATGGCGGAGGTGTGAGTAGCAAGGTCCATTGCAGTTAAAACAGAAAGAATTTGCGATATTATAGCAAAAGAGTCATATTTGACGCTTTTTGATAAACGGTTACAGTCACCGATGCTAGTGAATTTTCTTGCCGGCGTCACAAGCTTCCTTGTTGCTGCCGGAGATGACTTTTCTCTTAGTCACACTGGTTCACGGCAAGCGGCATCCGCCTTCTTGGGGGATGTGGTTTTTTGGTGCCGAAGACAACAGAAAAGAAAAAAGGCCTGCGAACAAATTTTCTCAAGCCCTTTTCCCTTTGCACTTCAAGGTGATTATCACTAATCACTAAAGCGCAGTTTTTGTAATTTTTGGCGGAGAAGGAGTGCGCTACGGATGGGCCGACGGCCCAGCAATCTTTTGAGGGTAACAGGTAGAGTTGCTTGGAA
Source organism: Sutterella sp. AM11-39 (assembly GCF_003472385.1). GTDB lineage: Bacteria > Pseudomonadota > Gammaproteobacteria > Burkholderiales > Burkholderiaceae_F > Duodenibacillus > Duodenibacillus intestinigallinarum. The sequence continues at coordinate 1,925 of NZ_QRLV01000001.1, read as the reverse complement.
AGTTTCCCGGAGAAACTCTTTTGAAAGGGAAGTCTTCTATATCTCAATATGAGACGGGGCGGGTCATCCGCCCCAATTTGTACCATCTTCTAACCCACTGCTGCAATGCTTCTCCGTTTCTTGCCGAAATCTGACAGGGGTTACATATTCGTCGACTATTGATGTTGTTTCAGGTAGGGACGCAACAAATTCGGAACGTACTGAACCGCTTGCCGCAGTGTTTGCAACGGCATGGCATCTTTAGCCTGAATGGACATGCCTTCGAGCATGATGTTGAGCGCATCAGCTAATGCAGATACGTCAGCTTCGACTGCAATTTCGCCAGCATCTTGCGATTTCTTTAAGCGTCTCTCAAAAAAATCACGTGTTTGAGATCGAATCTTTTTGACTGTTTCGGCAATGCGCTTTTCCTTTGGAGCGATATTGACAGCAGCCAGCACCACCATGCAGCCGCTCGGATTGTCTGGATTCAAAAGAATTGACGCAGCTTCCTGAAAGAACTCTGCCAACGCAACATCAATGGGCTTTGGCGATTCCTCAAATCGCTTGAGGACATCGGTCCAGTACTGCGCTTCATAAAAATTCACCGCTTCCAGAAAAAGCGCTTCCTTGCTTTTGAACGCGGCATAAAAACTCGGTGGCTTGACGCCCATTGCCTTACAGAGAACGGCCACAGACGCCGGCTCATAGCCCAGTTTCCAGAAAATGCGCAGCGCAGTCATCAGCGCCTGATTTCTGTCAAACGAACGGGGGCGTCCCTTGGATCTGGCAAACGATATGGAGGAGGGATTTCTTTCGGTCATTTGATGTTGTGATGCTTAGACAAATCGTTCTTGACTTATTTAGTGAATGATATAGAATTATTTCCGTAGCAAGTGCTACAGATTTGTTTTAGGAGCATCAAATGACTGAATGCAGCTGTGCTAACAACAAGATGGTCTCGGTCGAGGAGTACGATGCCGTGCTCGAAGCCGCCCGTTACTATGTCGAAGGTCTGCGTACGGGTGACGCGGATACGGTCGCCAAGGCATTTCATAAGGAAGCCATCATGTACGGGCTTGCCGGAGGCAAAACTCTGCTGGGCGGCCCCATCGGCAACCTCTATGACTTTGTGCGTCAGAACGGCAGCGCTCCCGACATCAAGACCCATCTGGACGTGCTTGCCATCACGCCTACGACCGCTGTGGTGAGAATCGATATGGAAAAGGATGCCATCGGTGCCGACTACAACGACTACCTGACGTTTATCAAACTTGATGGCCGCTGGCAGGCAATTGCCAAGGTCTTCCATCAGTTCAATTGTTGATGATTCCCCGTGCCTAATGATTCCGGGCCTCCATGCGGAGGCCTTTGTTGACTCCTACTGATATGAAAACTCTCATCTGCGGTTTTGTGATCGCCACCTGCCTTGTCGGTTGTTCTGGCCAAGCCCCTGTTGCTCTTGCAAATGGTGATGCAGGAAGAATCGTCCGGTTCACGGACGAGGGACTGACGCCTTTTTCATATGGCCCGTTGTTTGCCCGCGTGGATGTTCTGGAAGGCGATCCGGAATTCAAGGTAACGAGTGTTGATAAGACAGGGGGCGTTCGGTCCGGATTTTGGGAAAGCACCAAAGGCAAGTGGCATTTCACAACGGCAGACGATCATTGGGAGTACTGCCATATTGTGGAGGGTATTTCAGAAATCACTGAGGACGGCGGCGTACCACAGCGATTTACCGCGGGGCAGAGTTTTATTCTGCATCCCGGCTTTTCAGGTGTCTGGCACGCGATTGAAGCGACAAAAAAGGAATTCGTCATCGTCAATCCTCAGCGTGAAGCCAAGTAGGGGCAAATTTGATCAGTTTGCAGAGAGGAACAAAAATGAGCAATGTCACTACTGTCCAAATTGAATTGCAAAGCCAGAAGGTTTTGCAAAATTCGAGG